>NZ_JBHLTL010000011.1:0-553355 GCF_042434435.1 Novosphingobium aquiterrae | reverse complement strand
GCTCGTTCGTCTTCGAAATCATCCATCGTCGGCGCCCCAAAAAAGGAGCGGCTATCAGCCCATCAATCCCGCACAGTGCAAGGCGGCCTACAGCCCACGGTTACGCCGCACCCTGGTCCGAGCCTGCGAGGCCAGTGTGCGACCGCTGGAAATTCCCGCACCGCATTTGCGAGGCTTAAGTCGCCGACAAAGCGGTCTTCAGCTCCGAGTGTGACGCACCCTAAAAGCGCCCGGCCAATCATGGACGTGCGAATGGCCACTTTGTTGTGGTTTTACGGCGACCATCGGATAATCTCTGGGGAGGCCGCAGTCCGCGTCTTATAGCAAGGTGAGAGATTGCCGCGTTTTGTCGCCCAAGCAGTAGCCAACATCACCGCTGTGTCCGATTCCGAACCTTGGTCTGCGCCAGTATGCGCCGGTTTATCTTGGTCTTCCAAGCGATCTGGGCCTCCGAAAGTTTTCGCTTCAATGCGGTCTGTTTGAGGAAGGCATATTCGTTTTCGCCGAAGAGGTAGCCGCTGCGCCATGCGTGTTCGATCAAATCATGGTTCGCGTTGGCCGTTATGTCCGCCGCGATCCGCTTCAGGCCATCGAATAGGTTGCCCGTGTCGATCTGGATAAAGCGGTTGATGCAAACATTGCCGACATAAGTCGCATTGCCGTTCAATCTGTTACGGATGTAACAGTGCTCTTTGATGTCTTGACCACACGGACAGTTGTCGAATTCATCGCTGATCTCGATCGCTTCAAGAGCCCACTCGGTGCGGGCGACATCAAAGACCTGCGATACCGATAGCGGCAGGATGTGAGCCTTAAGGCGCTCGAAATTGTGACCATCCATCTTCCGCCTGCCTATCGCTTTCGCTTGCTTTTCCCCGGCCAGGGTAAGATCCCATCGAGTTCTCGCAGACCTTGGCTCTCTTCCCCCCATCGCTGTCGTTGGGCAGGTGCCGGCGGTAGATCCGCGTCATCAAACCATAGAAGGGTCAAGGTTTGGTCCCACTGGTGGAGATGGCGCACGTCTTCATAGAGCGAACCATCCCGTTCCCAGTCTTCAAACCATTGATCAGGTTCTACCTCCTCGGTGCCTTTCGTAACGTCTCCGCGCCGTGCGCGATCGCTTAGCGTATCGGAGGGTATCAGACTTCCCGGTTTCACCCAGGCGCCGGCCGAGCGCAGCGAGGTTGACCGTGCGCAATATCGAACCTTGCCTTCCTCTGAGAGAACGAAAGCGCAAAGCTCTCGTGAGAACGTGGCAAAGCGCGATCCCGTCGAGATGAGCGACGCCTCAAATTCATCGGCCAACTCGCTAATTGCCGCTAACCCGATGTCGGCTGAATCCACCCTCGGTTTGAAAAGCTTGTATGGGAGAAGCAATTCAGCAGCGAAAACGTCGCAGGCGATTTCGCCGGGAGAGCGACGCGCGTAACTCCAGCTAGGCGTACTATGGTCCGCCGGAATGTCCAGTACGACATGGGCCACCTCGTGGCACACGCTGAACCTCTGGCGTCGAGAACTGTGGGCGCAGTTGACGCAAATCCGGTACTTGCCGTTGGGCAACCGGACCGACCAGGCATCTTCCTGCTCGCCAAGAGTTTCGCGACTCACCGAGCCGCCAATGTGACTGGCATACGTGTCGACAAGGACCGGCAACGCAGGCGTGCCGACTTCCGCGATGAACTTGCGGGCCTTCATGGCGGCATCCTGGTCGTTCACGGTTTTACTCCAGCATGAACTTGCGAATGCGGGCGAGCGAAGTGGCGTAGTCGGGGCGGGCGCCGCGATTCACCACGGTGGTGAGCATATGGAATTCTTGGAACGAAACGGTCGGATTGATTCGCGCGAATCCCGCTAGAGCCGGGTCGATGTTTGGCTGGCCGGCCAACAGCCGAAGAATCTCAGCGTCTCTGGCTGATGGGGTGAGAGCTTTGATCAGCTTGTCGATCACCTCGCCGGAAGGCGACTCCTTAGCGCCCGTCTCGAGCCGGTAGACGTAGGCGTGATCGACGTCGGCTCGCTGAGCAGTTTCTCGCAAGCTCCAGTCGCGATCTTCGCGCAATCCCTTCAGCCAATTCCCAAGCGCCGACTCCGGCATCCGACCTCCTTGACAAACTTCGTCCGTGCGAGCATATGTTGTCCAGACAGACAACAGCCCTGAGCATCTCGCGGCGCAGGGCAATTTTTTGGCCATCTCTGTTGTCTGACCGGACACCATACTGTCATCCGGTGAGGCAAAACGCAAGCACCGCGCAAGCGGAGAAAGGTTGAAAAATGAACAGCGATGTCGCGGCCCACCTGGTCCGCATCCACATTAACCGCGAGGTTTTCAACTCGCCTGACCCGACCACTGGAGAGGCGCTTTACGCTCTCGGCAGCGTCCCCAAGGACGAAAAGCTCTACCGGGAAGTCGAAGGAGATAAGGAAGACGAGCGCATTTTTCGCGACGAGTCCGAAGTTCGCCTGACCGCGGACGCGCATTTCTACAGCCAGGAGGCAATCGATATCCTGGTCAACGGCGACGACCACGAAATCGACACCAAGGAGATCACCTACGAGCGCGTGGTTGAACTCTACCTTGGCAGTGGTGGCAAGGCGTCGAACGAATACCTCGTCAAGTACTCGCACGGGCCGAAGGAAAATCCGACCGGCACGCTGCCCCCCGGACAGAAAGTGAAGGTGAAAGATGGCATGCGATTCCGAGTTGCCGGAACTGGTGAGTCGTAATCCTTTTTTGAAGGATCTCGATGAAACTGGTTACCTTATCGACTTTGTCGGCGGATACCTCATCGTCTACGGCTTGCCCTATCTCGATGCGAGCGGACAGCTTCAGCATGGAGATTGGGCAAGCCCGGTCGATCTCGCCGACGGTGTGATCGATCCGCCGAAAGACCATCAGGCGTGGTGGCGCGGCACGCGGCCGTGCGATCAACAGCGTCGCGAATTGCGCCTTGGCGGCGGACCGAGTCAAACGACAGTGGCGGGCGATTTTGTCACCGACCAGTCATTCTCGTTTAAGTTGCTCGACGAGCTCGGCGAGAAGCGAGGCTACAAGTCGTTCGACGAGAAAGTCGAGACCTACCTAGAGGCGATCACAGCTCCTGCGCTCGCCGCCTATCCGGATGCGACGCCGCTGGCCGCTATTGCCGTTCGAGCCGCCGAGCAAGGGTCACCACTCAAATTCCCGGATACGATGTCGGCGCGCTACCATATCAACGATCTGTCGGCGCTTCTGCGCGGCAAGAAGGTCGCCATCATCGGCTTGGGAGGCACGGGCTCCTACATTCTCGACTTCGTCGCGCGCACCCATCTGGAGTTGATCGTGCTTTTCGACGACGACAAGGTGCATGTGCACACCATCTTTCGCCTGCCCGGCTTTATTCCTGGCGCAATCGGCAAACGCAAAGTCCACGTTCTGGCGAACCATTACGGGCAATGGCATGCGGCGATCGAGCCGGTATTGGAGAGGGTAACTACGGAGAACCTCCCGCGCTTGAAGGATTTTGACTTCGTTTTCGTTTCAGTCGATGATGGCCCTTCCAGGCTTCTGATAACCGACTGGCTCAGCGCGAACGAGATACCGTTCGTCGATTGCGGCATGGGATTGAACCGGTCAGCGATCGGTCTGAGTGGATTTGTTCGTATCACCGGGACCGACCGAAAAGCATTCGATGAAAATGCTGGCACGGTTCGGCTCCCGACCGAAAACGCCAAGGACGACGAATATCGCAAAAACGCTCAGATCACGGAGCTGAATGCACTGAACGCCGCGATGGCCGTCATGTGCTTCAAGCAACATTTCGGGTTGCTTGACCGAGAAAGCGACGCAACTTCGCACATCTTTGACTCTGTGACCTTCGATATCGACTGAGAATGGTGACCAGATGAGATTTGCCTATCGGCCTGTTGACCGCATTCCGATGCTCCTCGACGCTGGCGTCGTCTATCACAGCGAGGAGTATGAAATCGGCGCGCTGCTGTGCGCCTGTGGCTGTGGGCACCGAGTGAGCCTCTTAGTGCCAGACAGTCACCGGGTTACCTCGGAAGGTGGCTTCGCCACGATATATCCATCTATTTCAGTGTGCGATGCGACCTGCAAATCACACTATGTCATTCGCGCCGGCCGCGTCGAATGGCTGCCGGCATTTTCTGACGACGTCGCCAAATCGGTGATGCGTCGTCAGATTGAGAGACACTCTGAGCGTGAGAGAAAACCACAGCCTGTCTCGTGGAGAAGCCGTCTTGCCTCTGCGGTTGCTTGGGCCTTCGACAAGCTCAAGACTATCTTGCGCCTTTGACGCCACGCCAAGATGCCCGACGAAGGTCCGCTTCGCAGGTTTTCAACCCAGGTCCGGACAGTCCCTATTGTCCATCAGTGGTGACTTACGAACCGTCCTAGTTTGTCGACTTAATGCCAAGTGCAAAAGTCGCATGCGGTTTGAACACAATTGTCTTGAACCGTGCTGCTGCCTCGGGCTTCGAGCAGTCACCAAGATTGCCACTCTGAGCGCACGGCAATTGAGGTTACCGCGTCTAACAAGACCTTCACTGCGCCGACCGCTGGGCCCTCGACGAGCATCCCGCACTCGAGGTTCGTGGACTTAGACCGCTTCAAAAGGTTTGCCGAACCAACGTAGGCGGCGATACCGTCGGCGAGCACGATCTTCGCGTGGAACGTCTCGTCTGCCAAGTCGGCGCCACCATAGTCGATGATCTGCGTCGTGCTCGCCTCGACGCGCCTGCCCGCGGCACCGCAGCTCAGGAGCTGGGAAGCGTCCCGTAACACGAGTATACGTTCAGTGGCCTCCGTTGCCTCGAAGAGCTCGCTCGCCCAGTCGGCACCCACTTTGTCGATGTAGGGTATCATAATAGTGAAGCGCTCGCGCGCGAGTCTGGCTAGGTGCGTGAACGCATCTGTCGTGCGTGTCAGAGCCACGTATTCGCTGGCGATGTCGGCAGCGAGAGCGCTGCCGAGGCGGCTGGGTTCTGGCGGCATCGTGACAACGAGCCTGGCGGTAGCCTTAGACGAGACGAGTACCTTGCCGCTCATTCTGCGAGCGACGGGTCGAAGTAGCCGACCAAATTCGGGGCGGATTTCGGCTCCCATTCGGGTCCTTTTCCACCCTTCAGCACCGCTCGGGATAGGAGCAGGTTCGACGCGATGCAGCTGACCTCGGACACCATCACGCACGCCGGGCAGGCGCCGCCGCGGGCGTCGCACAGGCTGCCCGATCCGCACCGCAGCGTGCGCGGGTCTAGCGCGCGCTTGAGGAACGCCTCCGCATAGTTGCGCCACATCGCTGAGATGTTGCCGAGGTCGGGCGTCATGCCCTTGCGGTAGATGACGAATGACAGGTCGGCGGGGAAGATATGTTCGCCGATCCCGTCGCGGTCGACGCCCGATGTGTCCGCTAGCGAGTGCATCATCTGGTGCGATAGCGTGTGGAGTAGCAGGTAGACGTATGCGGGCAACGTCCTAGGGTAGCCTCCCATTCCTTCCCTGTCCTTGAACACCTCGAGGAACGGGCCGAAGTCGTCGTATCGCTCGAGGAACGCCCGGCCGACGTGGTCGTCCGGCACGTCGACGATCTTATTCGCGGCCAGCCAGCGGAGTACCCGGCCTTCGTCCAGCTTGAAGTACAGAGCCTCGTTGAGTTGCTGCGTAACGTAAATCGGCCGCTTGTTCTCCGAGATCGGTAGGGGATCAAACGCCTTGAGCCGGACCGGCATGTCGACACTGTTACCGTTGTGCTCCCGCTTGTAGACCGGTGTCGCCGATACACGAGTGTAGCCGAAGCTGAACTCGCAGATTGGTAGCCCGCGGATCAAGACGAGACGCTCGACGCCTATGTGCCCGAGCAGCGAGCCGACGGACTCCCGATACTTGGCCTTGCGGTCCGGATCGTTAACCACATCGGTCAGAGCGACGTCGGGGTCCATCACATCGACCGCAGCGTGGACCGCTATCGCCTGTTCGATGTGCTCGTGCACGAACGCGTCATGCTGGATGGTCAACCGGATCGGGTCGTAACGGCGCGTCCAGTCCTCTCGAAGCGCAATCGCCTGAAGAACGGCCGGACTTCCCAACCTACCGCGTTCGACGACGCCGTCCGCGAACCATGCCTCTCGTTGCTCGCGCGCATTGTCGCGATGGCGGCGCGCGGCCACCCCTCGGCCGCCTTCATCGGCCTTTCGGGCCATGTCTAAGTATGTCTCATACTCGCTCCACTCGCCGGCGCGCGAAGCATCCGCCTCCACCTTCTCGCGGATCTCGTCCTCGGACGGTTCGGAGAACGGGATATCGTGAATCTTCGCCAACCGCGTTACCAGCCCGTCACGTCGCGTCGGCGTCATCAGTTCGACGACCGCGCTGTCCTCGAATACGATGAAGCTGGTCCGCTGGACGTAGAATGTAGAGTTGGCCCGGTAGGATACCGGTAACATATTGACCTCGATCCACTGGAACGTGCGGCCGCCGTCGTTCTGCTGGATCTGGAGGCGCGCAAGCACCTCTGGGTTGGCTTTCTTGAGGGGCCGGGTCTCGCCACAGCCCTCGCAGACATATCGCCATTCCGAGAACACGGGCGCGTCGTTGCGGAGCCTGAAGCGAGCGGAGCCACAGGTGCACATCCGGATCTGGCGCGTGCCGCCGGTCTGCGGGTCAAAGTTGTAGTTGAAGGGGCTGAGCGGCTCGATGTCGCCGGACCAGTGGACGTAGACGACGTCGACCTGGGTCCAGCGCGCCTCGTGCCCGTTGCACTTCCTCGGCAGCGGCTGGCGCGCCTGGTCGCCGACGCTTCCGAACTCGCGGGTCGATCCGCAGATGCCGCACCGGTAGAGAAGCGGATACGGGACGTAGCCGACCTTGTCGGGACTCGTCATCTGGAAGTCCGTCCGCTCGACCCGCGCCTCGCCGGTCTTTGAATCCCGGAACGGGGTGTCCAAGACGAGTTCGGGTAGCGCGTCGGGCAGCGCCTTGATCGCTCGGTCGCGCCAGTTGGTGACCGAATCGCGCAGGTTCTCGAAGATCAGCGCGATCGTCGTCGGCTTCAGGTCCTTGGCCTCGTTGGCTAGCGGGACAGAGCGGCAAATTCCTTTGCCGCCCTCCCACGTCATCAGCACACCAGGTGCATAGGAGCCGGCGATCTGTACGCGCGAGCGCGACATTGTCGGTGGCTCGAGCAGATCGGGCTCTGCCCGTGCCGCGCCGAAGGTCGCGGGACGCCGTGACGGGGCGTTGCGCCAGTCTTTTCCCTTAGTATCAGCCATTGCTGCCCCCGTCCGCATCCATTTCCGAGGCGCTGCCACGCTGTGTCCTGATAGCGCGCATCACCTTTGCCAGATCGCGCCGGTCGACGTCCGTCGTTCTGCCCTTCGCAAGCGGATCTCGCGCGGCTGCGACGATGTAGCCCGCCTCATCGACGTCCCGCAGAGAGGTCATCGGCGGCTTGAACGCGGGCAGGTCCTTCCAATAATCGCGCAGGCTGGAGATCGTCCCCCGGCTGGAGATGTCTCGCGCGAAATTCTCGACCTGCTTGTCAACGAGGCCGCGGTAAAATTCCTCGTAGTGCGGAGAGCCTAAACGCGCGGCACCCTTGCCCGCGAACCCACTAGCGCGGAGCATGAATCCGACGAGCGCCTTGGTGAAGGCGAGGTGGTCACGCTGCTCCATTGCCGCCAGCCGGTTGACCTGGTCCATGTGCGCGACCTCGAACTTGCGGGCGTCGTCCTTAGCTATGAAGTCGCGCGCCTCGCGCAGCATCGCCCAAGCCTGCACGTATGATGCCATCGCCCGCTTGACTGCGTTCTCTGCCCATCGCTCGACTGCGGGGGGCGCGATCATTCGTTCGAGGAAGCGGTGGAAGATGTCGTGGGTCTCGACGACGTAGCGGTCGCGGCGGTTCTGCGGCGTCGGGAGCAGCATGACGAACCCGACGTGAGTGCGGCCCACTCGGCTCGACGCTTGGATGTATTCGGCGATGTCCGACGGCAGCCCGGCGAAAAACATGCTGTTGAAGCGGTCGACGTCGACGCCGTGGCTGATTGCGGATGTCGCGACGATGTTACGCACGGTCTGGGCGACGTCGGGATAGTCGTTGCCAGCGAACGATGTCTCGGCGGCCTCCATCACCGCCTGAATATCCTTCATGTCGATCCCGCCGGAGATGAGGCGGCTATCGAACGAGGCGTGCGCCCGGCCGATGCGCCGGTGCTCGTGCTCGACCCCTGCGCTCAACGCGTCGATGATCTGATCGCCGCCCTTCTTGTTCGTGACGTAGGCGAGCGCAATGCGGTGCAGGTCGATAAGCGCCATCACCTCGTCCTCGCGCGCCTCGGCGACGGCACGGTCGATCGCAGCGCGGTGCCAATCGCCCGATCTGCCGGCGGATATTGCGTTGCGGATCGTGGCGATCGCGGCTGGGCGACGCGTGTCGTCCAGCATGCCGTCCCAGAGCGAGGTGATGATGCCGTGGAACGCCGAGAGCACGCCAACCGTGGTTACAGTATGTGTCGCGTCGTTGGTCATCAGTGAAACGTAGAGACGCATCCACGGCGCGGTCGCCTCGGGGGCCTGCGCGAACGGGAGCGACTTGGCGAGGCTCACCCGGTCGGCGTTCCATTCGGGCGGCGCTGCCGGCTCGGCAAAGAACGAATGGTAAAGGTCGGGACCCGGATAGGGAAAGCGCAGCGGGATCCGCTGGTATAGCGTCTCGAGCTGGCGCTCCGGTGCTGAGATCGTGGCGGTGGCCGCGATTATCTTCGGCATGCGCGGCGAGCCCCAGCCATCGCCAGTCCATCGGCGCGCAATTTGCAGCTCGTCACCTGCCATGTCGGCAATGTCCTCGAGCGTGGTGTCGAGCAGGGTGTCAAACAAGCCGCTGAAGGTGCCGAGACTCTCCTCCAGTAGATGGGCCTCGTCTTGGATGATCAGCGAGGGGAACGGATCGTGGAACACGCGCTTTCCATCCGAATACGCGGGGAAGACATTGGTGCATCGATCGGCTGCGGGGTCTCGCTTCAGGTCCGCCTCGCTGCGCGGATTGTCCAGGTTTCCGCTCTCGTCGATGCGGCGCGCGAGGCCGAACATGCCCAGCACCTTGCTGATCGTGCCGGTGTTTTGTCCGAGCATCGCCAGCTTGTCGACGGTGCCCAGAACGATCGACGGCGCGCGCGCGTAGATCGCGTCGTCTGTTAGCAGGAACGGCAGAGGGTGATGTCGGCCGTGCTCGCGGTTCCATTCACAGCGGTCGTTGAAGCAGACGATCGCCGCGCGGCGGCCATACTGCCCGTCACCCTCGTCGCGCCTAAGGCCGGTGGTCTCGCCGCATACAGGGCAATCCGGGATTTTGTCATAAGCATCACGCGCCTCGATGTAGCGGCGGGCGCGATCGCGTTCCTGGTCGTCGCCAGTCTCGCCGTCGAGTGCGTCGTCGTCGGGATGATTGGGATCGGCCGCCAACGGGATGTCGGCCTTGAAGTCTCGGTAGTGGTTGGGGGTGTTCTGGCTGCCGACCCAGAACCCCATCTCGAACGGCCACGCTCCGACGCCGTGCCGCTTGCGCACCAACTCGGCGCGCACGACCAGCTTGAGGAGCCGCTGGGCCTGCTGGAGCGTAAGAAGCCGCAGCGGATAGCGGATCATCGCCGTGATGCCGCGTTCCTTACCGCGCAGACGGTCGAGGAACATCGCGAACAGAAGCGTGCCGTAGAATGCCTCGGACCTGCCGCCGCCGGTTGGAAAGTAGAGGAGGCTGACGCCGTCCTCGTCCAGCAGCGCGTCATGGTGGTCGCGCCACTCGTCCATCCTAGAGGCGAACACCGGCACGTGCGCGAGTACGAACGCCATCTGGAACAAGCGCCAGCCCCGCTTATCGTCGAACGCGTCACGTAGCGCGAACGCCTCGTTGGTCATCGTCCACGCGCGCCACGGCGCAGCGCGCCGCTCAAGCGCGGCCATGTCGCCGCCGCCGCCGTTCTTCAGCGTCTCAAACGCCTTCTTCGACGCAACGAGCAGTTCGACACCAAGCTCGATGTAGCGGGCCTCGGCGCGCTGTGCTGCAATGTCCTTCCGCAATCGTGCCGTTTCGATCGCCGCGTCCTTCGGCTCCAGTCCCGCCGTAACCTTGTCCTTGAGCCGCGATTCCTGGCTGTCGATCCAAGCCACGTAGGCGCGTGGCAGGGCGAGCAGCCGTGCCGCGTCGAATGCCGGGTCCTTCAGCACGGCGAACTGGAATGGGAGGTCGAGGTTGCGCGCGACGATTCGCGGCTGCGCGAACCGAGGCGCGGAAGTCGTGCGCAGGATTACATCGTCCCCTCCGGACTGCGCGTCGACTCCGCAGTTGAGACCGATCGCCGGATAGTCGAGATGGTCGCGGAAGCGATACGAGGGTTCCACCCTGTCCAGCCTCAGCGCCCGGTGCGCAGCGGACGGCAGAGTGATAGACAGTCCGGCGTTGAAGATGGTGTTACATTGTCCGCGCGCGTCGAGCGGTGAGAGCTCGGCCGACTGGTTGTCTAGCATCACCCGCATCGAAAGCGCGGAGGAGTCGAGGAAGTCAGCCTGGCGCTCCACCTTTATGACGACACGCGACAGATCGGGAATTATTCGACTTCGGTCGATGGGGCGTGCGGCGAGTGCAGCGACGGCGCCGGCCCAATTCCCTTCCGACAGCGTGTCGTTTGGTTGAACCGTGACATCTCGCCAGGCGATGCCGGCGCCTTCGCCCACGACCCAGGCCTCGAGGTGCGACGCGATCGCGTCTCCGAGGGTGCGATTGTAGGCATCGACAATCGATTGGAGGTTCGTGTCGCTTGCGTCACAGCCGAACTCGAGGGTTGGCAAATCTAGGTCCAAACGCCTCCACTTGCCCGGGATCGGCGCCGGATCGACCAGGGTGAGGGGCAGTTCGCGCCCCTCACGAACGAGGCGGGCAATAGGCGGGATCGGCGGGATCGGCGACGTCCCGTCGTCGGGAGTGGTCGGGTCGGCGTCTGGCGTTTGGCTGGCCTGCAGGGCGACTGCGTCGGGTTCGGGCTCGCCGCTCAGCAGCTTGATGCCATGCGCAGCGTATGCCTTTCGCCGCACCTCGGCGAGTATCTGCGCCCGCGCAGCTCTGACCTTCGACCGCTTCGTCTCGTCCATCGCCTTCCAGTCGGGACGTTCGATGCCCGCAGCCTGGAGTGCCGGCGTGCGCTCGTTGCGGATGGCGTCGTCGATCTGCTGCTGGATGTTGGCCCGCAGTCTGAAGTCAAACTCGAGTTCTCCCCCGCCTGCCACGAGATCGGCCCAAGCCGGAAGCACCCTTACGTAGATCGACAGGCGCGGCGTCACCCGCATCGCAGAGGAAGTCCCGGCGTTGACCACGAGGTCGATACCGACGGCCGCGATGCGGATATCGGTCGTCTCGTCGTCGTTACCAGTGATGTCGAAACGCGGTAGCAACTGGCCGGCGAATATGCCGCGGCGCGGCGAGCTGCCGAGCAGGTTCCGCCCACGCTCGTCCGCCCCGCTAACGCGCTCGACCAAGGCGTTAACGAGTGCGTCGCAGACCGCCTCTTTCAGCTCAACGTCGATCGCCGGGAGCTCGCTGTTCGACTTTCCCTTCATGCCGTCCTGTAACTCCGAACCTCGTCAACGATCGCGACATGCTCCTCCGCCATCGCCCTCAGGGTGCGAATCTCGTCGGTTCGGTCACGGTTGCTCGCAATGGCTGCATGGGGGTCGGTAAGGATGCCCCGAAACGCATCGTGGAAGACGTTGCCATAACGGACACGGTGCGAGCGCTGCGCGACTACCGCCCAACGCCAGAAGGCGCGTGCCATCCGCTCGGAGATGCCCAGAGCGGCAGTAAAGCGCATGAACGTTTCCTCATCATGCGGCGCATGTGGCACGACGTCGTGCAGTGGCTTGTCGATCTCGCGGTCCAGGTCGATCCAGTAACGCGCAGTCTCGACGGGCACTGCAGGTTGGCCCATTGTGGCCACCAACGACCGCAGCTTGGCGATCACGGTGGGCTCGGGCATGGCGGCGAAGCGCTCGACCACGAGATGGTGATAGTCGCGAATCTCCTCGGCCGCTGTCGCTCGGATGTTCACCAAAGTGCGCGCGCGCTCCACGAAGCCGTGGCCAATCACGCAGACTTCGTCGCCCTTCTTGACCTGCGATGCTGGTCGTTCCACAAACGACGTGGTTGCAGCGCCGTCGTCGCGCAACACGATCTCGGTGCTACGGCGGGCAATGATGCGCTGACCGTTCTTGAGCTTGATCTCGACCAGGTTTCGCTCGCCGCGTCCGCCGCCGCTCAGGTCGATCACAGATCCATTGGGAAACTCGACGTCATCCGTCGGCATCTCGAACCTGACCAAGTGTCGGCCGATCTCCTCGACACGCTTGATCGCTTTCTCCGCGAATGCGCACAATCGGGCCGCGAGCGGCGCGATGTCGATCTCGTCGGCCAGCCGCTCCGCGTCGCGCGCAGCGAACGCGAGAGTGTCGGCATCGGCTAGGATCGTCACCTGCTCTGGCAGCCAGGGTTGGGTCAGCGTCGTAAGGATCGTGGTCCGCGTCGGCGCCACGACGACCACGCGCTTAAACTGGTTGTGCGACGCCGGGGGAAGATCGGCCACCGTCTTCAGCAGGCGCTCGCCGCCGAAACGGATGATCTCTGAATCGATCCGCCCGCCGAGCTTCGGGTGACTGGCTGTCAGGCGGTCGGCCGCGAACTCCGCGACCAAATCAGACCTGAAAACGAACACCGACTTCGAGCTGGACCGCAGCGCCGGCTGGATCGCCGCTTCCAGCATTGTGGTCATCGGTGTCCCTCCCTCAAGCATCCGCATGAGGTCGCGGGCGGTAGACAGAGAACCGGCTTCGGCGTCGACCTGACTGGCCAGACTGCGCGGGTCATTGAGCATCGCGAGGTCTGCCGTCACCCGGTAGACCGCGAGCAAGTCGTCGGCGGTCGCGGTCGACGTCTCTCGTTCAAGGAACCTGCTCAGCTCGCTTAGAGAGCCGGGCAGCAGCGCGGTCCGGCGGACGGTCGCGATCAGGTTGCGCACCGTCGTCGAACCCACTGCGTCGCCCTTGTCGGCGAGGTTGTTGGCAAGGTGCCGCAACGCCTCGATGTTGTGGTCGACGTCCCCGAAGAATCCATCGACGTCGATCTTGTTGCCGCCGTCGAAGGTGGTGTCTCCCGAGCCGACGGCCCGCACGATCGCGGGCACTTCCGAATAGGCGACGTGGCCGGTTGCGGGTATAGGCTTGCTGTTGCGTCCGGGTCGTCGTGTCCCGAGGATCTCGAAGCGTGCCGTGGCGTAGGTCCATGGGTCGTCGGCGATGGCGAGGATGCCCGTTCCCGGGTGAACCTCGCGGAGACACGCGACCATTTCCGACGCCTTCGACGCCCAATCCCAGCCGAGACGGTTGCGGGCTGTGCGGGTCAAGTCGAGGATCAGAAGGTCTGGGGTTCGCTTGATCGCGCGAAGATCGATGCCGAGCCGATCGCCGGTGCGGACGGTGTAGAGGAAGAACGAAGCCTTCGCCGGATCGTCGGCGTCGCCCGAGCGCCGCTGCTTGGCAATGTCGGTCTTGGTCCGAGTGCGCCAGAGCAGCATGCTGTTTGTTGATCGCTCGCCCCTGGGCGGTCCGTGGGGCACGATCTCGTCGAGTATTGGATGCTCGAATTCCGCATAGTCGCGTCCGTCGGTGGCCCGACCGGTCAGTTTGCGTACGCGTGAAAGGACCTGGTGGAAGTCCTTCGCGGCATCGTCGTCACCGTTCATGTATCGCTTGAGGTGTTCGAAGTTGACCGCCCCCAAGACGTGCCGGTCGACCTGGACCTGCCTCGCCTGCGCATGCGTGCTTCGCGCATAGGGGAATACTATCGCGCGCACTTCGTCAGACGGGCGACGCACTGTTTCGCGCGCGCGCTGCACTTCGATCTGCTCGGTCTCCGCGCTCGCAACGGCGGCGATCGCCAGCAGGCCGACGATCGCAGACGCCGAAACACGTGTGGGCGGCCAGGGCATGACAACCTGAGTCGATCCATCGGAAGCGACCTCGGCCGCTGATCGAACGAGCCTGGCGTAGGCCGGCGTAATCTCAGCAAGCCCTGGCTCACCAAGCGGATGAAACGGCTGTGCAGCGAGTGCGGCCATATAACTACCGACGTTGCGCCTGCGACCCTCAGGTTGAGCAATCGTTGGCACTGCGACTGCCGCTGCGTTGCGATCGGCGTTTGCCTTCGCCATGCGCGAGAGTAGGGCCTGCCTTTTATCGAGTGCGGCCTGACGCTGCGCCGCGCGATCCTCAAGTGCAACGCCTGGCGGGCGCTGGAATGGTCGGCCTCGTGCCATTAAGTGTCGACCGTTTCAGGCT
Organism: Novosphingobium aquiterrae; assembly: GCF_042434435.1. Lineage (NCBI taxonomy): Bacteria > Pseudomonadati > Pseudomonadota > Alphaproteobacteria > Sphingomonadales > Sphingomonadaceae > Novosphingobium > Novosphingobium aquiterrae. Next base: position 538,981 of record NZ_JBHLTL010000011.1, on the reverse strand, counting down.
GCGCGCAATAAGCATGAATAGCGGCAGCCTCAGCGTCGTCGGCTTCGGCCAACGCCGTTGAGAATGCAGCAGGAGACGGGAGGTCGAGCTGCCTTAGCAGCGTGACGGAGACTGCGGCAGTGCCCGAAACACGACGGTAGCGCTGGTCCACTGCGGCCGTGTTGAGCAAGCGAACGAGTAGTTCGAGCTTGTCTGGATCATCTGCAGTCAGAACGATGGTGTGGTTCTCGCTCACGAACCCGCCCCACTTCTTCTGCACTGACGGATCAATCATAGCGACGACGAGCCGGCGCGGCTGCTTGTCGTTAGTAGTCCGCTGCATGACAGCGGCCGGATCCCTTACTATTGCGGTACTATCGCAGGGGAAAGTGACGAAGTCTGCGCCGGCACCCTTCTTACCGGCTGGTCGGCAGGGCTCGCCCTGACGCACGTTTTTGGCCCAGATCAAGGGATAGCAACGTTGCCCGCGTGCCAGCTTCGGCACGAGCCGGTGCGTCTCGCGGTTCCAGACGAAGTAGCCCGCACGCGCGGTGACGCCGTAGTCGGCGATTGTCGCCCCGCCAACTAGCTTGGGGTCAATCGCCGGGAGCGGCCATGCCTCGCCAGGGTCTTCCGGGAGCCGCTGCTCCACTACCGGATCGTTCGAGGGCAGCAAGCCGACAACGGGGAAGAGCACCGGTAAATGCGCGTCGTGCACATCACCCTTACGAGCGATTAGCACGCTGATGTCTTGCGCCACGTCGATGAAAATGCCGTCCCGCCCCGCGATCGAACCAACAGCAAGGACGGTGGCCTGCGACCGGATGAAGGCGCGCATGCGGTCGTATAGGGGGCCGGCTCGGAAGCTAGAGGGGATGACTAGGGCAACGATCCCGCCGGGCTTGGCGTGCCGGAAGCACAGTTCGGCAAAAAGCGCATACTTGTTGATGTGACCGCTGTGCGCGACCTTTCGCCATGCCTTGCCGCGCACCTCGTCGATCGCGATACGGCCGTAAGGAGGGTTCGCGATCACTAGGCCGTAAGAAGCGGGGATCGGAACCCGCAGAGCGTCGCCGGTGAGGATCACCTCTCGCGGCAGCGCCGAACCCAGCCTTTCGGCGATAAGACGGCTTGAGAGCACCGCCAGGCCCTTGTCTATTTCGATACCGTTAAGCCGATATGCGACCTCCTCGGCATCCAGTCCCGTGATCGCCATCCTCCCAGCTAAAGTCGAGAGGAAGGCCGCTCCGCCAGCGGCGGGATCAAGCACATCGTCGGTTGCTAGGTTGAATCCCGCCTCAATGGCGAGGTCGATTACAGCATCTGCAACAGTTGGTGGCGTGAAATACGTTGCTTGCGAACGGCGGACCTTGGTCGGCAACATCAGTGTGTAAAGAGTGCCGATCCAATAGTGCCGTTCGTCAGCAGGCAATGCATGGAGGATTCTGCGGAAGTCGTCACAGCGAGTGTCGCCACCGATGTCGGCAAGGAGGTCGAGGCACAAATCGGCGCGCGCCTGCGGTGTCGTGGCATGCTCGACAAGCAAGCGGGCTGTCGCGCGTGCGCGAGAAAGTAGCGCCGCCTTTTTTCCCCTCTGGTTCAATCTATGCCCTCAGCACCACCGCCACCATCCCAAGGCGTTATAAGGTGACAATTATCTGAACTCCAAGTGAGTTCGTAGACACACCGCATTAATTCGCAGAGTATCTACATTTCGGTAGATTCGAACCTGGTATCAAGGCCATGCTCGGCGCAGCGAAACCAACTTCTTTTAGGAGATGACGGTTGACATTCGTTTGTCTGGGGTGGGGTTCGCTTGTGTGGGCTCCACGGAACCTGCCCGTTCGAGGCATGTGGCATCATGACGGTCCAATGCTGCCGATCGAGTTCGCGCGAGAGTCCGGAGACGGTCGCATCACTCTAGTTTTGGTCGGCCAAGGTAGGCCGGTGACAACTCTCTGGGCCGAACTCGACGTACCCGATCTCGACTCCGCTGTGACGGCGCTCTTTGACCGCGAGCGCGTTGAGTGGCTAGGTTCGATTGGGCGGTGGCCATTCGGAACGCGATTACACAGACATGTGGATGCAGTGCAGGCTTGGGCCGAGGAGCGTGGCTTTGATGGAGTCGTATGGACCGATCTTCAGCCCGGAATGAGGGGCAAGAGGAAGCAAGAGCCGTCACTGGATGAAATCCTGCGCCACATTGAGGCGCTCGGTCCTGACGCTCGGAGGGCTGCCGAAGAGTATGTACGTCGCGCGCCGGCCCAGATTGCGACACCGCACCGCGCAGCAATAGAGGCTTTTCTTCTCAGCGGCTGAGCGATCCAGCTGTCCCTATAGGCGTTCGAATACAACGTCGGGTATGCTGTGCGCGAAGGTCAGAGCTAGCAAATTAGAGGAATGCGGTCGCTTAACCGATAGGTGGACATTGAGTCGCCATTTCCTCTGACAACATAAGGCAGCTTTCAGGCAGATTAGAGTTCGCAGCATGACCGCCATGGCGGCGTGCCTCGCCTGCAAGGTAGCGTATCACCCGGTCGCAGGTCTTGGCCCGCGGCAGTCGCCCCCCTCGCAAGTCTTCCACAAACCTCGGATCCCCCACCGCAAGCCGCCCGAACTTGCTCGGCGGCATCCGGCGCTGCACGAGGTAGGTCTCGATCTGATCCAGAAGCTCCATTGACGCCGACTCACTTAGGGCTTGTGTTCTTAGTATGTTCCATATAGGACACCAATCCTAGAGTCTAGGATATTTTCCTATGCAGGCAGTTTTGGAAGCCCCAGAGATGGACGAAGCCCGGGTAGCGCTGGACCGGTTGATCCTTGAGCGCAAATGCACGTACTCAGGGATTTCGCGGCTGCTCGGCCGCAATGTCTCTTATATCCAGCAGTTCATGCGCAAGGGCAGCCCGCGCCATCTCGACGAGCGGGATCGCGCAATCCTCTCGCGATTCTTCGGCGTGGACGAGGCGGTGCTCGGCGGCCCGGCGCGGCGCTCGGGCCCGGTGATCGATCTGGTCCAGGTGCCGATCCTCGATGTCGAAGCTTCAGCCGGGTATGGCGCCCTCGCCGAAATGGAAGCCAAGAGTGCGCAGTTCGGGTTCGATCCCAATTGGCTGCGCAAACTCACCGCGAGCAAGAGCCCGAGCCTCTCGATCATTGGCGTGCGCGGGGACTCAATGGAGCCAACGCTGAGCGATGGCGACGACGTGCTAGTTGATCTTGGCGACAACCAGGCGCGGCTGCGCGACGGGATCTATGTCCTGCGCATGGACGACAGCCTCAATGTCAAGCGGGTTGCGATCGAGCCTCAGGGCAGGCGGATTTCGGTGGTGAGCGACAACCCTGCCTATCCGAGCTGGAACAATCTTGAGCGCCGGGCGGTGAACATCGTCGGGCGGGTGCTTTGGTTCGGGCGCAAGTTACAGTAGCGTTCTCGCCCATGATGATCCTGACCTTGGCCGCGGCGGTGGTTGCCGCAGGCGAATCCTTTACCTGCACACCGACCGCCGTCTGGGACGGCGACGGCCCGATCTGGTGCGCCGAAGGCCCGCACGTGCGCATTTCCGGGATCGCCGCGCGCGAAATGGACGGCAGTTGCCGCGACAATCAGCCCTGCCCTGCAGCCACCGCGCTTCAGGCCCGCGACGCGCTGGTCGACCTGTTTGGCGGCCCACGCGGCAGCTATTCGACTGGCCATATCCGGGTGTCCGGAGCGACGATGGTCTGCCGGTCCGAGGGCTCGGCCGGTGGAAGCCGCACCGCAGCCTGGTGCACCTTCCCTTCAGGACAGGACCTCTCCTGCGCGATGGTCGCAAGTGCAACCGTGCTCAAGTGGGACCGCTATTGGCGGGGCCATCGATGCCGCTGAGTGACTGGGAGCTCTGGGCCTGCGCCAGCACGGTGCTCAAGACCCACGGCGACAAAGCCGCTTCCCATGTTGCCGAGCAAATTGGCGCGCTCGCGATTCTGGACGACGAGGAAGGCATTCGCACCTGGCAGGAGATCGCCAGGCGGATCGAGCAATTGCAGGCCGGTGCCGAGGCGCCGGGTACACGCCACTGAGCACCGCTTCGATCAGATCCCGATCTCGAATGGCTTGACGATCGACCGGTCCTTCTCGGGCGGTTGCTTCTCGGGTGCCGGGATTGCTGCCTGGCCCTTGGCCTGTCCATTGGCCGCCGCATCGCGCAGCAATCCGACGGTTTCGAGGGCGGAGCGCTTCATGCCGGTGTTGCGCGTCACAGCCGCCTCAAGCCGCGAGGCATTGTTGACGTAGAGCGTCAGCCCATCGCGCAGCCGGGTGATGGTGACGAGGAAGGTCTGCTGGTTGGAAAGATTGCGCTCTCGGCTGTCCATCACCGCGATCCCGCGATCCGAGGTCAGCCCTTGGGCCATATGGGCGTTGAGCGCATAGGCGAGATCGAGGCGTTTCAGCATTGGATCGTCCTTGCCGAGCAGGTGCTCGATACCGGTCGATGTGGTGAGACGCACGCCGCCGCCCTCAATCGCTGTAATCCGTGCCTGATCAGCGTTGAGCAGCCCGCGCTTGTGGTCGGTGTGGGTCCAGCGAATGCGATCGCCGCCATGCAGCGACAGATCCTTCGGCTCATAGAGCCGCAAGGCATCGTGTTCACCTTGCGGGCGCAATCGTCCCGGGCGAAATTCGAAGCGCTTGCCGCGCTCGTTCTCGAGTTCGACCCGCTCGCGCCGGCTGTCTCTGCCTACTACCCTGTAAGTGCTTTTGAGCAGCCCCTGCGCGCGCTTGTCGCGTTCGACCTCGACCACCATGCCTGCCTTATAGGTAGAAGTATGACGCAGTTCCTCCTGGGTCGTATTGATCCGGGAAAGCACCTGGAGGCGCAGCGAAGGCTCGCCGATTTCACCATTGGCCTTGAGACCGGTCTGGACCGCCTCGTTGACCTGGTTCCTTAAATCCCGCCCTGACGCGTACATCGCGGTGCCCTCCCGGTCTGCCGGCGATAACGAGAGCCACGCTGCAGCCGCCTCGATCGCCGCCCCCTCCCTAACCTCGACGACGTTGCGGCCGAGATGACGCAGCGCTTCGTCGATATGGCCGCCTTGCGCTGCGTGCTGGGCTGAGCGCAGCGCCTTGTCGCGGGCGCGGATGTTGACATTCATGGTCGCGGTTTCGGCACCCGCCTGCTGCATGACGTCGAACGGCTTGCCGGCATCGACCGCGCCCAATTGCTTGCGGTCCCCGATCGCGGCGAAGCGTTCGAGTTCGAGCAGGTTGGCGAGCCGGACCAGCTTCTCCTTGTCGGCATTGCCGACCATCGAGGCCTCGTCGAGCAAAACCACAGTACCGCGAAGCTCGGCCTTTGCCTTGGCCAAAGCCCCCTTGTCGCCGCCATCCAGCAGCGCGGCGTGGCGCTTCAGAAACCGTGCCACGGTCATCGACGGGATTCCGGTATCGCGTTCGAGCATCTGGACCAGCGTGTTCTGGACCGCGAGCCCCAGCACCTGCTTGCCCTCCTCGCGCAGGATATCGGCGACAGGCTTGAGCATGGTGCTCTTGCCCGCCCCGGCGATCCCCTGGATCGCTACGATGCGGTTGTGCGAGCCGAGCAGAAGGCGTCCCGCAGCCTCCTGCCCCGGGTTCAAGGTCATGCCGTATTTGAGCTGCGAAAGTGCCTGGAGGCGCGTGCCGACCTGCTCCGGGGCGATTATTGAAGGTGCCCTACCCCTCCCCTCCTCGATAGCCGCGACGATGCGCTGCTCGGAAGCAATCGCCCCTGCCGTGGTGACCAGACCTCGGTCCGCGCCCTTGCCGCGCTGGAGCTGTCCCTGCCGCTCCAGCTGCATAACCCGGCGCTCGATCGCGGCCATGCTGGCGGGCAGACCGAAGCCGAGCGCGGTCCTGTAGATGTCGGTGCGGGCAAAGGCCGCCTCGCGTTCGGAGAGGTGTCGGATTGCCGAAGCCACCGCATGGATCGCGGCGACCTCTTGCTGCGGCCGGCGCGCCAGATCGGCGGGAACCAGTGCATCGCCCTCGCGCAATCCAAAACGCTCGGCGAGCGCCGCGACCAGTTCCTTGCCGCGGACCGCGAGATCGCGCGCAGCGGTCGCAATGCCGCCAGAATGGCCGAGGTCACTTGCCGCCCTGGCATTGGCCCTGGCAATCACTGCCCTGGGATCAAAACTCATTGCCGCGGCCTTGTCGGCCCATTGCCTTGCGAGCGCCGAGCGATCCTCGATCGTCTGCTTTTCCGAGCGGGTCTTGAGATTGGCGAGATTGCGCGCGGCGAGGCCACTGGATGCCATTCCGCCGAGCTCTTGCAGGATTTCGGCGCGGCGCGAACTGAAGGCATCGCGGACCTCTTTGGGCACACCTGCCGCCTCGAAATTGCCGTGCTTGCCGATCTCGCCGACCTCATAGCCGAGCCGTTCGACCGAGAGCCGGAAGCGCGCCATTGTCATCGCGTTGAGGAGCGTGTTGTGCTCCCAGAGTTTGTCGTTGCGCAGCGCCCGCCACTTGCCGTCAGGCCCCTGTGTGGCATTGGCAACGACCGCATGGATATGGGCATTGGGTTCCTGGTTGCGGTTGGTGTCATGGCTGAACAGCGCAACCAAGAGATTGCCGGTTTGGACCACTTTCTCCTTACCCTTCACCTCCAGCCTCGTTTCGGCGAGGTTCTTTTCTGCCCAGGCCAGGGTCTCCTTGACCGCTTCGGCATAGGCCTCGAGGATGCGCTTGTCGCCGCCAACAAGGGCCAGCAGCGACCAGCTTTTGGGCATCGAGAAGGTCAGGTCGGTCCCGGCACGGTGTTCACGCTTGTCACTGCCGAGGCGGCTGCCATCGGGGAGAAATCCCTTGAGCACCGCCTCGAACACTTTGGGATCAACCTCGCCCGAGAGCCCCAGTCTGTCGGCACCTTTGCCGAACCATGCCCCCGACCGATCGGCGTCGGCGCGGGTGTAGTAATTGTCGGCCGCGAAGTATTTGGCGGCGCCGCCGGCAGTGCGGACATTGGCAACGGATAGCATGTCACACGCTCCGGCGGGCGCCTTGGCCCGATTCAGATTTCCATGTCAGCTTCACCGAGCCCGCGCTCGTCGCGGGTGGGTTCGTCGGGCTCGGACAGGCCATCCTCCAGCATCAGCTTGCGAGCATCGGCGGCGGCGCGTGGCACGCCTTGCCGAATATCGGGCTTGGGCTCGCTCGCGGGCTTGTCGGGCTTCGGTGCATCGCTGCGCTGGGCCTCGTCCTTGCCCTTTTCCTGGCCTTCGCCGCTGCCGGCCCGCAGCACCGCGTCTTGCGATAGCGTCGCTGCGGCCTGGCCTTCGCTGGCGGAAGCAGATGGCGCGACTTCCCCTACCCGCTCGGGCGAATTCGCGCCCGCAGTGAGCGGGGAGAGATCGACCGCGCGCGCATTCCGCAAAGCCTCGGCAACCGGTTCGCGCTGGCGTGCTTCGCCGTCGCCAACTGGCGCGGCTTGTCCGGCCCGGAGAGCCAGTTCGCCTTGCCGGGGGACGATCCGCTGACCCGCGCCATCGTCGTTGGACGAGGGCGGATCGCTCGGGCCGCTTTCGCCGGCTGGCGCAGGCGCGGGAAGTGGGCCCTGAGGAGGACCGTGCGGCGGCCCCGATGGAGGACTTTGCGGCGCACCGCCTCGCGCTTGCCGGTCGCCATCGTCCGCACGGCGGATGAAGGGTTCGGCCCGTTTGCGACGATCGACCGGGGTCAGCTTGACCGGGGCTGCGGGGAACCCGTCGGGGAACTTGAGGAAGCCCGTAAGCCGCGGCAGGTTCATCAGCTGGTCGGGGAGCAGTAACGGCTCGATGTGCTTGCGCGAGGTCAGGCTGACCGCATCGCGGGCGTTGTTGTAGCCGTAGGTATAGCCTTCCTCCATGTCGCGGACCTGGGTGTGGCCGATGAAGTCCGAGCACCAGGTCGCGGTCTCGCGGTCGGCCGTGCCGAGGATCAGCTTGGTCCGGGCGAGCGACGACAGGGTCATCGCCATATTCTCGCCGTAGACCTCCTTGAGCTTGGCATAGGCATGGATCCCGGTGACGATCGCGCCGCCGAAATTGCGCGCGGTCTGCAACCCCTTTTCGAGCGCGGGCAGGCGGTGCAGCGCGCCGAGTTCGTCGACGAAGAACCACATCCTGAGCTCACGGCTCCGCTCCATTGCCATAAGCGTGTTCATGGCGAGATCGAGCCAGACGGTCAGGAGCTGTGAGCACACGCTCATGTCGACATAGCGCGCCGAAATGAACACCATCGATCCATCGCGCGCGTCGCTTTCGATCCATTCGCGAAGCGAAAACTGCCTACCCTGCCGGGGCAGGAGCTTCAGCGCCTTGGCATTGGCGTTGAACACCGCGCGGATCGATTCCGCCATGCGCGCCGCCTCGGGTGCGGTCAGCGGATCGGCGATGGTCCCGCGCATCAGGCGGTGTACGGCAGCAAGATCGGCAGTCATCAATTCTGCCGCCAGGGCCTCGTTGCTCGCCTGGCCGCGGGCGCGCAGCTTGAGACACATCTCGACGAACAGCAGGCGCGCGGCGAGCACCCAGAACTGCTCGGCGCCGCCGCCATCGTGAGGCACGAGCGCCTCGGCTGCAGCGGTGAACTCGGCTTCATCGTGGCACTCGTCGAACACACTCCACTGCGGACAGCGGGCATCGAGCGGGTTGAGGATCACGTCGCGCGAGGGATCGTAAAACTGCTCGATGAAGGTGCCGGTGAGATCGAAGATCACGCCGCGCTGGCCGCGCGCCCTCGCCTCCTCGATCATGTCCGAGAGCGCGACTGTCTTGCCCATGCCGGTGGTGCCGATCAGCATGGCGTGGCTCTGCTCGAGCCGCCAGGGATAGGTCACCTTGGCAAGGCGCGAGGGGTAATAGGGGAACACCCGATCGAGTTCCTTGCCGCTGCACAGCCGGTAGCGCCATCCGAGCGCGGCGGTGAGTTCCTTGGCCCTCTCGGCAAGGTTGTGGACGCGAATCTCTTCGATCAATTCAGGGAGCGTGGCGAGCATCGCGCCGCGCTCGTGCTTGCGCTCTTTCGACTTGCGCCCGAAGCGCGCGGCGAACCAGTAGAACAGCGCGAAGGCCGGCACGAGCAGCAACGCGACACGCAGCAGTACACTCTCCATGATCGAGACCATATGCCCCCAGGCGCGCACCACCGGCGGGAACGCTTCGAGCATGGCAATCGGGAATTTGACCGTACCGCCAAACGCGGTTTCGAGCGCGATCTGCTTGTGCGGATCGAATTCCATGAAGCGATAAGCGGCGGCGTAGAGCTTCATCCAGACGAGGTAAGTTTCGTGATCGGTGAGCCCGGAGGTGAGCATCCACCAGGACATCCATGAGAGGACCATGGCAGCAATGATCAGCGGCCCTTTGAGACCGGCTGCGAACATGAAGCCGAAGTGGCCGAGCAGCTGGCTGCCGCGCGTGAAGTTGACGAGGCCCTTTTTCATTTTGCGCCTCCCTTGGTCGGGACGACGTCCATGCCGGCTTCCTTGCAGCGGGATTTCCAGGCGGTGTGAGCCCGCTCGCGCAAGGTATGATCGGGGTGTCCCGACAAGAGCGCATCGAGCCCCACGAAAGCGAACAGCGACTGGCGGTAGAGCTTGCCGAGGAGACCCCGGTCGCTCTCGGCCGGAAGCTCATTTTCGACCGATTTCTTGAGCTGCGATCGAAGCCATTCGCTGACGGCGAGACCGTTGGCAGCGGCGGCGGTTCGAACCCGCTCGGCAAGCTCGGGCGAGACATAGACTTGGAGGGATATTGGTCTTGGCATTGTCCAGATTCCTTCGTGTTCGGAACCTGGTTTGCGCTCGCAAGGCAGTGGTGAAGCTACATCAAACAAAAGAACATGTCAAGAACCTTTAGGCCGCGCAATCCCGCCACCTCCACGCGCTCAGCAATCACAGTGATTTGTAATTTCTGCTGTAAATCAATCTAATTGAGAAGTGACATAAGGTGTTTTCTAGCCTGGAAATGGCCGGATTGTGCCCTGTTCCAGCCTGCGACATGTCGCGTACGGTGTGCCCCCTGTCCCCCACTTCGAAATGCGGTGCCAGTGTTTTGGTTTGAACGGGTTTGAACGGCATTGAACACAGGTCCGGTCGGACCTCCGCCCTAGCGGAAAGTTGCTTCGCCTGCGCGTTCGGCGAGTAGGATGCAGCCCGTTGGGATGAGGAGATTGCGAATGCCCGAACAAGAATCGCAGGGGACCGGCTCGGCCAATACCCATTGGGATCGGCTGCCATCAGAAACTCAGGAAGCGTTGAAAGAATTTGCCCGAGCGCTGGCGCGGATCACCGCAAGAGTCATGGTCGGGAACCGGATTCAAGTCGATATGGATGATCCTGCAGTCGCGCGCGAGATGCTCCAGATAACCTTCGATGCCGTCTGCCTAGGCGGAGCCAAGCGCGCGAAATCGGCACGTCGGACCAAGGCCCGGGATCCAAGCAAAACGAAAGGGGAAGCCCGGATGCCCGGACTTCCCCTCGGCTGCGTTGCCCTCGATTCGAATGCCTAGATTTCGTCGCAGAGCTTGCTCGGCACAGTCTCGACGATCCGGTCGTAAAGGCGCGGTGCCAGTGCCCCGTAATCGCCCTCGTCGACGGTGATGAACCCCGCTTCGTCGTCGGTCAGCACGTACTGGTTGAAGTAGCTGTGGTAGGACCGGGCATGCGCCCGATCCAGCGCGGCAAGGTATGCGGCCTGGTCAAAGTGCAGCGGCGTGGCGGTAAGGACAGCAGATACGATCATGGCAAGTCTCCTGATGTTCGATGCTTCGCATCAGGGACCGTGAGGATGGGGGCGACGGGACGGGTCAGGGACCGCGTGGCACACGCGGCCGCGAAGCGGCGATGGGGGCAACGATTTTGTGGAAGGGCCTTGGCCCTGGAGCAAAATGGTGGGGCCCCGTCGTCCTTGACGCGTCCCCAAAGCCGCCATCACGATAGGCCTTCTCGCGAGAGAGCACTCCCCCCTTTCGTTAAACGGCCGGCTTCTCGACAAACCATTTTCCTACAAGCCCGCGACCTGCGAAACGGTCCTGCAGGAGGGGACCGACGGCCAGCGAAAGGAATGATGATGGCCAGGTCCAAAGTGAGCGCACGCGATGCGCTGTTGAAAGTGCAACGCCAGCGTGAGGAACTTGCCGCCGTGGAAACGAAGCTGCGCGAAGGCGCCGCGACCGAACTCGGCAGGGTCCTGCTCGAATGCGGTGCCGAGACGCTAGAGCCAGCGCAGTTCAGGCAGTTGATCCGCCAGTCGATGACGCTCGGGATCGACGAGAGCCTCAAGCGCCTCGCCTCCACGCCCAAGGCTTCCTGACGCGGCGGCGCGGGGTTCGATGCCCCGCACCGCCGCCTCGGGCCCCAAGCAAAACAAAAGGCCCCGGTGGCTCGCGCCGCCGGGGCCTCTTGCCGGGTGAGCTTAGGCTTCAGTCCTCGATGTCGGGGGCACTTTCGTTGTCCGTCGCGCGGCCCTTGGTGAGGAAATCGACCTTGTCGGCGATGATCTCGCAGCCGTAGCGCTTGGTGCCGCTCTGATCTTCCCACTGGGTGTAGTGGATGCGCCCTTCGACGGTCACCAGCTGGCCCTTGGTGCAGTACTTGGCGACGTTCTGGCCGAGCCCGTTGAAGCAGGTGATGCGGTGGAACTCGCTGTCCTTCACGGTGTAGCCGTTTTCGTCCTTGTAGGTCTTGCCCTCCTTGCGGGCGGGCCGGTCGGTCACCACCGAGATCGAGGTAATGTTGGTGCCGCCCTGGGTGCTGCGGGTTTCGGGATCGCGGGCGATGCGGCCGACGAGCATTACGAGATTGGTCATGGGTCTTCTCCTGATCGAGCATCCGGAACCATCCCGGCTGCGAACCCGAGTGAAGAAGCGGCCAACGGCGATACGCACCGAAGGGGAACCCCAACCGGTCCGGGTGGTGCGGGCAGCCGCCCGAAGGGTGGCAACACGGCCGGACAGGGTGCGGGTTGCGTCTCGTCCGGGGGCTGATTCAAGGGACGGTTCGCGAAGAAGCCGAGTTGTTCTGGAAGCGTGGTCCGAAGACCCCCGCCTCCCTCGCGCACGTCTTTTCCGTCCTGCCTGTGATCCCTCCAGCCCAGGCGGACTGATGTCAGATCGCGATGCGCAACCGCCGGTTTTCGCCATTGGGCAGATCCGCATTCGAAGCGGCTCCGTCCGGCGCGGCCCACCCGGCATTGACGTCCAACGGCTCGTCGAGGCGGTGCCCGCGCAGCATCCAGGTCTGCGGGGTGATAAGGCGCGCCCAGTCGGCGAACGAGGGGATCGAGCCCAGGTCCTCGCGCACGTGCTGCTCGCCGATCAGACGCACCGGAACGATACGTCCGTCGGCATTGACGATCGTCGCCCCGAAGACACTTTCGAGCATGAAGATGCCTTCGGCATGATGGCGCAAGGCGCGGTGCCGGGGGTCTGCCAGAATGGCCTTGGACTGATCGAACCACTGGTGCAGCGGGAGATAGTCTTGCGGTGCCCCGCCCCATTTGCGGACAGAGGACAGGGCGTGAAAATAGCAATGTGCCATGACGTCCTCCTCTAGAGACCGGTGAAGTGTTCGTCGTAACCGGTGTAGCGAAGGCTGCACTCGAGCACGAAGTCGGCTTGCGCCACTTCGATCACCAGCATCCCGCACGATCCGTCGTTGATTTCCCAGCCCGGATGAAAGCGTTCGAGCGCCAGATAGGTGAGGGAATCGAGCGCGCCGGCCAGCATCAGCGGACCTTCGCCAGTGGGTTCGCGCGCCACCTCAAAATCGAACTGCGCGATTGCGACCTCGGGACACGGGACGGTGTTCATCGCCACATCGAAGCATTCGCATTGCTCGACCGCGCCACTGTCGCCGCAACCATCGAAACGCACTTCGACTCGGGTAATACCGGCCTCGCCAAGCGGGCCGAGCACGGCCTGCTTGAGATGCTCGATTTCGGTCTGGGCCTTGATGGCGCGTTCGGCCTGACGCTCGTGAAAATCGGCCATTACTTGAGTCATATCGACCATCGGAAAATCCTCCTGTGCTGGGGATCGGGCGGCCATTCCGCCTGTCTCCATTGGCACAGATGCGAGCCTCTCCTCTGTCCCGGTCATGCCAGCGCCGCACATCGGCGCTGGCGCGGGCGGCCGATCGGCCGTCAGTCGGTAGACGGCGACTGCGCCTTGGGGCTGGTGCCGAGCGGACCGCGGCGATCGACCACCGTTATCCGGCGCGTCTTGGCTTCGATGACCAGGCGTTCGAGAACGCCATTGCCGGGGAAAGCGACGACGTAGCGCGGATCGAGCGACAGCATCCGCTCGTTGCGCTTGAAGCCCGCGCGGGCGCCAAGCCGCATGTCGAGCGAGAACGTCACTTGCGGAATGTTGCGGCGCTCGGCCCAGCTGGAGGCCAGGCGGTCAACGCCCTTGGTGTCGCCGCCGTGGATCAGCACCATGTCGGGGACGCGATCGCGAACCTTGTCGAGGGTGGCCCAGACGTTGTTGGCGAAGGTCAGTGCGTCGGCTTCGGCGGCGTGACGGGTGCGTCCACCGGCGAACACCACCGGCGTGCCTTCGGGCATCGCCGCGCGGCGCTTGGCCTCGGTCCGGGCACGCAGGAAATCGCGCCCCTCGACCAGCGCGGATGTGAGCATCGCACCGTGGTTGAAGCGCGAACTCGATACCGGCTTCCAGGACGAACCGAACTCGTTGAGGTAGAGGCTGGCTGCGACCTCGCGCATCTCTTCGAGCGCCAGCATGGCGCTCTCGGCGCATTGCGCGCGCTCGACCTGGGTTTCGAGTTCATGGGTGTGGATCTCGCTGCCATCGGCGGTCGCGACAAGTGCCCGGACCTCGTCCGTGGCGCGGTCGAGCGCGGTGGATTTGCGTGTTGCGGAGCGGTGAAAGAGGTTGACGAAAGCCCAGCCCAGATCCTCGGCATCGGCTTCGAGCGCGGTTCCGGAGACAAGCGCGAAGAGATCGGACCAGACCGCCTCGAGTGTCTGTACGACGGCTTCGCGAACGGGAAAGTCGCTTGTCGATACCGGGGCGGGACCGATCGAAAAGCCGGCGAGATCGAGACCGGCAAGCTGGTCGGTGAAAGATGTATGCATGGACGTGTCCTCCTGACTGACGTGAGGCTGACGCTGCGACAAATGGCTGCGCCAGCGAGAGCCCGTCAGGGCCAGCGCGAAGGCGGAACCCCGCACCGATCAGGGGAACCCGCTTTGGCAGGCTGGCGCGGGCAGGCTTGGCCAGAGCCAAGCCAACACGGGCCTGCCAAAGCCGGGTTGCGGGGACCGCCGGCTGGCCCAGGGCCTCTCTCGCATGGAGACAGCCATGAGTTGCACCGCTCGGCTGGGATCAGGGAAACGGCCACGACATTCGTGCCGGGGGCTGCGGTTTCAGGCAGCGCGCCTGCGGTAGACGCCCTCACCGTTCGACATGTGCCCGAGGCAGTCGTAGTCGCCAAACAGCGCATCGAATCGCGGCGCGATCTGGCTTAGCCAGTGCTGCGCCCGCGGGCTGCGCGCGGTGCGCCATTCGGCATCCCAATAGGCACCGTCATCGCGTTCGGCGATCCAGACTGCAACCAGGCCGCCATAAACCGAGACGCCGAAGTCGGCGAACGTGTTGCGCAGGAGGATCCGGTCCTCGCGGCCGCGCCAGCCATCGTGATCGCCAAGCGATGGAAAGGCTGCTGCTGCGCGGGTCCTGAGGTCCTCGCGCAGCCACTCGTATTCGAAGTCAAGATCCCGCTCGTTGGCGTCATCGTCATCGACCTCGACCGTGGTGAACGCGACCAAGGCGCCGCTGGGATAGCTGACCGATCTGCCCATGACGTCCTCCCTCACGCTGCGAGTGCGACATCGTCGGGCTCGCCCGCGTCATCTGCGGCCACTCGTCCTCCAAGCCCGAGCAGCAGGCTCGAGGCTTCCTCGGCCTTGGCGGCAGCGGTCAGGATTGCCCGGTCGTCATCGCGCAGGAGCTTGAGCCAATGCTCGATGTAGCTCGCATGGCTGTCGAGGTGCGTCACCGGAAGACCAAGCTCGGCACCGAGCATCGCGCTTGAGAGCTCGGCGATCAGTTCCTCGGCGGCATAGGCCGCCGTGCCGAACCGGTTCTTGAGATCACGCGAAAGGCGGCTGGGATGGCCAGTCCAGTGCGAAAGTTCGTGCGCGAGCGTTGCGTAGTAGTGGTCGAAGCCCGCAAACAGGTGCGCGGGCGGCATCGTAATCCGGTCGGCAACCGGCTCGTAGTAGGCTTCACCGCCCTGGTGGCGCAGGTTGACCGGGATCGCTGCGAAAAAGGCGTCGAGCTCGGCCTCGCGACCCTCGGGCTCGACCAGATCGAGCGAGGCGGCAGGATAATATCGCTCGGGGAGGCATTCGACCTGGTCGGCGTTGAACACCGGATAAGCCCTGAGCACGCGGCGGGCTTCATCTGACTTCTCACCGGTATCAGGCGCTTCTAACTCCTTGGTGTAGCTCTTGTAGAAGATCGCGATGGTCGACTTCTCGCCCTTCCTGACCTGTGCTCCAAGGCTCTTCGCCTGATTGTATGTCATCCAGTAGGGCGAGGCGTAACCGCACATGTCGGCGACCATCCACAACCAGAACACATTCATGCCCCGATAGGGAATGCCGCAGGCCCGCAAGGGCCGCGACATGGGGACGCCGCGCCAAGGCTGTATCCATGGCTTGGTGCCGGCCTCAAGCCGGGCGATGATTTCCTGGGTGATGCGGGTGGCGGGCGACAGCGTGCTGCCACCCGGCTTGCGATAGGCCATGGTGGGTCTCCTGATCCGGCCTGCCAGCAGGTTCGCCGGACAGGTCCGAAGACCCCCGCGCTCCCTCTGCTCTGCTTCCAAAAAGGAAGCGGTCCCCTGCCCAAGGGCAGAGGACCGCTTCAGGGGACGAGTAGTCTGCCTGTCAGGAGGAGGTCAGGCAGCCAGCTCGCGGGGGGTCTGATGATCGTCGTTGGCGCCTTCTGCGGCGGTCAGGGTGCCATCGCCGGTCTGTACGTCTGCCAGTTCTGCACCCTCGGCCAAAACGGGCTCAGTGCTTGCGAAGCGCATGACCTCGGGCACCCAGGCAAGCGCGCGTTCGCGCACCTCGACCTCGGTGATGTAGGTCCCGGCGAAGACGCGTTCAGCGCTCATCGCGAGATCGCCCTTCTTGACCGAGGCAAAGCGGCTCGAGAGATCGGGGCCGCCGACATCGGCGAGTGCGTCGAGGATCACCGCCTTGGACACCCGGTCGAAGTAGTTCGCTGCGGTCGGACGCCACCATTGCGCCATATCGATCCCAATCAGGCCGCCGAGGTGGTCGTGGATGCCGATGGCGCGTTCGCCCGCCATCCTGAGGCTCGCTTCGAGCGTGCGTGCGACGACAAAACCCAGCCAGGCCGTGCGTGCTTCGTCGCTCATTGCCCGGAACCGGTCGAAGCGCGCCGACGCGTCCTCACCCGCGCGCCAGCCTTCATAGAGGCCTGACTTGAACTCGGCGAGCGATGCGCTTGCCGGGGCATCCTTGGCCTCGAAGCCGACGATCGGACCGGCCGGCACACCGCCGCGGATCGTCGTTGCCACACGCGCGCGGTAGTCGAGCGTATCGGCGTCGGCCAGCGTGAAGACCATGAAGTCGAGCGCAAGCCCGGGATCGGAGGCAACGTGAAGCGCGAGGACATCGCGGCGCTGCATCGCGAGCTCGTCGACCAGGCGCTTCGAGAGCGCCGCACGACGCTTGCCTCCTTCACCCTCACCCGTGACGATCTCGAACGCGTCGTTCTCGCCGCCGACCTCGGTCTGCCGCTCGCCATAGAACACCGGCTGGAGCACCGGCGTCCCGTCGCGCGACAGGACGAGGATCATGCCGGCTTCGGCTTTGAGCTCGGGGTCGAGCACCGGTGGACGCGCACGGATATCCTGGCATTCGCGCTCGATCGCTTCGATCGCAGCTTCAGCCGCCGTGACGGCTTCCTCGGCGCTGTCCTCGTCTTCGAGAATTGCGGCGTGCTCGTCGTAGGAGGCATCGAGCACGTCGAGCCGGGCCAGTTCTTCTTCGGTCAGCGGCGCGGGTTCGGCGGGGAGCCGGACCAGCCCTTCGACCAAGTCGTGGCTGGCGTAGGAATCGAGCGTCGGCTTGACCCAGGCCAGGCCCTGCTCGGTGGCAAGCGCTTTGGCTTGCTCTTCCATCTTCGCCGCGGCGAGTTCTTCGAGGAGTGCAACATCGGCCCAGGCTTCGCTGTCCTCGTCATCGAACAGTTCGCGCTCGATCCGGCCGCCGGCGGCGAGATAGGCATCCCGGCCGACGAGCCGGGCACGCGGATCGCTGCCGCGCACGGTGCCCGAGAGTACCATGCGGCGGATCGAGTCAGGATTGGGCGCATAATAGCCCGTCGAGACCTGCTCGAAGACCCGAGCCTGGATCTGCTGGTCCGGGGTCGCGCCGTAGGCCTTTGCCAAGTCGAGCGTGATCTCACCCGAGGCCAGCGCCTCGAAGACGACAGGAGCCAGCCTGGCGAGGCGCAGACGGCCTTCGACGAAGCGGACAGTGAGGCCGAAACGGCGGGCAACCTCCTCGACCGAAGCCCCGGCATCGATCAGCGCGGCAAAAGCCTGGGCTTCGTCGGCCGGGTTCATGGCGAGGCGGTGGAAGTTTTCGGCAAGGCTGGTCTCTTGCCCAACTTCGGCAGTGTCTTCGAGCACCAGGCAGGTCACCTCGTGGTCCTTGGGCAGGATCTTATCGTCTGCCAGCGCCAGCATCGCCTTGCGGCGGCGTTCGCCGGCCTCGACCTCGAACTTGCCCTTGGCACCGGGGCGAACGATGAGATTTTGCAGCAGGCCGCGTGCTGCAATGCTGGCCTTGAGCTCGGCGTCCGCCGCTGGATCGGCATGGCGCCGGACATTGCGGGGGGACTGAACGAGCTTGTTCAGCGGGATCGTCTTGATCATGGGACATACTCCTGACTGCGAGCCCGAAACGTCGACCATCGACGCCCGATTGGCTCAATCAGGAAACAGCCCACTCTTCTCTAGCTTTATTCGGCACCGCAGGCTTGTGCGATCGTGTTATGGTGTGCTTCGCGGATCGACCAGAGCCGAAGACTCCCGAGCGCGGTGATATTGGTGCCAGGGTCGAACACGGTGTCGCGTCACCAGAGGGCATCGTCTTGTCGCGAAAGTCGTGGCCTACGTTGTGTAAGAACTTGAGGCCGTAATTGATCGCCTCCTGCCGCTCTCATCGACTGATACGTCTATCATCGCATCCTCAGCGGCGCCGATGCCTGCCCAATCGTCCTTGGCTCAATGCCCCGTTGCGTAGCCTTCTTCTGGTCGCAGAATATCAAGTATCGCACATTCCGGCACATTGTCGCCCGAGCATTGCGAGGCGGTTTGTGACAGGAGCGCTTCGATGCGGCGCAAGTTGGAAATCCGCTGGCGCACATCCGCCAAATGAGCCTCAGTCTTGAGTTTGACCTCCGCGCAGGTTTGCGTTCCGCTGTCCGTCAGCGACAGGAGCGAGCGTGTCTCTTCCATCGCGAATCCCATATCGCGCGCGCGCAGGATGAACTGTAACCGCTGCACCAGATCTGGCGAATATACCCGGTAGCCATTGGCTGAGCGTGGCGGCGGCGGCAGCAACCCGACCTTCTCATAGTAGCGGATGGTTTCAAGGTTGCACCCGGTCAGCTTTGCCAATTGTGCCCGCCGAAGACCTGTCTGATGTGCCATAAAAAACCTCTTGAGCCTGTAGCTACTACAGGGATTACACTGCGCATCAAGAAATCCGAAGGGAGTTTTTCACCATGACATCAGCACCGGAATCGGGGTCATCGACACTCACTCCCGACAAGGGGCCAAAGGGGGCGAACTGGATTGCCACCGGAGCGCTGATCGGTGCCGGACTGGCATCGGCCTGCTGCGTCGTGCCGCTGCTGCTGGTCACGCTTGGCATTTCAGGAGCGTGGATCGGCAACCTGACGGCGCTGGAGCCTTACAAACCCTATGTTGCTGCCGTGACGCTGGCCCTACTCGGCTTTGGGTTCTGGCACGTCTATTTCAAACCGATGCGGCCGTGCGAGGACGGTTCCTACTGCGCCCGTCCACAATCGGCGCGCACCACCAAGATCGTGCTGTGGCTCGGCCTGACCATCGTCGTGATCGCGCTCACCCTCGACTGGTGGGCACCCTATTTTTATTGAAAGGAAAGACTCATGAAAAAGACACTTCTGATCGGCTTGGCCGTTGTGGCAATGGCCGGGACGGGCGTAGCCTACGCGCTTGCTGGCACGGCACAGGGCCGTCCTGCGGCAAGTGCCACTGCGCAGCGACAGACGACATTCACCATCGAAAACATGACCTGCGCCACTTGTCCGATTACGGTGCGCAAGGCGATGGAAGGCGTAGCCGGGGTCAGCTCGGTGCAAGTGGACTTCACCGCGAAGACAGCGCGCGCCACTTATGATCCGAAGCGCACGACGGCGGCTCAGATTGCAGCGGCTTCGGCCAATGCCGGTTATCCGGCCCGCGCCGTCCAAAACTGATCCCGGCGCGCGCAAGAAAGCAAGTTTCCATGAGTGATTGTTGTCCCCTGCCTGAGCGGGGCGGATTTGACATGGCCGTTATCGGCGCTGGTTCTGCCGGATTCTCCGCCGCGATCACCGCCGCTGATCTGGGCGCGAAAGTGGCGCTGGTCGGTCATGGCACGATTGGCGGCACCTGCGTCAATGTCGGCTGTGTCCCGTCCAAGACGCTGATCCGCGCTGCCGAGGCCGTGTATGGCGGCATTGCGGCCCGCAGATTTCCGGGCCTTGGGGGAAGCATCAATCTTGAAGACTGGTCCGCGCTCGCAGCGTCGAAGGATGAACTGGTCGCGGGACTTCGCCAGAAGAAATATATCGACTTGCTGCCTGCATATCCCGACGTGTCCTATGTCGAAGACATGGCGTGCTTTGCCAATGGCAGGCTGATGGTTGGCGATAAGCCGATGCCGGTCGGAAAGATCATCCTGGCAACCGGCGCACGCGCCGCCGTGCCACCAATTCCAGGGCTGGATGCGGTCCCTTACCTTACAAGCACCTCGGCTCTGGCGCTCGACAGTTTGCCCCAATCGCTGCTGGTGATCGGCGGCGGGGTGATCGGCGTTGAGCTGGGGCAGATGTTCGCCCGCCTTGGCGTCGCCGTTACCATCTGCTGCCGAAGCCGCTTGCTGCCAGACATGGACCCGGAAATCAGCGTCGCCCTGCAAATGTATCTTGAGGCGGAGGGCGTGCGGATTTGCGCGGGTGTTGGCTATCAGCGGATTGTGCAAACCGCTGGCGGGTTCGAACTCACTTGCGAGAGTCTGTCGAATGCCGTTGAGGGCGCGCAAACCATCGTGGCAGAGCAAGTGCTGGTCGCTACAGGTCGTCGCCCGAACAGCGATGGGCTGGGGCTAGAGGCGCAGGGCGTCAAGCTATCCCGCAATGGCGGAATTATCGTCGATGACTATCTCGAAACGACCGTGTCCGGTATCTTTGCGGCGGGGGATGTCACAGGGCGCGACCAGTTCGTCTATATGGCAGCCTACGGAGCGAAGCTGGCGGCTCGCAATGCCATTGGGGGCAATGAGCACCGATATGACAATGCAACCATGCCAGCGGTGGTGTTCACCGATCCGCAGGTCGCCAGCGTCGGCCTGACCGAAACGGTGGCACGGGCGCAAGAGCTGGACGTCAAGGTATCGCTGCTCCCGCTCGATCAGGTGCCGCGGGCGCTAGCGGCGCGCGATACACGCGGGCTTATCAAACTGATCGCCGACAAAGGCACCGACCGGTTGCTCGGCGGCCAGATCATGGCTCCCGAAGGCGCGGATTCGATCCAGACGCTGGCACTGGCCATCAGACACAGCATGACCGTCGCAGACCTTGGCGCGACGATCTTCCCCTATCTGACGACTGTTGAGGGACTCAAATTGGCGGCGCAGACGTTCGACATGGATGTTGCCAAGCTGTCGTGCTGCGCAGGATAGCAAATCAATACAACCAATTTCTGGCCCTGTCGCAATCGCGGTCCGCCAGCTAATTCAGCTGTAATACTAACTAAAGAGAAGGGTACACGAACCGGTCGAAAGTAAGGCGCTCGCCCTTAGGGAGCGCTGCAGCACTCCTGACGTCCGGTCGAACACGTTCATCAGATAAGATGTAGGCACGTCGCACTTTTGCCCGTCAATGCTCTGCACTCTTACATAAATCCTTAAATTAGCTTGCAGCTGATGAAAATAAACCAATATGCTGCGGCCACTTACGGGAAGGCTGGTTCCACTCATGCCGGGGGGATCCCGGCCCCCGGCTGGTCAAACGGCCCCGCCAGCCAGGTACTCAGATATTCAGCAACGGTCGCAATGCAGGCCGGGCGCTCGCTTTCCTTAGCCCGCGTGAACATCTCCAGCGGCCAGGCAAGCAGGCGGTCATAGCTGCGTGGATGCAAGGAAAACCGCGGCGAGAGCGGGATCCCTAGCTCCAAAGCCAGCGCAGCGAAAAGCGCGCGCTGGATATGTCCGTTGCCATCAAGAAATGGGTGAAGCTTGCCAAACCAGCAGAACAAATGGGTCAGGAGGAGCAGTTGCGCGTATGGTTGTGCGCGCCGCGCAGACTCAAGTTCAGCAATCACCTGCCCAAGCAGGCATGCAACTTTCCCGGGCAAGCCGGCCGGGTCTTCGAATGCGAACTCGCGGCCGGGCTCAACCAGCGACGGCGCGCCCATGATGCGGCCTTTAAGCGAGGTTCCCACCGTTCCTCTATAGGTCCCGGCATATTCCTGGTGCGAGGCCGGTGCGAAAGGGAGAAAGAATGTGCGATGCAGGCTCCGGGAATCTTGGAGCACGGAAAGGCGATAGGGTTTATCGATTTCGATCCGCGCCAGAAATGCAGCAGATGCCTCGCGCATGGCCCGATCATAGCCACCTGCGTGATGTGCCTGCCAGGTTGGATAGCGAGCCATATCGCTATGATCGCTTCTCATACCGCACGGCCGGACCCGGGACTCGAGAGCGCGCCGTCCATCCGAAATGCCGGGAAACGGAGCCGCAGTGTGTCATGGGATATCCATTACCCGAAAGACTTCGCCGGATCCTGCATCGCGCACGAGATCGACGCGCGTGCCATCCCAATGATAGTCGAGGTGGCGTCCCTGGATGGGGTCCGAAGCACAATCGGGATAGAAGAGCGCGGCGCATTCGCCGCTCTGGTGCCGGATGCTCGGGTAAACAATCCCATCGGCTCCTTCAGCTTTGAGCGTTACCGCCAAGCCTTGAGAAGCCTGATAGCTGCCGGGATCAAGTGCAGGATGATTGGCCGCGTCGGCTCCCATCAGATCATGCAGCTCGGCACCGACCGATAGAACGATCTCGCGGAATTGCGACGACCAGCCCGGTGCTTCGGCGGTTCGGATCATGAAACGGGCATGATGGTGGATCGTTTCGAACAGCGCCGTCTCGAAGACATTTCCGACATAGAGCACGCCGTAGCTGCCATCGGTGAAGCGGCTCGGGCGGTCCGTGCTGGCGTGCGTGAACGGCGCCATCAGATAGGACGCCCCGTCACCGCCTACCCGGCGACCGGCTGGCACGAGATCGAGATTACCAATCGTCACCATGATCCGCGGGTTGGTCTTCTGCTCCGCGGAAATCAGCAGCGGCCAATCCGCCGGATCCGCAATGTCCTCGAACAGGTCGATCGGCGGAAAGGCGCTGCGGATGATCCTGACGGCGCCTTTCCACTCAACTCGGGAGACCGGGATCTGCTGGCCTCCCGTCACCAGGCACCGCGCTCGGCGTCGAGATAGCGGCGCACGCGCATGATGTCGGTCAGTTCGCCGCCGAGCATGACATCGAGTGCGCTCGACCCGGCAAAGGCGGTGTTGCCTGCCTTGATCCAGGCATACCCACGCTGGGCTTCGGAAAAGATGATCCGCAGCGCCTTGTGAATGCCCATCAAGTTGGAGAGACGGGCAGAGCCGTCGCGGGAAATACGCCCCGGCCCTTCAGCCTTCCATCGGCGAAAGGAACGCACAGGCATATCGAGCAGGGTCGCAGCCTGTTCGTCGGTCAGTTCCCATTTGCCGAACAGGCCCCGCGCCGCCCGAAACATGGCGGCCGCCTCCTCCTGAGTAATGGGATCGGGCCGGAACGCTTGGGGAGCAGTATCTACGGGTTGCAAAGCCAGCATGGCAATTCTCCATATGGCACCATATACGCGATTAAATGCCATTTGGCAACCTCTATTGCGGTTGCCTCAGGGCGCGCGCTAAGGCTTCGAACCATGAATCCAGTGAACCAGAAAACACTCGAAAGTTGCGGGCTTTGCCGCTTTTGGGACCAGACACCAGATGAAGACGGCCATGACATTGGCATCTGTCGTCGTTTCCCGCCCACCTACGAAGGGTGGCCCATGTCGGAGGGAAGCGACTGGTGCGGCGAATTCCAGCCTCGAAGCCCCTTGTGAATCCGGCCGCATCGGCCAGATCTGGCAATCAGTTCAGCATTCGCTGATGAGTGCAAGAACGCTGGCTGCTCCATCGAGCGGAACGAACATTCGTGTCTGGTAGCGGATGATCTCGGTGAAGCAGCCCTGCGCCTTGTACCAATCGAGCCGGGCGGCCGACCACCCGGCAAGTTCGAGCCGCTGCGCACCGTTGACCAGGCTTCGCTTGAGCGTGAGTGCCTCTCGTCCCCTCACCTGCATCGGTCGGCCCGCGGCGAGCACAGCCTCG
This sequence comes from Novosphingobium aquiterrae, assembly GCF_042434435.1. Taxonomy (NCBI): domain Bacteria; kingdom Pseudomonadati; phylum Pseudomonadota; class Alphaproteobacteria; order Sphingomonadales; family Sphingomonadaceae; genus Novosphingobium; species Novosphingobium aquiterrae. The sequence goes on along the minus strand of NZ_JBHLTL010000011.1, from coordinate 515,258 downwards.
ACGATCTGCTCGGCCGAGAAGGCATTTTCGCTCTCTAGACCAAGCGCCTGGCAGAGTTCGGGGACGCAGTTGAGCGGGACTTCGCGGCCAAGCAGCGAGCGCCCGTCGCGCGCCGAGATCCGGCTCACGCGGACGTAGTCGGATGGCAGCTTGTCCCAGACCGGCAGCAGTAGCCCGGTCGCGAGGTGAAGGCGTTCACGCTTGTGGCTGGTAGCAGCCTCATCGACCTCGGCTTGCCAGAGGCTGCGAAACTCGGCCGCGTCGACTGGCTCCCAGTTGCTCTCGCCGAGTTGATCAGCGGTGAGGTAGCCGTGTTTCAACGGCCGGACGAGCTCGAAGCGGGCAATTCGGGCACCATCGTCGGCGAGCAGGCTGCGCGCCGGGACGAGCAGGCCGATCCGGCCCGAGCGGCCGTTGCGCATCATGCGCTGGCGCTCGCCCGTCAGGCCATGCAGTTCCTCGAGGCGAGCAAGCGACAACGGCCTCAGTGCGCGGGCTATCTCGATTTCGAGGAGATGCGTCGTCGCGCCTGAAAGCACATCGGTGCGCAGCAGCGTGTCGGAAAGGACCGCGAAGTGCTCGACTGCAATGGTCTCGACCCCGAGATCGAGCGTGCCCGCCTGCCGGGCGGCATCGATCCGTGCCTCGACCAGCCCCAAGAATTCGTCGAAAATGCCGTTCTGCATGGCTATCGGCAACGCGAGGATGCGGTTGAGCCAGCGTTGGATCAAAGGAAGGTCGTCGACCATCGATCCGTCAGCACCTTCGATCCGAAGCCCGGTCAATTTCTCGAACCGCGCGAGCGTCACCGCTTCGAGCTTACCGGTGAACAGCAGGCCGAACCAGCGATGGAGCGCCTCCTTGGCATAGGTGCTTTCGAGATTGTCGGCGGGATCGAACAGGTTCTGTCCGCCTGTCTGGCGCTGGCCACGGGTCAGCGCGCCAAGGCTGTCGAGCCGCCGTGCGATCGTCGAGATGAACCGGCGCTCGCCGCGCACGTCGGTGGTCACGGGACGGAACAGTGGTGCCGAGGCCTGGTTGGTGCGATTGGTCCGCCCGAGCCCCTGGATCGCGGCATCGGCGCGCCAGCCCGGCTCGAGCAGGAAGTGGACGCGCCGCGCCTGGTTCTTCGCGGTGAGGTCGGCATGATAACTGCGCCCGGTCCCGCCCGCATCGGAGAATACCAGGACCTGTTTGGTCCCATCCATGAAGGCCTGGGTCTCGGCGACATTGGCGCGCGGGCTTCGGGATTGGAGTTTCTGGCAACCGTCGCGCCCGACGATCAGTCGGCGCGTGCGGCCGGTGACCTCAGCAACCTGGTCGACCCCGAATCGCTCGATGATTGCATCGAGCGCGGTCGCGATCGGCGGCAGAGCGCAGAGTTGCTCGATCATGCGGTCGCGCGCAGCCAGCGCCGAGCGGCACAATACAGGAGCGCCGGTCTCGTCGCTCATCGGCTCGGAGCGCGCCTTGCCGTTCTCGTCGGTAAACACCGCCATCAGCCGCACCGGGAAGCTCTTGGTGAGATAGTCGATCACGTATTCGCGGGGGGAGAGATCGATCTCAAGCGCCTCACGTTCGGCATCCGACATGTCCGCAAGACGGCGGTTGAGCATGGCCTCGGCGGTCGAGACGAGCTGCACCACCACGGCATTGCCTTCGGCGAGTGCGGTCTCGATCGCGGGAAGCAGGCTCGGCAACTTCATCGAAAGCAGGACTTGCGCAAAGAAGCGTTGCTTGGTGCCCTCGAAGATCGAGAGCGCCGCGGCCTTGGCGCCGGAGTTCAGGGTGTCGCCGCTGTCCTGATCGACGATCCGGGTCGCTTCGAGCGCCTCGCGCAGGTTGGCGTGGATGATCGCCCAGGCATCGGCATAGGCATCGTAGACCGCGATCTGGTCGGCAGTCAGGCAATGCTCCAGGATCTCGTATTCGACCCCGGCGAACGACAGCGCCCGTGCGGTGTAGAGCCCGAGCGACTTGAGGTCGCGGGCAACCAGTTCCATCGCCGCAATCCCGCCGTCGCGAATATCGGCGACGAAGGCCTCGCGGTTGGCGAAGGCGGTTTCCGGTCCCCAAAGGCCAAGCCGGGTCGCGTAAGCCAAATTGTTGACGTCCGACGCCCCGGTGGCCGAGGCATAAAGCACCCTGGCGCGCGACAGCAGGTTCTGCAGGCGCACTCCGGCGACCCCCTGCTCCGAGCCCTTGACCTTGCCGCGTGAGCCTTCGCCGCCAGCGGCATTGGCCATGGCGTGCGCCTCATCGAAGACGATCACCCCGCCGAAATCGGAGCCGGCCCATTCAAGGATCTGCTCGAGCCGGGTCGCATCACTGCGGCCCGAGCGCAGCGTCGGATAAGTGACGAACAGAATGCCTTCGCGCATTCCCACCGGCACGCCGAGCTTCCATTGCCCGAGCGGCTGGACATCAATCGGCAGGCCGCCAAGCGCGGACCAATCGCGGCGCGCATCTTCGAGCAATGCCTCGTTCTTCGAAATCCAGATATGGCGGCGTTCTCCCCGCACCCAGCGATCGAGGATCACAGAGGCAACCTGCCGTCCCTTCCCGGCCCCGGTGCCATCGCCCAGGAAATAGCCCATGCGGTAGGCTTGACCCTCGGCGCTCGCCTTCAAGGCGCAGCCCTTGTCCTCAGGCTCATATCGCCCGGGAAGGTCGCGAGTATGGGCGCTCGCAGCGTAGATCAAGGTCTCGGCCTGTGCCGCTGAAAGCAAACCCTTGGCGATCAGGTCTGCGGGCAATTGCGGCACGGCCTCCGGCACCGGCGCGGTGATCGAGCCCATCGCGACGGATTCGACCAACGGGGTTGGATGGTCAGCCGCACCCTCAATCGCGATGCGGCTCGGCCGGTAGGGCAGATAATGCCCAACCTGCTCGGCGATCGGCGCGGGCGCTGCGAGCGCTTGATAGGCGAGCGGCTGGATTGCGGGGGCTGCGACAACCGGGCGAGGCGCCAGCGGAACCGGCTTCCGACCCGCCGCAACGAGGCGGAGGGGCGTGAACGCCTTCGGAGCAAGGACCGGCTCAGCGACCGGCGATCCGCGCTCCGGCAGGGTGTCGACCAGGAAGCAGATCTCGGAAAAGCTCGTCGGCTTGGCGATGATCGGGCTGTCACCGCCATCGACCTTGTCGAGCACGAGGAGCCGGGTGGTGATCGAGGTCCCCTGTTTGATGAAGCCGCGCTCGATCGTCGCGTTGAGCCGAAGCGCCACCGGGCCGGCAATACCACTGAGGAAGCGCGGCAGATCGAACCATTCCGGCATCACGGCGACGAGACGACCGCCGGGAAGCAGCCGCTTCCAGGCCGAGCGCAGATGCCGCGCACCGGTGCGCCCATCATGGCCGCGCTCGATCCCATGCGAATACGGCGGGTTCATCAGCACCACGCCCGGAGCGACCAAGGGATCGAGCAGTTCGTCGATCAATTCGCCGTCGTGGCCGGTCACTGCCGCAGCCGGGAAAATGGCTGCGAGACACTCACGGCGCAGCGGCGACACTTCGTTGAGCGCAAGCCGCGCGCCAGCTTTCGCCGCCCAAACTGCGAGCATGCCGGTGCCAGCAGAGGGTTCGAGCACCAGCTCATTGGAAGCGATCGCGCAGGCGCGGGCCGCGATCCAGGCAATCCGTGGCGGCGTTGCGAACTGCTGCCATTCGATCTGTTCGTCGCTGCGGGTGATCTGGCTGGGCACCTGCGCTTCGAGCCGAGCAAAGGCGCGATCCGCCTGATCGGGCGGCATAGTGCTGGTCAGCGTCGTCGCCTCGTGCAGGAACAGCACCTGCGCGAGCTCGAGCGCCGCGTGTGCATCGCGCACCGACCAGCGGCCCGCGGCATCGCTGCCGCCAAAGTGCTCGGCCATGACCGCATTGAGCAGGCTACGCGAAATGATCTGACAGGAGCTCAGCCGAAAGGCGAGCTCGCGGGCTGCGGTGAGCACCAGCGGTTCGGCGGAAACAGGAAAAGCGAGAGCGGGAGAAGTGTTGGACATGGGGAACCTCCTGACGAGGCCCAAGTCCGTCAGGGGCCTCGCAAGGCCCCAAGCCATCTTTCCTCTCTGCAATGCTCAAACCGCCCTGCGGACCCGGTGTATCAGCACGTCATTCCAGTCCTCTTCGGTCCGCTCGGGCCGTCGGGTGACGATCCGGCGACCCTCGCGAAGATACGCTTCGCGGGCTCGCTCTTCGGCAAGCAGGCCGCCGGCATCGTTATCGACGAACAGATGCAACTCGCGCACCGATTCCGGGATCGTGACGAGACCGAACCGCTCGTTACCGAGCGTCGCCCAGCAGGGGATGCCGAACAGCTGCATGGCCGAGAGCGCGGTCTCAATCCCTTCGGCAAGACCCAGGCGGCCGCCGCGCGGGAATGCCAGGCGCACTGCCCCCCTGCCGAGGCTACCGAGCGCACGCTTGGGCTGGTCAAACCGCGCAAGGCCCTGCTTCTCCGGATCGAGGAACGTCCGGTGCAGCGCCAGCACGCCGGCATCGTTGCGAACCGCCGCAACCATCGCCGGGAGAAAACGGACCGCGCCCTTGGGCCCCAGCGGCATGCGGGGATGAAAGCGCAGGTCCGGCGATGAAGTGCCAATTGCGCGGCTAGCAAGGTAGCGGGCGGCTGGGCTGTCGGCGAGGATCGATGCATCACGCCACAGCCGGAGTGCGTTGCGATCGGCGATCTCTTCGCGCGGCGTCGGTGTGATCGCCTCTCCATTCCCATCGAACAGGTCCGGGATCCTCACCCCGACCTTGCCGAGGCCCTGCATCACTGCCTCGTTGGTGCAACCGGCAAAGCAATGAACCAGGATCGCACGCTTGCCGAGTGTGATGCTGAGCGACGGCGTGCGGTCGGCATGGGCTGGACAGCAGCACATGCCGCGCGAGCGCGACCAGGTGCCTCCCAGCGCCTCGACGATCTTGCGGGCGCGGTCTTCAAGCGCCGAGCGCCTGCGGCATTGGGACATGGGGCATCTCCATCGGTGACATGCCTCCACCCGCGCAGCCTCCGCTCTGCGCCACTGACAATAGGATTTCCTACAACATATGTTCTTTATATGTTCCCTTCCGATTCGGCCAGAGAAGGAATCGCAAATGGCTCAAAAACTAATCGCTACCCTGCTCGCGGTGACGGGACTCGCAACCGCCTTTCCTGCGGCGGCGCAGGATGACGGCTCCGTCTCAGCACCGTCACCCAGCCCTGCCTCGGGCTATCGCATCGATAACTCGGATGCCGGGTTCGAGCTTGTCACGCACGGGGTGTGGCGCACACCGGAGCCGCTGCCGCTGCAACCTGGCTCGGCTGCGACTGTCCCGGGCAATCCAAGCGGAATCGTGCGGCAAGGACCAAAACGGCTACAAGGCGCTGCACCGAACTTCCGGCGCGCGGCCTACCTGCCGCACGTCCAAGCCGCCGAAGCGCAATACGGCTTGCCGGCCGGGCTGCTCGATGCACTGATCTGGACCGAATCCCGCTACAATCCCTTTGCCATCAGCGGTGCGGGAGCGGCAGGTCTCGGGCAATTGATGCCCAAGACAGCCAGGGAACTGGGGGTCGCCAACCGGTTCGATCCGCGCGCGAACCTGTGGGCAGCGGCGCGATACCTGCGCCAGATGCTGGACAAGTTCGGGATGGTCCATCTAGCGGTCGCGGCCTACAATGCAGGACCCGGCGCGGTTGAACGCGCTGGCGGCATTCCGCTCAATGGTGAAACACCGTCCTACGTGCGGAACGTCCTTGCTTTCTGGGGGGCCAGGTGAGTTCGTCGTTCGGGAATGGCATCAATCGACGCAGGCGGGTGAGCGGTGTGCTCAACCATGGCGGCCGCGGGCTCAATATCCTGACAGACGCGGGCGATCTTTGGGTTATTGATCGCGACGACGTGGACATCGACCCTGATCTGCTCGGGTGCCGCGTTACCGCCGAAGGCACACAGGCCGGCTTCGATCGGCTCAATGTCGAATGGATAGGCGAAGCCGACGCATAGGCATTCCCGAGACTATCAGGCGGAAACGTGGTTGCCCCAATCAGGCCACCGCGAGCCGATCGTTTCCGCTCCCCATTTCCGGCACTAGAGGCACAATTGCCCGAGCAGCGAGCATGTCCAGTCCATCGGCAATGAAGCGAGCATAGTGGCGTTCAATCATCATCACGCTGGTATCATGGATGGCAGCAACGAGGCGCAGCGGCAGATTTGCGCGAATGCCGCGAACAATCGATGAGTGCCGGAATGCATAGGGGACAACGTCCGGCAGGCCGACTCGTTCACGGATCTCACCCCAAAATCGAACGATCTCGCTCGGCGTCTCCCAAGCCTGGCGCCGCTCGCGATGCCATCTGATGGTCCCGGGCTTTTGAGCATATCGCCAGCGCTCGAGCAGCGGAGCGTTTTTGCTGCGGCCACTCAGGATGGGAGCGAGAGCGTCTAGTACATCGCGACCTACCGGGACCGGTGTCACGCCTCCCCTTCCACCGCGCCCCTTCCTGCTGGCCGGGACCATGAGGCGCCCGGCCCCAGTCTGCACATCGAGCACTCGCAGCCTAGCGACTTGCGAAAACCGCGCACCAGTCGCGGCCATCACTACGATGAGCCGAAAAAGATCTCCGTCCCAATCGTGCTCGGCATCAACCTCATGGGTGGCCCTGATCAGATCGCTGATCTGTGCGTCCGAAAGGATCTGATTTTCGCGCGCGAGCGAAACCATTTCATCCTCGTCGACCAGCGCGGCCTTCAGTCCTGACTTGACGATGCTTGGCAACGCAGGAGGCAGGCGATCCCGGTTCCGTTCATAAGCGCTATTCAGTGCAGCCTTGAAGTCACTCACCAAACGCTGGACGGCGGTAGCCTTGAGGCCGACCGACACACTCTCGCGCCAGTCTATCAGATTTCGTTCGGTCAGTTTGTGGAGCGCAATCTCAGAAATAGGGGCGGCGGCAACTGCCTTCCGCTGTCCGTGCTTTGACCGGCCAATCACGTATCGTTCCAAGCGATGTGCTGCATCGGAGCGCACCGGCCTACCAACCCGCCGACTGGCTCGGGCATTCCGACTTTCGATGTAAGCCTCAACGGCGAGCCTCACCGTTTGCTGCGGGCCATCTGCCAGCGCCTTTGCCTCAATCCGAGCGGCCGCAACCTGATCGAGTGCATCTTTGACCGCAGCGCGATAATCGAGATTGCCAATGCCGATTACGTCGTCTGCCGGCCCTACGGCTGCCTGTCGGTATCCCGTTCCGTTGCGCCAACGGACAAGCCAAACGCCAGCCCTCTTTCCTTTTCGGTATCCAACGTGGATCTCTGTATCTACACTGCGCCAATAGAGTCCCGGCGCCAGCCGCTTTCGTGCCTCGCGCGTCGTGAGAGGGGCGTCATTGATGGTCCTGGACATGCTCCCACTATACAAAGTCGTCAAATATACGTCAAATAAGAGCATGCGTACGACGATGGATGCATGTGGACTTGAAAATTCTATATAACTGATTTAACATGATTTATGTGGAGCCATGCGGATGCGAATCGAAAAAATCGGTATCTCTCTCACGGCTGAAACACGGGTTCGATTCCCGTAGGGGTCACCAGCCGCAGACATCCTCTGACAAACTGCGTCGCGTTGCCATTTGCGACTGGCGGGATGCGCGCGGCTTTTCTAGAAGCCCCCGGCATGAGCGGATCGCGACCCTTGCCATGGCCCAGCGCCAGTCTGGCCGCAGTGACCGCTATCGGACTGCTTCTGTCGGGTAGCGGCGTCTGGGTGGCACTGGCGATCCTGTCGCTGTGGCTGGGATCCCTGTGGCTGGCCATGCCCGAACCCGAGATTGCCGCGCCGCGTATCGATCCCGTCGAATTGACCCGCGATGCCGTCCGCGAAACGATCGAGCCGCTGGGTCAGCCGTTGCTGATCATGGAGAACGGCCGCATCCTGGTGGCCAATGCAGCCGCGCGCGAGGCATTGGGTGCACATATCGTTGGTCAGGATGCGCGTATCGCATTGCGCCATCCCGATGCGATGCGCTTGCTGGAAATGGCCGATGGCGAAAGCGTCAGCATCCCCGGCTTCACTGGTGGGCGCAGCCTGTGGCAACTCACGCGGCGTCGGGTCGACAATCGCCGCTGGATGATCGAACTGACTGACCGGACCTCCGAAGCCGATGTCAGCCGCGCCCATACCGATTTCGTCGCCAACGCCAGCCACGAGCTGCGCACTCCCCTTGCAGCGATAATCGGCTACGTCGAGACGCTGTCCGATGGCGGTCCCGCGGTCGATGCTGCCGCGACAACCCGCTTCCTTGCGATAGTCGAACGTGAAGCGAAGCGCATGCTGACTCTCGTTGAGGATCTCATGACGCTAAGCCACGTCGAGGCGGAGAAACATGATCGCCCGGACGAGACAATCGACCTGAGTAGTCTGGTGCGTCGCGTCGTTTCCGAAATGAACTCACTCCCGGGCAAGGATCGGGTCGATCTGGCATCCGTTGATGCCAATGCGCCGATTGCCGGTGATCCTGGTCAGCTGGAGCAGGTACTGCGCAACCTGATCGACAACGCCTTGAAATATGGCGCACCCGATCAACCAGTCACTGTGGCGCTGGCCAAGAATGCCGCAGGGCAGCTCGTTCTGACCATAGCCGATCGCGGCCCGGGTATCGCGCCAGAGCATCTGCCGCTACTGACCCGACGCTTCTATCGCACCGATCCCGGTCGCAGCCGGGCCTCTGGCGGGACCGGGCTGGGTCTGGCGATCGTCAAGCACATCGTCGAGCGGCATGGTGGAGCGCTCGACATCAACAGCACCGTTGGCGAAGGAACGCAGGTGAGCGTCACCCTGCCCGCGCTGACCGACGCTGCCGCCTAGAAATTTGCCGAGACCCCGGCCGTGATGACATGGTCCGATTTGTCGGCACCGCCGCGGACAATGCCGAGCTGATTGAGATAGCCGAAGTCGACGCTGACTTGCTTGTTGAGCGGTGCCGAAACGAACACCGCATTGCGCATCCGATCATAGCCATCGACCTTCTGGAAGGTCGTGGTGTTGAGGTTGATGAAGCTCTCGTGGGTCAAGTTCAGGCTGGCCTTGCCGATCAGCGGCATGCTCACCTTCAGAAAGGGGCGCAGCCGCCATCCGGTTCCGGCGACATTGTCGCGCCAACGCTGCTCCATCCGGATGCGGCCGGTCAGCTTGACCGGACCCAGCTTGGCGAAGTTGTCATAGGTCACCTGTTCGCGGGCGCGACGCTCCATTGCGGCGAAGTCGCCGTGCAGATAGGTCGGGTTGTGGACATATCCTGCCGCTATCGTGATCTGCTTGGTCACCTTGTAGTTGAGCATCGTGACATTCTCGAGCTCATAGAACCCGCGTGCTTCGCTGCTCCGCGCTACCAGCTCGTTGGAGACGCGGACGGTCGGTGAAAGTGCCACGCTGACATTCGCCGTTTGCCAGTACTGCGTGTCTTCATCGGCCATGGCTGGCGTGGCAAGACAGGCCAGAGGAGCGGCAACGGCAGCAAGCTTGGTGATACGCATGGATTGGTCCCCGATCGGAAGGTCTGTCGCGGCCACTAAGTCAGATCTGTGACAGTTCTGTGACGTATTGTGCCAAATTTTCGACACCGTTATGACATGAGCCGTGTGACATCGGACTGCCATCATGCTGACACACCTTGTCACGAATCTGTCACGAAAAAGAGCCAGAGCAGCGACAATATCAGGCAACGAGAGAATCGTCATGAACACCAAGCTGCTTTCCATTGTTTCCGCGGTTTCGGCCACTGCCCTGCTTGCTGCCTGCGGCGGCGCGCAAAGCTCTTCGCGCGATCAGATTCGCGCTGTCGGTTCCTCCACCGTCTATCCCTTCGCCAAGGCCGTCGCGGATTCGCTGGCCAAGTCGAACACTGCGATCAAGTCGCCAATCATTGAATCGACCGGCACCGGCGCGGGCATGAAGCTGTTCTGCAGCGGCGTGGGCGTCTCGTTCCCTGATATCGAAAACGCATCGCGCCGCATGAAGAAGTCCGAATACGAAGATTGCGCCAAGAACGGCGTCGACAAGATTGCCGAAATCCAGGTCGGACTTGACGGTGTGGCCTTTGCCGAAGCCAAGGGCGGTCTCGGCCTCAAGCTGACCCCCGAAGACGTCTACAAGGCGCTGGCCGCCAATCCCTATGGCAAGCCCAACATCGCCAAGACCTGGAAGGACGTCAACCCGGCGTTTCCGGCCGAACCGATCCTGGTTTACGGTCCGCCCAGCACCTCGGGTACGCGCGATGCGCTGAAGGAACTGATCCTGGCCAAGGGCTGCGACGCCAATGCCGAGATGAAAGCATTGAAGGACAGCGACAAGGACAAGCATGACAAGGTCTGCGGCGAAGTGCGCAGCGATGGTGCCTATGTCGACTCGGGCGAAAACGACAACCTGATCGTGCAGAAGCTGGAAGCCAATCCCAAGGCGATCGGCATCTTCGGCTTCTCGTACCTCGAAGAAAACGCCGACAAGCTGATGGGCCTGACCATGAACGGCGTGACCCCGACCTATGCGACCATTTCGGACTTCAGCTATCCCGGTGCCCGCCCGCTCTATATCTATGTCAAGGTTGCCCACCTTGAAGCGATCAAGGGCCTGAAGGAATTCGTTGCCGAATGGGCCAAGAGTTGGGGCAAGGACGGCCTGCTCGCCAAGCAGGGCATGGTGGTTGCGCCTGATGCTATTCTTGCGCAGAGCGCCAAGACAGCCGCTGACTTCTCGCTGCTCGATCCGGCTAGCCTGAAGTAAAAGCCGGCCGAATCGCCCAAAGAAAGTTCTGACACCACCAATGCCGCCAGCCATTCCGATACTGCTTGCCCTGGGACTGGGGCTAATCGGATGGCTGGCGGCACGTTCACGTGCCTGGGCCATGCGCAAGTCTGCGCGCGCGCAGGGCGACGAACTGCACTCGCTTCCCAATTATCACGGCTGGTACGTCGCCTTGTGGGCTGCGGTGCCGGCCCTGCTGTTCGCCGCGATATGGAGCGCCGTCAGTCCACGCCTGGTCCTGGCCAAGGTGCTGATCGATCCGGCGGCCGCAGCGCTTCCCGCCTTCGGTATACAGCGCGATTCGATCCTGGCCGAGGCGCAAGCGATTGCTGGCGGTAGCGCCACTGCGGGCTTCCAAAGCGGCAGCGCCCCTCTGGTTGAGCCGTTTCGTGTCGCCCTCAACCAATTCTCGCTGATCGGCCTTGTCGTTACCCTGTTGCTGGCTGCGGCCGGCGGTTTCTACGCCTTTACCCGGCTGCGCCCGCAATTCACCGCGCGAACCCGCGTCGAACGGGCGGTGATGGTGGGACTGATGGCGGCATCGCTCGTGGCGATCTTCACCACCTTCGGGATCGTCGCCTCGCTCGTGTTCGAAACGGCGCGCTTTTTCCAGATCGTCAGTCCGCTGGATTTCCTGTTCGGCACCCACTGGAGCCCGGACCCAATGTCCGATCCAGGTGCGTCCAACCAAAACGTCTACGGCGCCGTGCCGCTGTTCTGGGGCACGATCTACATCGGGGCGATCATTGCCATGGCGGTCGCCATTCCACTCGGCCTGATGAGCGCGATTTTCCTGACGCAATATGCCTCGCCAACAGTGCGCAAATGGATGAAGCCGCTGCTGGAAATCCTCGCCGGTGTGCCGACAGTCGTTTACGGCTATTTTGCCGCACTGACCGTTGCCCCGCTGATCCGTGATTTCGGCAAGGCGATCGGCATTTCCAGCGCGTCGAGCGAAAGCGCGCTGGCCGCGGGGCTGGTCATGGGCATCATGATCATCCCGTTCGTCTCTTCTATGGCCGACGATTCAATTGCCGCAGTGCCCCAGGCCATGCGTGATGGCAGCCTAGCCATGGGTGCAACCAAGTCCGAAACGATCAAGCGTGTGCTGATTCCGGCGGCCTTGCCTGGCATCGTCGCGGGAATCATGCTGGCAGTCAGCCGCGCGATTGGCGAGACGATGATCGTCGTCATGGCCGCAGGGGCGACCGCCCGGCTCAGCGGCAATCCGTTCGAATCGATGACCACGGTGACCTTCCAGATCGTTGCCATGCTCACCGGGGAAGGCAGCTTCGACCATCCCGCCACGCTATCCGCCTTTGCGCTGGGCATGGTGCTGTTCCTGGTGACGTTGACGCTCAACTTCATCGCCCTGCGCGTCGTCAAACACTTCCGTGAGGCCTATGAATAAGCCTGCTTCCTACATGCACGACGCTGCCGTCGCTGCGCGCCTGAAGCGGCGCTATGCCGCCGAACGTCGCTTCAAGGCGCTGGGCATGATCGCGGTCATGTTCTCGGCCCTGGTGCTCGCGTTCCTGCTGCTGACCATGACAGCCAATGCACTTGGCGGGTTCAAGCGGACCGAGGTACGATTCCCGATCGATTTCTCGACCGGGCTGCTGACGATCGATCCGGCACAGCTGCAAAGTCCCGGTGCCATGCAAGCGCTGGAAGGTGCCGGGCTGAAAGATGTCGTAGCATTTGCCGCGGCAAAGGAACTGGGAGATGCCGGTGCCGCCCAGATCCAGGATGGCGCTTGGCGAGAGGTGGGCAAGGCCCTGATTGCCGATCCCGCGCGCCTGACCGGCAAGCTTGATGCATCGCTGCCCGCAAGCGACGATCTGGCCGCTGCTGCGCGGGGCGACGGTCAGCAGGATTTGCGCAGCCTGGCCAGCAGCTTGCAGCGCGACAACAAGCTGGTCCGGGCCTTTGACTGGGGCTTCCTGTCGCGCGGCGATGCCACCGGTGCCCAGGAAGTGGGCATCTGGGGGGCACTCAAGGGCTCGATGCTGACCATGCTGGTCACGCTTGCCCTCGCCTTTCCGGTGGGCGTGCTGTCCGCAGTCTATCTTGAAGAATATGCCCCCAAGAACCGTTGGACCGATCTGATCGAGGTATCGATCAACAACCTTGCCGCGGTTCCGTCGATCATCTTCGGGCTACTTGGGCTTGCCGTGTTCCTGGCGCTTTTTCCGAACTTCCGCTCGGCTCCGCTGATCGGGGGGATGACTCTGGCGCTGATGACCATGCCGGTCATCGTGATTTCGGGACGCAACGCGATCAAGGCTGTGCCACCTTCGATCCGCGATGCCGCGCTTGCTGTCGGGGCAAGCCGCGTGCAGACGGTATTCCATCACGTCCTGCCCCTGGCCCTGCCTGGCATCCTGACGGGGACGATCATCGGCATGGCCCGCGCGCTGGGCGAAACCGCGCCGCTTCTGATGATCGGGATGCGCGCCTTTGTCGCCAGCCCGCCTGACGGCTTCACTTCGCCTGCCACGGTTCTGCCGGTGCAGATCTTCCTGTGGTCGGACGAAATCGACCGTGGCTTTGTCGAACGGACCTCTGCCGCGATCATCGTCCTTCTGCTGTTCCTGCTGGTGATGAATGGCCTGGCCATCTATCTCCGCAACCGCTTTGAGAAACGCTGGTAATGACCACGCACGACAATCTTGATTCCGTCGACGCCAAGATCACGGCGCGCAATGTCTTCGTCTATTATGGCGACAAGCGCGCGATCGATGACGTCTCGATCGACATCAGTGCCAAATATGTCACGGCCTTCATCGGCCCTTCGGGCTGCGGCAAGTCGACCTTTCTGCGTACGCTCAACCGCATGAACGACACGATCGCCGGGGCCCGGGTCGAAGGCGACATCGCATTGGACGGCGTCGACATCTACAAGTCCAGTATGGACGTGGTGCAGCTGCGCGCCCGGGTCGGCATGGTCTTCCAGAAGCCCAACCCCTTCCCCAAGTCGATCTTCGAGAATGTCGCCTATGGCCCGCGGATCCATGGGCTTGCCGCAAGCAAGTCCGAGATGGACGAAATCGTAGAGCGGTCGCTGCGCCGCGCTGGCTTATGGGACGAAGTGAAGGATCGCCTCGCAGACAGCGGAACCGCGCTTTCGGGCGGCCAACAGCAACGCCTGTGCATTGCCCGCGCCATCGCGGTCGATCCTGAAGTGATCCTGATGGACGAACCGTGCTCGGCGCTCGACCCGATTGCCACAGCGCGCATTGAAGAGCTGATCGACGAATTGCGAGGCAATTACGCCATCGTCATCGTTACTCATTCGATGCAGCAGGCTGCACGCGTGTCACAGCGCACGGCGTTTTTCCACCTCGGCCGGATGGTCGAATACGGGAAAACCTCCGATATCTTCACCAACCCGCGTGAAGAACGGACCAAGGACTACATTACCGGAAGGTACGGCTGACATGGCACAGGAACACACCGTCAAGGCCTTCGACGAGGACATCACCCGCCTGCGCGGCCTGATCGCCGAAATGGGCGGCCTGGCCGAAGTTTCGATCGGCGAGGCGATGAGTGCGCTGGTCAAGGGCAATCGCGAATTGGCCGACGGCGTGGTGGCGCGCGACAAGCGGATCGATTCGCTCGAGGCTGAGATCGACCGTCTTGCCGTACGGATCATCGCCCTGCGCGCGCCGATGGCCGACGATCTGCGCGAAGTGATTGCCGCGCTGAAGATCGCCGGCGTGGTCGAACGTATCGGCGACTATGCCAAGAACATCGCCAAGAGCACCGGCAAGATCCAGGGGCGCCGCCAGTTCGAGCCGCTGACCCTGATCCCCGCCATGGCCGAGCTGGCCAGCGAGATGGTCCATGACGTGCTCACCGCCTACGCCGCGCGAGACGCCGAACTGGCCGCCGAAGTGGTTGCCCGCGATGACAAGGTCGACGCTTTCTATGAAAGCATTTTTCGCAACCTTGTCAGCCACATGATGGAAAATCCTGCGACGATTTCAAGTGCGGCGCAGCTGTTGTTCGTGGCCCGCAACATTGAGCGGATCGGCGATCACGCCACCAACGTGGCCGAGATGGTCTATTACGCGGCGACCGGATCCTATCTGACCGACCGGGAAGACAGGACGGGCGCCTGACATGGGTGCCCCGCGCCTGCTGCTGGTCGAAGACGATCCGGCCCTGGCCGAACTGCTCGAGTTTCGCTTCACCGCCGAGGGCTACGCGGTAACCGCGACGCCCGACGGTGACGAGGCGCTGCTGTTTGCGACGGAACAGGCGCCCGATCTGGTCGTGCTCGACTGGATGATCGAAGGCACCAGCGGGATCGAAGTGTGCCGCCGCCTGCGCCGCGACAAGGCCACGGCGCATGTGCCGATCGTGATGCTGACCGCACGCGGGGCCGAGGATGACAAGATCCGCGGGCTCGACACCGGCGCTGACGACTATGTCACCAAGCCGTTCAGCCCGCGCGAGCTGATCGCCCGGGTCAATGCAATCATGCGCCGCATTCGCCCTGCCTTGGCCGGCGAAGTCCTGACCGTGGGCGATCTTTCACTCGATGCCACGGCCCACAAGGTCACGCGCAAGGGCCAGGTCGTATCGCTGGGCCCGACCGAGTTCCGCCTGCTCAAGTTCTTCATGGAGCATCCCGGCCGGGTGTTCAGCCGCGGGCAACTGCTCGACGCGGTGTGGGGCACCGATAGCGATATCGAGCTGCGCACGGTCGATGTCCACATTCGCCGTCTGCGCAAGGGTATCGAATTGCCCGGCGTGGCCGATCCGGTACGAACGGTCCGCTCGGCAGGCTACGCACTCGAAGCGGTCTGAGCGCTACTTTCGCGGCGGCGTCAGGGTGGCGAGCCAGCGAATGACATGGCCCTCGAGGTCGATGCGTCGGTCCGACCAGCCGTGATCGGTGGGGGCGTGATAGGCCGTCACGCGCCGCCCGCCACGCGCCCGGATCGCCTTGACCAGATCGTCGGTATGGCCGGCCAGCCCGTCGTCAGAGGTCAGCGCCAGGAACGGCCGGTCGGCCAGGGCCGCAGCGCCATTGCGAAAATCGAACCAGTCCGGGGCTGAGATCAGCTCGTCAGCCATCCGTTCGGGCGAGGTATCGGCCAGGGTTTCGGCGTTCGAGGCCGATTCCTTGACCAGCGCATCGCGCGGCAGCCCCTTGAGGATCCCCATGTTCCCGGCGGAAATCAGCCCGGCACCGAGCAGGCGGTGATCGCGCGCGCCGACTGTTGCGCTGACCCAGCCGCCCATCGAGTGCCCGATAATCGCAATCCTGGCGGGATCGATCCCCAGCTTCGCCGCGTTGGCAGGATCCCGCAGAAGGGCGATCACCGCCTGAGCATCGTCGGGGTTCTGGGCGAAGCGGAAGCTGCCCGGACTGCCCCACGACCCGCGGTAGTTGAAGGTCACCGCGTTCCAGCCCGCGCGGCGGACGGCCTGGGCCAGGTCGAGGTTTTTCTCGTTGCCTGGCCAGCCGTGACAAATCACCAACGTGGGATGCGGTCCCTTGCCCGCGGCAAGGTAGGCTATACCATTGATCGTCACCCCGCCGCTCGGCACGTGCAGGGTCTCCATCCGCGCCGGGTTGGCCTTGTCGTGCACCGGATCGGTGTAGATTGCCGGGGGGAGCGGCAGGGGCTTGGCGGCAAGCGGTGCGGCGAGGCCGATGGCGATGACGGTCAGCGCGGCGCGAAGCTGCATGGCGGTTCTCCCTGTTGCATGCAGGCTAGCAGGGGCTGGCACCAGCGCAATCAATGAAAGTCGCGCGACTTGGGAATGATCCGCGCATCGCGCGGGTGCCCGCCGCGCCAGCCGCAATCGCGATTGCCCGGGCCTGGGGGCTCGAAATCGGGAGCTTGGGCGCGTGAGGGCAGCGGCGCTTTGACATGATCGGCGCGCGCCACCGGGGCGTTCAGCAGATCGTCGGACAGCGCGTGCAGCGCCGCCGTGGCGTCAGTCAGGTTCTGGGCGATGACATGGATCACCTCGTCATCATATTCCACCCGCCCGCGCACCTCGATCAGCCGTGCGCCCATGATCACCTTGCGCTGCTTTTCCATCAGGTCGGGCCAGATCACCAGGTTGACCACCCCGGTCTCGTCCTCCAGCGTGATGAAGCACACCCCCTTGGCGCTACCGGGACGCTGACGGATAAGGACCACCCCGGCGACCTGGACCTGGCTGCGATATTTGCGTTCCCTCAGCTCGCTCGCCCGGACAAAGCCGCGTTCACCCAGGCCAGCGCGCAGGAAGGCCATCGGATGCGCCTTCAGGCTGAGCCGCTGGGTCTGATAGTCGGCGACCACCTCCTCGCTTAGCGGCATCTGCGGCAGGCGGGTCAGGGTGCGTTCGGCGCCCTCGTCGCGCGCGGCGGCGGCAGCGAACAGCGGCAGGTCGGGCGCGGCGATCAGGCTGCGCGCATCCCACAGCGCCTGGCGGCGGCTGAGGCCCAGCGAGCCAAGGCAATCGGCGCTGGCCAGCCGCTCGATCAGCGCCGGAGTCAGCCCGGCGCGTTCCTTGAGCTCGCGGACATCGCGGAACGACCCGCCCTCCGCCCGCGCCGCAACGATCCGCGCGGCGGCAACTTCGGGGAAGCCGTCGACCTGGCGCAGACCCAGGCGCAGGGCGACGCCCGCCCCCTGTTGTTCCAGCGTGTTGTCCCAGCCACTGTGGTTGACATCGACCGGCCGCACCATGACGCCATGTTCGCGGGCATCGCGCACGATCTGGGCCGGGGCGTAGAAACCCATCGGCTGCGAATTGAGCAAGGCGGCGGCGAAAGCAGCCGGGAAATGGCACTTCAGCCACGATGAGACATAGACCAGCAGGGCGAAGCTGGCGGCGTGGCTTTCGGGAAAGCCGTATTCGCCAAAGCCCTTGATCTGGTTGAAGCAGCGCACCGCGAAATCGGGGTCATAGCCGCGCGCGATCATTCGCCCGACCATCATCTCTTCGAGTTCGTGGACCATCCCGCGGCTGCGGAAGGTCGCCATCGCCTTCCTCAGCCGATTGGCCTCAAGCGCCGAGAACTGCGCCGCGTCGAGCGCGATCTTCATCGCCTGTTCCTGGAAAATCGGCACCCCCAGCGTGCGCCCGAGGATCGAGGTCAGCTCGTCCGGCGGGCCGTGTTCGGACCCGGGCGCGGGGATCTCGACCGGCTCGGCCCCGCGCCGGCGCTTGAGGTAAGGGTGGACCATGTCGCCCTGGATCGGCCCCGGCCGGACGATCGCCACCTCGATCACCAGATCGTAGAACTGGCGCGGGCGCAGCCGCGGTAGCATGTTCATCTGCGCGCGGCTTTCGACCTGGAACACGCCGAGCGAATCGCCCTTGCACAGCATGTCGTAGACCGCCGGGTCCTCCTTCGGCACCGTCGCCAGGGTCAAGTTCTGGCCGTGGTGCGCGCCGAGCAGGTCGAGGCATTTGCGGATGCAGGTGAGCATGCCCAGCGCCAGGACATCGACCTTGAGGATGCCTAGCGCATCGATATCGTCCTTGTCCCATTCGATGAAGGTGCGTTCGGGCATCGCCCCGTTGCCGATCGGCACGGTTTCGGTCAGCAGGCCCTGGGTCAGGATGAACCCACCGACGTGCTGGGACAGATGCCTAGGCATACCAATCATTTGCTCGGTTAGTGCAAGAACCCGTCTGAGGTGCGGATCGCTGAGGTCCATGCCCGCCTCGCTTTCGACATGGGCCTCCTTGATCGAGCGGCCGTGCCCGCCCCACACAGTCTTGGCGAGCGCGGTGGTGACGTCTTCGCTGAGGCCCATGGCCTTGCCGACCTCGCGGATCGCCATGCGCGGGCGGTAATGGATCACCGTGGCGCAGAGCCCGGCGCGGTGACGGCCATAGCGCTGGTAGATGTACTGGATCACCTCCTCGCGCCGCTCGTGTTCGAAATCGACGTCGATATCGGGCGGCTCCTTGCGCTCCTCGGAGATGAACCGGTCGAACAGCAGGGCATGGCGCGCGGGATCGACTGCGGTGATCTCCAGGCAATAGCATACCGCCGAATTGGCCGCCGATCCGCGCCCCTGACACAGAATCGGCGGATCCTGATTACGCGCAAAATCAACGATATCCTTGATGGTCAGAAAGTAGCGTGCGAGGTCGAGCTTGCCGATCAGCGCCAGCTCGCGGCGCAGCGTATCGGCGACACTGTCCGGCACGCCCGAGAGATAGCGCCGCGCCGCGCCTTCCCAGGTCAGGTTATCGAGATGCTGCTGCGGATCGAGACCGTCGGGGCAGGTTTCTTCGGGGTATTCGTAGCGCAGTTCCTCCAGGCTGAACGTGCACATATCGGCCAGATCGCGCGCCGCCTGCAGTGCGTGGGGCCAACGCGCGAACAGCCGGGCCATTTCCTCCGGCCCCTTGAGATGACGCTCCGAATTCGCCTCGAGCAGATGACCGGCGGCGGCCACCGTGGTCTTGTGGCGGATCGCGGTCATCACGTCGTGCAGCGGGCGGCGCTGCGGGGCGTGGTAGTGCGGCAGATTGGTGGCAAGCATGACCAGCCCATTGGCGCGGGCCAGATCGTCGAGCCGGGCGATGCGGGCAAGGTCGTCGCCGGTGTAGAGATAGCTCGCGGCAAGGTGGCGCAGCGTGGGAAGCTGCGCGGTCAGGTGGGGCAGAAGTCCGGGGAGCGCGGCGCGAAACGCAGCCGTCCCTTGCTGCTCCGCTTCACCCCGCAAGGCGACGACGTTGCTTTCGATCTCGATCGCCAGTTCCGCATCGGGATTGTCTGGCGGCACCAGCACCAGGTGGACGCCTTCGCTGTGCGCCGCGAGCATGGCCAGAGTGATATCGCAGGCGCCCTTGTCCTGCCATTCGCCCTCGGGCGTCGCCATGCGCCCGGCCGAGATCAGCCGGCACAGCCGGCCATAGGCCTGGCGGTCCTGCGGATAGGCGAGGAAGGCCAGCCCCTCGGTGGTCTCGATCCGGCAGCCGATGACCGGGCGCAGCCCCAGCGCCCGCGCTTCGCTGTGCAGCCGCACCACCCCGGCCATGGTGTTGGCATCGGCAATGCCCAGCGCGTCATAGCCCAGCGCCCGCGCCGTGGTGGCGAGATCGACCGCGTCCGATGCGCCGCGCAGGAACGAAAAGCAGCTGACCAGCCCCAGCTCGACGAAAGGGGCCGGTGCATCGGGCGGCGGCAGGGTCTGCTCCACCCGGCGGCGTTCAGGGGTGAGCGCAGCTTCGGGCATGGTTCACCCTGTCAGCTCCGCCAGCCGCGCCGCAACGCTGCGCAGATCGGCGGCAAAACGCGCCTCTTCCGCCGCGCGGGCATCGTCGTCGAGCCGCAGCAGGTAGGACGGATGCGTGGTGATCCACAGCTCTGCCCCGCCCTCCAGCGGCATGGCTGCGCCGCGCACCTTCTGCACGCTGACGGTCTTGCCCAGCACCGACCGTGCCGCGCTGGCCCCCAGTGCCAGCACCAGTTTCGGGCGCACCAGCAGGCGTTCGCTTTCGACCCACCAGCGGCAGGTGTCGATTTCGCGGGCCGCAGGGCTCTGGTGCAGCCGCCGCTTGGACGGCGCGCGCATGACGAATTTGAAGTGCTTGACCGCGTTGGTCAGCCAGACCTGCGCGGGATCGATCCCGGCCTGGTCGAGGTGACTGCGCAGCACCTGCCCGGCGGGGCCAATAAAAGGCCGCCCGGCCTGCTCCTCGCTGTCGCCCGGCTGTTCGCCGACGATCATGAGCGCGGCATCGCTGCGCCCCTCGCCCGCCACCGCGCGCGTGCCGTTGCAGCCGATCGGGCAGCGGGTGCAGGCCGAAATGCCCGCAGCGATCGCCTCCAGACTGGCAGGCCGCGCTTCGGTGAACAGCGCTGCCCCGCTCTCGACCATCTGCGCCTCGCGCGCCTGGGCGCCGGCGATCAGATCGGGGATCAGCGCCGCCTCGGGCATGTTCTTCCAATAGCGCTTGGGCATTTCCTTGAGCATTGCGCCGATCTTCAGCCGCGCCGGATTGAAGATCGATGCGTAATAGGTCTTCCACAGGTCCTCGGCCGCATCCTCGGCGGGGGCATCGCCGCGCGCCGCGGGCGGACCTTCGCGCAGCACCGCGCCATCCCAGTCGAGTGAACCCTGCGGGGTCAGGATCGTCCAGTTCATCTGGGTAAAGCGGCTGACGAAGAACGCCGCATTGGCGCGCAGGATGTGGTGCTCGGGCTCGAACCACGCGACATAGCGTTCGCCCGCATCGCTCTGGATCACGCGGAAGCGGACGAAGGCGCGCATCTTGTGGATGTCGCGGCGCACGGTGCGCGCCAGCAGGGCCAAGCGGCGCACATCATCGTCGGCACCGTCCTCCGTCAGCCCGGACCGGGACTGAAGCCGCCACAGCAAACGGTAAAGCAAGGCATAGCGCTGCGGATCAGAATGGAGCGCCGCCTTGCCCGCCAGATCGAGGAAGGCGCGCGGCACCCGCGGCGGCAGGGCATCGCGGGGCGGCGTGGGCAGGCGGCGCGCCGTGCCGGGCCCGGCAAACAGGTCGTCCCCGCCCTCGCCCGGGACCTGCCAGACCACCCGGTCGGGCGGCACTTCAGCCATCACGAGGCGGCGTGCCTGTTCGCGCCAACCGGTGAAATCGTCGGGGGCGCTCAAAGCCACCGCACAGGCATCACCGCTGCGGGCGTCGCGGAACAGCTGGGTCATGCCGCGAACAGCTCGAGCTGCTCGGTCCGCTTCGGCGCGACCAGGGCTTTCAAATCGGCACGGTCGGTCAGCAGCACCGGACGCCAGTCGGCAGCCACGATGAACGGGCGCACTTTCGCCACCGAGACGGTCAGCTTGGCGACGTCACCCAGCCGCAATGTGCGCTGCCGCCGCGCCGCCAGGATCGCCCCGACCGCGCGGATGCCAAGGCCAGGCACGCGCAGCAGCGCCTCACGCGGGGCGCGGTTGACGTCGACCGGAAACTGCTCGCGAAACTTGAGCGCCCAGGCCAGCTTGGGATCGATATCGAGCGGCAGCATCCCCGCCTCGTCGGCGGCTTGCCGCACCTCGTGCGGGGCGAAGCCATAGAACCGCATCAGCCAGTCCGACTGGTACAGTCGGTGCTCGCGGATCAGCGGCGGGCGCTGCAGCGGCAGCACCGCGCTGGCATCGGGGATCGGGCTGAAGGCCGAATAGTAGACCCGGCGCAGGCCGAAACTGCCATACAGCGCGCTGGCCTTGTCGACGATCGCGGCATCGCTGGCCCCATCAGCGCCGACGATCATCTGGGTCGATTGCCCGGCCGGGGCAAAGCGCGGGGCCGACCTGAAGCGCTTCTTCGCATCCCTGGCCTCGACGATCGACGCCTTGACGTCACCCATCGCCCCTTCGATCACCCCGGCGTCCTTGTCCGGCGCCAGCCGGGTCAGCCCGGCCACGGTCGGCAGCTCGACATTGATCGAGACGCGGTCGGCATAGAGCCCGGCGCGGTGGACCAGTTCGGGCTCGGCCTCGGGGATAGTCTTGAGGTGGATGTAGCCGCGAAAATCATGCTCCTCGCGCAGGATTCGTGCGGTTTCGATCAGCTGCTCCATCGTGTGGCTGGAATTCTTGACGATGCCCGAGGAGAGGAACAGCCCCTCGATATAATTGCGCTTGTAGAACGACAGCGTCAGGTCGGCGACTTCCTGCGGGGTGAACCGGGCGCGGCGCACGTTCGAGCTCTTGCGGTTGATGCAATAGTGGCAATCGAACACGCAGTGGTTGGTCAACAGGATCTTGAGCAGCGAGATGCAGCGCCCGTCCGGGGCATAGGCGTGACAGATCCCCATCCCCTCGGTCGAACCCACGCCCTTGCCGCCCTTGCTGGTGCGCTTGGCCGTGCCCGACGAGGCGCATGAGGCATCGTATTTGGCGGCATCGGCGAGGATTCCCAGGCGTTCGATCAGACTTGGTTGCGACATTTGTTCCTTATATGTTCCCAAACTGGGCTTGACGAGGGCTTTCTGCCTTCCCGTCCGCGGAAGGGTTTGCGGTCGCGCCATACGGGGCGCTCCGCAGCTCAGCCGTAGAGCCCTTGCAGGTACCACTCCGGATTGCCGCCGCGGCCGTCGCCCGACAGGCCGTGGCGGTAGATCCAGTAGCGCCGCCCGTCCCCGTCCTCGACCCGATAGTAATCGCGCAACCGCACGGTTCCGCGTTCGCGCCACCATTCGGGGGCGATGCGTTCGGGCCCTTCGGCGCGGGCGATCTCGTGCACTTCGCCGCGCCAGCGAAAGCGCCGCGGCAGGCCATCGGGGGTGGCATAGAGCACCGCGATCGGCTCGGCCCGGTCGAGTAGCTTGAGCGGGCGGGCGTGGAAGGCCAGGCATTCCTGCTCGGCCCCGCCCGCCTCCAGCGGCGCACTCCAGCGCTGGGCGCGTTCGGGAATGTGGCTGGCGCGCAGCAGCGGACGCCGTATTGCCTCTGCCCCCAAGCGGACGCTGAGCCGGTCGATGCAGGCCGCCAGGCTGGTACCGCGCGTTTCTGCTGCAGCTTCAAAATCCTTTTGCGCCAGAGCCATCGGTTCGGTCCAGGGTGCGCGCAGGCGGGCCAGTTCGATCCCGAAGCCGGCATCGACATCGTCAAGCTTGCGCCCGAACAATCCTGCCATATGGGCACCGTCACGGCTGGCGGCAGCCAGTTCGAGGTGCCGCACGACCACTTCACCATCGACCTTCCACAGCCCCAGTTCGAACCGCCGCGCGCCTTCTGCCCGTCCTTCAAGCAGCCGCGCCATGTCGGCGCAAAGATCGCCCAGCACCTGATCGAGCAAGGGGCGATGGCGGATCGGCTCCATCAGCCGGCGCTGGACCAGCGGCACCGCGACACTGACCACCGGCAGCAATGGCTCGGGCACCCGCCCCAGCAGCTGGTCGAGCCGGATCAGCGGGTTGGCCGCCGGGGCATGGGCACTGCGAAAGCGCCGCGCCAGGGCATCGCGCGCCACCCCCGAAAGGTCGCCGATACGCTTCAGCCCCAGCCGCCGCAGCACGGTCAACACGGCGGGATCAAGCCGCAGTGCCGCAACCGGCAGATCGTGCAGACTGTCGCCGGGTTCCATGATCGCGCAATCCGCTCCGTGATGCGCCAGTGCCCAGGCCGCCCCGGCGGTGGGGGCGATCGCCAGCCGCGCCGACAGCCCGCGCGCTGCCAGGCGGGCGCGGGCATCGGCAAGCAGCGCCGCTTCTCCCCCGAACAGGTGCGCCGCCCCGGTGACGTCGATCAGCAGCCCATCGGGCGGATCAAGCGCCGACCACGGCCCCCAGCGCTGCGCCCACAGCGCGAGGTTCTCCAGAAAGGTCAGATCACCCGCAGGATCGGCCGGCGCGACCGCCAGCGATGGACACAGCGCCCGGGCATCGGCCAGCATCATGCCGGGCCGCGCGCCGGCGTCCAGCCCGGTCCGGGTCGCGGCGGTGATGCGCGGGCCGTGCGCCGTATCGGCAATCAGTACCAGCGGAGCGGTGTCTGCAGGGGAATTGGTCAAGGCCCAGCGTTCGATCGCCAGACGGGCGAGCCAGATCGCCAGAATGCGCCGTGCCATGGCGGATCAGAAAAGGTGGCGCGTGGCCGTAGCCGGGCCATCGTGCAGTGTCAGCCGCCCTGCGGCATCGTCGAGCAGCCATTGTCCTGGCGGATGAGCGCGTGCCCGGAACAGTTCAGCCTGCCACGCCGCATTGCCGGGGGCCTGCGCATTCCAGCGTGGCGACTGACTGGGTGCAGCCCGCGCTTCCCACCGTTGCCGCGCCGAGGACAGGTCACGCCGGGCATCGAGCCGGACCAGCCACAGCGGCACCCCGTGGCGCTCTGCCGTCAGGCTGAGCCGGCGCGAGGCGGTGAAATCGAGCGCGCGGGGATTGCCGGTTACTTCGCCGATGACGAAGGCCAGGTCGCGGCAGCGCAGCCCCTCCTCCAGTGCGAACAGCGCATCTTCGGGGCTTTTGGCGGCGACGTGGATCAGCCGGTGGCGCAGTCCTGCCGGCAGTCCAGGGCGATAGGGCCGCCCGCCAAGCCGCAGTGCCTGGGCGTCCTGGACCCACAGCCAGGCCCGCTGATCGGGCGTGTCGGCGCAGGGATCGGTCGCCTGTGCAGCGATCCGGTCAAGCATCAGGGCCAGGGCCAGGCCGCCGCCCCCGCCCTCGCGCGAGGAGGCGAAAATCTCGCCATGCAGGGCACCGTCCGCCCCGCCCGGCTGCCAGCGACGGATAGCCGCAGGCATGGCTCCGGCAGGCGGCAAGGCGGGACGGCGCGCAAAGGCGGCAAGGGGCGTGGGCGTAACCATGGGCGAATCTATGTTCGCTTTATGTTCTCATACAAAGCGATTCGCAAGACCGCCTTCCCCAACCCTACCTTCCCCAAAGGGCACGGGAACCCTGCCCCGCGCTCCGTCGTTACATCCTTACCCCCATGCAGGAGACGATCATGAATTACGACCAGGGCAACCCCGAGGAACTGAAAGACAAGTTCTGGAAGGCGATGGGCGCTTCGTCCTATGTCATGCTGCAGCTTGACGCCGATCCCGACAGCGCCGCGCCGATGACCGCGCAGCTCGACAAGGATGCCAACAGCGCAATCTGGTTCTTCACCAGCCACGACAACCGCTTTGCCAAAATGGGCCCGGCCACCGCCAATTACGCCAGCAAGGGCCACGACCTGTTCGCCCGCTTTGCCGGCACGCTGACCGAAGAAACCAGCCCGGAGCGCAAGGACGCGCTGTGGAACAACTTCGTCGCGGCCTGGTTCCCCGAAGGCAAGGCCAGCGCCCTGCTACTGCGCATGGACCTGGGCGACGCGTCGATCTGGTCGGGCGAAATGGGCGTGATCAACGTCGCCAAGATGGCCCTGGGCATGAACGTGCGTGACGACATCAAGGGCGGATATGCCGAGGTCAGCCTCTGACAGTCCGATCCTGACAAGCAAAAAAGAAGGGCCGCTTCCGGATGGAAGCGGCCCTTCAGGGGTGAACTTTGAAGAACGACCCTCCGGTCAGTCCTCATCACGCAGCGACGGGACCGGCGGCACAGGCTGCTGCGGCGCATCGGCATCGGCCTCGTGCACCTCGACCAGACCGCGGCCCACGTGGCTGCGGCTGCGGCTGTAGGTGAAATAGACGATCAATCCGATCACCGCCCAGACCACGAACAGCATCTGGCTCTTCACGTCGAGCTTGTAGAACAGATAGAGGCAGCCGAGCAGCGACAGCGGCGCGGTCAGCATGATCGCCGGGGTCCGGAACGGACGGTGCCGGCTGGGGTCGGTGCGGCGGATGACGAGCACGGCGATCGACACCGCGGCAAAGGCGAACAGTGTCCCCGAGTTGGAGATGTTGGCCAGCAGCCCGACCGGGAAGAAGGCCGAGAACAGCGCCACGGCCACCCCGGTGATGATCGTGATCGTAGCCGGCGTGTTGTAGCGCGGATGGATCTTCGAGAACACTTCGGGCAGCAGACCGTCGCGGCTCATCACGAAGAAGATGCGGGTCTGGCCGAACATCATCATCAGAATGACCGAAGGCAGGGCCAGACCGGCGGCAAGGCCGATCAGGTTGCCAATCTGCGGCCAGCCGATTTCGCGCAGGGTCCAGGCCAGGGCTTCCTTCGAACAGACGACCGCCTGGTCGCCCATGGCGGCGCATTGCGCGGCCAGCTCGCGGCTGCCCGGCTCAAGCCCGACGCCCGGACCGCTGAGGACCGGCTGCGCGCCCACCGAACCGATGACGCCGGCGGCGACCAGCAGGTAGAAGATGGTGCAGATCCCCAGACTGCCGATCAGCCCGATCGGCATGTTGCGCTGCGGATTCTTGGTTTCCTCCGCCGCGGTGGAGACCGCGTCGAAACCAACATAGGCGAAGAAGATCGACGCCGCGGCAGCGCCGATGCCGCTGAAGCCCAGCGGCGAGAACGGCTCAAAATTCTCCATCTTCATCACCGGCAGGGCCAGGATGACGAAGACCGTCAGCGCCAGCACCTTGATCGTGACCAGCGCGGCGTTGACGGTGGCGCTTTCCTTGGTGCCGATGACCAGCAACCAGGTCACCAGGCCGGCAATCAGCATGGCCGGCAGGTTGATCATCCCGCCATCGTAAGGCCCGCGGACCAGCAGATCCGGGATATCGATGTGCAAGGCGTTCTCGATCAGCCCGACGACATAGCCGGACCAGCCGACGCTGACCGCGCCGGCGGCGACCGCATATTCGAGGATCAGCGCCCAGCCGACCATCCAGGCGATCAGTTCGCCCATCACCGCATAGCTGTAAGTATAGGCAGAGCCCGAAACCGGCACCATCGCGGCCATTTCGGCATAGCACAGTGCTGCTACGGCACAGACGAAACCGGCGATGATGAAGCTGACCATCATCCCCGGGCCAGCCTTTTGCGCGGCTTCTGCAGTAAGAACGAAGATCCCGGTGCCAATGACGGCGCCGATGCCCAGCATCGTCAGCTGAAAGGCGCCCAAGGACCGGTGAAGTGATTTCTTTTCGGCGGTTGCCAAAATGGCATCCAGCGATTTTACGCGGCCGAACATGCAATTCCCCTAATCTGGCGGACGCATCGTCGGATTACCGCGCGCGACCGCTTGTCTTTTCCTGGTCGCGGAAGCTAGCGGCACGGCCCGGTATGGCAAGCGCTAAACGCCAAGCCTTCCCCAGCTTATCGGCCTCGGCTATGGCCCCTCCCCATGTCCACGACCTATCAGCTCGACACCGCGACCAGCCGCGCGCATCCCACGCCCTCTCCGCTGCGGCGGCTGTCGATCCCGACGATCCGCCAGCGCAAGCAGGACGGCGTCACGGCCGACCCGGTCGTGATGCTGACGGCCTATACCGCGCGGCAGGCGCAATTGCTCGACGCACACTGCGATCTGCTGCTGTGCGGCGATTCACTTGGCCAGGTGATCTATGGTCTGCCCAGCAGCCTGCAGGTGACGCTGGACATGATGATCGCGCACGGTGCGGCGGTGGTGCGCGGATCCTATCACGCGGTGGTCGTGGTCGACTTGCCGTTCGGCACCTATGAACGGTCACCCGAACAAGCCCTGACCAGTGCCGCGCGGGTCCTTGCCGAAACCGGCTGCACCGCGGTCAAGCTGGAAGGCGGGGCGGTGATGGCCGAGACGGTGGCGTTCCTGACGCAGCGCGGCGTTCCGGTGATGGGCCACGTCGGCTTGACCCCGCAGGCGGTCAATACCCTGGGTGGCTACAATGCCCGCGGCCGCAGCGAGGCCGAGGCGAAGAAAATCGTGTCAGACGCCGTCGCGCTGGACCAGGCCGGCGCCTTCGCGATTGTCATCGAAGGCGTGGTCGAACCGATCGCGATCGAAGCGACCAAGGCAGTATCCTGCGTGACGATCGGCATCGGCGCATCCAACCAGTGCGATGGCCAGGTGCTGGTGACCGAGGATATGCTGGGCATGTTCGAACGCGTCCCCAGGTTCGTGAAGCGCTACGAAGATATCGCCGAAACGATTTCGGGTGCCGCGCAGCGCTATGCAACCGAAGTGCGGACCCGCGCGTTTCCCGGCGTCGAACAAACCTATCAACCGAAATAGGCAGCTTTCGTGCGGGCTGCGTCACTACAGATAAACAGGGCAATGCAATGTTGATGCGATTTTACAAGGGCTCGATCCTGTTCACGATCGCCTGCCTCGTGCTGGGCGCGTGGTACGGCTGGTCGCAAAGCGGGAACCTGGCGGCAACTGCCTCGATGCTGTGGATCATCGTCGTCCTGGCGATCCTCGAAGTGTCGCTGTCGTTCGACAACGCTGTCGTCAACGCCGCGGTGCTGAAGGATATGGACGACATCTGGCAAAAGCGCTTTCTGACCTGGGGCATGGTGATTGCCGTGTTCGGCATGCGCATCGTCTTCCCGCTGGCGATCGTCGCCGTTGCTGCCGGGCTTGGCCCGGTCGACGCTCTCAAGCTGTCGCTGAACAATCCGGCCGAGTACGAGAAGATCGTCAGCAGCGCCCATGTCGGCATTGCCGGCTTTGGCGGCGCTTTCCTGGCCATGGTCGGCCTGTCGTTCTTCTTCGACGGGGAAAAGGAAATCCACTGGCTCAAGTGGATCGAGCAGAAGCTGGCGCTGGTTTCCAGCATCAAGGCCGCGGAAATCGCGCTGCTGCTGGTGGTGCTCTACCTGATTTCGCGCATGCTTCCCCCTGACGAGGCGCTGACCTTCATGGTTTCGGGAACGCTCGGCCTGGTCAGCTTCATCGCGGTGGAAGCGATCAGCACGATCCTGGAAATGCGCGACGAGGCCATGGCGGTCAACGGGCAGATCGTTCGCTCCGGTCTGGGCGGGTTTCTCTACCTTAACGTGCTCGATGCCTCGTTCAGCTTCGACGGCGTGATCGGCGCATTTGCCTTGTCCAACAACATGGTGATCATTGCGCTTGGTTTGTCGATCGGCGCGATGTTCGTGCGTTCGATGACCATCCACCTGGTCAAGCAGGGCACCTTGGCCGAATATCGCTATCTTGAACACGGCGCCTTCTGGGCGATCATCGTGCTGGGCGCGATCATGCTGCTGTCGGCGCGGTTCCACATTCCCGAGTCTGTGACCGGACTGATCGGTGCGGTGCTGATCGGGTTGTCGCTGTGGTGGTCGGTGCGGCACAATCGCCGCAATCCCGACGCCGAACTGGACGCCGCGATCAGGGCCGATTGAGCCGGGCAGCAAGCGGCGCGGCGATCACCAGCTGCGCCAAGTGGTAAAGCAGGATCGGCAATAGCACGATTCCAGCCGCAGCCGGAGCGAACAGCACCGTTGCCAACGGCGCGCCCATCGCAATGCTCTTTTGCGCGCCGGCAAACAGCATGGTGCGGCGGTTGGCCGGGTCGAGGCGCAGCGCGCCGCCCAGCAGCCAGGCTCCCAAGTGCCCGATCACCAGCAGCAGCGCCGTGCCGCCAGCCAGCCACAGCCAGCCGCCCGCGTCGACCCGCATCCAGAAGCGCTGCGCAACCGCGCCCGAGAACGCCACATAGACCGCGATCGCAATCGAACTGCGGTCCATCCAGGTGATCAGCGGTCGGTGCCCCTTGACCCAGCCGCCCAGCTGACCCTGCAAGGCCTGGCCCAGCACGAAGGGCAACAGCAGGATCGCGATCACCTTGATCAATCCATCGGCATGGAAGCCCCCGCCGTGCCCGCCCGCCAGCAGTGAAAACAACGGCGCGGTGATAAACACGCCGAGGATGTTGAGCAGCGCCGCCGCGACCACCGAACTGGCGACATTGCCCCCGGCCAGCGACGAATAGGCCGTTGCCGACTGCACGGTCGACGGCAGACACCCCAGGTAGAGGAATCCCAGCGCGATCAGCGGCGGCATCCACCCCTCCCCGGCCTGCCAGACCAGCCAGCCGGCCAGCGCCATGGCACCGAACACCCAGGCGACCAGTGGCCACAGCAGCCGGTGATTGCCCATTCCTGCCCACACCTCATGCCGCGGCAACCGCAGGCCGTTGAGGAAGAACAGCAGGAACACCGCGGCATTGGCGACGAACTGCGCCGCCGCCTGCGCCGCGCCGTGCACCGGCAGGACGAAGGCCAGGGCAATCGCCACCAGCAGCAGCCGGACCATCGGATCAATGCGGGAAAATGCGCCCATATGCCGCGCTATCCCCTGCTTCTCCCCTCAGGGCAACCGGATCAACGCCCCGCCAGCTTCGGCACCGCGGCAGGCGTTGCGGAAAATCGCGGGGCCGGTGCAGGTTGAACCATGCCGCCATCCTCGACAAAAGTGCCGCGCGCCACGTTGTGCGGGTGCTGCGGCGCTTCTCGGAGGCTCAGCACCGGAGCAAAGCAGATATCCGTGCCGTCCATGATCGCGCACCATTCGTCACGGGTCTTGGTCAGGATCAGCGCGGTCATCCGGTCCTTGAGATTGTCCCACTTGGCCGGGTTCATCTGCTGGGCAAAGTCGGGATCGTCGGCCAGCCCGGTCTTTTCCATCAGCAGCGCATAGAACTGCGGCTCGATCGAGCCGAGCGAGATCCACTTGCCGTCGCTGGTTTCGTAGGTGTCGTAGAAGTGCGAACCCGAATCGAGCAGGTTGACCCCACGCTCGTCTCTCCACTGGCCGTTGCCGAGGAACGTATAGGTCATCGCCGACAGAATCGCCGCCCCATCGACCATCGCGCAATCGACCACCTGGCCCGGCCCGCCGCCGCGGGCGTGGAGGATCGCCGCGACCACCCCGAAGGCCAGCAGCATCCCGCCGCCGCCGAAATCGCCGACGGCATTGACCGGAAAGGTCGGCTTCTGGCCCTTGCGGCCATAGGAATGGAGCGCACCCGAAAGCGCGATGTAGTTGATGTCGTGCCCGGCCAGCGGCGCCATCGGCCCGTCCTGGCCCCACCCGGTCATCCGCCCGATCACCAGCTTGGGGTTGATCGCCAGCAGCACGTCGGGGCCGATCCCCATCCGCTCGATCACGCCGGGACGATAGCCTTCGATCAGGGCATCGGCGTCCTTCACCAGCTCCTTGAGCTGCGCGATTGCCCCGGGATCCTTGAGGTCGAGTTCGATCCGTTCGCGGTTGCGGTTGAGGATGTCGCGGTTGCCGCCATCGCCGAAACGGCCGCTGGTGCCGGGACGTTCGACCCGGATTACCCGTGCGCCGTGGTCGGCCAGCATCATGCCAGTGAACGGCCCCGGGCCGATCCCGGCCAATTCGATCACCGTCACTCCGGAAAGTACGCCTGCCATTCTCATCCCCCGCAATTTAACCGCGCGATGAAATTGGCTTTACGGCTTCGTTTCGCCTTGTCGAGAGCCTAGTTGTCCAGCCGCTTGCGCGCTTGCAGCAAAAGCGGGTTATCACCATCGATGCGGCGCGCCTTGTCGAGCAGCTGCCGGGCGAGATCGCGGTCCCCGCCACTGTCCACCAGCGCCATGCCCCAGGCCTGCGCCGCCGCGCCATTGCCGGGCAAAAGGCGCGCCGCGCGCCGGGCCGTTTCAACCGCCAGATCGGCATCGTCGGCATTGAGCTGCGCCAGACTGAGGTCGATCAGCAGCCGCCCGTCCCGCCCGCCGCCGGTGCTGCGCAGATGCTCCAGCAAGCTGCAGCTTTGCGCCCAGTCGCCGGCAAAGGCGGCGTGACCGGCTGCCAGTCGCGCAGCAAGGCGGCTGCCCGGCCAGCTGGCCAGATAGCTGACCACAAAGGGGGGCGCTTCGCCGCCGCGTCCCGACTTCTCGAGCGCTTCGACCGTGCGCAGCAGCATGCGTTCGGGATAGCGGACCTGGGCAGCGCGCCGGTAATAGTCCAGCGCTGGCAGCGGCGCACTGCGGGCCAGGGCTGCGTCCCCGGCCAACGACAGTGCCTCGAACATTCCGGGCTTCTGGCGCACATAGGCGTCGGCGATTGCCCCCGCTCCGGCAACATTACCGGCTGCAATCGCCGATCGCACTGCCGCCGCCGCATCGCCAGAGCCGCGTTCGGCAATCGGCATGACGGCGGGCGGGGCGGCGCGGGCCAACCGGTCCAGATAACCCGCTGCGCCCAGACGGTCGCCGCGCTCTTCCAGCGCCCGGGCCAGAAGCGCGATAAGATAAGGGGACGCATCGTCGCGCGCGGCGTCCGCGGAAAAGCGATTGAGCAAACCGGCATTGTCGCCGGATTCGTAGAGCGCGCGGGCGAGCAACAGTTGCGCCGGACGATTGGCCGGCTGCTGCTGGACCAGGGCATCGAACTGGGCAACGGCGGCGTTGGCGTTGCCGGCTTCCAGTTCGACGATGCCGCGCAGCAGCGTGGCCGCCGGCATGCCGTCCAGGCCCGTGCCCGCCTTGATCATCAGTTTGCGGGCCAGGTCGGAATTCCCGGCCCGCGCCGCCAGGACGGCCTGATAGAACCACGGCCGGGCATCGCCGGAATTAAGGGCAATCATTTGGCGCGTGACCGTCAGCATGTCGCGCAACCGTCCGGCCTCGCCCAGCGTGGCGGCATAACCGGCCAGCAGGTCCACATCGTTTGGCGTCTTGAGCAGGGCTCGCTCGTAGAGCGGCAGTGCCGCATCCCAGCCAGCTTGATCGCGCATCAGCTGCGCGCGCAATTCAAGCGCCCGGGGGTTGTCCGGGTCGGCCACCAAGGCGCGGTTGGCGGCGTCGATCGCCTGAACCTGTTCACCGCGGGAAAAGCGCAGCCGGCCGACGTCGGTCCAGATTACCGGATCGTTCGGCGCAATGGCCAGCGCCCGGGCATAGGCCTGGTCGGCTGCATCGAGGTTGCCAGTGAAGCGTTCCAGCATCCCCAGCATGCGCCAGCCATAGGCCTGATCGCCCCTGGCGAAGTGCCCGCCGGCCAGCCAGCCGCGCGCCGCAGAAAAGTTCTTCTGGATGATCAGCGCTTCGCCCATCGGGGCTGCCAGTGCTTCCTTGGGTGCCCCCGCGGCAGCGGCCTTGCGCAATTCGGCTTCAGCAGCGATTCCGTCGCCCCGGCCCAATGCCGCGCGCGCCTTGGCCAGCGCGGCCTGCGCCGCTCCGCCATCCGCCTGCCCCGGAGCAGACAGCGCAAGCACCAGCAAGGCGGCGAATCCAAGGCCGAGCGGACGCCGCATGGCTTAGACCTGCATGTCGTACTGCTTGAGCAGGTCGTAAAGCGTGGGGCGGCTGATCCCCAGCATCTTGGCCGTGCTGGAAATGTTGCCTTCGCTTCGTGCCAGGGCATGGCGGATGACCCGGCGGTCAGCGGCTTCGCGCGCGGTTTTCAGGTTTAGCACCTGACTGTCCTCAGCTGCTTCCGCTGCCAGATCGAGGTCATGGGCGTGGATCATCTTGCCATCGGCCATGATCACCGCGCGTTTCACCCGGTTTTCCAGTTCACGCACGTTGCCCGGCCAATGCCAGGCATCGATCGCGGCCAGTGCATCGGCGGAGAAGCCTTTGACCTGCGGATTCATTTCCTTGGCAAAACGCGCCAGGAAGGCCTTGGCCAGCAGCGCCGCATCACCGGGCCGTTCGGCCAGGCCGGGAATGCGCACAACGATCTCTGCCAGGCGATAGAACAGGTCCTCGCGGAACCGCCCATCGCCGATCATCGCTTCCAGATCCTGGTGCGTGGCGCAGACGATCCGCGTGTCGACCGCGATCGACTTACGCGCGCCGATCCGTTCGATCACCCGCTCCTGCAGAAAACGCAGCAGCTTGACCTGCAGCGGCAACGGGATGTCACCGACCTCGTCGAGGAACAGCGTGCCGCCCTGGGCCTGCTCGATCTTGCCTTCGGTGGTCTTGACCGCCCCGGTGAAGGCGCCCTTCTCGTGTCCGAACAGCTCGCTTTCCAGCAGGTTTTCCGGAATTGCCGCGCAGTTGATGGCGACGAAGGCTCCCCTGGCGCGGTCGCTGGCATCGTGGAGGCCGCGGGCGAGCAGTTCCTTGCCGGTGCCGCTGGCCCCCAGCAGCATGACCGAGACATTGGTATTGGCGACGCGCTCGATCGTGCGGGCGACCTTGACCATCTCGGGCGCTCCGGTGATCATCCGGCCAAGCACGCGGTTGTCATCGTCGGAACGCACCGCCAGTCGGCGGTTCTCCCCCTCGATCCGGTGCAGTTCGAAAGCGCGGCGCACGATCAGGCCCAGCGCCTCGATATCGACGGGCTTCTGGTAAAAGTCATAGGCACCCTTGGCGATCGCCTGCAGCGCGGATTCGCGTGCGCCGTGGCCCGAAGCGACAATCACCTTGGTATCGGGCTTGAGCGCCATGATTGCGTCAAGCACGGCAAATCCTTCGCTTGTGCCGTCCGGGTCTGGTGGAAGCCCCAGATCCAGCGTGACCACGGCAGGCTCTTCCGAACGCAAGGCGGCCAGCGCGCTGGCGCGATCACCTGCGACGATGACCTCGAAATCGGGATAGGCCCATTTGAGCTGGGCCTGCAGACCCGCGTCGTCCTCGACGATCAGCAATTTGGGCTTGGTCTCAGGCATCAGGCAACCTTCCTGCCGGCGTCTTCAAGGGATTGGCGCAGGGCCGCAGCGGCTGCCAGCGGCAAACGAATCGTAAAGCGCGAGCCCAGGCCTTCGCGGCTTTCGACTTCAAGCCGGCCGCCCATCGCGCGGACCAGTTCGCGCGCTTCGTAGGCGCCAATGCCAAAGCCCCCGGACTTGGTCGAATCGAACGGTTTGAACAGGCGGCTGCGGATGAATTCGGCGCTCATCCCGCTGCCTGAATCGACGATCTCGATCACACCGCTAAGACTGTCGGCGGCGATGCGGACGAAGACTGGCATGTCTTCGGTGCTGGCATCGACAGCGTTCTGGACCAGATGGAGGACAACCTGTTCCAGAGATTCGCGTTCGGCCGAAACCTCGCATGGCGCGCTTTCGGTCAAGGTGACGACATGGCGGTCGCGGAACTGGGCAATCACCGCCGCCGCAACCTCGTCCGCACGGACCGGGGCCAGCACCTGAACCGAGGTTGGACCATAGCGCGACAATCGCGCGAGCAACGCGTTCAGCTTGTCCGCCGAATTGCGCAGCGTGACCAGCATATCGGCGCGGAAAGCCGGGTTTTCGGCATGAAGCTCGGCATTCCGGGCCAGCAGGCTGAGCTGGCTGGCCAGGTTCTTGATGTCGTGCATTACGAAGGCGATGCGACGGTGGAAGTCGTCAAACCGCCCTGCCTCGGCCAAAGCCTTTTGCCCGGTATTTTCGGCAAGGTAACTGGCCAGCTGGCGCCCGGCGACGCGCAGCAGGTCGAAGTCTTCCCAGTCCAGTGCGCGGCTGAACGCCGGGCGGGCCAGAATGACTAGCCCGACCAGCCGCTCGAAATGGATCAACGGGACAGCGCCCCAGGCGCGCGGCTCGGCCAGAAGCCAGTCGGGGATCGGCGGGCACGTGTCGGCAGACACCTCGCCGCTGCGCAAGGCATCGAGGTCGGCAACGAATGCGCCGCGCTCGAAGGCGCTGACCGTGGTGGCCGGAAGGGCTGCATGCGGCACCTCTGCCGTCGGCCATTCCCACCGCGCGGCCAGTTCGAACTGGCCATCGTCGCCGCAGGTCAAGAGCAGGCCGCCGGGGCTTTCGGTAATATCGGCCAAAGCCCGGATCGCCCGCTCTTCGAGCGAGGCCGAGACGTCACCGGCCTGGCCGACCGTCCGGGTAAAGCGCAGCCATTCGGCGCGGTAGTCATAGCGATGGGTAAACAGGTGCTTGGACAGCGAGACGCGCAGCCAGCCGCGCAACCTTCGCGACTGCGCGATCGCCAATGCCGCCAGCAGCGCCAGGGCAATGAAGCCGATCTGCATCTGCGCGGCAAAGTCGCCGCCCGAAAAGGCCAGCCACTGTGCAATCGCAACCAGCACGACCAGGTAGCCGCCGATCAGCAGCAGCGACAACGACTGGAACGTGGCAGCATGCGATGGGCGGAAGCGCAGTTGCTCGCTGCCCTCGCGTGCGCCGAGTGCAAGCAATCCGGCAAAGACCAGACCCAAGGCACCGCGCAGACCGTCGAGCACGGCCGGACTGGACCCGGACAGATAGGCGATAACGTAATAGGTCAGGTCGAAGCCCCACAGCACAGCCAGAACCAGCGAAGGCCAACGCAGCAACAGCCGCGCCTGCGCCGAGGCGGCGCCATAGAGATTGTGAACCAGCACCAGACCGCCGATCGCGCCCAGCAGCCCAAGCGAAACAAACGAGTGGAAGCCGACCAGTTCCAGCGCCGTCGGTGCGGCCATCAGCAGCAGGATCACGCCGGCCGCCTGCAGCAGCTCAACAAAGGTCACCGCCAACAGGATCGGCCGGATCGGCGCCATGGTGGCGTGCCGACCGTCGATCGTGAACAGGCGGTAGAGCGCAAACAGCCAGCCCAGGTTTCGCGCCATGTCGAGCAGCGTGGTCGACGGGGCATGGATCCCGTTGATCGCACCGGACACCGCCCAGGCGCCGGTCAGGGTCAGGGCCAGGGCGAGCGCGCGCCGCCCGCTGCCATAGCGGCGCGGATCGGCCAGTAGCCAGGCCGCGGCGACCACGCAAGACAGCGCGCCCGCTTCCCAAGCCAGCGCCGAAATGCTCGGCCAGAGACCTCCGCTGCCCAGAGCCATGGTCACCGTGCCCCTTCGCGCCACAGCACCACGCGCAAGGTCTGCAGCAGGATCAGCAGATCAAGGAACGGGGTATAGTTCTTGGCATAGTACAGGTCATATTCCAGCTTGTGCCGCGAATCCTGGATCGAGGCGCCGTAGGGATAGTTGATCTGGGCCCAGCCCGTGATCCCGGGCTTCACCATGTGGCGTTCGGCGTAATAGGGCAGCTGCTGTTCCAGTTCGCAGACGAATTCGGGCCGCTCGGGCCGCGGGCCGACAAAGCTCATTTCGCCCTTCAGCACGGTCCAGGTCTGCGGCAGTTCGTCGATCCGCGTCTTGCGGATGAACTGGCCCAGCCGGGTCACGCGCGGATCGTCCTTCTGCGCCCATTGCGCCCCGTTTGCTTCGGCATCGTCGCGCATCGAGCGCAGCTTGATGACATTGAAATCCTGCCCGTAAAGACCGACCCGGCGCTGCCGGAAAAAGGCCGGCCCTTTGCTGTCGAGTTTGACCAACAGAGCGAACAGCGCGATCAGCGGCGCGCTGAGCAGGAGCAGAAGCGAGCTTGCCGCGATGTCGAACACGCGCTTCAGCGCACCCGAAACCGCCCGGCCCGACGAAAAGCCGTCCGAAAAGATCAGCCAGCTGGGATTGACCGTATCGAGATCGACGCGGCCCGTCTCGCGTTCCATGAAACTGGCAAATTCATTGACATGGACGCCGGTGGTCTTGATCCGCAGCAGGTCGCCCAGTGGCAGGGCATTGCGCCTCTCTTCCAGGGCGAGCACGACTTCGGTCGCAGCCAGTTCCTCGACGTGCTGGGTCAGATTGGCTATCGCGCCGCGGCTGATTGCGGGTTCGACCACCGGCTTGGCATCGGTCATGGCCACGAAGCCGACGATGACAAAGCCGCTTTCGGGCTTTTCCGACAATTGCCGCAAGCGTTCGGCGCGGTTGCCTGCACCCAGCACCAGCACGCGCCTGCTGAATGCCTCGGCACCAAGCAGCCGGCCGCTGAGCAGGCGATTGAGCATCGGGAAGAGGATTGCCAAGGCCATCGAATAGACCAGTGTCGATCGCCAGAAGGTCTGTCCGCCGAAGATGAAGTTTATGAACGCCAGACCGATAATGCCGAGACCGACCGCTACGAGCAACCGTGCCGCGGCATACCGCATCGAACGCAGCGCTTCCGAGCTGTAGACGCCCACTGCCACCATCGCGGTCTGGATGGTCAGGGCAAAGCCCAGCGACGGCCAGAACCGCTGGGACAGCGTGCCCAGATCCATGCCGATCTGCGATGCCCGCAGTTGCCACGCCAGGTCCGAAGAGAGGACCAGCAGGACAAAGTCGACCAGACCGAGCAGCAGCACGGCGTGCGGGACGTAGTGTTTGAACAAGCGGATCATTTCGCAGACCGACCTAGTGCGCGAGTGTGAAATGTCGGTAAATTTTACAGCCTATGGTTAAGGGTCTTCCGTGCACTGAACTGGCCTTGCGGAGGGCAAGCATTTCGTAACCATAATGCTTCGCGGCACGGTTAACCTTCTTGGCCTAACAGCCAGGCCATGCGTCGCCCCGCTCCTACCGTTGCGCTTTCACCACAAGTGATCAGGCAGTTTGCTCTGGTCACGATTATCGTAACGGGCCTGTTCGCCATGTTCTCCAGCGGGGAGAACGCCGAAGTCGTCGAAGCGATCAAGGCGCGCGAGGCGCAGAACCAGCTCGCCCGGCAAGAGGCAGCCCGGCTTGGTGCGCGCAAGGTTGGTACGGTGTTCAAAAAGGAAGAACGCGAACAAAGCGGCGAAGGCTATGAAAAGCTCAATGACCAGGATAGCATGCACAGCACCAGCGGCGGCAGTCCGACCTGGAGCTATGGCTCGGCGGAATACCGCCCGGCATTCATGCGCGACGATCCGCAGCCCTTTGTCAGCGGACCGCCGCCCGGTGCACCCAAGGGCGTGATCGTGCGCCGCAAGAAACCCGTCATTGTAACCGAAGGCAATGTTGCCAAACTGAAGGAATCGGCACGCGCGCGTTCCGGCACGGAACAAAGCGACGGCGCCGACTGAAACCGGCACCGGTTCCGTCAGGCGCAAGCAGATGGTGCCCCTGGCCCGACTCGAACGGGCACGTCTTGCGACAAACGATTTTGAGTCGTTCGCGTCTACCATTCCGCCACAGGGGCTTATCGGCCAGCCGCTTAGCCGCCGTTGCCCCCCGGTTCAAGCAGTGGAATCAGAATTGCCAGTTGACCGACAAATGCGCCAGATCGGGTTGGTTATCGCGGCGACTGCCCAGAGCGCCAATCTCGACGACCGGACCACCGGCTTCGCCCCAGCTGCGCGCCGGCGGAAACCATTGTTCGCCCGCAGGAAAACCGCGCAGCGCCACGGCGCCGATACGCTCATCTCGCGTGCGGAGACGCGGGGTCGCGGCGGCGGGTGTTGCGGCGCGTTCGACGCGCGGTGCAGCCACGCTGACATTGGCCTGGCCCGCCGCGACCGGGGTTGCCGCGGCGGCCAGGACCAGACCAAGCCCGTTGTAGATCAGTGAAACTGCCATAATGCCCACCCCTTCGTGCTCTGTCCCGTGGGCAGAGCATTGCGGAGCGTGGCTAAGGGCGGGTTAAAGGCTCAAATCACCAAGCCGTTAAGCACGAAAAAAGTCAGCCCTTGATGGCCGCCGCCAGAACCTTGTGCAGGCGCGAATGGAGCGCGTCATTGCCGGCAAGGACCTGGGCATCGCAGATCGGCTGCGAAATGCCGCGCCAGTCGGTGACAAATCCGCCGGCCTCGCGCACCAGCAGGCATCCCGCCGCGCTGTCCCACGGTGAAAGACCGCTTTCCCAGAACCCTTCGTAACGACCTGCCGCTACCCAGGCGAGATCGAGCGAAGCCGCACCGAAACGGCGGATCCCCGCAACCTGCGGCCCAAGCGCGGCATAGATCTTGCCCCAGTCGCCGCCGTCGCCGCGCCCGGCGAAAGGAATGCCGGTGGCAATCAGGCTTTCGTCGAGGTGGCGCCGCGCCGACACGCGCAAGCGGCGGTCATGCAGCCATGCGCCGCGAGTCTTCTCCGCCCAATAGCTCTCGTCGGTGACTGGCTGGTAGACCAGAGCGGCGGTCACGTCGCCCCAGCCCGATCCATCAAGCTTGGGTTCCTGCACTGCGATCGACACCGCGAAGTGCGGAATGCCGTGCAGAAAATTGCTGGTCCCGTCGAGCGGATCGACGATAAACCGCGGCTTGCCCTCGGCCCCGGCGATCTCGCCGCCTTCTTCCATCAGGAAGCCCCAATCGGGCCGCGCCGCACGCAGCTCGTCCCAGATCGTCCGTTCGGCGTGCTGATCGGCCTTGGAAACAAAGTCGGCCGGCCCCTTGCGGCTGACCTGCAGATGCTCGACCTCGCCAAAGTCGCGGCGCAGGCGGCCACCCGCCTTGCGCGCGGCCTTCTCCATCACACGGATGATACCGGAAACGACTGCCATGGTGCTGTCCTCAGTCGGCCTTGCCGACGTAGGTACGTTCGTACACGTCGACGACGATGCGGGTGCCGCTGGAAATGTGCGGCGGCACCATCACGCGCACGCCGTTGTCGAGGATCGCGGGCTTGTAGCTGGACGAGGCAGTCTGCCCCTTCACCACCGCGTCGGCTTCGACGATGGTGGCTTCGATCTGCGCCGGCAGTTCTACGCTGACCGGGCGTTCTTCCCACAGTTCCAGCACGACATCCATGCCGTCCTGGAGGAAGTCGGCAGCATCGCCCAGAAGGTCACGCGGCAGGGTGATCTGCTCGAAATTGTCCTTGTCCATGAACACCAGGTCATCGCCATCGGCGTAGAGGTACTGGAAGTCCTTGGTGTCGAGGCGGACCTTTTCGACCGTATCCTGGCTGCGGAAGCGGGTGTTGGTCTTGCGGCCGTCGATCAAGTTCTTCATTTCGACCTGCATGAACGCGCCGCCCTTGCCCGGCTGGGTGTGCTGGATCTTGGCAACCTTCCAGATGCCTTTTTCGTATTCCAGGATATTGCCGGGACGAATGTCCACGCCGCTGATCTTCGCCATGGGGATGCCTTCAGAGGTTGAGAAAGAGGTTCGGACAGAGCCGGGAAAGGCGCGCCCTTAGCGCGGGTAGCGCGCCACGGCAAGGTGGCGCGGCGGTTCATCGCCTGCTAAGCGCACCTGCGCCAAAGGAATGCCGATGCTCACTCGCCTTGCCCCTGCCCTGCTGCTCGCCGCCGGAAGCGCCATTGCCGCGCCGGGCGGCAAGATCGACGCGCTCGACGCGGGGACCTATGTCTGCGAACTGCCGGGCGACGCCGCCGGTGCCGCAGGGATCCGCCAGCCCGATGCAGCGTTCGATATCGTCAACGCCAACACCTATCGCACCGCCACCGGGCGCGGTGCCTATCTGCTGACCGGGGACACGCTGGTGATGACCAGCGGCCCCAAGAACGGCCAGCGCTTTCACCGCATTTCCGACCGCTTCCTGCGCCTGATCGGACCCGATGGTCAGGACGGCCCGCTGCGCTGCATTCGCCGCGTGGTCAACAACGGCTAGGCAGCACTTACGGGCCGCTGCGCCGCATCGCGCATCCACCAATAGGCCAAGGCGATCAACCCGGCGAACAGCGCCAGGCCCAGCGGGGTCGCCAGGTTGCCGCCCTCGGTCACTGCAAGGGCATCGGGGTTGTCCTTCCACGCGACGATCCCGGCATAGACCACGTTGAACAGGCTATCGCCGACGATCATCCCGGTCGCGGTCAGCACGCCCATCCGCTCGGCAAAGCCGGGATCATGCTGCTTGACCGCCCAGCGGTTGTAGAGATGGCCCAGCACCGCGCCGAGCACGACCATCGCGGTCACGTCCATCGGCAGGTACATGCCCATCCCGACAGCCAGCGGCGGCAATGAGCCGCGCCCGGTCTTCTTCAGCACTTCGTCGATGATCACTACCACCGCGCCGATCCCTGCACCCAGTCCGATCAGGTTCCAGTCGAGGCTGCCGCCCAACACGCCCTGGGCGATCGCCGAAATCAATGCAGCCTGCGGGGCGGCCAAGGCCTCGGCCCCGGCGCCCGGCGCGCCCTGGAACCCGAAGGTCTGGTTGAGCAGGGTCAGGATCGGCGGAATGACGATCGCGCCGAAAATCACCCCAAGGATCAGCGCCACCTGCTGCCGCCACGGCGTCGCACCGACCAGCTGCCCGGTCTTGAGATCCTGCAGGTTGTCGTTGGAAATCGTCGCCACGCCAAAGATGATGGCGGTGACAAACAGCGCGAAGGCGACCAGCGCCTTGGTCGCATCGGCGTCCAGCCCGCGCCCGAACAGTGCGAGCAGCAGCAGCGAGATGCCCAGCGCCGAAAGGATGCCCACCCCCGACACCGGGCTGTTCGACGCCCCGATCAGGCCGGCCATATAGCCGGTGACCGAAGCGATCACGATCCCCGCGACCAGCACATAGGCAATCGACGCGATCAGCGAGAGGCCGAGCTTGTCGGCGACCGGACCTCCTGCCGAAAAGTCCGCCAGCAGCAGCCCGATGGGAACCATCAGCGCCAGGATCGTGCCGCCGACAATGCCGATCGGCAGGTCGCGCTCGGTCAGTTCGAGACTGTCCATGTTGCCCGAGGCCTTGCGCGCACGGTCGGCGGCAAGCGCCCCGGCGATGCCCTTGACGATCGGGCCGATGACCTTGAGCAGGGTCCAGATCGCCGCCACGCCGATCGCGCCCGCGCCGATGAAGCGCACCCTTTGCCGGAACACGGTGGCGACGAAATCGGCCAGTTCGGTCCCGGCCGGCGGGCCGGCAGCGGTCAATTGCGGCAGGATGATGAAGAAGCTCAGGACAATGCCGACCAGCATCGCGATGCCGACGGCCAGCCCGACCAGGTGCCCCACCCCGACCAGAGCCAGCGACAGCGAGGCCGAGGCAAAGGTGCTGCCCGCGCCCAGCCGGAATGTGGCATTGGCGCCCTCGGCAACCAGCTTCATTTTGGCGAGCAGCGGGTAGAGCGCGGCGACGCCGGTACCAAGAATGACGGCAGCCAGCCCGCGGCGGTTCTCTTCCGCACCGCCAACACCTGCGCCGACTTTTAGCACTTCAGCCGCAGCGACGCCTTCGGGATAAGGCAGGTCGGACCCTGTTACCAGCGCACGGCGCAGCGGGACCGAATACATCACCCCCAAAATGCCGCCGATGGCGATCACCGCGACCGATTGCCAATAGGGAAAGCCGGTCCACCAGCCGACCATGATCAGGCCGGGCAGAACGAAGACGATCGCCGACAGCGTTCCCGCCGCGCTGGCGATGGTCTGGACGATATTGTTTTCCTGGATCGTCGCGCCCGAGAAAAAGCGCAGGATCGCCATCGAGATCACCGCCGCCGGGATCGAGGTGGCGAAGGTCAAGCCGACCCGCAGGCCCAGATAGACGTTGGCCGCGGTGAACACGACCGTCAGGATCGCGCCCAGTATGACGCCGCGGACGGTCAGTTCCCGGGGGATCGACACAATGCTCATCGGACAACCTCATTCATATTTTTTG
Organism: Novosphingobium aquiterrae; assembly: GCF_042434435.1. Lineage (NCBI taxonomy): Bacteria > Pseudomonadati > Pseudomonadota > Alphaproteobacteria > Sphingomonadales > Sphingomonadaceae > Novosphingobium > Novosphingobium aquiterrae. Next base: position 471,915 of record NZ_JBHLTL010000011.1, on the reverse strand, counting down.
GTGCGAACCTGAACTGGTTCACACATTTCACACCGTTATGCGAAGAAAAAATCCCCGCTGCCACAATGGCGCGTCACGGGCAGGTTCTGGCAGGTTTTGGCGCGGTAGGAAACCAGAGCTGGATGGCTATCCGCTATCCATATCGGCCAAGGAAGGAGTTCCGTTTGGAATTAGGGCCGGCACAAAGTAGAAGCGTGGTTCAGGGCGGATCGAGGCAAAGCACAGATGAGCGACGGCGGGGTATTTGTTGATTATTACGCGGTGCTGCGGGTCGATCCCAAATGCAGCGCGCGCAAATTGGAAACCGCCTATCACTTGCTGGCCAAACTCTATCATCCCGACCACGGCGAGCACAGCGATGTTGCCAAGCTGACCGAAGTGATCGATGCCTATAAGGCATTACGTAACCCCGATGATCGTCAGGAATACGACGCGCGCTATGCCAGCGAAACTGGCTTCGACTTTGCCGAGGACGACGATCAGACGACCGACGACGGAGCGCCGCTATCCGATGCGGAAGCCCATGCGCGCATCCTGCAGTTCCTCTACAAGCGGCGGCGGGAAAACGCCCTGGAGCCGGGCGTTGGCCGCTATTACATCCAGGAAATACTGAACTGCCCGGACGACCTGTTCGACTTCCACTTGTGGTATCTCAAGGAAAAGGGCCTGATTGGCCTGACCGAGGAAGGCACACTGGCGATCACGATCGAAGGAGTCGATCACGTGATTGCAACCTCACGCACGGCGATGAAGGAAAAGTTGATGCTTTCGCAAGCGGCCAATGAGCAGGATCAGCGACACGGCTGATCAGGCTGAACTTCCCGCCCAAAGGCGAAGGAATTGAGGGCAAGGGTCGATCATCTAGCGGGCAGTTCGGCCTCACCCCAGTCCTATTGCGCCGCCGCAGCCGGTGATGCTGCCGCTGCCGCGGCCGGCCTGGCGGCAGCCGCCTTGCTCGCCCCGGCAAAGCCACACTGGCCCTGCTCCATCGGGATTTGCAGCGTGATGCGGGTGGCGTTTTCGGCATAGGCCTGGGTCACCGAACCGCTGTTGACGCTCTTGCCGCGCAGCGAACTGACGTTCTGGCACAGATGGAAGACGTGCGGCGTCTCGCTCTTCTTCTTTCCGGCCTCGGGCGCGATCCAGTATACTACATCCTGTCCTGCAGGATTGGCCGCGGTTTTGGTAGCGTCAGTTACCGCCGCCGAATCGCGCGCGATTTCCTGCGCTTGTTGCGCCACTTCGGGTGAGCAGGCGGTGGTCGGCTGACCAGACTTGATCTGCGCCGCGCACTGATTCATGTCCTGGGTATACTGCTCGGTCGAAGGCGGCTTGAAGTCGATCCCGATCACCGTCGCAAGCAGCGCCAGCGCCACACCAACACCGCCGGCAATTTTCTTGTTCTTGGGGTCCATATCCTTGTCCATAAAGATCAGGACAAGCAGCGGCAGGAAGGCGATGATCGTGATGATCGCGCCCAGCTGGTTCTGGACGAAGAAGCGGAAACCGTCGACGCGGCTGGCCGGATCGTGCTTGTTGGCGGCCTTCCACATCAGGCTGCCTCCGATCGCGAACGCCGCGATCACGACCAGCAGCCCGATCAGCAGTGCCATGTTGCCGTGATCGAACTTGTGCTGCTTGAGCATCACGATACCGGCAATTTCCGTGCCGATCGCCACCAGCCAGGCCAGCGCGGCATAGATGCGCAGCCGCTTGGCCGCGCCCTTCTGATCTTGCGTTGCGGCCCAGGCCTTGGTGACATCGACCTGCGGCGGAGTCTGATTGTCGGTCATGTACGGTCCCTTCGATCCCAAGCCCGGATTGCAGTTGCATACCAACCCCATGCAAAGGGTTGCGTCAACCGGTTTAGGCAGGTTTTACTCTGCGGTCCCGAGCCTCAGCCGGCTGCAAGCACCGTGGTGAAAGCCCGCACCGCAGCCACCTCGTCCCCGCCCCACACGGCATGGCTTACCGCCAGGAAATCGGCCCCGGCCGTCACCAGCGGTGCGCAATTCTGCGGGGTGATCCCGCCGATCGCGACACAGGGGATTTCCATCAGGCCTTGCCACCAGGTCAGCAGATCCAGTTCGGCGACATGTTCGGTCTGTTTGGTCTGGGTCGGAAAGAAGGCGCCGAAGGCTACGTAATCGGCCCCGGCATCGCCTGCGTCCATCGCCAGATGGCGGCTGTTGTGACAGGTCACCCCGATCTGCGCCTCGCGCCCCAGCCGCTGGCGGGCATCGGCCACGTCGCCGTCACCCTGCCCCAGGTGCACGCCATCCGCGCCAAGGCGCTTGGCCAGACCGATCGAATCGTTGACGATGAAAGCCACATCACGGTCAGCGCAAATCAGCTGCAGCGGCTCGGCAAGGCGCGCTGCCTGGTGTTCATCCAGCCCTTTGACCCGGAACTGGAACGCAGCGACCGCCCCGGCATCAAGCGCGCGGCTCAGGCGGTCGGGAAATTGGCCCGAAACGTCGAGCGGCGAAATGAGGTAAAGCTGACAATCGGACATGGCCTGCGCTCTATCGCCGCAAAGCCGCTTCGCCAAGCATTCCGGAACCGTTCAGCCAGTGGGTGCGTTATTCATCTCATGAAAAGCCTCTATCTCGCCCCGCTCGCCGCGCTCGCCCTGTCGGGCTGCATCACTTACCAGAACCGCAGCGATGGGATCACCCGGCTGCGGATCGACGAGACCGGCACTGTCGACGGACCGCGGGTAACCCCGCTCAAGGTGCTGGAAGACAGCCGCTGCCCGGTGGGTACCCAGTGCGTGTGGGCCGGACGGGTCAAGGTTTCGGTGCGGATCGACACCGGTCCGGGCAGCGAGACCCGCGACATGACGCTGGGCGAACCGCAGCAGGTCGCCGATGGCAAACTGACCCTGGTCGAGGTACTGCCGGTCAAGAAGGCCAACGAAACGATCTACCCCGACGAATACCGCTTCGGCTTCACCTTCGCCGGGGGGCTTTGACGCCTAGGCGGTCTTGACCGTAGACCCGGTGTAGATCGCGTCGATCGCGCTGCCCAGCGCCGCATCGAATTCGGCGTCGCTCATCTGGGCACGCAGGTCTTCGAGCAAGGCGCGGCTGAAGCTGGCGATGATGCCCTTGTTCTTAGCCAGTTCGGCGCAGGCCTCGGGCCGGGCATAGCCGCCCGACAGCGCGACCACGCGCAGCACATTGGGATGAGCGACCAGCGCGTCAAACGTGCCCGGCACCACCGGCAGCGAGAGCTTGAGCATCACCTGCTGGCCCGTAGGCATTGCGTCCAACGCTTTCAGGATTTCATCGCGCAGGATCGTGTCGCACTGGGCGCGGGTGGCGCTCTTGATGTTCACTTCGGGCTCGATGATCGGCATCATGCCGTGCGCCAGGACCTGCGCGCCGACCGCGAACTGCTGGGCGACAATGGCGGCGATCCCGGCGGCATCGGCCGAATTGATCACCGAGCGTTCCTTGGTGCCATAGACGCCAAGTGCCTTCGACCGGGTCAGGAGAGCATCAAGATCGGGCATCGGCTTCATCAGTTGGACGCCGTTCGCCTCGTCTTCCAGGCCCTTGTCGATCTTGATGAAGGGGACAATGCCCTTGGCAATCAGCGCAGCGGGAACGGTCTGCCCATCGACCATACCGTCCATCGTCCGCTCGAACAGGATCGCGCCAATCACCTTGTCGCCGGTAAATGCGGCAGAGCGGATGATTCGGCTGCGCATCGCGTGGATCAGGCCGTACATCTCGTCTTCGGATGACCAGGCACCCGCCTCGATTCCGTATCCTGCCAGCGCCTTGGGGGTCGATCCGCCCGACTGGTCCAGCGCAGCGATGAAGCCGTTTCCGGCGGCCATCTTGGCGGTCATTTCGGCGGTGTTCATGGCAGAGGTCCCCATTCCTACATACGTATGTAATGGCCGCCCTTAGCCGCGAAGGCGTGCCCCTGCAAGCGCCGGATCAGCTGCGTTCTAGCGCCACTACGCCAGGCAGTTCCTTACCTTCCATCCATTCGAGGAAGGCCCCGCCAGCGGTTGAAATGTAGGAGAAATCGCCTGCAACCCCGGCGTGGTTGAGCGCCGAGACGGTATCGCCACCGCCGGCGACCGAAACCAGCGCGCCTTCCGCGGTCAGCGCCGCAGCACTGCGCGCCAGCGCCACGGTCGCAGCGTCGAACGGGGCCATCTCGAACGCGCCGAGCGGGCCGTTCCAGACCAGCGTGCGGCAGGTCTTGAGCACGTCGGCCAGCGCTTCGGCCGCTTGCGGGCCAATGTCGAGGATCATCTCGTCGGCGGCGACCTCGTGCACGTTGCAGGTGCGCAGGCTGGACGGATTGGCGGCGAATTCCTTCGCCACTACCACGTCATAGGGCAGGTGCACGGTGCAGCCGGCCTTGTCGGCGGCGGCCATGATCTCTTCGGCCGTGCCGGTCAGATCGTGCTCGCACAGCGACTTGCCGACATCGACGCCGCGTGCCGCCAAGAAGGTGTTGGCCATGCCCCCGCCGATGATCAGGTGATCGACCCGGGTGACCAGGTGGGTCAGCACGTCGAGCTTGGACGAAACCTTGGCTCCGCCGACCACCGCCGCGACCGGCTTGACCGGGTTGCCCAGGGCCTTGTCGAGCGCGATCAATTCGGCTTCCATCGACCGCCCGGCATAGGCGGGGAGCAGGTGCGCCAGGCCTTCGGTGCTGGCATGGGCGCGGTGCGCCGCCGAAAAGGCATCGTTGACATAGAAATCGCCGTTGGCGGCAATAACCTTGGCAAATTCCGGGTCGTTGGCTTCCTCGCCTTTCCAGAAGCGGGTGTTTTCCAGCAGCGCGATGTCGCCCGGCTGGAGGATGCCGACCGCCTGGGCCACGACCGGCCCGGCAACCTCGGGAATGAACATGACCTCTTCTTGCAGCACGGCCTGCACCGCATCGAGCGTCATCGACACCGACATGGTTGAAACGCGTTCGCCCTTGGGCCGGCCGAAGTGGGCGAGCAGCAGGACCTTGGCACCCTTGCCGGCCAATTCGAGAATGGTCGGGGCCGCAGCGCGCACGCGGGTATCATCCGTCACCGCGCCATCCTGCATCGGCAGATTGAGGTCGACGCGAACCAGCGCCACCTTGCCCGATACGTCGCCTAGATCGTCCAGCGTCTTGAACCGGCTCATTCCACTATCCTTATTTCGTCGCCCAGCGCGATTTCGCCATCGGCGATGACCCGGCCCAGCACGCCGCCGCGCCAGTCCGGGGTGAGCACCGCCTTAAGGCCCGGTGCCACCGTTTCCATGCGGCTGCACGGATCGCATTCGGTGGTCACTTCGATCCGCAGGTCTGCGCCAATCGCTATCACGGCACCCGGCGTCCGTGGCAATCGGATCCCCTGGGTCAGCAGATTGGCGCGGCGTTTCCACCACGGCAGATCGGCATCGCCAGCGCGGTCCAGTTCGGCCAGTGCCGCGTTCCAGCTTTCCGCCTCGATCAGCGAAACCTGTCGGCGCGGCAACTTGCCCGGGCGCACTGCACCGCGAAAGTCGCCCTGCACCCCCGCCGCGGCGGTTACCGCGACATGGTCGAGCGTCTCGATCGGTCCGCGCGGACGGTCATGCCGCGCGATCCCGGCAAGACGCCCGGTCGCCATCAGATCAGCTTGCCCATCGCACCGGCGGTGTCGACCATGCGGTTGGAGAAGCCCCATTCGTTGTCGTACCAGCTCAGCACGCGAACCAGCTTGCCGTCGATCACCGCGGTTTCAAGGCTGTCGATCGTGCTGGAATTGGCGCAGCCGTTGTAGTCGATCGACACCAGCGGCTCGTCCGAATAGCCCAGCACGCCCTTGAGCGCGCCATTCGCGGCGTCCTGCAGCAGCTGGTTGACCTCTTCTTTGGTAGTGTCGCGCTTGGGCGTGAAAGTCAGGTCGACCACCGAGACATTGGGGGTCGGCACGCGGATCGCGCTGCCATCAAGCTTGCCCTTCAGTTCGGGCAGAACCTCGCCCACCGCGCGCGCGGCACCGGTGGTGGTCGGGATCATCGACATACCCGCGGCGCGGGCACGGCGCGGATCGTCGTGGATCTGGTCGAGAATCTTCTGGTCGTTGGTATAGGCGTGGATCGTGGTCATCAGCCCGCGCTCGATCCCGATGGCGTCGTTCAGCACCTTGGCGAACGGGGCGAGGCAGTTGGTGGTGCACGAAGCGTTCGAAACAATGGTGTGCCCGGCTTCAAGCTTGTCGTGGTTGACGCCGTAGACCACCGTCAGATCGACGCTCTTGCCCGGCGCAGAGATCAGCACCTTCTTGGCACCCGCCGCGATATGCTTTTCGCACGAAGCGCGGTCGGTGAAGAAGCCGGTGCATTCCAGCGCGATGTCGACGCCGTTGGCCTTGTGCGGCAGGTTGGCGGGATCGCGCTCGGCCGAAACGTGGATGCGCTTGCCATTGATGATCAGATCGTTGCCATCGACTTCGACCGTGCCGTCAAACGCACCGTGGACGCTGTCACGCTGGAACAGCATGGCATTGGCCTTGGCCGAGGCGAGATCGTTGATCGCTACCAGTTCAAGGTCATGATCGCTGCGCGACAGGATGGCGCGCGCCACATTGCGCCCAATGCGCCCGAAACCGTTGATCGCAACCTTGATTGCCATGGTCGAAACTCCTGCTTGCTTAGCGGCCCAGCCGGGCCTTGATTTGGGGTACGATCTTTCCGGCGGTGAGGCCGAAATAATCGTAGAGTTGATCGGCGGGGGCCGAGGCGCCGAAGCGGTCGATGCCGATGGTCAGGCCGTCGCCGACGTACTTCTGCCAACCCAGCGTCACCCCGGCCTCGATCGAGACCTTGAGCACGTCCGCGGGCAGCAGATCGGCGCGGTAGGCTGCATCCTGTTCATCGAACAGTTCCAGGCACGGCGCGGAGACCACATCGGCGCCAATCCCCTCGGCTTCGAGCGCGGCGGCACTGGCCATGGCGATTTCGACTTCCGAACCGGTCGCGACCAGAATAACCTGCCGCGCAGCCTCGGCCGCCTTGAGACGGTACGCCCCCTTCGCACTGCGGAATTCCGTGTCGAAGCGGACTGCCGGCAGATTCTGGCGCGACAGCGCAAGGACCGAAGGCCGGTCCTTCTGCGCAATCGCCATGGTCCAGGCCTCGGCGGTTTCGATCGCGTCGGCGGGGCGGAATACCAGCAGGTCGGGAATGGTCCGCAGGCTCATCACGTGCTCGATCGGCTGGTGGGTCGGTCCGTCCTCGCCCAGCCCGATGCTGTCATGGGTCAGGACATAGATCACGCGGGCGTGCTGGATCGCCGACATGCGGATCGCGTTGCGGCAATAGTCGGAGAAGACCAGGAAGGTCCCGCCATAGGGGATCACCCCGCCGTGCAGCGCCATCCCGTTCATCGCCGCCGCCATGCCGAATTCGCGGATGCCGTAGTGGATGTGGCGGCCGGCATAGTCGTTGGCGCTGAAGGTCGGGGTCGACTTGGTCTTGGTCAGGTTCGATCCGGTCAGGTCGGCCGATCCGCCGACCAGTTCGGGGATCGCCGCGGTCAGCACCTCAAGCGCCATTTCGCTCGACTTGCGGGTCGCGACCTTGGGCTTGTCGGCGGCGAGCGCCGAAATGTAGCTACCAACTTCCTGGCTTTGCGAGGGCGGGCCGCCGTCCATACGCCGCGTCAGTTCGCCGCCTTGCGCGCTTGCGGCCAGGCGGGCTTCCCACTTTGCACGGGTTTCGGCGCCTTTTGCGCTAAGACTGCGCCAGTCGGCAAGGATCGCGCCCGGCACGTCGAATGGGGCAGCAGTCCAGCCGAGAAATTCACGGGTAGCGGCGATCTCGTCGGCGCCAAGCGGGCTGCCGTGGACCGAGTGGCTGCCCTGCTTGTTGGGCGCGCCCTTGCCGATGATCGTCCGGCAGGCGACCAGCGAAGGGCGCGGATCGGCGGCGGCTTCGGCCAGCGCGCGCGAAATCTCGCCATAGTGGTGGCCGTCGCAGCTGACTGTGTGCCAGCCCGCGGCCTGATAGCGGCCGAGAATGTCCTCGCAGGTCGACAGGTCGGTATCGCCATCGATGGTGATGTGGTTGTCGTCCCACAACACGTTGAGGTGGCCCAATCGCAGCGTCCCCGCCAAGCCGATCGCTTCGTGATTGATGCCTTCCATCAGGCAACCATCGCCGGCGATCACCCAGGTGTTGTGATCGACCAGGTCGTTGCCGAAGCCGGCGTTGAGGTGCCGTTCGGCAATCGCCATGCCGACCGCCATGGCCAGGCCCTGGCCCAGCGGACCTGTCGTGCATTCGACGCCGGCCAGCTCGAAGTTTTCCGGATGCCCGGCGCAAGGGCTGTGGAGCTGGCGGAAGTTGCGGATGTCGTCGATCGTCGGGGCTTCGTAGCCGGTCAGGTAGAGCAGCGCGTAAAGCAGCATCGAGCCGTGCCCGGCGGACAGTACGAACCGATCGCGATCGGGCCACTTCGGTGCCTTGGGATCGAATGACAGCTGCTCGGCAAACAGGACCGTGGCAACATCGGCCATGCCCATCGGCATGCCGGGATGCCCGGAATTGGCGGCCTGGACCGCATCCATCGCCAGGGCGCGGATCGCGTTGGCCATTGGCGCATAACGATCGGCAGGCAGCCTTGCGGTGCTTTCGGACGCGGCAGAGGGGCTCATCAAACAGGCTCCCGAAGAAATCGCTGGAGTGGCACCGAGTCGGTGCGTCGTCTCCTTTGCGGAGGCTCCGCGCTCCGTCAAGCGCGGCTCCACGACAGTGCTTGGCAAAAAGGGGGAAAAGCAAGGCGCATAGCTTTGCAGTTCGGCGCTTTTGCGTTACCTCGTGCACATGGATGGGGATCGCACCGCTCGCGCAATGGCGCGGATCGAGGCGGCGCTCGCCCGGATCGAGGCGGGCACGCAGCGCAGCAACGGCTTGGCCGACGGGGCCGAACTGGCGCATTTGCAAGCGCGCCACGACCGTCTGCGCGCCGTCGTACAGGACTCGCTGAGCCAGCTCGACCAGCTGATCGAAAGCGCAGAGGGGTGATCCGGGGATGAGCGACGTTACCCTGCAGATCGGCGGCCGGGCCTATACCGTTGCCTGCGCGGCGGGCGAGGAACAGCACGTTGCCGCGCTGGGCCGGACGATCGCCGAAAAGGTCGAACAGATGGGCACCGGCCACAGCGAGGCGCGGCAACTGCTGTTCGCGGCGCTGCTGCTGGCCGATGAACTGCACGAAGCCCGCGGAAACCGTGCCCCGGCAGGCATGACAGCGCCGGACCGGAGCGCCGATCAGCTTGACGCAATTGCCGACCGGCTGGAGAAAATCGCGCTTTCCCTTGAGGCTTAGAGCGCGAGGCCCTACATAGGCTGCGACGGGTACTGCCCGGTACGAACCGACAGAACATCCCTGAGGCTATAAGCAATCCTATGGGGGCTGTCCCTGGTTGGACCTTGGTCTGGCACACATGGCTCCCACCTGACGTGAACGCGTCAGTGGATTTCCCCGGCAACGGCCCATGGTGGTCCCGTCACCCAGCTTTCCGCATGAGGCCGATCCGTGACTGACAAGCAAGCGCTGCGCAGCCACTTGCGCCGATTGCGCCGCGACCATGAAGCGGCAATTCCGGCCTCGATGCGTAGCCTGCTGTTCCTGCGCCCCCCGGCGCCCCTGCTGGACCTGGTTCCTTCGGACGCGGTGATCGGGGTCTATCACCCGGTCGGCGCCGAGGCTTCCCCGCTCAGCTATGCGCGCTGGTTTCATGAGGCGGGCCATACGGTTGCGCTGCCGTGGTTTGCCGATCGCGCCACGCCGATGCAGTTCCGGACCTGGTCCAACCCGTTCATCGACGACGAGCTTGAACCGGCACCGTGGGGCGGCTTGCAGCCGGACCAATCGGCCGAACCAATCACGCCCGACGTGCTTATCGTGCCGCTGGTGGGCTTTACCGACAGCGGGCTGCGGCTGGGTCAGGGCGGCGGCCATTACGATCGCTATCTGGCGGAGGAGCAGGACACCGTGGCGATCGGCCTGGCCTGGGATTGCCAGCTGGTAGACCATCTGCCGACCGAACCCCACGACGTGCCGCTGCGCGGTGTGGTCACCCCGACCCGCTTTTACGGACCCTTCTGATGCGCCAGCAGCCGACCATCCGCATTCCCCTGGGCATTCTTGCATTGCTGACCGCGCTGCTGATCTACGGCGTGCTGGTGGCGCGATACATCGCGCCAATGATCGGATCGTGGCCGGCGCTGGGTCAGACCCCGATCTATGTCCTGCTCGGGGTAGTCTGGCTGCTCCCGCTCAGGCGTTTCCTGATCTGGATGGAGACGGGTCGCTGGGGCTGAGCACGGCCGCGCGGGCGCGGTCCTTCTCGCGGCCAAAGCGCAGCAGCATCGCCTGAAGCTCGGCACGGGAGGGGATCCAAAGCGTGTGTTCGTCGACCGCCACCTGCTCTCGCGATGCTGGAACGATGTCATGCCAGGCACCACCCTCACACAGCTGAAATCCGGCGAAAATCTCGACCGGCAACGGCGGTCCGTGCCAGTTGGCAAATACGGCGGAGCGGAACAGGCCGTTGCCGGTCCCGGACCTCACCGGCAAATGCAGCGCAGTCAGCACGTGTTCGGCGTCGCGCAGATCAATCAGCACATCGACATCGCCGACCGGCCCGGGATCGGCGCCGTGCAGCGCGACTGCGGCGCTGGATATGATCCACCACGGCCCCGCCGCGGGAGCCATCGCCACGGCGACGCGGACCAGCGTTTCGCGAAGGGGTGGCGGCAGGATCATCCATTCCGCTCTTGCCGACAGCCGCGCCCGCGCGCAACCTTGGTGCCGGAACGGGGGAACGAGTCATGAAGCGCAGCTGGGCCATCGGACTTGCCGTGATCGCGCTTGTCGCGGGATCGGTGCTGCTGATTGGCCGTACCTGGATAGCGCAGCGCCTGTTCGACCGCGCGCTGGAAGCCACCGTCGGTGTCGACCCGTCAACGAAACTGCCCGACGGCCTCCACGCCTATGTCTGCGGGAGCGGCTCGCCGATGCCCGATGCCAGCCGCGCCGGCCCCTGCATCGCGGTGCTGGCGGGCCAGCAGGCTTTTGTTTTCGACGCCGGCGCGGGTTCAATCCGCAAGCTGGGACGGATGGGCTTTCCCATGCCGAAACTTCAGGCCGCGTTCCTGACCCATCTGCATTCCGACCATATCGACGGTCTGGGCGAACTTCTGCTTCAGGCCTGGGTGGCGGGCGGGCGCAGTGCGCCGCTGCCGATTTATGGTCCGGCCGGGACCGACCGCGTGGTCGCCGGATTCGATGCTGCCTATGCCATCGACAGCGGCTACCGCGTCGCCCACCACGGCCCCAAGGTTGTGAACCCCGCCGGATTTGGCGGCGCGGCTTCGATCATTGCCCTGCCCGACGGCGTCGATAGCCAGGTCGTTTTTGACCAGGGCGGCGTGCGCATCACGGTGATCCGGGTCAATCACGCGCCGATCGCTCCGGCCTTCGGCTACCGCATCGACTACAAGGGCCGGGCTATCGCGATAAGCGGCGACACGGTCTATTCGCCCGCTTTCGTCAGTGCCGCAAAGGGCGCGGACCTGATGTTCCACGAAGCGCTCAACAAGAACATGGTCGCCGCCCTTGGCCGCAAGCTGGCAGAGCGCGGGCAGGCAAACAATGCCCAGATCATGCACGATATCCAGAACTACCATGCCAGCCCCGAAGATGCCGCGCGTGCCGCGCGCGAGGCCGGGGTCAAGGCGCTGGTGCTCTATCACCTGGTCCCGGCACCGCCGGCCAGGCTTATCGAACCACTGTTTCTGGGTGATGCGCCCAGGCAATTCTCCGGCATGTTGAGGCTGGCGCAGGACGGCATGATCGTCAGCTTGCCGACGGGCGACAAGGCGATCGAATTCAGTTCGGCGTTCTGAGGGAAATTCCCAAGTGGCGCGAGTGACGGGGCTCGAACCCGCGACCTTCGGCGTGACAGGCCGACACTCTAACCAACTGAGCTACACCCGCGCAGCCACTTGGGAGCCGCGCCACTAGGCCAGCATCCCGGCCCTGTCAACAGGGTTAGGACGGGCTTTTTCGACTTTGCGTACTGCCAGGCAAGAGCGGCAGTTTGGCACCGCTGCCGCGCCGCGCATGTCAATGCGAATGCACCGTTAACCATATCTTTGCCCTTGCCCGGCACAAGGCAGCGAAACGCCCGCAAGGGTGCAATCGGGGGCCTTCTCTTGCCGAAACTCACGCACCAGCTGATCCGTCTGGCGCTTGTCGCCGGGGTTGCTGCCGCAGCAAGTCTGGCGAACGTGGCAGAGGCCCGCTCGGCCATTGCACTGGACAGCGCAGTCTTCGTCGAACGCGCGTCGCAGCAGCGCGGGCGCCTGCTCGAACCTGCTGCGCGCCTGAGCCGCGGCGACCGCGTGGTATATGTGCTCAACTGGACGCGCCAGGCCGGTAGCGGCGGCTTTGTCGTTACCAATCCCCTGCCCCGCACCGTCTACTATCAGGACAGCGCAAGCGAGGACGCCGAAGTGTCGGTCGACGGTGGCCGTACCTGGGGCAATCTCGATCAGCTCCGCATTGGCAGTCGCACGGCCACGCCGGAAGATGTCACCCATGTGCGCTGGCGCGTGCCGGCTAGCCTGGCCGCCCAAGGCTCTGGCCAGATCGCCTATAGCGCGATCGTGCGCTGACCTAGCAGTTCTCGTACTTCCAGTTGCGCTTCTTGCCCTGGGCGAGCCATTCGACCGCCTGGGCAATCCGCTTGTCGCGGGTCTCTGGGCGCTTGGCCTCGGCAACCCATTCGACATATTCGCGGCGGTGCGACGGCGCGAAGCCATTCAGCGTCGCCCGGGCTGCAGGATTAGCGTCGAGCGCCGACTGAAATTCTGGCGGGACCGAAAGTTCCGCCTTGGCTTGGCGTGTTGCGGCGGGCTTCTTCTTCAGTGCCGTACCCGCAGTGTCGATCCGCGTCCGTGCCTCGCGCAGTTTCTCGGCGAGTTCAGCGTCGCTCGGCAGGTCGGTCAGCGCGGCGATCTTGCCGTACTGCCCCATCGCGTCGCCTTGCCGCCCGTCCCCGTGAATCATGAACGCGCAATGCGCCTTGAACGCGGCCATCCCGGCGATGTTCTTTCCGCCCAGCATGAAGTGCGGCATGCCCCACTTTATCGTTTCCTCGACATCCGGAAACGTCGCATGGACCAGTGCACGCAGGTGCGTCAGGATCGGCTGGGCGAAGGGTGCGGCCTCGGCGATCTTGGCATCGATCCGCGGGTCCTTCGTCATGTCCGCCTCCTTAGTTGGCCAGAAGCAGCGCCGGACTTTCAATCAGGCGCTTGACCGCCTGGACGAAGCTCGCCGCATCCCAGCCGTCGACCACCCGGTGATCGCAGCTGATCGACATGTTCATCAGCTTGCGCTTGGCGATGCGTTCGCCGCCCATGCCGTCGGGCACGAACATCGGACGCTCGACGATCCGGTTCGGGCCGATAATCGCCACTTCGGGGCGGTTGATCACCGGGGTCGTCGCTACCCCGCCCAAAGGCCCGAGTGAGGTGATGGTAATTGTCGATCCCGACAGTTCATCGCTCTTGGCGCTGCCGCTGCGCGCGGCCTCGGCCAGACGGCGGATCTCGTTCGCCAGTTGCCACAGGTTCTTGTCCTGGGCGTCGCGGATTACCGGGACCATCAGCCCGGCATCGGTCTGGGTCGCCATGCCCAGATGCACCGCGCCGTGGCGGGTCACTACTCCGGCCTCATCATCATACCGGGCGTTAAGCATCGGAAAATCAGGCAGCGTCTTGCAGATCGCGGCAATCAGCAGCGGCAGCATGGTCAGCTTGGGCCGCTCGGCACCGTAACCGGCGTTGAGCTGCGCGCGCAGCTCTTCCAGCGCGGTCACGTCGCATTCCTCGACATAAGAGAAATGCGGGATGTTGCGCTTGGACGCGGCCATGTTCTCGGCAATGCGGCGGCGCATGCCGATTACCTTGATCTGCTGGTCGGCCGTCTTGCCGCCCGCACCGCGATAGGCCGCGTTATAGGACAGGAAGGCGTCGAGATCGGCGTGGCGCAGGCGGCCATCCTCGGCCGGGCGCACCTGGGCGAGGTCGACGCCCAGTTCCCTGGCCCGCGCGCGGACGGCGGGACTGGCGAGGACTTTGGCCGTTGCACTTGCCGCGACCGGTGCTGCGGGCGCGGGCTCAGACTTTGGCTGCGGCGCCGCAACCGGAACCGGAACCGGAGGAGGTGCGGCTGGCTCATCCGCAATGGCAGCCTCAACCCGCGCAACATCCCCCGCATCGGGCGTTTCCGCTTCGATCCGCTCGGCCACAGCCTCTTCGGCTGCGCTGTCGCCCTCGATCTCGATCACCACCAAGGGCGATCCGATCGCGATCATGTCGCCTTCGGCGCCGGCCACTTCTATCACTGTGCCCGAGACCGGGCTTTCCATCTCGACCGTGGCCTTGTCGGTCATCACATCGGCGATCTTGCCGTCTTCCTCGATCCGGTCGCCGACCTTGACGTGCCAGGCGACGATCTCGGCCTCGGCAATGCCTTCGCCGATATCGGGAAGCTTGAAGGTGAATGTGCCCATCGTCGTTATGCCTTGAGTAGCCGGTCGACGGCCTCGCCGATGCGAACCGGTCCGGGGAAATAGGCCCATTCGAGGCTGTGCGGATAGGGCGTGTCGAAGCCCGTCACGCGCTCGATCGGCGCTTCGAGGTGATAGAAGCAGCGTTCCTGGACCAGCGCGGACAGCTCTGCGCCATAGCCGCAGGTGCGGGTCGCTTCGTGGATGATCAGGCATTTGCCGGTCTTTTCCACCGACTTCTGCACAGTCTCGATGTCGATCGGGACCAGCGTGCGCAGGTCGATGATCTCGGCATCGACGCCCTTGTCGGCCAGCACCGCTTCGGCGACGTGGATCATCGTGCCATAGGCCAGCACGGTCATCGCCTCGCCCACGCGCACCACGCGGGCCTTGCCCAGCGGGATGCGGTAATAGCCTTCGGGGACTTCGCTGTCCCTGTGCCGCGCCCAGGGTTCGACCGGCTTGTCGTAGTTGCCGCTGAACGGGCCGTTGTAGATCCGCTTGGGTTCGAAGAAGATCACCGGATCGTTGTCCTCGATCGCGGCGATCAGCAGGCCCTTGGCATCGTGCGGGGTACTGGGGATCACGGTCTTGATCCCGGCGACATGGGTGAACAGCGCCTCGGGGCTCTGGCTGTGGGTCTGTCCGCCGAAGATCCCGCCGCCAAACGGACTGCGCACGGTGATCGGCGAGGTAAACTCGCCCGCCGAGCGATAGCGCATCCGCGCCGCCTCGCTGATCAGCTGGTCGAGCCCCGGGTAGATATAGTCGGCGAACTGGATTTCGGGGACCGGGCGCAGGCCATAGGCCCCCATGCCCACCGCCGCACCGATGATCCCGCATTCGTTGATCGGGGTGTCGAACACCCGGGTCTTGCCGAACTTTTTCTGCAGGCCGGCGGTGGCCCGGAACACCCCGCCGAAATAGCCGACATCCTCACCGAAGATCACGACATTGGGATCGCGCTCCATCATCACCGAGAGCGCGTCGTTGATCGCCTCGATCATGTTGAGCCGCTTGGTCGGAGCATTGGCCAGCGAAAGCGGCGCTTCTTCCAGCGTCATCATTCGTACTCCTTCCAGGTGGGCCACTTGATCCGGCGCTCCCGGATCGCCTGTTCGGCCTGTTCCTCAAGATGCCAGGGCAGTTCCTCGAACACGTCCTCGAACATGGTGTGGAACGGATGGTGCAGTCCGTGGCCGAGGATGCCGTTCTTTTCGGCTTCCTTGGTCGCGGCCTTGACCTGCTCGATCTGCTCCTTGTCCATCGCCTCGTGCTGTTCTTCGCTCCATTCGCCCAGCGCGATCAGGTGGCGTTTGAGCCGGGTGATCGGATCGCCGAGCGGCCATTCCTCGCGCTCATGCGAAGAGCGGTAGGCGCTGGGATCGTCCGAGGTCGAATGGCCCTCGGCGCGGTAGGTGAAGTGCTCGATCAGGGTCGGGCCCTTGTTGGCGCGGGCGCGGTTGGCGGCCCAGCGCATCGCGGCATAGACCGCCAGCGCATCGTTGCCGTCGACCCGCAGGCCGGCAATGCCATAGCCGACCGCCTTGGCCGCAAAGGTCGCGCGCTCACCCCCGGCAAAGCCGGAAAAACTGCTGATCGCCCACTGGTTGTTGACCACGTTAAACACGCACGGGGCGTTGAACACCGTGGCGAAGGTGAAGGCGGCGTGGGCATCGCCTTCGGCGCTGGAGCCTTCGCCGATCCAAGTTGCGGCGATGCGGGTGTCGCCCTTGATTGCGCTGGCCATGGCCCAGCCGGCGGCCTGCGGATACTGCGTCGCCAGGTTGCCGCTGATGGTGAAGAAGCTGTGCTCGCGGCTCGAATACATGATCGGCAGCTGCCGGCCCTTGAGCTTGTCGGCGCGGTTCGAATAGATCTGGTTGATCATCTCGGTCAGCGGATAGCCGCGGGCGATCAGGATGCCCTGCTGGCGATAGCTGGGGAACACCATGTCGTCGTCGGCCAGGGCGAAAGCCGAAGCAACGCTGGTCGCCTCTTCCCCGGTGCACTTCATGTAGAAGCTGGTCTTGCCCTGGCGCTGGCCGCGGTACATCCGGTCATCGAAGGCGCGGGTCAGCGCCATGGTGCGCAAGATACGGCGCAGGGTTTCGGGATCGAGCTTGGGATCCCACGGACCGACCGCGCGGTGATGGTCGCCCAGCACGCGAATCAGGTCGTGGCACAGCGGATGGGTTTCGCTCGCCGCGCAGGCCTCGTCCGGGCGCGGCTGGGCCCCGGCGGGGGGGATCGTCAGATAGGAGTAATCGACCGGATCGCCGGGGCGGAACGGCGGCTCCGGCACGTGTAGCGACAGCGGCGGCAGGTTGCCGCGGGCGGTATCGTGAGTGGCAGGCCGATCGGCCATATCGCGCTCTCCCGCTTCCCCGGCACCCTGCGCACCATTGGAAGCATATTTTAGACTGGCGACATATTATTTCAGACTTGCCATGCCGTCAACTAGACCGCGACCGGCGCGCTGAGCGGCGCCTGGGGGGCGTAGTCGTGCATGACGAAGTCCTCGAACCGGTATTCGCAAATGCTCCCCGGCCGGCGCTGCAATTCCAGCCGGGCTGAGCCTTGCGGCGTGCGCGCCAGTTGGGCTTCGACCAAGTCAGCGTGGTTGAGGTAGAGGTGCGTATCGCCGCCCATCCACACCAGCTCGCCCGGCGCAAGATCGCACTGCTGCGCCAGCATGTGGGTGAACAGCGCCGCGCCTATCAGGTTGAACGGCAGGCCAAGCGCGACATCGCAGCTGCGCTGATAAAGCAGACAGTTCAGCCGGCCATCCGTCACGCCAAACTGGTAGGTCTTGTGACACGGCGGCAAGGCCATCTGATCGAGTTCGGCCACATTCCAGCCTTCAACGATGTGGCGTCGGCTGCCGGGGTTGGTGCGCAAGCTGTGCACGACCTGGGCAACCTGGTTGATCCCCGGCCCTGCGCGGAACAGCCCCTCGCCCGCCGGCTCGTAGGTGGGCCAGTCGACCCATTGCTTGCCGTAAACTGGACCAAGATCGCCCCATCGCGCAGCGAACGCAGCGTCCTCGGCAATCCGCGCGACAAAATCGTCCAGCGCGATCGCCTCGCCCGTCGCCTTGACGTAATTGGCGTGGGGCCATTCGTTCCAGATCTTGACGCCTTGCAGCACCAGCGGGCGGATGTTGGTCTCTCCGGTCAGGAACCACAGGAACTCGCGCACCGCGGTCTTCCAATAGACCCGCTTGGTGGTGATCAGCGGCATGGCCCCGCCGGCCAGATCGAAGCGGATCTGCGCCCCGAACACCGCGCGCGTGCCCACCCCGGTCCGGTCGATCCGTTTGTCCCCATGCTCCCAGATGCGGCGCATCAGGTCGAGATATTGCCATTCCCAATGCGGTGCCTGGAGGGAATCAGCGGGAATCGCAGCAGTGGCCATGAAATGACCCTAGCCGCGAGATTGCCCGCTTGCCACCCGCGGAATCGCTCTCTATAGGCGCGCTCCTGCCTCGGGCACCCCATGAAGCAATTCGGCGGGTACCCTGGATCGGTCGGGGAATAGCTCAGCCTGGTAGAGCACTGTCTTCGGGAGGCAGGGGCCGGAGGTTCGAATCCTCTTTCCCCGACCAAATCCACCTATTCGTCAAAGTCGCGGTAAAATGAACCGCGCAATGGCGTCGGCCACGCCAGCACCCTCGTTGCTCGCGGCAATCAGATGCGCCGCGGCCTGCACCGCAGGCTTGGCCTGCCCCATCGCGATCGCCAGCCCGGCCCGGCGGAACATCGCGATATCGTTGGCCTGGTCGCCGATTACCGCAACTGCATCGAGCGGCACGCCATAAAGCTCGGCCAGCTTGGCTACCCCGTCGCCCTTGTTGGCCTGGGGCGCGGTGGCATCGAGATAATAGTCCTGCGAGCGTACCACCGTTGCCGTCACCCCGGCCATCTCGCGGGCGATCTTCTCGATCACGTCCATCACATCGTCATCGTCGCAAACCGCGACGACCTTGTCGACCTGGCCCAGCCATGGCGCAAAGTCTGCCAATGCACGCGGCTGCAAACCCGAAGAAATTATTTCCCGCGGGGTGCGGTGATTTTCGATGTCACTGGTCAACCAGGCACCGCCGGCAAACAGCCAGGTGGTAACCTTTGGGCGGGCGTAGATGTCCATCAGCGCCCGTGCCGTCACCTGGGGCACGCGGTGCGTCACCAGCTCCCGGCCTTCGGCCTCGAATATGATGCCGCCGTTGAAGGCGCCAAGCGGCCCTTTGAGGCCAAGCCGCGACGCGATGCCGACGATCCCCTCCGGCGGGCGCGCCGAAATCAGCGCGACGGGCAGACCGCGGGCGCGCAAGTCGCGGATCGCCGCAACGTTCTCCTCGGGTAGCGATTTGTCATGGCGGACCATGGTGCCATCGACATCGCTTACCAGCAGCCTGATCTTCGTTTCGGTCACCGGGCTCATCCTCCGCGCAGCAATTGGACGCCCCAATCCCTTTCGAACAGGTAAAGCAGGAGACGAGCTGCGCTGCCGCGTTCCCCGGTCAGGCCGCCGTCTCGCTCGATCAGCAGCCGCGCATCGTCATGGGCCAGAGGCAGGAGTCGCCGGATCTGCTCGAGGTTGGCAACCCGGAACGGGGTATCCCCCGACTGCCGCGTGCCGAGCAATTCGCCGCCGCCGCGCAAGTCCAGATCCTCCTCGGCGATGCGAAAGCCGTCCTGGGTTTCGCGCATCAGCGCCAGCCGCCGCTTGGCGGTCTCCGACAACGCGCCCGAGCGCAGCAGCAGGCAGGTGCTCGCCGCAGCGCCCCGCCCGACCCGGCCGCGCAGCTGGTGGAGCTGGGCCAGCCCGAAGCGTTCGGCCTGTTCGATCACCATCAGCGTCGCGTTGGGCACGTCGACCCCGACCTCGATCACCGTGGTTGCAACCAGCAGCTTCGCACCGCCGCTGGCAAAGCGCTCCATCGCCGCGTCCTTTGCCTCGGGCCGCAACTGGCCGTGGACCAGCACAACGTCATCGCCGAAACGCAGCTTCAGTTCGGCATAGCGCGCCTCGGCCGCGGCCAGGTCCTCGCTCTCCAGTTCGCGCACCATCGGGCAGACCCAATAGGCCTGCTGCCCGGTGGCAAGGTGGCGTTCGACCCCGGCGATCACGTCGGCCATGCGCTCGACCGCAACCACACGCGTGTCGATCGGCTGGCGTCCGGGCGGCATCTCGTCGAGCCTGGAGACGTCCATCTCGCCGTATTGCGCGAGGGTCAGCGTGCGCGGAATCGGGGTTGCGGTCATCGCCAGGCAATGCGGGGTGCGCTTGCCTTTTTGCGCCAGCATCAGCCGCTGACCGACGCCGAAGCGGTGCTGCTCGTCGATCACCACCAGCGCCAGGTTGCGATACTGCACCGCGTCCTGAAAGATCGCATGGGTGCCGACCACGATCGGGATCGAACCATCATGCAGCCCCATCAAAGTCGCTTCACGTGCGCGGCCCTTGTCGCGGCCAGTCAGCAGGGCGATTTCCACGCCGGTGCCCGTGGCCATGCGTTTGAGCGTTTCAAAATGCTGGCGGGCGAGAATTTCGGTCGGTGCCAGCATGGCGGCCTGTGCCCCTGCCTCCACCGCGATCAGCATGGCCTCCAGCGCCACCACGGTCTTGCCCGACCCGACATCGCCCTGCAGCAGGCGCAACATCGGTGCCTGCTGAGCCAGATCAGCCTCGATTTCGGCAATCGAGCGCGTCTGCGCCCCGGTCAGGGCAAAGGGCAGGTCGATGCGGGCGCGCAGGTGGCCGTCCCCCGCCAGCGGCGTGCCGTGCCGCGCGCGGTTGGCATTGCGCACCAGCATCAAGGCCAGGCTGTTCGCCAGCAGCTCGTCATAGGCCAGCCGGTCGCGCGCCGGGCCGTGCTCTCCCTTGTGCGCCAGCTCCAGCGCATCGCGCCAGGCCGGCAATTTCATCTTGTCGAACAGGCCCGGTTCGATCCATTCCGGCAGTTCGGGCACACCGGCCACGGCCTGGTGGATCAGCGCCGCCAGCCGCCCCTGGGTCAGGCCCTCGGACAGCGGATAGACAGGTTCGACCAGCTGGCCGAGCGCCGCACCGCTTTCCTCGGTCACGTGGTCGGGATGAACGATCTGCAACATCTGTCCGTACTGGTCGAGCCGACCGGCAATCCAGCGCGTTTCGCCCAGCGGCAATTGCTTCTTGCCGCTGTACGACGCCCGCCCAAAATAACTGATCGCGCAGACATTGCCGGCGGCATCGCTCGCCAGCACGCGGAGCGGCCCGCGCCCGGTGCTGGCGCGGTATTCGACCGGGGTCAGCGCGACGACGATGTTCTCGCCGACACTCGCCTCGTCGAGGTTGGCCACGGCGCGGCGCTGCACAAAACGGTCGGGCAAGTGGTAGAGAAAGTCGCGCACCCGGGTCAGGCCCAGCCGCTCCAGCGGGCGGGCCAGCCCCGGCCCAACGCCTTTCAGACTGTCGGCGGCAACGAACAGGGGATTGAGCCGGTCGGGGCGCATACCCATCCCATAGCCGTCCACGCGCTGCGGGGCAGCGGAAATTTCATCGCAAATTGACCCAGCGCATAGTCGATCGTCTTGCTGGGGTGTTTCATCCCTGCAAATTGAACGAACGCACAGGAGAAACCGATGCTGCTACCCCACGGAACCGTAATCGCGCTGGTCGATGGACAGACTCTGGAACTGTACCGCAATACCGGCACCGAGGCAGAGCCGGCCCTCGCCGCGCTCGATTCGCCCAAGCTCGACAGCCGCAACCATTCGGGCGTCAGCCATCACTCAAGCGCCGGAAATCACGCTGGCGGCCTGGTCAACGAGGATGCTCATGCCGCAGCGGCAGCCGAATGGCTCAACGATGCGGTACTGGCGCACCGGGTCGAGCATATCGTCCTGTTTGCCGCGCCGCGGACGCTGGGCGAACTGCGCAAGCATCTGCGCAAGACCACCGAGCAAGCCGTGCTCAAGCAATATGACAAGGACATGGTCGGCAAGCCTGCGGCGGCCATCCTGTCAGCGCTGCAAGACGTGCACTAACCCGCGGCCTGCACAGCCTCCCAGGCCGAGCGCACGGCGTCCACAGTGATCTGGGCATCGCGCTCAGTTGTGGCGATCGAGCAGACCGAGACCCGCATGATCAGCCGTCCACGCCACAGCGCGGTGCCCATGAAGGCGACGGCTTCCTGCTGGATGCGATCGACGGTGGCCTGAGTCAGCCGGTCGCCCGCCTCGTCGCCGCGATCGGCGCCGAAGCGGACGATGAACTGGTTGAGCTCGGGCTGGTTGATGACCGTGACCCCGGGGATCGCCGCCATGCCCGCGGCCATCAGCTGGGCGATGCGGATGTCCTCGTCGACCATCGTGGCCACGCCGGAGCGGCCCAGCCGCCGCATCATCGCCCAGGCGGCAAAGCCGCGGGCGCGACGCGACAGTTCGGGGACATAGGCGCCGGGATGGCGGAACTGGGCGTTGTCGCGGGTCAGATAGCTGGCCTGCATGTCCATCGCGCGGCGGTGCGCGGCTTCGTGGCGGACGATGGTGAAGCCGCAGTCGTAGGGCGTCTGCAGCCATTTGTGCCCGTCGGTCGCCATCGAATCGGCCTGCTCGATACCGTCGAGCCGGTGGCGGTGCTTCTCGCTCGCCCGCGCCCACAGCCCGAAGGCGCCATCGACGTGGATCCAACCGCCGTGGGCGTGGACCAGGGGCACGATCGCGGCAAAGGGATCGCTGACCCCGGTGTTGATCTGGCCCGCCTGGCCGATCACGATCGCCGGATCGCTGCTTGCTTTCAGTGCGCACTCCAGATCGCCCGGCAGCATCCGCCCCAGGCTGTCGGTGGCAATCGTGGTCACGCGCTTTTCGCCAAGACCGAGGTAGCGCAGGCCCGAAAACACCGTGTTGTGCGCATCGGCGCCGATCAGTACCCGCAGATTGGGTGCGCCATAGAGCCCGTCCTCCTCGACATTCCAGCCCTGGCGCAAAAGCAATTCGCCGCGCGCGGCGGCGAGGCCGACAAAGTTAGCGATTGTTGCTCCGCTGACCAGCCCGACCGAGCTTTCCGGCGGAAGGTCGAGCAGCTCGAGCAGCCAGCGCGCCGCGACCGCCTCGACCGCCGCCGCCGCTGGCGACATCGGGATACCGGCGCCGTTCTGCCCCCAGGCCGAGGTCAGCCAGTCCGCCGCTACGCCTGCCAGGTGCGAGCTGCCGTTGACCCAGGCATAGAAGCGCGGCGCGACGATCCCGCGCAGCCCGTCGCGCGCACCTGTGTCGAGTTCGGCGATCAGGCTGAGTGCGTCGGTGCCTTGTTCCGGCACTGGCCCGTCGAAGCGGGCGTGAATTTCACCATAGCCGGTGACTGGCACGGAATCCGCCGCCGCCATGTCGCGGCGGTATTCGGTCGCCAGCCTGGCGGCCAGGTCCAGTGCGGCGTAATCCTGTTCATTCGTACTCAACCCCTGCACTCCCTTGCGGCGGCCCTAAGTGCCCCCTAATCGCCCCATATGATCGATGCATCCCGAATCAAGCGGTTGAAGTTTCGCGCCTGGCACCGCGGCACGCGCGAGGCGGATTACATGATCGGCTGCTTCTGCGATCGTTATGCCGCCGAATGGGGCGAAACTGAGGTCGCCTGGTTCGAACGCCTGCTTGACGAGGAAGACGTCGACATCATCGGCTGGGCGCTGGGCAGCCTGGCGGTGCCGCCGGAATATGCCGGGGCGCAGATGGACGCGTTCCGCAAACTTGATTTCGTTGAAATCCCGCGCTGACAAGGCGCTGACCGCGCGCTAAGGCAGCTTCTCGATTCCCGACCCCGTTGGCCGCAAAAATGGCCCGCGGGGCAATTGCTGTTGCGCGAGTGCCATGCCCGACCTGTCCCGATTGCTCACCGCCAAGACCCCGCTGACCCTTGCCGCCCTGCCCCGCGGGGCGCAGCCGCTGGTGCTGGCCGACCTTGCTCGCGCCGCGAAGGGCCGCGCCGTGTTCATCGCGCCCGACGAAGCCGCGATGCAGGCCATCGCTGACAGCGCCGGGTTCTTCGCCCCCGAGCTTGAGGTGCTGACCTTCCCGGCGTGGGACTGCCTGCCGTATGACCGCGCCAGCCCGGCACTGGCGATCAGCGCACGGCGGCTGGCCGCGCTGCACCGAATGCAAGGTACCGCCAGTGGCCCGCAATTGCTCGTCACCACGATCAACGCGGTGCTGCAGCGCGTGCTCAGCCCGTTCCGGGTGCGCGAGAATGTCCGGCTGCTCAAGCCCGGCATGGTGATCGGCCGCGAAAGCCTGATCGCCCTGCTCCAGCGTCAGGGCTACAGCCGTACCGACACCGTGGTCGACGCCGGCGAATACGCGGTGCGCGGGTCGATCTTCGACATCTACCCCTCGGGCCTCGAAAGCGGGCTGCGGCTCGATTTCTTCGGGGACGAGCTCGAAACGCTGCGGCTGTTCGATCCCAACACCCAGCGCTCGACCGGGCCGATCGACCAGCACCTTCTGCTCCCGGCAAGCGAGGCCTTGCTCGACGAGGACTCGGTCAAGCGCTTCCGCACCCGCTACCGCGAACAGTTTGGCGCGGCCGCGACCGGCGACCCGCTGTACCAGGCGGTGAGCGACGGACGCCGCCTGGCGGGGATGGAGCACTGGCTGCCGCTGTTCGAGGACAAGCTGGTCACGCTGTTCGACCACCTCGATCCGGCCGACCTGGTGCTGATCGACAATGGCGCGCTGTCTGCCGCCGACGAGCGGCTGGGCGACGTGGCCGACTATTTCGCCGCGCGGACCGACACCGCCGGGAAGGCGGCAGGCAGCTATCGCCCGCTCGGCCCGGAAGCGCTCTATCTCGACAAGGCCGAGCTCGATGCCGCGCAGGCCGGGCGTCCGATCCACCGCACCGACATCTTCGCCCAGCCCGAAGGCGCTGGCGTAATCGACTGCGGCTTTTCCGGTAGCCGCGATTTCGCCCCCGAACGTGCCCGCGGCGACAATGTCTATGAAGCGGCGGCGACCTATCTGACCGGTCAGGCCAAGCGCGGGCGCAAGACTCTTATCGCCGCCTATTCCGCCGGCAGCCGCGCGCGCATCGCTGCGATCCTGGGCGAAGCCGCGCGGCCCGAGCCGGTCCTGGCCGACAGCTGGCAGGAGGCACTGGGTCTCGCCACGAAGGGCGCGCCGGTGGCGATGGTCCTGCCGCTCGAAACCGGTTTCGCCAATGATCAGATCGAGCTTGTTACCGAGCAGGACATTCTGGGTGACCGGCTGGTCCGGCGCAAGAAGAAGCGCAAGGGCGCCGACGCCTTCATGGCCGAACTGGCCGCGCTGACCCCGGGCGATCTGGTGGTTCACATGGATCACGGCATCGGCCGCTATGGCGGGCTCCAGTCGATCCCGGTCGGCGATAGCCCGCACGACTGCGTGATGCTGACCTACCACGGCGGCGACAAGCTCTACGTTCCGGTCGAGAATATCGACGTGCTCAGCCGCTTCGGCTCCGACGCGGAATTCGTCGCTCTCGATCGGCTCGGCGGCGAGGCCTGGCAGAAGCGCAAAAGCCGCCTCAAGGAACGGATCCGCGAGATCGCGCACGAGCTGCTGCGCACCGCGGCGCAGCGCACCTTGCGCACCGCCCCGGCGCTGCTCCCCGAACAGGCCAGCTACGACCAATTCGTCGAGAAGTTCCCGTGGCAGGAAACCGACGATCAGGACGCCGCGATCGACGATGTCCTGGCCGATCTGGGCGAAGGCAAGCCGATGGACCGGCTGGTCTGCGGCGATGTCGGCTTCGGCAAGACCGAAGTCGCGCTGCGCGCCGCCTTCGTCGCGGCGATGGCCGGACAGCAGGTCGCGGTGATTGCCCCGACCACGCTGCTGGCGCGCCAGCACTACACCGGCTTTACCGAGCGCTTCGCCGGGTTCCCGCTTAACGTCGGACGCCTGTCGCGGCTGGTCGGCGACAAGGAGGCCCGGGCGACCAAGGCCGGGCTGGCCGACGGCACGGTCGACGTGGTGATCGGCACCCACGCACTGCTGGCGAAATCGCTGCAGTTCAAGCGGCTCGGCCTGGTCGTGGTCGACGAAGAGCAGCGCTTCGGCGTCACCCACAAGGAAACACTCAAGGCGCTGCGCACCAATGTCCACATGCTGACGCTGACCGCGACCCCGATCCCGCGCACGCTGCAGATGGCGATGTCGGGGCTGCGCGAATTGTCGGTGATCCAGACCCCGCCCGTGGACCGGCTGGCGGTGCGCACCTACTTGATGGAATGGGACGACATGGTGATGCGCGAGGCCTTGCTGCGCGAACATCACCGCGGTGGACAGAGCTTCATCGTCGTGCCGCGCATCGCCGACATGCCCGACGTCGAGAAATGGATGCACGAGACGGTTCCGGAAATCCGCTTCGTCACCGCGCACGGCCAGATGGCGCCCAGCGAAGTCGAAGAACGGATGAGCGCGTTCTACGAAAAGAAGTACGAGGTGCTGCTGTCGACCACCATCGTCGAGAGCGGCCTGGATATCCCCAGCGCCAACACCATCATCATCCACCGCGCCGACCGTTTCGGCCTGGCCCAACTGTACCAACTGCGCGGGCGGGTCGGGCGCTCGAAGCTGCGCGCCTATGCCTACCTGACCACGCCGGCCGATACCCAGCTGTCCGAAGTCGCCGAAAAGCGCTTGAAAGTGCTGGGCGATCTCGACAGCCTCGGTGCGGGTTTCCAGCTCGCCAGCCACGATCTCGACATTCGCGGTGCGGGCAATCTGCTGGGCGACGAACAGTCGGGCCATATTCGTGAGGTGGGCTTCGAACTCTACCAGTCGATGCTGGAGGACGCGATCCTGGCGGCCAAGGCTGGAGAGCTGGGGCTGGCCAGGGAGCGCCACTCGCTCAGCCCGCAGATCACCGTCGATGCGCCGATCATGATCCCGGAAGACTATGTCCCCGATCTGGCCGTCCGTATGGCGCTCTATCGCCGCCTCAACGATGCCGAGGACCAGGCCGAGATCGAGGCGCTGTCGGCCGAAATGATCGACCGCTTCGGCCCCCTTCCCCCCGCCACGGCCAACCTGGTCAAGCTGATCCAGATCAAGCGCCAAGCGGTCGAGGCCAATATAGCCAAGATCGATGTCGGCCCCAAGGGCACGCTGGTCGCCTTCCACAACGACACCTTCCCCGATCCCGAGGGGCTGTTCGCCTACGCCCAGCGGCTGGAAGGCACGATCAAGCTGCGCCCCGACAGCAAGATTGCCGTGGTCCGCGCCTGGGGCGATCCGCAGGCCCGTCTCAACGGGCTGTTCCAGCTGACCAAGGGGCTCAGTGCAATAGCGCGAAGAGCGCGTTGATAGTTAAGGCGATTGCCAAGCGCTGCGGCTTCGGCACAGTGGCACGATGAACGCAAAGGCCAGTCCCAACGCGCTGACTGCAGCCCTAATCCTGGCGCTGGCGGTGCTGGCGACCCAGTTTCTCAGCGTCGGGCGTGAGGTGATCGATCCCGACGAATCAACCTTCATCCTGATGGGGGCCGATGTCGCCAAGGGGCATCTGCCCTTCGTCGAACAGTTCGATCTCAAGCCGCCGATGATCTTCCTGGCGATCGGCGCGGTGCTCGCCGTGTTCGGCAAGAGCATCGTGGCGGTGCGCCTGCTGGGCGATGCAATGCTGCTCGGCACGGCCGTGCTGGTGTTCCTGTTCGCCCGCCGTCTGACGTCGGCCTGGTCGGCCCTGGCCGGTGCGCTGCTTTATGTTGCCTTTGCCAGCCTCGATCTTGGGCAGCCGACCTACAGCGAGCTCCCCGCCCTGCTCTTTGGCATGGCCGCACTCGCTGTTCTGGCCCATTCTCCCGTCACCATGCAACGCGCGGCACTGGGCGGCTTGCTGCTATCCTTGGCGGTGCTGTCGCGCACCAATCTCTACCCGCTGCCGCTGGTGTTCGGGGCACTGCTGCTGTTCGCCGCCATGCGCAAGCGGTCGACTGCCGATCCGCGCGCCTGGCTGGCATTCGGTCTTGGCGGCCTTGTCCCGGTGGCCTTGCTGATCGCGGTCTATGCCCTGGCCGGGCACCTCGACCTGCTCAAGCTGGCGATGATCGACGTTCCGCTGGCCTATTCGCAGCAAGTTGGCGTTCTGGCCGCGGTGCGCGAAAACGTGACCCAGTTCTACGTCATCACGACCATGGAACCACTGATCGTCGTGCCATTCGTGCTGATGGCGCTGCTGGGCCTGGCGTTGGCCGCGGCGCGTCTGACCTTCCCCGCGCAGCGCCAGGAAAGCTGGCGGCTGACAGTGCTGCTGCTGGCCCTTGCCGCCCTGCTGGTCAGCCTGGCGCTGAGCGGCGCGGTCTATCCGCACTATTGGCTGCAGGTTCTGCCCGTGCTGGCCGTGTTCTGCGCCATCGGCATCGGCTTTGTCGCGCAGCTCCGGCTTGGCCTGATCGCGGCATTGGCCCTGACCCTGCTTCCGCTTGGCGCGGCGCTGGGCGAACGGCTACCGCAATCGCTCGCCGTCGCCCGCAATCCCGAGGCGAGCGCGGACCGCTTCGAAGTCGCCGCTGCAGCCCGCCATATTGCCGCTTCCGGCGTGCGGCATCCATCGGTCTGGCCATGGCGCAATCAGCTGATCGACTGGTATCTCGACGCCCCGCAGCTGTCCAAGGTCGGTGTCCAGCCCGAGAACATTGCCCGCCCGCCGATCGCCAGTCCGCTGGCAGCACACGGCTATATCGGCCGGGACGAAGTCGGGCGCTTGCTGGTCTTGAAGCCCGATTTTGTGGTGACCGACGCAAAGGGCAAGGGGATCGAATGGCTGCGCGCCACCGGGCAACCGGTCGATGCCTGGCTGGCGGACAATTACCGGCGCGATGCGCAGTTCGGCGATGTCGTGGTCTATCGCCGGATCAACCGGCCGTAGCAAAGGCGATGAACTGGTCTGCGGCCATCGGCTTGGCGCGCAGGAAGCCCTGATAAGAACTGCAGCCTTCCGCTGCCGCCAGGGCGCGCTGCGCCTCGCTTTCGATCCCCTCGGCCACGACTTTCAGTTCGAGTGCCCGCGCCATCGCGACGATTGCGCGCAGCACGGCCAGATCGCGCGGGTCGCCGGCGATCCCGTCGATCATGCTTCGATCCAGCTTCAGCGTGTGCAGCGGCAGCAGTTTGAGATAGCGGAAGTTGCAAAATCCTGCGCCGAAATCATCGAGCGCGATCCGCGCGCCCTTTGCGGTCAGCACGTCAAGCATCCGCGCCGCTTGGGCGACATCTGCAAGCAGAACCTGCTCGGTCACCTCTAGCGTCAAACGCCACAGGGGGAATTGGCAGGCATCGGCGAGCGCTATGAAGTCTGTCGCGAAATTCCCTGAGGCAAGATCGCTCGGCGTGACGTTGAGCGACAGGCGCAGGTCCATTGGCCAGCGCCGCGCCCCAGTGAGCGCCAGCCGTGCGATATGCGTTGAAAGCTGGGCGACATGATCGGCCCGCTCGGCAATGCCGAACAGCGCCGCCGCGCCGATCCGCCCCAGCTTGGGATGGTTCCAGCGCGCCAGTGCCTCGCCGCCAACAAGCCGGTCGTCGGCACAGGCAAACTGCGGCTGATAGACCACCTCGATCTCGTCCCCGTCGAGCGCGCGCAGCAGATCGGCTTCAAGCTGGACGGCGCTCCGCCCAGCGCGGGTCGCCTCGCCGTCGGCCCACAGCAAGCGGCGTCCAGGATGGGTCATCAGGCGCGACAGGGCCTGACCCAACCGGTCGAGCAGCGAATCGGCATCTTCTTCGGCCAGGCCGCGGATCAGGGCGGCGCGCGGCGACAGGCGGAGGGTTGATCCTTGCCCGGCAATCGGCCGCGCCACTACATCGAGCAACTGCGCCGCTGCCAGCTGCCAGCCCTCGCGGCTGCAAGGTTCGGTGCTCAGCACCAGGAACTGCCCGCCACCACTTCGCGCGACCAGCCAGTTGCCGTCCAAGGCACTGGCCGCAAACTGCTTCAGCCGCTGTGCCACTTCGGCCAATGCGGCATCACCAGCTGAACTGCCATAGGCCAGATTGACCGCATCGAAGCGGCGCAGACCGATTAGCATGGCATGGACCTGGCGGCCCTTGCCCAGCCACCGCGCCAGTCGAACACGCGCAGCGTCGCGGCCGGGCAATCCGGTCACGGCGTCGCGGGTCAATTCCGTATCGACTTCGGCGGCAGCATTCATCGGCCAGCCATAGGCCCCAACCCGCTACCAAATTGTTGCGTTGCCAAGCAGGGCGCTGCGCCATATGCACCCGTCAATGCCAGCCGCCCCGCGCCTTGCCCTGATGCCGTCGGATACCGAACGCGCGCACGAGGCGGCGCAGGCCTTGCGTGAAACCGGCGATTTCGTGCCCTTGGAAGAGGCTGAAGTGCTGGTCGCTCTGGGCGGCGACGGGCACATGCTGCATTGCCTGCACCAGTTGCTCGACAACGGTCGCGACATCCCTGTTTATGGCCTGAACTACGGCACGGTCGGCTTCATGATGAACAAACCGAAGTCGAGCCGGACGCTGCAGGAACGGATCGCCCGGGCCAAACCGCTGCTGGTTACGCCGCTGGAGATGACTGCCACCACCGGCAGCGGCAGCGAGGAGACGGTCAGCGCAATCAACGAAGTGTCGCTGCTGCGCGAAACCCGCCAGACCGCCAAGCTGGAAGTCTCGGTCAACGGCAAGGTCCGCCTGCCCGAACTGTTCTGCGACGGCATCCTGGTTGCGACACCGGCGGGATCGACCGCCTACAATCTCTCCGCCAACGGCCCGATCCTGCCGATGGGATCGAACATGCTGGCGCTGACCCCGATCAGCCCGTTTCGCCCAAGGCGCTGGCGCGGGGCGATCATTCCCGACCATTACGATGTCCAGTTCCGCGTGCTCGAGCCGGATAAGCGCCCGGTCGCAGCGGTGGCCGACCAGAAAGAACTGCGCGATATCCTGGCAGTGCGGATCCGGGTCGCGCAGGAACGACGCCTGCAACTGCTGTTCGATCCCGGCCGCACGCTGGAAGAACGCATCTTTGCCGAGCAGTTCCATTTCTGACGAATTTTCCCGCGCCGCACGCTTGCCAAACCGCCAAGCGCTGGTATAGGCCCACCCCTGCCCACAAGGCGGCCGAGCATTCCCCGATAGCTCAGCGGTAGAGTAGGTGACTGTTAATCACTTGGTCGTAGGTTCGAATCCTACTCGGGGAGCCACCTTTTCCTGATCGGTTAACGCGCTTGCGCTGATAGCGGCTTGTCCGGACACTAGGCCATGACCGCGATGCGATTGCACGGCCTGGACACCCTGCGCGGAATTGCAGCAATAATGGTCGCGGCCTATCACGCCGAACTGATCGTTGGTGGTCAGCGGCTGTTCGCCCATGGCTATCTGGCGGTAGACTTCTTCTTTGCCCTCAGCGGGTTCGTCATGGCGCGAACCTACGAAGGGCGCTTTCCTTCGGCACTGGCCTTCGGCGCGATGCGCATGCGCCGCTTTGCGCCCGTCATGGCTTGCGGATCGCTTTTCGGGTTCGTTGCCCTGCTGGCCCCGGCTGGGCTGCCGATGGCGTCCTTTCTCGCGCTGCTGTCACTGCTCTACATCCCTTGGCCGCGCGGCGACGATGGGCTGTTTCCCGGAAATCCGCCGCAGTGGTCGATCCTGTTCGAGCTGGTCGCCAACGTGCTCCACGCCGCCGTGCTGCAAAGGCTCGGGGTCCGGACCGTGCTGGCCCTGGCCTTAGCCTGCGCGGTGCTTCTGCTTGCCTTTGCAGCGGCCCCCGACGATCCCCCGTTCGCCCTGTTTCGCACGCTGATGTCCTATTGCCTGGGCATCGCGCTTTACCGGTTGCGCCGGCGTCTGCCGCGCCTGCCGTACCTGGCTGCGCCTCTGGTCCTGGTGGGCGGGGTTGCCGCAGCCGACCTGTCGCCGGTGCTGGCCTGGGCGTTCCTGTTCGTCGCGGTCCCCACCAGCCTGATTTCGGGGCTGACTGGCACGCGGGCCCGGCCATGGCTCGGCGCGCTCTCATTCCCGCTCTATGCGGTGCACTATCCCGTGCTCATGCTGAGCCGCCAGTTCGGACTTGGTTCCTTGGCCGGCCTCGTCGCGGCGCTTGGCGCTGCCGCCGCAGTGACCCTGCTGTTCGAACGGCGCGCGCTAACCCAGCAGCAGCCGGCTGCCCGCCCAGACGGTCAGCGCGGCGGTCAGCCAGCGGATGACTCGCTCGGGCAGGAAGCGTAGTGCCAGAACGCTGCCCATCTGCCCGCCCAGGACCACCGCGACTAGAAGCGGCAAGGCACCGACCATCGCCTCGCCGAACCGCTCCGGACCATTCTTGGCCAATTGCCCGATCAGGCCGGTCAGCGAATTGATCAGGATGAACAGACTGGTGGTCGCGGCAATCTCGCGCGCCTTGGCCCAGCGAGTCAGGTGGAGCAGCGGGGCCAGGAATATCCCGCCGCCGATCCCGACCAGCCCGGCAAGATAGCCCAGCGGTGCAGCCGCCCAGACCATGTACTTTGCAGCGGCGGTCGGCTCGCTTTCGCTCTCGGGCGCGCGCGGCAGCAGCAGCGCCAATCCGGCGAAGACCAGGCTAAGACCAAGCACGAACAGGAAGGTCGCCTGCTTGATCGGTGTCAGGCCGCCCAGGAAGGCCAGAGGCGCGGCGATCAGCGCCAGAGTCAGTGCCCGCCGCCAGGGGATGACCTGCGCCCGGGCAAAGCGGATCGTGCTGCCGCTGACTACCACCACATTGCAGGCCAGGCTGACGATCGGCAGCAGCCGGTAATCGAATCCGACCAGGGTCAGCAGCGCGCTGTAGGTCGACCCGCCGCCAAACCCGACGGCGGCGTAAAGCAACGCCGTCAGGAAGAAGCCGAGCGGAAGCCAGATCATCGCGCCCCCTCCACCCCTCTCAGGTCAGGCCGCGGCGCCGTGGCAGTGCTTGTACTTCTCGCCCGAACCGCACGGGCACGGCGCGTTGCGCGACAGACCCAGCCCGGCATAGGGATCGCCTTCACCCGGGCGCGGCAGAACAGCGCTGGCAGCCGAAGCTTCGGCAGCGCCCAGCGCAGACATCATCGTCGCCGCTCCTGGTGTGGCCGCAGCATCGTTGTCGCCGGTGAACGGGTCGATATGGCTGGTCAGGAAGTCTGGCAGATCCGGCAACGAAACCGGATCGGGCATGCGCAGTTCGCTGTTCATCAGAATGCGGGTGACATCCTCGCGGATCGCTTCGAGCATGCGTTCGAACAGACCGAAGGCCTCCTGCTTGTATTCGTTGATCGGGGTCTTCTGGGCATAGGCGCGCAGGAACACCACCTGGCGCAGCGCGTCGAGCGTGGCGAGGTGTTCCTTCCAGTAATGATCCAGCCGTTCGAGCAGGATCTGCTTTTCGACCTGGCGCCAGACCGAGCTGTCCTCACCCATCTTGGCGGCCATCTTGGCGTCGGCCGCCTCGCGGATGCGGGTTTCGATGTCTTCGGGCTCGATCCCGTCTTCGCTAAGCCAGTCTTCGACCGGGGCTTCGACACCCAGCACGTCGAGCGAGCGCTCTTTCAGCGTCGCCAGGTCCCACTGTTCGGGATAGGATCCCGGCGGGCAGGCATCGCCAACCAGGGCGTTGATCGTGTCGTGGCGCATGTCGATCACCACGTCGTCGACGGTGTCGGCATCCATGATATCGGCGCGCTGCTCATAGATGACCTTGCGCTGGTCGTTCATCACGTCGTCGTATTCGACCACCTGCTTGCGGATGTCGTAGTTGCGCGCTTCTACCTTCTTCTGCGCGGTCTCGATCGCCTTGGACAGCCAGCGCGAACCGATTGCCTCGCCGTCGGCCAGGTTCGAGTTCATCATCTTCGAAAACAGTGTGTCGGGCCCGAAAATGCGCAGCAGGTCGTCTTCGAGGCAGAGGTAGAATTTCGACAGCCCCGGATCGCCCTGGCGGCCCGAGCGGCCGCGCAGCTGGTTGTCGATGCGGCGGCTTTCGTGGCGCTCGGTCCCGATCACGCAGAGTCCGCCGGCAGCCAGCACCCGCTCCCGCTCGGCGTCGACCTCGGCCTTGATCTTTTCGATCGCGGCATCGCGGTGGGGGCCCTCGGGCACGTCGGCAAGTTCGTCCTCGATCCGGAACTCGCTATTGCCGCCCAATTTGATGTCGGTGCCGCGCCCGGCCATGTTGGTGGCAATGGTAACTGCGCCAAGCCGCCCGGCCTGGGCAACGATGTGGGCTTCCATCTCGTGGAAGCGGGCGTTGAGGACGTTGTGCTTGACCCCCAGCGCCTTGAGATATTCCGAGAGCATTTCGGATTTCTCGATCGAGACCGTGCCGACCAGCACCGGCTGCCCGCCGGCGGCCTTTTCCTCGATCAGCTTGGCGATCGCCTGGAACTTGTCGGTGGTGTTCTTGTAGAACTCGTCATCTTCGTCGACGCGCTGAACCGGAACGTTGGTCGGGATGGTCACGACGTTCATCTTGTAGATGTCGAAGAATTCGGCGGCTTCGGTGGCCGCAGTGCCGGTCATGCCGCCCAGCTTGGGATACATGCGGAAATAGTTCTGGAACGTGATCGAGGCCATCGTCTGGTTTTCCGGCTCGATCTGTACGCCTTCCTTAGCCTCGACCGCCTGGTGAAGCCCGTTCGACCAGCGCCGCCCGTCCATCATGCGCCCGGTGAATTCGTCGATGATCACGATCTTGTCGTCCTTGACGATGTAGTCGATGTCGCGCTTGAACATGACCACGGCCTTCAGCGCCTGGTCGAGGTGATGGACCACCTGCGTGTTCTCGACGTCATAGAGGTTCGACCCTTCGAGCAGGCCCGCAGCCTCAAGCTGGCGCTCGGCCCATTCGACCCCTTCCTCGGTCAGAGTGATGCTCTTGGTCTTTTCGTCCTTTTCGTAAAGCTCTTCCGGGAGCTGCTTCACGATCGCGTCGACCGAGACATAGAGGTCGGTCTTGTCGTCGGTCGGACCCGAAATGATCAACGGCGTACGCGCCTCGTCGATCAGGATCGAATCGACTTCGTCGACGATCGCGTAATTGAA
This sequence comes from Novosphingobium aquiterrae, assembly GCF_042434435.1. NCBI lineage: Bacteria > Pseudomonadati > Pseudomonadota > Alphaproteobacteria > Sphingomonadales > Sphingomonadaceae > Novosphingobium > Novosphingobium aquiterrae. Next base: position 437,313 of record NZ_JBHLTL010000011.1, on the reverse strand, counting down.
CGGACGGTGGACCATCTGCGACCGCTCATGCTTCATGTTGTCGCGCAGGTAGTCGAAACCAAGCTCGTTATTGGTGGCATAGGTGATGTCGGATTCGTAGGCCTCGCGCCGCTCGAACTCGTTGAGGTTGGGGACGATCACGCCGACAGTCAGGCCCAGGAACTTGTAGATCTGGCCCATCCATTCAGCGTCGCGGCGGGCGAGGTAATCGTTGACCGTGACGACGTGGACGCCCTTGCCTTCCAGCGCGTTGAGATAGACCGCCAGGGTCGCGACCAGGGTCTTGCCTTCGCCGGTGCGCATTTCGGCAATTTCGCCGCGGTGAAGCACGATCCCGCCGATCATCTGGACGTCGAAATGGCGCATGCCAAGTACGCGCTGCGATGCCTCGCGCACGGTGGCGAAAGCTTCGGGCAGGATATCGTCGAGCGTCTTGCCGTCTGCCAGCTGGGCGCGAAACTTGTCGGTCTGGGCCGCCAGCTCTGCGTCCGAAAGCGTCTGCATGGTGGGTTCGTAAGCGGCAATCTGGCGGACAATCTTGTCCAGCGATTTGACATAGCGGTCGTTCGACGACCCGAAAATGGACTTGGCGATCGTGCCGAGCATGGCTGTTTCCTGACGAATTTGAATGGGAGCGCGCCCGCGCCGGCAACATGAAGCCGCGCGAGCCAAAGGTAGTCGTGCCGAAGTCGCCCTATTCGAAGGCGCGGTCAGGCCCGAAATATACCGAGGGGATGTAGACCCGCGGGCGCGCGGAGCGCACCCGTCCGGTCGCCTTGTCGCGCCGATCGGGGCGACATGCCGGGATATCGGCAACGGTGGCCGCGATCGCGCAGATCCGCGCGACATGCTCTACCGACTCGACCGCCCCCACTTCGGCATTGCTGCCCGCGCCGAGCCGCGCCTGGGCCGGCGCGACGGGTGCGACCAGTCCGGCAAGCAAGGCCAGGAATGCAAGGAGAAGACGGTTCATTGCGCGTCGATATAGTGCGGCAAAGTTAACGCGTCCAGTACGGCCGAAAACGCGACCACCAGAAACGAACGCCGCGCCTGCCCGGGGGCAAGCGCGGCGCGTTATAACCAAGGTCTGCGAGGCGAGGATGCCTTGGCAGTGCCGTCTTAGTTGACAGCGTCCTTGAGGCCCTTGCCGGCCTTGAACTTCGGCTGCGACGAAGCCTTGATCTTCATCGGTTCGCCGGTGCGCGGGTTACGGCCGGTCGAGGCCTTGCGCTTGGCAACCGAGAAAGTGCCGAAGCCGACGAGGCGAACTTCGTCGCCCTTCTTCAGCGCGCCCGAGATGGCTTCGAAAACACCTTCGACGGCCTTGGTGGCATCGCCCTTGGTGAGGCCGCTCGAGTCTGCAACGGCGCTGATCAGATCGTTCTTGTTCATTCGGGAACCCCCTAAGTGATCTTGAATTAAAGGTAGTTGTTTGATTCGCCTCTAAAGGTGGGCGGACTTGAACCGCTTTTGCAGAATCTGTCAAAGCCAAACGGCGTTTTTCATCGCCAAATATCCACGTTTTTCCGCGGTTTTCGACGAATTGAGGGCTTGCGCGGTCCCAGTGGCCGATTGGTGCAGTGCAGCGAATCGCTTGGCCGGCCCGATACCGCATTGCAGCATGGGCCGGCGGGCGAATCAGTGGGCGGTATGCGGGCGGTTCTGACCGTCGTTGCCGGGTGCGCCGGGTTGGCTGGCAAGGTCGTCCGCCTCGCTCCATTCAATCGCTTCAAGCGGCGCGGTCAAAGCGCGCTCCAGCACCTCGTCGACATGGCTGACCGGAATGATCTCCAGCCCGCTGAGCACATTGGCCGGGATCTCAGCCAGGTCCTTGCGGTTGTCTTCCGGGATCAGGACGGTCTTGATCCCCCCGCGCAGCGCCGCCAGCAGTTTTTCCTTGAGACCGCCGATCCCCAGCACGCGCCCGCGCAGGGTAACTTCGCCGGTCATCGCCAGGTCCTTGCGCACCGGAATGCCCGCCAGGGTCGAAACGATCGAGGTGACCATGCCAATGCCGGCCGAAGGACCGTCCTTGGGCACGGCGCCTTCGGGCAAGTGGATGTGGATGTCCTTGCGCGCGATCAGGCTGGGCTTGATCCCATAGGCCGGGCTGCGCGCCCGCACGAAGCTGTAGGCTGCCTGGACACTTTCGTTCATCACTTCGCCCAGCTTGCCGGTGGTCTTGACCATGCCCTTGCCTGGCACAGTGACGCTTTCGATAGTCAGCAGCTCGCCGCCGACTTCGGTCCACGCGAGACCCGTGACCGCACCAACCTGGCTGTCTTCCTCGGCCACGCCAAAGCGGTACTTGCGCACCCCGGCAAAGTCGCCAAGGTTTTCCGGCGTGACAGTTACTGCGGTTTCCTTGCCTTCCAGGATCTTGCGCAGGCTCTTGCGCGCCAGCCGAGCGATTTCCCGCTCCAGCGTGCGGACCCCGGCCTCGCGGGTGTAATAGCGGATCAGGTCGCGCAGGGCCTCGCTGGTCAGGGTGAACTCACCCTTCTTCAGTCCGTGTGCCTCGACCTGCTTGGCGATCAGGTGGCGCTCGGCAATCTCGACCTTCTCGTCCTCGGTATAGCCTTCCAGCCGGATGATCTCCATCCGGTCGAGCAGCGGCTGCGGCAGGTTAAGGCTGTTGGCGGTGCAGACGAACATCACGTCCGACAGGTCGTAATCGAGCTCCAGATAGTGGTCCTGGAACTTGCTGTTCTGTTCCGGATCGAGCACCTCGAGCAGCGCCGAGGCCGGATCGCCGCGGAAGTCCTGGCCCAGCTTGTCGATCTCGTCGAGCAGGAACAGCGGGTTGCTCGATCCCGCCTTCTTCAGGTTGGTGATGATCTTGCCCGGAAGCGAGCCGATGTATGTCCGGCGGTGACCGCGGATCTCGGCCTCGTCGCGCACCCCGCCAAGCGACTGGCGCACGAAGTCGCGGCCTGTCGCCTTGGCGATCGACTTGCCCAGGCTGGTCTTGCCGACGCCCGGAGGGCCGACCAGACACAGGATCGGACCCTTCAGCTTGTTGGTCCGCGCCTGCACCGCCAGATATTCGACGATCCGGTCCTTGACCTTGTCGAGCGCGTAGTGATCGGCATCGAGGATCGCCTGCGCCGCGCCGATATCGCGCTTAAGCTTTGACCGCTTGCCCCACGGCAGGCCCAGCAGCACGTCGAGGTAATTGCGAATGACCGTCGCCTCGGCGCTCATCGGCTGCATGCCGCGCAGCTTCTTGATCTCGGTATTGGCCTTGGTCCGCGCTTCCTTCGACAGCTTGAGCTTGTCGGCCTTGGCCTGCAGCTCGGCAATTTCGTCAGCCTCGCCCTCGTCGCCGCCGCCAAGCTCCGACTGGATCGCCTTGAGCTGTTCGTTGAGATAATATTCGCGCTGGGTCTTTTCCATCTGGCGCTTGACCCGCCCACGGATGCGCCGCTCAACCTGCAGCACGCCCAGTTCGCCTTCCATGAAGGAATAGGCCATCTCCAGCCGCTTGAGTGGATCGGCCTCGCTCAACATCGCCTGCTTGTCGGAAACCTTGGCCTGGATGTGCGACGCGACCGCATCGGCGAGCGCCGATGCGTCAACGATGTCGCCCAGATTCTCACCCGCTTCGCTGGGGAGCTTCTTGTTGAGCTTGGCATATTCGCCGAAGGCCTCGACGACGGAGCGCATCATGCCGGCCACTTCGTTGCCCGATACCGAAACCGGATCGACTTCGGCGATCGTCGCGACGGCATATTCGCCGTTGCCGTCATCGCTCAGCGCCATCTCGTCCATGGTCGCGCGATGCTTGGCCTCGACCAGCACGCGCACCGTGCCGTCCGGCAACTTGAGCAATTGCAGCACGGTGGCAACCACGCCAACGTCGTAGAGATCCTGATCGTCAGGATCGTCGCAACCCGGATCGAGCTGAGCGAGCAGGAAGATGTCCTTGTCCCCGCCGGACGCCATTGCGGTTTCCAGCGCGGCGACCGATTTGTCGCGGCCGACGAACAACGGCACGACCATGCCGGGGAAGACCACGATGTCGCGCAGGGGAAGCAGGGGAAGCTGTTTGGTCATATGTCTATCCGTTCCGGCGCCGCATGGCACCGCGCGGGTGAATCCCGCCTTTGTTCGGGGATATGGGGTTGCCCGGCGCGGCGTGCAATGGCGCGGGGCGATCAGGCTGTGGAAGGCCGCTTTCCCCTGCGACTTCATCACTGCTTGCCAAGTGCCTGACTGGCGTTAGGCAGGAACGACCTATTGTTTCAGGGGCTTTCATGCGCACGACTATCCTTACCGCTGCCGCCTTGCTCGGCCTTGCCGCACCGGCCAGTGCCGGCAACACCGTGATTACCGCCGATCGCTATCTCGACGTAGCCAAGGGCACCTATGTGGAGCACCCTGCGATATTTGTCGGCGCCGATGGCCGGATCACCGGGATCGCCGATGCGCGCACGGTGCGCTGGAGCGCCGAGACCACGCACATCGACATGGGCGGCAAGACGCTGGTTCCGGGTCTGATCGACATGCACGTCCACCTGGATAGTCCGGCCGATATCGGCGGCTATCGCGGCTTGCAATATACCGACAGCTTCTTTGCCGTTTCCGCCGTCGCCAACGGGCGCGCAATGCTTGATGCCGGGTTCACCACGGTGCGCAACGTCGGGTCTGCCAACTGGGACGATATTGGGCTGCAGCAGGCGGTCGATGGCGGCTACGTGGTCGGGCCGCGGATTGTCGGCGCCGGCTATGCCTTGGGGGTCACCGGCGGCCACTGCGACGTGACCGGCTTTCCGCCGAGCATGGAAAGGGCCCGCAAGGAAGAAGGCGTCGGCGATTCGCCCGACGAGCTGCGCTACCAGGTACGGCGCCAGAAGAAGTATGGTGCCCAGGTGATCAAGGTCTGCGCCACCGGCGGGGTGTTTTCGCACAACGACGAACCCGGCCAGCAGCAGCTGACCCAGGCCGAGCTGGAGGCTATTGCCGACGAAGCGCACATGGCTGGTCTCCGGGTCGCCGCCCATGCTCATGGTGCTGCGGGGATCAAGGCAGCGATCCGCGCCGGGATCGATACGATCGAACACGCCAGCCTGGTCGACGACGAAGGGATCAAGCTGGCCGTAGCGCGCAAACAGCCGGTGTGGTTCGCAATGGACATCTACAACACCGACTACACCCAGGCCGAAGGCAAGAAGAACGGCGTGCTGGAAGACAGCCTGCGCAAGGACCGCGAGATCGGCCAGCTGCAGCGGGACAACTTCCGCAAGGCGTTCAAGGCCGGGGTGCGCATGATCTTTGGCAGCGACGCCGGGGTGATGCCGCACGGCCAGGTCGGCAGACAGTTCGCCACGATGGTGACTTATGGCATGACCCCGCTCGACGCGATCCGCGCGGCCACGCTCAACGCGGCGCAGGCACTGGGGCGCGAGGGCGACGTCGGCCAGATCGCCACTGGCCGCTTTGCCGACATCGTCGCCGTTGACGGCGATCCGCTGACCGACGTGCGCCAGCTCGAACATGTCAGCGGCGTGATCAAGGGCGGCAAGCGTATCGAACCCGCGCGATGAATGCCGAGCGAGCCGAGATCCTGAGCAAGGTACCAGCGCTCACGCTGGGCTTCTGGGTGATCAAGATCCTGGCCACGACGCTGGGCGAGACCGGCGGCGATGCTCTGTCGATGACTTATGATTTCGGTTATCTGGCCAGCAGTGCGATCTTCGTCGTGCCGCTGATCCTGCTGGTGATTGCCCAGATCCGGGCGCAGCGCTTCCATCCCTTTCTCTACTGGGCAACAATCATCGCTTCGACCACCGCGGGGACGACCATGGCCGATTTTGCGACGCGCTCGATCGGGATCGGCTATCCCGGCGGCTCGCTGCTGCTGTTCGGCGCGGTCCTGGCCTGCCTGCTGGCCTGGCACCGGACACTCGGCACGGTCGACGTCAACAGTGTGGCAAGCCCACCGGCCGAAGGCTTCTATTGGCTGACAATCACCTTTTCACAGACTCTGGGCACCGCCCTGGGTGACTGGGTGGCGGATTCTGGGCCAGGTTACCTGGGCGGCGCCGTGATATTCGGCGCTGCACTGACGGTGATTGCCGCGCTCTACTTCCGCTCGCGGGTCAGCCACGTCGCACTGTTCTGGTCTGCCTTCATCCTGACCAGACCGCTCGGCGCGACAGTCGGCGATTTCCTCGACAAGCCGATTGCCAAGGGCGGGTTGGACTTCAGCCGCCCGCTCGCCTCGCTGGTACTGGCCGCCGCAATCGTCGCGCTGGTCGTCCTGCTCCCCCAGCGCCCGGGGGAGCATCCGGCGTCCAAAGCCTGATCACATCCCCGGCAGCTTGAACCCCGGGGGCAGGCCCATGCCCTGCTGCATCGCGGCCATTTCGCGCCCGGCGACTTCGTCGGCCTTGGCCCGGGCATCATTGAAGGCGGCGGCGATCAGGTCTTCGACGATGCCCTTTTCCTCGGGTTTCAACAGGCTTTCGTCGATCGATACGCCGATGATCCGGCCTTTGGCCGTGGCGCGCACGGTGACAAGCCCGCCGCCGGCCTTGCCCTCAACCTCGATCCCGTCGAGCTTCGTCTGGCTTTCTTCCATCTGCTTGCTGATGGTCTCTGCCGCCTGCTGGGCCGCCTTGATCATCTCTTCCATCGACTTCACGTCACTTGCTCCATCTATTGCCGGCCTGCGCAACGCGCGCTTCGGGGTTTTCTTCGATCAACTGTGCATCGGGAAAGGCGGCAAAGGCCGCTTCCATCAGCGGATGCTGCATCAGCGCGGCGAGTTCGGCGGCCTTGATCGCCTCGGCCGCCTCACGCAAGGTCGGTGCGCCTTCCCCCTCGCCGCGGGTCACCTGCCAGCGCTCGCCCGTGGCGCGCAGCAGGGCATCGCGCAGTTCGGCCGTTGGATCACCGGAATAGCCTGGCGCAACGGCGTAGAGCAGCTCGGTAGGCTTGAGTTCGATCACGCGCACCCAGTCGCGCATGACCTGGGCAAGCCGCAGTTGGCCGGACTGGTCGACCACATCGACCAGGGCACGCCACGCCTGATCGCCCGTGGCGACGGGATCGGCGGCGGCAGACGGTTGAGAAATCGGTGCTGCGCCAAGCGTGACTCCGTTTGCCGCCATCGCTTCCAGCTTTTTCGCCAGGGTTCCGGGATCGGGCATGTCGCTGGCATGAAGCACGCGAAGCAAAGCCATCTTGGCGGCGATCAGCGGATCGGGTGCGCTGCGCACCTCATCGTGTCCCTTGAGCAGCAATTGCCACAGTCGGTGCAGCTGCCCTGGCGTCAGCCGCTGCGCCCAGTCTTCCAGCGCGCTGCGTTCTTCAGCTGATACCGCGTCAGACGCGCTCTTGCCAAGTTGCGCCACGGTGATCCGGTGAGTCAGTTCCAGCGCCCCGCGCATCAGCGCCAGCGGCTCGACCCCGAGGGCGAACTGGCGGTCGACCATGTCGAGCAAACTCGCACCATCGCCGGCCAGCATCGCCGCGAACAGTCCGCGCTGCGCGCTCTTGTCGGCCAGGCCGAGCATGTCCTGGACCTGCGCGGCGGTCACCGTGCCTTCGCCGCCCAGATCGGCATGAGCGATCGCCTGATCGAGGATCGAAAGCCCGTCGCGTACCGATCCCTCGGCCGCCGCAGCGATCATCGCCAGCGCCTCGTCCTCCGCGTCGACGCCTTCCTTCTTGCAGATTGCCGCGAAGTGCTCGCCCAGCAACGGTGCCGGGATGCGGCGCAGGTCGAAGCGCTGGCAGCGGCTGAGCACGGTCACCGGCAGTTTGTCGACCTCGGTCGTGGCGAACAAGAACTTCACATGGGCCGGTGGTTCTTCCAGCGTCTTGAGCAGCGCGTTGAACGCGTTGCGGCTGAGCATGTGCACTTCGTCGATGATGTAGATCTTGTAGCGGGCCGATACCGCCGAATAGCGCACCGCTTCGATGATCTCGCGCACGTCGTCGACGCCGGTGTGGCTGGCGGCGTCCATCTCGATCACGTCGATGTGCCGCCCCTCGGCTATCGCCACGCAGGGCTCGCACTGGCCGCAGGGGTCAATCGTCGGCCCGCCATGTCCGTCCGGGCCGATGCAGTTCAAGGCCTTGGCAATCAGCCGCGCGGTGCTGGTCTTCCCGACTCCGCGTACCCCGGTCATAAGGAAAGCATGAGCCAGCCGGTCACGCTTGATCGCATTGCCCAGCGTCTGGACCATCGCGTCCTGCCCGATCAGTGCCGAGAAGGTCTGGGGTCGGTACTTGCGCGCCAGGACGCGATATGGCTGCGCCGCGACGGCGGCGACTGGGGTCGGCGGCGCAGTTGTCACGGCTTCGGGGGCGCCGAACATCGACTCCTGACCGGCTTCCTCAAGCTCGGCCGCGGTCGGCGCATCGTCGTCGTGATCCGGCGTGTCGCCGAAGATATCGGGGGAATCACCCATGGGCCTCAGACTAGGCGGAGCCGCTGCGAAAGTCGAAAACAATAGGGCGGAAAAAGGAGCCGGCCGACCCGCCGCAATCCGTTGTGGCTGCTTCCTTCCGGACCTGACCAGGTTGGCGAACGCAAACGTCCGACCGACTCCCGGCGGCGCATATGACGGCGATGTCGCGTTTTAGCAAGTGTGGCGGTTGGAAGCCGGTTAGTTTCCGCCGCGACTCGTCCCAGCGACAGTCGGCTGGCCTTCCCGGGCCGGTCCGGCGGCGGGCCCGGAACTGCTTACCAGCGCGACCCGAGCAAGTTCACTGGCCCGCCGCCCCATTCACCGGCCATGACAATCAGCGAAAATTGTCGGCGTAGGCCTGCAGCTTCAGCCGGCGCGGCGGCACGGCGTGGGCAGTGGCGTCGATCCCGTACTTTTCGGCATAGGCTTTGGCCTCTTCAGCCGAAGGAAAGGTCAGCTGGACCTGGCTTTGCGTGTCGCCCGATCCGCTCCACCCCATCAGCGGGTCGGCGCGGCGCGCCTCTGCAGGAACGAAGTCGAGGATCCAGTCGCCAGTTCGGGCCTTGCCGGACTGCATGGCGTTTTTCGGGCGTTGATAGATGCGTGCGGCCATGGTTCGCGCAGTGCGTCGAATCGCGCGGCAAATCAAGATCGCAATGTAGCCTTATCCCGAGCGGTTGAACGCGTTCTTGGTCTTGAGGCTGGGCGCTTCGGTCCACGGCTGATCGGGCCAGCGATGCTTGGGATAGCGGCCTTTCATATCGCGCTGGACGTCTTTCCACGAACCGCGCCAGAAACCCGGCAGGTCGCGCGTGGTCTGCAGCGGCTTGCCGCCGGGATCGGTCAGCTTGAGCAGCAGCGGCAGCGCGGGCTGGCCGAAAGTAGGATGGCGGTCGAGCCCGAACAGCGCCTGGACCCGCAGTTCCACGCTAGGCCCGCCGGGATCGTCGTAGTCGATCGCATGGCCGGTTCCAGCCGGGCTGGTGAATTGCGCCGGAGCGAGCCGGTCGAGCGCTTGCTGCGCGGCATAATCGAGCCTGGCGCGCAGCGCCTCGTGAAGTCGCGCGGGGTCGATCTGGTCGAGCCGGCGAAGCAGCAGCGGCGCCAGCCATTCTGCCGCGTCGGCCAGCAGGGCCTCATCGGTCAGCGCGGCGACCCCGGCATAGCGGGCGCGGCGCAGCAGTGCCTGACTGGCTTTCGAAAGAGGCACCAGGCCCAGCCCCTCCGCTCGGACCTTGCCCAGCAGGAAGTCGCGGATCGTTTCGGGATCGGGCGCCGGATCCGAACCGCGCGACAGGGTGATCGCGCCGAGACGCGTTTCCAGCAGCGCCTCGACCCGGTCCTCGCCCTCGATCCAGCGCAAGGTGCTGCGCCGCTCGGTCCGGTGGCCCAGCCATTGTGCGATTTCGGCCTCGGTCAGGGCAATCGCCCCGGTGATCCGCGCGCCCTTGGCTTCGCCCTGGGCATCGCCGACCGCCAGCCATTCCGACCGGGCGAGCGGCGAGGCCGGATCGAGCCGTAGCCCACGCCCCCCGGCGGTCAGCCAATGCTCGCCCGCTGCATCGCGGCGCCGCGCGATATTGTCCGGATAGGCTTCGGCGAGGAGCACGCCCAAAGGCGGCGCATCGCGCGCTCCGCCGGCTACCAGGTTGCGCGCTTGATCAGCCCAGCGACCGGCAAGCCGCCGCGAATCCCCTGCCCGGCCCGAACGGTCGCCATCCCAGCGCTGCAGCCGCGCCGCAAGGTCATCGCCGCGTCCCCCAAGGCCGCGTTCCTGCAACAACAGTGCCAGCCTTGCTGCATCAGATTCAGCGCCATGCTGCGCAGCATAAAGCAGCATGTGCGCCAGCTGCGGCGCCATCGGCAGGCGCGCCATGCTGCGGCCATGCTGCGTAATCGTGCCCGCAGCATCGAGCGCGGCAAGTGACTGAAGAGTCTGCCTTGCTGCCGAAAGTGCCGCAACGGGCGGCGGATCGAGCCACGGCAATGCTGCAGGCCGTGTTGCACCCCATTGCGCCAGCGTCAGCATTAGCGGCGCAAGATCGGCAACTAGCATTTCCGGCGGATCAAATGGTGGGCGTCCGGCATGGGCAGCTTCGTCCCACAGCCGATAGGCGACCCCTGGCCCTTGCCGCGCCGCACGACCGGCGCGCTGCGCCGCGGCGGCCTGGCTGGCGCGGTGCGTTACCAGTCGGGTGACGCCAGCCGCCTTGTCGAATTCGGCCCGCCGCGACAGGCCGGCATCGACGACCACCGATACGCCGTCGAGGGTCAGCGACGTTTCGGCAATCGCCGTGGCCAGCACGATCCGCTGCCGCCCCTCCGGGTCGCGGCGGATTGCGGCGCGCTGGGCTGCGGGATCGCATTGCCCGTGCAGTGGCAGGACCAGCGCGGCGGGTAAACGTTCGGCCAACCGTTCGCGGGTCCGCTCGATCTCGCCGACGCCGGGCAGGAATGCCAGGATATCGCCCTGTTCCTCGCGCCAGGCGGTCAGGATCGCGCTGGCCATGCTTTCATCGATCCGCGCTTCGGGCCGTGCGCCAAGCCACTTGATAGCGAGTGGATGCGCCTTGCCCGCGCTTTCGATCACCGGCGCGTCGCTCAGCAACCGGGAAAAGCGCGCGCCGTCGATCGTCGCGCTCATCACCAGCAGGCGCAGATCGGGCCGCAGTACCGACTGGCTCTCGATTGCCAGGGCCAGACCGAGATCGGAATCGAGGTGGCGCTCGTGCGCCTCGTCGAACAACACAGCCGAGACGCCCGCCAGATCGGGATCGTTCAGGATCGTTGAGACGAAGATCGCCTCGGTCAGGACCACGACGCGGGTCGTCTTGGAACGCTTGCTGTCCAGGCGCGTTACATAACCCACAGTCTCACCTGGCGCTTCGCCCAGCATCGCGGCCATTCGCTCGGCAGCGGCGCGTGCGGCCACGCGCCTTGGCGAAAGGAGCAGCACCGTGCCCGTACACCAGTCTTGGCCCAGCAAGGCCGTCGCCACCGCCGTTGTCTTGCCCGCCCCCGGCGGCGCGATCAGAACGGCACCATTGCCATCACGTAGCGCTGCCAGCAGGTCTGGCAGCACGGCATGGATCGGCAACTGGTTCATCGCGGTCGGGATAGGGATTCCGGCGCCGGCATCAACAGTTTCCTAACCAGATGATGCCAATATCATGGACATGAGTTCACTTCTTGCCGCCTTTGTCGACGTGCTGCTGAAATCGGCGATCGTTGCGTTCGTATTCAACGAACTGCGCGGAATAGTGCTGGCTGGCCCGGTCCTTTACGGGATGTACCAGGCCGGTGGAACGCTCATGGCGATCTGGCTGGGCATCTGCTCGCTGGGCGGCATAGCCCTTTCGGTCATCGTCCCGCTGTTCATCGACAAGAAATTCAAGCTGCGTGAGCGCCTGCGCGCGGCGGCAAAGCCCGCCTGACCCCTAGCCCATCGGGTACATGATCTCTTTCGAGACCTTGTCGATCGCCTTCATCGTTTCGGGTTCCAGCACCAGATCGGCAGCGGCCAGTATCTCCGCGAGCTGATCGAACTTGCTCACCCCGACGATGGTCGAAGCGACGAAATCGTGCTGCTTTGACCAGGCAACCGACAGCGTTACCGGGCTGATCCCCGCCTCCTTGGCAATCTCGGCAAAGCGCGCGGTCGATGCCAGCGACTTGTCGTTGACGAATCGCCGCCCCATCGCCGCCTGCCGCCCTTCCATGCCGAGGTAACGGGTGAAGCGCGCGCCTTCGGGCCGCGCGCCGTCATTGTACTTGCCCGACAGCACCCCGCCGCCGATCGGCGAATAGGGGATCAGGCTGATCTTTTCCTGGCGGCAGACCTGGGCCAGTTCGTCCTCAAAGCGGCGGTTATTGAGGCTGAAATTGTTCTGGATTGTCTCATAGCGTGCACCACCAACCGCTTCGGCCGCGGCCAGGCTTTTCATCAGGCCCCAGCTGGTCTCGTTCGAGCAGCCGAGAATGCGGATCTTGCCGGCACGGACCAGCTCGTCGAGGACTTCCATGGTCTCTTCATAGGGCAGGTCGTGATCGGGCCAGTGGGTCTGGTAGAGGTCGATGTAATCGGTCCTCAGCTTGGTCAGGCTGGCTTCGACCGCGGTGATAATGTTGCGCCGATCGAGCGCGGTCATGCCCGAACGCAGCGGCGATTTGAACCAGACGTGGCTGGGACCCGAGACTTTGGTCGCCAGGATGATGGCATCGCGCGGCTTGGTCTTGAGCCAGCGCCCGACGATCTCTTCGGTCCGCCCGACCCACTTCACGTCGGGCGGCACCGGATAGCCTTCAGCGGTATCGTAGAAGTCGATCCCGGCATCGAAGCAGGCATCCAGAATACGGTGCGCTTCCGCCTCGTCCGTCTGGCTGCCGAAAGTCATCGTGCCCATGCAGATATCGGATACGACAATGGCGGATTTGCCGAGGCGGCGACGTTGCATCGTTGGAAGACTCCCGGGTGCGATTGGTTTTCGTTCGCAACGGGACGTGGCGGCTTGCGCCGTTCAGGTCAAGCCTTTGCGCCGAGGGTCCCGCTCGGAGACCTGGGGGACGTGGGACCCTCGGCGGCTTGGGGGCATCGGTGCGCTTCGATGGAAGCGCGAATTCACCCAGCGACCAGTTCCGGACGCTGCCGGAACGGCTCGTCACGCAACCGCCGGCGCTGGGCTCGGTCCTGCGAGGACCATGCGACGCGCAGTCCGGAAACGCCGGCGCGATCCATCGCCCGCTGCCATGAGTAGAACTCCTCAAGGCTGAGGTTGTACCGTGCCATCACTTCCTCAAGGCTGAGCAGACCGCCTTGGACGGCGGCCACCACCTGAGCCTTGCGGCTGGCAACCCAGCGCGTGGTATTCGGCGGCGGCAAGCTGTCGCGGTCAAGGATTTCGCGAAACGGCCCGATGATCCGGGCGGCGCGGGAATTATGGTATTCGATCATTTTACGGCCCTCGACTTTTGGTCAAATCGTTGGCCCCCAAGCACCTTCCAAGTGCCGCCCGGCTGGTTAAGATCGTCTAAATTTTGCCCGCGGCTCACCGCTTGGACAGGCCATCTCACGCCGGGCCGAGGCTGCCCATCGACAAGCTGTGAAGGCCTTGGAAAAACCGAATCAGGCGCGGCGCGCGACGGCGAACTCCGCCGCTTCAATCATCGCCGCGTGCGCCTCGCTGGGCGGGAAGCCGGCGATCGAATCGATGGCCCGGCTGGCATAATGGCGCGCCCGCTCACGCGTGGCACTGACCGCGTCGTGCTGGCGGATCAGGTCGATCGCCTGGGCCAGGTCCGCATCCGTTGTTCGATGTCCGGCAATCGCAGCACGCCAGAAGGCCCGTTCCGCCTCATTGCCGCGGGCATAGGCCAGGATCACCGGCAGGGTCATCTTGCCTTCGCGGAAATCGTCGCCCTTGCCCTTGCCCATTTCGCCCGCGTCGGAATCGTAATCCATCGCATCATCGACCAGCTGGAAGGCAATGCCGAGGTTGCGGCCATAGGCGTCGAGCGCGCGCTCCTCCGCCTCGCCCTTCTCCGCGACCACCGCGGCGATCCGCGTGGCGGCGGCGAACAGCGCGGCGGTCTTGGCGCCGATGATCGAGAGGTAGCGTTCCTCGCTGGTTTCGATCTGGCGCGCGGCGGTCAGCTGGTCGACCTCCCCTTCGGAAATCACCGAGCTGGCGCCGGAGAGGATCTTGAGCACCTTGAGGCTGCCGTCCTCGACCATCAGTTCGAAGCTGCGGGTAAACAGGAAGTCGCCAACCAGAACCGTGGCCGGATTGCCGAAGATCAGGTTTGCTGCTGCCTTGCCGCGGCGCAGCTCGCTGCCGTCGACCACGTCGTCGTGGAGCAGGGTCGCAGTGTGGATGAATTCGACCGCTGCGGCCAGCTTGTGATGACGGGTGCCCGTATAGTCGCACAGTGCTGCCCCGGCGAGCGTCAGCATTGGCCGCATCCGCTTGCCACCACCGGCAATCAGATGGCCGGCCAGCGCCGGGATCAGCGGGATCTCGCTCTGCATCCGGTCGAGGATGACCGCATTGACCGCATTCATGCCCGACGCCGTCAGGTTCATGATCGGGCCAAGCGATGGCGCAGTTTCACGCGGGCGCAGGGGGACGATTTCGGCGCTCATATCAGTGGTGCCTTGCCCGTGCGTCCCGGCCAAGGCAAGTGCAAAGCGGGCAATGGTATTGCCGAAAAAGTCATGCTAGCGCACCGATCATGTCTCAAGTCGCTCCCGAACCTGATGCCGTGCTTGCCGGCTACCGCGCCAGCATCGACAATATCGATGCGGCGCTGATCCACATCCTGGCCGAACGGTTTCGCATCACCAAGGCGGTCGGCGCGTTCAAGGCGACCAATGCCTTGCCCGCTTCCGATCCCGGCCGCGAGGAACGCCAGATCGCACGGCTGCGCAAGCTGGCGGAAGACGCGCAACTCGATCCCGAATTTTCGGAGAAGTTCCTGCGTTTCATCATTCAGGAAGTGATCCGCCACCATGAGCAGGCGGCGGGAAAGTAGGGACTAACCCTTCACCCGCGGCAGGCGCAGCTTGACCAGCAGCCCTCCAAGGTCCTCGCTCTCGTCCAGCTCAACCGACCCGCCGTAAATCTCGGCGACATCGCGGACGATCGCGAGGCCCAATCCGGTGCCCGGCTTGCCCGTGTCCAGACGCGCGCCGCGATCGAAGATGCGGTCGCGTTCTTCTTCGGGGATGCCCATGCCGTCGTCCTCGACCCAGATCTCGCACATCTGCGCATCCTTGGCCGGATCGATGGTGACGAAGACGCTGCCGCCGCCGTACTTCGCCGCGTTCTCGATCAGGTTGCCAAGGATTTCGTCGAGGTCCTGGCGCTCGATCGCAACGACGGCTTCGCGGTCGCCGTCAAGATCGAAGCGGGTCTTGTCATAGAGCACGGTTACTGCGCGAAGCACCGCCTCGACGCTTTCGCCGACCTGCGCCCTGGCCTGACCGACCGCGCGGCGACCGACGGCGCGGGCGCGGGCAAGGTGGTGATCGACCTGGCGGCGCATCACCGCCGCCTCGCGGATGACCGTATCGGCCAGGTCCGGGGCGTGGGCAGTCGCCGCATTCATCACCACGGTCAGCGGGGTCTTGAGCGCATGGGCAAGGTTGCCGGCGTGGGTCCGCGCTTCTTCCGCCTGCTTGACCGAGTGCGCCAGCAGGCCGTTGAGTTCCTCGACCAGCGGCTGCACTTCCAATGGCAGCGGCTCGGTCACGCGGTTCTCGCCGGTGCTGCGCATCCGCTGGATCGCGCGACGCACGCGGCGCAGCGGCCCCAATCCGTACCAGGTCTGCAAGGCCGCCATCAGCATCAGGCCCAGGCCCAGCACGACAAAGCTCCACACCACGATGGCGCGGTTCTGGCGGATCTGCTCGTCCAGTTCCTTGCGACTTTCGGCAACGGTGAACCACCATTTGGTCTCGCTGCCGGGCAGGACGATCGAGCGTTCCATCACCCGCAGCGGCTCACCCTTGAACTGACTGGAATCGTACACGTGCGGCGCCATGTCGACGTGATCGGCGTGAATTTCCAGCGTACGGTCCCACAGCGAACGCGAGGGAAACTCCTCGTGCCCCTTGCCGCTGATCTGCCAGTAGAGGCCGCTGTTGGGCTCAAGAAAGCGCTGATCGCCCAACGGCCGGTTGAAGAACACCTCGCCGTCGGGACCGACTTCGGCAGAGCCGATCATCGCGGTCAGCATGTAGCCCAGCTGGTTGTCGAAGTTACGGGTGACCAGGCTCGTCAGCGCCCGGTCAAGCGCGATCCCCCCGCCCAGCAGCAGAACAGCGATCCATGCCGCCGCGATCAGCATCATCCGGCGCGACAGCGATCCGGTGTGGGGGATGGCCGAAGCCGGATTGCCTGAACTCACCGCAAAGACCCTAACCGTTCGTCCTGAGCCTGTCGAAGGACTGCACTTTCTTGCTACCTCGCGAAGAAGAACAGCCCTTCGACAAGCTCAGGGCAGACGGAATCTGGCTCGACTTAGCCGCGGCCCGGACCGGCCGGATCGTCCAGGCTATAGCCCAGCCCGCGGATCGTGGTGATCACATCGGCGCCCAGCTTTTTGCGGATGCGGGTGACGAACACTTCGATCGTGTTCGAATCGCGATCGAAATCCTGGTCGTAGATATGCTCGATCAGTTCGGTACGGCTGACCACCTTGCCCTTGTGGTGGAGCAGATAGGACAGCAGCTTGTACTCCTGCGCGGTTAGCTTGACCGGCTCCCCGTCAAGCGTGACGCGGCCCGAGCGGGTGTCCAGCCGGACATCGCCTGCGGTCAGTTCACTGCTGGTATTGCCCGAAGCGCGGCGGATCAGCGCGCGCAGGCGGGCGATCAGCTCTTCGGTCTGGAACGGTTTGGCCAGATAGTCATCGGCCCCGGCGTCAAGGCCCGCCACCTTGTCCGACCAGCTATCGCGCGCGGTGAGCACCAGCACCGGAAACTTGCGGCCTTCCTTGCGCCACATGCCGAGTACGGTCAGGCCGTCGATCTCGGGCAGGCCAAGGTCAAGCACGACCGCGTCATATTCCTCGGTCGAACCCATGAAATGGCCGTCTTCGCCATCGGTCGAAAGGTCGACCGCATAGCCGGTGGCTTCAAGTGTGGACTTGAGCTGTTTGCCGAGGGTTGGTTCGTCCTCGACGATCAGGATGCGCATTGCGAAAATCCCCTAAATGTCAGCTCTTCAAATGGGGACATTCCCCCCGCAGGTCAAGCAAAGGGCCTAGCGCGACTGGCGCATAACCTCACCAGTGCGGGCGTCGATGTCGATGAAGATGACCCGGCCGTCGCGAATGAACTTGAGCCGATAGGCCATTGCCGCGGGATCGTACTCCGGTCCGAGGTACTGCGCGCCCGGCATCGAAGGCAGCACGCGCTGCTCGATCTCGCGCAGCGAACGGACGTTGCCAGCGCGCAGCTCCTTGCGCGCCTGACCCTGTTCGCCGCCGGGACCGGCCAGCAGCGGCAAGGGCGCCAGCAGCACCGACGCGGCAACAAGGAGGGAGATCGTCTTCATGCGGCGGGGACTAACCCGAACGCATTGAACGCGCCATGAATAGTTGCAGGTGGTGCGGTTCAGGCATCTATTGCTGCCGTAGCACCTCAATATACCGCTGCCGTATCTCTGCCGTAACCGTGCCGGGCCCGCCGTTGCCGATCGGATTTCCGTCGACTTCCACCACAGGAACCACCAGCGTGCCTGCGCCGGAAATGAAGGCCTCACGCGCGGCAAACAGCTCTTCGGGGGTAAAAGGTCGCTCCTCTACCGTCAGGCCCATTTCACGGGCGATCGCAATCACGCTGATCCGGGTCACTCCGGGCAGAACCCCATGATCGACGGGATGAGAAACCAGAACGCCGCGGCTGTCGATGATATGTGCGTTGGAACTCGTCGCCTCGGTCACCACGCCGTCCTCGACCAGCCAGGCATCGTCGACCCCGGCCTCCTTGGCTTCGGCTTTCATCAGCACGGCATAGAGCAGCTGGGTGGTCTTGGCCGATCGTACCTGCCAGCGCAGATCCGGCCGCAGCACGATCCGCTGGCCGCGCCGCGCCTGCGGATTGTCGAGCAGGGCATCGGCCTGGGTGAAGGCAAAGCGCGTCGGCGCGGCCTGCGGCTCAGGCATCGGAAACACCCGGTCGGCGGGCGCGCCGGCGGTGACCTGCAGATAGATCCGCCCTTCGGTCAGGCCGTTGCGCGCGATCAGTTCGTTCAGCACTGCAGGCCAATCAGTATCGTCCGCAATCCGCGCCGTCGCCATCGATCGTTCCAGCCGCGCCTGATGGTGCGGCCAGTTGCAGAAATGGCCGTCGATCACCGGGGTAACTTCATAGACCGATTGCCCGAAGTTGAGCCCGCGGTCGAAGATCGAGACGCGGGCTTCGTTTTCGGGCAGGAATTCGCCGTTCAGCCAGACGGTGCGCATCGGAAGTTCACAATCCTCACAGGGTGCCGGAAAAGAAAAAGCGCCCGCTGCCGGTCGCAGCCGCGATCATGGCAGATGCACGGGGCGTAGGAAACCCGGCCAAGCACCCTCGCCATCAGGCAAGGCTTGGGTTAGAGGCGCGCGCACCATGGCCGCCGCACCGATCCTATCCTGGGAAAACCTCAGCCTCCACCAGGGCTCGGGCTGGCTGTTCCGCGATCTTGACCTGGCCATCGCCCCGCGTGACCGGCTGGCGCTGATCGGGCGCAACGGCGCCGGCAAGACGACCATGCTCAAGCTGATCGCGGGCGAGATCGAGGCCGACAAGGGCACCCGCTCGATCCAGCCCGGCACGAAGATCGTCATGCTCGAGCAGGACCCGTTCTTCACCGGCTATGCCACGCTGATGGATTTCGCCCTGCACGGACCCGATGCTCCGCCGCGCCACGAAGTCGAGGCGATTGCCGGCCAGCTCGGCATCGACATGGCCCGGCCGGCGGACAGCGCCAGCGGCGGCGAACGGCGCCGCGCCGCGCTCGCCCGGGCGCTCGCCAGCGACCCCGACCTGCTGCTGCTCGACGAGCCGACCAACCACCTCGACCTGGCCGCGATCGACTGGCTGGAAGACTGGCTGGGCCGCTATCGGGGTGCTTTTGTCGCGATCAGCCATGACCGCACCTTCCTCGAACGGCTGACCAGGGCGACGCTGTGGCTCGACCGCGGATCGATCCGACGCAAGGACATCGGCTTTGGCGGCTACGAAGCGTGGATGGAGCAGATCTACGCCGAGGAGGCGCGCGCCGCCGACAAGCTCGACGCCAAGCTCAAGATCGAGGCGCACTGGCTGGAGCGCGGGGTCACAGCGCGGCGCAAGCGCAACCAGGGGCGGCTCGAAAAGCTTTGGGAAATGCGCGCCACTCGCGCCGCGATGCTCGGCCCGCAAGGCGCGGCCAAGCTCAAGCTGGCCAGCGACGATGTGAAGACCAAGGCGGTGATCGTCGCCGACAAGGTGTCCAAAGCCTTCCCCCACACCCCGTTCGCGTCGAGCGCAGTCGAGACGCTGCGCAATGGTGTCTCGACTTCGCTCGACACGAACGGAGGTGGAAAAAGGTTAATCATCAAGGACTTCTCGCTGCGCATCACCCGCGGCGACCGGATCGGTTTGGTTGGAGCCAATGGCTCGGGCAAGACCACCCTGCTGCGGCTGCTGACCGGGGAGCTTGCGCCCGACAGCGGCACGGTCACGCTGGCGAAAACGCTCCACGGGGTGATGATCGACCAGCAGCGCAGCCTGCTCTCGCCCGAAAAGCGGGTGCGCGACGTGCTGGCAGAGGGCGGCGACTGGCTCGACGTGCGCGGGGTGCGCAAGCACATCCAGGGTTATCTCAAGGACTTCCTGTTCGATCCCGGACTGGTCGACGCCCGCGTCGGCACGCTATCGGGCGGCGAGCAATCGCGCCTGCTACTGGCGCGCGAATTTGCCCGCAAGTCGAACCTGCTGGTGCTCGACGAGCCGACCAACGACCTCGACCTCGAAACGCTCGACCTGCTGCAGGAAGTGATCGCCGACTACGACGGCACCGTCCTGATCGTCAGCCACGACCGCGACTTCCTCGACCGTACGGTGACCGTGACACTGGGGCTGGA
The DNA here is from genome assembly GCF_042434435.1 of Novosphingobium aquiterrae. NCBI lineage: Bacteria > Pseudomonadati > Pseudomonadota > Alphaproteobacteria > Sphingomonadales > Sphingomonadaceae > Novosphingobium > Novosphingobium aquiterrae. The sequence goes on along the minus strand of NZ_JBHLTL010000011.1, from coordinate 417,280 downwards.
TGGCAGCGGCAAGGTCGACATCGTCGCCGGCGGGTACGCGGATTGGGAGAAGCAGCGCGCGGCGCGCAGCGTCAAATCACCAGGCGCCGTTCGTGTCGAGCGCAGTCGAGACACCGAAGCGCTAGCCCCGCCTCCGCCGCCCAAAAAAGCCAAACTCTCCTACAAGGACCAGCGCGACTACGACCTGCTCCCAGCCCGGATCGAGGACATCGCCGCCCAGATCGCCCGCGACGAGGCCGCGCTGCACGACCCCGCACTCTACACCCGCGACCCGGCCAAGTTTGCCGCACTGACCAAGGCAATCGAAGCCGCCCGTGCGGAAAAGGACGCGGCGGAGGAGCGGTGGCTGGAACTGGCGGAGATGGTTGAGGGGTGAGCGGCTGGCTTACACGGAGAACTAAGTTTCGTAGGCAAAGCCAGCAATATCACACCAATGAAAGGAACAACGCCGCCCCATAAGATCCGACAGCTACACCTGCTGCGATCAATAGCTTCTGCTTCGTCTGCGCTTGAAGCTCACTTGACCAAGGCCAAGTAAGCTGGGCAGCCATAAATAAAGCTGTTGGCCCGAGCAACCCAATCAGACAAAACAGAGCATAGCCAATCCATCCAACATTCGGAGACCCTAGCCCCATTCCTACAGCCATAGCTAATGGCACCGAAACAACGAGCGCGGCCGAAAAAGCGGGAAAAGCAGGAATCTCAAAATTCGGGCGATCATTATGCGGACTAGATCAGAAAACCAGGGCAATCGCAATCGGCCCGACTATCTAATTCTTCTCACCCAATTCGGTAAAATCCCGCCACCCGGTCCAGCGCCAATCTCAGCACCAGCTTGCCGCTGCGCACCGGCCAGGCCAGCGCGCGTTCCGCGTCGGGCAGCGTTTCCCCCGCGCAGACCACCCGCCACAGCACGTCGGACAGCCCTGGCCCAGCCGCCGCCACTGCGCCGTCGAAGCGGCTACGTGCGGCGATCTGGCGTTCGGTGGGGTTGAGGCTGCGCTCGGCCGGACCGCCCTGGACCCGCACCGGGTCCCAGCGCATCGTCGTGCCGGGAACCAGCTGCGCCGCCTCGAAATCGCGGCGCAGGCATTCCCCTGCGGCGAACTGCACGTCGCTGAGGTGGCCGCGGGAATGGAGCCAGGTCAGCGGACTTTCCGCCAGATTGACCGTGACCGAGCGCCGACCCCTGCCCGGCGCGGCGCGCCCCGGTCCGGCCTCGGTCAGTTCGCGTTCCACCAATGCGCGCTTCATGAAATCTCCCATCCGGCTGAGTCGCGAGGGACTTGCCAAATCGGGCAGATTGTAGGAAAGTAGAAAAACCATATCGGTTCGCGAAGGACAGGCCCCATGATCAACCGCATCCGCGATATCCGCCGCGAAAAGGGGCTGACCCTGGCCGATGTCGCCGCGCGCTGCGCGCCGCCGACCACCGCCCAGACCATCGGGCGGCTGGAGACCGGTACCCGGCAATTGTCGCTGACCTGGATGAACCGCATCGCCGCCGCGCTGGCGGTCGATCCCGAACTGCTGGTCCGCGGCGACGAGGCGGTCACGCCGAAATACGTCGCGCGCCTGACCCAGGACGGGGCCGAGGCGCTGGCCGCGCCGCGCGATGCGATCCTGCCCTCTGCGCTGGGCGGCGATGGCGGTTTGATGGCGCTGGCGATCGAGGCCGCGGTCGGACAGTACCGCGCCGGCGACCAGGTCTGGCTGCGCCGGGTCGAGCCGGAGGACTATGCCCGCCTGCTCAACCGCGACGTGCTTGCCCCGCGCTCGGGCGGGCGCTTCGCCTTCGGCCGAATGATCGACCGCGACGCCGCGCGGGTCGCGATCCTGCCGCCCGATCCCGGCCACCGCCAGGTCGTGGTCGAAAACCCCGCCTGGCTCGCCGTCGCCGAAATGCTGGTCCGCGCCCTGTGAGCGGATTGCGGGTCCTCTCGCTTTCCACGCTCTACCCCAACGACCTGACCCCCAATTTCGGGGTCTTCGTCGAGCGGCAGATGCAGGCCGTGGCCAGGCGCGGCGATGTCGATCTGGTGATGGTCAATCCGCTCGGCCTGCCGCCCTTCCCGCTCTCGCTGCACCCGCGCTACGCCGCGCTCGACCGGCTGCCGCAGGAGGAGCAGCGCGGCGGTGTTCGCGTCCTTCACCCGCGCTTTCGCCTGATCCCAAGCATCGGCGCACACCGCAATGCCCGGGCCGAAGCCGCCGGGGTTCTCCCGCTGGCGCGCAGGCTCCATGCCGAGGCACCGTTCGACGTGGTCGACGCCCAGTTCTTCTATCCCGACGGGCCCGCCGCAGTCGCGGTGGCCAAGGCGCTGGGCCTGCCGGTATCGATCAAGGCCCGCGGTGCTGATATCCACCACTGGGGCACCGCACCCGCCACCCGCGAACAGGTGCTGGCGGCGGGCCTGGCCGCAGACGGGCTGCTCGCGGTGTCGCAGGGGCTGGTCGATGACATGGTGGCGCTGGGCATGCCGCGCGAGCGGATTGCGGTGCACCGCACCGGCCTGAACGCCGACCTGTTCCGCCCCTATGACCGCCGAATGTGCCGCGACCAGCTTGGCCTGGGGCGCGAGCTCAAGATCCTCGCCTGCATCGGCGCGCTGATCCCGCGCAAGGGCCAGCGCTTCGCGATCCAGGCACTGCAGGATATTCCCGATGCCGTTTTGCTGATCGCCGGCACCGGCGCGGACGAGAACGCGCTCAAGAACCTGACCGAGCGGCTGGGCCTGAAGCGCCGGGTGCATTTCCTCGGCTCGGTGCCGCATGGCGACCTGCCGATCATTCTCAACGCCGCCGATGTCTTCGTCCTGCCCACCGCCAGCGAGGGATTGGCCAATGCCTGGGTCGAGGCTCTGGCCTGCGGCACCCCGGTGGTAACCACGCCGCTGCCCGGCGCGCAGGAGCTGATCACCGATCCCGATTTCGGTCGTCTCGTCCCGCGCGAGGCCGAGGCGATCGCCGCGGCGGTCAACACGATCCTCGCCGCGCCGCCTTCACCCGAGCGGGTGCAGGAGGCGGTGGCGGGGTTCAGCTGGCAGGCCAACGCCGACGCGCTGGTGGCGCATTGGCGGCGGCTGGCGGGGCGGGCCTAGGTCCGCTCGCGGGTCAGGCGTTCCTGCTTTTCCAGCGCGGTTTCGGTCGGCACGAAGCTGTTGGCCGAAACCCGCAGCCAGATCAGGATCGGCGCGGCCATGTAGATCGAGCTGTAGGTGCCGACGAAGATGCCGAAGGTGATCGCCGCGGTGAAGCCGAAGATCACCTTGGGGCCGAGCAGCAGCAGCGCCAGCAGCGTGATCAGCACCGACAGCGAGGTCACGATGGTGCGGCTGAGCGTTTCGTTGACCGACAGGTCGAGCAGCTCAGGCATCGGCATCCGGCGGAATTTCTTCATGTTTTCGCGGATCCGGTCATAGACCACGATGGTATCGTTGAGCGAATAGCCGATCAGCGTCAGAATCGCCGCGACGATGTTGAGATCGAACTCCATCTGGGTCAGCGCGAACAGCCCCATGGTCAGCGACACGTCGTGGACCAGGCTGAACAGCGCGCCGACGCCGAATTGCCATTCGAAGCGCAGCCAGATGTAGAACGAGATCGCCGCCATGGCCGCGAGCAGCGCCTGCATTCCCGATTTGAACAGCTCGCCCGAAACCTTGCCCGACACCGTATCGGTGCCATCCAGGCGCACATCGGGGTGCGTGGACTTGAGGCTGGTGACGATCTTGCGGCTCATCGCTTCGGCCAGCGCCGGATCCTTGTCGCCGCCTTCGGGCAGCTGCATGCGGATCGAGATTTCGTTGGGCTTGCCGAATTGCTGGACGACCGGTTCGCCATAGCCGAGCCGGCCGATTTCGCCGCGCAGCTGGGCAACCGGCGCCTGGGCGGTGTTGACGAAGGTCACCCGGATCATCTGGCCGCCGACAAAGTCGACCCCCAGGTTGAGCCCGCGGGTCGCCACCAGCGTCCACGACGCGATGATCAGCAACACGCTGATGACATAGAACGGCAACCGCCAGCGCAGGAAGTGGATGTTGGTGTTGTCGGGGACAAGCTTGAGCAGTTTCATCTCTTGGATCCCTACAGCGCCAGATCGCTGGGCCGCGCCTTGCGCAGCCAGCCGGCGACCCACATGCGGGTCAGGGTCACGGCCGTGAAGACCGAAGTGGCAATGCCGATGATCAGCACGATGGCGAAGCCCTTGACCGGGCCGGAGCCGATCAGGAACATCAGCGTCGCGGCAATCACATTGGTGATGTTGCCGTCGAAGATCGCGCTGCGCGCTTCCTTGTAACCGAACTCGATCGCCTGGGTCACCCGCCGACCGCGCGCGCGCTCTTCACGGATGCGTTCGTTGATCAGCACGTTGGCGTCGACCGCGGCGCCGATCGTCAGCACGAAGCCGGCAATGCCGGGCAGGGTCAGTGTCGTTCCGATCAGGGCCATCACGCCCAGGATCATCAGCGTGTTGAGGATCAGCGCCAGACAAGTGTAGACCCCGAAGCGGCCGTAGGTGACCAGCATGAAGATCATCAGCGCCAGGGTGCCCGCGGCAAAGGCGATCGCCCCCTTCTTGATCGAGTCCGCACCAAGGTCAGGCCCGACCGAACGTTCCTCGACGATCTTAAGGTCGACCGGCAGCGCGCCGGAGCGCAGCGCGATGGCCAGCTGGTTGGCGCTTTCGGCAGTAAAGCTGCCCGAGATGCGCGCCGAACCGCCGATGATCGGCTCTTCGATGTTGGGTGCGGACAGCACCTTGCCGTCAAGGATGATGGCGAAGGGCTTCTGCACGTTTTCGGTGGTCAGCTTGGCAAATTTGGCGCCGCCCTGCTGATCGAAGGTGATGGAGACGATCGGCTGGTTGTTGCGGTCGTCGTTGCCGGGCTGGGCATTGGTCAGCTGATCGCCCTTGATCCCGCCCAGCCGCTTGACCGCGATCGGCTGCGCGCCGTCCTTGGCCTGGTTCTGGAAATAGACGATCTCGTCGCCGGGAGGGGCGATGCCCTGGGCCAGGTCGCTGGGCAGCGCCGTGGTGTCGACCAGCTTGAATTCCAGCTTGGCGGTCTGGCCGAGCAGATCCTTGAGCTTGCTCGGATCCTGTAGCCCCGGCACCTGGACGACGATGCGGTTGTCGCCCTGGCGGATGATCGTCGGTTCGCGGGTGCCCAAGGCGTCGATGCGCTTGCGCACCACTTCGGTGGCGGTTTCCATCGCCTGGCTCACCGCCAGGTTGATCCCGGCCTGGGTCGGGGTCATGACAATGCGGTTACCATCGAGAACCTGCAGGTCCCAGTCTCGCTGGCCGGTCATGCCGGCGCCGCGGGTCAGGGTTTGCAGCTGTTCGCGCGCGGCATCGATCTGGGTCGGATCGGCCAGCATGAAGCTGACCGTGCCGTCCTTGGTCGAAATATCACCGACCTGAATCGGCTTGTCCGCAGCCTTGAGCCGATTGCGGACATCCTCTTCCATCGATTCAAGGCGCTGGCGCTTGACCTGGTCGGGACTGGCTTCAAGCAGCAGGTGGCTGCCGCCGGCCAGATCGAGCCCCAGGTTTACTTTGGGATTGGGCAGCGCGGCGGGCCAGTGCAGACCGGCGACCGCGAAAATCGAAGGCAGCGCGGCCGCCGCACAGGCCAGGGTGATGAGCCAGAGCCAGGCTTGCTTCCAGCGGGGAAAATCGAGCATCGTTGCAGTCCCGCCCAATCAGTCGTTGGCGGCGTTGCTGCCCGCAGGCGGCACGACGTCGGCAATGGTCGACTTGACCGCCTTGACCCGCACATTGGGAGCCAGTTCGACATCGACGTAGTGTTCGTCGACCTTGATCACCTTGCCCAGGAAGCCCCCGGCGGTGAGCACCTGATCGCCCTTTTTCAGACCACCCAGCTTGCTCTGCAGATCCTTCTGGCGCTTCATCTGAGGACGCAGGATCAGAAACCAGAAGATCACGAACATGCCGAGCAGCGGCAGGAAGCTTATCCAGGCCGGGGGCGAACCCGCAGCGGCGGAAGCGAGCAGGGAAAGTGTCGGGGCGGTCATAAGCGTCCGGATCGTACCTTGATACTGGGGTTGCCCGGGCGGACCGGACGGAATGGCGCGCGCCTAGCAGCAAAGGTAAGGGATAGCAACGCGCCGACCCCATGCCCCAAGCTGCCGGGCTGTCCGAAAGATGGCAATGGCGCGCCGCGCTTCAAGGGGCAGCGCATTCATCGCGACCCGCTTGCCAAGGCGGCCGCCCCTGCCTATAGGCGCGCTTCCCCGATCCCGCCCCGCGCGGGATCCACGGAACCGGTCGGGACGTAGCGCAGCCTGGTAGCGCATCACACTGGGGGTGTGGGGGTCGGAGGTTCGAATCCTCTCGTCCCGACCAATTTTTCAAAGACTTAGCGGCCTTTTTTACTCCACGGAGCGCTCGACAATTTCGCTGGTGGTGCACTGGTGGTGCAAACAAGCGGAACAAAGCGCGGCCATATGCAACCATTTGCATCAATGGCACTGGTAGCCTGCTGCAGTGCGACGGCCACGAAGGCACTCCAATGGCACCTTCCGCCTGCTAGACGGGCTGCGAAGGCAGCGCTCCGCCAAACATTCATTTACGAGCTGCAAGACGAGATCCGCAGCGCTGCGTGCACCGCATGTTGACTGGACGGACCCCAAGATACGCCGGTTTCAGTAGCGTCGCTTGGGCAATGAATTGACCCAGTCAGAGATGTCTTTGGACTTCCACCGCAGGCGACCGGATCCAAAGTCCAAAGGAGCCGGGAACGCGCCTCTCTGGATGCGCCGCCAAATGGTCGTTCGGCTCCGAATCCCGGTTAGCTGCATCACTTCCTGGCAGGTGAGGAGTTCCTGGATAGTCATGGTGTTTCTACCGAACCAATCTGGAGAGCAACATCGTGCAGGCCCTTGTCCGCAATAGTGTGAGGATCACGGTGAGCCGTGGGCGATCCGATCTCCGATCGCATCGCCCCTGCGGTTCAGATCCGTAATATGTTGCTCAAGTGTCCGGGCTAGAAGCTTGGCCGTTCCGTTGGCCCAACGTGGCCGGAGCTCGCTCGCAAGCTCACCAAGTTGCTCGATGATCTCTGCTGGGGCGCGTTTGAACAGCTCGCCCAGGAATCTAGCCGGTGCCGAGCCCCGATATGAAAGCGCGAAATCCTCTCCGACAAGAAGCAGAAGCAGCAGCGTTTCCTCGCCGGCATGCTCGCAGGCTTCAAGTATGCGCAACACTTCGCTCAAGGTAGGGACGCGCTCTCCGGCAACAGAGCGGCGCAGGCTGTCGCGCTTCATCTCGGCAAGTCGCGCGATTTCAGAAACTGGCTTGCCACTGTCTTTGACTGCACGGTCGAGCAGCCGGACGACCCGCGCAGAGAGATCGAGATTAGCGTGGCTCATAAGGGGGCTCGACTCGCTAGAGAAGCATCGAGCTAGCCCCGTGCGCAGTCTGTAGGAAAGTAAAAAGAACAAATATAGAACTTATAGGAATTCCATAACGGGACATCCGACTCGTGCTGCGCACCAGTGCGCGTGATTCGCGCGCTGGTGCGCAGGTGACGCGCTTCGTCGCGCATTAGTTGCGCGCTTCCGCCCTCGAAACGCGCAAAGCACCAGCAGCCGACCACCGGGCACCACAATTAGTTTGCCAATTTGTTCGAGGAACACGCTTCCCATTTCCTACAGCCGCGTACCTCCGCACTAAGAACATACAGCGAACGAACGCTGTAACCACCAAGCGGAGAATACCTCTCATGACTGCCACTGCCCTCCCCTCCATTCGCCGCGGCACCCGCCTCGGCAAGATTGCCAGCCTGGCCCTGCCGGTCGCAATCGGCGCGCTTGCCGCCAGTGCGGCCTATGCCGGCGCCGACACGACCTTCGCGCCCGCCCTCGCGAAGTTCACCGACTTCCTCGAAGGTTCGGGCGGCAAGATCATCACCGTCCTCAGCCTTGCGGGCGGCCTGATCGGGCTTGCCTCGGGCCGCTTCACCCTCGCGCAGATCGCGGTCCCGGTCGGGGTCGGCATAGGCGTCGGTACCGGCGTGCCGATCGTCACCTCGGTGGTCACTGCGGTCATCTGACGGTCAGCCAAAGGAGGGCGGAACAATCATGAGCGACCGGTACATCATTCCTCGGCGGCTCGACGACCCGGAGCTGATCGGCTTCTGGACCCTCGACGAGTTCGCCGGGATGATCCTCCCCTTCACCTGGGGAATCCTCGCGCAGCATGTCTTTATCGGCATAATTCTCAGCTCCGCCGCCTGGTTTGCGCTCCGCAAGGCCAAAGCAGGCCGCAGTTGGGCCTGGATAATCCATGCCGCCTATTGGCACCTGCCTGCAGGTCTCACCGGCCTCAAGATGACGCCGCCCTCCCACTGCCGACTGCTCGCCGGCTGAGGGGAAACACACCATGCTTGTCCAGATTTCTCACGAGCGCAGCCAGGCGCTGCTCAGGCAGCGCAACCTGTTCGCTCTGATCAGCGCGGGCCTTGCGATTGCCTTGGTTATTGCCGGCGGCTTCGCCGCGACCCGCGACCGCGAAGTCGTCCTGGTCCCGACCGTCCGCGCGCCGCTCACCGTGTCGAGCGCGGGCGTGTCTGCGCAGTACATGGAGTTCGTCACCCGCGATGCCGCGCTGATGCTGCTCAACCGCAGCCCCGAAGGGCTCGACTACTGGATGAGCCAGATCCTTGAGCTCGCCGATCCCGCCGCCAACGGCACACTCAAGGGCGAGCTGATGAAGATCGTCGAGGAGCAGCGCGGCTCGGACGTCACCCAGGCCTTCGTGATCAAGGAGATCAAGGTCGATCCCGCCGCCCTCACCTCAGAGGTCAAGGGCACCCTCAAGACCTTCGTCGGCGCGACCGTGATCGGCAGCGACGAGCGCCGCTTCCGCTTCAGCTGGACCTACCAGGGCCTGCGCCTCGGCCTTTCCGGATTCGTCCAGATTCCCACCGACGACACAAACAAGGAGACCAAGTGATGCCTTCTCGCTTCAGACGGCGCGGCCCAGCAATTGCGCTCGCCGCCTCGCTGCTGGCGCTCGCCAGCCCGGCGCTTGCCGACCAGTTCAAGGAGAGCGCCGACGGCGGCACGGTTGCCTGCTCAGTCTCGGCGCGCGAGCTCACCCGCTTCGCGCTGATTGGCGACCAGTTCGCCTCCGTATCGAAGATCTCGAGCGGTTATCCCTACAACGACTTCGCGGTGACCCACGAGCCGGTGCGCGGCGACATCTATGTATCGGTGCCCGAGACTTTCGCCGCCAATCGGATCAGCTTCTTCGCCACCACCAAGGCGGGCTACGTCTACAAGTTCTCGTGCTCGATCGACAAGATCGAAGCCGCCCAGGTGTTCATCACCAACCCCGCACTCGCCAAGGGCGACGCGGGCCGCTGGGAGCGCCAGACCGGGCAGGATGAAGCCGCTGTCCGCCTCGTTCAGGCCATGGCGGGCCAGCAGACGATTGAAGGCTTCGAGATCAGTCAGCCTGCCGCGCTCCCGAGCCGGATCGGCGCGCTAGAATTCCAGCTGATCGCCGAATATCGCGGCGCGGCGCTCGCAGGGAAAGTCATCCGTCTCGCCAACCGCGGTACCAAGCCGCTGACGGTGGCCGAGAAGGATCTCGCCGGCGCAGGTGCGCTCGCGGTTTCGATCGCCCAGCCCACGCTTGAACCTGGCGCTGCCACCACGGCCTACCTCGTCGGCCCGAACGGGGAGCAGGGTCATGACTGATCAGGCATCACAACAGGCACAGGTCATCGGCAAGAGCGCGACCGGCGCAGAGCGCGAGGGCCACGAGCCAAGCAGCGTCGGGCAGCTCAACGAGCGCACCGCCAAGCGCCAGCGGATGCTGCTTGCGGGAATCGCGACCGTGATCCTTGCCGGCACCAGCTGGATCATCTTCGGGAGCGATCACGCGAAGAATTTGCATCAGGAAGGCGACGCCGAGACAATCGAGACCGCCAGCCTGGTCAATCGCAACCTGTCACAGCGCGAATTCACGACCGTCTACGGCAACCAGTTGGGCGCGGTTACCCGCGAGCAGAAGGTGCTGAAGGACGGCGCGGTGATGCGTCCCGAGATGGAAGCCGAACTGGCTGCACTCAAGGCCGAGAATCAGGCCATGCGCACCGATGGCCAAGCGGCGATCGACGCGATCTCGGCCGAGAACACCCAGCTCAAGAACCAGCTGCAGACGCAGGCCGCCGCGCCCGCTCCCAATGCCGCGGCTATGCCCGCCTACGGTCCCCGCGCCGGCGGCTACGATGCTCGAGGGGCCGCTGGCACGCCGCCGAGTTCGGGGGGCCTGGCTCCGGGAAACACCGGCGCCGATGGCGCGCCGCCGCCCGCCGAGGTGAAGCTGATGAACTTCAGCGGCGACAAGGGCGCAGATGCCGGGGTCAAACTGGCCCGCGCCGATGTCCCGCCGCTGGTGGTCGAGGATTCGCCCGATTACCTGCCGCCCAATAGCTACGCGCGGGCGCGGGTGATCGTCGGGGTCGATGCCTCGGCCGGGGTTGCGAGCCAGACCGATCCACTTCCCGTGGTGTTGCGCATCACCGGCCCGGCCCGCTCGGTGCTGCAGAACGGGCGGGTGCTGACCACCCGGCTCGAGGGCTGCGTGATCAACGGCGCGGCGCGCGGCGATCTCTCGAGCGAGAAGGTCTATGTCAAGCTCGCACGGATGACCTGCGACCAGCCCGGCGGGCGCGTCGCCGTCAGCGAGGTCAAGGGCTTCATCTCGTTTGCCGGCAAGTCCGGGGTGCGCGGCCGCGTTGTCAGCCGCGAGGGCAACCTGGTGACGCAAGCTCTGCTCGCCGGGATCGTCGGCGGGTTCGGGCGCGGCTTCTCGGCCAATGCCAATTCGGTGTTCTCGTCCACCCGCACCAATCCCGATGGCTCCAAGGCCAAGCTCTCTGCCGGCGACATTCTCGGCGGCGGACTCGGCCAGGGCGCTGCCGACGCGGCCGATACGGTGAGCAAGTACCTCATCGAGCGCGCCGAACAATACCAGCCCGTTGTCGAGATGCCGACCGGCATCGAGGTCGAAGTCGTGTTCCTCGACGGCGTCTACGTGAGGAATTCCAAATGATCGAAGGACTGCATTCGCCGGCTCAGCGCCGCTGGCCCAGACTCGCGCTCGGCGTGGCCACCCTAGCCCTGCTCTCGGGCGCCACCGGATGGGGCGCTGCTCATTTTGCGGCCAGGAGCATCGGTTCGCCCGATCTCGCCAAGGTCAAGGCGGCGCTCAAACTGCGCCTCCCCAAGACCCCGATCGACGCGATCAACTGCGAGGGGCTTGGCGGCCTGTGCGAAGTCGCCTCGAAGACCACGCTATTCTATGTCGACGCCCGCGCCAAATACCTGGTGATCGGCCGGGTCTACGACATGGAGGCGCGTCAGGATCTGACCGCGGCGCGGCTGCTGGCGCTCAATCCCGACCTGCTCGCTGCCGGGGCTGCCCGGCGCGGCGGCGGTGACGGTGACGACGCGCAGCCCCAGACCAAGAGTGCGCCGAAACAGGTGTCGCTGGCCGGGCTTCCCGCCAATGGCGCGGTCACCTGGGGTCCGGCGAACGGCCCCAAGGTCACAGTCTTCTCCGACTTCCACTGCGGCTACTGCAAGAAGCTCTCGGCGCAGCTCAAGGCAATCGGCGCGCGGGTCGAAGAACGCCCGATTTCGATCTTCGGGGCGGAAGCACGCAAGGACGCAGAACGGGTGCTGTGTTCGCAGAGGCCCGAAGTCTCGCTGCACGCCGCCTACTCCGGGCTGGCGCTCGCCAACCCAGCTCCTTGCGACACGCGCGGGCTTGATGCCAACGAGGCCTTTGCCAAGGCTCACGGCTTCAATGGCACGCCGGTGATCGTCCGTCCGTCCGACGGCGCGGTGATCGAGGGTTACCGCGACGCCGCCGCGCTGCGCGCCTTCCTCTCCCCCACTCAGCCCCAAGGATGATGCCCATGCACCGCTCAATCCCGCTCACCATCGCCAGCCTCGGCCTCGCCCTCAGCCTCGCCGGCTGCACCCATCTCGGCACCAACATTGCGGGCGATTTCTCGTGCCGCGCGCAAGCCAGTCGAACTCATGGGGCTGGCTGCCAGCCCCTCAGCGAAGTTGATGCCAAGGCGATCCGTGAACTGATCAAGGCCGAAGGCAGCGACCTCGCAGCAGTTCGCCAGCGCGTGACTGTAGCTGCGGCGGAAACCGCCCGGACCGGCGAGCGCACCCTGAAGGTTGTGTTCCCGGCGCACGTCGATGCCTCGGGTACGCTGCACGACGAAGCTGCGGTCTGGACTGTGGTCGAGGCGGCGCACTGGGCAGGCGAGCTCAGCGGCGACAAAGTGACCGAGCCCAAAGGCACGATGCGCGCGCTGCGCCAAGCGCTCAAGGACCAGGCCCGCCGCGCCGCAGATGCTTCGCGCAAGACCGACGCCGACGCGGATGCGAACCCCGCGCCCCTGTCTCCCGAAGACAATGCTCCTGCATCGACCAATCCCTTCATCCCTTCCTCGCCGCTTGTCCTCCCCTCCCCGGGCGGCGAGGTCCAGGCCGATGTCCCCCCATCGGCCGCCGAGGGGTCCGACATGTCCCCCACCCGGCATGTCCGGGCCCCTCGGCCTCTGGAGGAGCAGCGCGTCTGGCCGAGCGCCGCCGCGATTGAAGCTGCCAAGACGCTCAAGCACGCAGTCGATGCTGCGCCCAAGAAGGAGCCCAAGTGATGGCGCTCTCGTTCGGGGCCCTGCGCGAACGCCTGCTGGCAGGCCTGCTCGGCGACGCCGAGCAGGTCGAGGCGGGCCGCCCCATGCTCATGCTCGACATGCTCTCGGACTGGCTCCCTTACCGGGTCTACGATCCCACGAGCCGGCTCTATGTCAACGCCCGCTCGAAGGGTTTCGTCCTCGGGGTCACCCCGTTGATCGGCGCCGACGAGCGGACCGGTGAGATCCTCGGCGCGTTCTTCTCCGAAGGCCTGCCGGCCGGTTCCTGCCTGCAGATCCTTCACCTCGCCAGCCCTCGGATCAGCCGGATCGTCGGCCCTTGGTTCGCCCCGCGCTACGAACAGGGCGGGGTCTACGAGGCGATCGCCCGCCACCGCGCCAAAAAGCTCTATTCGATGGTCTGGAAGTCGGGCGCCAGTGATGCCCCCTTCCACGCCCGCGCACACCAGGTGGTGATTTCGCTCGGCGTGCCCGAAGCGAAGGCGGTGAGCAACGAAGAGCTCACCCACGCCCGCGAGGGACTGATCGCGATGCTGAAGTCCTTGAACCTCGGCGTGATCGAATACGAACCGCACGATCTCATCGCGCTGCTCGACGATCTGACCTCGCCGACCACCGCGCCGCAGGACGATGCGGTGCCCTACAATCCCAATGATCCGATTGGATCCCAAGCGATCCGCCGCGACATCGAGCTCCTGGTACGCGAAGACCGGATCGAGCTCGGCACCGAGCGCTTCCGCGCCACCGGCGTGCACAACCAGGGCGTGCCCGAGATCGGCACGGTCTATCCCGACCGCTTCGATGTGCGCCATTTTGCGGTGCGCAACATGCCGCCGCGCTGGGCGCCGCACGAATGCGCACGGCTGATCGGCGATCTCTTCACCGACAAGCTGCGGTTCCCCTGCCCGGCGGCGACCATGCTGTGCCTCGTCTACCCCGACCAGGAAGCCGCCGCCGCCAAGGCCGGGTTCAAATTCATGCGCACCACCAGCCTGTCGCAGACCCGCAGCGCCCGGTTCCTGCCGCGGATCGCCGAACAGTCGGCCGAATGGCAGCACGTCCAGGCCGAGCTCCAGGAAGGCCGCCGTTTGGTCCGGGTGTTCTACGGAATCACCACCTGGTCACCGCTCGGCCAGGGCGACCGCCACGAGCGGGCAGTAAAGTCGATCTACAAAGCCGCAGGCTGGGACCTCTCGGACGAGCGTTATCTGCAGATCCAGGGGCTGCTCGCCGCCATGCCGCTTACCCTCGCCGACGGGCTCGGTGCCGACATGGAGCGCCTCAAACGCTTCAAGACGCTACTTTCGACCACGGCCGCCAATATCGCACCGCTGCAGGGCGAGTATCTCGGCGGCCCGGTGCCGCACCTGCTGTTCGTCGGGCGGCGCGGCCAACCGTTCTACTGGTCGCCGTTCGAGAACGAGGCGGGCAACCACAACGTCGCGATCTGCGGAAAATCCGGCTCGGGCAAGTCGGTGCTCCTCCAGGAAATGTGCGCGGCGCTGCGCGGAGCGGGTGCCAAGGTCGTCGTGATCGACGACGGCCGCAGCTTCGAGCACTCGGTCAAGCTGCAGGGCGGCCGGTTCATCGAGTTCACCCTCGCCTCGGGGTTCTGTCTCAATCCGTTCTCGATGATTGACGCCGCGCGCGCCGCTGAGGACGAAGACTACCGGCTCGACTGCTTTGCAATGGTCAAAGCCATCATCGGCCAGATGGCACGCCACGTCGCGCGGCTCACCGATACCGAGCGTGGCCTGATCGACCGCGCGGTCAACCTGGTCTGGTCCGAGCATGGGCCCAACGCCAGCGTCACCAGGGTTGGCGACTGTCTCGCCGCGATGGGCAACGAGACCGCCGCGGACCTCGCCACCTCATTGGGTCCGTTCACCGCCGGGGGCACTTACGCCCAGTTTTTCGAAGGTCAGGCGAGCCTAGATCTCGAGGCCGACTTCACCGTGTTCGAGATGTCGGATCTCGCTACCCGCGAGGAACTGCGCTCGGTCGTGCTTTCGGCGATCATGTTCATGACCAGCCAGGCGATGACCCGCAGCCCGCGCTCGGTCCGCAAGCTGCTGCTGATCGACGAGGCCTGGTCGATGCTCAAGGGCGGCTCGATGGGTGAGTTCGTCGAGACCTATGCCCGCACCTGCCGCAAGTACGGCGGCGCGCTCGCCACCGCGACCCAGAGCCTCAACGACTACTACAAGTCCGACGGCGCGACGGCTGCGCTCGAGAACAGCGACTGGATGCTGATCCTTCAGCAGAAGCCCGAGACGATCGCCGACTTCAAGGCAAGCAAGCGTCTGGACATGGACGAGCGCACCGAAACGCTGATCCGCAGCCTCAAGCGCTCGGGCTCGGCCTATTCCGAGGTGTTCATCAAGGGCCCGGAAACCGAGGCGATCGGCCGGCTCGTGCTCGACGACTATTCCGCGACGCTGTTCTCGAGTTCGCCCGCGACGTTCGCGGCGATCGATGCCGAGATCGCCCGCGGCCTCCAGCTCGCCGATGCGATCGAACGCATCGCCTTCCCCGAAATCCAATGAACCCCCAAGCAAACAGGAGGACCAGAAATCCTATGCCGCACTACCTGAAAACCCCGTTCGACCGCGAGGTCGACGCGCACCCCGAGCCGGACTGGCTCCCGCACGCGCCAATGATTGCAGCCGTCGAGCGCGGAGAGGAGCTCCCTCGTCCTCCACGCCGTGCAGCAAAGGCCCCGCGCCGCCACTGGTGGGGGCTTGGCGCCGACTGCTGCTACATCGTGATCAAGTCCGGCCTCTATCTGATGGCCTGCTGGATCATCGCGATGGGGCTGCCGCTGATGTTCCTGCTGCTGCTCACCGGCGGTCAGATGGACAAGGGCCTGGTCTTCCTGGGTTCGCTGTTCGGGGCCTACGCCGATGCCACCCCCGACCGCCAATATGCCTTCGCTGCCCAAGCGAGCTGGGTGCTTGTTGCGCTCGCCACCGCGGTCGCCGCCTGGCGGCTGCCACGCTTCCTCGATGAAGTCAGCGATGGCCTCAAGACGAGAAGGAAAGTCTCGTGAAGAACATTCTGGCAACATCCAGCTTCTCACGACGCTTCGCCGGACTTTCGCCGACCGCCTTGGTGCTCGCCGGCTCGATGCTCGCCTCGACGCTGTGGGGTGCCTGGGCGACCCGCGAGATCGTGACCCTGCAGCGCCGCGAAGTGGTCACGGTTCAGCTCAGCCACATCATGGGCGACTTCGTCGAGGCCGAGGCCCGCTCGGGCCGCCCCGCCGAGGAGACCCAGGCCCGTGTCGCCGCATACCTCAAGGCGGTAGAGGCCTCGGTGCAAGCGCTTGGTAGGGACGGACGAACCGTGCTCGTCGCCGAGGCCGTGGTCTCGGGCGGCGTCCCCGATCTCACCGAGCAGGTCCGCGCCGACGTTGCGCGGCGGCTCACCGCACCAGGCGCAGCGAACCATGACGCACGCTGATGCGCCCCGTCTCTCGTCCCGGATTGGCAGGCTGCTGACCCGGGTACCGCGGCTCACGCTTCTCGCGGGGCTTGTCGCTGGCGCGCTTGTGCTTGCGGCGACGAGCCGGTTTGCCGAGAGCCATGCGCTGATGATCAACGCCAGTCCGTCGCTCCCTTATTGGGCGATCTGGCTCGACCGCAACGGCACGCCCGCGCGCGGTGACCTCATCGTGTTCATGCCGCCGCGCTCAAGCTTCGTCATCCGCCACTTCGGCACAAAGCCTGAGCCGTTCGGTAAGCGCGTGCTGGGTGTCGCAGGCGACCGTGTCACCGAGACGAACCGCGAGTTTTACGTCAACGACAAGCCGGTTGCCCTCGCCAAGCTCACTAGCCGCCTGGGCGAACCGCTTGCACTCGGACCGACCGGGATCATTCCCAAGGGCTGCTACTTCGTTGGCTCCGAGCATAAGGACGGGTTCGACAGCCGCTACGCCGCGATCGGATGGATCTGCAAATCGCAGGTCATCGGGGTCGGGAGAGCTGTGCTGTGACACGCCTCAATTTCCCGCTCTGCGCTACCGCGCTCTGCCTGGTTGTCGCCTCGTCTGCAGAGGCGCGGGACTACGGCCAGCACGGCACCGTCTGGACGGTGGTCGAGCCCGACCTCCTCGCCCAGATCCATGCGCGCCTCGTCCACCTCGAGCAGACCGGCGAGACCGCGAGGCTCAACGAGGAACTGAAGCGCCGCACGATCGCGCGTGTGAACAGGCCCGCGCCGGTCGCCGGTATCGCAAATGCGAGTGCAGTGCGCCGCTGGAGCTTCGATCCGACGATCACGGTCGATGCCGATATCATGGACGACAAGGGCCGGACCATCATCGCCCGCGGCACCCGGGTCAATCCGCTCGACACCGTGCCGCTGCGCGCGCCCCTCGTGTTTCTCGATGGCGACGACCAGGCACAGATCGACTGGGCACTCGCCCGCTACGGCCGAACGCCCGCCAAGTTCATCCTCGTCGGCGGCGCGCCGCTCGAACTGATGAAGACGAAGCAGCGCCGGTTCTACTTTGATCAGGGCGGCAAGCTCACCGCACACTTCGCCATCCATGCGGTTCCCGCCGTGGTCGAACAGCAAGGCCGCCAGCTTCTGGTCACCGAGCAGCCCCCCAAGCTCCCGCCAGCGAGGCCGTCATGAAACAGATACGATCCATCCTGCCGCGGTTCTGGTCCGCGGTCTTTGCAGCGATCTTCCTGATTGGCGCTGCCGCGCCGCCGGCGCATGCCGCCTCGGGTCCGGGCAAGTGCACCGGGCATTTCGTCAACCCGATCACCGACATCTGCTGGTCGTGCCTGTTCCCGATCTCGATCGGGGGACTCAAGATCTGGCCCTCGAACCGGCCCGATCCCGACAATCCCGACCTCCCGGTATGCCTGTGCGGGCTGCGCCCCGGGATCGCGATGGGGTTCTGGGAGCCGGTCCGGCTCGCCGATGTCTCGATGAAGCCATGGTGCTTCGTCAACCTGGGCGGACTCAAGCTCGATCCCGGGTTCGACATCGGGTTCAAGACCATGGCCGGACCCTCCGCGGTCGGCGGCAATGCCCAGTACAACTCGCAGTGGAACATCCACTGGTACGCCTACCCGCTGATCTACTGGATGGAGCTTGTTGCCGACTTCCTCTGCCTTGAGCAAGGCTCGATCGACATCCTCTACATCACCGAGATCGATCCGCTGTGGCAGGACAGCGAGCTCACCGCGATCATCAATCCCGAGGCGGTGCTGTTCGCCAACCCGCTGGCGCTTGCCGCCTGCGCCGCCGACTGCGTCCTTGCGACCACCAAGCTGCCTTCGGACAGCCTGTTCTGGTGCGCGGGCTGCCAAGGCTCGATGTATCCCTTGAACGGCAATGTCTCGGCGACGATCGGCCACGTCCAGGCCTCGCGGCTCGCGCTCTCGCGTTTCGCCTACAAGCTCCACCGCGAGCTCGTCGCCTGGGGCACGATGGGCGGCAAGGGGCTCTGCGGCAAATACCTGATGCCGGTGATGCGCAAGCAGCAATACCGCTTCCAGGCCACCAACCCCAATCCGCAGACCAAGGGCCGCTACGCCTGCGCGCCGATCGGCGCGTCCACCACCTTCATGTCGGCCGGCCAGGTCTACCCCGCGATCGGGGAAGACATGGGCTACCTGGTCTGGCGCAAACGGAACTGCTGCGCGCTATGAGAACCCCTCCCCAAGCCTTTGCAATTGCACTGATTGCTGCGACGTCGGCGGTCGGTGGCGCGTTGGCGCAATCCAGCGACCCCGATATCGACCTTGCATCGATCCGCGCTCGCGCCGCCGAGCAGACCGCTGAAGCCGAAGCACTTGCCGCGAGCGCGCGTGAGCGGGCCGAGCAGGTCACCGGCGACGCAAGCATGAGCGCCGAAGCAGGCAAGGCCAATGGCCGCCGCTATGCCGGTGCCGCGGCCCGCCCTGCGTCTGGCGATGCGACGTTCGACTTTGACCGGATGGTCGCCGACGCCGGGGATATGGCCAAGGACAGTCTCGGCGAGGCGCCGCGGTTCATCGCCTTTGCGTCGCTGTCGATGCCGGCCCAGGCACTCCGCCAGATGATGGACGATGTCACCCGCGCCGGCGGCGTCGTGGTGTTTCGCGGGCTTACCCAGGGTTCGGCCAAGGTCATGACCGAGGCCCTCGGCAATGTACTGAAGCCCGGCGAGCGCATGGACGGGGTCGGAATCGACCCGCGCCTGTTCCGCGCGTTCGGTGTCAGCGAGGTTCCTGCTTACGTTGTCACCGCGAGCGACTTCGATCTTTGCTCGGGCTTCGACTGCGCCAGCGAAGTCCCGCCCTACGACCGGATGAACGGCAACGTCACCGCCGAATACGCGCTGCGCACCTTTGCCGAAGGCGGCGGCCCCGGCGCGCGGATCGCCGCGCAGCATCTCGCCCGCCTCCAGGGAGACCAGCCATGACCCGTCTCACCCTCGCGCTCGCCCTTGCGCTTGCCCTGCCCTGCGCCGCGCAGGCGCAGACTACCGCCGATGCCGCGAAGGCGGACGGCAAGGCTTTCGGCAGGGACATTGGCGCCGCTGCGCAAAGTGCCGCGACGACCCAGCCCAGTGCCGACCGGGTGCCAGGGTTCAATGGAACGCCGAGCCAGTCGGGCTACTTCGATGATCCCAAATCGATGGAACGCGCCGCCGCAAGCCAGGTCTCTTCGAACACTGGATATCAGACTATGCGGGACTCGATGGATCGCCGCGCGAGGTTCGACAAGGTCGATCTCGACGCGACTATCGCGCGGTCGAAGACCATCAGCCAGGACCCGCTCTCCTATACGAGCGGGATGGGGGTCAGCGGCACGCAGGGTCGCTGTGTGCCGCTTCCACCCACGAGCGGCACTGCCGCGCGCTACAAGGCAACCTGCAACACCGGCTACACTGTCGAGAGCGGCACCCAGAGTTGCGCGGTGACGCTCCAGGCGAGCGTCACCACGGTCACCGACTATCTCTACTACTGCTCCAGGCTCGATCCCGACTGCACGGCATTTCAGCTTCCGACTTGCCGGCGGACTGGAAGCCACCCAGGCAAGTGCCTTCAGGGCGTCGATACGCCTGGCGGGTTTAAGTGCTTCGAGCCCGGCGATCCGGTCGACGAATATACCTGTTCTGCGCCCGTTGCAGGCGAAACGCCCATCCGTGTTTCGACCCGCCAGTCGGTGTCTACCGCCAAGGACGAGAGCCAGTGCGCAAATCTCGCTGCCGACAGCAATTGCACCAATCCGGTCGAGACCTGCACCGACAGCGATCCGACCACCCGCATCATCGACGGAGTGGCAGTGACCCAGCCCTGTTGGGCCTGGCGCCGCGATTACCAGTGCAACCGTTTCAGCCCGGCGCAGGACTGCGATACCCTCGCTTCCACGCCTGGGTGCACGTTGGAACAGGAATACTGCATCACCGACGAAGTGCCCTGCCGCACATTCGAGCGGGTCTATGATTGCCCGGTCCCCGACCAGCCACAGGACCCGAACCAGTTCATCTGCGACGGCGACGTCTACTGCATCGATGGCAGCTGCGAGACGATCCAGCGGCAGGCGAACGACGAGTTCAAGGACGCGGTTGTTGCACTCAACGCAATGGACCAGGCCCGCCGCGAGTTCGATCCCGACAGCCTGACCCTGTTCAAGGGCACCCGCGAGAGCTGCTCGTCGAAAGTCTTCGGCATCCTCAACTGCTGCAAGGGCAAGGGCTTCCCGCTCATCCCGGGGATCCAGCTGCTCGTGGCACTGGGCTGCAGCCGCGAGGAGATGTTGCTCCACCAGAAGGACGTCCAGGGCCTCTGCGCCTATGTCGGGACCTATTGCTCGTCCTCGTTCCTCGGAGTCTGCCTGACCAAGCGCAAGGTCTACTGCTGCTTTGAATCCAAGCTCAGCCGGATCCTCCAGGAGCAAGGCCGCCTCCAGCTGAACAAGCCCTGGGGCAAGCCCAAGACCGAGCAGTGCCTCGGCTTCACCATCGATGAGTTTTCCCGGCTCGACCTCTCGAAGATGGATTTCAGCGAGGTCTACGCCGAGTTCACCGATGCCGCGCGGCTTCCCGACGAGCTCCAAGCCGCCACCCAGATCCAGCAGAAGATCGAGGACTACTATGCCAACGCCCGCAATTAGCCGCACCCGGCGGCTCACTGCTGCCTGCCTGATCGCCGCCAGCCTCCTTTCAGCTCCGCTACCCGCTGCAGCGGAGGACCAGCCAAACGTCCAGACCAGCGACGGACAGGACCCGTTCTACTGCG
Organism: Novosphingobium aquiterrae; assembly: GCF_042434435.1. NCBI lineage: Bacteria > Pseudomonadati > Pseudomonadota > Alphaproteobacteria > Sphingomonadales > Sphingomonadaceae > Novosphingobium > Novosphingobium aquiterrae. The sequence goes on along the minus strand of NZ_JBHLTL010000011.1, from coordinate 396,318 downwards.
CCGAGCGGCGGCTCGGCTACTGGTTCTATTGCACCCGGCCCAAGCCGCCGGAAAGACAAGAGCCCCTACCGGAGAGCCAACCGAGCGCGACAAGCCGCCTCGATGCGATCACCGCCGAGCTGCGTGAACTCAAGGCCAGGGCCATCCTCGAGCCCAGCCCGGAGAACGTCACCGCATACATCCGCTTCCAGCGCCGCCAGCTCGACCAGGCCTCGCTGTTCAGTGACGTCTGGCAGCGCGCGATCTGGCAGGAGCCCGACCTCGACTACACGCTCCAACGTCCGGTCTCGACGCTTGGCAAGCGTGCCTGGCAGGACAACCGCAAGACAGAGCGCGACGGTGTGATGGCGCACCTCTCCGAGCGCTACGGGCTGTTTTACTTCTTCGCCCAGTCCTGCGGCGCCTGCGAGGTGATGTCGCCGATCGTCCAGAGCGTCGCGCAGACCTGGCACATTACGGTGCGTGCGGTGTCGACCGATGGCGGACCTTCGCGCCACTTCCCGCGCTACACGGTCGAGACCAACCAGCGCCAACGAATGGGGCTCGATCCGGGCATCACCCCCGCCGTCGTCCTGTGGGACGCGGCCAAGGGCCAAGCGATCCCGATCGGATACGGCGTGATGAGCGCCGACGAACTCCAGGACCGCATCTACCTCCTGACCTCGAAGGAAGCCGGACGTGACTACTAGGTTCAAACGCATTGTCGCCGCGCTGCTGGCGGCAACCCTCCCCCTCAACAGCGTTCGCGCCGACGTCGGATCGTCTATGGACTCGTTCCTCAACGATGTCGGCGGCGCGGCGCAGGTCAACGGGCCAACTGCCTTCCAGGGCCAGTCGGCGGGCTACTACAGCCTCGGCAACGTCTGGACGCGCTTCCCGCAAAAGACGACCAACCTCGTCAACCTGCAGCTGCCGCGCGCCCGCGCCGGCTGCGGCGGGATCGACATCTTCGCGGGCTCCTTCAGCTTCATCAACGCGAGCGAAATCGTTGCGATGCTCAAAGCCGTCGCCAACAATGCGGTCGGGTTCGCGTTCTCCCTCGCGATCGACACGGTCTGCCCCGAGTGCTCGAAGATCATGCAGGAGTTCAGCCAAAAGGCTCAGCTCATGAATAACCTCAACATCAACTCGTGTGAGCTTGCCCAGGGCCTGGTCGGGGGAATCTGGCCCAAGGGCGATCTTGCCGACAAGGCGATCTGCGAGGCGATCGGGAACTCGGAAGGGATCTTCACCGACTATGCCGCCGCCAAACACGGCTGCGGCACGCGCGGACAGCGCTCGAGCACCACGGCGGCGGGCGCGGGCGAGTATGACGACGTCAATCCCGGTGTGCCGCGCAATTACACCTGGACGATCCTCAAGAAATCGGCGTTCTTCTCGCCGGGTGGCGCGCTCGACCAGGAACTCGCCGAATATGCGATGACGCTGCTCGGCACGATCATCTACGTGCCGCCCAAGGACGACGAACCGGGCAAATTCGTGCCCATCGTTGGCGAAAGCTCCTCGACCTTGGTCACCTCGCTGCTCGACGGCACGACGAGTGGCAATGTCCTGATTTTCCACTGCGACGAGACCGACAAGTGCCTCGATCCGGGCTTCCGCTCCCTGAACCTCCCCGTCTCGAAATCGCTGCGCCACCGGGTTTCCACGCTGATCGACGGGATGGTGCAAGCGATCCGCGATGACACTCCGATCACGGCAGCGCAGAAAGAGCTGCTTCAGGTCTCCTCGGTCCCGCTCTACAAGATCCTGACTGTCCAGGCTGCTTACGGGCGAGGCATGCCGACTGACGACCGCGAGACGCTCGCCGAGCTCGCCTCGGTCGACCTGCTGTTCGCGGTGCTCGACCGGATCGTCAGCGAAGCCGGGCGCTCGATGTCGAGCTTTATCGGCGCCGACGAAGCCAAGATCGCGATGTGGCAGGGGCAAGTGAACACCGTCCGTCAGGCGCTCGCCGACCGGCAGGCCAACACCCACCTCAAGGTCAATGCGGTGCTCCAGATCATCGAGAAGACCGCGTTCATCGAGAACGTGCTCGCCACCCAAATGTCGCCCGGCATGGCCGCCGCGCTCGACTGGTCGCGCGGTCTCCAGACCCGCGCACTTACCCACTGACACCTTTCAAGCCGAAGAAGGCATCCAATCCCATGCTCGAGATCTTCACGGTTGGCGGCGGCGACTATCTGGTCAACGTGTTTCAGGCGGTTGCCGCCTGGACGGGCAATGGCGGCTACAAGAGCCTGCTCCAGGTCGTGATGGTCATGGGACTGGCGCTCTCGGCAATCACGCTGGCGTTCAATCAGGATTGGCGCGCCTGGATCAACTGGTTCCTCGGCGCGACGCTGATGTACACCTGCCTGATGGTGCCGCGCACCGACGTGCACATCACCGACCGGCTCAACCCGAGCCTTGCGCCCGCCAATGTCAGCAACGTGCCGCTCGGTCTGGCACTGATGGCGAGCTTCACCAGCCAGGTCGGCGACTACCTGACCGGCTCAGCCGAGGTGGTGTTCGGCCTTCCCGGCGATCTCAACTACTCGAAGAACGGGATGATCTACGGCGCGCGGCTCTATGACGCGACGCGCTCCCTTCGCATCTCCGATCCGGAGTTCGCTGCGAACCTCGACGAACACTTCCGCCAATGCGTGTTCTACGACGTGCTTTTGGGTCGCTATTCGATGAAGCAGCTCGCCGAGAGCAGCGACATCTGGACAACAATCGCTCCGGGCAGCCAGGCCCGCGCCCAGCGCTTCCTCACCCGCGACACCGGCGGCCAGGTCACCTCCACGATTATCACTTGCCGCGAGGCCTATGACGCGATGAACGCGCAGTGGACTTCGCTCATCGACGCCATGGGCACGGTATTCGGCCGACAGCTCTACCCCAACCAGACTGCTGCGCTCGCCAAGGCCAAGCTGTTCGCCGATCTGCCGGTCGCTTACCAGTACCTCACCGGGGTTTCGGCAAGCGCGACCGACCTGTTCAAGCAGACGCTGACGATCAACGCGATTGAAGCTGCGATGCACGGGTTCAGCGGGGCGAGCGGTGCAGGCAATGTCGATGTCTATGCCCAGACCCGCGCCGACATCCAGACCGAGCGGACCTATTCCTCGATCGCGAACTCCGCGATGAAATGGGTGCCGCTGCTCAATGTCGTACTGACCGTGCTGTTCTATGCGCTGTTCCCGGTGCTGTTTCCGCTGTTCCTGCTGCCCAAAACCGGACCGCTGGCGCTCAAGGGCTACGTCACCGGGTTCTTCTACCTTGCCGCCTGGGGACCGCTGTTCGTGATCCTCCACATGATGTTGATGGTCAAAGGCGCCGCTGACATGACTGCGGTCGCAGGAGCGGGTGGCCTCAGCCTTGCAACCTTCACCGGCATGGCCGACGTGAACTCCGACATTGGCCTTCTCGCCGGCTATCTCATCGCCTCGGTGCCGTTTCTCGCGGGCGGTGTTGCCAAGGGTGCCATGGCGATCTCGCACCAGGCCACGAGCTACCTCAACCCGAGCCAGAATGCCGCCGAGGAAGCTGCTCGGGAAGCCAGCACCGGCAATGTCGCGCTCGGAAACACCAGCCTCGAGAACTCGACCGTCATGACCCGCCAGTTCGCGCAAGGGACGATCGCGCCGAGCTTCACCTATGGCGCGGCACAGACCCGCACGATCAGCGACAGCGGCAGCCAGACCACCAGCTACCCCGAGGCCGCCTACGACCAGCTCCCGAATTCGAGCTACCCGTTCACCCCGACGCTCGGCCGCGATTTCTCTTCGCGCCTCTCGACCATGGCAAGCGGCTACCATGCCAACAGCCAAGCCAAGAGCGCGCTTGCCCAGCAATCGACGATCAGCTCGATCGCGCAATTCCGCGAGCTGCGCGACCAGACCAACAGCGGCCAAAGCATCGAGACCGCCAGCGGTACGTCTAGCTCCGACAGCGTACAGAGCGCGTACAGCGAGGTCGACCAGGCTTCCAACGTCCTCCAGCAGAAATACGGGCTATCGCGCCGTGCTGCGGACGACATCACTGTATCTTGGTTCTTGAATGGAGAGGCGTCCGCGGGTGTGGGCGGCAACGCAGGCGTCTTCAGTGCTGGAGCTAACCTCAAAGGGGGGCGCAACCAGTCCTGGACCGACAGCGACATCGGCATTGCCTCGGAAGACCGCGACAAGATCTCGGGCACGTTGCGCCAGATCTCGGACAGTCACAACTGGACCAGCACCCGCGACGGGTTCATGCGCACCGTTAGCACTTCGACAGACAGTCGCGTACGCTCGACTGCCACCGGTCTCAACGCCTCACTCACTGAGACCAAGACCAGCACGCTCGAAGCACGGCGATCCGAAGAGACAGGCAACCGGCTCGAACAGCAGGCCTCGTTCTTCGCAGGAAGCAATGCGGCCGGGAACCTCAACCTCAGCCAGGCCTACCGCGAATGGGGCATGGCCGAGATCGAGAACAACCGCGACTATTACGGCGATGTTCGTTTCGACGACACAACATTCCAGCTCAGCCCAAAGGGTCAGGCGCTCCAACGCAAGTTCATCGAATCCTACGCGGGCAGCATCATATCCGAGGTCGAAAGCGAGCTCGTCCTTCCGCCCGTCGCGCCGATCGGAAGCCCAGGTGTCAGCACCCCGGCGAGCGTTCGCGCCACGGCTCCGCTCGGCGCCATCCCGGCTCCAGGTGGCCTTCCGCAAGGCCCAGCGCCGTCAACAATCCACGACGAAGTGATAGGACAGCAGGGCACTGGCCGTCAGCGGATCACCGGCGAAAGGTCACGCCTCGAGGGACTCACTGGGGGTGCCAAGGGCGCAAGTGCAGAAGCTGCTGACGAAGTGAAGGAATGGAAACCTAGTGGCCAATGATCAGATCATTGATAACCACAAAAATTCCAAACGCGACGAACAGTGTGATGACGACAATGCCAAGTGCCTGGGCCCATGGATCAGCCCAAGCCTTCTTCACTCGATATTCGGTCAGTCGATTCTCGGCGAGCGCACGATCAAGTTCGGCCAAGCCCTCCCACTTCTGGGGGACAGGTTCGCTACCCTGCTTGAAATCGAAATCGGTCATAATGGCGTTCATTGGTTTGCTCCCTGGAACATAGCAGAAACTTCTGGGGCGGGAAGCCGAAAAGACTCGAGAACGGTCGCGTCCTAAGGCGTCCCCTAACCGCCCCCTCTCCTCATCCGCATGGTGCGATGTACGGATCCAGCAATCTGGGCCTGCGTCGGCCGGGGGACACCGCTCGCGCAGCGAGCCAGCAAGAAACGGCACCCTTGCAAGGCTCGACGCCGCCGAACGCAAGGCGCGCGGGACTGGGCGCCAGCCGGCGTTCGGCAAGGAGAGCCGCAAGAGTGCCAGCGGGTCAGCGACAAGAACGCCGCACCCTGGTCCGAGCCTGCGAGGCCAGTGTGCGTCCTTGGAGAATTCCCGCACCGCATCCATGCCCGATTGGTTGGACACTCCGGAACGGCAGGTCTTGGATTGAGACCTTGGAAAGCAGACGTCTCTGGCAACGCACGGCTAACTAGGCTTTCATTGTTCTCGTCCCGAAAGGGGATTATCCAGACACAGCCCAATTGCAGACATAAGCAATGCTACGCTCGCAAATCCACTCGAGGCGGACTGCGGACCTGCAAGAACCACCAGCTATCCATGTTCCTGCTGATCGGCGATTGGATCGGCGGGAGAATTGGATATGCAAGCAGGATTATCAGCAACCGCGTCAACCAGCGCGCCTACTTTCGGCAAGATCATTCACCGGCATGCGGCCGAGAGTGGTGACGCGATTGCGCTTCGCTATCTTGATCGCATCACTACCTATGCTGAGCTGGATGCCATTTCGAACCGGATCGCCAACGCCCTTCTTGCCCACGCCCGGCCGGGCGACCGGATTGCCTACCTTGGCAAGAACTCTGACATGGCAGTTGCGCTAGTTATTGGTGTGGCCAAGGCTGGCATGGTTCTGGTCCCAATCATCTGGCGGCTGGCACGCGGCGAAGTTGACTACATCCTTGAAGACAGCACCGCGCAAATATTGTTCCTCGACCCTGACCTGACCCCAGTGGCCAAAGCGCTAACTGTCCTGCCCGAGCGAGTTGTTCAGATCGAAGGCGAGTTGACCGAGCCAAGCTGGACGACTTTCGAGCGCTTCATCGCCGAAGCAGCTCCGGCCCGGCCCTCAATCGAGGTGTGCGCGGACGATGCCCTACTCCAGATCTATACCTCGGGGACCACAGGGCGGCCCAAGGGCGCAGTATTGAGCCATGCCAATGCCACCCGCTATCGGCAGGTCATCGATGCCGCCGGGCTTGACTGGCTGCAGTCTGCACCGGGCGAGACGGCGCTGCTGGCGATGCCGTTCGGGCACATTGCCGGAGCCGGACAGGCTTTGCTCATCCTGCATGCGCGCGGCGAGATGATCATCCACCGCGAGTTCGATCCCGGTGCCTTGATGGATGCGATTGAAGTCCACCGGCTGCGGCGACTGTTTCTGGTCCCGGCAGCATTGCAATTGCTGCTGGCTCACCCCCGCGCCGGAAGCGCCGACTTTTCGAGCCTGCGTTATTTCTCCTACGGAGCCAGTCCGATCCCGGTGCCGCTGCTTGAGGCGGGGATGGCCCGGTTGGGATGCCAGTTCATTCAAGTTTACGGCATGACCGAAACCTGGGGCGGCGTGGTCGCATTGCCGCCCGAAGATCACGATCCGACCCGGCGGCATTTGCTCGCCGCCGCTGGCAAGGCGATGCCGGGAGTGGAACTTCGGATCCGGGGCAGCGAAGGCGAACTGCTTGGTCCGGGTCAGACGGGTGAGGTCGAGGTTCGCTCTCCGTCCAACCTGCTGGGCTACTGGCGGCAGGAAGAGGCCACTCGCGCGGCCTTGTCGGAGGACGGCTGGCTTCGCACTGGCGATGCCGGTATGCTGGATGACGAGGGCTACCTGTTCCTGAAAGACCGGATCAAGGACATGATCATCACCGGCGCAGAGAACGTCTATCCGGCCGAAGTGGAGAGCGCGATCTATGGACACCCCGATGTGGCCGACGTGGCCGTGATCGGTGTGCCGGACGCAAAGTGGGGCGAAGCGGTCAAGGCAATCGTCGTCCCCGCCCTCGGCGCGACACCCGACCCGACCGCTATCATTGCCTGGGCGCGCGAGCGGATCGCGGCTTACAAGTGCCCTAAATCTGTTGATTTCATTGCAGAGCTGCCTCGCAACCCATCGGGCAAGATCCTGAGGCGAGAACTGCGCGAGCCGTTCTGGGCTGGATACGAACGGCGGGTGAACTGAGATGAACATGCTTGACCTGCCGCTTGGTCCCGACCAATTGGTGCTGCGCGACGCAGTGCAGCGGTTTCTTGCCGATAATCCTCAGCCAGACTGGAATGCGCTGTGCGATCAGATCGGCCTTGGCGGGCTGACGGCACCCGAAGCGATTGGCGGCTTCGGCGGCGGGGCCAGCGATATGGCCTTGATCATGGCCGAACTTGGAACGGCGCTCGCCGGGGTCGAGTGGCTGGTTCATGCGGCCGCAGTCCTGGTTCTGGCCGCAGTAGCCCCTGAGCATCCGGCGCTGCCCGGCCTGGCGACCGGTTCCCAGCGGGCAGCGCTGATTTGCGCGGCAACTTCTGCCAGCATGCCGCAGGTTCGCCGGGCGGTTACCGGTTATGCAATTTCAGGAGAGGCGATGCTGGTTGCGGGTGCGGCGCGGGCTGACATCCTGATCCTGGCCGATCCGCTGGTCATCCTGCTGGCAACGCCAGCTGAGCGCACCGCGCGGCCGATGCATGACGGCACGATAGCTGCCGATCTGTGCCTGGCAGGTGCAGCCGAACTGCTGGTCGACGGCGCGCCTGCAACGGCACTCGCAGCTTTCGTCAATGACGTGGTTCTCGCCTGCCGCTGTGCCGAGGCCGTTGGGCTGACCCGGCGGATGATCGCGGACACTGCCGACTATCTGGGCCAGCGACGGCAATTCGGCGCGCCGATCGGATTGTTTCAAACGCTGCGGCACCGACTCGCCGACATGCAACTCAGCCACATGCAAGCTGCCGCGCTCACCGAACTGGCCATTGCCGCGCTCGGTTCGGGGGAGGTCGATCGAGCACAGGCAACCTCCTCGGCTTGCGTCGCGGTTCGCGATGCGGCGCGCAAAGTGGGTGAAGGCGCCGTCCAGCTCCACGGCGCGATGGGCCTGACCGAAGAGCTCGAACTGGGCGCCCGGTTCAAGCGGGTTTTGGCGATTGCGGCTGGCCTGGGGAGCGAGGCAGCCTTGCTCGAGCGTTCAGCCTAACAGCTGCCGGGAAATCAAGTCGCGCTGGATTTCGTTCGAGCCTGCGTAAATGCTGGCGGCGCGGTCATTCAGATAGCGCGGGACTGCGGTCGCCAAATCAGCAGGTGTCTGACCGTTGGCCATGCTCCATGCGTCGATCCCGGCGATGTCGCAGTCAAGCGTGTCGATCCGCTGCGCCGCCTCGGTCCCAAGGACTTTCAACACCGAGGCGTAAAGCGCTGGACTGCCGCCCAGCCCGCGCATGGCCTTCATTTCAAGCGCCTGGAGTGCGCGCAAGGAAACCGCCTCATGCCCGAGCCGGGCACGGGTGACGGGATCGATTCCTTCGCGCAGTTTGAGCCGGCTCAGTCGCTCGATCAGCGCCGGAGCGTATCGGCCGCCGCGTTCGAAAGTGAGCAAGTGCTTGGCCACCGACCAGCCGTCATTTTCGGCACCAAGCCGGTTGGCTTGCGGCACGCGAACCTCATCGAAGAACACCTGGTTGAATTCGTGCTCCCCGGCGAGCGTGCGGATCGGCTTAACGGTAATACCCGGGCTTGCCATATCGAGCAGCAGGAACGTGATCCCGGCCTGCGGCTTGCCCTCGCTCGACGTCCGCACCAGGCAGAACATGCGATTGGCGAAATGCGCATGCGTGGTCCAGATCTTCGATCCGGTCAGCACGTAGTCGCTTCCGTCGCTCACCGCTTTTAGCTGCAACGAAGCAAGATCCGACCCGGCCCCTGGTTCGGAAAAGCCCTGGCACCAATAGTCCTCGCCCGAGAGGATGCGAGGCAAGTAGTGGGCCTGCTGCTCGCTGGTGCCGTAATGCATGATCACAGGAGCGACCATCTTCAGCCCCATCGGAGCCAAGCCCGGCGCCCCGGCCCGGGCGCACTCGGCGGCAAAGACGTAGCGTTGCAGGTCATTCCAGCCGGGGCCGCCGAATTGCGCTGGCCATTCAGGCGCGGCCCAGCCCCGGGCATGCAGGATCGCCTGCCACGGCAAGGTCACCGCCGGATCGATGAAAACGCTGGCCGCGCGCGCCGCAGCCTCGCGCAGTTCCGGGGTCAAGCTCGCTTCGAGGAAGGCGCGAACTTCGGCGCGGAAGGCTTCAGTTTCGGGTTCGGTCATCGTATCCATTCCAGACCCATGGCCTGCCTTTGCGACTTGGCAAAGCTGCTGTTTGCGTCAGGCTGAACCCGCACCGACGTAGCCCAATCCAGCGGCAAGTTGGATCGATTGGGCTCGGCCGGTCGCCCCAAGCTTGCCCGCCGCGTTGCGCAGGTGAAAGCGCACGGTCGAAACCGAAAGCCCCAGGATCGTGCCGATCTCTCCGTCAGTCTTGCCCGCTGCCGCCCAGCGCAAACACTGCACCTCGCGCCGCGTCAAGTTCTGCAGCACAGTAGCGTTACGGGGCCGCCCGCGCGCCTCATTGTGTGTTGCAACCAGTTGCAACGCCAGAATGTGCATTTGCGCACCATGATGCGCGAACAGCTGCTCCACCCCGACCCGGTCGCGCGAACACCACACCACAGCGCCAACCAGACCGCGCGGCATATGGATCGGGGCAACGATCGCCTCGCCCTCATAGCCGCCGGCCTGAACCGGGCGGCAGTCGACCTGGTCGAGCAGTCCGGTTGAACGCCAGGTCAGCAACTTTCCTTCGCTGTAGTAGAACGGCTCCGCCACGAGGCGAGCAGCGGTCAGGAACGGGACTTGGAGCGCCAGCTTGCGGTCGCGCCAATATTCATGCGCCGGATCGAACCAGCGAAAAGTGGTGACCGCATAGGGTTGCCCTGCGCTGTCTGCCATGGGCTCCGGATCGCCCAGGTCAGCCTGCGCGGCAATGTAGGGCAAGCCGACCCGGTCACCAGCCGCCTGCACTGCCGCGATCAGGGCGGGCATTTCCGCCCAGCAGTCTGCTGCACTATCAGTCAACTTGGTCGCTCCTACCCTGACACGGATGCCAGCTTGCCGCACAAGCAAGAAATCCGTCCATTGTCATTAACCGATTGCCGCGCGGCTCGCACCAAGACGAGTCCAGCGGCAGTTCGATTTGAGGGAGGATTTTTGACATGACGGCATTCCGTTCTATCCTGCTTGCAGGCGTCGCCACAAGCATAGCCTGGGCCAGCCCGAGCCTTGCCGCCGCCGCAGACGCCGATAGCCCCCCTGCCGCCGATGCGCCCGAAGGCGAGATCATCGTCACCGCCCAGCGCCGCGGCGAATCGCTTAACCAAGTGCCGATGGCCCTGCAGGCGGTAACTGCAGAAACGCTCAAGGACTTGCGCGTAACCGACGTGCGCGATCTGACTGCCGTGGCACCAAGCTTTACCGTGTCGCAGAGCTATCAGGGTGTGCCGACCTATACCCTGCGCGGAATCGGCTTCAACACGATCAACCTTTCAGCCACTTCGACCGTTGGCACCTACGTCGATGAAGTCGCCTATGCCTACCCGATCATGAACACCGGTCCGCTGATGGATCTGGAACGGGTCGAAGTTCTCAAGGGTCCGCAAGGCACCCTCTATGGCCGCAACACCACGGCCGGGCTAATTAACTTCATCACTGCCAAGCCCACCAATCAGTTCGAGGGATCGCTGACGGCGGACGTCGGCAACTACAAGACCTACAATTTTGGCGGGCACATTTCCGGGCCGATCGCCGAGGGTATCTCAGCACGGCTCGCGTTCCGCAGCGATAACAGCGATGAGGGCTGGCAGGTCAGCAACAGCCGCAACGAACGGCTGGGCAAGGTGCGGAAATATGGGGTTCGCGGTTCGCTGGCGATCGACCCGGCAGCGGGCACCCACATCGACGCTTCGGTAGTGTGGTGGCGCAACAAGTCGGACACCGTCGCGGGTCAGGGTATCGGCTTTACCCCGGCGACTGACCCCGTCACCGGCACAAGCCTGTCGCGGCTGTTCAATGCACCGGGACTGGCGACCTACATCGCCAACAACACCCCGACCAGAGCTTCGCAGGCAGACTGGGCGCCGGAAGCGGGCCGTTCGGCTGATGTCGGTACCGGGCTGGGCCTTCCCGGGCCGTTGCGCGAAAACAACGAATTCTGGGGTCTGAAACTGCGGATCGACCAAGATCTTGGCGCAGAGGCCAAGATTGTCTCGCTGACCAGCTACAACTATTTCAAGCGCAACGCGCTGTCGGACTGGAGTGGAGCGCCGTTTGAAGTGCTACTGCAGAACACCGTCGGCAGCATCAAGAGCTTTGCTCAGGAACTGCACGTCGAGGGCAAGTCGGGATCGGTCAACTGGCTGGTCGGCGGCTACTACGCGAATGACCAGATCATCGATTCGAACCGGACGATGCTCGGCCAGAACGCCAATGTCGGCCTGATCCGCTATTACGGCAACACCCTGCTGGCGACGCCGTTCAACTCGAGCGGCTACACCGCGACCCAGATGTCGCAGGCGTTCCGGACCTACGAAGACTATGGTCAGATCAGCACCAGGACCTGGAGCATGTTCGGCAATGCCGACTGGCAGCTCGGCGATACGCTCAAGCTGACCACCGGCATTCGCTACACCGAAGACCGTCAGCGATACGATGGCTGCTCGCGCGATTTCAACGGCAACATGCTGCCTAACGTCAATGTCGTGAACCGCTACTTGTTCTTTTCGACCTACGGCGTGCTCGCGCCCGAGATTACCCAGGGTCAGTGCAACACCTTCGACCCAGCCACGGGCACGTTCGGCGGAGTACGTTCGACCCTGTCTGAAAACAACGTCGCCTGGCGCGCTGCGCTCGATTGGACGCCCACGCCCGATGCGCTGGTCTATGCTTCGGTATCGCGCGGTTACAAGTCCGGCACGACCCCGATCAACGCGGCCAGTATAGCTCGTCAGAATGCCCCGGTTAAGCAGGAGCGGCTGACTGCTTATGAAGTGGGGATAAAGGCCACGCTTGCCGACCGCAAGGTGCAGGCGAACTTCTCGGCGTTCTATTATGACTACCGCGACAAGCAGATCAGTACCTACTTCGCCGATCCGATCTACACCGCGCTGTCGCGGCTCGACAATGTGCCCAAGTCGAAGGCCTATGGGTTCGAAGGCGAACTGACGCTGCGCCCGGCGCGCGGCTTCACGATCGTCGGCAATGCCTTGTGGCTGAAGACCCGGGTCGACAGCTACAACGGGACCAATGCCGCCGGGCAGCCGCAGAACTTCGATGGCGCGGAATTCATCTACAGCCCGCACTTCCAGGGCAGCGTCACGGTGGCCTACGACACGCCGATAACGGATCGGCTCAACCTGAACGGAGCGGTCAGCCTGCGCTACCAGTCAAAGTCGAACACGATCTTCGAGAACCTGCCGCTTTACAAGATCGATGCCTATGCTGTTGCCAACGGGAGCATCGGGATCAAGAGCAAGGAGGGCTGGTCGCTGTCCCTGTGGGGCAAGAACCTGTTCAACAAGTACTACTGGTCGGCTATTGCCAGCAATGCGAACGTCGTGGTGCGGTTCCCCAATCCGCCGCGGACCTGGGGCGCAACGCTCGGCTTCGATTTCTGACGGATAAGGACGGAGCAAGGCCGCTGTGACTGAAAGCTATCTCGGTCTCGATGTCGATTTCTCCGCCCCGGCGGGAGAAGCGGCCCTGTTCGCCCCGGATTCGGTCCAGTGGCGAGTTTACAAAAACGAAATCGCGCTGGGAATTGGCGGGATCGCCGCGGTTCTGCTTGAATTTGCCGAACCGCGGATCCGCTCCGGCGTGTGGGATCATTCCACCTACAAGGCCGATCCGATCGGCCGTTCGCGCCGGACCGGGCTGGTCGCGATGCTGGCCTGTTATGGTCCGGCGAGCACGGCGCGCAATGTCATTCGCCAGGTTAACAAACTGCACGGCAAGGTCGTCGGCGAGACCCCGTCAGGCGAACGCTACCGTGCACTCGATCCGGCGCTGCTTGATTGGGTGGCGGCAACCGCATCGTATGGCTTTCTGACCGCCTATCACCGGTTTGTCGCGCCCTTGAGCGATGCGCAGCAGAACCGCTTTATGCACGATAGCGAAGTCGTTGGCCGGGAATTTGGTGCGCGCCGTACGCCGCAATCGGTCGCCGAATTCATGGTCATGTACGGCGAACTTGAACCCCGGTTTGAGCCGCATCCGATCATATTTGAATTTCTCGACATCATCGAATCCGGCCGCGCTGCACCCAGCATCCCGCGCTTCCTCCACCGCGCCGTAGCGCGCGCCGCCGTTTCGTTGTTGCCGCCGCAACTGCGTGAGAAGCTGCAGCTCGGGTCGCGCAATGATCTGAAAGCAGTCGACCGGATGGCGCTCAAGTTGATGGGCCGCCTGGCTGATCGACGGCATGATCCGGCCAGTGCTCCCAGCCAGGCTGCGCGTCGGCTGGGGTTGCCGGCTAATTACCTATATCTTTCGCAGAAAACACAAACTGAACTGCTTCGCGGCGGAGCCCCAAGGGTCCTCGACACGCGCAATGCCAATCCAGGCCATTCCTAACCTTCCTGGGCATAGCAGTTCTGCCCACCCGCGACCCCGCCCGATGCATTCGGCCCGATCAATCGGGTGACGAGACGAGTTGAACGTCCGGCAGTTTTCAAGCGCCCGTTCGCAAGGTCTGAATGACGGCTATGTCAGCGGCAGCGGCCATCACGCATCGTGCCATCAAACGTCAGCCACTGCCGCCTGTCTCCGAAAAACCTGTCAATCGTCAAAGAAGCTAGATTCGTGGCAAGTTCATTAGAGAAGTTCTGGGACAGCTTAACAAATTAGGAGCAAAGCTCAAGATAGCGGCAAAACGCATTAGCTAACTGCATCTGCCGAGGAGTCCTGCAGTCAGCTTCGAAAACTTGAGGCGACCCGACGAGAATGCTGACGCATTTCGCCCGTGACGCTGCGACGTTCAGCCGGTTTAGGCTGTAGAGGAACTCCATTCCGCGAGGCGCATCGGCGTGGGAGGAACTGGCGAGTGAATAGATCGCGATTGGTGCCTCTTGGCCTTGGAACTTGTCGACGGTCCCAACCCTCGCTTGCGGCAAGCGCCGCTGGATCTCAAAAACCTGGGCGTTGTAAGGTGCCATGATCAGGATGTCCGCGATCCCGATTGGCTTCTCGTTGTTGTCCCGATCAATCCAAGTGGCACCTTGTGCGAGGATTTCGCCGACCAGCTTTGCGATGGCATCGGCCTCTTCGGGCGAGCAGTTCTGGTTGCCCTTGTGCTCGACCGGCACAAAGCGAAGCCCCGTCCCAGTAGCGACTCCAGCGGCATTGATCCGCTGCCTGACTGTCTCCTCTTTCGAAGTGAGCTTACCTTCGTAGAAGAGCTCAGATGTGAACTCGCAGATATCCGGATGCAAACGCCAGGTTACATCGAGAAAAAGGCCTTCGTCCGGCCCAATTGTCTGTTTACCGGAAAGCAGATGATCGAGCGCCGAGCATCCCGTGCCTTCGGGGTGACTGCCCTGCATCGGTTGATCGAGTTGTTGGGGGTCGCCCAGCAGGATTACGGTCTTAGCCGCTTGCGATACGGCGAGAACGTTTGCGAGTGACATCTGTGCCGCTTCATCAACGAAAAGGACGTCGAGACACTCGAAGGCAGCCGCATCCGACCATAGCCAGGCAGTGCCACCGGCGACGCTGCAATCCGCCTGCAGTGCAGCGTAAACCTCGGCATTGTTCTTTTTGGCGAAGCGTAGCCGGTCGGCCGCATCCTCCTTCGACCCGCCTTTAGGTTTCTGAATGCAGACGAGCGGAGTGTTCGTTTCCTCGGCGACTTCGATGGTCTTGTTGAGCAGGTTGCGGATCACTTCGTGACCATTCGCGACGATGCCGACCTTCTTTCCCTGCTTGACCAGTTCGCAGATCATGTGCCCACCGGTGTGAGTCTTGCCCGTGCCGGGAGGCCCTTGGATTGGCAGCACGCCGGAGGCGATGAGCGGGGCGATCCGAACACCGGCGTCCAGTGGCTTTTCTCCGTCCTGGCGCAAAGCAGCGCCTTCGCCGACCTGCGGGGCAAAGCGCATTAGCATATCGCGAGCCGCTCGATATGAATCGCCGTCGATCATGCCGTTTTCACA
Source organism: Novosphingobium aquiterrae (assembly GCF_042434435.1). NCBI lineage: Bacteria > Pseudomonadati > Pseudomonadota > Alphaproteobacteria > Sphingomonadales > Sphingomonadaceae > Novosphingobium > Novosphingobium aquiterrae. The sequence goes on along the minus strand of NZ_JBHLTL010000011.1, from coordinate 380,972 downwards.
AACGTAGGTCGCTAGGCGAACTAGCGATTCCTGCATGGGTTTGGAGGAGACGAACTCGTGCACGAACAGCGCTCCAGGGTGTTCGCTCGCCATGGCCGACGTCTTTTTGATGTCGATGCTGCGGTTCTCTCTTGAGATGTCCTCGACAGTGCCGAGGCTCTGCCCGCCGGGTGCTTTTACGCTCTTTTCTGGCCGGATATCGGCTTCCTGGGCGGGAAAGTTGTAACGATCGATTGGGCATTTTGCTGTTCCGCCCACTGTCTCGATAAACGTCAGTCCCGCGAGACCTGCGCGCTCGTCCAGCAAATCGTCTGGTGAGAGGTCGCGGAGGCGGAAGTACTCCCACCAGGTCGCCTTTTCTTCGCGGCGGTGCCACTCCAGGAGATTAGCGAGCAGCCAACGGGCATGCTGTTCGCTGCTGCGCTCCGCAGGATCAGCCGGGACATCGGCAACCAACTGCTCGATGAGCGGGCCAATGATCTCCAGCCACTCCGCAAGCCCCTCGCTAGGGGTGCTATCTGCCGGCTCCGGCCTTGTGATCTCGGCACCCTGAGCGATGAGCTTGGCGCGCTCGACCTCGAGCCAATCGCGCAAGGCGCGGGTCGAAACGCAGTCGTCTCGATTGTAAGTTTCAACCGTATCCTTGTCTTGCGGTAGGATGCCGCTGGCATCGTTAAGCTCAAGGCTGACTTGCAGACGATTGAGCGCCAGATTGGCATCGGGCAGCTTGGCATCGCGCACATAACCGAACAGTGGCTCGAGCCTCTTGATCGAGTAGCTTTCGACGCCGGCGCGCAGCGAGTGTCGAACGACGCTCAGCAAGTCGACGAAGATTTGGCCACGCAGGAGCCGGTCCAGCTCATCCTCGCGCGAACCGTAACGCCCCATCAGGCGTTTGAGCGCGCCAGTCTCGTAACCGCCGTAGTGATAGACATGGAGGTCCGGGTGCAGCTTCATCCGTTCGAGGACAAAATCGATGAAGGTTTCGAAAGCAGCCTTTTCAGCTGAACGATCGAATGCCCAAAGGCCGCGATACTGAGCCTCGCCGTTCTCCAGAAAGTGGAAGCCCAGTAGATATTCGAGTCCGTGCTCGCCTACGAAAGAATCGCCCTCAAAATCGAGATAGATGTCGCCTTCCGAGGGTTCGGGAACACGATTGAGGCCGAAACCGGCTACCGGAGCAAGCATTTTGTAGCGGAGCTCACCAGCTTGTCGGGTTTCGATCTGAATTCTCGCCTGTTCTCGGACCCGTTCCAGCGATTCCTTTGACCCTCGCTCCGGCTTCCATTGCAATGGGAGCGGCATCTGCGCGAGTGCTGTGGCAGTCGTAGCGCCTCGATCCTTGAGCTCGGCAATCTGCATGCTCGAAATGCCAGCGACTAGGCACAGATGATCATCATCGCGCCGCTGCTTGGCGCATCGAGCATTCCAACTGCAAACGTCGCAGTGGGATGTCGGCTCGGGATAGGTTTGGGCAGGTTGCTCGCTTCCGACAGCTCCAGCCAAGCCTGCCTTCACTTGGCGGTAGTAGGCGGCAAAGTCGGACAACCGATAGCGCTCGGGCTGGAAATCGGACCATGGCGGAATTACGCTGGCATAGACCGGCATGACGCCCTGAATGTCGCCGATAAGTTCTGAATATAGGCACAGCTGTAGGATAGTTCCGCCCTTCGTTACGCGGGCGAGTTTGGTATCAAGCGCCTCATAGGACCATGCGCCAAGCTCACTAGGACTATCGACGCGGCGCAGAATGTCTGCGCGCCCTGCCCAGGAACCGCCACCTAAGGCTCCCTGCACGATTACCTCGATGCCCGAGCGCATGGCCGATATCGTATCAGCGAGCGCCGCGTCGTTGATATCAAACCCTTCTATGAGGATTGAAGTCAGTCCTTGCCCATTAAGATGCTCGACAAATGCATTCTCGTGTTGCTTGCCCCGCTCCCACTGCACCTCAAGCAGCGGATCGAAGAACTTCGGTCTGTCGAGCTCGCTCCGGGCTGCCGAAAGTTCGAGTTGAGTCAAATGGCGGCAATTGAGATACCCTGCAAGATCGGTTGCACTGAGGCGTGGCCCGCCATTCTCAATTTTCACGCCTTGTCCTTTTGAACTATCATGATCTCGCAACGTCCCTAACACACTAAGCAATCTGCACACATGGAACTTTGCGAGCAACGGCTGAGTAACGACCGCTTTATGCTCGGGGTTGCACTGCAAACTGCAGCATGATCGGACATCCGGTCATCCGAGCCGTGAATGATGTCGCAAAACGGCAACTATGTCGGCGATAGGTATTGATCTCGTCGATAGACAAACGTTGCAAAAGGTCACAAACTCGCCAGACCTATGGCCATTCGAAAGCAACCTACTGGTGCGCCCGTCAAACTCGGGCCAATTTACATGGCTAACTATCGCCGACGGCGACCAGCCGGACAAGGGCGCTTATGGCTGCTTGGGCTCTGTGCGTTCGCTGGGGTTTTTGCGGGTGGAATGGCAATCACCAACTGGTCCGCGATCTCAGCCTTAGTCAGTGGGTCGCAGTCCGACACAATCTCGTTCAGCTCTTGCGGGCTGATCCGACGCAATTGTGTTGTCGATGGCGACACCTTCTGGCTTCACGGGGAGAAAGTCCGCATCGCTAACATCGATGCCCCGGAGACCCCTGGTTCCGCTCGATGCAAAAATCTGCGGATCGGCAAGAACCCGAGTTGGTGCGACTTCGAGTTAGGAAGCAAGGCCAGAGTGGCTCTGGCGACAACGTTATCTGGCGGACCGGTTGTTCTCTCGCCCCAAGGCAAAGACAAATATGGCCGAACCCTTGCAACGGTCAGCGTTGGAGGCCGTGATGTCGGCGACGCATTGATCGAGCAGGGTGTCGCTCGCAGGTGGGAAGATTGAGGCTCGCAACGGAATGCACAGGTCTCGCTGCTCGGGTTGCTACGTAGCGGCCTTGTCGCGGTGATTCTGAAACGGTGCTATCTCCAACGACGTCGATAGCCGCGACGACCACGAGAACCGGAGTAGGGTCTTACCCGCTTCTTTACCGAGTCCGCATTCTTGCAGGACATGCATACTCTGCCTGTCGCACCGGCACCATCCTTGAGGCTTTGATCAAAGAATTCCACCAAGGGCTTGATAGAGTTGCACCGCGTGCACTGCTTCAGTTCCTTGGACGCCAGGCCACCGGCAAGCGCCTGCATTTCCTCGACAGCATCTACCCCGTTCTCGTCGAAAAGGGCCTCGACCAAACGATTAAGTCTGTCAGAAAGCGTTTGGACCGGGTCATTGCCCAAATTGAACCGGTTGATCCGCAAGAAGCGGTAGCCGTAGCTTTCGAGCGTCAGCTGTCGCTCAATATCGGCCTCGAGTAGGTACCGCTCGTGGGAACCGACGTTTACGTCCTTGCCCTTCTGAAAATGGTGCTCGAATCCATCGTACTCGATGACGATCCGCGCGATGCCCTGGTCTGAAACAAACGTGACAAGGAAGTCGACCCGCCACGACGGATGCTTGTAGGTCGGATCGAGTTGGCGGAGGTAATCGCCGATCGGAAATTGCGGGAGTATTTCAACGCTATCCCCGTGCTGCTGATAGAATTGCGTTTTCTGAAGCCAGTCCAGGACTTTGGTCTCCATCGGACTGTTCGGGTCGGTCAGGTCGGGCGATATATCGCCTCTTTGGAGAATGTTGTTGTAGTGGTTCAACACCTGACCGATCGAGCCTCGGTAATCAGCGATTGGCTTCGACAGGACGAACCAGACCAGTTCCTCGGCGCGGCTGAAGCCGACATTGAGCCTCTGGACCTTCAGCTTTTCCTCGACCCGCTCTTCGGCGTCCGTGAGATCGACGGGGAAAACGTAATTCAGAGCATCGTTCTCGGCCGTAGCTACCATCGAATAAAAGACGATCTTTCGTTCCTCGCCCTGGCAGCTATCGAAGGTCATTACCTTGAGGCGCAGCTTGTCCTGAAATTCCGCGCCCGACGCGTGGGAAAACAGCAGCTTCGTCAGAAGCGCTTGTTGTTCCCGGAAGGGCGTGATGATTCCCACCGTTGGCGGCTCGTCATCTTCCAGCAGCTCCAGCAGCTGAGTGAGGATAAACCGCGCCTCGGCTTCGTTCGTCCCGCGCGTTGCCTTAGCCTCGCCCACTTCAATCTGATCGAAGCGTATTACTTCATCTAGCGGAACGCCCCGGATCTTGATCGCCTGAAGCTGGCCTCCATAAAACGTCTGCGAGGAGTAGCTGATGAGCTCCTGATAAGAACGAAAATGCTTCCGCAACATGATCGAGTAGTTCGCGCAAAGCTGGCAGAATTCCAGAATCGAGCACTTTACGTCGAAACGCGACAAGCGTTGCAGCGTGCCAGCGTCCTGGGCCACCTTTTGACGGAAGTAGGCGTTGAGATCGGCCTTGTATTTCTCATTCAACGCGATGCTCGCGTTGGATGATTTGGTGTTGCTGAACTGCTTGCTGTCACCCAGCACAACGAGCTTCTTGGCTCTGAGCATCGCGGGGAAAGCTTGCGCGACAGAGACCTGAGAAGCTTCATCGATCACCACCACATCGAAGACGCCCGGTGCAAGCGGCATGTATTCCCCAAACTGGCGAATGTTGGCGATGATCACCGGGAAAGCGTTCTTGACGTCCTCAAATTTCTCTTCGGGAAACTTTTGGCGGTTGGCGACAATTGAGGAGAGAATGCGAGCATCTGCTCGCGAATTGTCCATGAACTGCACCAGGCGGTTATCGACCTCTGTGTTCATGACAGAGACGTTGAGACGCTCTAGGACCGACTTGCTTCCGGCATAGTCGAACTCGGGTACCTTGGCGAACTCCGCGCTGATCGTCACTAACCCGGTGAGGTAGCTGACCACCAGGAGCCACCGTTCCGCCAATTGCTCGGCGGTGCCTTGCGTAAGCGCGTCCGGAAGAGCGCCGCTCAGCACCTTGCAAAGGCCGAAGACCATCCTCTTGGCTGCTCGCGAGCTGGTTGGGGGTATCCGGTCTTGCGCAATTTTCGAGAACACATTTCCGAGATCGTCTTCCGTGAGAAAATGAGCCGGAAGGCCGAGTCTGAGCTTGGTCGCATCACGTTGGATGTCGCGCAAAATGGCGATCTCTTGCTTCATCAAGACCGGCCTTATCGGCAAGAGTGACTCATTGAGATCGCGCTCGATGGTTCTTATCGCTCCTCCCCGGAAGAGGTAACCGAACACCGGCATTCGCAGCTGGTCATACTCCAGCACCCACCGCGTCAATCTTGCGAGATGCTCACTTGAGCATGTCTCCAGCAAGGCGAGCGAAGCCCCTTCTACCTCGTCCGACAGTTCCAGTACGGCAACGTCCAGCCTCAGCTGTTGCTCCAGGGAGTTGGCGCTGATGCCTTGATTGGGGAGGAGCCTGTCGAAAAGGTCAACGAGGTAGCCTTTGAGCGCAACTTCGTCGGCTACAGTCTCGTTCAAACCCGCAGCGGTTGCCTCGGATTTGACCGAGCGAAGGCGTTCCGCAAGGATGGGATCGATTGCCTCAATGTCTTTCTCGGTGACGTGGAACTCGGCCACTTCACGAAGCGACAGTGTTCCAAGCGACGAAATGGTTCGATCAATCCGGTCCCGCATCAGTTCGCGAGTGTCTGCCAACTCGCCCCGAATCTTTGGAGCGTTCGCCTTGCTCGCCCGGACGTATGCGCTGATCTGAGTCAGCGTCTGCTGTGACGTGAGTTTCTTGAAATTTGCCTGTTCCTGCCCGAGTCGGAGAATCGGATTCACAAAATCGCGGCTGTGACGCACTTGGCTCATCGTGTCGGAGAGCTTGCGCTGCACAACATTGAGCGCTTCGGTTTTGTCCGACAAGATCAGGCACGATTTCCCCTTGAGCGCGCAATCAGCCGCGATGGCTGTGATCGTATGGGATTTGCCCGTGCCCGGTGGCCCTTCAACAACCACGATCCGGCCTTCCGGATGCTGGATTGCAGTCAGAATTTTGATCTGCTCTTCATTGAGCGGAACGGGCGCGTCGATAACGACCCGATCCACTAATGAGCGGCCGTCCCATTGTGCATCGATCTCGCCTGTTATGCTTTTCGGGTTCTCAACCAACACGCTGCCTACAATGCCTTGGAAAAGATCCATGACGCCGGGCTGGTTCTGTCGCGCTTGGCTTATCATCTCCTCGTAATCGTTGAGCAGCGCCTCGTCGGAACGATCGAAGACTGCGATGTGGAGAGCAGTCGAAAGCAGGACTGAGGTGTTTGAGGCCTCCAAAACAGGGCCTGGCTTCAATTCCACCTGTCCACCCAGATCAAGCGCATTCGCAATTTTCTGGAACAACGACTGCACTGCACTCGTGATGCTTTGATCGGGCGCGAGATAGGTGATCCGGTCAGTGATGGGACTTAGCCATTGCCGCTGTTGGCGTTCGCCGAGTTCTTGCAACACGTAGTCAATCGCCCGTTTGTTGGCATAGACATGGTTTAGAAGCTTGAGGGTGTAGCCCCCTTCGCTTCGCTCAACCTCGATAGGGACATAAAACAGCGGGTAGCCGTGGCCCCCGAATTTGAGCTGCCCGATATAGAGATAGAGCTGGAGGCCTTCGCCCGTCATGGCGTAGGTGTCGAGGTCTCTGAACTCTAGGAAGGCGTCTGCCGCCATAAAACTTTCGAAGTAAGCAAGCATCTCGGCTTGAACGTCCTCGAGAGCCAGATCGCTCTCCAGCACGGCAAGGAATTCCGCCTGCTCGCCGCTCGCGAGATATCGACTGAGAACCTCGGGCAGTATGACATCTAGACGAGACGCTACGATCTCGATGAGTTCGGATTCGGCCGCGTAAATCGAGTCATGAACAGAGTAAGATTGTTGGGAGAGCGGGCCATCGAGGAGCGCCAGCAATGGCGCGACGATGTGAGTGCCTATCTCTGCCGCGAGCGTTGTTCGGACTAGATCGACCCATTCCTCCGGATTCTCGATGGCGAGGCTGCGGCTGTCTTCAGCTTGAGAGAAAACGGCGGCCCGAACCTTCAGAAGCTCGTCGTCCGCGACGACCTGAATCTGCTCCTTGATGATCAGGCGAAGGGTATTGGAAATCGGACGTGGATAGGTTCGAGGTGCAACCCTCAGTGTCGGATCGCCGTCCGAGCGTTTGCCGATTATCTGCCACAGATTGTGCTGTAGAGCGGGGTATGTGGCGACCCGCAATGCGGAGCGAAAGCCGCTCTCTGTCTGAAGAACGACACGTCGGCGCGGCGCTTGCTGACGTTTGAAATCGGACTCTAGGAAATCCAAGAAGTACTGAGAAACCTTGAGCGATATTTCTCTTATCGTTTCTCCTACAATTCCCAAGACAAACCCCCATAGATCAACACAGCATCAGTAGCCTAAGCTCGGGCCGGACACCCCTAGCCATTGACCTATCATCGACGTTTGGCCGAGTCCCCTGTTTCTTGGCCGTGGTTTGCACTTCATGCGCTGCCCTTCGGGCGACCTGCTCTATCCGCTGCGCGGACCGGGCCTGTAGTCCCGGCCCATCCGGGTGACGATCAGGAGCAGGGGAAGTTGAGCGGCAAGGATTGATTGACGCACTCTGTCCCGCAGGCCTCTGGCCTGCTCCTGAGGGTGCGGAGTCTCTTGTCCTGACCCGCGGGCACTCTTGCCTAGTTCATTGTCGGACGCCCACTGGCTCAGATGGCAGAGCGCAGAGCTAGCGTCTGCGTTCTGGGGAGCCACGACCGGCTTTCGAATGTCGGCAATGTTCGCGGAACCTACCGACCGAGATAGCGCCTCACTCGATCGCAAGTCTTGGCCCTCGGCAAGCGACCGCTCCGGAGATCCTCCACGAACCTTGGATCCCCGACGGCAAGGCGCCCAAACTTACTCGGCGGCATCCTATGCTGCTCAAGATAGGTCTCGATCTGATCCAGAAGCTCCATTGGCGTCAGACTCACATTAGGCTTGTGTTCATGTTATGTTCCGTATAGGACGCCCATCCTAGAGTCTAGGATATTTTCCTATGCAGGCAGTTTTGGAAGCCCCAGAGATGGACGAAACCCGGGTAGCGCTGGACCGGTTGATCCTTGAGCGAAAATGCACGTACTCAGGGATTTCGCGGTTGCTCGGCCGCAATGTCTCTTACATCCAGCAGTTCATGCGCAAGGGCAGCCCGCGCCATCTCGACGAGCGGGATCGCGCAATCCTCTCGCGATTCTTCGGCGTGGATGAGGCGGTGCTCGGCGGCCCGGCGCGGCGCTCGGGGCCGGTGATCGATCTGGTCCAGGTGCCGATCTTCGACGTCGAAGCGTCGGCCGGCTACGGCGCCCTCGCCGAAATGGAAGCCAAGAGCGCACAGTTCGGGTTCGATGCCAACTGGCTGCGCAAACTCACCGCGAGCAAGAGCCCGAGTCTTTCGATCATCGGTGTGCGCGGAGACTCGATGGAACCAACGCTGAGCGATGGCGACGATGTGCTGGTCGATCTTGGCGACAACCAGACCCGGCTACGCGACGGGATCTACGTCTTGCGGATGGACGATACTCTTGCGGTCAAGCGCGTCGCGATCGAGCCGCAGGGACGCAAGGTTTCGGTGATAAGCGACAACCCCGCTTACCCGACCTGGAACGGGCTCGATCGCCGGACGGTGAACATAGTCGGGCGGGTGCTTTGGTTCGGGCGCAGGTTGCAGTAGCACAAGCCTATGAGCCTGCTTGCCCTCGCCGCCGCTGTCGTCAGCGCCGGTCAGACTTTCACCTGCACTCCCACCCATGTCTATGACGGCGATGGACCGATCTGGTGCGCTGAAGGCCCGCACGTCCGCATTGCTGGGATCGCAGCGCGCGAGATGGATGGAACCTGTCGCAACAATCAGCCCTGCCCTGCTGCAAGCGCAATCCAGGCCCGCGATGCGCTCGTTGATCTGTTCGGAGGGGCGCGAGGCATGATCAGCACTGGCCACGTCGTTGTCCGTGGTCCGACCATGACCTGCATTTCCGAAGGCTCTGCGGGTGGAACTCGCACTGCTGCCTGGTGCACGCTGCCCTCGGGCCAGGATCTCTCCTGCGCGATGGTCGCGACCGGAACCGTGCTCAGATGGGACCGCTACTGGCGGGGTCACCGGTGCCGCTGAGCGACTGGGAACTCTGGGCCTGCGCCAGCACGGTGCTTGAGAACCACGGCGTTGAGGTGCCAGTCCACGTTGCCGAGCAGATCGGTGCACTCGCGCTCAAAGGCGATGACGAAGGCATCCGCACGTGGCAGGAAATCGCCAAGCGGATCGTCGAGCTCCAGGCTGGCGCCGATGTACGGCGGCACTAGGAGCGCGCCGCTCAGATCCCGATCTCGAAAGGCCTGACAATCGACCGGTCCTTTTCGGGTGGCTGCTTCTCAGGGGACGCAACCGGAACCTGGCCCCTAGCTTGCCCCGCTGCGGCCGCATCGCGCAGCAATCCGACGGTTTCAAGCGCCGAGCGCTTCATGCCGGTATTCCGCTCGACCGCCGCCTCAAGCCGCGAGGCATTGTTGACGTAGAGCGTCAGGCCATCGCGCAGGCGGGTGATCGTGACGAGGAACGTCTGCTGATTCGAGAGATTACGCTCGCGGCTGTCCATCACCGCGATCCCGCGATCCGAAGTCAGTCCCTGGGCCATATGGGCGTTGAGTGCATAGGCAAGATCGAGCCGTTTGAGCATCGGATCGTCCTTGCCCAATTGGTGCTCGATCCCGGTTGAAGTTGTCAGCCGCACCGTACCCTTATCGATCGCTGTGATCCTGGCCTGATCGGCATTGAGCAGCCCGCGCTTGTGATCGGTATGGGTCCAACGGATGCGGTCACCGCCGTGTAGTGACAGTTCCTTGCGCTCGTAGAGCCGCAAGGCGTCATGCTCGCCCTGGGGTCGCAGCTTATCGGGACGAAATCCGAACCGCTTGCCGCGTTCGTTGGCAAGCTCGACTCGCTCGCGCCGAGCGTCGACCCCGACGACCGTGTACATGCCCCTGGAGAGTCCTTGCGCGCGTTTGTCGCGCTCGACCTCGACCACCATGCCAGCCCGGTAGGTTGCAGCATGGCGCAGCTCCTCCTGCGTGGTGTTGATCCGGGACAGCACCTGGAGGCGGAGCGAGGGTTCGCCGATTTCGCCATTGGCCTTTAGCCCGGTCTGGACCGCCTCGTTGACCTGGCCCCGCAGTTCTCGTCCTGAAGCATAGATCGCGGTGCGTTCCCGGTCTGCCGGCGATAACGAGAGCCACTCTGCCGCCGCCTCGATCGCGGCCCCCTCTCTGACCTCGACGACATTGCTGCCGAGGTGACGCAGCGCTTCATCGATATGGCCGCCTTGCGCCGCGTATTGCGCCGAGCGCAGCGCCTTGTCGCGGGCGCGAATGTTGATGTTCATGGTCGCGGTTTCCGCGCCGGCCTGCTGGATCACGTCGAAAGGCTTGCCCGCATCGACCGCGCCCAGCTGCTTTCGATCTCCGATCGCGGCGAACCGGTCGAGTTCAAGCAGATTGGCGAGCCGAACCAGCTTCTCCTTGTCGGAATTGCCGACCATCGAGGCCTCGTCGAGCAGAACGACGGTACCGCGAAGCTCTGCCTTGGCCTTGGCGAGAGCCCTCTTGTCGCCGCCGCCGAGGAGCCCGGCATGGCGCTTCAGGAACCGCGCCACGGCCATCGACGGAATTCCGGTTTCGCGCTCGAGCATCTGAACCAGGGTGTTCTGGACCGCGAGCCCCAGCACCGCTCTGCCCTCCTCGCGCAGGATGTCAGCGACGGGCTTGAGCATGGTGCTCTTGCCCGCCCCTGCAATCCCCTGGATCGCCACAATCCGGTTGTTGGAACCAAGCAGCAAGCGCCCAGCAGCTTCCTGTCCGGGATTGAGGGTCATGCCGTACTTGAGCTGCGAAAGCGCCTGAAGGCGCGGCCCGGCCTCGCCAGCCTCAACGATAGCCGGCGCCCTGCCCCGCCCCTCCTCGACGCCCGCGACGATACGTTGCTCCGAAACAATCGCGCTCGCCGTGGTGACCATTGTGCGGTCGGCGCCTTTGCCCCGCTGGAGTTGCCCTTGCCGCTCCAGCTGCATGACCCGGCGCTCTAACGCCGCCATGCCTGCGGGCAAGCCGAAACCGAGCGCGGTCCTGTAAATGTCGGTGCGGGAGAAGGCCGCTTCACGCTCCGAGAGGTGTCGGACCGCCGAGGCCACCGCATGAATCGCAGCGACTTCTTCGGGTGGGCGGCGCGCCAGATCGGCGGGTAACAAGGGATCGCCTTCACGCAGGCCGAAGCGCTCGGCGAGCGCGCCAATCAGCTCCCTGCCGCGGGCGGCAAGATCACGTGCTGCCGATGCCAGAGAGCCGACATTGCCGATGTCGCTGGCCGCCCTGGCATTGGCCTTGGCGATGACCGCCTTGGGATCGAAGCCCATCGCGGCGGCCTTGTCGGCCCATTGGCGCGCGAGTGCTTCCCTGTCCGCAATCGGCTGTTTCTCGGCCCGGGTCATCAGCGTCGCCGTATCGGTTGCCGATGGCCCCTTGTGGGTCATGCGTTCGACCTGGGCTAAGACTTCGGCGCGGCGGGTGCTGAACGCCTCTATCGCGTCACGCGGCACGCCAGCGGCCTCGAAATTGCCGTGTTTGCCGATCTCGCCGATCTCGTAGCCAAGCCGTTCGATCGAGAGCCGGAAGCGCGCCATAGTCATCGCATTGAGGAGCGTATTGTGCTCCCAGAGCTTGTCGTTCTTGAGCGCGCGCCATTTGCCGTCGGGGCCCTGGGTTGCGTTGGCAACCACCGCATGGATGTGCGCGTTCGGCTCCTGATTGCGGTTGGTGTCGTGGCTGAACAGGGCGACGAGAAGATTGCCGGTCTGGACCGGCTTGTACTTGCCGTTCACCTCCATCCGGGTTTCGGCGAGATGCTTTTCCGCCCAGGCGAGGGTCTCCTTGACCGCCTCGGCGTAGGCTTCGAGGATCCGCTTGTCCCCGCCAACCAGCGCCAGCAACGACCAGCTCTTGGGCATAGAGAATGTGAGGTCGGTTCCGGCCCGGTGCTCGCGATTGTCGCTGCCCAGACGGCTCCCATCGGGGAGAAGCCCCTTGAGCACGGCCTCGAACATTTTGGGATCGACCTCGCCCGCAAGTCCGAGCCTGTCGGCGCCTTTGCCGAACCAGGCGCCCGAACGATCGGCGTCGGCGCGGGTGTAGTAATTGTCGGCCGCAAAATACTTGGCGGTGCCGCCGGCGGTGCGGACATTGGCAACAGACAGCATGTCTCGCGCTCCCGGCGGATGCTTGTAATGGGTTCAGGGCCTGGCTTCAGATTTCCATGTCGGCTTCGCCAAGGCCGCGCTCGTCGCGGCCTGGTTCGTCATGTTCGGGAAGGCCATCCTCGAGCATCAGCTTGCGGGCCTCAGCACCGACGCCCGGAACGCCCTGCCTCTGCTCCGGACGAGGCTCGCTCGCAGGCTTCTGAACAAGCGGCGTATCGCTGCGCGGCGGTGCCTGCTCCTGCTTGCCTGTGCCGTGTTCCTGTCCTTCGCCGCTCGCCAGTTTAAGCGCTGCGTCCTTAGGCAAGGCGGGAGCATTCCGCCCTTCTGCAGGCAACTCAGCATTCACAGCGATCTGGGGTTTCGTAGCGGGCAGGCCGGTCGCGGCTTCGGCTGCTCGTGCTTCCCGAAGCGCCTCGCCGATAGGGTCGCGTTGCCGCGCCTCGCCTTCGCTGCCGAAGACCTCATGACCCGCTGCCAGGGCAAGTTCGCCTTGCCGGGGAACCATGCGCTGCCCCGCCCCATCGTCATTGGCCGAGGGGGGATCCGCAGCGCCATCGCCGCTGGTGGGCAGAGGCGCCGGCGATGGTGCTGGCGGCAATGGTGACGGGCCGGAGAGCGGACTTTGCGGCAAGCTCGGGCCAGCCCCAGACCCCGTATCGTCCGCGCGGCGGATGAACGGCTCGGCTCTCCGGGCACGATCGACTGGCGTAAGTTTGACCGGCGCTGCGGGGAATCCGTCGGGGAACTTCAGGTATCCCGAAAGCCGCGGCAGGTTCATCAGCTGATCGGGCAGCAGCAGCGGTTCGATATGCTTGCGCGAGGTCAGGCTGACCGCATCACGGGCGTTGTTGTAGCCGTAGGTGTAGCCCTCTTCCATGTCCCGGACCTGCCGGTGACCGATGAAGTCGGAGCACCAGGTGGCGGTCTCCCGGTCAGCCGTGCCGAGGATCAGCTTGGTCCGGGCAAGCGACGACAGGGTCATCGCCATGTTCTCGCCATAGACCTCCTTGAGCTTGGCATAGGCGTGAATCCCGGTGACGATCGCACCGCCGAAATTGCGCGCGGTCTGCAGGCCCTTCTCGAGCGCCGGCAGGCGGTGGAGCGCGCCAAGCTCGTCAATAAAGAACCACATCCTGACCTCGCGGGTCCGGTCCATCGCCATGAGCGTATTCATGGCAAGGTCGAGCCAAACGGTGAGGAGCTGCGAGCTGACGCTCATGTCGACATAGCGCGCCGAGATGAACACCATCGACCCGTCGTGCTGGTCATTTTCGATCCAGTCGCGCACCGAGAAGCGCTTGCCCGTCTTAGGCAGGAGCTTGAGCGCCTTGGCGTTGGCATTGAACACCGCGCGGATCGATTCGGCCATGCGTGCGGCCTCGGGCGCGGTGAGCGGATCGGCAATCGTTCCGCGCATCAGGCGGTGCACCGCCGCGAGATCAGCGGTCATCAACTCTGCCGCGAGGGCTTCGTTGCTGGCTTGACCGCGGGCCCTCAGCTTCAGGCACATTTCGACGAACAAGAGCCGTGCGGCGAGCACCCAGAACTGCTCGGCGCCGCCCCCGTCATGAGGCACGAGCGCCTCGGCCGCAGCCGTGAACTCGGCCTCGTCGCGGCATTCGTCGAACACGCTCCACTGCGGGCAGCGCGCGTCGAGCGGGTTCAGGATAACGTCGCGGCGGCTGTCGTAGAAGTGCTCGATGAACGCACCGGTCAGATCGAAGATCACCGCACGCTGACCCCGCGCCCTCGCCTCCGCGATCATGTCGGACAACGCGACGGTCTTGCCCATGCCGGTGGTACCGATCAGCATCGCGTGGCTCTGCTCAAGCCGCCAGGGATAGGTCACCTTGGCAAGCCGCGAAGGCTGGTAGGGGAAGACCTCGGCGAGCTCCTTCTGGCTGCACAGCCGGTAACGCCAGCCAAGCACCGCCGAGAGCTCCCTGGCCTTTTCGGCATTGTTGTGGACGCGTACTTCCTCGACCAGTTCTGGCAGCGTCGAAAGCATCGCCCCGCGTTCGTGTTTGCGCTCCTTGGACTTGGCGCCGAACCGCGAAGCAAACCAGTAGAACAAGGCGAAGGCGGGCACGAGCAGCAGCGCCGAATAGGCGAGAGCGCGCTCCATGATCGAGGCCATATGATCCCAGGCGCGCACCACCGGCGGGAACGCCTGGACATATGAAATGGGAAACTTGACCGTGCCCCCGAAGACGGTTTCAAGCGCAACTTGCTTGTGTGAATCGAACTCCATGAAGCCGTAGGCGGCAGCGTAGAGCTTCATCCAGACGAGGTAGCTTTCGTGATCGGTGAGCCCGGTGGACAGCCTCCACCACGACATCCACGACACGATGATCGCGGCGATGATCAACGGGCCCTTGAGGCCGGCTGCGAACATGAAACTGAAGTGGCCCAGGAGCTGGCTGCCACGGGTGAAGTCGACGAGGTTCTTTTTCATTTTGTGGCTCCCTTGGCGGGGCTCACAGCCATGCCGACTTCCTTGCAGCGGGCTTTCCAGGCGCTGTGGGCACGCTCGCGCAGGGTGTGGTCCGGATGCCCCGAGAGCAGCGCATCGAGCCCGACAAAGGCGAACAGCGACTGGCGATAAAGCTTGTCCAGCAGGTCTCGCTCGCTTGCCCCGGCAGGGCTATTTGCCAGCGCCTTCTTGAGCTGCGAGCGCAGCCATTCGCTGACCGCGAGGCCGTCGGCCTCAGCAGCGGCCCGAACCTGCTCGGCAAGCTCGGGGGAAACATAGACTTGGAGGGATATTGGTCTTGGCATTGTCAGGATCCTTCGATCTTGGATCCTGGTTTGCGCCCGCAAGGCTGGTTTGCGGGCTACATCACACAAAAGAACATGTCAAGAACATAAACGCCGCGCGATTCTGCCACCTCCACGCCCTCTAAAGTTGAGGTGATTTGCATTTGTTCTGTTAAATCAATCTGATTGGGAAGTGACAGAAGGTCGATTCGAGCTTGGAATTGGCTGAATTGCGCGCTGCTCCAACCTGCCAGGCCTGGCGTAGGGTGTGCCCCCTGTTCCCTACTTCGAAGTGCGGTACCAGTGTTTGTGGTTGAACCGGATTGCTCGTTATCGAACAAGCTACCTGTGGGATGAGCGCGTCGCGAAATCGAGCCCGTTCCCCTGCCCAGTTCAGACCTGGGATCCAAGCAAAACGAAAGGGGAAGCCCGGATGACCGGACTCCCCCTTCGGTGGCAATTGACCTCGTAGCCGCGGCCTAGTCTTCGTCGCAGAGCTTGCTCGGCACAGTCTCGACGATCCGGTCGTAAAGGCGCGGTGCCAGTGCTCCGTAATCACCTTCGTCGATGGCAATGAACCCCGCCTCGTCGTCGGTCAGGACGTACTGGTTGAAGTAGCTGTGGTAGGAGCGGGCATGGGCCCGATCCAGCGCGGCAAGGTACGCGGCCTGGTCAAAGTGCAGCGGCGTGGCGGTAAGGACAGCAGATACGATCATGGCAGGTCTCCTGATGTTCGATGCTTCGCATCAGGAGCGTGAGGATGGGGGCGACGGGACGGGTCAGGGACCGCGTGGAACACGCGGCCGCGAAGCGGCGATGGGGGTCACGATTTTGTGGAAGGGCCTTGGCCCTGGAGCAAAATGGTGGGGCCCCGTCGTCCTTGACGCGGACCCAAAGCCTCCATCATGCTCGGACTTCTCGCGAGAGAGCCCTCCTCCCTCTCGGTGGCGCACTGGACCATCGGCAAAGCGTTTTCCTACAAGCCTTCGACCTGTCACACGGGTTCGCAGGAGGGGACCAACGGCCAGTGAAAGGATGATCCATGGCCCGGTCCAAAGTAAGCGCACGCGATGCGCTTTTGAAAGTGCAACGCCAGCGCGAGGAACTCGCTGCCGAGGAAGCCAAGTTGCGCGAAGGCGCCGCGGCTGAACTCGGCAAGGTGCTACTCGAATGCGGCGCTGAAGTGCTCGAACCGGCGCAGATGCGGCAGCTGATGCGCCAGTCGATGGCGCTCGGGATCGAGGAAAGCCTCAACCGCCTCGCCTCCACGCCAAAGTCTACCTGATGCCTGTTTGATCCGGCTGCGCGCGGGTTCGATGCCCGCGCGCAGCCGCTCCGAAAACAGAGCAAAAAGAAGGCCCCGGCGGCTTGCGCCGCCGGGGCCTTGTGGCGAATGGTACCGGTCAGTCCTCGTCGATGTCGGGTGCGGCTTCGTTGCCGCCAGCCTTGCCCTTCGAGAGGAAATCGACCTTGTCGGCGATGATCTCGCAGCCGTAGCGCTTGGCACCGCTCTGGTCTTCCCACTGGGTGTAGTGGATGCGCCCTTCGATGGTCACCAGCTGGCCCTTGGTGCAGAACTTGGCGACGTTCTCGCCGAGGCCGTTGAAGCAGGTCACGCGGTGGAATTCGCTGTCCTTCACCGTGTAGCCGTTTTCGTCCTTGAAGGTCTTGCCTTCCTTGCGGGCCGGGCGGTCGGTCGCGACGGTCACCTGGGTGATCTTGGTGCCGCCTCCCGTGGTGCGGGTTTCGGGATCGCGAGCGATGCGGCCGACGAGGATAACGAGATTGGTCATGGGTCTTCTCCTGAACGAGCATCCGGGACCATCCCGGCTGCGAACCCAAGTGAAGAAGCGGCCAGCGGCGAGACGCACCGTAGGGGAACCCCGGGCCAGTTCGGGTGGTGCGGGCAGCCGCCCATAGGGCGGCAACACGGCCGGACAGGTCCCGCGGGTTGCGTCTGGGCGAAGGCCGATTCAAGGGACGGTTCGCGAAGAAGCCGGGTGGTCCAGGGTGTCTGCTCTGGAGATTTTGACCTCGATCGTTCGTGCCCATGTTCCTGCACCCATCCGCCATCCCGCAGGCGCATCACCAAGCACCTGTCCGTACGCTGCGGCGATCACGCAATGAGCAAGGTCTGGAGCGAAGATGAGATCGCGGACAGCGCCAAACGAACCGTGGAATCTGCCTTGACCGAGGCTGTCGCCTTGTGTTGCGCAGGCTTCGACAGGCTGGTGCGAAGGGCCTTCCCTTGCACCGGTTGCGACCTATGCTGCGGCCCATGAGCGACATGAGATCAGGTCTGCCGATACTGCTGTTCGAGACCGCGCAAGGGTTCGGCGACTGGCTCGATGCGCAACCCGGCGATGCGGCTGGGGCCTGGCTCCGGTTCGCCCGTAAGGGCGCCGGCATCGCAAGCCTGAGCAAGGCCGAAGCGATCGATCTCGCACTGTGTCACGGCTGGATCGACGGGCAGCTCGACAAGTACGACGCGCAAAGCTGGCTCATCCGGTTCACTCCGCGCAAGGCGCGCAGCAAATGGTCCGAGGTCAACCGTACGCGGGCGCTGGAATTGATCGCTGATGGGCGCATGACGCCGCGCGGACAGGCCGAGATCGACAGGGCCAAGGCGGACGGGCGCTGGGGGGCTGCCTATGCGCCGGCAAGCAAGATAGAAGTCCCCGCTGACCTCAGGGAAGCTCTTGATCAGAGCCCCAAGGCGGCAGCGTTTTTCGCGACGCTGACCGGTGCCAATCGCTATGCAGTACTCTACCGGATCGGCGCCGTGAAGCGTCCTGAGACCCGTGCGCGCAAGATCGCCGAGTTCGTCGCGATGCTGGAACGGAGCGAGACGGTCCACGGCTGAGCGCTAGGGTAAGGAACGCCTGCGCGACTGTGCCATTTCGGAATCGTTCGCAATATGGCGAAATCATACAAGGATAGAATCGGCCACCGGGCCTATCGATGTCCTGCGACCCGAAGGACTCGAAAGAGATCCTGACTTTCAAAGCGGCGGCATCCGTTGATGCCGCCGTTCTTTTGCCTGCCTTCATACAGGTTGTGCCTTTGGGCTGGTCCCGAGCGGACCGCGGCGATCGACGACCGTGATCCGCCGCGATTTGGCTTCGATCACGAGGCGTTCAAGGACGCCATTGCCCGGAAACGCGACCACGTAGCGCGGGTCGAGGGACAGCATGCGCTCGTTGCGCTTGAACCCGGCACGGGCGCCAAGCCGCATGTCGAGCGAAAAGGTCACCTGAGCAATGCCCCGGCGTTCGGCCCAGGATGAGGCGAGACGGTCGACGCCCTTTGTATCGCCGCCATGGATCAGGACCATGTCAGGGACGCGGTCGCGGACTTTGTCGAGCGTGGCCCAAACGTTGTTGGCGAAAGTCATCGCATCGGCTTCGTCGGCATGGCGCGTGCGTCCGCCGGCAAACACGACCGGCGAGCCTGCGGGCATCGCCGCGCGGCGCTTGGCTTCAGCCCGGGCGCGCATGAAGTCGCGCCCTTCGACCAGCGCCGAGGTGAGCATGGCGCCGTGGTTGAAGCGCGAGCTCGAGACCGGCTTCCAGGACGAACCGAACTCGTTGAGGTAGAGGCCAGCAGCGATCTCGCGCATCTCTTCGAGCGCCAGCATCGCGGCTTCGGCGCATTGCGCTCGCTCGACCTGGGTTTCGAGCTCGGAGGTGTGGATCTCGGAGCCATCGGCCGTCGCGACCAGTGCGCGGACTTCGTCGGTGGCGCGGTCGAGCGCGGTCGACTTGCGGTGGGCAGAACGGTGGAAGAGATTGACGAAGGCCCAACCCAGATCCTCGGCGTCGGCTTCGAGCGCGGTCCCGGAGACCAGCGCAAAGAGATCGGACCAGACTGCTTCGAGCGTCTGGACCACGGCTTCGCGGACCGGAAAATCGCTGGTGTTCAGCGGTGCAGAACCAATCGAAAATCCGGCAAGATCGAGACCGGCGAGCTGGTCGGTGAAGCTGGTATGCATGTACGTATCCTCCTGACTGGTGTGCAGCCGACGCTTGCCTCTTGGCTTCGCCAGCGAGAGCCCGTCAGGGCCAGTCTTGGGCGGCAACGCGCACCGCAGGGAAACCCGCTTGGTCAGGCTGGCGCGGGCAGGCCGAGGCCCGTCAGGGACCGGCCAACACGGGCCTGATCAAGCCGGGTTGCGCGGGGGCCGCCGGCTGGCCCAGGGCCTCTCTCGCGTGGCAGGAGCCAGAAGCTGCGCTGATCCGCTGAGATCAGGAGGGTGCCATGCAGACACTCTTGGCACCGGCCCGGCCTCAGGCCGCGCGTTTGCGATAGACGCCTTCCCCGTTCGACATGTGGCCGACGCAGTCGTAGTCGCCGAACAGCGCATCGAAGCGTGCTGCGATCTGGCGAAGCCAGCGCTGTGCGCGGGGAGAGCGGGCGGTGCGCCATTCAAGGTCCCAGTAGGCGCCATCGTCACGTTCGGCGATCCAGACCGCGACCAGGCTGCCATAAACCGAAACCCCGAAGTCCGCGAACGCGTTGCGCATCAGGATCCGGTCTTCGCGCCCGCGCCAGCCCTCGTGCGGGGCAAGCGAGGGAAAGGCGGCGGCAGCGCGCTCGGCTAGATCGCCGCGCAGCCATTCGTATTCGAACTCCCAGTCGTCCTTGTCTTCGACCTCAAGCACGGTGAAAGCGACAAGGGCACCGCTGGGATAGCTGACCGATCGGCCCATGATCTCCTCCTTCAGGCTGCGAGTGCGATGTCGTCGGGCTCGGCCGCGTCGTCCGCCAGAGCGCGCCCGCCGAGCTTCAGCAGCAGGCTTGAGGCTTCCTCTGCCTTGGCGGCGGCGGTAAGGATCGCGCGGTCGTCATCGCGCAGCAGCTTCAGCCAATGTTCGATATAGCTCGCGTGGCTATCGAGGTGCGTGACCGGCAGCCCGAGCTCGGCCCCAAGCATCGCGCTCGAAAGCTCAGCGACGAGTTCTTCGGCTGCATAGGCCGCCGTGCCGAAGCGGTTCTTGAGGTCGCGGTTCAGGCGGCTGGAATGGCCGGTCCAGTGCGACAGCTCATGGGCAAGCGTCGCATAGTAGTGGTCGAAGCCGGCGAACAGGTGCTCAGGCGGCATCGTGACCCGGTCAGGGGTTGGTTCGTAATAGGCTTCACCGCCCTGGTGGCGAAGGTTAACCGGGATTCTTGCAAAGAACGCGTCGAGTTCCGCCTCGCGGCCTTCAGGCTCGACCAAATCGAGCGCGGCAGCTGGATGGAACCGCTCGGGCAGTCCCTCGACCTGGTCGGCATTGAACACCGGATAGGCCTTCAGCACCCGGCGCGCTTCGTCCGACTTCTCGCCGGTGTTAGGGGCCTCCACCTCCTTGGTGTAGCTCTTGTAAAAGATCGCGATGGTCGACTTCTCGTGCCTGCGGACCTGCGCCCCAAGGCTCTTGGCCTGGTTGTAGGTCATCCAGTAGGGCGAAGCGTAGCCGCACATGTCCGCGACCATCCAAAGCCAGAACACGTTCATGCCGCGATAGGGAATCCCGCAAGCGCGCAAGGGTCGTGACACCGGAACCCCGCGCCAGGGCTGGATCCACGGCTTGGTCCCGGCGTCGAGGCGGGTTATGATTTCCTGGGTAATGCGGGTCGCGGGCGAAAGTCCGCCCTGCGAAGACTTGCGATAGGCCATGAGGGGTCTCCTGATCCGGACGACTGACCAATCGGGCGGCACAACCGCCGGTCAGGTCCACTCAGGCTCAGGCCCCCTCCCCTCTCTGAGATCGGCGCTTGGATTGAAATGTCAGCGCCGGACGGGCCTGCGGCACCGGAAAACCGGCGACGCAGGGCCGAGACAGATCAGCCGTTAAGGCGATCCTTCACCGCCTTGGCGGGCGCAAACGCCAGCTTCTTCGAAGCAGCAATCTTGATGGTCGCGCCGGTCGAGGGGTTGCGGCCTTCACGCTCGGCGCTGGCCTTGACCTTGAACTTGCCAAAACCATTGATCGCGATCTCGTCGCCGCTCGCGGCGGCATCGGCAATCGCGGCAAAAACGCCGTCGACGACCTTGCGGGCGTCGGCCTTGGTCAGGCCATTTGCTTCGGCAATCTTCTCGGCGAGGTCAGCATTGTTCATGTGAAGTGGTTCCTTCGTTTAACGGAGCGCGCTCGGTAGGAGCGTTTGGCAGCGCAAACCAAGGCAAATCCGCGCTTTTCCACATGAATAGGGAAAACAAAGGAAGCGGCCCCCCAGCGCAAAGCCAAGGGACCGCTTCTGGTGTACGAGTGGTCTGCCTGTCAGGAGGAGGTCAGGCAGCCAGCTCGCGGGGGGTCTGATCGTCGTCGTTGGCGCCTCCGGCGGCCACGGCGTCCTCGGTCGGCTCGGTGAGCTGCGGCTCGAGCCTTTCGGCCTCGACCGGCGCAGCACCGGCAAAGCGCATGACCTCCGGCACCCAGGCCAGCGCGCGGTCGCGCACCTCGACCTCGGTGATGTAAGTCCCGGCAAAGACACGCTCGGCGCTCATCGCCAGGTCACCCTTCTTGACCGAGGCGAACCGGCTTGCGAGGCCCGGACCGCCGACGGCGGACAGAGCGTCAAGGATCACCGCCTTCGAGACGCGGTCGAAGTAGTTCGCCGCGGTCGGGCGCCACCACGCCGCCATATCAATCCCGATCTGACTGCCGAGATGGTCGTGGAACTCGATCCGGCGTTCGCCTGCCATGTTGAGACTGGCTTCGAGCGAGCGCCCGACGACATGGCCGAGCCAGGCCGCACGGGCTTCGTCGGAAAGCGCACGGAACTGCTCGAACCGCTCTGAAACGCTGGCCCCAGCGCGCCAGTGCTCGTCGAGACCCGACCGGAACTCGGCAAGCGAAGCACTCGCCGCCGCGTCCCTGGCCTCGAACCCAGTGATCGGTCCGGAAGGCACCCCGCCTCGCAAGGTCGTTGCGGCCCGCGCGCGGTAGTCGAGCGTGTCGGCGTCGGCGAGCGTGAAAACCATCAGGTCGAGTGCGAGGGCCGGATCGGATGCAACATGGAGCGCGAGAACGTCGCGGCGCTGCATCGCGAGCTCGTCCACGAGGCGCTTCGACAATGCCGAGCGGCGCGGGCTTTCACTGCCTTCGTCGGTGACCACCTCGATCCCATCGTCATCACCTGCCGGATCGACCTGGCGTTCGCCATAGAACACCGGCTGGAGAACCGGAGTGCCGTCGCGCGAGAGCACCAGGATCATCCCCGCCTCAGCCTTGAGTTGGGGTAAGATTACTGGCGGGCGGGCGCGAATGTCCTGGCATTCGCGTTCGATCGCTGCGATCGCGGCTTCGGCTGCAGCGATCGCTGCCTCGGCGCTGTTCTCGTCCTCCAGAACCGCTGCGTGCTCGTCGTAAGAGGTGTCGAGCTCGTCGAGCCGGGCGAGTTCCGCTTCGGTGAGCGGGGCGGGCTCGGCAGGGAGCCGAACCAGGCCTTCGACGAGGTCGTGGCTTGCGTAGGGATCGAGGGTCGGCTTGACCCAGGCAAGCCCCTGCTCGGCAGCGAGCGCCTCTGCCTGTTCTGCCATCTTCGCGGCAGCGAGCTCTTCGAGAAGCGCGACATCGGCCCAGGCTTCACTGTCCTCGTCATCGAAAAGTTCGCGCTCGATCCGGCCGCCAGCAGCGAGATAGGCATCGCGCCCGACGAGCCGTGCGCGCGGGTCAATGCCTCGCACGGTGCCCGTGAGAACCATGCGGCGGATCGAGTCGGGATTGGGAGCATAGTAGGCCGAAGAAATCTGCTCGAAGACCCGCGCCTGGATCTCCTGGTCCGAGGTTGCGCCATAGGCCTTGGCCATGTCGAGCGTGATCTCACCCGAGGCCAGCGCCGCGAAGACAACCGGTGCCAGTCTGGCAAGGCGCAAACGGCCCTCGACGAAGCGGACGGTAAGACCGAAGCGGCGGGCGACATCCTCGACCGAGGCCCCCCCATCGATCAGCGCAACAAAGGCCTGGGCTTCGTCGGCGGGATTCATCGCCAAGCGGTGGAAGTTCTCGGCAAGGCTTGTCTCGATCGCACCCTCGGCGGTGTCCTCGAGAACCAGGCAAGTCACCTCGTGGTCTTTGGACAGTACCTTGTCCTCTGCCAGCGCCAGCATGGCCTTGCGGCGGCGTTCGCCGGCCTCGACCTCGAATTTGCCCTTGGTGCCGGGGCGAACGATGAGGTTCTGCAACAGGCCGCGCGCGGCGATGCTCGCCTTGAGCTCGGCGTCGGCTGCGGGATCGGCATGGCGACGGACATTTCGGGGGGACTGAACGAGCTTGTTCAGCGGGATCGTCTTGATCATGGGACATACTCCTGAATGCGAGCCCGGCGCATCGACCATCGACGCCCAATGGCTCAATCAGGTCAAAGCTCCCTCCCCTCTTATTTGCGATGATGTGTCCGCAAGCCCACCAGGCGTCCAGGTTCTCGACGCGCTACAAAGTGGCAACTGGCAGCAATGCGCCCCGCACGCTGCCGAAACGCGGGTTCGATCCACTTAGGTTTCACCAAGAAAATCAAACTCTCAATTTGTTGTTCTGTTCCTTTTGTCAGATATCCATCGCTTATGTCCAAGCGGATGCGGACGGATGCCTCGCTAAGCTTCCGGTCATAAAAGCTGCTGCCTACGAACTGCCCATGCGCTTACCGCCCAAAACCGTGCCTCGTTAGAAACATTGACTTACGGCGGTCATCTTTGCCAAAGTTGTGTCGGGGCAGAAGATGTCCGTGCGGTATGCCTCACCGGGTCAATGCCCCATCGACATGCCTCCGCTTCGCTTAGGACGCGGTGCCAGCCAGATCAGGGCCGCAGCGATGAGCAAGATCGCGGATGTCGTCCAGAAGATATGGATTACAGACAGTGTCGTGGCCTCCGCCTCGACCATATTGCTGAACATTTGAAGCACCGCTTCGGGCGAGAACCCAAGTCCGGAAATTGAGCCGCCGGCCGCACCCGGTTCCAAAACCGCGACGATATCGCTGCGCGCAGCACGTTGGGTGTCGCCCCAGTAGGTCAGTGAAACCGAAGTGGCGAAAGCCGTTGCGATCGTGCGCATGAAGCTTTGGAGACCGGCGGCAGATGCAACCTCATCTTCGTCCACGGTGCTGAGCGTCAGGTTGATGATTGGCAGCATGAAGAACGTCATGCCCAGCCCCAGGAAAAATTGCGGTAGGGTCAGCGTCCAGAAACCGCTGTCACTTGTCCAAAACGTCCGAGTCAGCCCAATAACAGCCAGCCAAACGATTCCAGCGGAAACTAGAGCACGAGGATCGGAGCGCGCCATCAGCATTACGACAATCGGCGCGGTCAATAGCCCGCCGATAGCTGTGAATGACGACGAGAAGCCCGCCTGTGTTGCGGTATAGCCAAGCCAGGCCTGTTGCCATTGGGGGATGATCACGAAGCCGGCAAAATAGGCGCCGAAGCCAATCGCGAGGACAGCAAGGCTGATGCTCAGCCCTCGGTGTCGCAAGACGCGCAGGTCGACCACCGGATGATCCTCGGTGAGTTCCCAGACGACAAAGATGAGAAACGCGATAGCCGACGTGATCGCCAGGGCGACGATCAGTGGATCGCTGAACCAGTCATGGTTGCGGCCAATGTCGAGGATGATCTGCAGACAGCCGACCCAAACCACCAGCAGGACGAGCCCGATAATATCGATCGGAAGCACCTGACGGTCGGTTTCGACCCGGCGAAGCAGAACAGCGCCAGCGAAAGCCGCCAAGACAGCGATGGGCACGTTGATGAGGAATATCCAGTGCCACGACCAGTTGTCGGTCAGCCAGCCTCCGATGATCGGTCCAAGCGCAGGGCCGAGGAGCAGGGTCATCGCCCACATTCCCATCGCAATGTTCTGCTGTTCAGGTGGAAAGACCCGCAACAACAAAGTT
Organism: Novosphingobium aquiterrae; assembly: GCF_042434435.1. Taxonomy (NCBI): domain Bacteria; kingdom Pseudomonadati; phylum Pseudomonadota; class Alphaproteobacteria; order Sphingomonadales; family Sphingomonadaceae; genus Novosphingobium; species Novosphingobium aquiterrae. The sequence goes on along the minus strand of NZ_JBHLTL010000011.1, from coordinate 356,098 downwards.
TGCGACATCGGCATCAGAAAGGCACCGAAGATGCCTTGGCCAATGCGGCAAATGACAAGCATTTCGATTGAAACCGACAGCCCACAGAGCAACGAGAACAATCCGAAACCGGCCATGCTGAACAGGAAGGTCCGGACCGACCCGAACCTACCCGCGATCCATCCGGTCAAGGGTACGCAGATCGCTTCCGCAACCGCGTAAGAGGTAATTACCCATGCGCCCTGCTCCAAAGTGACGCCGAGCCCGCCAGCGATGCTCGGAATCGACACGTTGGCAATCGTCAGGTCGAGGATCACCATGAAGTTCGCAAAGGCCAGCGTCAGCCCGGCGATGAGCCGAAGCGAAGGCGGAAAACCTGCCGAAGCCTGTGCAGCACCGTTCATCTGCGCTCAGTTACCCGACACGTCGATTTCGACGTCCATTGACAAGCCGACCCGCAGGGGGTGCCGCTTCAAATCGGCTGGATCGATCTCGATCCGAACTGGCAGTCGTTGAACAACCTTAATCCAGTTGCCGGTCGCATTCTGCGCCGGAATCACCGCCATCGACGAGCCGGTGCCACCGGAAAAGCCGGCAACCCTGCCGTGGTAGGTCACGCTCGATCCATAGATGGCAGCGGTCAACGTCACGGGCATGCCAAGGCGCACCCGGTGTAACTGCCCTTCCTTGAAATTGGCGTCGACATAGACATTGGCCAGCGGGACAATTGTCATGATCGTCTGGCCCGGGTTGAGGCGCTGCCCGACCTGGACCTGCAAGCGACTGACTACGCCGTCGATTGGCGCACGGATTTCGGTCCGGTCGAGATCGAGCTGCGCAGCATCGCGCTTGGCCATTGCGGCCAGGACGGCAGGATCGGTACCTTCGCTCAGTCCGCGCACCAGCGCATCGTTGGCGGCAAACTGGCCTTGGGTCGCACGCCTCGACGATCCGGCTTGCGCAATCACGCCGCGTGCGGCGTCAAGTGCGGCGAGCGTGGTTGCGTAAGCCTTGCGAGCCTGGGTCACTTCCTCGCCCGAGACGGCTCCGCTGGCTGCAACGGTTTCTCTGCGGCGTAGATCGATCTTTGCCTTTTCATGTTCGGCCAATGCCATTCGGTATTGCGCTAACGCCTGCACCAGGCCCGCACTCGATGTATCGACTTGCGCAGCCAGCGCTGTGTTGTTGGCAAGAGTCTGGCGAAAGCGGCGGCGAGCTGCCGCCAAATCCGCGTCTGCCTGCGCCAGAACAATTCGAGCGTCAGCCTGGTCGAGCCTGACGAGCACGTCACCAGCTTTGACCAGCTGGGTTTCCTTGACCAGAACCTCGACTGCGGGAGCGGCAATCAGCGGTGTCACCTGCGCCATTTGCGCATTCACATAGGCGTTGTCGGTGCTGACATAGTTGCGTGCGACCAGCACATACCAGATGCCCCAGCCCAGCGCGATCAGTGCCAGCACCACGGCAAGTCGCCGTAGCCACAGCTTGCGTGCGGCCTTTCTCGCGTCCGACAGGGCAGGATCGACGGGAGGGGTTTCGCTCGTAGCTTCGTTCATGATCCTGCCGGTTCCTTGGATGTCTTGGCCTCTGTTCCGAAGCCGCCGCCAAGCGCCCGGATCAACGCCAGGGTCGCTCCGCGCTCGTATATTTCGAGGTCTACCACCGCGAGTTGCAGCTCATGCAAACCGGCTTGGCTGTTAAGCACGTCAAGATAGCTCGCCAGCCCCGCCTCGTAGCGCGTTCGCAACAACGCCTGTGCATCTTCGTTTGCTGACAGCGCAGAGCGGGCTGCGGCAAGCCGTTTGTCGGCGGCGTCGCGCTGGGTGACCGCATCAGCGACTTGCTGGTAGGCGCTGATCACCGTCTGGTTATAGACGGCGACAGCCTCGTCATATCCGGCCTGGGCGCTGCCATATTGCGCTTGCAAGGCACCGCCCTGGAAGATCGGCAGGCTGATCGCCGGTCCAACGGACCCGAATTGTGAAGACGTATCGATCAGATTGCCAAGGCCGATCGCCTGCAGACCAATCAATGCGCGCAGGTTTATCGACGGGAAGAACCCGGCGCGCGCTACCTTGACCCGGCTCGAAGCCGCTTCGACCCGTTCGCGGGCTGCAACAATGTCCGGACGCCTGCCAAGCAGTTCGGTGGTTACGCCTTTGGGAAGACCCGCAGGAGTCGAAGGAATCGGTAGTGGACGCGTGATCGCCAGGCCGCGATCCGGTCCCGCGCCAACAAGCGCGGCCAGCTGATTGCGCCGCAGCCGGATGCTCTCATCGGCCGCGGCCAGATTGCCTTCAGCGCGCGCGACTTCGGCATCGGCCCGGCGCAGGCTGACGCGGTTGTCGAGCCCGTTGCGCTCGCGCTGTCCAATTAGATCGCGGGTGGCGCGGCGATTGGCCAGGAGCGCCTCGTCCATATCTCGCTCGCTGTAGTAACGCCCAAGCTCGGCATAGGCGGCGGTGATCGCAACCGAAAGGACAAGCCGTGCCTGGGCCGCGTCGACCACGGCCGCGCGTGCTTCTGAAGTTGCAGCGGCATGGGCGGCGCGATTGCGCCCCCACAAATCGGGATCGAAGCCGAAAGTCAGCGAGACTTGACCGTAATCCTTCCAGCCATCGGGGAGGAACTCGGCGGGAATACCCGTGTTACCGCTCTGCCGCCGGACACCGGCCTCGCCGTCCACACCGATGGCGGGCAGCCGGCCCGCGCCGACACGCTGTGCTTCGGCCTCGGCGCGTTTGATCCGGGCCATGGCCACGGCGACCTGCGGGGAGTTCGCCAGCCCTTCCTCGATCAGCGCCGTAAGTTGCGGATCGCCGGCAAGCCGCCACCACTGATCTGGCGGCCAGACACTGTCACCCCGCGCGGCAAGGGTCTGCGCCGATCCGATGCTATCGGCGGTCTGCATCACCGGCCTTATGCCGGTTTTTGGCACCGGAACGCAGGCAGCGAGCGCCAGGATCGCCGAGGCCGCCAGCAGCAGTCGGCGGTTAGGCGACATAGGCCCCCCTGCCGCTGGCGAGCAACCGCCCATCCGGGTCCTCGATCCGGGTCTCGGCGACGCTTAACTGCTTGCCGAGCTTGACCACTCTGCCGATCGCACGGAGCGGACCCGCGGTCGCCGGGCGGTGAAAATCGACGCGCATGTCGGCGGTGGCGCGTGCCGAGCCGCCCAGTGCATTGATCGCATAGAGTCCGGTAAGATCGATCAGGGCGGAGAGGATACCGCCGTGCGCCGATCCGATCATCGGGTTGGAGACGATTTCATCCCGCCACGGCATCTCGAGGATCAACTCGTCAGCGGTCACTGCGACAATATCCAGCCCGAGCCAGCGATGGAACGGGGCGACGAGCAGCAATTCACGCAAGGCCTCCAGTTGTGGAAACGATGGCTTGTCGGTCATTCTCCCCCCTTTCGAGCATGGGTGCGGATCAGGAAATCCACGACTGTTTCGCCAAAGAGGTCGTTTTGATCGCCAACGACCATATGCGTTGCATCTGCAATATTGCTGTATTCTGCATGGGGAACCAGTTCGCGGAAATGGGCCACGGCCTCCGGCGAGACGAGATCGCTTGATCCACCGCGGACAAGATGAACAGGAAGGGTCAGCCTTCGCGCAGCTTCGCTGAGTTCTACCTTGCCATAGCCACGATCCTCGCTTTGATCTTCGTCCTGGCGCATGACTCCAGTCACAAACGCAGGGTCCCAGTGCCAGTAATAGCGACCATCCGCCTTTTGCCGCAGGTAACGCGCCAGGCCGGGCGAAGCACGGCGGCTTGGACGATTGGGAATATATTCGGAAATCACGCGCGCCGCTTCGTCAGGTGAGGCGAACCCCTCGCCAGCATGGGCTGCCATAAAGCCTATCACGCGCGCGACACCGCCAGCATCCAATTGCGGGGTAACATCGACCAAAGTTAGCGATGCAAATAGGTTCGGGCCGTGTTCGCCTTCGGCCAAGATCCCCGCAAGGCCGCCCAGCGAAGCACCAACCAGTGCAGGCTTGCGATCCATTGCGCTGGCAATGGCAGCCAAATCGCCAGCAAAGTCGGCCATCGCATATGCCCCGTCTGTGGCCCATGCACTATCGCCATGGCCGCGCAGGTCGAGGGCAATCACCCGAAACCCGTGTTCCGCCAGGAGATTCGCAATACTCTTCCATGACCATCGCGTCTGGCCACCACCGTGCGCCAGCAAGACCGGCATTCCCCCGTCAGGACCTTCGGCGCTGGCTGCGATTCTGTGCCCACAGTGGCCAAAAAGTGTCAGATCAGCAAACATGATTATCTCTTACTGTAATACTTTTTACAGTAAAGACTTTTCATGCATCGCCAGATGCGTTAGCTGTCGTTTCCATGGGAAATTCAGCGCCAGGCAAGGGTTATCTCACCGAGGCAGACGAGCTCGTTTTCTTGCTCGAGGAGGTGCCGCGCAAGCTGCGCAAGCTCTTCGACGCAAGTACAGTCAGATTCGGCCTGTCCCGCACCCAGTGGCGCGCGCTTGGATATATTTACCGGACCCCCGGCCTCACCCAGACCGAACTGGCCAAGCACCTCGAAATGGAACGAGCCAGTGTCGGGCACGTGATCGACCAGCTGGAAAAAGCCGCCTTCGTCGAGCGGCGCTCCGCCGAAGGCAACCGAAGAATCTGGGCGCTTCACCTGCTTCCCAAGGCGATCGAAATTCTTCCTTCGCTGCGCACGGCAGCCGACAGGATCTACGAACGGGTCCTGACCGGGATTTCCGAAGAACAGGCGGACACAGTCAAGGACATGCTCGCGATCATGTCTTCGAACCTAGAAGATTGAAACCGGGCCTCGACGGAACGCGAAGGTCAACACCGCAGGTCTACTCTGAGTCAGGCACCGAGCGTCCTCAGCGGCTGCGAAACGGGACCATAGCCTGCGTCGGGCGGTATCACCAGGACACGCTCGCCATTCTCGATCGAGACCTCGGGTAGCACCGTGACCAGCCTGCGTTTCCGCGCACGCGAAAGGCAATCCTGCGCGCTTTCTGCCTCGGCGAGCAGCTTCAGGTTCATCAAGGTTGGAAAAATGATGGTCCTCTCGCCCACCGCTGCCAATCGGATCGCCTCTGACGGCGAGATCCATTCCGCATCGACAGTCTCGCGCCCATCACACGCCGCCACTTGTCCCGCGGGAGCGCTCATCGCGTAGAACCAGGTGTCAAACCGCTTGGGCATCATGGTCGGGGTAATCCACCGGGCGAAGATAGCCAGTTCGTCCAGCCTGAGGTGGACACCCAACTCGCGAACGACATCGATGAAAGCGACATGACCAGCATCGACCGCGCTTCGGACCGATGCGTCACACGGGTCCTCAAAAGGCGCGCCTTGGGCGGTCTGTGCCAGCAGAATTCCGGTTTCCTCGAACGCCTCGCGGATCGCTCCGATCCGCAAGGTTCGCTGCACCAGATCCAGTTCATCCCATCCAATTGCATGCTCGGCCCAGCGCTCGTCGGTGTCGCCGCCATGCGTCTTTCCCCCGGGGAAAACCAGGGCGCCCGACGCAAAATCTATCTGGTGGTGGCGCTTGACCATCAGCACCTGGAATTCGGGCTTATCGCGGACCAGAAGCACCGTCGCTGCGGGTTTCGGGTCGGGGATCTGAGGTGCGTCGGTCATGTCTGTCTCCCTGGCTCTAGCTTCATCAACACTCTTGGTCGCGATCGCAATTCAGTTGATCCCGGACCGGCCCATCCTTCTCGAAGGTATTCTTGCCATCGCCGTAGCTTCGATCAGTCACTTTTGGACCACCCTTCGATTACCGCACGCAAGGCAGCGGTGAAGGCCAAGGGCTGATCGAGCATCAAATGATGTCGGGCTTCGGGAACCGCGATGATGGGGATGTCCACCCCGCCCAGTTCACGCACGTACTGGCATGAATCCCGCGTAAATAGCTGGCTCTTTTCGCCATGGATAATCGCCTTCCGACCGGGTGCAGCGACCAGGCGAGGGCCAATCTCAAGCCACAAGCGTTGTGAATTGTCGCGCTTGAACACTGCCGGTGAGAACTTCCAGGTCCAGTTGGTCCCTTCGCGGCGCAGCGCATGATAGGCCATGTAATCCATCAGAAACGGTTCCGCCACCGGCTGAGGCGGGGACAGCACATACCGCGCGCGGGCGTTCAGGTAATCGGGATAGCGGCGATGAGGCCGGTTGGGATCGCCGGAGCCAGGGCTGGTACGGCCATCGCTTCTGTACTTTTCCAGTTCCGACGGGCGCAGAACCATCATGTCGCAGATCACCGCCCCGCCAAAAGTGGCCGGGGCGAGTTCGAGAGCCTCCAGCGCCACTGCCGAGCCGAAACTGTGGGTCACCACGATGGGTTTGCGGGCATGGCCGAGAAGGCCCAACGCTTCTGCAAACCCGACCATCTCGCGTCCGCGCGCCGCCATGTCGCAGTCGGGGCGCACGTCACTGTCGCCCATGCCCGAGAGGTCATAGGCGACCACGTGGTAATCGTGGGCGAAAAACGGGGCGACAAAGGCGAAGCAGCGGGCGTGCGAAAGGAAGCCATGAGTCATCAGCACCGGCGGCGCGGCCGGATTGCCCCATCGGAAGTAGTGCATACGCACGCCATCGACGGTTATGAAACCTTCCTCGCGCGGAACAGCCATGGCGTCGATAAACCAGGCTGGCAGGACCGACGGGTCGGGCGCCCATTCCGGCGCAATGTCGGATGTGGCCAAGTTCATCGGTCTTGGTTCCTCGTTCATGCTAGCGTGATGCCGCGGTATCCGTCCGCCGCCACTTCATCGCAGATCATGGCGAAGCCAACGACACTGGGATAATTGAGCAACTGGCGCGGCTTGCCCGGAATGTTGTCGCCCATGTACCAGGACTTTGCCCGGGGAAAGAGCGTCATGGCCCCGATCGCTGCAACGCTCTCGGTCCATTCGCGCTCCGCGGCTATGTCCGCCTCGAAACGCGTGAAGTTGTCTTCGCGCAGCTTCACCAGAAGGTCGCGGACCCAATCGCCTTGGATTTCTGCCGCGGTCGGGCCGTTGGAAAAGCCCGAAGGACTGAGCGGTCCGTAAAGATAGGCCATGTTGGGAAATCCATGTACGGCATAGCCGAGATAGGCGGTCACCTCGTCATGCCAGGCAGTGGTCAGGCTGCGACCGTCCCGCCCCCTGATCTCGATTTGCGTCAGCCCGCCGCGTCCGGCGTCGAAGCCGGTGGCGAACACGATCAGGTCGCATTCGATCAACCTATCGGCGGTTTCGATCCCCTGGGGCACGATCCGCTGAATCGGCGCCTGCGCGAGATCGACCAGCGTGACATTGTCCTGGCCAAAGATCTCGTAATAGTTCCGCTCGAGCGAAGGGCGCTTGGTTCCAAAGGGGTGCGGCGGCTCACTCGGCGCCAGTATCTCGTGCAAGGCTGGATTGGCGATCCGCGCCCTGGTCTTGTCGCGCCAAAAATCGTAGGCGTGACGGTTGGCACGCTCGTCGGTCAGCAGATCGGCGAAATTGGCGTACCAGAAACGCAGACCTCCGGCCTGCCACTGCTGCTCGAACAGACGGTGCCGTTCTTCCTCGTCGACTTCGAGCGCCGAAGCGTCGATTCTGCCTGTATCGAAGCCACCGCCAGTCTGGAGACGGGCGGCAAAGATCGCCGGGTAATCTGCTTTCTCCCGCTCCTGCTGTTCAACAGTCAACGATTCCTGCCGCATCGGCAGCGCGAGAATCGGCGTACGCTGTAGCAAGGTGACCTGAGCCGCTTCTGCTGCGGCTTCCTGCGCCACCTGGACACCGCTGGCTCCGGTGCCGACGATTGCCACCTTACGTCCGGCCATGGACAGCCCTTGCTGCGGCCAGTGGGCCGTGTGGTGCCATTCGCCCGCAAAGGTCTCCAGTCCGGCGATTTCGGGCACATAGGCCTTTGCGGCAAACCCGAGACAGGGCAGCAGAAAGCGCGCAGTGATCGTTTCGCCGCTTCCGGTCGTGACCCGCCACTTGCGCTGTCCTTCATCCCACTCGGCGCCCGCCATGCGGGTCCCCATGGTCATGTGGGGCCAAAGCCCAAACCGGTCACAGACATGGCGGAAATAGCCGCGCAGCTCGCGCCATCCGGGATAGCGTTCGCTCCATGTCCAGTCGCGCCAAAGTTCGGGCAGCGAAAGTTCGTACAGCGGAACCTGCGAATCGACGCGCGCGCCGGGGTAGCAATTCCAGTACCAGATGCCACCCGGCTCTTCGGCCGCGTCGATCAACCTGGCGTCGAAGCCGGCCTCGCGCAGGCGGTGAAGCAGATAGACCCCGCTGAAGCCGGCACCGACGATCAGAGCCTCACAGTCAACCACTGACCCGCCGCTCACACCGCTGCGCCCTGGCTTATCGCGAAGTCTCTCACTGCGGCGTAGTCAGCCTTGCCGTTCGACGCGCGCAGAGCGATACCAGCTTGATAGACTGTCTTAGGGGTCTTGTACCCGGCCAGCTGCCGGCGGACATGGGCCTTGAGTGCTTCCAGGTCGAACGTGGCGCCATCCTCCATGCAGACCACTGCGGTCACGGCCTGGCCCCATTTCTCGTCAGGCACGCCAACCACGAGAGCATCAGCCACGGATGGGTGGGTCTTGAGCACTTCCTCGACTTCTTCGGGATAGACCTTTTCCCCGGCGGTGTTGATGCAGACGCTGCCCCGGCCCAGCAGAATCAGACTGCCGTCAGCCTCCACCCGGCACCAGTCGCCGGGGATCGAGTAGCGCACGCCGCCGATCGTCCGGAACGTTTTCGCAGACTTTTCCGGATCCTTGTAATAGCCCATTGGAATGGCACCCTTGCGGGCAATGAAGCCAGGGATCCCGCTGCCGGCTTCCACCTTTGCATCGCTTTCGTCGAACACGTCGCAATGCTCGCCGATCACGAACTTGGCGGTCTGGACGGACCCTTGTGCAGTGGTCACCGACAGGCCATAGCCAAGCCCCTCTGATGCGCCGAAGGCGTCCATCAACGCGACCTGCGGAATGTGCCGGATCAGCCCGTCCTTGACCTCGCGGCTCCACATGACCCCTGACGAGAGGATCGAAATAAGGCTCGAGGTGTCGTAACGCCCCGGCGCGTTGTCGAGCGAAGCAAGCAGCGGTTTGGCGAAAGCATCGCCGACGATTGCGACCGACTGCACCCGGTGCTTCTCGACAGCCCGCCATAACTCGTCGGCGTCGAACGACGGGTTCTCAAGCGTTACGATGCAGCCTCCCCCCATCAGCGTGCCAAGGGCAGAGAGGAGACCTGTTCCATGCATCATCGGACAAGCGGGGAGGAACACCCGGCCAGGTCCGTCAGTACGGATCATCGCGACGGTTTCGTTCATGTCGTGTGGCGCTGGACCAAGCAGGCCGGCGGAATCGAGCTGCGCCCGCCGCAGGTCATCGTGGCGCCACATCACCCCCTTGGGCATGCCGGTGGTCCCACCTGTGTAGATGAACAGCATGTCGTCGGGCGAACGGGCTATGCCCAGCGGCGAACCGTCGCCTTGCGCCGCCAACGCCTCGTAGGGTTCGGCAAACGGCGCGATCGCCGCCGGATCGCCGATTTCGACAAAGATCCGGGCCTTCCCCAGCCGGTCCTTCAATTCGACAATGCAATCGCGGAATTCGCTGCTGTAGACAATCGCCTCGGCATCGGAATCATCGAAGATGTAAAGCACCTCGTCCGGTTTGTAGCGGTAGTTGATATTGACGTGGGTCAGCCGGGCCTTGAAACAGGCGGCCATCGATTCGCCGTATTCCGGCCGGTTGCGCATGTAGAAGGCAATCTTGGCCCCGGGTTCAAGCCCCCTGGCACGCAGCGCGCGGGCAAGATTGTTGGACCGCGCGGCCATTTCAGGCCAGTTGATCCGCCGATCTCCGTGGATCAGCGCCGGGGCATCGCGAGGAAGCGCCGCTTCGATCGCATCCAGTATGTCGCCGAAATTCCAATCGGTCATCTTCTTCTCTCCCGACCCGTCGTTCTATGTCGTTGCGGTCAATCCCTGTAGCTGCGCTGCGTCGGACCTTACTCGCTCCGGCCCGCCAAGAACTTGGCGGTCGAAGCCGATCCGCTTGAACCAGAAGTGCAGTCCAAGCAGGTCGGTAAAGCCCATCCCGCCGTGCACCTCCGTCGCGGTTCGCGCCACGAAGCGGTGAACCTCGCCAGTGAGCGATTTTGCGTGGCAGGCCACCAGCGCCGCCTCCTCGGGATCGGTGTCGAAGGCGTGCGCGGCATACCACACCAGCGCCCGGCAAGGTTCGTGCCGAGCGGCCATTTCTGCGCACATATGCTTGACCGCCTGGAAGCTGCCGATGACCCGCCCGAACTGCTCGCGCTCTCCGGCATAGGCGACCGCCTTCTCGATCATCGCTTCGCCCGCCCCGAGACTGTCTGCCGCGAGCAAGACCCGCCCGGCATCGCGCAGCCGCCGCGCCGCAAGGCCGCCATCGTCGGCAAGGGGTTCGGCGATTGCGCCGGTCAGCCGCAACTCGCCGATGCTTCGGGTCGTATCGATGGTCTGCAAGGCGATCCGCTCGACTCCGGTCGATGCGGCGGCCAGCAGATGGAGCCTCCCCGAAACATCGCCGACAATGAAATAATCCGCCCCCGCAAAATCTAACGCGAACAGCGCGGTGCCGGTCAGTCTGCCGCCGTCGGCCCGGACTCTCACTCCGTCGCGCTCCTCGACGATGCCCGCGATCGCGACGCCGAAGCGTACCGCGCCGGAAGCAATCCGGGGCAGCCATTCAGCCTGCTGCGCGGCCGAGCCCGCCAGCATCAGCGCCAGCGGGGCGAGCACGCTGAGCGCCAGGAACGGCGCAGGGGCAACAGCCCGGCCAAGCTGCTCGGCCACCACCGCTGCATCGAGCAGCGTCATCCCTAGCCCGCCATGCACTTCGGGCACCAACAGACCGGTCAGCCCGATATCATGTAGCGCAGCCATGACCTGATCGCTGACCGCGCTGCCTGTTTCCGAGCAGGAGCGCACATGATCGAGCGGGCAGGTTTCCGCAAGGCAGCGCCCGACCGTGTCCCTAAGCATTTCCTGTTCCGGGGAAAGACCGAAATCCATCAGGCGACTTCCTTCCGGCTCTGGGCGGCGTCCAGCGCAAGACGCGGCTCGCGCGGCATGTTGAGGCCGCGTTCGGCGATGATGTTCTTCTGGATCTGCGCGGTACCGCCGCCGATGATCAGCCCCAACTGGAACATATAGTTCCATTGCCAGACGCCACCCTCGCGCTCACGCGGGCTTTCGGCATAGAGGATGCCCATTTCGCCCATCGCGTCGATCGCCAGGGCCGAAATCTGGTGTGCCAGTTCGCAGCTCTGCAGCTTGACAATCAGCTTTGCCATACCCCCTGATTCACCTTTGAGCTGGTTCGAAAGCACGCGCATCCCGTTGTATTTCATCGCCGCGACTTCCGCCTGCAGAGCGACAAGACGGTCGCGCAGCACGGGATTGTCAATAGCGCGAGCGGACCCGATCTGCTCCTCCTGCATCAGCCTGATCAGCGCCAACAGGCGGTTTTCCAGCGCATCAGGATCGCCAAGCATCCCGCGCTCGTGGCCGAGCGTCGCATTGGCGACGAACCAGCCCTGGCCGCGCTGGCCGACGATCTGATCGACCGGCACCCGCACGTCGGTGAAGAACGTCTCGTTGAATTCAGCGTGCCCGGTCATTGTCTTGAGCGGGCGAACCTCGATCCCCGGCAAGTCCATCGAGAAGATCAGATAAGAAATGCCCGCGTGCTTGGGTGCCTCGGTCTCGGTCCGCACCAGGCAGAAGATCATGTCGGCCTGCCGCGCGGTGCTGGTCCAGATCTTCTGTCCATTGATCACGAAGTGGCCGTTTTCCTCGCGCGCGCTAGTGCGCAGACTGGCCAGATCCGAGCCCGCGCCGGGTTCCGAATAGCCCTGGCACCAGACGATCTCACCGCGCAGGGTGGGTTCGATCCAGCGGCGCTTCTGCTCCTCGGTGCCGAGTTCAAGCAGGGTCGGAACCAGCATCGAGACGCCTTGGTTGGACAGCCCCCCAGGCACGCAAGCACGGGCAAATTCCTCGGCGATGATCCGCGCTTCAAGGATGTCTGGCTCAGCGCCGTAGCCGCCATATTCGCGCGGAATGGTCCGCGCGGTGTAGCCATGTTCCAGCAGCAGGTTCTGCCAGGCGACCGCGTCGGTCGTCGGACGCGCCGCACGCTGTGCCGATTCCGGCGCACGCTTGCCATTGCGGGCGAGAAAATCGCGCACTTCGTCGCGGAAGCGCTCGTATTCGGGGCCATATTCGAGGTTCATGGCGCGTGCTCTCCACTCGCGGTCGGCCGGAACACCGGCAGCCGAAAATCGTCCCCCAGCGGCTCGAAGGTCAGTTCGACCGGCATGTCGAGTTTGACTCGGTCCTGAGCGCATTCGATCAGTCGGGTCGCCATGCGCACCCCTTCCTCCAGCTCTACTACAGCCGCAATGAACGGGATTTCGTGGGCAAATGCCGGGTGTAGGGCCTGGTGCGTGACGGTCCACGTGAACAACGTGCCCCTGCCGGTGCTGGGCTCCCAGGCGAACTCGGGAGAACCGCAGCGGGCGCACATGTAGCGCGGCAGATGGCGCCAGGTGCCGCAGGCGGAGCAACGCTGGAAATGCAGCTGGCCATCCTGGCACAGCCGCCAGAATTCCTGCTCTACGGGGTCCTGCGGACGCGGACGCGGCTTGGCAGGGGGGGGTTGAGCCTCATGCCGCTGCTTGGGAGGAAGTTCTGCATCGTGGCTCATGGGAACCTCCGCAAGATGGCGATGCTGCCGTCGCCCAGATCGCCCCAGCCCGTGACCAAGCCGGTCTGGGCGTTCTCGACCTGCCGATCGCCGCAGTCGTGACGCAGCTGTCGGACCGCCTCGACCACATGATTGAGGCCCCAGACATGCGCCTCACTGAGCAACCCGCCGTGAGTGTTTAGCGGATAGCGCCCACCAAGTTCAATTTGTCCGTCCCGGACGAAATCGAGTTGCCCTCCTGGCTCGCAGTAACCCAAGGCTTCCAGCTGCAGCAGAACCACGTAGGTGAAACAGTCGTAGATCTGCAGGAAGTCCATGTTCTCACGGCTAACTCCGGCCATCTCGAAGGCTTTCGGAGCGGCGTAGGAAAGCCCGATCTTGAACGGATCGGGACGCGAGGGAATGTCGTCGGCCGGATATGGGTGCCCTTCCGCAGCCCCGGCAATCGTCACCGGCACGTGGGGCATGTCACGCGCCTTGTCGATGCGCGAGACCACCACCGCGCAGGCTCCGTCGGTTTCAAGGCAACAGTCGTAAAGCCGGAATGGCTCAGAAATCCAGCGTGATGTGGCGTAGGTATCCCAGTCGAGTGGACGACCGCAGGTGAAGGCCTTGGGGTTTAGCTGGGCATGCTTGCGACAGGCCAGCGCCACCGCGCCCATCGCCTCTGGTCCGACCCCGAACAGTTGGGAGTGACGTGTCGCCAGCCAGGCATACATCTGCACCGGCAGAAAAACCCCATAGGGGATATAATAGCCTTGGATCGTGTTGGTCAGCGTGGTCATGTTCATCGACCGCGTCGCCGGCGCGCCGGGCTTGGAGCGCAGCGCGGAGAACCCGTTCCAGCCAAGGGTGACAAGGACATGGTCGCACAGGCCCGCGGCGATAGCCATGGCCGCGTTTTGCAACGCAGTCGTCGGACTTGCACCGCCCATGTGGACCGTCGCGGCATAACGCAGCACATCGATCCCAAGGTTGGCGGCCAACTCCTCGGACGTCGTATAAATCGGCGGCGGGATCATGCCGTCGATATCGCCCGGCTTCAATCCCGCGTCGGCGATCGCGCGGCGCGAGGCTTCCAGCATCATGTCGACCGCGCTGCGTTCGGTGCCCTTGACGAAATCTGTCTCGCCAATTCCGGTTATTGCGGCTTTGTCGGAAAATCCGGTCATGCGCGTCGCCCCTGGATCAGCGGAAACGGCTGGCAAGCGCGAGTGCACGTTCGGCTTCGGAAACCAGATCGGCCATTACTGCGGCGGCGGGGCGCACCGCGTGGATCAGACCGATCCCCTGTCCGGCGAAGCCGGGCAGGATATCCTTGCGCCTGGCCTCGATTCCGGCAGCCATGACCGGGCCCGAAATCATCGACTGATAAGGCATTGGCAACGGTTCCTTGCCCGCGTCAACCCAGGCGTCGGCCCATTTGTTGCGGATCATCCGCGCCGGCTTGCCGGTAATCGAGCGGCTGACCACGGTATCGGCATCTCCGCCCTCGACGATCGCTTCTTTTTGGAAGTCCTCGATGCCCGCTTCTTCGGTGGCAAGGAACGCGGTGCCGACCCAGGCCCCTTGCGCGCCCAGCATGAAGGCCGCGGCCACCCCGCGTCCGTCGGAAATGCCGCCCGCGCCCAGCACCGGCACCCGGTCGCCCACAGCATCGACCACCTGCGGGATCAGCGAGATTGTCCCGATCGGTGAATTGTGTCCGCCACCGTCATGGCCTTGGGCGACGATCACGTCGATTCCGCTTTCGACCACCTGCTGCGCGTGCTTGACCTTGCCGACCACGGCCATGACGATCGTACCGTTGGCATGGAGACGGTCCATCCACGGGCCGGGATTGCCAAGGCCGGCGGCATAGACCGGCACCTTCTCCTCGATCACCACTTCCATCTGCGCTTCGAAGAACTCCTTCGAGAACAGCGGCGGGCCGCCCCCGGCATCGCGTCCGCCAATCGCACGCCTTGCCGCCTCGCCGTCAGCCCTCACCAGCCCTTCGCGGGCCATGAAATCCTCCGCGAACTGGCGATATTCGGCCGCCAGCCCCATCGGATCGGCGGGCGCGGCACCGCTTTGCGGGGACTTGCCCAGGCGCACAGAGGCCGGCAGCAGGGTATCGACCCCAAACGGCTTATCGGTCAGTTCGCGGGTTTGGCGGATCCATTCCCGCAGTCGCTCTGGCGCGCAGGCTGCGGCGCCCAGAACGCCTAGCCCACCGGCATTGGAAACCGCAGCCGCCAGCGCTGGAACGCTTGCACCACCCATTCCGGCCAGGACGATCGGGTATTCGATATTCAGCAGATCACAAATGCGGCTGGTCAAGGCCATTGTCTCTCTCCCCTTCAGGCTTCCCGGTTTGCGTTCCCCCAGCGGACCTTTTGCGCGAGCAATGCAGGACTACGCTCTGCCAGATATTGGGTCGATCCATCGGTCAGCCGTTCCATCTGGCGCCGGGCACCCACAGCATCGCGCATCCGCACGGCTTGCAGCACGCGACCGAGGCACCGCAACTGGGTTTCGCGCTCCTGCGCCGAATAGCCCAGACCTTCCGACATGCTGCGGGTCAACAGGTGCAAAGCGGAGACCAACAGACCGAAGGTCGAGTTTCCGCTGGCCCAGCCCAGCAGATCGTGAAACCGACGATTGGTTTCCTCGAATTCCGGACCGTCCCGCTCGCGCTCGAGCCGCGCGAGGCAAGCCTCGAGCGCAGCAAGATCGGCGACGGTGGCCATTTCCGCGGCCCGCGCCGCAACCGTCGGGGCAATCGCTTCGCGCAGTTCGAGCAGGGCTCGAAGGTCGGTATCCATGAATTGCAGAATCAGCGCCATCGAACTGGCGAAATCGGCTGTCTGCGGACGGGTTATAACCGGCCCACCGCCCCGACCCTGAGTGAGATGAATCACACCCTGCAATTCGAGAAAACGCAGAGCCTCGCGCAGCGTGGCGCGTGCCACATCATAGCGCGCCAGCATGGCGTCCTCGTGGGGAAGCCGGTCACCCGGTCCCTGCGCATTGCTCTCGATATCCTCGACAATCTCGCGGGCTAGCACCAGGGCGCGCTTGGCTTTGGTCTGGCCAAAGTTTGCGGCAGGCTCCGCTGGGAGGACAGGGCTTGGGCTGGATTTCATCAAACTCTGATAAGAATTAATCGAAATGCTGTCAATGCTCCCGCACAAACTGCCATACACTGGAGGTTTCTGGATAAACTCTTATACTACTTATTGACGAATCGGCGATCTGCCCTTAATCCAGCAAAAGAGCAGACCGAGATGAGGGAGGTGACCATGACCACTCAAACAATTCCGCAGGAACTGGACGGTGCCGAGCTTGCCCGGGCTGTTGCCGACATCCCTCTTGCGGAAATCGACGTTGCTCGCCCCAGCCTGTTCCAGAGCGACAAGGTCGGGACCTTCTTCGAGCGGCTGCGACGTGAGGATCCGGTCCACTACTGCGCCGAAAGCGCCTATGGCCCCTACTGGTCGATCACCAGATACAACGACATCATGGCGGTCGACACCAATCACAAGGTCTATTCATCCGAAGCCAAGCTGGGCGGGATTGCGATCCAAGACATGCACAGCGACCAGAGCAATCTCGAACTTGAGATGTTCATCGCCATGGACCAGCCCAAGCATGACGCGCAGCGCAAGGCGGTCACTCCGGCAGTGGCGCCTTCGAACCTGCTGCTGCTCGAGCCCGTGATCCGCGAACGTGCCGGAGAAATTCTTGATTCGTTGCCGGTCGGTGAGGAGATCGACTGGGTCAAAAGCGTTTCGGTCGAGCTGACCACGATGACGCTGGCGACCCTGTTCGATTTCCCTTGGGAAGAGCGAGCCCGCCTGACCCGCTGGTCCGACGTCACGACCGCCATACCTGGAGCGGGAATAGTCGATTCCTTCGAACAGCGCCGCGACGAGCTGATCGAGTGTGCGATGTATTTCAAAGGGCTCTGGGAGCAACGAATCGACCAGCCGGGGGGCACCGACCTGATTTCGATGATGGCGAATTCGTCGGCCACGCGCGAAATGCCGTTCCTCGAATTCCTGGGTAACCTGCTGCTTCTGATCGTGGGCGGAAACGACACTACCCGCAATTCGATCAGCGGAGGAGTCCTGGCGCTGAACCGGCATCCTGATCAGTATGACAAATTGCGGCGCGACCCTGCCCTGATCGGCAATATGGTTCCCGAAATCATCCGCTGGCAGACCCCGCTCACCCACATGCGCCGAACCGCGCTGGAAGACAGCGAGATCGGCGGGAAGCGCATCGCCAAGGGTGACAAAGTCGTCATGTGGTATCTTTCGGGCAACCGCGACGAAACGGTGATCGACCGGCCCGAAGAATTCATCATCGACCGGAAGAACCCGCGCCAACACCTTTCGTTCGGCTATGGCATCCATCGCTGCATGGGCAACCGCCTGGCCGAATTGCAGCTTCGGATCATCTGGGAGGAAATCCAGAAGCGCTTCCACTTCGTGGAGGTCGTTGGCGAGCCCGAGCGCCTGCTTTCCAATCTCGTTCGCGGCATCACCCGCCTGCCAGTCAAACTTCACGCGCATTAATTTGCGCGCCAAGGGAAAGTTGCAGTTCTATGGTCAAGGTCACCTTTGTTGCTCATGATGGTCGCCGGTTTCCCGTTGAAATCGCATCCGGTATGACGGCGCGCGAAGCGGCACTGTTCAACGATGTTCCGGGAATCGACGGCGATTGTGGTGGCCAATGCGCTTGCGCCACATGTCACGTCCATGTCGATCCGACATGGATCGACCGGGTCGGATGCCTTTCCGATGGCAGCATGGAGGCCGATTTGCTTCAATTTGCCGAAGGGACGACGGAAGAAAGTCGGCTGGCTTGCCAGATCACGCTTGATGATCGGCTTGACGGGCTACTCCTCCATGTCCCGGAGCAGCAATACTGACCCGATGCTGACCGGCACCTTTCGTCCGCATTTCGCAGGCGCGCAGCATCATCGAGACCTGGTAATCCCGCATCACGCCGAGCGCCGCGTCCCGTCGCTGACCTGGCGTCGTCAGACTTTTCCCAACAGGTCCTTAAGGATCGCATTGTCGAGCACCGTCTCGGCCAGCAGCCGCTTGAGCTTGCTGTTCTCTTCCTCGAGCTGGCGCAGGCGCCGGGCATCGGACACCTCAAGCCCGCCGTACTTCGCCTTCAGCTTGTAAAACATCGCCGGGCTTAGCCCGTGCTTGCGGCAGACCTCGGCTGTCGACAGCCCCGCCTCCTGCTCCTTAATTATCCAGATGATCTGTACCTCGGTGAAACGGCTCTTCCTCATTCGTCTGCTCCTTCGAGTGGGGCAGACTCTACATCAAATCGAGGGACCCAGCGGGGGGGGGCAGATCAGATGGAATACGGTTTGATAATTCCGCAAGGATCTCGGCACGATCCGAGACTGGAGCAACTGATCGCTTCTCACCCGGATGTTCCAGACGGTGCAAGGGCGCTAGCTGACGTACTGCTGCAGAACGTGAATTCGCTTTCTGACGAGATTTCCGCGCTCGATAGATAACTGAGTGCCCGCGCAAGAAGAGACGAAATAGCGTCACGGCTGATGACGATCCCTGGGATTGGCGCTATTTGTGCGACAGCTATTGAAGCTTTGGCCCCGTCACCTGAAACATTCACAAAGGGTCGTGATTTTGCCGCTTGGATCGGGCTTACGCCAAAAGCAGAATTCTTCAGGCGGCAAAGAGCGCCTCGGGCGGGTCTCAAAAATGGGCCAGCGAGATCTGTGTCGGTTGCTGGTTCTTGGCGCTATTGCGGTTGTTCGCTGGGCACGGCGTCGCGGTGCGACTCCCGGCACATGGCTGGAACGAATGATCGCAACAAAACAGCCAAAGTTCGTTGCATTAGCATTGGCTAACAAATTGGCGCGCATTGCGTGGTCACTAATGGCACGTCGCGGCGTCTATCAAGCTCCAGCATCTTATGTTGCATGACGTAAGGCCAGGCTGCGAGACGTCGGAAATCTGGTGAGGTCAATCGGAGAACTATGGGCAAACGGTCAGAGACGAGATTGGAAGAACCAATAGGTCGATGAGTGCCTCGAGCACGCCTAGCCGAACTGGATCCGATCTACGAATTCGATAAGGGCCCGCGACGTGTTGAAGTCGCTTTATGAGGCCGGACACACGTCAGCACCCGACCACATGCCCATTCCGACGCTAAATCTCGCTTGCATTTATCGGGGCGTCCACACACGCCGTACTCCTTACCGACCAGCGCGTCCAAGGCGTCAGGCCCTTTGCGGAAATCCACCGGGCGCGTCGCCACCATCACGCGCGCGCCAGCATCAGGTCCGAACATCGGGTTGCCTTTAGCGCTTCGATCACCGCGGCAAACGCGCCGGCATCGGCGCCGCGCGCGATTTTCACCGCTACACCGTCAATCTCCAGTTCTACCGCAGCCGTTGGCGCACGCCGCCTCTGCCGGGCTCGGCGGGCTGGTGCCGGATCCGGTTGTGGCCCAACTCGACCACCGCCGGCACGAACGTCGCGGCCGCCGGTTCTGCCGACGAAGGGACCGATCCTTGGTTCGCCAGTTGCTTGTGGAAATACTACCGCCAAGCATAGACCTGCGAAGGGTCAAGGCCATGGCGACGGGCAACGGCGCCGACACCTCCGTTGCCTGAATAGCACTCCGCCACGATCGACGCCTTGACTTCCGGTGGCCAATCGCGCCGCTTACCCGCACCGCTAAATATCTCGAACCGCTGCGCGCCCTTGCTCACAGGATCATCACACGGGATTATCATAGGAGTAGCGCCTCGGCCCAAATCAGGCAGCGCAAGCTCAACGCTGGACCTCCCCCGCGCAAGGTGGGGGCCGAACAGCGCCTACGCTTTAAACAGCAACATTCGAATATTACAGTCGTGCAAGTAGATACATCGCATTCAGGGGTGTTTCGCGGTTCAGCTGCGAGGCGTCGAGTAAAATCAGAAGTTTTTTGTGGTTTAGGGATCCGCACGGTTCAATTTTTTGCACTGGAATTTCGCCCAGAGAAAGTTACCGGCCGCTGCAATAAATAGACTTATTCCTGCTGTTTCATGTTTATCCACGAGAATGGAACCCGCGATAATCAATCCGACGGTAAGTACGTGTGGGTCGGTCGCGGAACTCCTTTTTATATTCGAGGATGATGAAGAGGGTTGGATCCGTATCGGTAGCGCCCCAGACCGCGCAATACTCTCTGCCAGGGTGATTAGTTCAGGAGATGCGCTCGCAAGCCGCCCTAGACCGGCTATTAAACGTCGTCCGCCTTTCTTGAGGTCAGCGGGGCTCAAACGTTCACGCATCAGCTCTCGGGCAATCGGCATAGTTCTCGCGGCGATGTTGAAGTTGGGGTCGAGACTGCGCACGAAGCCCTCGGCGGTGAGAAGCGTGCGTAGCAGGAGGGCGAGATCAGGAGGCAGCGCCAACCGAAATTCGCGCAAGAGCGAGAAGACGCGCGTAAAGATCACTGATAACTCTATCTGTTGGAGGACGGCCCCCCGGAACTCATCGATCAGCAATTTCAGGTCTCGCTGGAGAGCCTGCGCGTCCACAGAATAGTCGCCCGACCAGCGCATCAGCACGTCGGCAACCGCGCGGGCATCGTCTCCCGCGATCGCCAACACAAGGGTCACAAGTTCGGAGCGGCGTGCTGGCGTGAGGATACCGACCGCACCGAAATCGATGAACGCAATCCCGCCATCGGTAAGGACAAACACGTTGCCGGGATGCGGATCGGCGTGGAACCGACCGTTGAAGATTATCATGCGCAGCACGGCGTCGGCGTATGTATCGGCAATGTCCTTGGCGGCTGGAAAGTCCATATCCGACGCGGCGCCCGCGCGCACAGATATGCCGACAAGCCGCTCCTGCACGTTCGCGCGCCGCCCGATATGATCCCAAAAAAACCTGGGCGTCCGGACACCAAGAGTTTCGAGATATGCGCCAATGCTCTCACATGCCGCCGCCTCGGCACTCAGATCCATTTCCTGCGACAAGCTTTCGGCGAAAGCGCGTAACAACTCGTCGGGCTTGAGCCTTCGCAATTCGGGCGAGCGGCGCTCCCCCAGCCGCGCAACCCTTCGCAGAAGCCGAAGATCGGCATCCACCCGCGAGGCGATACCCGGGCGGCGCACCTTGACAACCACCTCTGTCCCGTCGCGGAGCGCCGCGGCATGGACTTGAGCAATCGAGGCCGCCGCAATGGGAATGCGGTCAAACCTGGCAAACACCTCATCGATCGGAGCGCCGAGTGACGCCACCAGATCGGCTTCGATCTGCTCAAAAGGCAGCGGGGGCACCTGATCCTGAAGCGTGGAGAGTGCTGCAATCCATTCTGGTCCGATGAGGTCTTCGCGAGTGGCCAGTACTTGACCGAGCTTGACTGCGACCGGCCCGAGATCGCGCAGCAGCGCGACCACTCGCTCCGGCGCATCCGCTTCTGCGGGAAGCGCGACCCGGCTTGGCATCAGGCCAATGCGTGAAGCAAGACCGTTCAGGCCATGTCGTGCAAAGATCCTTGCCAGCTCGGCAAACCGCGCACGTTCGCCGAGCGGGACATCCTCTTCCGCGTCGCTCAGCACGATTGTTCCTTGCACGAGGCTGGTGTCCGACAGCCGGCGATAAACAACGCGATGCCGCGCCGGACTCGGTCCTGTGCAGCCGCGTCGTTGGCGGCGGGTGCAAGACCGAGTGCAAAATGGCGCATCGGTGCGACGACCAAGAGAGTGACGAACTGTGCGGCCGCGAACACGGGGTCCGATAGTGTGAGTTCGCCCTTTGCGTTGGCATGCGCGAGGATGCTCGCGACGCACTTTACGGCCCGCTGGAAGCCGAATTCATGGATGTTTGCTCCGAGTGCGGGGAAGCGCACGGCTTGAGCGATGACAACGCGTTCCATCGGCGCGATTCGCGTCGTTAGAAGCCATTCCAAGAGGACGTCTGCAATCGCGTGAAGCCTCGCTGCGATTTCAAGCTTGTCATCGACGGTCGGCTCGAGCACTCGCAGTTGCGTGTCGATTTCATCGAGTATCACGGCCTCGAATACGCGAGCCTTGCTGCCGAAACGAGCATAAAGCGTGCGCTCGGAAATTCTGGCATGCTCGGCAATCATGTCGGCGCTTGCCCGCTCGAAGCCGTGCTCGAAGAAAACGTCGCGCGCGCTCTTCAGGATGTGACCGGTCAATCGGACCGCGTCTGCGGCAGTCGGACGCCCCATCCTCCTACCGCGTTTCGCTTTCTCCTTTTCCACTTGGTTCAACGTGACCTCCGTTTCCCGCACTATCAGCGCGAGTCGCTCCTGGCGATAGAGGAGAGCGTTAGACGAGTGCACAGGCTTTTGACGCAACATGGTCGACCCAGGCAGTAGCTGCCTCATCGACGCGGCGCTTTCGTGGCGCGGATGGAATGTCCTGACAAGCCGGATCCCTGCTCAGCACCAGTCCGCGCGGAAATCTCTGGTCGAACCTCTGTTGTCGGCTGCCAAAGTTAGCGTCGTCGATTCGGTCGACCTGACGCCTGCTCTGCCATAATTGATGGCAACGAACTGCCCCGGCTTCCGCAACTTCCTGACCAAGATCACCTCGCCGTCATGGCCAGTCACCGGTTCCGCCGAAAACAAGGCTTGCAGGCATTCTCGGCGAAGCGGCGAGATCTCATTGAGCGCCAGGCGCGCGCCAGCTTTCGAGGCC
This sequence comes from Novosphingobium aquiterrae, assembly GCF_042434435.1. NCBI lineage: Bacteria > Pseudomonadati > Pseudomonadota > Alphaproteobacteria > Sphingomonadales > Sphingomonadaceae > Novosphingobium > Novosphingobium aquiterrae. Next base: position 333,654 of record NZ_JBHLTL010000011.1, on the reverse strand, counting down.
CAGACCGCGAGCGTTCCGGTGCCGGCCGAGGGCTCGAGCATCTGGTCACCTGCTGACAGCGCGCAGGCCCGCGCCGCAATCCAGGCAAGCCGCGGCGGCGTTGCAAACTGCTGCCATTCGATCTGCTCGTCGCTGCGCGTGGTCTGGCTGGGTACCAGCGCTTCGAGGCGATCAAAGACGCGCTCGGCGACGTTGGTCGGCATGTCGCCGGTCAGCGATGCCGCTCCATGCAGCAACAGCACCTGGGCCAGTTCGAGCGCGGCGTGTGCGTCGCGCACCGACCAGCGGCCTGCAGCGTCGCTGCCGCCGAAGTGTTCGGCCATAACTGTATTGAGCACGGTGCGCGAAACGATCTGACGGGCAGCCAGCGTGGCGGCGAGATCGCGCCCTGCGGTGAGCACCAGCGGTTCGGTGGGAACGGGAAAGGCGAATGCGGGTGAAGCGTTGGACATCGGGATCCTCCTGACGAGGCCCAAGTCCTTCCGGGGCCTCACCAGGCCCCAAGACCTCTTTCCTCTCCTGCGATGCTCAAGCGGCCGCGCGAATTCGGCGCAGTAACTCGTCGTTCCAGTCGTCACCGTGTCCCGGCGGCGGCCGGGCGACAATCCGGCGGCCTTCGCGGGCGTGGACTTCGCGCGCGCGCTCCTCGGCGAGCCGCCCTCCGGCATCGTTGTCGACGAACAAGTGGAGCTCGCGCACCGATTCCGGGATCGTGACCAAACCGAACCGCTCGTTGCCAAGCGTCGCCCAGCAGGGAATGCCAAAAAGCTGCATAGCCGAAAGCGCCGTTTCTACACCTTCGGCAAGACCAAGGCGCCCGCCGCGCGGAAAGGCAAGGCGCACCGAGCCTGAGCCCGGGCTGCCAAGCGAGCGCTTGGGCTGCTCGAACGACGCGAGGCGGTCGCTTTCTGGATCAAGGAAGGTCCGGTTCAGCGCCAGGACGCCGGCATCGTTGCGCACCGCAGCGACCATCGCGGGCAGGAAACGCACCGAGCCCTTGGGTCCAAGCGGCATGCGTGGATGGAAGCGCAAGTCGGGCGATGAAACGGCGATTCCCCGTCCCGCGAGATAGCGCTCAGCCGGTGTGCCAGCCAAGGCCGAGGCTTCGAGCCATAGCCGAAACGCATTGCGATCGGTGACGTCAACGCGCGGCTGGATCGCGATCGGGCCACCAGGTCCATTGAACAGGTCCGAGATCCGCACCCCGAGCCTAGCCATGGCCTGCATGACCGCTTCGTTGGTGCAGCCAGCAAAGCAGTGGACGAGGATCGCCCGCTTGCCGAGCGTGATGCTGAGCGAGGGCGTGCGATCGGCATGGGCCGGGCAGCAACACATACCCTTTGAGCGCGACCAAGTCCCGCCCAGTTGCTCAACGATTTTCCTGGCACGCGTTTCGAGCGCATCGCGGCCGTGACCTTTGGACATGAGGCATCTCCATCATGACATGCCTCCACCCGCGCAGCCTCCGCTCTGCGCCGCTGACAATCGGTTTTCCTACAAACTGTGTTCTATATATGTTCCGTTCCGATTCGGCCAGAGAAGGAATTGCACATGGCGCAAAAAACGATCGGGAAACTGCTCACGGCAGCGGCACTTTTGGCGGGAAGGCCTGCCCTCGCCCAAGATGAAAAGTTGGCTGCCATGCGGCCGGAAAGCGCAGCGGCCGGCTACCGGGTTGATGGATCGGCGGAAGACTTCCAGCTCGTGACACACGGCGTCTGGCAAGCGCCTGTGCAGATTGCAGGGTCTACCCTGAGACCAAACCAGCCGACCGGCCTGGGTGCATCCACGCCGCACAAAATCAAGAAAGCTTCAGAAACTCAGCCAAGTTTTCGGCGTGCTGTCTACCTGCCCCACGTTTATGCCGCCGAAGCGCAATATGGATTGCCCACCGGGCTCCTCGATGCGCTGATCTGGACAGAATCGCGCTACAATCCATTCGCGGTGAGCGGTGCCGGCGCTGCGGGACTTGGTCAGCTGATGCCGAAGACGGCGCGCGAGCTTGGGGTGTCCAATCGGTTCGATCCGCGTGCGAACTTGTGGGCCGCAGCCAAATACCTGCGCCAGATGCTGGACAAGTTTGGAGTCGTCCATCTCGCGGTCGCGGCCTATAATGCAGGGCCTGGTGCCGTCGAGCGCGCCGGCGGCATTCCGCTCAACGGTGAGACTCCGTCCTACGTGCGGAACGTCCTTTCGTTCTGGGGAGCCAAGTGAGTTCGATGTTCGGGAATGGCAACAATCGACGCATGCGCGTGAGCGGCGTACTCAGCGACGATGGGCACGGGCCGAGCATTTTGACTGATTCAGGCGACCTTTGGATCTTGGACCGCCTCGATTTGGACTTGGATCTTCTTGGATCTCGAGTGACGGTCGAAGGCGCGCAGCATGGGTATGATCGACTTGTGGTCGACTGGATAGGCGCGGCGGTACAGATGAACTAGGCCCAAGGGTTGCGTGATCATCATTTGTCTCGATCATTGGGATGATCAAGCAGCAACCTGAAGGTCCTATCGGTCCAAAACTTCGACCGCCTTCATTTTATGCTCAGGCGCCAAGTGCGCGTAACGAAGCGTCATGTCGTAATCGCTGTGGCCAAGCAACTCACGCACGGTGTTGAGATCTACGCCGCCCATTACGAGCCTGGATGCAAAGTGATGGCGCATGTCGTGCCAACGAAAGTTCACGATCTCCGCTTGCTTCAGCAGCCCTCTCCACGAGGTGTTCGCTCGATCAAAACGATGCCCATCGTCATTGACGAAGACAAGCCCGCTCGACTTCTCGGTCTGCTCTTGCCAGCCCTTCAACACCCAAGTCGCCTCTCGATTGAGTGGAATATGTCGAGTCCGTTTCGACTTAGCGGTCATACCACTGACGGTCATCAAGCGTCGGTCCAAATCAACGTTTTCCCATGTCAAATCGAAAAGTTCGCCTCGTCTTGCCCCGGTGTTGATCGACAAAAGGACCAAGGGCCTCAAATGGTCAGTGAACTGCAATTCATGCATGTTTCGCAACGGCTCATAGCCTCGCGCGATCCTCCAGGCATTGGCTGAAGCCCTCTCCTGACGCCGGCGTTCTTCTCGTTGGTCAAGCGAATTCCGTAGCCGCTCCTCCTCCTCGCCGGACAGGAATCGCACTTTCACACGATCGTCGGTCCTCGCCTTCTTCACTTTCGCGATAGGATTTCTGTCCAGGATTTCCCAATCGACCGCCCTGTTGAAGCAGGCCTTGATCGAAGAGATATCTCGGTTGAGCGTTTGATGGCTGAGGCCACGTTCGACCTGCTTTCCCCGCCAGCGTTCAATATCCAAGGCCGAGATCGCATCCATTTTTTTGGCAAGGAGCGATTTGAAGGTCGCCTTTAGCCTCCCAAGATTTTGCTCGTGCGCCCGCTGATTGGCCCGTGCCCAGATTGCATAGTCACCGTCCAAGAAGTCACACAATGTGGGGACATCAGGTGCTGGCTTGCGAGCCTCGATCGGATCGATGCCCCGATAGAACTCCGACAGAATCTTCTGCGCCGCCTCGAACGCCTCCGAATACCCGACCGCATCGACCCGTCCCAGCCAGACCCGCTTGGCGCGTGCATACTCACAATACCAAGACTTGACGCCCGTTGGCATGACACGCAAGATGAGGCCCTTGAGACGTGTATCGCGGTAGTCAACCGGCCGATCCGGGATCGGGACCTTTTTGACAAAGTCCCGCGTCAAGCTGATGCGCATTTCAGTTCTGCCTTCGAATTCTCGTCCCATTTCTGGTGGTGCACTGGTGGTGCAAAATGTCGAAACGGCACGGAACATAAATAGAACAAATGCACCACCAGCGCAAGATCGATGATGCCAAAAAAGTAAGGGAACTCAAGATATTTTGTGATTTTTTAATGCTTTATCGGTCGCGTTCGCGGGTGCAAAAGGCGAGCTGGGGGTGTGGGGGTCGGAGGTTCGAATCCTCTCGTCCCGACCAATTTCCTTCTTTTCACGCTAATCGCCAGTCCACTGCGGTGGCCGCTTCTCGGCAAATGCCCGTGGGCCTTCGCGGGCGTCGTTGCTGCCGCGCCAATCGCGGAAGGCTTGCATATCTGGCTGGGCGCGCATCGCCGCAGCGACATCGGGTTCGGCCAGGCCGGACTGGACGATCGCCTTGGACGCGCGCAGCGACACGGGCGATCCGCGCAGCAAGGCGGCGCACCACCGCGCCGCGGCAGCGTCAAGCTCTCCGTCGGGCACAACTTCGGTCACGAAGCCCATGCGAAAGCCGTCGTCCGCCGAGACCGGCTGCGCCGACAGGATCATGCCCATCGCCTGCTTGAGCGGAGCCTGGCGCGCCAGCCGGTGCAAGCCGCCGCCCAAAGCCACCGCCCCGACCAGTGGTTCGGGCAGGCCGAAACGGGCGCTTTCGGCCGCAAGTATCAGATCGCAGGCCAGCGCCAGCTCGAACCCGCCGCCCAGCGCCAGGCCATTGACCAGCGCGACGAAAGGCTTGGGACAGTCAAAGCGTTCGATCAGTCCGGCATAGCCGTGGGCGGGATAGGCGCGGTTGCCGCTGGAAGCCGCTTCCTTGAGATCGGTTCCGGCGCAGAACGCCCGCCCGGCCCCGGTGACCAGGCAGATATGCTCATCGCAGGCGGCGGCGAATGCATCGAAGGCCGCTTCGAGTTCGGCGTGCATCTGCATCGTGATCGCGTTGAGCTGGTCGGGCCGGTTCAACGTAACGCGCCGGACGCCCCCGCTCACTTCGATCGTTATCTGCGTCATCGCCTATTCCTTCATTTTCCTACACGCACCAATTTGGTTATCTGCTTGCGCTCCCACATTCCAAAGGAGCTGCCCCATGCCCATTCTTGAAGCCCTGATCGGGCCGATCACGTCAATCATCGACAAGGTCATCCCCGACAAGGCCGCGCGCGACAAGGCCAAGTTGGAATTGCTGCAATTGCAGGGCACCCAGGACCTCGCCGAAATCGACGCCCGCCTCTCTGCAATTGTCGCCGAGGCCAGTTCGCACGATCCCTGGACCAGCCGCGCCCGGCCGAGCTTTCTCTACGTGATGTACCTGCTGCTGCTGTGGGCCTTGCCGATGGGCCTGCTCGCCGCCTTTGCCCCGCAGCGTGCCATGGCGATTGCCCAGGGAATGAACGCCTATCTGGCCGGCCTGCCCGAGCCGCTCTACGCGCTGTTCGGCACCGGCTACCTTGGCTACACCGCCGCGCGCCAGTGGGGCAAGATTGCCGGCAGCGACAAATAGGGCGACGCAAAATTTCGCATGGTTGCCTTCGCGTAACCATTTTGCGCTACCAGTCTGGGCCATGAACATTGTCCTTCACCGGAGTTTGCCCGTGACCCGTACCGCGATCCGCCCCCGCTTCCTGCGCACCGCTGCCGTGGCGGCGCTGGCCAGCGCCCTGCTTGCCGCCTGCGGCAGTGCCAGCAGCGGCGACCAGACCGCCATCGCCGCAGCGTCGGACACTGCCAGCGAAGCCGCCACGCCCGATGCCACCGCACCTGCCAATCTTGCAGTGGCCGGGCCCGATGGCGTGACCGGCGACAAGCCCACCACGGCATCGCGTGATGCCGGCGGCGATCATCCCCAGGACGCCGCCACCGACGAAAACGGCCAGCCGATCAATGCCGGCCCGCCCCAGCCGACCGAAGAAGACGTGCGTCGTGCGGTCGAGGAAGCCGAATCGAAATAGCGCCCTCTTGCCTCGCCTCCCTGTCCGGGTAAGGGTTCGGCGCGAACCCCATCCGGACAGGAGGCAAGCGTGGCCGACAAGACGATCTACGTACTCAACGGCCCCAACCTCAACATGCTCGGCACGCGTCAGCCCGAAATCTATGGGCATGACACGCTGGACGACATCGCCGCCCGGCTCGTCGCGCGCGGGGCGGAACTGGGCGTCAGCGTAGACGTGCGCCAGTCCAACCACGAAGGACACCTGATCGACTGGCTGCACGAGGCGCATTTCGAGGGTGTCCATGCGGTGCTGCTCAACGCCGGGGCCTATACCCATACCTCGATCGCGCTCCACGATGCGATCAAGTCGATCACGGTTCCGGTGATCGAGGTCCACTTGTCCGATCCCGAAACCCGCGAGCCGTTCCGCCATCTCTCCTACGTCGGCATGGCTGCGGTCGATTGCGTCAAGGGCCTGGGCGCCAACAGCTATGTCGTCGCGCTGGAGAAAGCCGCCGCGCTCTAGCGTGGACAGGGCCGCGAAGGGTCTTGTCAGCGCCCTTCCCCCCGCGCATAGGCGATTAACGACAGCAATCACGAGGATCGCATGAGCGACGCAAAGAGCGCCCCCCGCGCGGCCAGCGGCATGAACATCGACAGCGCGCTGGTGCGCGAACTGGCCGAACTACTGGCCGAAACCGGCCTTACCGAAATCGAGGTCGAAGACGGCGACCGCAAGATCAAGGTCGCCCGCCAGGCCGCGCCTGTGGCCGCGGTGCAGCACATGGCACCGGCCCACGCGCCGCTGATCGCCGCGCCCGCCGCCCCGGCTGCAGCGCCTGCGGCGGCCGCCCCGGCCGACGATCCCGACGCGGTTAAATCGCCGATGGTCGGCACCTGCTATCTCTCGCCCGAACCCGGTGCGGCCGCGTTTGTCAGCGTTGGCCAAAGCGTCAAGGAAGGCGACACGCTGCTGATTATCGAGGCGATGAAGGTGATGAACCCGATCGCCGCGCCGCGCGCCGGTACGGTCAAGGCCGTCATGGTCGACAACGGGCAGCCGGTCGAATTCGACCAGCCGCTGGTCGTGATCGGCTAGGCCGCACCCATGGGCATTTCCCGGATCCTGATCGCCAATCGCGGCGAGATCGCGCTGCGCATCCACCGCGCCGCGCATGAAATGGGCATTGAGACGGTTGCGGTGCATTCCACCGCCGATGCCGACGCGATGCACGTGCGGCTGGCCGATCACGCGGTGTGCATCGGGCCTCCCGCGGCCAAGGACAGCTATCTCAACGTCGCGGCGATCATTTCCGCGGCCGAGATTGCCCATGCCGACGCGATCCATCCCGGTTATGGCTTCCTCTCCGAAAACGCCCAGTTTGCCGAGATCGTCGAAGCCCACGGGATCACCTGGATCGGGCCCAAGCCCGAACACATCCGCACCATGGGCGACAAGATCGAGGCCAAGCGCACCGCCGGCGCGCTCGGCCTGCCGCTGGTCCCCGGATCGGACGGCGCGGTCAGCGAGATTGCCGAGGCCAAGGCGATTGCGGAAAAGGCCGGCTATCCGGTGATCATCAAGGCCGCCAGCGGCGGCGGCGGGCGCGGGATGAAGGTCTGCAACGGCCCCGACGAGCTCGAGACGCTGATCCAGCAGGCCGGCAGCGAGGCCAAGGCCGCCTTCGGCGACGCCACCGTCTATATCGAGAAGTACCTCGGCAATCCGCGCCACATCGAGTTCCAGGTGTTCGGCGACGGCAATGGCGAGGCGATCCACCTGGGTGAGCGCGACTGCTCGCTCCAGCGCCGCCACCAGAAGGTGCTGGAAGAGGCCCCCTCGCCCGTCATCAGCCCCGAAGAGCGCGACCGCATGGGCGGGATCGTCGCCAAGGCGATGGCCGACATGGGCTATCGCGGCGCCGGGACGATCGAGTTCCTGTGGGAAAACGGGGAGTTCTATTTCATCGAAATGAACACCCGGCTGCAGGTCGAACATCCGGTGACCGAGGCGATTACCGGGGTCGACCTGGTCCGCGAACAGATCCGCATTGCCGACGGCAAGCCGCTGTCGGTCAAGCAGGCCGACATCGAGTTCAACGGCCACGCGATCGAATGCCGGATCAACGCCGAAGACCCGTGGAACTTCACCCCCTCTCCCGGCCTGGTGAGCAATTATCATGCCGCCGGCGGGATGAATGTCCGCGTCGATTCAGGGCTTTACGCCGGCTACAAGATCCCGCCATATTACGACTCGATGATCGCCAAGCTGATCGTCAAGGGCCGCACCCGCGAGGGCTGCATCATGCGCCTCAAACGCGCGCTGGAAGAAATGGTCATCGGCGGGGTCAAGACGAGCATCCCGCTGCACCAGGCGCTGATGAACGAGCCGGATTTCATCCACGGTGACTACACGATCAAGTGGCTGGAAGAGTGGCTGGCGGGGCGGGCGGGGTAATCTTGGCTGCCGACAATCGAGCCTAAGATGGCCAATCTGAAGTTCTTTGAATGGCAGACGCCAGAAGACCTCAAGCGGCTTGCCGAATTAGAATCCGAAGGATTAGGCGCACTGGCTCTGAAGGGACCGGGCCAAGAATTCCGCGAAGCATTTGCCGCGTCTAGATTTGCGTTACACTGCGGCGCAACAGCGGTACGACTCTTGGAAACAAGGCAAGGCCAACAGACCCCTGATTTTGCCTTAATTTCAATGGGAAAAGAACTGTGGTTCGAAACGACTGAGATTGATCGCCCAGGTCGCCGAAGGGGTGATGAGCCGCTCGTCGAAGGAGCCCAGAGCTTCGCTGACCATGAATGGAGCAATCCGGAAGAGTTATTCGAAGCCGCCGTCCATCGCATCACTTCTAAGGTAAAAAAGACCTACGATAAGTGCGACGGTCTTTTGATTTGGTTCAATGCTTTCCCCGTCGAGCGCGCGCATCAGATCAATCAGCAATGGTGGGAAAGCGCGGCGTCAACTGCGCGAACCCATTTTACAGAGGTTTGGGTTCACCAAGCTGGGAAATTCACGAAGCTATCCGACTAGAACTTCCCCTACTCCAACGGCACCCCGGGCATCTGCTTCGCCGTCCGGATCGTCAGACTGGTCTTCACGCTCGCCACGTTCGGCGCCGGGGTCAGCTTGCTGGTCAGGAATTCCTGAAAGCTCTGCAGGTCCTTGCTAACGATCTTGAGGATGAAATCGATCTCGCCGTTGAGCATGTGGCATTCGCGCACTTCTGGCAGGTCGCGCATCGCTTCTTCGAACTGCCGCAGGGAATCCTCGGCCTGGCTCTTGAGGCTAACCATGGCGAAGACAGTTATGGCAAAACCCAGCTTCGAGGCGTCGAGATCGGCGTGGTAGCCGCGAATCACGCCCGATTCCTCGAGCGCGCGGACCCGGCGCAGGCACGGCGGCGCGGTCAGGCCGACGCGGTTGGCCAGTTCCACGTTGGTGACGCGGCCTTCGTCCTGCAATTCGGCGAGCAAGCGCCGATCGATCGTATCGAGATTTGCCATGCAACCCACCCCTTGGCGCGCCCGTTTGAAGCAGCCCCACCCGGCCGCGGCACACTTTTCGAATTCAGCAACAAACGCAGCCCCGAACCGTTCCTGCGCTAATATTATTATTTCATATCGCAATTGTCCCGCTTTGCAACGCTGCAATTGCTGCCGGTTCACGCTGGGGACAAGTTTGCTATGCCCCACCCGCACAGCCCCGAACGCTGTATAGGAGCGGGCCACCATACCCGGAATAGATGATGCATTATGACGACCGTCTTGGAACCGTATTGCGCCTTCGGGCGGACGGTCCGGCGGTGCGCCGCATCCAGTACCGGCAATTGCTCGATCTGCTGGGCACCCTGCCCAGCGAGGCGCGCGGCGATCAGGTTGACTGTGCGTTCACCCGGCTGGCCGATCTGGCTGCAACCATTCCGCCCGAGGAACGCGCCGGGATGATTCGCGACCGCGGGCTGCGGTTGCGCTCGACCCGGCTGGTCGCCAACCTGGCGGGCGACGATTCGCTGGTTGCCCAGGCTGCGCTTGACCGCGCTGAGCTGGGCGAGGACGAATGGCTTGACCTGGTGCCCGCCCTGCCGATCGCGGCCCGCGGCCATGTCCGCCGCCGCCGGGATCTGAGCCTGGCAGTAGAAGCGCAACTGGCCCGGCTGGGCATCCGCGACCGCGGCCTGCCGCCAGCGCGCAGTGCGGTTGCCGACGCGCCCGCGCACCGCGCCGCCAACCATATCGATACGCTGATCGAATCCGCGCCGCCGGCTGCGCCGTCCGCCGCGCCCGATCAGGGTATCGGTGCGATCGTGCGCAAGATCGAAGCCTATCGCAAGGCGCGCCAGGTGGTCGATCACGTTCCGGCCAACACCGATGCGCCGCGTCTGCCGCTGGATGAAGACCATCTGTTCGAGGCACCGGCGCAGGTTCGCGCTTTCGACTTTGCCACCGATGCGGCGGGCCGCGTGGTCTGGGCCGATCCGGGCAGCGCACCGATGATGATCGGCCGCGCCCTCGGCGCGCTGGATGAACGCGCCCATGGCCCCCTGCGCGAGGCCCTGCGCGGCCGCCAGCCGCTGCGCGCGCTGGGCCTGACCCTGGAAGGCGCGCCGGCGATTGCCGGGCACTGGCAGGTTGACGCTGCGCCGTGGTTCGATCCGTTGACCGGGCGCCACCTGGGCTGGCGCGGACGGATGCGCCGCCCCACAGAGACACGCGCGGAAGCTCCGGCCGCACCCCGGCAGAGGCCCGACAGCCAGGCCGATCGCATTCGCCAGATGCTGCACGAACTGCGCACGCCGGTGAACGCGATCCAGGGATTTGCCGAGGTGATCCAGCAGCAGCTGTTCGGCCCGACCCCGCACGAATACCGCGCCCTGGCCGCGACAATCGCCGGCGATGCCGCGCGGATGCTCGCCGCCTTCGAAGAACTGGAGCGACTGGCCAAGCTGGAAAGCGGCGCTGTCGAGATCGAGGCCGGCCAGACTGATCTTGCGGCCGCAGTGGAAGCCACTGTTGCCCAGCTGGCCGCCCACACCCGGCAGCGGGGCAGCGGCTTTGCCGTGAAGATCGCCGCTGCCCCGCTGGCGGTGCCATTGGCGCGCATCGAGGTGGAACGGCTTGTGTGGCGGTTGCTGGCCACGCTGGCCGGCGTATCGGGTCCGGGTGAAGTGCTGCGGTTGAAGCTGCAAAGGCGCAATGCCAACATCCGCCTGGATGTCGCCTTGCCCGCGATCCTTGCCGTGCGGGACGAAAAGGCCTTGTTCGAAACGTCCGCCGGGGCAGTGCCGCAAGTTATCGCCGCCGGCGTCTTCGGTGTCGGCTTTGCCCTGCGCCTGGTCGCGGCTGAAGCAAGTGCCGCCGGCGGGCGGCTTGTCCACAAGGGCGACCGGCTGCGGCTGATCCTGCCGGGCTTGACCGCAACCGCCGACCCCCATAGCGATAGCGACACTGCCGCGACAGACGAGGCGTCTGCTCCAGCGGCCTGACGGGACACAGCAAGGGGCCTTAATATCGTGGCGGGTATCCGCATTACCGATCCCCCGGCCCCCGGCAGCGCGGTGCGTTTCGCGCCGGACTTTGGCCAGCGCTTCATCCTGACCGTCGACACCGAGGAAGAGTTCGACTGGAACAAGCCAATCGAACGGTCCGGCCATACCGTCCACACCATTGCGCGGCTGGCCCGCTTTCAGGAGTTCTGCCAGGGCGCGGGAATCTGCCCGATCTATCTGGTCGACTATCCGATCGCCACATCGCCGGCCGCGGCTGACATCCTGCGCGGCCCGCTGGCCGAAGGCCGCGCCGAGATCGGCGTCCAGCTGCACCCCTGGGTCAGTCCGCCGCACGATGAAGACGTCACCGAATACAACAGCTTTGCCGGCAATCTCGATCCGGCACTGGAACGGGAAAAGTTCACGCGGCTGCGCCAGGCGATCGAGGGCAATTTCGGCAAAGCTCCGCTGATCTACCGCGCCGGACGCTATGGGATCGGGCCGAATACCGCGCAGATCCTGGCCGACGGCGGGATCGCCATCGACACCTCGGTGCGCTCGAACTTCGACTACAGCTTTGCCGGTGGCCCCAATTTCCGTCGTCTGCCGCTGACCCCGTGGTGGATCGACGCCGACCGCCGGCTGATGGAGCTGCCGCTGACCACGGTCTATTCCGGCATGCTGCGCCAGATCGGCGACTGGCTCTATCCGCGGCTGTGGCGCATTCCGCAGATGCGCGGGGTGCTGTCGCGGCTGGGGATCATGGAGCGGATTCCGCTGACCCCCGAAGGCGTTACCCTGCCCGAGGCGCTGCGCGGCATCGACATTGCGCTCGACATGGGGCTGCCTGTACTGGTCTTCTCGTTCCACAGTCCATCGCTTGCCCCGGGCTATACGCCCTATGTGCGCAACGAGGATGATCTGGACGCGCTGTACGACTGGTGGCGCGGGGTTTTCGCCTATCTGAGGAAGCGCAATGTCGCGCCGACGACGGTTGTCGAAATCATGGCATCCGTCGAGCTTGCCTAATCCACCCTTCCCCGCTAACCCGCGCGGCGTCCGTCCGGGTCCTTCCGGGCTAGGGGCCTGTAGCTCAGTTGGTTAGAGCTGGCCGCTCATAACGGCTAGGTCGCGGGTTCGAGTCCTGCCGGGCCCACCACGGACAGAAATACCCCAGGTCGGGGAGTGGCGCAGTCCGGTAGCGCGCTTGCTTTGGGAGCAAGATGTCGCAGGTTCGAATCCTGTCTCCCCGACCAATTTTTTCAAATCGACGAGGCTTCAAACACGCAAACTTCGGCCGGACCGAGATTGCGCTGGCCGATCACCGGGTTCCCTTCAACTGATTGCGGAACTTCGACTGGCCGGTTGGCATAGTTGAACGCGAAAGTGCGTGATCCGGCGCGGTGCAGGCGCAGGCCTTCGGGCAGGTCGTGAACCGCAAGGCCAGCGTCGATCGCAGCGCGGCGCATCAGCACGGCGGCCAGCGCGAGCTCGGGCCAGGTCGCCAGGTAACGGTACTTGCCGTGCCGCCAGACAGCGACGGTGCCATCCTCGGCAACCAGTTCCGGCGTCATCGCTCCCTCTGCATGGTCGATCCAGCGCGTCATCGCCCAGCCATCTCCGCGGTGCGCCAGGCCCGGCGGCAGGCTTTCAACGTGCGTCACTCGCATCGGCAGGACGTCGCGCAGCACGCCGGGGGCCAGCCCCTCGGGAATGGCGAATTCGGCGGTACGGCTGCCACTGCGCGGGCCGATCACGACCTGACCGGTGAAGCGCGCCAACTGCTGGGCCAGCGCGTCTGGGATGTGCGGAAGGCAAGGCAGGACGCACAGCGCATAGCCATCCAGCGACCGCCCTGGCGGGATTATGTCGACATCCAGCCCCAGCCGGCGCAGCGCGGTATAGCAATCGAACGCCGCCCACAGCGCGGAAAAGCCCCGGCCCTGGGGCTGGATCGTCGTAATCCAGTCCGCATCGTAAGCGAAAACCAGCGCGACCGTGCGCGGCGGCGCGCCTGTTGGCCCGATCTGCGCGATGTCGGCAGCCGCCTGTCGTGCTTCGCCCAGACCCGGCGCATCAGAGCTGTCGGGCCGCAGCAAGCCGGCGTGGTTCTGTTCCTGCGCCTGGGGAAACTGGCGCCAGCGGAAATAGCTGACCAGTTCGGCGCCGTGGGCCATCGCTTCCAGCGTCCAGAGCCGTACCATGCCGGGCAGCGGCGCGGGATTATGGGCTGACCAGTTGACCGGACCTGGCTGCTGCTCGATCACCCACCAGCGCCCGTCGGGATGGCATCCACGATACAGATCGTGGTGGAACGCGGCGATGTCGGGGTGGCCCTGTCGGGCATAGGCCAGCCTGTCGGCAGCCGAAAAGCGGAAGCTGTCAAGGAAGCCCAGCGGATAGCTGTCCCAACCAGCCACATCGATGTCAGCAGCCACGTCATGATGATCGAACTGGGTGAAGAAGCCCATGAAATTGTGCATCACGTCGCGGCCGGGCGAAAGCGATCGCAGCACTTCGACCTGGGCGCGATTGAACGCGACGACCTGATCGGAGGAAAACCGCCGGAAAGCCAGCCAGTGCGCCGGATTGGCCTCGGTCACGGTCAGGTTGGGCAGCTCGACTTCATCAAAGCTGCGGTATTCCATCGACCAGAAGACATTGCCCCAGGCCCGGTTGAGCGCGTCGACCGTGCCGTAGCGCGCCGCCAGCCATCTGCGAAAGGCCGCGCGCGCCGCCTCAGAAAAGCTGACCACGCTGTCATGGCAGCCATACTCGTTGTCCGTCTGCCACGCGATCACCGCGGGATGCCGGCCATAACGTTCGGCTACGGCGCGGGTGATGCGCACCGCCTCGGCGCGATATCCGGCGTGGCTGAAGCAATAGTGCCGCCGCGAGCCAAACCGGCGCGGCCGGCCCTGTTCGTCCAGCGCGATCATCCCGGGCATGCGGTCGACCAGCCACTTGGGCGGGGTTGCGGTCGGCGTGCCCAGAATCACGCCCAGCCCGGCCTGGCCCAGAACTGCAATCGCCCGGTCCAGCCAGCCCCAGTCGAAGCGGCCTGGCTCGGGTTCGATCCGGCTCCAGGCAAATTCGCCGATCCGCACCCGGCTGAGCCCGGCCGCGACCATCCGCGCCGCATCCTGCGGCCACATCGCTTCGGGCCAATGCTCGGGATAATAGCAGCACCCCAGGCGCATCATCGCGGCTTGCGGATCGGCTGGCACGGTTCGGTCTGTCATCGACGCTCCCAGATCGGGACCCCTGCCCCGTCAGTTGACCGGTCTTAGAATGGCACGCTCTGGCCCGGCAAGCCGATGTTCAGTTTTCGCAGCGCACTTTGCCGCGACAAAGCAATACATTTTGCGGCAAGACCGCGCTGGAGCATTCGCGCAGTCTGTCGCGTGAATTGGTCAGCGCACAGGAGATTCGGCAATGGGCGAGGCAAGCGTGGCTCTCAATCGCTTTGGCCTGGGTGCGCGCGGCAACGACAGTCCGATCACCGATCCGCGTCGCTGGCTGCTCGACCAACTGAGCCGGTACAACCCGCGCCCGGAGGTGATCGCCCGGTTGCCCGGAACGCCGGCATTGATCGCCATGCTGCGCGAGGCGCAGGCCGATCGGAAAGAGAGCAAGGCCGACGCCGCGCAGCAGCCGACCCCTGAGAGTGAGCCTGCCACTGGCAAAAACCCCCGTGCCAGGGCCGGAATGCCTGGACCTTACAAAGACCTGCGCGAAGAGTACGTCGCCGCTGTCGGCGCCCGGACGGCCAGCGCGCTGGGCAGCGACACGCCGTTTGCCGAGCGGCTGGTTCATTTCTGGTCCAACCACTTCGCCATTTCGGTAGACAAGATTGTCACCGTGGGCCTGGCCGGCGCATTCGAGTTCGAGGCGATCCGCCCCAATATTCTCGGCAGCTTCGGGCAAATGCTTCGAGAAGTGGAGAGGCACCCGGCGATGCTGCTCTATCTCGATCAGGCGCAATCGATCGGACCCGGAAGCCGGCTTGGCCGGCGCGCCGCCCAGCGCGGCCGCGACCGCGGACTGAACGAGAACCTCGCGCGCGAAATCCTTGAACTGCATACCCTTGGCGTGCGCAGCGGCTACAGCCAGGCCGACGTCACCGAATTCGCCCGCGCGCTGACCGGCTGGACCGTCGGCGGTTTGGGCCGCTTGCCCGCGCTGCAGGGCAGTGGTGATGGCTTTACCTTTGCCGAGTTCATCCACGAGCCGGGCCCGCGCACCATCATGGGCAAGCGCTATGACCAGCCGGGCGCACGTCAGGCCCAGGCCGTGCTTGACGATCTGGCGGTCCACCCGGCAACCGCCCGGCACATTGCCACCAAGCTGGCGCGTCACTTTGCCGCCGACGACCCGCCGCCTGCACTGGTCACCCGGCTGGAGCAGGCGTACCTGCGTTCCGGCGGTGATCTGCCGACGATCTATCGCGCCTTGATCGAGGCGCCCGAGCCGTGGTCGGAGACGGCAACGAAGTTCCGCACCCCGTGGGAGTGGACCATTGCCGCGCTGCGCGGCACCGGTGTTATCGCCCTGCCCGGCGCGACCGCTGCGGCGGCATTCCAGCAGCTGGGCCAGGCGGTTTGGAAGCCCGGATCGCCCGCCGGCTATGACGATGCTGCGCCAAGCTGGGCCGGCCCCGATGCACTCTATCGGCGGATCGAAGTGGCACAGCGGATTGCCGCGCGGGCCGCGACCGTCGATGCCAGGCAATTGTCGCTGGCGCTGTTTCCCGGCGCTGTCAGTGACGCCACCCGGACCGCGCTGGCCCGCGCCGAAAGCGGCCAGCAAGCGCTCGCGTTGCTGCTCGCCAGCCCCGAAATGATGCGGAGGTAAGCCATGAAACTCGACCGACGCCAGATCCTTGCAGCCGGCGCCGCCAGCCTGTTTGCCCCGCGCATCGCGTTTGCCCGCGCCGCGACCGAGCGGCGGCTGGTCTTCATCATCCAGCGCGGTGCCGCCGACGGGCTCGCCACCCTCGCCCCGCTTGGCGACAAGGCCTATTCAGGGCTGCGCGGCGATCTGGCCAATCTGGAGGGCGGCGCCCGGCTCGATCCGCTGTTCACACTCCATCCAGCCCTGGCCCAGACCGCGCAGCTCTATGGCGCAAAGCAGGCGCTGTTCGCCCATGCCATCGCCTCTCCTTATCGCGAGCGGTCGCACTTCGATGCGCAGAACGTGCTCGAAACGGGCGGCACTGTTCCCTATGCGCGCAAGGATGGCTGGATGAACCGGCTGCTCTCACTGCTGCCGGCCGGCGAAGCGCGCGCTCTGGCAGTCTCAGCGACGATCCCGGCGGCCTTGCGCGGCGACAATCCGGTCGCCAGCTATGCCCCGTCGAACCTGCCCGATGCGCCGGGCGATCTGCTGCAACGCGTCTCGCAGCTCTATGCCGGTGATCCGCAATTGCACGGCCTGTGGGAAGAAGCCCTGCAGACCCGCGCCATGGCCGCGGGCACCGATCTGGCCGGGGCCCGCGGCGGAGAGGCTGCGGGCAAATTGGTCGCCTCGCTGATGAGCGGGGCGCAGGGCGCGCGCGTGGTCATGGTCGAGACAACCGGATGGGACACGCACGCCCAGCAGAAGGGCCGCCTGGCCGCACAGCTTGGCGGCCTCGATGCGCTGATCGGCGCGTTGAAGGAAGGGCTTGGCCCGACCTGGAATGACACGCTGGTCATCGTCGCGACAGAGTTCGGCCGCACCGCGGCGGTGAACGGCACGGGCGGAACCGATCACGGCACGGGCGCGCTCGCCATGCTGCTGGGCGGAACTGTTGCGGGCGGGCGCATCCTTGCCGACTGGCCCGGCCTTGCCCCGGCGCAGCTTTACGAAGGCCGCGATCTCAAGCCGACGATAGCGCTGGACGCCCTGCTTTCCGGCGCCATTGCCGGGCACTTTTCGCTGGATCCCGCGATCGCGACGGCTCGACTGTTCCCCGAAACGGCAGGCAAGCCGCTGAGTGGCCTAATTCGCGCCTGACAGCGGCCCCGCCTCGTTGGCGACGACCTTGAGCACCGCGGTCCACGCCGCGACATTCTGTTCCAGCTGCGCCGGATCAACCTTGTCGAGCGTATCGTCGGGGGTGTGGTGCAGGTCGAAATAGCGCGTCGCATCCTGATCGAGGTCGATCACCGCCAGCTTCTGCGCGGCGATGATTGGTTCGACATCGGTGCCACCCTGCGGCTTGCCCTGCCCCTTGACGATGCCCAGCGGCGCCAGCGCAGCCGACACCTTGTCGGCCACGGCCTTGTTGCTTTCGGCCAGGCCCAGCTGGACGCGCCAGACCCGGTCTGCGCCGGAATCGCTTTCCATGGCGAGCGCGTGCGGCTCACCGGCGTGGGCCTTGGCATAGGCCTCGCCGCCAAAGCCGCCCAGTTCCTCGCTGCCGGCCCACAGCAGACGGATCGTCCGCAGGGTCTTGCCGTCCTGCTGCGCGCGCAAGGCGGCAGCGGTGATGATCGCGCAGCCCGCGCCGTCATCGATCGCGCCGGTGCCAAGGTCCCAGCTATCCAGGTGGCAACCCAGCAGGATCGGCGGCAGTGACGGGTCGCGGCCCGGCAGATCGGCAATCACATTGCCCGACGGCGCATTGGGCTGCGGGTAGCCCTCCAGCACCAGTGCCACGGTCATCGGCTTGCCCCGCGCGGCAATGCGCGCGATCAGATCGGCATCGGGCGCGGAGACCGCTCCGGCCGGAATGGCTTTCGTCCCAGCCGGAAAGTTCGTCCCACCGGTGTGCGGATCGCGGTTGTGGTCGGTTCCGGCCGAGCGGATCACCGTTGCCAGCGCACCCTTGGTCGAGGCGATTGCAGCGCCCTGGCGCCGGGCGTTGCCATAGGGGCCATAGCCTGAGCCGTCCTGGTAGGCGCGCATCTGGTTATCAATGTAGGCAATCTTGCCGCTAAGCGATCCCGCCGGTGCGGCCTTCAGCGCGTCCAGGCTGGGGAAATAGACCATTTCGGCGGTCAGCCCGCCTTTCGGGGTCGGCACCGAATTGCCCAGCGCCGTGATGTGCAGCGGCTGGGGATAGGGTGCGGTCAGCCGCGCGGTTTCGGCTCCGCGCACGAAAGCGGTGATCGTGAACGGCTCGCTGCGGACATTGGCAAAGCCCAGGGCCTTCAGCCGCGCCACAGCCCAGTCACGCGCCGCCGCTTCGCGCGGCGACCCGGCGAGGCGTTGGCCGACCTCGGTGGTCAGGTCCTCAAGAATTGTCCATGCAGTCTGATCGGACGGGGCCGAGGCCGGCATGTCCTTGGCGGGCTGCGCCGCTGCCGTCTGCACGGTCATCAGGAACGAGGCGGAGAGCGCGAGCGCGCGGAATGAGAGGTTCATGTCCGCGGCATATCGGGGCGGCACCGCCTTGCCAAGCAGGACGGTGCCGCCAAACCGAATTGTCTGCTGCGGATCAGCGCGGAACGGCGACCCGGCTGCAGGTCTTGGGTGCTTCGCGCGTCGGTCCGGACCATGTCGCGGTATCGCCCATCACCCGCAGGTTATAACCGCCGCCCTCGAAGCTGGTTCCGCCAACCGACGGCACGCTGCGCAGGAAGATCGGAATAGCGCTTCCGCCGACCTGCACGGTGGCACCGCGCTTGGCGTAGGTGACCTTGAGCATGGTCCCGTTGTTGCAATCGAAATAGCTGCTGACGCCCGGTCCCCCGATCGTCTGGCAGCCAGCCAGCGCGGTGAATGCCGCCAGCGATGCCATGACTTTTTTCATGATCGTCCCTTTCAATAGCCGGTGCGCGTGCAGAGCGTATCGGCCAGGTAGACACGCTGCCGAACCGTCTCCATCGACTGCCGGGCCGAACCGCGATAGCCCATCGCGATGCAGAAATTGTCGGCGGTAGCGGCAGAGCAGGCAGCCGTCGCAGAACCTCGGGTACAGGCCAGTACGCGCATGCCGTTGCGTGCCGGGGCCGGATAGAATTCTGCCGCCATTCCGCGGAGCGAGGCATTGTCGCCGGGCGCGCCCGGTCCCATCCAGCCCAGCGGACGGATCGACTGGACCGGCAGGCCGGCCATGGGACGGATCATCGGGGTGCTGGTCGTAATCGTCCGGCAGGCACCGCGGTACTGGGTCTGCGGACACAGCTGCCAGGTGCCGGCCGTGATCCGGATCGAGTTTACCGTCCAGGCCAGGCCCATGTCCGGGTTGGCATCCTAAACGGCCACTGCGGGCCCGGAATAGCCGGCATCGCGGTAGATGGTCGCTGCGGGCAGTTGCGCCGGCAGCGGGGCCATCTTGTCGGACTGGGATGCCGCCGGGGTGGATATCGCCAGGAAGGCGCCGGCAAGGCCGGCAGAACCCATCGCAAGCGCGATGGAGATTGAACTGGTACGCATTCGTAATCTCCTCAACCAAGGATGTTATCTTGCGACCATTCGCCATGTGCATTGCCCGGCGGTTCTGGAACCATATCTGCCGCCCGGTGCATTGCAAACATGCACTTTGGACACTACAGGCCGCCTAAATCTTTCCAGTTACAGTTTCGAGGATCCGATGGCCGCCCAGTACGCCTTTGTCATGAAGGGCATGACCAAGACCTTCCCCGGTGCGCAAAAGCCGGTGCTCAGCGATATCAGCCTGCAGTTCTATCAAGGTGCCAAGATCGGTATCGTCGGCCCCAACGGCGCGGGCAAGTCGACGCTAATGAAGATCATGGGCGGGATCGACACCGACTTTACCGGCGAGGCCTGGCCGGGCGAGAACATCACGGTCGGCTATCTCCCGCAGGAGCCGGAACTCGACAAGACCAAGACGGTCCTCGAAAACGTCAAGGACGGTGCGCGCGCCACCGCCGACCTGGTCGACCGGTTCAATGCGATCAGCATGGAAATGGCCGAGCCCGACGCCGACTTCGAAAAGCTTGGCGAAGAGATGAGCGAGCTGCAGACCAAGATCGACGCGGTCGACGGCTGGACGCTCGACAACCAGCTTGAAATCGCGATGGAAGCGCTGCGCTGCCCGCCGGGCGACTGGCCGGTGGACAGCCTTTCGGGCGGTGAAAAGCGCCGCATCGCGCTGACCCGCCTGCTGATCCAGAAGCCCGACATTCTGCTGCTGGACGAACCGACCAACCACCTCGATGCGGAAAGCGTCGAATGGCTGGAAAACCACCTCAAGGAATATGCCGGCGCGGTGCTGATGATCACCCACGACCGCTACTTCCTCGATCACGTCGTCGGCTGGATCCTCGAACTCGATCGCGGGCGCTATTTCCCGTACGAGGGCAACTATTCGACCTACCTGGAAAAGAAGGCCAAGCGGCTTGAGCAGGAAGACCGCGAGGAAAGCGGCAAGCAGAAGGCGCTTACCCGCGAACTCGAATGGATCCGCCAGACCCCGGCGGCACGGCAGACCAAAAGCAAGGCGCGTATCCGCAAGTTCGAGGAACTGCAGAACGCCCAGGACAACCGCCCGATCGGCAAGGCCCAGATCGTCATCCAAGTGCCCGAGCGCCTCGGCGGCAAGGTGATCGAGGCCAAGGGCATTTCCAAGGCCTATGGCGACAAGCTGCTGTTCGAGGACCTTTCGTTCATGCTGCCTCCGGGCGGCATCGTCGGGATCATCGGCCCCAACGGCGCGGGCAAGTCGACCCTGTTCCGCATCCTGACCGGCAAGGAACAGCCCGACAGCGGGACCGTCGAGATCGGTTCGACCGTGCACCTCGGCTATGTCGACCAGAGCCGCGACGACCTGAACCCCAAAAACAACGTCTGGGAAGAAATCTCCGGCGGGCATGACTACATGACCGTCAACAAGCAGGAGATGAGCACCCGCGCCTATGTCGGAGCGTTCAATTTCAAGGGTGCCGACCAGCAGAAGAACGTCGGCAAGCTGTCAGGCGGGGAACGCAACCGCGTCCACATGGCCAAGATGCTCAAGGCTGGTGGCAATGTCTTGCTGCTTGACGAACCGACCAACGATCTGGACGTCGAAACCCTGGCCGCGCTGGAAGACGCGATCGAAAACTTCGCCGGCTGCGCCGTGGTGATTTCGCACGACCGCTTCTTCCTCGACCGGCTGGCGACGCATATCCTGGCCTTCGAAGGCAACAGCCACGTCGAATGGTTCGAAGGCAACTTCGCCGCCTATGAAGAAGACAAGCGCCGCAGACTGGGCGATGCAGCGGACCGGCCGACCAGGTTGGCCTACAAGAAGCTGACCAGGTGACCTGAACGGAAAGCTTACCAAGCCGTTCACGCTGGTGACAGCGCGACTCGGATAGGCCGTGTCTCATGGACGCCGCACTGCTGCGGCGCGTTGAATGGAGATACGGCTATGGCCGCCAACTTTGCTTCTCGTTCCGGCCTTCGCACTGCGCTGGCCCTTGCCGTGGCGGCCATTGCGCTGCCTGGCGTTGCCCTGGCAGAACCCGACGATCAGGGCCGTCCTGAAGGGCGCAGCGCGCGCGGCAACTCCGAAAATGGCCAGGCCCGAGCCTGGGGTGGTCGCAACGATCAGGCGCGCAGCGGCGGAGGTCAGCAGACCCCGGCCTGGGGCGCGCGCAACGATGAATCGCGCGGCAACGGCGGACAGGCTCCGGCCTGGGGTCGTGGCGGCAATGGTGGAAACGACAGCAACGGCGGCCAGAGCCGCGGCTGGGCAGGTCGGCAGGGCGGTGGCTGGCAGCAGCCGCAGGTTCAGCCACCGGTCGCCACGCCAGCCCCGGTGCAGCGGCCTGTCGTGCGCTGGGGCAATGCGTCCGGTTCGAACGACAACGACCGCCGCGATGGTGACCGCCGCGACGGCGATCGTCGGGGTGGCTGGTCGAACGGCACCAATGGTGCCCCGACCGGATCGTGGGTCGACCACGCGCGCCGGGTTGGCGATCGCGACGGTCGCGACTGGCGTGGGACCAACCGCGACGGCGATTGGAGCCGCGACAACAACCGCAGGCGCGACAACAACCAGAACCGCTACAACGAACAGTGGCGCAACCAGCAGTGGCGCAACAGCGGTTCGAACTGGTCGAACAACCGCTATGGCAACGATCACCGCAGCTGGGATCGCCGCTGGCGCGACAACAACCGCTACGACTGGAACCGCTATCGCAGCTCCAACCCGTCGATCTTCCGCTGGGGCACCTATTATTCGCCGTACCGGAACTATTCCTATCGCCGGCTGAGCATCGGGTTCTATCTCGACTCGCTGTTCTACAGCCAGCGCTACTGGATCAACGATCCGTACCAGTACCGCTTGCCCGACGTGTACGGCCCCTATCGCTGGGTCCGCTATTACGACGACGCGCTGCTGGTCAACATCTATGACGGCGAAGTGGTCGACGTGATCAACAACTTCTTCTGGTAAGCTGCTGCCTTACCTGAAATGCGAAGGGCCTCCGCGGACAAAACCGCGGAGGCCCTTTCGTTTGCGGCGTGTCTGCCAGCAGGCCTAGCCGCCGAACCACATCCGCTTGAGTGCATTGGAATTGCGGTCGAGGAAGCGGTGCTTGAGCGCACCGGCGACATGCAGCGCCAGCAGCCCCAGCATGACCCAAGCGAATGTCCCGTGCGCGCCGCCCAAGGTTTCGCCAAGAACCTTGTCCTGCGCCATCGGCAGGCCGGGCCAGTTGACGATACCGAACAGGCTGACCGGCTTGCCTCCGGCAAAGGCCGAATGGGTTGCCCAGCCGCCCAGCGGGATCGACAGCATGAGGACATAGAGCAACACGTGCACGACCTTGGACAGTGCCACTTCCCAGGTGGCCAGATCGGGGGACGGCGGCGGCGGGCGGTGCGTCAGACGCCAGGCGATCCGCGCCACGGTCAGCACCAGGATCACGATCCCGATCGCCTTGTGGTTGCCCATGATCTGCATCTTCTGCGGACCGGGCATGTCTTCAGCCACCCAGGCAGCGGCAAAATTGAGGGCGATCAGCACGGCAATAATCCAGTGCAGAATGACGGCGCCACGCGAATAGCGGGCTTCGGTTGCGGTTGTGGTGTCCATGGGAGCAAGGGTGTTACAAATGCCCGCCACTTCGGCAAGCCTTGTTTCGCCGTACAGCTATGGCAAAGAGCCTGTCGATGAAACGGTCCTGCCGATCCTTCGCGCCTCTACTGCTCACCGTGGCGGCTTGCCTCGCCCTGCCCGCTGCGGCCTGGGCTGATCCGGAATGCAGCACCAAGCCGTTCGATGCGGCGGCGGCGTGGCGCGAAGTCAGCAGCGAATTTGCCGACAACTATGCCTATTGGGACCGTGCCGGCGGTGCCCAGGCCTTTGCAGCAGCGGCGCCCGCAATGCAGAGCGCGCCCGACCGCCTGACTTTCGCAGACCGGCTGGAAGTGCTGATGCTGGTCTTTCGCGACAGCCACCTGCACGTGTCGCCTACCTCCAAGCCATCGATGGCGTGGATCCCGTCGGCGGCGGATCTGTGGCTTTCGGCGCAGGGCGAGCGGCTGGTGGTCAGCGACGTCAAGGCGGGCAGCGATGCTGCAGCCCGCGGTATTCGTCCCGGCTGGGAACTGACCGCGATCGATGGCGCCGATCCGCGCCAGACCGCGCGCGGCCGCTTTGCCGCGATCGGCGTGACCCCCGGTGCCGATCAGCTGCTCTACGCCATCAACGCCCTGGCCGCGGGACGTCTCGAACAGCCACGCCGCATGACCTTTCGTGTTGCGGGCCGAGCGCGCACGATCGACCTGCCCGCCGGCTATGCCTCGGTCCACCGCCCGGCCGGGCCGCTGACCGTTTCCCATCGCAGCGATCCCGCCGGGCATGACGTGGCGGTGCTGCGGGTCAACAATTCGCTGGGGGATACCGCGCTGATCAAGGCCTTCGATGATGCCGTGGCCGCCCTTCCCGCAGCGTCGCATGTGATCGTCGACATGCGCGACACGCCCAGCGGCGGCACGTCGACCGTGGCGCGGGCGATCATCGGCCATTTCGTATCCGAACCGCGGCCTTACCAACGCCACGAACTGACGGTGGAGCGGGTCAAGAGCGGGGTGCCGCGAATCTGGCTGGAATATGTCCAGCCCCGCAGCCCGCTGCGCCCTGCGCCCTTGGTGCTGGCCGGGCGCTGGACCGGCTCAATGGGCGAAGGCATTGTCGTCGGTCTCAACGCGGCGGCAAAGGCGCCAATTGTCGGCTCGCAGATGGGCCAGCTGCTCGGAGCGATCGTCCAGGACGAGATGCCGGCGGCCTGCATCACGGTCAGCCTGCCCAATGAAAAGCTGTGGCACGTTGACGGCCGCCCGCGCGAGGACGTCATGCCAGATCTGCGCGTGCCGAGCGCCGATGTTGCCGCATACGGCAGCGATGCGGCGCTGGCGCTCGCCCTCGCCAGTCTTGATCGTTAAGGCGAGACAAGGGCCATGTCAGAAGCCGCTGCGCCGCTGCCGCTCAAGCAGTATCCGCCCTGCCCCAACCCCGATCAGGCGGCGATGAAGCGGCTGGGCGATGCGGTGCGGGCGCGGCTGGAACGCGATCCCCAGGTCGAACGCCTGCCCGCCGAACAGGCCGAGCTGTGGGCCGCCGCCGATTTCATGAGCGCTGACGAATGCGTCCGGATGATGGCGATGATCGATCGCACCGCGGTGCCCTCGCAGATCCTCGACCACGGCTACAACGAAGTCTGGCGGACGTCCTATTCGGGCGATGTCGATATCGATGATCCGTTTGTGCGGATGATCGAGCGTCGCATCGACGATCTTCTGGGCATCCCCGGCGAATTCGGCGAGACGATGCAGGGCCAGCGCTATGCCCCGGGCCAGGAATTCCGCGAGCATATGGACTGGTTCTGGACCAAGGCGCCCTATTTCAAGACCGAAGCAAAGCGCGGAGGCCAGCGCTCCTATACCGCGATGATCTATCTCAACGATGTCGAGGAAGGCGGCGAGACTGCGTTCCTCAACCTGGGATTGTCGATCCCCCCGCAGCGCGGTGTGCTGCTGGCGTGGAACAACGGCGCGCGTGACGGTTCCCTGAACCAGTTCACGCTGCATGCCGGCACGCCGGTGGTAAGCGGAACGAAATACATCATCACCAAATGGTACCGCACACGCAAATGGGGGCACGGTTGAAAGCAGGGGTCTGGGCGGCGCTGGGGGCGGCGCTGCTGTTACACATTGGATATGCCGCTGCGGCCGAAGCCGCTGCCGCGCCGCCTGCGGTTGCCGCCCGGGGCGTTGAGGACGAGCGCCTGATGGCGCTGTTCCGCGACGATGCCCGGCGCGAGGACGCTCTCGATTCGATGGCCGTGATCTATCGCGGGCAAAGCCCCGATCCCGCGGCGCTGCGCCAGCTGTTCACCGATGCGCGGATCCGTGCCCAGCGCGGTTCAGTCGGGCAGAGCATGGCCGCGCTACGCAAGATTGACCGTCGCCAGCTAAGCGCAGAGCGGCAGATTTCCTATGACGTTTTCCTGACCGACAAGCGCCGCGAGCGCGACGCGCTGCAACCAGACATGATCGCGTTGACCGCGGTGCGCCCGTTCAACCACTTTGGTGGTCTGCACATCGAATTCCCCTCGCTGCTGGCCAGCGACGGCGCGCTCAAATACGAGACCACCGAGGAATACCGCGCCAACCTGGACCTGATCCGGGCCTTTGCAACGGTGCTGGACAACGCTGTCGTGCGCTTTCGCCAGGGGCTCGCCACCGGCGTGGTCGAATCGCGCCTGACGACGGTTAACATGATCGCGCAGGTCGATGCCCTGCTGGCTCAACCGGTCGAACAATCGCCGCTGACTTCGCCAGTCCGGGCCTTTCCCAGCGGTATCGACCTGGCCGAGCAGGCGCGGCTGCGGACTGCCTACACGGCGGCGGTGCGCGACGAGGTCTATCCGGCCTATCGCCGCTTGCGGGCATTCCTGTCGGACGAATACCTGCCCGCAGCCCGCAGCCAGGTGGGTATTTCTGCCATGAAAGGCGGCGTCGGGCTCTATCGCCGCCAGATCCTGGAACATACAACGCTGCCGCTCGATCCGCAGCAGGTCCACCAGATCGGCCTGGACGAAGTCGCACGAATCCAGGGCGACATGGACACCGTCCGGCGCGAACTGGGCTATGGCGGCAGTCTCAAGACGTTCTTCAACACCATCCGCAGCGATCCGCGCTTTCACCCCAAGAGCCGCGAAGAGCTGGCGGCAGGGTTCGCCGCGGTCGCCAAGAAGGTCGATGCGCTGGCGCCGCAGTATTTCTCGCGCATGCCGCGCACGCCGCTGGTGATCGAGGCCTATCCAGCCTACCGCGAAAAGTACGAGGCCGGGGGAAGCTACAACCAGGGCACGCCCGACGGCAGTCGCCCGGGGGTATTCTTCTACAACGCCTATGACCTGCCCAGCCGCTTCCTCAGCGGGATCACCACGCTGTACCTGCACGAAGGCGCGCCGGGTCATCACTTCCAGATCAGCCTGGCCCAGGAAGACCGCACCTTGCCCGATTTCCAGCGTTTTGGCGGCAACAACGCCTATGTCGAAGGCTGGGCGCTCTATGCCGAAACGCTGGGCTATCCGATGGGCTTCTACAAGGATCCGCTGCAGCATTGGGGCACGCTCGACGACGAGATGCTGCGGGCGATGCGGCTGGTCGTCGATACCGGAATCCACGCCAAGGGGTGGAGCCGCGAACAGGCGATTGCCTATATGCTGGCCAATTCGGGCATGGGCGAAAGCGATGCCACTGCCGAGGTCGAGCGCTACATTGCCTGGCCGGGGCAGGCGCTGAGCTACAAGATCGGCGCGATGACCATCCAGCGGCTGCGCAAGAAGGCCGAAGTGGCACTGGGACCGCGCTTCGATATCCGCGCCTTCCATGACCAGGTACTGGGTTCGGGCGCCCTGCCCCTGCCGATCCTGGAAGCCAAGATCGACCGCTGGATCGCCGCGCAGACAACCAGGTAGTTCTACCGACCCGCGGCTTTGCCGGCCGCTAGCCATGACGCTGCTAGACCGCACGCCTTATGGCGAAGGCACTGGCAATGATCGAACGCGGACGAAGGGCGCAAAGCAGGCTGCGCCTGCGGCTGCCTTGCCGCCTGATCACGCGCAGCGGCGATCAGAAGGCCTTGCTTGTCGATCTCAGCCGCACCGGCGCGAGGGTCCATGCCGAACATCTCGCCTGCGAACGCGGTGACGCGGTGCTGCGCTGGTTCGAGATGGAAAGCTTTGGCCAGCTGGTCTGGGCTCGGTCCGGCTTTTGCGGCATCCACTTTTACGATCCGGTGCCCGAGGCCTGGTTGCGGCAATCGCGGTTGCTGAACGAGTCGGCTTGCGATTTCGACGATCGCCAGGCGGCGCGCGATATGGCGCGCGAATGGGTCAGTGGCGCGCGGCGGATCTGATCGTTTCAGGTTCTGCAGCGGATCGTCGCCAGCTGTGCTTGCGCAGTATTGGACTAATCCATATCAAGCCCGCCAGGGAGTTTGCCGGATGCTTGACTACTTCATCGCCACCTTGCCGCATTTTCTGGCCTATTTTGCCGTTGCAGTGGGCCTGGCGATGGCTTTTCTTGCACTTTACGCCATGGCGACCCCGCACCGCGAGTTTGCGCTGATCCGCGATGGCAACACCGCCGCCGCGATTCAGTTGACCGGGACGTTCATCGGCTTTTGCGTGCCAGTCGCGGTGGTCATCGGCCATTCGGTCAGCCTGGCTGACATGCTGATCTGGGGCGCATTGGCCGGCCTGATCCAGCTTGCCGTTTTCGTGATCGTGGCGCGGTTGCTGTTCAAGGAAATTTCCCAGAAGATCGATCAGGGCTGCACTGCCTCAGGCGTGTTCATCGGCGGCATGGGCCTGGGCATCGGTATCCTCCAGGCGGCGTGCATGGTGCCATGATCGGCAGAAAGCAGCTGACCCTGACCACGGCCATGGCGGCGACCTTGTCGGGTCTGGCCGCTTGCTCAAGCGAGCCGTCGTGGGACGACGGCGTGGTGGCGGATCGGCAGACCGCGGTCTGCGTCGATCAGGTCGGCACCCGTGTCGACGACGACCGCTGCGACAATCCGCGCTATCATGGCAGCGGTCACGGCTGGTACTATGTCAACCGCGGCGGGCGGATTCCCTATCTGGGCGATTCGATCAACGATCCCCGTTTTCGCAACAGCGGATCGCGCCAGGCGATTGCCGGATCGGACTATGTCCGCGCGCCCAAGACCGCCAACATGACTCGTTCTGCGGCGGTTTCGCGCGGCGGGTTCGGCTCGTCCGGGCGCTTCTTTGGCGGCGGACGTTCCTGAACGGTGAAACGCCTCGCGCAGGTTCCGCGCAGCAACTGGCAGCACAAGGTCGAGGAACTCGGCCTGATCTGGCATAGCGATGCCGACGGCGCCTATTGGGACGAAAGCGCTTGCTACAGCTTCACCCTGGCCGAGATCGAGACGATCGAAGGCGCCACGGAAGAGTGTTACCGCCTTTACCGCGCCGCGGGCGAGCGGATCGTCGGCGATGCCAGGCTACTGTCGCTGTGCGGCATTCCCATGGCCTATCACGATGCCGTGCGGGCCAGCTGGACCGGCGGGGTCCCGGCGCTCGATTACGGGCGCTTCGACTTCGGCTATGCCGGCAGCGGCCCACCCAAGCTGTTCGAATTCAACTGCGACACGCCGACTGCCATGCTGGAAACGGCGATCGTCCAGTGGGACTGGAAGGAAGAGGTTTTTTCAGGCTCCGATCAGTTCAACAGCCTGCATGAAAAGCTGCTGGCGCGTTGGCAGACGCTGGCACCGCGGCTGCCCGGGCAAGCGGCTTGGTTCACCCACACCGCCGACGACGCGCATGAAGACACGATCACCACCACTTAGATGCGCGACATTGCCGAGCAGGCCGGACTGACCACGCGGGCGGTGCTGATCGACCAGATCGGGATCGACGGCGACGGGCGCCTTGTCGATCAGGACGATTGCATCATCACCGCGCTGTTCAAGCTCTATCCCTGGGAATGGCTCGCCAGCGAGGCCTTCGGAGAGCGCGCCCTGGCCCGAATGGCCGAAACCAACTGGCTGGAGCCGGTGTGGAAGATGCTGTGGAGCAACAAGGCCGTGCTGGCCGCGCTGTGGGAGATGTTCCCCGGCCATCCCAACCTGCTACCCGCCGCCTTCGATCCGCATACGATGCGCGGCGACTATGTTTCAAAGCCGGTCCACGCCCGCGAAGGCGCCAATGTCGAGATCGTTGCGGCCGGCAAGCTGATCGACCGCAGCGGCGGCCAGTACAGTCGCAATCGCCTGGTCTTCCAGGAACGCTATCACCTGCGCGACTTCGGGCATGGATATCCGGTGCTGGGCAGCTGGCTTGTGGCAGGCGAAGCCGCAGGTCTTGGCATCCGCGAGGACGGCCTGATCACCGGCAACCGCGCCCGCTTCATCCCCCACATCATCGCGGACTGACCCGCGCAGGATCAAGCCAGCGCTTCGGCGATCAGCTGGCGGGTGTTGGCGATGCCGTAAAGCGCGATGAAGCTGCCCATGCGCGGACCGGCGCTCGATCCCAGCAGGGTTTCGTAGAGCGCCTTGAACCAGTCGCGCAGGCTCTCGAAGCCATAGTGCGGATCCTTGCCGATGTCGTAGACGATGTTCTGCAGTTCCTCGGCCGTGGCGTCGTCGCTGGTCGCGGCGAGTTCCTCATCCAGCGCGGCCAGGGCCAGCGCCTCGCCCGCCTCGGGCTTGCGGCGGATCAGGGTCGGGGCGATGAAATCGCGGCTGTAGGCCAGCGCGGTAGTCACCAGCTTGTCGAGTTCGGGATGGGCGGCAGGGTCGGCATTCTCGACATAGTTGCCGAGATAGGACCACACCTGATCGCGCGTCGCCCCGGCACCGAGCACGCCGACAAGGTTGAGCAGCAGTCCGTAAGTGACCGGCAGCTTGTCCCCATCGCCGCCTTGGTAGCCGTTGGCGCGCAGCAGGTGCCAGACCGGATTGCCGAGCTGCTGCTCAACCGGCTGGGCGGGCAGCTTTTCGCGGAACTGCCAGTATTCGTCGACCGCGCGCGGGATCACCCCGACGTGCAGGCTCTTGGCGCTCTTGGGTTCGCGGAACAGGTAGAAGCCCAGGCTTTCCTCGCTGCCATAGGTCAGCCACTGTTCGATGGTCAGGCCGTTGCCCTTGGACTTGGAGATCTTCTCGCCGTTCTCGTCAAGGAACAGCTCGTAGATCAGCCCCTCGGGCTGCTGGCCGCCCAGCGCGCGGGCGATCTTGCCGCTTTCGCGAACGCTGTCGGTCAGATCCTTGCCGCACATCTCGTAATCGACCCCCAGCGCGGTCCAGCGCATGCCCCAGTCGACCTTCCACTGCAGCTTCGATCTGCCGCCCAGGATCGATTGTTCGACCGTCTCGCCCTGGTCGTCAAAGCGGATGATCCCGGCCTCGGCATCGATCACTTCGATCGGCACCTGCAGCACGTGGCCGGTCTTCTCCGACACCGGCAGCACCGGCGAATAGGTCGCCGCGCGCTCGGCCCGGAGGGTCGGCAGCATGATATCCATGATCGCCTGGTAATTGCGCAGGACATTGCGCAGCGCGTCATCGAACTGGCCCGAATTGTACATGTCGGACGAGGAGACGAATTCGTAATCGAAGCCGAACTGGTCAAGGAACTGGCGCAGCATCGCGTTGTTGTGATGGGCGAAGCTCTCATGACAGCCGAAGGGGTCGGGGATGCGGGTCAGCGACTTGTGCAGGTTGGCCTGCAGCACCGCCTTGTTCTCGATATTGTCGGGCACCTTGCGCAGCCCGTCCATGTCGTCGCTGAACGCCACCAACCGGGTCGGCGCGCCGCCGGACAGCACTTCGTAGGCACGGCGCACCAGGGTGGTGCGCAGCACTTCCTGGAAGGTGCCGATATGCGGCAGGCCCGACGGACCATAGCCGGTCTCAAACAGCATCGCGCTGCCGTCCGGTTTGCCGCCGGGGAACCGCTTGATCAGCTTGCGGGCTTCCTCGAAGGGCCAGGCCTTGGATACCTGGGCGGCGGACAGAAGTGCTTCGTCGGTCATAACAGCCGCGCCTTTGCGTGTTTGGCGCGGCGGCGCAAGGGGCTAGCTACGTTTCGCCCGCCGCCCGGGCCGCGTCCTCCGCCTTGCGCAGCGCGCGCAGTTCCAGCCCGGCGGTCAGCAACGGGGTCGGGGTCTTCTGGAACTGGCCCGGGGTCATCGCGATGAAGCGACGAAACTCGCGGATCAGCTGGGGCTGGTCGTAATAGCGCAGCGCCGCCTGCTCGCGCTCGTCGCTGCTCGACAGCCCGCGCATCGCCGCGGCCATGTCGAGAAATCGGCTGCGGCGCAGGATCGCCTTGGGCGACAGGCCGAAGGCCGGGCGGCAGCGGCGCTCCAGCTGGCGTTCTGACATGCCGAGCTGGACCGCCGCGTCGCGCACCATGGCGGTGCTGTTGTTGCGCGCCAATCGCTCGAACCGCTGCATCGCCTCGTCCGCCTTGGGCCAGCCGCGGGCGTCGAGCAGATCGCAGACGACCTTTTCGATCGCCGCTATGATCCGGGCATCGCCCTGCGCACTGTCGTCGGTCACGCGGGACACTTCGCCGAGCAGGCTCTCTGCGCGTGGACCCAGCATATCTGCCAGCGGGACCATGCGATCGGCAAAGGCGTCGGCCGGGATATTGCTCAGTCCGCGCCACCCAGCCGGACAGAAGGCAATCCCGACGACGCGAAAACCGCCGCGCACCCGCACTTTCAGCGGTCGCCTGTTAGGGCCGAAGAACACCGCCTTGCCGACGTTCGACCAGATCCCCTTGACCACCTCTGCCGCCCAGTCACCGCGCAGCAGCAACCGGACAAAGGCGGTTTCGGACAGCAACTGATCGATCAGCTCGAACTGGTCGGGCGCTTCGACGTTGAAGACGTAGTGGCGCGCGATATAGGGCGCGAGGCGCGGCGATGGCGGATAGTTCCGCGATTGCAGCATCTGTTCGCCCCCGGCCAAGGTCAGCCGCCTGCGCCATCGCGCAGGATCAGCTCGGCACCCGGCTTGTGTGCGCGGATCTCTGCCTGCGTCAGTCCGCAGATCTCGTGCGGGAAGACCAGCCAGTCCTCGGTCTCGTGGACATAGAAATCGGGCTGCATCGCGGTGCGGTTGCGGCTGGGCTTGTAATAGACCGTGGCAACCTTGACCGTAGACGGCATGTTGTGGCGGCACCGCGCCTTCAGCTCGCGCAGGAACGCTTCGACCGAACGGCCGCTGTCGAACACGTCATCGATCACCAGCAGGCGGTCGTCGGGGTTCAGCGTGTCGACCAGATAGCCCAGGGCATAGACCCGCACTTCCTTGTCCTGTTGGTCGATCCCCGAATAGCTGGCGGTGCGGATCGCGATGTGATCGCTCTCGACGCCATTGTACTGCAGCAGTTCCTGCACCGCGATTCCCACCGGCGCGCCGCCGCGCCAGATCCCGACGATATGGGTCGGGCGGAACCCGGCGTCGAGGATCAGGTTGGCCAGGCGGTAGCTGTCCTCAAGCAGGCGGTCCGCGGTAAGCCAGGTCTTTTCAGTCACCCGCCACCTCGGCGATTTCGGCCAGGTGCGCGATCTGGTCGGCCATCGGCAGGAACGACCCGGTAAAGCTGTTTTCCGCCAGCCGCACGATCGCGTCGGGTGACAGGTCAAGCGCGTCGGCCACGGCGCGGAAGTTGTCGTTCACATAGCCGCCGAAATAGGCCGGATCATCGGCGTTGATCGTAACTTTCAGCCCCAGATCGAGCATCCGCTGCACCGGACTGCTCTCGATCCGGTCGATCACGCACAGCCGCAGGTTGGACAGCGGGCAGACCGTCAGGGTCATGCCTTCGCCAACCAATCGCGCGACCAGCGCCGGATCCTCCAGCGCACGGTTGCCGTGGTCGATCCGTTCGACCTGCAGCAAGTCGAGCGCTTCGTGGACGTATTCCGGCGGCCCTTCCTCGCCGGCATGGGCCGTCACGTGCAGGCCCATTTCGCGCGCCCTGGCAAAGACCTGGGCGAACTTGGCAGGCGGGTGGCCCAGTTCGGACGAATCGAGCCCGACGCCATGTATCCGAGCCAGATGAGGCATGGCCTGCGCCAGGGTCGCGAAGGCATCTTCCTCGCTCAGGTGGCGCAGGAAGCAGATGATCAGGCGATAGGAGATCCCCAGCCGTTCCTCGCCCGCCTGCAATGCCCGTTCGATCCCGTCGAGCACGGTTTCGAAGGCGATCCCGCGCTCGGTATGGCCCTGCGGATCGAAGAAGATCTCGACGTGGCGGACGGTGTCGGCGGCGGCGCGTTCCAGATAGGCCCAGGTCAGGTCGTAGAAGTCCTGCTCGGTCTGCAGCACCGCCATGCCTTGATAATAGATATCGAGGAAATCCTGCAGGTTGGAGAAGTCATAAGCCGCCCGCACCGCTTCGGCCGAAGCAAAGGGGATCGCCACGCCATTACGCTGCGCCAGGGCGAACAGCATCTCTGGCTCGAGCGAACCTTCGATATGCAGGTGCAGCTCTGCCTTGGGCAAGCGGGCGATCAGGGCATCACGGCTGGGATTCGGCATCGAGCAAGGCTGGCGCAGCGCCGCGATGCGGTCAACGTCCGATCACACACTTGCGGCTGCCCTTGCGGGAACCGCGCGGCGTCTGGTGTGTTTGGCAGGTGTGGGCAAACAGAGGAACAGGCCGTGATCTCCCGAAGCCATCAATCCAGCGAGAATGACGCCTGGCTGCGCGCCCGGTCGCCGATGGACCCATCGATCCGGCTGCGGACATACGGCCGGATCCGCCCGCTCGATAGCGACCAGACCTGGTGGGAACGGCTTTTCCGGCGATAATCGCCCGCTTCACCCTTCAAACCGTTTCCTTTTCGTTCTAGTGCGGGGCGATGGCCGATAGCCCCCCTGCCCTGCCGCTGCCGGCGCTGCACGCCAGTCATGGCGGATGCTGGCTGCGCGATGGTGCCGGGACTACCCGGGGCGTAGCCAAGGGCGACGCGATTGTCGCCGCCGCCGATACGCCGCTGCTCATGCTCAATGCCCCGCTGGTCGCGACGCGGCTGGGCTATCCGGACTTGTCCGGGCTCGATCTGCTCGAACTGTTCGCCTTCATTTTCCCCGCCCGCTTTGTTGTCCCCACGCCCAAAGGCCTGGCCCACGCGCTCGACTTGCCCGAGCCGGAGGGCGACGATGCCGTCCCCGCGCTGCTTCAGCAGGCCGCCGGCGCAATGCTGGCACAGTGCGAGGCTTCCGACTGGCCCCAGCGCGAAGGCGCCTGGACCGCGCTGCAAAGCCTGACCCGCCAGCGCTGGCCGTGGGCCGCGCTGCTCGCCCCGCGCATAGCCCGGCCCGACAATGCCGAACGCTGGCTGTTCGCGCGGCTGCCCGAGTGGGAAGAAGGCGCCGACCGGCCGCAGCCCGCGCAGATCGCCCTACCCGCCGCAGACGTTGCCGCGCGGCTGGCAGCGCTGACCGGTGCCGGCGCCGAGGAACGCCCCGCGCAGCGGACCTATGCGCTGGAAGCTGCGGGGATGTTCGGACCGCGCCAGCGCGACGGCCAGCCGCACCTGCTGCTCGCCCAGGCCGGCACCGGGATCGGCAAGACGCTCGGCTACCTTGCCCCCGCCTCGCTGTGGGCCGAACGTAGCGGCGGGACGGTCTGGGTCTCGACCTATACCAAGGCGCTGCAACGCCAGCTGCGCCGCGAAAGCCGCCGCGCCTGGGGCGAAAAGCGCGCTGACGGAACCCGACCGGTGGTGGTGCGCAAGGGGCGTGAAAACTACCTGTGCCTGCTCAATCTGGAGGACGCGCTGCAGGGCGGCTTTACCGGCCGCGCGGCGATCCTGGCGCAGCTGATCGCGCGCTGGGCAGCCTACAGCCAGGACGGCGACATAATCGGCGGCGATCTGCCCGGCTGGCTTGGTACGCTGTTCCGCCAGCGCGGGGTCGCAGCGCTAACCGACCGGCGCGGCGAATGCGTCTATGCCGGGTGCCCGCATTACCGCAAATGCTTCATCGAGCGCGCCAGCCGGGCCAGCGCCCAGGCCGACCTGGTGATCGCCAATCACGCGCTGGTCATGGTCAATGCCGCGCGTGGCCGCGATGCCGCCCAGCGCCTGACGCGGATCGTCTTCGACGAAGGCCACCATGTGTTCGAAGCCGCCGATTCGACCTTTGCCGCGGCCTTGACCGGGGACGAGACGATCGAACTGCGGCGCTGGGTGATCGGCCCGGAACGCGGCTCCAAGGGCCGCCGCCGCGGGCTCGCTGCGCGGCTCGCCGATCTGGCCAGCTATGACGAGGCCGGGGGCAAGGCAATCGCCGCCGCGCGCTACGCGGCAGAAGCGCTGCCTAGCGACGGCTGGTTGCAGCGCCTGGTCGAAGGGGCGCCGTCC
Organism: Novosphingobium aquiterrae; assembly: GCF_042434435.1. Taxonomy (NCBI): domain Bacteria; kingdom Pseudomonadati; phylum Pseudomonadota; class Alphaproteobacteria; order Sphingomonadales; family Sphingomonadaceae; genus Novosphingobium; species Novosphingobium aquiterrae. The sequence continues at coordinate 298,174 of NZ_JBHLTL010000011.1, read as the reverse complement.
GGTCCGCTCGAGGAGCTGTTCGCCGGGGTCCGCGCCACGGTTTACGCCCGCGACGAAAGCGGCGGGCAGGAGGCTGGCTATGGCCTTGAAACCGAAGCAGCGCAGCTGGAAGGCGATTTCATCGAGCGCGCCGGGGCGGCCCAGGCCGCATTGGCCGAACTGCGCGGCCCGCTGATCCGGCTGAGCGTGCGGCTCGATGCTCTGCTCGCCGAACCGCCCGACTGGCTCGACGGTGCGGGCCGCGCCCGGATCGAAGGCGCACGCCATTCGCTCGCCTGGCGGATCGACCTGCTGGCGGCGTGGGAAGCCTTGCTCGAACGGCTCGGCGGTCCGGCCGATCCCGAGTTCGTCGACTGGCTGGCGGTCGAACGGGCCGAGGCGCGCGAGTTCGACGTCGGGATTCACCGCCGCTGGCTCAATCCGATGAAGCCGTTCGCCCGCACCGTGCTCGAACCGGCGCACGGGGTGATGATCACTTCGGCCACGCTCAAGGACGGCAGCGGCGGCGGCGAAGACGGCTGGAACGAGGCCATCACCCGCAGCGGCGCGCCCGAGCTGGGCCTGGTGCCCGACCTGTCGAGCTTCGCCAGTCCGTTCGACTATGCCGCCCAGGCCCAGGTGCTGATAGTCACCGATGTGCCGCGCGGCGATGTTGCGGCGCTGGCCGGGGCCTATGGCCGCCTTATCGAATCCGCGCAGGGCGGCGCGCTCGGCCTGTTTACCGCCATCCGCCGGCTGCGCGCGGTCCATGGCCGCATCGCCGATCGCCTCGCCCGCAGCGGTCTGCCGCTCTACGCACAGCACGTCGACCCGATCGACACCGGCACCCTGGTGGACATTTTCCGCGACGATCCGCGCGCCAGCCTGCTTGGCACCGACGCCCTGCGCGACGGGGTAGACGTCCCCGGCCATTCGCTGCGGCTGGTGGTGATGGAGCAGGTGCCCTGGCCCAAGCCCTCGATCCTCCACCGCGCGCGGCGGCTGGCGGGCGGCGGCAGCGCCTATGACGATGCGATCATCCGCGCCCGGCTGGCCCAGGCGTTCGGCCGGCTGATCCGTAGCCGCGACGATCACGGCCACTTTGTCGTCTTGTCCGCCGCCTTCCCCAGCCGTCTGCTGTCGGCCTTCCCCGAAGGCACCCCTGTCATCCGCCTGACACTCGACGAGGCTTTACAACGCGTCGCCAGCGGTGCTTTTGGAGCGCCCGTCCCGCGTGAGAATCCCGCTTGAAAACCCTCGGTCTGTTCCGCCACGCCAAGTCCGACTGGCAAGATCCCCGCGCGCGCGATTTCGATCGCCCGCTCAACGCGCGCGGGCGCAAGGGCGCGGCGCTGATGGGGCGGCATATCCGCGATCACGGGATCGGCTGGGATCATGTCATTGCCAGCCCGGCGGTGCGCTGCACCGAAACGGTCGAGATCGCCGCCGAAGCCGCCGGCCGCCCGCTGGCGGTCAATTGGGACCGGCGCATCTACCTCGCCAGCAGCGCGACTCTGGCCGACCTCCTGCGCGAGCAGGACGACCGCTTCACCGCCACGCTGATGGTCGGCCACAATCCCGGCCTGGAGGACCTGATCTTCGACCTGGTCCCCGACGATGGTTCAAGCCCGCTGCGCGACGTGGTCGAGATCAAGTTCCCGACCGCCGCCTATGCCGTGCTCGAACTCGATATCGCGCGCTGGGCCGACCTGGCCGACAACTGCGCCCGCCTGGTCCACCTGATGCGCCCACGCGACCTCGACCCCGCGCTGGGGCCAGAGGCCGCGTAGCGCGTCACGCCATGTGGACCGCCTTGGTCGCGAGGTAGCTCTCCATGCCCTCGACCCCGCCTTCGCTGCCGAAGCCCGAATCCTTGATCCCGCCGAACGGGGCATCGGGCACGCTGATCGCGAAGGTGTTGATCCCGACCATCCCGCTCTCGATTGCGTCGCCCAGCAGATTGGCTTGGCGCATGTTCTCGGTGAAAGCGAAGGCGGCAAGGCCATAGGGCAGGCGATTGGCCTTGCCGATCGCGTCCTCCAGCGTGGTGAACGGCGCGGCGACGGCAACCGGGCCAAACGGCTCGTTGTTCATGATGTCGGCATTGTCGGGCACGTCGGCCAGCAGCGTCGGCTCGAAGAAGAAGCCGCCATTGCCCCGGTGCCCGCCGGCCATCACGCGCGCGCCTTTGGCGGCGGCATCCTCGACCAGCGCGGCGATGGCATCGGGACGCCGGACATTGGCGAGCGGCCCCATCTTGGTATCGGCGTCCAGTCCGTGCCCAGTCTTGACCCCGGCGGTGCGTGCGGCAAAGCCGTCGATAAAGCGGTCATAGATCGCTTCCTGGACGAAGAACCGCGTCGGGCTGACGCAGACTTGGCCGGCGTTGCGGAACTTCTGCGGGACGACTATGTCGAGCGTCTTTTCCAGATCGCAGTCGTCGAAAACCAGCACCGGGGCGTGGCCGCCAAGTTCCATGGTGATCCGCTTCACCCCGTCTGCCGCCAGCCGCATCAGGTGCTTGCCGACCGGGATCGAACCGGTGAAGCTGACCTTGCGGATCACTGGACTGGCAATCAGGTGGCGGCTAACCGCATCGGGCACGCCATGCACCAGCTGGGCGACGCCCGCCGGCAGACCCGCATCGGTCAGGCAGCGCATCAGCGCGCCGCAGCAACCCGGCGTTTCCTCCGGCGGCTTGGCGATCACCGAGCAGCCGACGGCCAGCGCCGGGGCAAGCTTTTTGGCCATCAGGTAGACAGGGAAGTTCCAAGGACTGAACGCCGCGACCGGGCCGACCGGCTGCTTCAGCACCATGGAGCGCTGGCCGGTCGGGCGGACCAGCACGCGGCCATAGATCCGGCTCGCTTCCTCGGCTGCCCAGTCGAACAATCCGGCACTGCCCGCCACTTCTCCGCGTGCTTCAGCCAAGGGCTTGCCCTGTTCCTGGGTCAGCAGCCGGGCAATCGCTTCGCTGCGCTCACGCATCAGCGCCGCCGCCTTGTGCAGCACGGCGGCGCGCTGCTCGACCGGGGTTGCGCGCCACAGGGCAAAGCCCTTCTCAGCGGCGTCGAGCGCTTCGTCGAGGTCGGCCGGGGTTGCCAGCGGCACTTCGGCAATCGTTTCGCCGCGCGCCGGATCGACCACCGGAAACAGATCGCGCCCTTCGCCAAGTTTCCAGCTGCCATTGATCAGCAGCGCCAGGTCTGCATCGTAGCCTTGCGTCATAATATCTCTCGCTCCTGCAATGGCGCGACTCTAGCCGCCAGGAGGCGATTTGACGAGAGGCCAGCCGCGTTTGCGGTGCAGTCAGGATTCGTGGAGGGCGGAAACCAGGGTCGTGCGCAGGGCGATCAGCCGCGCGCGCAAGGCAAAGTTGGCATTGCTCATGCCGCCAGAGGCTGAAACCGCCGACGCAGCGTCCGAACCGGCCGATCTAACCGGCGATGGATCGCTGGCTGTTGCACCACTCAGCGCGTTCTTCGCCCCTTTCAGGGTATAGCCCTGCTTGTGGACCAACCGATGGATCGTCTCGACCAGCTGAACGTCTTCAGGCCGGTAATAGCGCCGTCCGCCGCTGCGCTTGAGCGGCCGGAGCATCGGGAATTGCTCTTCCCAATAGCGGAGAACATGTTGGCGAATACCCAGTGCCTTGGCGACTTCCCCGATGGTGCGCAGCGCCTCGGGGTCCTTGCCGTCAGAATACTGGGCGTCCGCACTCATCCCTTGGCGATCCGGTCTTTCAGCATCTGGCTGGCCCGAAACGTCAGGACACGCCGCGGCGTGATCGGGACTTCGACCCCGGTCTTGGGATTACGCCCGATCCGTTCGCCCTTGTCACGCAGCAGGAACGTGCCAAATCCGGAGATTTTCACGTTTTCACCCTGTTCGAGCGCGTCGCACATATGTTCCAGAATCGATTCGACCATGCCAAGCGATTCGGCCCGTGACAGGCCAAGCTTGCGATTCAGGGCTTCGGCCAGATCGGCCCGGGTTAGTGTAGACATGGAGCGCATCAAGCCCCTTCCCAGTTATAGCGCGCGACCGACGATTCGAAGCATAGCCAATGCATCTACAAATGCAACGGAACTGCACAAAACCTGTGGGTTAGCGCAGATTTGTCAGATGCGGATGAGGCTGGCGCCCCAGGTAAAGCCGCCGCCCATGGCTTCCAGCACCACCAGATCGCCAGGCTTGATGCGCCCGTCGCGCACCGCCGTGTCCAGCGCCAGCGGAACCGAGGCGGCCGACGTGTTGGCGTGCTGATCGACCGTCACGACCACGCGTTCGGGTGCAAGGCCCAGCTTCTTGGCGGTTGCATCAAGGATCCTGCGGTTGGCCTGATGCGGGACTACCCAATCGATGTCCGACGGCGAAAGCCCAACGTCGTCAAGCACTTCGCCCAGAACCTCGGCAAGGTTCACGACGGCATGGCGGAACACTTCGCGGCCCTTCATGCGCAGGTGTCCGACGGTTCCCGTCGTTGCCGGTCCGCCGTCGACATAGAGCAGGTCGTTGTGCGCCCCGTCGGCATGGAGCCGGCAAGCGAGTATTCCAGGGCCATCGTCGGCCACGTCCTGCGCCTCAAGGATCACCGCGCCCGCCCCATCGCCAAACAGCACGCAGGTGGTGCGGTCTTCCCAGTCCAGGATGTGGCTGAACGTTTCGGCACCGATCACCAGCGCGCGCTGGGCCATGCCGGTCCGCAGCATCGAATCGGCGATGCTCAGCGCGTAGAGAAAGCCCGAACAGACCGCGGCAACGTCAAAGGCAATCCCGCCATTGCAGCCCAGCGCGTGCTGGACGATCGTGGCGGTGGCGGGGAACGTCTGGTTTGGGGTCGCCGTGGCCAGAATGATCAGGCCGATGCTGCCCGGTTCGATGCCCGCGGCAGTGATCGCGGCCTTTGCCGCCGCAATGGCGAGCGTTCCGGTGTTCTCATCCGCGCCGCACAGATAGCGGTTGCGGATGCCCGTGCGCTCGACGATCCATTCGTCGCTGGTATCGACCTGCTTCGCCAGCTCGGCATTGCTGACAGCGCGGCGTGGCAGGGCCGAGCCCGTGCCGATCAGGACCGAACGCCGCGTCACTCTGCAGCCTTGGCCGTGCGGCCCAGATGGCTTCCGCCAAGCCGGTCAAGGTCCGCGGCAATGCGCTTGGTCAGATCGTTTTCCAGCAGCCGTGCGGTTACGGCAACGGCATTGGCCACTCCGATCGCCGAGGCCGAGCCGTGACTTTTCACCACAACGCCGTTGAGGCCAAGGAAGACCGCGCCGTTGTGGTTGTTGGGATCGAGGTGATGCTTGAGCAGTTCGGTCGCCGGACGCGAAACCAGGAAGCCGAACTTCGAGCGCAGCGACGAGGCGAAACTGCGCCGCAGCAGATCCGCCACGAAGCGCGCGGTGCCTTCGATTCCTTTCAGCGCGATATTGCCCGAAAAGCCGTCGGTGACGACGACATCAACTTCGCCGCGGTTGATCTTGTCCGCTTCGACGTAACCGTCGAACGACATGGCCAGACTTGCCGCGGCTTCCTTGAGTTGCGCCGAGGCGAGCTGAAGGTCTTCGGTGCCCTTGTTGTCCTCGCTGCCGATGTTGAGCAGGCGAACCCGTGGGTTGTCGCGACCGGTAATGATTCGGGCATAGGCCGCGCCCATGATCGCGAACTGCACCAGATTGCGCGCATCGCATTCGGTGTTGGCGCCAAGGTCAAGCATGACGACATCGTTGTCGCCCAGCGTCGGCATGATTGCCGACAGCGCCGGGCGGTCGATCCCCGGCATCGTGCGCAGCGCCAGCTTGCTCATCGCCATCAGCGCGCCGGTGTTCCCGGCGCTGACTGCAGCCCCGGCATCGCCCTGCTTGACGGCGTTGATCGCCATGCCCATCGAGGTGGTCTTGGCCCGGCGCAACGCCTGGGTGGGCTTTTCGTCCCCCGCGACGACATCGGTCGAATGCAGAATTTCCGACGCAGCGCGCAGATTTGGGTGGGCATCAAGCGCGGATTTGATCCGCTCTTCATCGCCGACCAGAAGGAATTTGAAGCGGTCGTGGCGGCGACGGGCCAGCGCAGCGCCTTCGACCATCACGCGCACGCCTTCATCGCCGCCCATCGCGTCAACGGCGATACGCGGCAGGCTCATGTGCGCATTCTCCGGTTAATTGGGCTTAGAGCCCGACCGAGACGATCTCGCGGCCATTGTAGTGGCCACAGGCCTGGCACAGGTTGTGCGGGCGCTTAAGCTCACCACAGTTCGGGCATTCGTGGAATGCTTCGACCTTCAGCGCGTCATGGCTGCGGCGCATGCCCCGGCGAGAGGGCGAGGTTTTTCTTTTGGGGACAGCCATTGCGGCACCTGTTCCTGAATAGTCTTAAGTCGATTACCAAGGCCGCGCTGGGCCTGGGGGCCGGCGGCTGCGAAGGCGCGCCTATACCGAATTTGGCGCGGGTTGCAAGCACTGCCTGTCCCCAATCAGGTCCGTAGCATCAACGGGGGAGAATCCACGTGTCCATAATCCTGCCTACCACGCTTTCACTCGCTGCCGCGGCGGCAATCATCAATTTCTGGCTGGCCATGCGCTGCGGCAACATTCGCCGAAGTGCCAGCGTCAGCATCGGCACCGGCGGCAATGAAATGCTGGAACGCCGGATGCGCGCCCAACTCAACTTCGCCGAAAACACACCCTGGGTGCTGTTTCTGATCGCCGGGATCGAACTGGCCGGCAAGGGCGGCCAGTGGCTGGCCATCGTCGGCGCAGTCTACATGCTGGGCCGCGTCGCGCACGGCCTTGGGATGGACGGAACCGGACCATTCGCCAAGGGCCGGATGGTCGGGACGCTCACCACCATGCTGTCGCAGCTCGGCCTGGCCATCGTCGCGGTGCTGATCGTGCTGCAGGTAATGTAGCTCAGCTCAGCGCGTAATCGCTGACAAAGGCGTTGACCTGACGTTCCCGGCCAAAGGTGCTGGTTGGCCCATGGCCGGGAATGAAGGTCACGTCATTGCCCAACGGCCACAATTTCTGCGTGATCGAGGCGATCAGATCGGCGTGATTGCCGCGCGGGAAATCGGTGCGTCCGATCGACCCTGAAAACAGCACATCGCCGACGATCGCCAGGTGGCCTTCCGAGGTATAGAACACCACGTGACCCGGAGTGTGGCCGGGGCAATGGATGACCTGCAGCGTGCTTTCGCCAACCGTGACGGTATCCCCGTCCTGCAGCCAGCGATCGGGCTCGAAGCTCTCCGCGTGCATCCCCCAGCGCTTGCCGTCGTCGTCCAGCTGGGCGATCCAGAAGCGGTCGTCCTCGTGCGGGCCTTCGATCGGCACGCCCAGTTCCTTCGCCAGGATCCCGGCCTGCCCGCAATGATCGAGGTGTCCGTGGGTGATCAGGATCTTTTCGATCGTCACCCCGACCTTGGCCACCGCCGCCTTGAGCTTGTCGAGATCGCCGCCGGGATCGACCAGGGCCGCCTGCATCGTGCGGGTGCACCAGATCAGCGAGCAGTTCTGTTCAAGCGGGGTGACGGGGATGATCCCCACGCGCAGCGGGGTTTGGGTCTGATCGGTCATGACCACAGATGTGGCGCGCCTTGCCGCGATGGGCAAGCCCGGCCGATGAATCGTGGCCTCGTCACGCGATCCGTTTGCACTGCCAACCCGGCTATGCCAGCTATGCCGCCCCAAACGCGCACCCCCGCTGACGGGAACAGGACAGGTTGAGGAAAAACCCCCAATGAATGAATTCACTCCGGTGCGAGATGAGAATCGCGAACGCATCGCCCGGCTTGAGTTGATCGATTCCCGGCTACGTTGGCTGTCATCCTGGATCATCCACAACGCCAATCACCTGCGCGAAAGCCGCGACGGGCTGAAAGTCGGCGGCCATCAGGCGAGCTGTTCATCGATTTCCACGATCATGACCGCGCTGTATTTTCACGCCTTGCGCCCGCAGGATCGCGTTGCGGTCAAACCGCACGCCGGGCCCGTCCTTCATGCAATTCACTATCTGCTTGGCAACCAGTCGCTTGAGCAGCTTCAGGCGTTTCGCGGGCTCGGCGGGGCGCAAAGCTACCCGTCGCGCACAAAGGACCAGATACCCGTCGATTTTTCAACCGGATCGGTTGGTCTGGGCGTCGCCATCACGGCCTTTGCCAGCCTGGTGCAGGATTACCTGATCGCACACGGACAAATGGCGCAGGCCGATGCCGGGCGCATGATTGCCTTGATGGGCGATGCCGAGCTTGACGAGGGCAATATCTACGAGTGCCTGATCGAAGGTTACAAGCACGACATTCGCAATTGCTGGTGGATCGTCGACTACAACCGCCAGTCACTCGATTCGACCACGGCTGACCGGATGTTCCGCCGCTTTGACGACATCTTCGAAACCTGCGGCTGGCGCGTGCTGACCTTGAAGCACGGGAAGATCCAGCGGCAGGTGTTCAAGAAGCCCGGCGGCCAAGCGATCGAGCGCTGGATCGACGATTGCCCGAACGCGGAATATGCCGCACTGACCTATCAGGGCGGCAGCGCATGGCGCGCGCGATTGAACGCCGACCTGGCGGGGAACAAGGCAGCCCTGAAGCTGATTGCCGGCATGGACGATGCAGACCTGTCCGCCCTGATGCTCAATCTGGGCGGCCACTGCATCGAAACCCTGCTTGAAGCCTTTGCCGAGGCTGACGACGAACGCCCGACCATGTTCATTGCCTATACCGTGAAGGGATATGGCCTGCCCTTCCAGGGCCACAAGGACAACCATGCCGGACTGATGAACCCCACCCAAATCGCCTCGCTCCGCGAAAGCTTGGGAATCGCGGAGGGCGCCGAATGGCACCCCTTTGCCGGAATGGGCGACAATACCGCCCGCGACCTGAAAGACTTCATCGAACCGGTCCGCTCGGTTCTTGCGCGACCCAAGATGGCGGCGGCCGGAATTGACGTGCCGGGCGATATTGCCGTGCCCGATGGTGACGAGCAATCGACCCAGGCCGCCTTCGGACGGATCCTGCTCGACCTGTCGAAGTCTGGTCACCCCTTGGTCGACCGCATCGTCACGACCTCACCCGACGTGACCGTGTCGACCAACCTGGGTGCCTTCGTGAACCAGCGCGGCCTGTTTCGGCGACAAGAGCTCAAGGACATATTCGCCGGGTACAAGATCCCGTCGCCGCAGAAGTGGTCGGGTCATCTGGCCGGCCAGCACATCGAACTGGGCATTGCCGAGAACAATCTTTTCCTGATGCTGGCCGCGCTGGGACTTTCGGGCCCGCTGTTCGGCCATCGCCTGCTTCCGATCGGTACGGTCTACGACCCGTTCATCGCCCGCGGACTCGATGCACTAAACTATGCCTGTTACCAGGACGCCCGATTCCTGCTGGTGGCGACGCCTTCGGGTGTGACACTCGGGCCCGAAGGCGGGGCGCATCAATCGATCAATACGCCGCTGATCGGAATGGGGCAGCCTGGCCTGACCTACTTCGAACCTGCCTATGCCGATGAGCTGGCGCTGCTGATGCATTGGGCCTTCGCGCACATGCAGGCGCAGGACGGTGGATCAGTTTATCTGCGCCTGTCCACCCGGGCCATTGCGCAAGTTCAACGCAGCGATGACGGCTGGAAAGCCGATGCGCTGCGCGGTGCCTATTGGCTCCGTCCGCCTGAGTCCGGCAGCCGCATGGCAATCGCCTATGCCGGAGCAATCGCACCCGAAGCCTTGCGCGCATGGGAATCACTGCGCGACGATGTGCCGGGGCTTGGCTTGTTGGCGGTGACCTCGCCCGATCTGCTGCACCGCGATTGGTCAGCAGCCAATGCGCAACGCGCTGCCGGAACGGCGCGGCAACTCAGCCATATCGAGACGCTGCTCGCGCCGCTTTCCAAGGATGCCGGCCTTGTCACGTTGATCGACGGATCGCTCGCGGCATTGTCCTGGCTGGGCAGTGTCCGGGGGCACCGGGTCAGCCCACTGGGGATCGACCGGTTCGGTCAGACCGGTGACTTGCCCGACCTTTACAGCCTGTATCGGCTCGATCCCGAGGCCGTTTACGATGCCGCAGCGGAGCTCATTCTGGCGCAATAGGCCCGTGCAACACGGCGAACCGCCCGATCAACCAGCTTCGGAAAGAGGAAATCGCCGGGTCGGCAAGATCATCTGCGTGGAGCTTGAGGTAATAGCCATAGCCATCCTCGATCACCGCATCGTAAGGCATGACCAGCGTGCCGGCCGCCAGTTCCTCGGCAAACATATCGACATCGCCCAACATGACCCCGCCGGAGGTCATCGCATACTTTGCCGAAGCGATTGCCGTATCGAAGGCCAATCCGCCCATGACCGGGATCGCAATCGCATTGCGGCGAAGGTAATCACCCCACAGCAAATCGCGGGGTTGGTCATCGAGCTTCAGGTGCAGAAGTTCCTGCCGACCAAGAAATTCTTCCATCGATTGTCCGCGCGCCTGCGTTGCCGTCGCCGGGGAGCACAGCGGGGCGACGCGAACCATCCAGAGCAGGTCGGTTATCCGATCGTCGACATTAGGCCGGTCATAGACGATCGCCATGTCGAGCTCGGTCGACGGAAGGCCAGTAACATTGGCGCTGGACAGGTCGATGCGGATTTCCGGATGGTCCCGGCGAAATTCGGCCAGCATCGGCATGAACATCTGCTGGAGCAGCGACGGCGGCACGTGAAGCCGCATTGCGCGCGCGGGCGTGCTTTCGTCACGGATTGCATTCATGGTCTGCTCGATCCGCTCAAGCGATTTCGACACCACGGCCAGCAGTTCCGCACCGGCCGGTGAAAGCGTCAGGCGTCCACCGTCACGATCGAACAGCTGCTTGCCGAGCAAGCTTTCCAGGGCGGCGACATGGCGGCTGAGCGCGCTTTGCGACACCGACAAGGCCGCAGCCCCGCCAGTGAAGCTGAGATGCTTGCCCACAGCTTCAAACGCGCGCAGCGCGTTTAGCGGAAGCCAGCGCCTATTCATGACAGCCTTGTTCGCGATGACTCTGTTCCCCCGGGCCTCAATCCGACTGCCGACCTGATAGTCTGACTATTTGACATAGGGCTATGCCAAAAGTCGATTTCTCTATCGCACCGCACTGCGCCAGTATCGCTGCCAACTAGCCGGTGGGGAGAATCTTGATGACAGATCTGGCCTGGACCGCCGCACAATTTGCCGCGCGCCGCGAAGGTCACTCCCTGCCGCAAGGGCTCTATCTCGATCCGCGCGCCCACGATTTCGACCTCGACGCGATCTACGGCAACAGCTGGCTGATGGCCGGGTTCGAATGCGAGCTGCCCAAACCCGGCAGCTACATGGCGATGACTGTCGGCAAGTGGCCGATCCTGATCACCCGCAACCGCGACGGCGAGATCAAGGCGTTTCACAACACCTGCCGCCACCGCGGATCGCTGCTGTGCCAGCCGGGCAGCGGATCGGCCGCGCGGCTGGTCTGCCCCTATCATCGCTGGACTTACGATCTCAACGGCAGCTTGCTGGCCGCCGGGCGCATGCCGGCGGATTTCAGCAAGGCCGATCACGGGCTCAAGCCGCTCGCGATCCAGTGCATTGCCGGGGCGATGTTCATCTGCCTGGCCGATACGCCGCCGCCGATCGCGGATTTCGCGGCGAAATTCGAAGCCTATGCCGCGCCGCACGATTTCAAGAACGCCAAGCTGGCCGCATCGGCTGTGCTGGTCGAATACGCCAACTGGAAGCTGGTGATGGAGAACGCGCGCGAGTGCTATCACTGCGCGACCGGTCACCCCGAGCTTTCGCGAACATTCCCGGTCGGCATGTCGAAGCACTTCGACATTGGCGAGGACTCGCGCAACGCTGCCTTTGCCGGGCGGATGGACGCGCTCGGTATGGCGCATGCCGCGGTCGAGGGCCATTGGTGGCAGGTCGCGCGCTTCGCCCTGAACGAAGGCTGCGTCTCGATCTCTCCCGACGGTAGCCACCTGTCGAAAAAGCTGATGTGCGACAAGGGCGATGGCGATCTTGGTTCGATGCGCTGGGCCATCGATCCGCACCTGTTCGCCCATGCCACGGCCGATCACGCCTTCATGTTCAGCTGCATGCCGGTCGGCCCGGCGGAAACCCACGTGTTCAGCAAATGGCTAGTACACAAGGATGCCGTCGAAGGGGTCGACTACCACCTCGACGAACTGACCGACTTGTGGACCTGCACCAATCTGCAGGACAAGGAGCTGGCGGAAAACAACCATGCCGGGATCAGAAGTCCCGGATATACGCCCGGTCCTTATTCCGAAGACGCAGAGATGCTCGTGATGCGCTTTACCGACTGGTATTGCGACATGGCGCGTGCATACCTTGCCGACCATGTCGATTGATCCGCCCACCGGCTTCAGGCCGGAAACACTTGCTGTAGCCTTCGGTTACGACCCGCAGTCCGCCGGGGGATCGGCCAAGCCGCCGATCTATATGACCTCGACTTTCGTCTACCCTTCGGCGCAGCACGCCAAACATGTGCACGAGGCGTTCTTCGATGGCACCGGGCCCCTGGCCGGTGAAAGCCACCACATCTATTCAAGACTTGGCCATCCGGGGCTAGACATCCTTGAATCGCGTCTCGCAGCCATCGACGGTGCGGAGGCAGCCGTCGCCTACAGCAGCGGCATGGCCGCGCATTCGTCGATCGCGCTGGCCTTTCTCACCCCCGGTGATAGCGTCTTGCATGGCCGCCCGATCTATGGCGGCGTCGATATGCTCTACAACAGCATCATGCCCCAGTACGGCTGTCATGCGGCTGCCTACAGCGACGGGACCGACGAAGCCGCCGTTCGTGCGGCAGCGGATCAGGCTATGGCGCAAGGGCCGCTCAAGCTGATTATCGCCGAAACGCCTGCTAATCCCACCGCCGCGATCGTCGACCTTGCGCTGATGGTCCGCCTCGCCGATGCGGTCGGAACCGCGCAGGGCCACCGGCCACTTGTGGTCGTCGACAACACGCTGCTTGGCCCCTTTGCCCAGCGCCCGATCGCGCTGGGTGCGGATTTGTGCATGACCTCACTGACGAAATACTTCGGCGGTCACAGCGATCTGCTTGCCGGCGGTGTCAGCGGCAAACACGACCCGATCGACCGGCTGAAAGCCATGCGCACGACATGGGGCAACCATCTGGATCCCTATACCGCCTGGCTGGTTACGCGCAGCCTTGAATCGTTGCACGTTCGTACCGAGCGGGCGATGGACAACGCCCGCAAGGTTGCCGAATTTCTGCGCGACCACCCCAAGGTCGCAGGCGTTACCTATCTGGGCTTCCTGCCCGAGGGCAGTCGCCAGCGCGCGGTTTACGACCGGCAGTGCAAGGCCGCCGGTTCGACATTCTCGTTCCACCTCCACGGCGGCGAAGCGGAAGCGTTCCGCATGCTCGACCGCCTTCGCCTGCTCAAACTTGCGGTCAGCCTTGGCGGATCGGAAACGCTGATCTGTCATTCCGCCAGCACCACACATTATGCACTGACGCCGGACCAGCGGCACGAGGGCGGGATCACTGCGGGCACGATGCGGCTTTCGGTGGGCCTGGAACACGTCGACGATCTGATCTCAGACCTTGACCAGGCATTGGAGGCGGTGTGACCACACGTTCGATTGACCCGCATGCCATCGACGGCAAGTTCCCCCTGCCCGCGCAGCATTTTGCTGTGGTGGTCGTCGGTGCGGGGAAAAGCGGCACCCAGGCTGCCGTCGAGGCTGCAAAGAGCGGACAGACAGTATTGCTGGTCGACGAGAACCCGGTCTCGAGCGCGCTGATCGGCACCGACGTACCTTACTTCTTCGGCGGGCGCGCCACGACTGCGGTTCAGAACAGCGAACGCATGGTCGAGACGGTCTTCACCAACCTTCCGTGGCTGATGGAGGCGATCGACGCCGGGGTCGACGTGCAGCTCGGCACGACTGCCTGGGGGGTCTATCGCAATGGCCCACTGGTCGGCAGCCTCCCTGCCCAAGTGATCGGCCTCGCTGATGCGGAGCGCTCGTGGCTAGTCGGCTTTGACCGGCTGGTGCTGGCCACCGGAGCGCGCGATCTGCCGATTGCCTTTCCCGGCTGGAACCAGCCCGGGGTCATGGGCGCTGCGGCGCTGCGCAAATTGCTGGAGATGTACGACGCTTTTGCTGGTCGGCGGATCGTGGTCGCGGGATCGCAAGATCTTGGCCTTGAAACAGCTTTGCTGGCCCACAGCCGCGGCATCGCAGTGGCGTGCATTCTCGAAGTGCGCGACGCACCGCAGGGCGACCCGGCGCGCGTCGCGGACATTGCGCAGGCGGGCATTCCTGTCCTTTGCGGCGTATCGCCGGTATTGGCCAAGGGCGGCATCGATGGCGTCGAAGCGCTGGTCCTTTCGGATGGCAGCACGATCACCTGCGATAGCCTGGTCATGGCCGTCGGCCTGGTTCCGATGATCGAGCTGGTCGATGCCATGAACGGCGCGCGCCGTTTTGAGCCGGCGCGCGGTGGATGGATTCCTGCGGTGGAAGGCAACATTCAGACGGTCGGGCGCTGCGCCGGACTGCCGGACACGGGATTCGATCACGCCGCTTATCGGCAGGATTGGATGGACGCCCTTGGCGGAGCCTGCGGCGGCGATACGATCATCTGCCAGTGCGAGGAAATGACGCTGGCCGACCTGATCGGCGTGCAACCGCCGCAGTATCTTGATCGTCCGACGGCCATGCAGAAACGCTCGCTGAAAAGCCTGCTGCAAGATGGCCCGCCCAATCAGGATCAGGTCAAGCGTCTGACCCGCAGCGGAATGGGCCAGTGCCAGGGGCGGCGTTGCCGCGATCAGGTCGCGATGATCCTGGCGGCCGAGGCGGGAACGCCGCTGGGCGAGGTGCCGCTGGCCACGCACCGCGCGCCGGTCCGCCCCTTGACTCTCAAGGTCATCGCCGACTGGGAAGAAGGTGAGGAGATGCGCGCCGGCTGGGACGTGTGGATGGGGATCCCGACGCAGTGGGTGCCCTATGCCGACATCGGCACGCCGTTCGAGGAAGAAAACCGGCGCCGCCTGGGCGGGAACATGAGCCTGTGAGCGCGCAGCGGGTTGTCGTGGTGGGTGCAGGTGCATCGGGCCTCAGCGCGGCCTGGTGGCTGGCACGATCCGGCGTGCAGGTGACTGTCCTCGACAAGGGCATCGTCGGCTGGGAAGCATCGGGCCGCAATGGCGGCGGCTGCTCGCACTATCAAAGCCCGCTGTTCAAGGAAGAGCAGCGGCTGTGGCCGCAGATGGACGAACTGCTGGGCTATCCGACCGAATTCAGCCCAGAGCGGATCGTCATGGCGGTGACGCCGCGCCAGCTGGAGCAATACCATTACATCGCCGAGATGAACAACCGGCTGGGCCACCGGGTCGACCTGCTTGACCCGCAGCAGGTGCGCGAAGCGGTGCCGCTGGCTGGGGACAACTGCCTGGGCGGCATCCACTACCGCTTCGGCGGCCACGCCAATCCGCATCGCACGGTGCAGGCCTATGCCTGGGCGCTGCAGGACCTGGGCGGCAGGATCGTGCAGCATTCGCCGGTGACCGGATTCAAGACCAATAGCGGCAATGTCGTTTCGGTCGAAAGCAACGGCACGTCTCACGCTTGCGATGCGGTGGTCATCGCTGCCGGACCGCAGACCGGCACGCTAGCCGCACAGCTGGGCATCGAAGTGCCGCTGGCCGCGGCGCGCGCCGAAATGATCGTCACCGAGCCGGCCCCGATGATGAAGCTGGGCGGAGTCGACGGCAACGGGCTGTACGGACGCCAGACCCTGCGCGGCAACCTGGCCTATGGCGGCGGCCCGCACGAATGGGTGACCTTCGGCGATCTTGGCCCCGAGGTGAAGCCCAGCACCCCCCTCACGCGCAACCTGGCAAGGCGGCTGGCGGAACTGTTCCCCAATGCGGCCCATCTCAACGTCATCCGCTCGTGGGCCGGGGTGATCGAGATGACCCCGGATGGGCGCCCGGTGATCGACCGGCATGAGAACGTGACGCTGTGCACCATGTCGGGGGTCGGCTTCGGCCTGTCGCCCGCCTCGGGCCATGCCATCAGCGACCTCGTGCTGGAAGGACGCTGCAGCTTTACCGACATCGACAAGCTGGCGCTCAGCCGGTTCGACGGGATTGCGGCGGACTGGCGGACAAGCAAGGGCTGGCTGCCGGTCTGATGGGCAAATACTCGGCATTTTCGCTGCTGCGCGGCGCGTTCAACGGCCAGAGCCACTGGCAGCCGGCCTGGCGCGATCCCGAACCGCGTGCCAGCTATGACATCGTCATCATCGGCGGCGGCGGACACGGGCTGGCGACGGCCTATTACCTTGCCAGCGTCCACGGCATCCGCAAGGTCGCGGTGCTGGAAAAGGGCTGGATCGGGGGCGGCAATACCGGGCGCAACACCACCCTGGTCCGTTCCAACTATCGCCTGCCGCAGCTGCACAACTTCTTCGAATTCGGGCTTAAGATGTGGGAGCATCTCAGCGACGAACTTAACTACAATGTCATGTTCAGCCCGCGCGGCGCGATGTTCCTGGGCCACAGCGACGCCGACATGACCAGACTGGCCGAGCGCGGCGATGCCATGCGGGTCAACGGGATCGATGCCGAATTGCTCAGCCGCGACCAGGTCGCGAAGCTGGAACCGCTGCTCGATATGTCGCGTGATGCCCGCTTTCCGATCGAGGGCGGCCTGATCCAGCGCCGCGGCGGCACCGCCCGCCACGATGCCGTGGCCTGGGGTTATGCCCGCGGCGCCGACCGGCTTGGGGTCGACATCATCCAGAAGTGCGAAGTCACCGGCTTCGTCAGGCAGGGCGATGCGGTGGTCGGGGTTGAAACCACCCGCGGCCGGATCGGCGCGGGCCGGGTCGGGATCTGCGTTGCCGGGCACAGCGGCCACGTCGCGGCAATGGCCGGGCTGAAGCTGCCGGTCGAAAGCCAGACCCTGCAGGCCCTGGTCACCGAAGGGGTCAAGCCGATGATCAACGGCGTGATCATGTCGCAATCTCTGCATTGCTATATCAGCCAGTCGGACAAGGGCGGGATCGTGATGGGGGGCGACCCCGACAACTGGCCCAGCTATGCCCAGCGTGGCCAGCCGATGGTCACCCAGGGCGCCATTGCCCAGGCGATCGCGCTGGTCCCGGCGTTGTCGCGCCTGCGCATGCTGCGGACCTGGGCCGGGGTGACCGACATGAGCTTCGACGGATCGCCGATCATCGGCACCACCCCGGTACCGAACCTCTTCATCAACGGGGGGTGGTGCTACGGCGGTTACAAGGCGACGCCTGCGTCGGGCTGGACCTATGCCCACACCTTGGCCACAGGCGCGCCGCATGCTCTCAACGCGCCGTTCGATTTGGACCGCTTTCGCCGCGGCGACACCATCGACGAAAACGGCGTCGGCCCGATGCCGAACCACCGCTAGGAAAGGGCACTGCGATGTTGCTGATCACCTGCCCGCACTGCGGCCCGCGCGCCCAGGTCGAGTTCGTCTATGAACGGACTGTGGATTCGGTCGTGCAGCCCGATGCCGAAGCCGCCGGCGCCATGGAAGCCCTTTTCGCGCGCGGCAATCCACGCGGTCTGGACGAGGAACTGTGGCGTCATACGTTTGGCTGCCGCGCATGGCTGATCCTGACCCGGCACCGCGTAACCCACCAGATCGCCGCGATCCGTGCCGTGGGGCCAGAGGCTTTGCCATGAGCGGGCCATCGCGCGACGGCGAGGCGGGAACGATCCGCTTTACCTTTGAGGGCAAGCCATTGCTTGCCCGCCCCGGCGATACACTGGCCGCAGCGCTGCTGGCCAATGGCATTGGCTTGGTCGCCCGCAGTTTCAAATATCATCGCCCGCGCGGGATCATGGCGGCCGGGGTGGAAGAACCCAACGCACTGGTGACCGTAGGCACCGGCGGCCGAACCGAGCCAAACACCCGCGCGACTGATCTCCTGGTCTACGACGGACTGGTCGCGCGCAGCCAGAACCGCTGGCCCAGCCTGCGGCTTGATTTCGGTGCGGTGCTTGGCCTGGTCGCCAAGGCGTTGCCCGCCGGGTTCTATTACAAGACCTTCTTTGGCTCGGCCAAGCGCTGGATGGTCTACGAATGGTTCATCCGCCGTGCCGCCGGTCTAGGCGAAGCGCCAAGCCACGCCGATCCCGATCGATTTGCCCAGCGGGCGGCGTTTTGCGACGTATTGATCGTCGGGGCGGGTCCCGCCGGTCTGTCCGCGGCGCTGGACGCAGCAGAAAGCGGCGAACGCGTCATGCTGGTAGAGCAGGACACGATTCTTGCTCCTTCGCTTCGCCGCGATCCGCCGCAGCAGGATCCCGATTGGGCTGATGCGACGGCGAAGCGGATTGCCGCGCTGGGCGGGCGGATACTGCTGCGCACAACGGCAACGGGCTATTGGGACGATAATCTGGTCACCCTGACCCAGCGGCTGGCCGAGCCCGGGGAAGAGCCGCCCGGCGGCATCGCGCAAAGGCTTTGGCATGTGCGCGCCAAGCGCGTGGTACTTGCCACCGGGGCGCTGGAGCGTCCGTTGGCATTTGCCCACAACGATCGGCCCGGTGTCATGCTCAGTCAGGCGGTGCGCACCTACGTTCGGCGTTTTGGCGTCATTCCGGGCCGCAGAGTAGTCATCGCAACCAACAACGACGATGCTTATCTGACTGCTGCCGCCTTGCGCGATGCGGGCGCTGCGATTGTCGCCGTGCTTGATACGCGGCCCGCCCCTGCCGGAGCGGAAAGTGGCTTTGCCGTGTTCAACAATGCGGCGCCTTTAGCAACCAAGGGAGCAGCGCATCACCTGCGGGCAGTCAGCGCCAGGATCGACGGGAAGATCGTGCGCTGGCAGGCCGACTTGCTGGCTATGTCAGGCGGCTTCACGCCGGTTGTCCATCTCCACATGCAGGCTGGCGGGGCCGCGCTGGACTGGGATCAGGCAAGCCAGACATTCCTGCCGGGGACGGCTCGGCAAAACGTTTCATCGATTGGCGCAGCCGCTTCTGCCGATCCAGTCGGACCGATATTCGCGCCGGAAAATCCGGCCAAGGCGTTCATCGATTTCCAGAACGATGTGTCACTGGGCGACGTCGATCTGGCCTGGGCCGAAGGGTACCGCTCGGTTGAGCATCTCAAGCGCTATACCACGCTGGGCATGGCTACAGACCAGGGCAAGACCAGCAACATGGCTGCGCTAGGCAGACTTGCGGAAAAGCAGGGCGTGGCCATTCCCGAGGCCGGGCTGACAACCTTCCGCCCGCCCTACACCCCCGTCACAATGGGGTTGCTGGCCGGACGGACCGAGCGCGATGCTGGCGCGCATCTGCGCCGCCTGGCGCTTTACGAGGCGCATCTTGCGCATCAGCCGATCTGGCAACCACTCGGCTATTGGAAACGACCGCGGGCCTATCCGCAGGGTAGCGAGGGCCTGGCCGAAGCAGCCCTTCGCGAGGCGCGCAGCGTGCGCAGCGTGGTCGGCATGACCGATGTTTCGACGCTGGCCAAATTCGAAGTCAGCGGCCCCGATGCCGCGGCATTGCTCGAACTGATCTGTGCGACCAGCGTTGGCAAGCTGGCGGTGGGGCGCGGTCGCTATACCTTCATGCTGCGCGAGGACGGCCTGGTGTTCGATGACGGCACGGTCTGGCGCCTGGCCGAAGATCGCTACCTGCTGACAAGTTCGACCGGCGGCGCCGACCGCATGGCCACGCACATTTCATACGTCCGCCAGGTCCTGCGCCCGGAATTTCGCGTCTCGGCTGTCAATGTTCAGGAACACCATGCCGGTATCGCCGTCGCCGGGCCGAAGGCGGTGGAGGTCGTGTCCGCCCTGATCGGCGAGGCCGCGCCGCGACACATGTCGACAATTGCAGCCACCATCGTTGGCGTTCCGGTCATCGTCCTGGCGGCAAGCTATAGCGGCGAGCGGGCGTTCGAGATCTATGTCGAGGCAGATCACGCCGAACCGGTATGGAACGCCTGCCATGCCGAAGTGGCTGCCCGGGGCGGATGCCTTTACGGCCTAGAGGCGATGGAGCTGTTGCGGATTGAAAAGGGCCATCTGGTTGTCGGCGGCGAGATCGACGGACGGCTGACGCCGCACGATCTGGGTCTTGACCGGATGCTCAACAAGGCAGGCGGTTATGTTGGTGCAGCCGGTCTGACCCGACCTTCACTCGCCCTGTCGGGCCGTAAGCAATTGGTCGGGCTTGAGGCGATCAGCGGCACAATACCTGAAGGCGCCATGCTGGTTGCGGGCAATGACAGCCCTGCCGAA
Organism: Novosphingobium aquiterrae; assembly: GCF_042434435.1. Lineage (NCBI taxonomy): Bacteria > Pseudomonadati > Pseudomonadota > Alphaproteobacteria > Sphingomonadales > Sphingomonadaceae > Novosphingobium > Novosphingobium aquiterrae. Next base: position 277,898 of record NZ_JBHLTL010000011.1, on the reverse strand, counting down.
GGGCACGTCACCGCGGCTGCCTATCGCGTACGAGCAGGCGGATCGATCGCACTTGGTCAGCTGACCAATGGCTTCGCGCGGCACGGCGAAGAGTTGATCGCGACGTCACCAACGCGGGGACAGACCGCACGCGTGCGTGTGGTGGCACCGCACTTCTACGACACGGCGGGAGAGCGTTACCGTGACTGACGTTACGATCACCGCGCTGCCGCCGACACCGCTCTATGTTCTCGAGATCTGGGGCAACGCTGCAGCTGTCGCAAAACGGATAAGGACGACCATCGGCACTGCCTTGCCGCCGCTTGGCAGATCTTCTCGCACAGCATCGCTGCACTTCATACGCTTCGAGCCAACGGTCTGGCTGGTCGAGGGGGACATGGCGCCCTTGCAGGCAGCGTTGGGCGGCGATGGCAGCCTGACGGCAATTGGCGGCGGAATCGTCCGGTTTCGGCTGAACGGTCCAGGATGGCGCAGCTTGCTGATGGAGCACGGGGTGTTCGATGCCGAGTCGCCTGAATTCGCGCCCGGGTACAGCGCGGCTACCCTCATTGATCACGTCAATGTCCGGCTGCTGGTCGAAAGCGACGAAAGCTGCCTTGCTTTCGTGCCGCGAAGCTATGCGCACGACATGCTGCATTTCTGGCAGGTGGCGTCGGAAACGCTGCCCTAGACCGGTCGTCCTGCCAGGTCAGGCATGCCAGCTGACTTGCTCTTTCATCCACGGAATGTGTTCGAACAGCGGCGGGAAGGTCACTTCCCTCAGCTCGTTGGCGCAGACCTTGGCAATATCCTGCGGAAGCGTTCCCAATTCTCCGACCCGGGAAACGACCTGAACCGTGCGCGAGAACCGCCCGCGTGGCATCGGTTCGATCCGGGTCTTGCGCAGCAGTTCGGGCGCCGCCAGCAGACAGATCGGCGAGGTTATCGTCCAGCCCAACCCCGCCGCGACCAGCGCAAGCTGCTGATGCGACGATTCGACTTCGACGACCTGGCGCAGATTCAGCTTGAGCCGGACGATCTGCCGCTCGATCTGCTGGCCCATCCCGGTCAGGTGCGAGAAGCGGATGAACGGCAGCTCATGGTTGTCCACGTCGATCTGCAAGGGCTTGCGATAGTTTGCCGGCGTGACAATGACGAAGCCTTCCTCGAACACCGGGTGAAGTTCGACGTTGTCGCGGTGCTCCAGATTGTAGCTGCCAGTCATCAGCACATCGATGTCGCGGGCCATGAACTCGCCCTGGTGTTCCTGCGAAATGCCCGACCGGATGTTCCAGCGTTCGGCGCGGTCGCCCAGGTTGCTCATGATCGTGGCGGTCAGCTGGTAAGCGAGGCTGAAGGACATCGCCAGGGTCAGGCTGGCCAGCGGCAAATTGGCCCCAACGCGAATGTCGTCATAGGTACTGCGCGCCAGCGCCAGAAGCCGCTTGCCGCGTTCGAACAACGAACGGCCGCTGGTCGTCAGGCCCAGGGGACGCATCGATCGATCGAACAGGGGCGTCCCGATATTCGCTTCGAGTCGGGCAATCGTTTGCGACACCGCCGACTGGGTGATCTGCAAGTGCAGTGCGCACTGCGACATCCCGCCAAGCTCGACGGTCATGATGAACACCTCGATGGCATGGAGATCGAACTCTTGCGTCGGCTTCACGGATGGACCTTCCCCAAGGAGTCACTCGCAATCGAGCAGTATTACCCTGACTAATAGCTCGCATCCACTTTGGCCAGCAGTCGATGGCGGTATTCGCGCCCTGCTGGCCCGGGCGCGGGCCGTTTCATGGCCTGGGTGCGACGACATCGGTCTTACGGATGACCGCAACGTGCCGGGCAGGTTCCGCGACATACCGGGTCATCGCTGCTCGTGCTGCCAGTTGGGCGCGACATAGTAGGGCGCGTTGGAAGGCGGCAGTGGCTGCTTGCCGAGCACCAGGTCGGCGCCCTTTTCACCGATCATGATGGTTGGCGCGTTGAGATTGCCGGTCGTGATCGATGGCATGACCGAACTGTCGATCACCCGCAGACCTTCCACCCCGATCACCCGCAAATCCGGATCGACGACTGCCATCGGATCACTGGGTGCGCCCATCTTGCATGTGCAGCTAGGGTGCAGCGCACTTTCGACATGATCGGCAATGAAAGCGTCAATTGCTTCATCGCTGATGCAATCCGCCCCGGGCTGAATTTCGCGGCCACGCCACGGCGCAAACGCAGGCTGCTGGAAGATTTCGCGGGTCAGGCGGACACAGGCGCGCATCTCTGCCCAGTCATCGGGATGACTCATATAGTTGAACCGGATGACCGGCTTGTCGCGCGGGTCCGCAGTGCGCAGCGTCACGGTGCCGCGGCTCTTCGAGCGCATGGGGCCGACATGCGCCTGAAAGCCGTGCTCGCTGGCAAGGGAACTGCCATCGTAATTGATCGCTAGCGGGAAGAAGTGGTATTGCACGTCGGGATATTTGATCCCGGCGCGGCTGCGGATGAAGCCGCAGCTTTCGAAGTGGTTGGTCGCGCCGATCCCGCTCCGCAGAAACAGCCACTGCGCGCCGGCCAAAGCCTTGCCGATCAGGCCCGACTGGCCATAAAGCGTCACAGGCTTGGTGCAGGCCATCTGGAAATAGAATTCCAGATGATCCTGCAGATTGGCACCAACGCCCTCCCGGTGCGCCACCACCGGTATGCCAAGATCCGTTAGCTCCTGCGCCGGGCCAATCCCCGACAGCTTGAGCAACTGAACCGAATTGATCGACCCGCCGGACAGAATGACCTCGCGCCGGGCACGAACTTCATGGGTCCGCCCATCGCGCTCATATGCGATGCCGACCGCGCGCGTCCCTTCAAACAGCACCCGGGTTGCCAGCGCGTGCTGGATGACGGTCAGGTTTGCGCGCTTTCTGGCCGGATAAAGATAGGCCTTCGCCGCAGAGCAGCGAGTGCCCCGGCGAACGGTCATATCCATCCGGCCGAACCCTTCCTGGCGAAAACCGTTGTAGTCTTCGGTCAGATGATAGCCCGCCTGCTGGGCCGCATCGAGCCAGGCCTGGTGCAGCGGATTCTTAAGCGTTCCGTATGTCGTGGAAAGCGGCCCGTCGCCGCCGCGATAGGCGTCACCGCCTTCTGCACGTTCTTCGGCGCGTTTGAAATAGGGCAGAACATCGGCATAACCCCAGCCGCGCGCGCCTTCGTCGTCCTGCCAGCGTTCGAAATCGAGCGGATTGCCGCGGACGTAGACCAGCCCGTTGATCGAGGACGATCCACCCAGGCCCTTGCCCCTTGGGCAATTGAGACGGCGGTTGTTGAGATGTGGCTCTGTCTCGCTTTCATAACCCCAGTTCCACCGCCGCGTATTCATCGGATAAGCCAGCGCTGCGGGCATCTGGATCAGGACGGAACGATCACTCCCGCCGTACTCGAGCAATAGCACCTGGTGCCGGCCATCCGCGCTAAGGCGATCGGCAAGGACGCAGCCGGCGGAACCGGCCCCGACGATCACATAATCGAAGTTTTCGTCAGTACGGGGCATCGATCGGCTCCATCGCCACGTAGACGCTCTTCAGCTGCGTATAATGCTCGATCGCCGCAAGACCGTTTTCGCGTCCCAGTCCGGATTGCTTGTTGCCCCCGAAGGGCAACTCGATCGGGGTGATATTGTACGTGTTGATCCAGCAGGTTCCGGCATCGAGGCGGGCAATCGTCCGGTGCGCCCTGGCCAGATCCCGCGTGAAGATGCCGGCCGCCAGACCGAAGTCGGTGGCATTGGCGCGCGCGATCACCTCGTCCTCGTTCGTGAAGTCAAGAACCGTCATGACCGGACCGAAGATCTCCTCGCGCACGATCGCCATGTCGTCCTGGCAATCGACAAAAATGGTCGGTTCGACAAAATTGCCGGCGAGATGGGTGGCGCGCTTGCCGCCGGTGAGCAGTCTGGCGCCCTGTTGCTGACCTGACGCGATATATCCCAGCACCTTGTCCATGTGCTCGCGCGAAATCAGCGCGCCCATCTGGGTGGCCGGGTTCAGTGGATCCCCCAGCACCATCGCTTCGGTCCGGTGCTTGAGGCGGGCGAGGAAATCGTCGCGCACGGAGGCGTGCACGAAGACCCGCGTTCCGTTGGTGCAGACCTCCCCGGCCGAATAGAAATTGGCCAGCAACGCGCCGGAGACGGCTTCATCGATGTCGGCATCCTCGAACACGATCAGCGCAGACTTGCCGCCCAGCTCCAGGGTCACGTGTTTCAGCGTCCCTGCCGCATCGATCATCACTTTCTTGCCCGTGCCAACCTCTCCAGTCAGTGACATCTTGGCGATCCCGGGATGTCGGCTGAGCAGCCGTCCGGTGTCGCCCTTGCCCTGCACCACCTGGAACAGACCGTCAGGAAGGCCTGCCTCGCGATAGACCTTTTCGAGTTCGATTGCGGTAAGCGGGGTCAATTCGGCCGGCTTGAAGATCATTGCATTGCCGCAAGCAAGCGCGGGAGCAGATTTCCAGCAGGCGATCTGCAAGGGATAGTTCCAGGCACCGATCCCGCCGACCACGCCAAGCGGCTCGCGCCGGGTATAGCCGAACGCCGCATCGCCAAGGTCAATATGCTCTCCGGCTATCGTTCGTGCCAGACCGGCGTAGTATTCGATGCAATCCGCGCCTGACAGCACATCGACCGCGATGGTCTCCTGGATCGGCTTGCCGGTGTCGCATGTTTCCAGTCGCGCCAGCTCCTCATTGCGGGCGACCAGCAGCTGCGCAGCGCGAAACAGGATACGGCCGCGTTCGACTCCGGGAACGCGCGCCCAGTGCTTCTGCGCTTCGACCGCGCGCGCCACGGCATTGTCGATTTCTGCCTGACCGTCGATCCGGATTGTCGCCAGCACCTCTCCAGTTGCGGGATTGATCGTATCGAAGCTGACGGCGACGGGCTTGGCGCCGGCTTCCGGCAGGCGGGAATCAGCCAGATCGCGTTCGATAACCGCAAAGATCCAGTCGACTGGTATCTGGACATCGGGCTTCCACGCGCCCGCCAGCGCAGCACGAAGCCAGAACCCGTCGATGAGGGCCGCAATGGTTTCAGCGATCCGCGTCACGGCGTCTGCAACGACAAGCGCGCGCAACTCGTGCTTGAGGTTCGAAATCATCCGCTCCTGATGGACGCGTTGCAGTCGGGCCAGTGCGGGATTGTAAAGCGCCAGGCCCCAGAATGAGAGCCAGGCGCGCGATGCCTCTGAACTCAGTTCTCCCGGGTTGAGATGGGCAAGTACGAATGCGCGAAGGCGATCTTCGGGATCGCCGCCAGTGGAAAGCGCATCCATGGGCCGGGTGGTGACCCGCTCGACCAGCTGGCGGAACGTCGCCTCGATCAAGGTGTCGCGATCACCAAAGTAATGCACAATCAGCGCGGGGGATACTTTGGCGCGGCGCGCGACTTCGGCCATGGTAAATTGCTCGATGCCAGTCTCGGCCAGAGCCGCCAGGGCAGCCTGGAGCAGCTGCACGCGTCGATCTTCAGGTTCGCGGCGGCGCATCGACTTTACCTCTTCCCATTCATTGAACGAGCATTCAATATCAACGAGGATGGCTATCTCCAATCAAGAAACTGCAATCCGATATACACTATTAGCCGGATTGATGATCATCATAAATGCGCAATTTTGTTGCTGGATAAATATGTTTATGTTCGTTTTCAATTATATAATCTGCACAACACGGTGACTTCGGATAAAACGGTGCGAGCCAGATTCTGCAAAAGCCGGTCCAGAGCGACACCTGACCGTCTTGCACGTCCATTCAATATGGGTCATTCTTTGCTGAGGATGGATAAATAGCGGCGGCCAACCTGAACGGAAAACTCCGTGGGTGTCGCCCACTGACTGGGGGTTAGCATGGCCAATCGCAATCACACTTTGCCGCTCTATGTCTGGCTGCGGGCAGGCACTGCACTCGCGCTGATCACGGCGGGAATGTCGGCAGGTAGCGCATTGGCCCAGTCTGCGCCGAGCGCAGCGGCCGATGAGCAGACCGGCGAAGCCGATATCGTCGTTACCGCGCAGCGCCGTGAGCAGAAGCTTCAGGACGTCGGTATCGCAATTTCGGTACTTGGCCAGGAAGAGCTGCGGCACCGCTCGATCAACAATGCGACCGACGTGGTCGCTGCCATCCCCAACCTGAAATACAATGCCTATTCGTCTTCGCAGGTCGTGTTCAACATGCGAGGTGTCTCACAGAATGACTACGGCGATCAACAAGAGCCACCGGTCGCTGTCTATCAGGACGATTCCTACGCCAGTTCGATCACCACCGCGAGCTTCCCGGTATTCGACCTGGCCCGCGTCGAAGCGCTGCGCGGGCCGCAAGGGACGCTGTTCGGCCGCAATGCCACAGGCGGCGCGGTGCAATTCGTTTCGAACCAGCCGACGGACACATTCGATGGCTTCGTCAAGGCGACCTACGGGCGTTACAACCAGACGATTTTCGAGGCTGCGGTATCCGGTCCACTGAGCGACACCCTGAGCGCGCGCATTGCGGGCATCTATGACCGCGACGATGGCTACATCAAGAACATCACCCCCGGCGAAAAAGACCGCGGCGCCAACAACCACTGGGCGCTACGGGGGATCTTCGCGCTTGAGCCTTCAAGCAGCTTCAAGGCCAAACTGACGCTACGCTTCTCGCAAGCCGACAAGGAACGCCAGGCCGGCGTCTACAACTATGCTCCGGCCTGCTTCAATTCCCAGCTCCAGGGCACGTTCATGTCGCCCACCGACACCTGTGCGGTTTGGGGTACCACGGGAACGGCCGGCCCCGGCTATTTCAATCCAGAGATTGCCGCCTCGCAAGGCGGCAGCCCATGGAAGACCGCCGGAACCGGACCTGCCTATGTCGATCGCAAGCTGTTCGGTGCGACGTTGCGGCTCGATGCCCAACTGGGGGCTTTCGACCTGGTATCGATCACCGATTACCAGCACCTCAAGAAGTTCTACATCGAAAGCGGCGATGGCCCGCCCGAGCTGCCCTATGTCGAAAACGTCACTCCGGCGGGTCCGGCACCGTGCCCGGCGCCAGCGTCAAGCGTAACCTGCTATCCGTCGGGTACGGTGTTCTATCAGGACGCCAGGGTGAACCAGGTTTCGCAGGAATTTCGGTTCTCGCGCACCAGCGACCGCAATTTCCTGACTTTCGGCGCCTTCGGCATGATCATCGACGGCAAGTACAAGGCAAAATATGCCACGCCTTTCGATGGTTACGATCCCAGCGTCAAATTCACACAGCGCACCGAATCGTTCGCCTTCTTCGCCCAGGACGAATTCAAGATCAGCGATCAGGTGAAGTTGATCGGCGGCCTGCGTTACTGGCACGATCACAAGATCGGGGATTACACTGCAGTCCACACCTTGCCGCTCTATGCCCTTTCGCTGCATTTTGGCCCGAACGATATCTCCTATACCGACACGTCGCCGGGCAGCACCAATGATCCCTTGTCATGGACCTATGGCAGCGGCGTAGATTCCGGAGTGACGATCACGCCGGCCGCAGCGACACCAAGCTTCAGCGGCCTGACTGCGCGCGCCGAGATCGATTACAAGCCAAGCGACAACGTTCTGCTTTATGCCAGCTACAATCGCGGGTCCAAATCCGGCGGTTTCACGTTCTCGACCGGCACGCCGTTCCCTTATCAGCTCATCGATACGATCAATAACCTGCCCTATCGTCCGGAAACGCTGAACGACTATGAAGTGGGTCTGAAGGCGACACTGGCGCCGGGAACCACCTTCAACGTCGCTGGCTTCTATTACGACTACAAGAACTATCAGGCCTTCGTGCAGGTCGGTCTTACCCAGGTCGTGCGTAATCTGCCGGCGACAGTAAAGGGTATCGAGGCGGACTTTTCGACCCGGCCTGTCAAGGGGCTCACCCTGCAACTATCGGGCGCGTACCAGACCAGCACGGTCAAGAACGTGCTGCTGCCTGATGGGGTCACGCTGGAAGACCATTCCCTGCCACAGGCTCCCGAGTTCTCGGGCAGCGCCATGGCGCGCTACGAGTTTGATCTGGCTGGCGGTACGGCCTCGATCCAGGGCGATGCGCTGTTCCAGTCCTCGATGTGCTTCACCGTCATGTGTGCCCCTGTCGAGCGGGAAAAGGGCTATGCGGTAGCCAATGCGCGGCTGGGCTTCACCACGGCAGACGAAAAGATCGACGTCGCCGTCTTCGTCAACAACCTGTTCGAAAAGGCGTACCGGGTCTACGCTTTCGACGGATCGCTGTATTGGGGCGATGTCCTTGGCGTCTATGCCAAGCCCCGCACCTGGGGCGTGAGCGTTACCTACAACTTCGGCAAATAGGACACGCAGAAAATCAGGCGCTGCACAGGTCGGGGAGCATAACCAGTGGCATCACAGGCTGAGGCGGCACAGGCCCCCGATCCGCTGCAGCTGCGCCGTCAGCTCGATTGGAAGGACGCCTTCTGGGCATCGAGCGGAGTGCCGGCTGGCGTCTTGCTGACCATGGGCGGCATCGCCACGGTGATCGGTCAGCCCAGCTGGGTGATCTGGATCGCATCCATCTTCATGGGTTTCATCCAGTCCTTCGTCTATGCCGAAATTGCCGGGCTCTATCCCAATAAGTCGGGCGGTGCTTCAGTCTATGGCGCGGCCGGCTGGCTACCCTATGGCAAGTTCATTGCGCCGATCTCGGTCTGGTGCAACTGGCTGGCCTGGTCGCCCGTTCTCGCGCTTGGGACCAGCCTTGGTGCCGGCTATGTCATGGCCAGCCTGTTCGCACCCGATGCCGCCATCCGAACCTGGCAGATCCAGCTGTTCGACCTCGGCTTCGTGCGCAACGGACTGACGCTTAGGATCAATCTGGTATCGATCATCGGCGCGGCGTTCCTGCTGCTGACCTTCGCCCTGCAGCACCATGGTGCGGCCAAGGCGGCCAACTTCCAGAAAGTTCTGGGCCTACTGTGCATGGCGCCGCTGCTGCTGGTCGGGCTGGTTCCGCTGCTGACCGGCGATCTTCCCCGCGACCATCTTTTCCCGCTGCTGCCGATGCTGCGCGATGCGGCCGGCAATCCCGGTTTCGGAACCTGGAACACGGCCGGACTGACCCTGTTGGCAGGGGCCATGTTCGGCGCGGGATGGTCGACCTACGGGTTCGAGACGGCGGTCTGTTACACGCGCGAATTCCGCGATCCGGCGCGTGACACGTCGCGGGCGATCATCGCTGCGGGTATGCTGTGCATTGGGATCTTCACACTGGTTCCGCTGGCCTTCCAGGCCACGCTGGGGCTGGAAGGGATGCTCGATCCGGCGATCTACGATGGTTCGGGCGTCGCCCAGGCGCTGGCGCGGATCGTCGGCGGCGGCGCGATCATCGGCAACATGCTGATCGTCATGCTGGTCCTGGCATTGCTGCTGATCGTGATGACGTCGATGATGGGATCTTCGCGCACCCTGTACCAGGCCTCGGTCGACGGGTGGCTGCCAAGGTACCTGTCAAAGGTCAACCATCATGGCGCGCCGACCGCGGCGATGTGGACCGATCTTGGCTTCAACCTGATCCTGCTGCTGGCATCAGACTATTTCGCCGTGCTGATGATTTCCAACGTCTGCTACTTCATCTTCAATTTCCTCAATCTGCAAGCCGGGTGGATTCACCGGATCGACCGCAAGGACTGGAACCGGCCCTATCGCTGCCCGACCTGGCTGCTCGCCACCGGCGCGGCCTTCGGGTTCATCAACATGATCTGGATGGGGGCCGGTGCCGACGTCTGGGGCGCAGGCACCTTGCGCAACGGATTGTTGGCAGTGTTGCTGATCGTACCGGTCTTCGCCTTCCGCCACTATGTGCAGGACACGGGCAAGTTCCCGGTGTCCGAAGGCACCGACGCCGATCCGTTCGAAAAGACCGTGGTCGTTCCGCGCGCAGGCATTTTGCCCTATGTGGCGCTTGGTGCAGGGATCGTCGTTGTCTGGCTGACTCACCTATGGTCGCTCAAGGTCAGCTAGTCCGCGCTTGGCGATGAATCGCCAGCAATCCGCGCAGCGTGCCGGCACACATCACCAACAAGACTAGCGCCAACGGCAACCCCGTTGCGATCGCGCCGGCCTGCAGCGAATTGAGACCGCCGCTCAGCAGCAGGACCACGCCGATCCCGCCGACCGCAAACAGCCAGATTGCCTTCTGGCGCAAGGGCGTGTCTGTGCGCCCCCCGGCCGTCATCGTATCGATTACCAGCGTTCCCGAATCCCACCCGGTGACGAAGAATATCAGGATCAGCGCGATCGAGACGAACGAGGTGATCTGCGCATAGGGCAGTGTCTCCAGAAGAACGAACAACTGGGTATCCAGCGATGCCTTCGCCAATTCCGGTGCCTTGCCGGCCAGGATCTGCTCGATGCTGGCATCGCCGAAAATCGTCAGCCAGATGATCCCCAGCAGGCTTGGTGCGACCATGGCCCCGGCAATGAATTCACGCACTGTGCGGCCCAGCGAAATTCGCGCCATGAACATGCCGACGAACGGCGCCCAGCTGATCCACCAGGCCCAGTAATAGACCGACCAGTCATCGTAGAACCCGCGGTCGCTGCGACCGACCGGGTTGGACAGCGCGGGAAGGAGCTTCAGATAATTGCCGATGTTTTTCGCGAAGTCGGCCAGCAGGTGCCACATCGGCCCGGTTGCCAGCACGAACAGCAGCAGCGCCAAGGCGACCCACATGTTCGCCTCGCTCAGGATCCTGATGCCGCGATCAATCCCGCCCCGCACCGACAGGAACGTGATGCTGGCCATTATCCCGATCAGGGCCAGGATCGTCAGCGGTGAACTGGTGACGCCGTACAGGAAGGTGATTCCCGCCATCGCCTGCTGCGCACCCAGCCCCAGTGACGTCGCCAGGCCAAAGATCGTTGCCAGCACGGCCAGCACTTCGATCAGGTCGCCCGCCCGGCCCCAGACCGCCTTGCCAAATATCGGATAGAAGGCCGAGCGCATCGAAAGCGGCATGTTGAAATCATAGGCAAACAGGGCAAATGCCAGCCCGGTAACGGCGAAAATGGCCCATGGATGAAGCGACCAGTCAAAGATTGTCGCCGCCAATGCCAGGCTGCGCGCAGCCTCTGGATTGCCCGGCGCGCCGCCCAGCGGTGCACCTGCCGCGCCCGACAAAGACGAAGCAAAATGGGTCACGGGCTCGCCCACGCCATAGAACACCAGTCCGATACCCATGCCGGCGCCAAACAGCATCGAAAACCATGACAGCCGCGAATAGTCCGGCGTCGCCCCTTTTCCTCCCAGCCGGATCCGGCCGAGCGGTGACACCGCGACTGCCACGCAGAACAGCAGCAACAGGTTGCCCGCCGACATCAGGAACCAGTCGAAGTGCGCAACCACTCCGCCGCGCATCGCACCGAACAGATCGGCTGAAGCCTGGGGCGCGATCACGCTGAACAGGATGACCGCAAGCGAGATGATCGCCGTCGGGAAAAACACCGCCGGATTGACGATCATCCCGCCCCAACGCCGGTTGGATTGACCATAGCCAGCAGGATCAATGTCCCTGGTCCAATCCGACATGCGTAAAATTCCCCCTTGGTGCAGCTACTCCGCTGCGGCTTCCAATGCCGACTTCAGCCACGGTGCGAAACTGCGCCATACTTCGACTTCGAAGCGGCTTTCGCCAGTGCGCAGCAGGACGATCTCCACCGTTTCGAACACCGTGCGCGTGGCGCGTCCGTTGGCGAAGCGGTCAAGATCGAGCGGGCATCCGGCCATCAGCACCGCGGCAGCGCGCGGCCCTTCGACCACCAGGCAAACCGCGCGTTCGCTGATTTCGGTAATGCCCAGCCTCTGGCCGTCCGGAATGGCCAGCGGCTGGTGATCGGGCAGGCGCAGCAGCCATTCGTCGGGACCGAGGCAGGCCGCCGGCCCCCTGGTCTCGCCAATCTGCGCCGGCAAGGGTAGCGACAGGGCCGCTTCAAGCAGCGCGCGGTCGCGTGCGCGCAGCGAATAGCGGCGCATCGGCTGTGCCAGCGTGACGGTCACACCGCGCAGGTCCAGCGGCGCGCTGGCAACCGGCTCAAGGCGCGCAAGGCGTTCAGACATTCAGCCGTGCCCCCTCAGGATCGTAGAAGACCATGCCGCTGACGACAGCGCGGTGGGTCTGGCCCGGCATGGGAACGTGCAGCGTTTCGCCCATCCGGCCCTGTCCGCCCGCAACCAGCGCCAGGGCGATCGACCGGCCCAGCGCCTCGCTCCAGTACGACGAGGTGACATGCCCGATCATCGTCATCGGAATGGCTTGGTTCGGATCGGCGACGATTTGCGCGCCTTCCTCAAGGATCACGGTGGGATCTTCGGTGAGCAGCCCGACCAGCTGCTTGCGCCCCGGCGCGACGATGTCGGGGCGGGCCAGGCTGCGTCGGCCGACGAAGTCGGGCTTCTTCTTGCCGACCGCCCAGTCGAGCCCGGCGTCATAGGGGGTCACGGTGCCGTCGGTGTCCTGACCGACGATGATGAAGCCCTTTTCGGCACGCAGCACGTGCATCGCCTCGGTGCCGTAAGGCGTGATCCCATGGGAAGCGCCGTCCGCCATCAGGCGCTCCCACACGGCGCGGCCATAGGCGGCCGGGACGTTGATCTCAAAGCCAAGTTCACCGGTGAAGCTGACGCGAAACAAGCGCGTCGGGACGCCGCAGATTGTCCCTTCGCGGATCGCCATGTGGGGAAACGCCTCGGCCGAAAGGTCGATGCCCTCGACCAGCGGTTCAAGCAGCGTGCGCGCCAACGGTCCCTGCAGCGCGATCACCGCCCATTGCTCGGTTGTGCTGGTCAGCCAGACGTCAAGATCGGGCCATTCGGTCTGGAGGTAGTCCTCCATCATGTTGAGCACCCGGGCGGCACCGCCGGTGGTGGTGGTCAGGTGGAACCGGTCCGGGGCGAGCCGCGCCGAGACGCCGTCGTCGGTGATGAAGCCGTCTTCCTTCAGCAGCAGGCCATAGCGGCACCGCCCTGGCTCCAGCGCCTTCCACGGGTTGGTGTACATGCGGTTGAGGAATTCGGCGGCATCGGGCCCGACCACTTCGATCTTGCCCAGCGTCGAGGCATCGAAGATCCCGACGGCTGATCGGACCGCACGGCATTCGCGGTTGACCGCGGCGTGCATGTCTTCCCCGCCGCGCGGAAAATAGCGCGCGCGCCGCCACTGCGCGACCAGTTCGAAGACCGCGCCGTTCGCTTCGGCCCAGCTGTCGATCGGGGTCTGGCGGGTGGCCTGGAACAGGGCATCCTTGGCGTGACCCGCCAGCGCCCCGAAGGTCTGCGGGGTATAGGGCGGGCGGAACGAGGTCAGCCCGATTTCGGTAACCGGCTTGGCCAGCGCCCCCGAAGCGATCTGCAGGCCATTGAGGTTCGAGGTCTTGCCCTGGTCGGTCGCCATGCCGTTGGTGGTATAGCGCTTGATGTGCTCGATCGATTTGAAGCCTTCGCGCACCGCCAGCTTGATGTCCTTGGCCGTCACATCGTTCTGGAAATCGACAAAGGCCTTGATGCGGCTCTGATCGCGCGGGGTCGGCAAGACGTCGATCACCACCCCGCTGCCGAAGTTCCATTTGCCCGAACAGGCGCCGACGCAGCGGACCCTTTCATTCGGCTTGTCGGGCACATAGGCACCCAGCGCAGCATCCCAGGCCAGGCTGCCCTTGCTGTGCGACCACAAGTGCACGCTGGGGGTCCAGCCGCCCGCCATCAGCAGGGCATCGCAGGCAATCCGCGACACGCCGCTGCCGTCGTTGCGGGCGACGCTGATCGCGTTCACCCCGTGGCGGCCATGCACGTCGCAGACGCTGTGGCCCAGCATGACCGGGATGCCGAGTTCCTCCGCCTCTGCGGTCAGCGCCGCAGCAACCGTATCGCGGACATCGACAATCGCGGCGACCTTCACCCCCGCCCGGGCATGGGCGAAGGCATCGTGCCAACCGCTGTCGTGCGATGCCATCAGCGCAATCGACCGTCCGACCGCCACCCCGTGGCGCAGCAGGTACGTCCGCGCGGCGGAGGCGAGCATCACCCCGGGCACGTCGTTTCCGGCAAAAACCAGCGGGCGCTCGATCGCGCCCTGGGCCAGGATCACTTCACCGGCGCGGATCCGCCAAAGCTTCTCGCGGGCGCCGCTGGCGGTATCGGCAAGATGATCGGTCAGCCGCTCGACCGCGCCGATGAAGTTGTCGTGATAGTACCCGAACGCGGTCGTGCGGGTGAGCAGCGTGATATTCGGTGCGGCGGCCAGGTCTTTCAGGCTTTCCTTCAGCCACGGCCACAGCGCCGGATCGCTCAGCGCCCCGCCGCCGGGCTCGTCCTGTTCGTCGATCAGGATCACCCGCCTGGCCGTCCCGCTTGCTTCCAGCGCTGCGTCGATCCCGGCGGGGCCGGCGCCGACGATCAGCAGGTCGCAGTGGGCATAGGTCGCGGCGTAGTGGTCGGGGTCGATCTCGCGCGGTGCTTCGCCCAGCCCGGCCATGCGGCGGATGACCGGCTCGTACAGCTTGTCCCAGCCCGAGCGCGGCCACATGAAGGTCTTGTTGTAGAAGCCCGCGGGCAGGAACATGCCCAGCCGGTCGTTGATCGCGCCAAGATCGTTCTTGAGCGAAGGCCAGCGGTTCTGGCTGGTTGCGACCAGGCCATCGTAGATCTCCACCGCGGTGGCGCGGAGGTTGGGCGTATGGCGACCCGGTCCGCGGCTGACCGAAAGCAGCGCGTTGGGCTCCTCGCTGCCCGCCCCAAGCAGCCCGCGCGGGCGGTGATACTTGAACGAGCGGCCGAACAGCCTGACCCCGTTTGCCAGCAGTGCCGACGCCAGCGTATCCCCGGCAAAGCCCTGATAGGTCACGCCATCGAAGCTGAAGCTGACCTGGCGGCCGCGATCGCTGCGCCCGCCCTGGGCAAGCCGATACCCGCTCATCGCCGCGGCTCCCCGGCCTTGTAGGTCACTTCGAACTTGTCCGTCACCGTGTCGCGCACCGCGTTGAAGAAGCGTCCGCAGCCGTGGATGTGGCGCCAGCGTTCGTGATGCCGACCGCGCGGGTTGGAACGGATGAACAGATAGTACTGCCAATCCTCATCGCTCAGCGCCGCAGGGTCGGCCGGGCGGGTGATATGGGCCTCGCCGGCATAGGCGAACTCGATTTCGGCGCGCTGCTCGTCGCAGTAGGGGCAGTGGATCAGCAGCATGTCAGTGCGCCACCGCGGCGGCCGCGGCCTCGTCGATCAGGCGGCCGCTCCGGAACCGGTCGAGGTTGTAGGGTGCGTTGATCGGGTGCGGTTCGTCCCTGGCCATGGTGTAGGCGAGCAGATCGCCCGCCCCCGGGGTCGCCTTGAAGCCCCCGGTGCCCCAGCCGCAATTGACGTAGAGGCCCTTGACCGGAGTCTTGCCCAGGATCGGCGAGCGATCGGGCGTGACATCGACCACCCCGCCCCAGGTCCGCAGCATCCGCATCCGGCGAAAGATCGGGAAAATCTCGCAGATCGCCGCCAGGGTATGCTCGACGATGTGCAGCGCACCGCGCTGCGAATAGCTGACGTACTGGTCGGTCCCGGCGCCAATGACCAGCTCGCCCTTGTCGGACTGGCTCATGTAGGCGTGGACCGTGTTCGACATCACGACGCAGGGAAAGATCGGCTTCACCGGTTCGGAAACCAGCGCCTGGAGCGGATAGCTTTCCAGCGGGAAGTCGAGCCCGGCCATCTGCATGATGACCGAGGAATTGCCGGCAGCAGATACCCCGATCCGCTTCGACGCGATGAAGCCGCGTTCGGTCTCGACCCCCTCGACCGCCCCGTCCGCGCCGCGGCGAATGCCGGTGACCGCGCAGTTCTGAATGATATCGACGCCCAGCGCTGCCGCCGCGCGGGCATAGCCCCAGGCCACCGTATCGTGCCGGGCGGTGCCGCCGCGGCGCTGCAGCGCGGCGCCAAGCACCGGATAGCGCGCACCGGGCGAGACATTGAGCGGCGGGCAATAGTCCTTGGCCTGCTCCGTGGTCAGCCATTCGTTGTCGACGCCGTTCAGGCGGTTGGCGTGGATGTGCCGCTTGAAGCTCTGCACATCGTGGACATTGTGCGCCAGCATCATCACGCCGCGCTTTGAATACATCGTGTTGTAGTTGAGCTCCTGGCTCAGCCCGTCCCACAGCTTGACTGCGTGATCGTAGAGATGGGCGCTTTCGTCATAGAGATAGTTCGAGCGGATGATCGTGGTGTTGCGGCCGGTATTGCCGCCGCCCAGCCAGCCCTTCTCGATCACCGCGACATTGGTGATCCCATATTTCTTGGCGAGGTAATAGGCTGCGCCCAGCCCGTGCCCGCCGGCACCGACGATGATCGCCTCGTAAGCCGGCTTGGGCTGCGCATCGGGCCACTGCTCAGGCCAGGTCTGATGCCCGCCCAGGGCCTTGGCGAACAGGCTGAAGGCGCTGAACCGGGTCATGCTGCCGCCCCTACCTGCGGGGCATAGATCACCATCATGGTGCAGCCGTTGCGGCTCCCCGCGCGGTGCTGGGTGCCGGGCATGCGTACGACAAAGTCGCCGGGGCCATAGCTTGCCTCATCGTCGAAGAAATCACCCTCCAGGACATAGATCTGCTCGATCGTGTCGTGCGCGTGCATCATGCCCAGCGGGCCTGGCGCAATCTGCATCAGCATGGTGCGATACCCCGCCGGATCGTCGATCAGCGCGCGGACAGTCTCACCCGGCCGCTCGCCGGCAAGCCAGTCAGCTGCCCGGATCTTCTGCGAACCGGCTGCCGGCAGCGGATTGCCCAAGCTCATTGTGCCGCCTGCTGAAGGGCGGCCTTGGCCCGGTCGACGTAGAAGTCCTTGAAATCCTCGACCAGCTTCTCTTCCACCGCATAGGGACCCTGGCGATAGCCGTCGGTCGCGATGCCGATATGGTTGAGGTGCGAGAAGTGCCCGTCCTGGTTGTTGGTCGTGCGCCACAGCGCGGCGATGTGATCGGGATCGTAGTCCACGCCCTCGACAGCATCCTCATGCACCAGCCAGCTGGTGCGCAGCAGGGTCTTGTCGGCCGACAGGGGCGTGAGCGAAAAGGTCACGACGTGATCGCAGCAGAAATGGTGCCAGCTGTTGGGCTGGGTCCAGACCGAGAGGCTCGACGTTTCCGGCTCGGTAAAAGGACCGATCAGCTTCTGCGATGCCAGCTTGCCGTCGATCGACTGGGTCACCGCCCCGTTCGCCAGCGGCAGCCGCGCGACGCGGTGCCACCACCCGTCGGGGAACTCGATCAAGTCGCGGTAGATGCCCAGATCCTTCCACTGCGCGCGCTTGGCCTCGACCATTGCGTCGAACGCGCTGTCATCGACGACGTCGGCCTCGCCGTCTTCGGGCAGGCCCTTGCCGAAGCCATAGGTGCCTAGCACGCTGATCAGTTCGGGGTGGCCGGCATCGCAGTGATAGCACTCGCGATTGTTCTCCATCACCAGCTTCCAGTTGGCGTCCTCGATCAGGTTGTCCTGAACGGCCACCTTGCACTTTTCCAGGTCGTAGACCGCGATCTGGTCGACAATGTCGGCCTTGACCCGGTCGATCGGCGGCGGATTGTCATCCATGCAGATGAAGATCAGCCCGCCGATGTTTTCCAGCGCCACGGGAACCAGGCCGTGGTCCTTCTTGTCGAAATCTTCCGCCATGCTCCGCGCGGCCAGCAGTCCGCCATCAAGGCCGTAGGTCCACTGGTGATAGGGGCACATCAGCCTCGGCGCGCGCCCGCGTTGTTCCTGGCAGATCCGGGCACCGCGGTGGCGGCACGAATTCCAGAAGGCCCGCACCTGGTTGTCGCGCCCGCGCACGATGATCACCGAATTGCTGGCCAGTTCGAAGACGAAATAGTCGCCCGGGTTCTTCACGTGGGCGACGGTGCAGGCATAGAGCCACACCGACTTGAGCATGACGTGGACGTCGAACTGGAACGCCTCTTCGCTGACGTAGAGTTCGCGCGGCAGGGTATAGCCGGGGCGATTCTGGTTCAGCCAGGTGGCAATGGGTTCAAGGCGCGACATAGGCTCAGCTCCTCAGCGCATTGTTGTCCGGATCGAACGGGGAATCGGCGATCACCGTGGCCTTGTAGCGCGCGCCGAGGATCACGATCTCAAGCTCGGTGCCGACTTCGTCGCAGGCCGGGCTGACCATCGCCAGCGCCAGGCTCTTGTTGCAGCGCCAGCCAAACCCGCCCGAGGTGGCGCGGCCGACCAGCTCGGTGCCGCGATAGATCGCTTCGGAGCCGCGCGCATCGGCATCGGTGACGCCGTGGACTTCCAGGGTGACCAGCCGATTGGCCAGTCCCTTGTCGCGCCAGGCGAGCAAGGCATCCTTGCCGAAGAAGCCCGGCTTCTTGAGGCTGATGAAGCGATCGAGGCCGCTTTCGTGCGCCGAATATTCGACCGACAGTTCGCGCGGGATCAGCTTGTAGCTCTTTTCCAGCGCCATCAAGGTCATCGCCCGGATCCCGAATGGCTTGATATCGAATTCGGCGCCGGCCGCCATCAGCTGGTCGAAGATGTAGTTCTGCATCTCGATCGGGTGATGGATTTCCCAGCCCAGTTCGCCGATGAAATTCACCCGCAGCGCGTCGACCGGGGCCAGCCCGATGCTGATGCGCTGGCCGGTCAGCCATGGGAAGGCTTCGTTCGACAGGTCGGCATCGGTCAGCTTGGCCAGCACATCCCGGCTGCGCGGTCCGGCGAGGACGAGCACGCCCATCGCCGTGGTCAGCCGTTCCATCGTCACCGAGCCGTCGCGCGGCAGGGCCTTGCGCAGGTAATCGTGATCGTGCCGCTCATAGGCACCGGCCGACACCAGGTAGTACCGCTGCGGCGCAGTCTTGTAGACGGTGAATTCGGCGCGGACCCCGCCCTTGCTGGTCAGCAGATAGGACAGCGAGACCCGCCCGACCTTCTTGGGCACGGCATTGGTCAGCAAGCCGTCGAGCCAGGCCTCCGCACCGGGACCGCTGATCTCGCACTTGGCGAAAGCGCTCATGTCCTGGATGCCGACCTTTTCGTGGACATGGCGGCATTCGTTGCCGACGTGCTCGAAATAGTTGGAACGGCGGAATGACCATTTCTCGCGGATCGGCTCGGCGTCGCCGGTTGCCGGATGATTGTGGTTGAGCAGCACCTCGGGCCGGTCGAGTTCGGCGTCGCTCAGCGCATAGCCGGTCGGGGCGAACCAGTTCGGCCGTTCCCACCCGAACACCGAGCCGAAAACCGCGCCCAGCGCCTTCATCCGGTCATAGCACGGGGTGCGGCGCAGCGCCCGTCCGGCTTCGCGCTCCTCGTCGGGGTAATGGACCGTGAAGACCTTGGCATAGGCCTCTTCGTTCTTCTCGATCAGGTAGCCGCGCCCGGCATAGTCGCCGAAGCGGCGCGGATCGACCCCCATCATGTCGATCGTCGGTTCGCCGTCGACCACCCAGTGGGCCAGCTGCCAGCCCGCCCCGCCCGCGGCGGTCACGCCGAAACTGTGGCCTTCGTTGAGCCAGAAGTTCTTCAAGCCCCAGGCCGGGCCGACAATCGGCGAACCATCCGGGGTATAGGCGATCGCGCCGTTATAGACCTTCTTGATCCCGACCTCACCGAAGGCGGGAACCCGCTCCATCGCCGCCAGGATGTAGGGCTCGAGCCGTTCCAGCGCGTCGGGGAACAGCTCGTATTCGCTGTTGGCGGCCGGACCGTCGACATAGCAGGCCGGCGCGCCGACTTCATAAGGCCCCAGCAGCAGCCCTCCGGCTTCCTCGCGCATGTAATAGCTGGCATCGGATTCGCGCAGCACGCCCATTTCGGGCAGGCCCTGGCGCTTGCGCTCCATGATCGCGGGATGCTGTTCGGTGACGATGTATTGATGCTCGACCGGGATGACGGGAATGTCGAGACCGACCATCGCCCCGGTCTGGCGCGCAAAGTTGCCCGAACACGAGATTACGTGTTCGCAGGTGATGTCACCCTGATCGGTCGAGACCAGCCATTCGCCCGAGTGCAGCTGGGTGATCCCGGTCACCGTGGTGTTGCGATGGATCGTCGCGCCGCGCTGACGGGCACCCTTGGCCAGCGCCTGGGTCAGGTCGGCAGGCTGGATATAGCCATCTTCAGGGTGCTGGATCGCGCCAATCACCCCATCGGTGTTGCACAGCGGCCAGATCTCCTTGACCTGGTCGGCGGTCAGGAAGTTGACGTCGACCCCGATCGTCTTGGCGACCCCGGCATAGTAATGATATTCGTCCAGCCGGTCGCGCGTGGTTGCCAGGCGGATATTGCTAACGCGCGAGAACCCGACATTGAGTTCGGTCTCCGCTTCAAGGCTAGGGTACAGGTCGACCGAATACTGGTGCAGCTTGCCCACCGAATAGCTGAGGTTGAACAGCGGTAGCAGCCCGGCGGCATGCCAGGTCGATCCCGATGTCAGCTCCTTGCGCTCGAGCAGGATCGAATCCGTCCAGCCCAGCTTGGCAAGGTGGTACAGCGTAGAGACCCCGACGACGCCGCCGCCGATCACCACTGCTCTGGCCGTCGATTTCATTTTGGCTGCCCGATTGTTCCCGAAGAACTCTCGCTATGTCAGCCAACCCGGCGCAGCGACAACTGTCAAAAGCCGATCCGGGCTCACTATCGGCCATTCTAATATCTAGGATTAGAGCTTGATCAGACCCCGCGTGTCGTTTTGTCCTTGGCTCTGCCCCCGGTTTGTCGGCATGAATGATCCACAGGCCGGCATCGATTGCCGGCAATGGGGGGAAACTTGGCGACACTATCAGGACCGATGGACGAAGACCGCGCCGCAGATCAGCTGAGCCGCGCGCTCAAGGCCCGGCACGTCTCGATGATTACCTTTGGCGGGATCATCGGCGCGGGGCTGTTCGTCGGCTCCTCCACCGCGATCAGCACGATCGGACCGGCCGCCGTGGTCAGCTATGCCCTTGCCGGGTTTCTCGTCCTGCTGGTGATGCGGATGATCTCCGAAATGGCCATGGCCATGCCGGGCGTTCAGACATTTCCCGCCTTCGCCAGGGAAGGTGTCGGCGCCTGGGCGGGTTATCTGGTGGGCTGGCTCTACTGGTACTTCTGGGTGGTGGTGATCGCGGTCGAGGCGATCGCCGGGGCCAAGATCATCAACAGCTGGTTCCCCCAGTTCGAAGTGTGGCAGATCGGGGTGACCCTGATGGCCCTGCTGACCGCGGTGAACCTGCTGTCGGCGCGGTCCTATGGCGAGTTCGAGTTCTGGTTTGCCTCGACCAAGGTGATTGCCGTGATCGCTTTCATCGTGATCGCGGCGGCCTATGCATTCGGGATCACGTCGCCCGGCGGCTCGACCTTCGCCAATCTTACCGCGCATGGCGGCTTTGCTCCGGCCGGCGTGACCGCGATCTTCGCCGGGGTCGCAACCACGATCTTCTCGCTGTGCGGGGCCGAGATCGCCACCCTGGCCGCTGCCGAATCCGACGAAGGCGCGCAGACCATTGCGCGCATGACCATTTCGGTGTCGATCCGCATCCTTGTATTCTTCGTGCTGTCGATCCTGATGATCGTTTCGGTGGTGCCATGGAACCAGATCGTCGTCGGGGTATCGCCGTTTGCCCATGCGCTGCGCGTGATGGGCTATCCGGCGGCGGACATGGTGATGGACGGGATTGTGCTGGTCGCGGTGCTGTCGTGCCTCAATTCCGGGATCTATATCACCAGCCGCGCGATGTTCGGGCTGGCCCAGAACGGCGATGCCCCGAAGGCCTGTGTCAGGCTCAGCAAGGCGCGGGTCCCCGCCCGCGCGATCCTGATCGCCAGCCTGTTCAGTTACGGCGCGCTCGCCGCATCGATCCTGTCGCCTGACCGGGTGTTCAATTTCCTGATCAATTCGTCGGGTGCAATCATGCTGTTCATCTACCTGCTGATCGCCTGGGCCCAGCTGCGCCTGCGCGGCCAGTTCGAGGCCGAAGCGCCCGATGCCTTGAAGCTGCGGATGTGGTTTCATCCTTATGGCACCTGGGCGGCGATGGCCGGCATGGCCGGCGTGATCGCGCTGATGGGGCTTTCGCCAGGGCACCGGGTCGAACTGTGGGCCAGTATCGCGGTGACGTGCGGTTTCATGGCGGGGTACGCTGCCAAGCTATGGTTCGCCCGCCGCACCGGGACCGGTTGAACGCGGGGCCAATCCGCCAACGGAAATTTTCCGATCGCGGCAATCTTTTCAATCGCTGGCGACAAGCGGATCGACGAAGGCTACAACCGCAAAGCCAAGCCAAGGGAGCCCGGGCATGAAATTGGAGAACGATCCGCTCGCGGCATTCTGGATGCCCTTTACGGCCAACCGGGCGTTCAAGGCGGCGCCGCGCCTGCTCTCGTCAGCCAAGGACATGCATTACACCAGCAGCGACGGGCGGCAGGTGCTGGATGGCACGGCCGGGCTGTGGTGCGTCAATGCCGGGCACTGCCGGGCGCCGATCGTCGAGGCGATCCGCAAGACCGCGGGCGAGATGGACTTCGGCCCGACGTTCCAGCTGGCCCATCCCCTGGCCTTCGAACTGGCGACGCGGCTTGCGGCATTGATGCCCGAACCGCTCGACCGGATCTTCTTCACCAATTCGGGTTCGGAATCGGTCGATACCGCGCTGAAGATCGCCTTGGCCTATCAGCGCGCGCGCGGCGAAGGCACGCGGACCCGGCTGATCGGGCGCGAACGCGGCTATCACGGAGTCGGGTTCGGCGGGATCTCGGTCGGCGGGATCGTCAACAATCGCCGCCAGTTCGGCACCCTGCTGACCGGGGTCGACCACCTTCCGCACACGCACGATCTGGCCGCCAACGCCTTCACCAAGGGCCGCCCGCAGCACGGCGCGCATCTGGCCGACGATCTTGAGCGGATCGTCGCCCTGCACGGCGCGGAGACGATCGCCGCGGTGATCGTCGAGCCGATGGCCGGATCGACCGGGGTGCTGATCCCGCCGCTCGGCTATCTCGAACGGCTGCGCGAAATCTGCACCCGGCACGGCATTGTCCTGATTTTCGACGAGGTGATCACCGCCTTCGGCCGGCTTGGCGGAGCGACCGCTGCCGAGGTGCTGGGGGTTACTCCGGACATCATCACCATGGCCAAGGGCCTGACCAACGCCGCCGTGCCGATGGGCGCGGTCGCGGTCAGCCGCGTGATCCATGACGCGGTCGTCGAAGGCGGCCCCGATGGCATCGAGCTGTTCCATGGCTACACCTATTCGGGCCATCCGCTGGCCGCCGCCGCCGGCATCGCCTCGCTCGATCTCTACCGCGACGAAGGCTTGTTTGAACGGGCGGCCGACTTGTCAGGCTATTGGCAGGACGCCGTCCACAGTCTGAAAGGCAAGCCCCACGTCATCGACCTGCGCAACCTGGGCATTGTCGCGGGAATCGAGCTGGAACCGCGCGCCGGCGCTGCGGGCAAACGCGCGATGGAGCTGTTCCACAAGTGCTTCGATACCGGGCTGCTGATCCGCGTCACCGGCGATATCGTCGCACTATCCCCGCCCCTGATCCTTGAAAAGGCGCACATCGACGAGATGATCGGGCGGATCGGGGACTTGCTGGCAACAGTCGACTAAAGGGTCAGCACGATCTTGCCAACGTGCCGCTTGGTGAGGAAATCCTCTTGCGCGCGGACGATGTCGGAAAGCGGATAGGTTCGCGACAACAACGGCACGATTTCACCGCGTTCGATATAGCCGATAAGGTTCGGGAAGACTTCAGGTTCCAGCACCGTGCAGCCGATCAGGCGCAGATCCTTTAGGTAGAGGGTCCTCAGGTCGAGTTCGACCAGCGGCCCCGCAATGGCGCCGGCAGCGGCATAGCGTCCCCCGTTGCGCAGGCTTTTGAGAATGGCGGCAAACTTTGTCCCGCCGACAATATCGACCGCAGCGTCGAACGGATCGTGTTCAAACAGACTGGCAAGATCGGCATCCCTGGCAATCACGTCTGCTGCGCCCAGCGACCGGATCGCTTCGGCCTTGTCGCTGCCTGCCATGGCAATGACCTGCGCCCCCCGCCGTCTGGCCAGCTGCACCGCCGCCGAACCAACACCGCCCGATGCCCCCGTGATCAGGACCCGTTCCCCTGCATCAAGGCCTATGCGCGTCAGCATGTTCTCTGCTGCCGAATAGGCACAGGGGAAGCTGGCCAGCTCGGCATCGCTCAGATCGCTCCGAATGGCGTGAGCGTGGACGGAGGGCGCAGTCGAATATTCGGCGAAGGCACCGTCCACTTCCGAGCCGAAATAGACGACGTCGAAGGGATCTGCGCCCCGGAACACCGGCTCGACCAGAACCAGTTCGCCAATCCGGGACGGGTCAACCCCGGGTCCTACGGCGACGATCCGCCCGCAGCCGTCGGCGCCCTGGATGCGCGGAAAGCGGAAGGCCGCGCCCGACCAGCCATCATCCTCAGCGCCGGCAATTCCCTCGGCTGCTCCGGCTTCGGTCGCCTCGGCCACCGCCTTGGAATACCAGCCGATGCGGGTGTTGATATCGGTATTGTTGACCCCGGCAGCCCCAACCTTGATCAGGACCTGTCCCGCTTGCGGGATCGGCACGGGTACATCGTTGCGCAGCTCAAGCCGGTCGAATCCGCCATTGCCGGTAAGCAGGACCGCGCGCATGACCGCCGGAACGGTCATTCGGCGCGGGCCAGACCGAACTGGTTCAGATACCATTTCTGAAACTTGATCACGCTGCCCTCCTGATCGGAATAGCGGCCCGGGCGATAGCGGCTCGACATGATGCCAGCCTGGTTGTCCTCCGTAATGACTTTGTCCTGCATCGTTGTGGCGTGATAGCCCCAGATCATCTTGGGAATATCCACCTGGTCTGCACCGGCACGGCCATCGACAAGCCAGATCATCTCAACATCCGATCGCAATGCCGATCGCGGCGTGAACTGGAACAGGATGGCAAAATGATCGTCGGCGACGATCTGGGTAAACGGACTGAAGCTCAGATGCATCCGCCCGCCATCGGCTGCCTTGCGCTTGCCCATCAGCGGCGCGGGGGCAGTTCCATCCTGCGTTTCGGAAGCCCAGCCCTCTTTGTTCATGCGTTGCATCAACAGGCGCAGATGGCTGCTGTCCGGCGTCTCGTCGATATTGCCGATCGGGCGCCCTTGTCTGGCGGCGCGTTCCTCCCACGCCTTGAGCTTCGGCGTAAAGCTGGCAATTGCCTCTGCCGGTCCCGAGCTCGGCCCTGCTCCAACCGCAATGATCGACTCGGCCGCGTGCATCGAACAGAATTCCGGATGCGATGGAACGCAGTGATAGCATTCGAAGAAGTTCTCGACGACGAGCTTCCAGTTGGCGTCCGTAGGATAGCTGCCGGCATGGGCGATCCGGGCATCGGCGATTCCCTGATAGTCCAGGATCGGCCCCATATCACCAAAGGTCGCATCGAAATCGTCGGGCTCATCCACGCTCAGGTTGATGAAGATCAGCCCGTGGAAGACGCGGACATGGCAGGCGAACAGGCCGTTTGCGGCCTTGTCGAAATCGTCCGGCATCAGCCGCGCGGCAAGCAGCCGGCCATCGAGGCCGAAGGTCCAGGCGTGATAGGGGCAGACCAGCCGTGGCGCATTGCCGCTTTCGGCCGAGCAGATGGTCGATCCCCGATGGCGGCAGACATTGAAGAACGCGCGGACGCTCGCTTCGTTCTCACGGATGACGATGATCTGTTCGCTACCGATACGGAACAGGAAATAGTCACCCTTGTTCTGGACGCGCGAGACGTGCCCCGCCACAATCCACTTCCGGCCAATTACATGCTCGAAGTCGGCCTTGAACACGCTTTCGCTGGTGTAGAATTCCTGCTCGAAGCTGTAACCCACCCGCGTGTTGGCGGCGAGGCGCTGCATCAATTGGTTTGACGTTTCGGTCATCACATTTTGATCCGGGTGCTGGCGGGGTCGTACAAGGGTTTGAGCGAGGCGATAGCCGAATAGCGCACGCCCGCTATTTCGATCTCGTAGTCATCCGGGCTGATCGGTCCTACCACACCGCCATCGGCGGCCGTCACGTAGCCAAGCCCGCAGGCCGCGCCCAGGCTATGGGCATACATGCCAGAGCGGATGTATCCGGCGATCCGGTCGCCCTGCCAGATCGGCTCGTTATGATAGAGCATCGGCTCGGGCGACTTGAGCAGGAACTGGACCAGGCGTTGCTTGAGCCCGTCCTGCTTCTGCCGCAGCAAGGCCTCGCGGCCGATGAAGCCGCCGGGTTTGTCCAGCTTGACCGCGAAACCCAACCCGGCTTCCAGCGGGGTATCTTCATCGGTGATATCATGGCCCCAATGGCGATAGGCCTTTTCCATCCGCAACGAGTTGAGCGCGTGATAGCCGGCGTGCCTGAGGCCGAACGCCGCGCCACCGGATACGATCTCGTCGTAGACACCGGCCATGAATTCGGTCGGGATGTAGACTTCCCAGCCCAGTTCTCCGACGTAGGTGATCCGCGAGGCCCGGACGATCGCATAACCAAGCTCGATCTCCTGGCTGGTCCCGAAGGAAAACGCTGCGTCTGACAGATCGCTGGGGCTGAGCGATTGCAGCAAGGCGCGCGCATTGGGCCCCATGATCGACAGCACCCCCATCCCCGAGCTGACATTGGTCAGCACGGCACGGGCATCATCCGGCGTATGCCGCTTGAGCCAGTTGAAATCCTTGGTCTCGGTCTCGGCTCCGCCGACAATCAAGAAGACATCCCGGCTGAGCCGCGTCACCGTCAGGTCGGCTTCGATCCCGCCCTTGTCGTTGAGCCACTGGGTATAGACCAGTTTGCCCGGCGCGACGTCGACATCGTTGGCGCAGACCCGGTTCAGCACCGCGCAGGCATCGCGCCCTTCCAGGCGGAACTTGGCGAAGCTCGACTGGTCGAACAGTGCCACCGCTTCACGAACCGCCTTGCATTCGCCGGCGCTGGCGTCGAACCAGTTCTGACGGCCGTAGCTGTATTCGTATCGGGGGCTGGTGCCCGGCTCTGCGTACCAGTTGGCCCGCTCCCAACCGAAGGCCTCGCCGAAACACGCCCCGGCAGCCGCCAGCCGATCATGGATCGCCGATTTGCGGACCCCGCGCGCGGTCTCGTACTGCTTGAAGGGATAATGCGTGGCGTAAAGCAGGCCAAGACTCTCGGTCACACGCTCGCGCAGGTACTTGCGGTTGTTCTGGAACGGCATGTTGCGGCGAATATCGACAGTCCATAGGTCGGCGGGCGGGATGCCGTCGCGAATCCATTCGGCCATGACCTTGCCCACGCCGCCAGCCGACTGCAGGCCGATCGAATTGAGACCGGCAGCAACAAAGCAGCCCTTGAGTTCGGCGCTTTCGCCCAGGTGATAGCGAACGTCCGGGGTGAAGCTCTCCGGGCCGCAGAAGAACTTGAGGATGCCCGCATTCTCCAGTGCCGGGACACGGCGCATCGCATCCATCAGCAACGGTTCAAAGTGCTCGAAGCTGCCGGCAATCTCATCGAAGCAGAAGTCTTCGGAAATGCCGTCCATGCCCCATGGCCTGGCATTGGGCTCGAACGCCCCGACCAGAAGTTTTCCGGCATCATACTTGTAGTAGCCGCAATAGTCGTAGTCGCGCAGCACCGGCAGGCTTGGGTCGATCCCTTCGACGCCCTCAAACAGCACGTAGTAATGCTCGCAGGCATGGAGCGGCGCCGTGACCCCGACGCTGGCGGCCAGATCGCGGGTCCACATTCCGCCGCAGATCACGACATAGTCGGCATCGATCGGCCCGTCGGCAGTATCGACCCCGGTCGCGCGGGTGCCGTCGTGGCGGATCCGGGTGACCTTGGTGTTCTCGAAGATCCGCGCCCCGCCGCTGCGCGCGCCCTTGGCCAGCGCCATCGTGATGTCGACTGCGTTGGCATAGCCGTCGCTGGGAATATGGATCCCGCCAACCACGTCGTCGACATTGACGATCCCGGCGAGGTCCTTGATCTCTTGCGGGGTCACGACGTGGACCGGCAGGTCGAACACCTTGGCCATCGAGGCGCTGCGCTTCAATTCCTCGAACCGCTCGGCATTGGTCGCCATCGAGATCGAACCGCACTGGCGGTAGCCGGTCGCCTGGCCGGTTTCCGCCTCGAGCCCTCGATAAAGCTCGCCGGTATATTTGGCGAGCTTGGTCATGTTGATCGAAGGGCGCAATTGCCCGACCAGTCCGGCGGCGTGCCAGGTGGTGCCGCTGGTCAACTGCTTGCGCTCAAGCAGCACTACGTCGTCCCAGCCGATCCTGGTCAGGTGATAAGCGATCGAGCAGCCAATGACACCGCCGCCGATGATGACAACGCGGGCCTTGCGTGGGAGATCTGCCGCCATCGCTTCAGGCCTTCATCTTGGCATTGTCAGAGTCGTAGGCGGGATGTTCCAGCACCTCGGCATTGCGCAGCTCGCCTTGCAGCTGAATCTGGAAGGTCGATCCCGGCGCGGCGTGCTCGATCGGGACGCAGGCGAAGAACAGGCTCGTGCCCACACGGTGGCCATAGCCGCCCGAAGTTGTCAGGCCGATGCAAGCATCGCCAACCAGGCATGGCTCAGCCCCGCGCACATCGACGTCCGCGGCATCGACCGCGCCATAGACGATCCGGAACCGGTCCGGCGCATCGAGCGTGGCCTGTCTGCCGACGAAATCGTCCTTCTTGAACTGGATGAAGCGGTCCATTCCCGCCTCGATCATGGTCTGCTCGTTGGTCAGCTCGCTGCCCCAGGCCTTGTAGCCCTTTTCCATCCGCATGGTGTTGACGGCGTAAAGTCCGTAATTGGCGATCCCGAATTCCTGCCCTGCGGCCCAGACGGCGTCATAGAGCGCGGCCAGATCATCCATCGCCGGGTGCAATTCCCAACCCAGCTCACCGACATATGACACCCGCAGCGCCCGCACAGGTATGCCCGCGATGACGATGTCCTGCCCGCTCAGCCAGCGGAAGCCTTCGTTGGACAGGTCTGCATCGGTCAGCTTGGCCAGCACATCGCGGCTGCGCGGTCCGCTGATCACCAGCACGCCGCGATCCATGGTGACGTTGCGAATCGTGACGTCTTCGTGCGGCAATTTGCTCTGATGCAGGTGATCTGCGTCGCGCTGTTCTGCAGCCGCGGCGCAGAGGCAGTAGAAGTGATCGTCGGCCATCCGCGTCACGGTCATTTCGCCATAGATTCGGCCCAGTCGCGAAAGTGGGTGGACCAGGCCAATGCCGCCTAGCTTCCTGGGCATCCGGTTGGCGCAAATCCGGTTGAGGAACGCCTCTGCGTCGGGCCCGGTGACGTCGTATTTGGCGAAGCCCGACAGGTCGAGCACCCCGACCCGCCGCTCGACCGCCTTCACTTCGGCAGCGACCACATCGAACACATTGGTGCGGTGATAGCCCGGCTCCTCGGTGCGACCGTCGAGTGAGAACCACTTGGGCCGTTCCCAGCCATAGGTCTCGCCATAGTTCGCGCCCGCTGCCAGCAACCGCCCGTACAGCGGGCTGATCTTCTGCGGCCGGCCATCGGGTTCTTCCTCGCCGGGCGGGCGGGTAGTGAATGTCATCCGGTAGTCTAGGAAGACCTTGGCCCGGCTGTAGGCCTCATCGGCGAACGGTCCGTACCGGCGCGGGTCGAACTCGGCCATGTTGATGTCGGCGTCACCGTAGACGATCGACTGGGCCAGGTACTTGCCCGAGCCGCCACCCTGGGCAATCCCGAACGAGGTTCCGCAGCACTGCCAGAAGTTGCGCAAGCCTGCCGCGGGGCCAAGCAGCGGGCCACCATCTGGGGTATGGGGAATTGCGCCATTGACGATCCGGCGGATGCCGACTTCGCCGAACACCGGCATGCGTTCGATCGCGCGCTCCAGCCATTTGGAGATGCGATCCAGATCATCGATGAAAAGCTCGCTGGTCGATTCCCATTCGGGCATGCCCTTGGGTGCCCAGGCCTCGGCTAGCCCGGTGTTCTCGTAGACGCCGATCAGCCCGCTCTTCTGCTCCTGCCGGAAATAGCCCGAGACATAGGGGCAACGCATCACCGGAATTTCCTCGTCCCGCTCCATGAAGGCGGGGATCGGGTCCGTGACGATGTAGTGATGTTCCATGTTGGTGACGGGAATGTCGATCCCGGCCATCTGGGCAACCTGCCGGGCATAGCACCCCGCCGCATTGACGACGATCTCTGCGCGGACGGTGCCTTGTTCGGTCGCGACGTCCCACTCACCGCCTGGCAGCTGCGACAGTCCGGTTACCCGGTTGCGGCGAACGATGGTTGCGCCCTTGTCCCTCGCGCCGATCGCCAGGGCATTGCATATGCCCGATGGATCGGCGTGACCGTCGCTTGTGGTGCGCGCGCCGGCGATCACGCCCTCGGTGGTGACAAACGGATTGATCCGCCGGATCTCTTCGGGCGGGATGATTTCCATGTCGAATCCGATGATCTTCGAAAAGCCATGGATGTACTTGAACCAGGCCAGTTCGCGCTCATTGGTGGCAAAGCGGATCCCGCCGGACTTATGCCAGCTGACATACTGTCCGGTCAGCCCCTCTAGCCTCGGATAGAGTTCGTTGCTGTAGGCATGGATCTTGGCAAGATTGAAACTTCCGGTGATGCTGGGACACTGCCCGGCGGCGTGCCAGGTGGAACCCGAAGTCAGCTCATCCTTTTCGATCAGCATGCAATCGGTCCAGCCAAGCTCGGCCAGATGGTAGAGCAGGCTTGCTCCCATGATCCCGCCACCGATGATGACTACGCGCGCCTGTGTCTGCATGTAATTCGGCCTCACTCCCGGGGGCATTTTGGGATGACTTTAGGGCGGGATCGATAGGCACGACAAATGGGCAATTCCGCGCCATTGGTTCAAAAAATTTTCGGGTCTGACGCCGCCTGTGCCGTTGGCCCCGCGTTCAAAAAATTTAGCCTTAAACCCAAAAAATTCATTTGTGGCGCTTCGCCCCCGTGGCTCTAACCGGCGGAATAGCGGGGTCTCATCAGCGCAGAAAGCGATTATGAAAATTGGATTCATTGGCCTGGGCAATGTCGGCGGCAAACTTGCCGGAAGCCTTATTCGCAATGGCCACGACGTTACCGTCCGGGATCTCGATGCCGGACTGGTCAGCGACTTTGTCGCACGCGGTGCCCAGTCCGCCTCGTCTCCCAGGGCACTGGCCGAAGCGGTCGACCTGATCGTCACGTGCCTGCCCAGCCCGGCGGCCAGCTCGGACGTTGCCGAAGGCGATGACGGCTTAATCCAGGTCATGCGGCCCGGTCAGGTCTGGCTCGAAATGAGCACGACCGACTATTCGGAAATCATCCGGCTTGGCGCCCTGGTCGAAGCGCGCGGCGCGATGTTTATGGAATGCCCGGTATCGGGCGGCTGCCACCGTGCCGACACCGGCAACATCGCGATCTTCGCAGGCGGTCCGCGCGCGGCATTCGAAACCGTGTTGCCCGTTCTGACCACCATGGGCCGGCGGATTCTGCATACCGGCGAACTGGGCACGGCCTCTCAACTCAAGGTCATGACCAACTATCTGTGCACCGTGCATCTTGTCGCGCTGGCCGAGGCGCTGACGACCTGCAAGGCAATCGGGCTGGACATGAACACGACCTATGAAGCGATCCGCATTTCATCCGGCAACAGCTTCGTCCATGAAACCGAAAGTCAGGTTATCCTCAACGGCAGCCGCGACATCAATTTCACCATGGATCTGGTCAGCAAGGATATCGGCCTGTTCGACAGGATCGCGCAGCAGGCTGGCGTGCCGGTTGAAATCTCCCCGCTCATCGTCCGGCTCTTCAAGGAGGCCGAGGCCAGCTATGGCAGCCGCGAATTTTCGCCGAATATCATCCGCCGCTATGAAGAACCGCTGGGGATCAAGGTACTCGGCACGGGGTTCCCCGCGCAGATGATGGACGACGAGCCAGAAGAGCCGGGTTATGAGGTCGTGCCGAAGCGCTAGCCTGTCAGGAAAACGTCCATGAACAAGGCCCCATCGTCCGACCGCGCCATCTGGGCGGCGCGCGCCGCAGCCCTGGCATTCGAGACGGGGCTTTTCATCGAGGGCCGCAGCATTGCTGGTTCGGGCCAGCCGCTCGCCGTGGTCAACCCTGCCAATGGCAGCACCATGACCGAACTGGCCTGCGGCACGACTGCCGACATGGACCGCGCCGTGGCCTCGGCAAAGGCGGCGTGGGACGATGGGCGCTGGCGGTACATGACGCCGCGGTCACGGATGGACGTTTTCCGGCGCTGGGCCGATCTGATCGAGAGCAACGCAGCCGACCTGGCCCTGCTCGAGACGCTCAGCATGGGCAAACCGATCAGCGATGCATTGGGCATCGATCTGCCAGAGACGATTGTGACAATCCGCTATTTCGGCGAGGCGATCGATAAGGTCGGCGGATCGGTCACCAACAGCCCGCACAATGCCAGCCACATGATCGCGCGCGAGCCGCTTGGCGTGGTTGGGGCGATATCGGCATGGAACTATCCCCTGCTGATGGCGGCATGGAAAGTCGCCCCCGCCCTTGCTGCGGGCAACTGTGTCGTGCTCAAGCCGTCGGAAAGGGCGGGCCTTTCCTGCATTCGCCTGGCGCAGCTTTTTGTCGAAGCCGGGGGCCCGCCCGGCGTCTTCAACCTGGTCAATGGCCTTGGACATGATGCCGGTAACCGCCTGGCGTTGCACCCTGACGTCGCCAAGATCAGCTTCACCGGATCGACTGCAACCGGAAAGCGCCTTTTGATCGCGGCGGGGGAATCGAACCTCAAGCGCGTGTCACTGGAAACGGGCGGCAAAAGCCCGCAGATCTTCATGCCCGATCTTGCAGACCTGGACGCGGCCGTTGACTGCGCAATCATGGGCATTTTCGACAATGCCGGGCAGGTCTGCAACGCCGGTTCGCGATTGTTGGTGCATGATGACCTGTACGAAGATTTCATCGCCAGGTTCATCGCCCGCACCCCGCAGTTCTATGTTCCGGGCGATCCGCTTGATCCTGCCACCAGCATGGGCCCGCTGGTGTCGCATGCGCATCGGCAGACAGTGCTGGACTGGATCGAAAGGGGCAAGGCGGACGGGGCAACGCTGGCGATGGGCGGGACCGCGGGCCTTGCAGGAAGCGCCGGCGCCTATGTCAACCCGACCCTGTTCCGGGATGTCTCGCCTGCGATGGCTGTCGGCCGCGAAGAGATCTTCGGTCCGATTGCTTGCGTTCAGCGCTTTGCGAGCGAGCACGACGCAATCCGCCTTGCCAACGATTCTGTCTATGGACTTGCAGCCAGCGTCTGGACTAGCGATGTCAAACGCGCGCACCGGATGGTCAGGGCACTTGAAGCGGGCGTCGTCTGGATCAACTGCTTCGGCGATGGGGACATGACCCAGCCATTCGGTGGCTACAAGCAATCCGGAAACACGCGCGACAAATCGCTGGAGTGCCTTGCCGGCTACATGCAGTCCAAGTCGGCCTGGTTCAATTTGGATTAGCCACGTGATCGGCCATCCAGTCCATAAAGGTCCGGATGCGCAAATTCTCTTTCATATCCTTGCGGCAGATCAGGCCCCACGCGCCGGGGCACGTCTCAACATGGTCGGACGGCCGCACCAGACGCCCCGAGGCCAGATCCTGATCGACAAAGGGCCCGTTGACCAAAGCAACGCCCTCGCCGTTGAGAGCCATTTCCAGAGCCACCGCAAGCGTATCGACCATCAGGTAGGGAACCTTGGGCTCAAACCTCGCGCCCGCGGAGGTAAACCAGCTCTCCCAGTTCTGTACCTCGGTATAGATTGCCACCAGCGGCTGCTGCATCAGGTCTTCAAGTCGCGGCCCGGGGCCCATCCTTTCAAGAAAGCCCGGACTGCACACCGGGAACAGCGCGTAATCGAACAGCGGCATCCAGTGAAACTTTGTCGGATCGGGGACAACATCGCAATAGACCAGGCCGACGTCGGCATGGACATCATCAAACTCCCATTCAACGGCGCAGGTGCTGAGCGTGAGCTTGATTTCGGGGTGCGCGTTAAGGAACTGGGGCACACGCCTTGCGAGCCAGCGGATCGATGCGGTGACATAGGTCTGCACGCGCAGCGGCTTGTCCAGGGCATGACGGTGGACCGCTTCGACACCTTCCAACAGCGATTCAAACGCGCTGCGCACGTATGGATAGAGCACACGCCCTTCCTCGGTTGAAACGATATGCCGCCCTTCCTGTGCGAACAGCGCAACGCCAAGCGCCTCTTCGATCAACTGGACCTGATGGCTGATTGCCGGGTGGGTAAGGCACAGTTCGGCTGCAGCATCGCGGATGCTTTGATGGCGCGTCGCCGCTTCGAACCCCTTCAGCGCCTTGAGCGGGGGTAAGCGGCGAAGTTCGATCTTGGTGCTCATGGGTGCTGACTCGGCTGAACGCTTTGTGAGCCGCAGGCTATCAGCCGAAAACCCATCGGTAAAATATTTTGACGTGTGTAGATTCAGGTGATCTCGCGTGCATCCTCGATTGCCATCGCGGCGCCTTTTTCCGCCACCATGACGGTCGGCGCATTCGTGTTACCCGACGTAATGTTGGGAAAAATCGACGCATCGATGACCCGCAAACCCTGTACGCCATGCACCCGCAGCCGATGGTCGACCACCGCTGTATCGATATCTCTGCCCATCATGCAGGTGCTGGTCGGATGGTAGACCGTATCGGCGCGGTTGCGGAAATCGTCGAGCAGAGCGGCGTCGCCGTCAATCTGGACGCCCGGGACGATCTCTTCGGTAATAATGTCAGCCAGCGGCCTCGTTGCGGCAAGCCGTCGCAACAGGCGATTGCCAGCCAGGACATCGTCTATATCGTGCTGGGTCGCCAGATAGTTCGGCTGGATGACCGGATGTTGCGTCGGATCCGCTGACGCCAGCGTGATATAGCCGCGACTGGTCGGACGGCAGGGGTTGTGCGACAGCAGAAATGCCGAGAACGGATCGGGATTGAGCAGCTTGCGCTCTGACAGTGGCGTTTTGGTATAACTGACCGGACTGAAATAGAGCTGCAGATTGACCGTCTTTTGCGAGGCGTCGCTGCGCACGAAGCCGCCACTCTGATTGACGCTCATCGACAAGGGGCCGGCGCGATCGAACATGTAGCGCAGCCCTGCCATGGCCTTGCCGATTGCCGGATAGAGGATGTCGTTAAGCGTCGCGGTGCGAGTCTTGTAAAAGTACGATACCGCAAGGTGGTCCTGCAGGTTCTGGCCGACGGCCTTGGCGGCAACCACTGGCGCGATGCCTAGCGCGGCAAGCTGCGCCGGATCGCCGATGCCCGACAGCATCAGCAGTTGCGGCGAATTGATCGCGCCGCCACTCAGTATGACTTCGCGCCGGGCCTGCGCCGTGACGGTTCTGCCATTGACCAGATATTCGACACCGGTGGCGCGTCGCCCATCCAGCACTATCCGCGTCGCCAGCGCCTTGGACTGAATTTTCAGGCAGGAACGCTTGCGCGCGGGATGGAGAAAGGCGTTGGCTGTGGAGGCCCGCCAGCCGCCGCGGGTGTTGATATGGTAGATCCCGACCCCTTCGGGATGCTGGCCGTTGAAATCGCTGGTCGGCGGAAAACCCAAGGCGGCCGCCGCATCGATAAAGGAGTGACAGACCGGATGAACATGCGGAGTGATGTCGGTTACATGCTGGGGCCCGCCGCGGCCATGATGGGAACTGTAGCGATCGAAATCCTCCGACTTCTTGAAGTATGGCAGCACGTCGTCCCAGCCCCAGCCCGGATTGCCGGCGGCGCGCCAATCATCGAAATCGTGGGGCTGACCGCGCACATAGACCATTGCATTGATCGAGCCAGAACCGCCGATGACCTTACCCCGCGGCCAATAGCTGCGCCGCCCACCCAGCGCCTCGACCGGTTCGGTATCGTACATCCAGTTGATCCGCCGGTCGAAGAAAGTCCGGCCGTAACCGATCGGCATCTGGATCCAGATCGAGCGGTCGCTTCCGCCGGCTTCGAGCAGCAGCACGGTTGTCCTGCCGTCTTCGGTCAGCCGACTGGCCAGGACGCAACCCGCGGTGCCGGCGCCAACGATAACGTAGTCGAACGTTTCCATCACCGTACCGGGGTCTGGGTCATTTCCAGATGGAGCATCGAACCGGTGTAGGGATTGGCCAGGGCCACTGCCTCATTCAGTTCAGCCCCCAGGCCAGGTTCTGTCGGCGGGATGACGTGCCCCT
Source organism: Novosphingobium aquiterrae (assembly GCF_042434435.1). NCBI lineage: Bacteria > Pseudomonadati > Pseudomonadota > Alphaproteobacteria > Sphingomonadales > Sphingomonadaceae > Novosphingobium > Novosphingobium aquiterrae. The sequence goes on along the minus strand of NZ_JBHLTL010000011.1, from coordinate 241,657 downwards.
GCTCGAACTGCATGGGCTTGACCAAAATGTCGCTGTGGAACCCGCCCCAGCTTTCGATGCTTTCCAGGATCAGGAAATTGGGTGAGCAGGTGGCGAGCTGGACATTGGCCGCGCCGACAATTGGTCCGCAATAGAGATGCGGTGCAATCTGCACATGGTGCACTTCGGCCATTCCGGCGATCTTCTTTGCCTCTAGCAAGCCGCCGACCCGGCCCAGATTCATCTGGAAAATTGCAGCACTGCCGGCCTGCAGCAGCCGTGCAAAATCGTACTTGGTGGCCAGTCGCTCTCCCGTGGCAATCGGAATGCTGGTTGCCCGCGCGACTTTGGCCATCTCCTCCGGCGCATCGGGTGGCACCGGCTCTTCCAGCCATAAGGGATCAAAGGGCTCCAGCCGTCGTGCCAGGCGAATCGCCCCCGCCGCGGTCATCTGGCCGTGCGTGCCGAACAGCAGGTCGGCCCTGGTGCCCACCGCGTCGCGCAGCTGCCGGGCGAACCGCGCGCTAAGGTCCAGCGCCTCAAGCGACAGCTGCCGCCCGTCAAACGCGGAATAGGGCCCGGCTGGATCGAACTTCAGAGCGGTGAAGCCCTGGGCAAGGTATTCCGCCGCGCGCACCGCCGCCAGATCGGGATCATGATAGACGTCACTCTGGTCGCCTGGCCGCGGATAAATATAGGTATAGGCGCGCAGCTTCTCGTGCACCTGGCCGCCAAGCAGCTTGTAGACCGGTTGGCCCGCGGCCTTGCCCACGATGTCCCAGCACGCCATTTCCAGCGCGCTCAAAACCCCCATCAATGTCAGGTCGGGGTGCTGGGTAAAGCCGCTGGAATAGACGCGGCGCCACAATGCCTCGATATCATGCGGATCGCGGCCCTCGGCGTAGCGGGCAAAGACGTCCTCGATCATCTTCGCCACCAAGTGCGGATCGAAGGGGACGCAATAGGCTTCGCCGATTCCGCTTATCCCGCAGGCGGTCGTCAGTTTCACAAAGACGAAATAGCGCCCGCCGAAGTGAGGCGGCGGATTGCCGACGACGAAGGTCCTGATACCCGTCAGCTTCATGTTGGATCAAACCCGTTGATCACCTTGACCTCAAGGAAGTCGTGCAATCCGAATTCGCCCCATTCACGCCCGTTTCCGGACTGCTTGTAGCCCCCGAACGGCGAGCAATAATCCTGCCCCGCCCCGTTGATGTGCACGCTTCCTGCCCGAACCTGCCGGGCGACGCGCCGTGCGCGATTGAGGTCACCGCTCTGGACATAGCCCGCCAAGCCGTAGGGCGTATCATTGGCAATAGCGATCGCCTCGGCCTCATCCGCGAAGGGTATCATCACGAGGACCGGGCCAAAGATTTCCTCGCGCGCGATGGCCATCTGATTGGTGACGCCGGCAAAGATCGTTGGCTTGACGTAGTAGCCGCGCGCAAAGCCATCGGCGCGTCCGGGACCGCCGGAAACCAGCCGCGCGCCTTCGTCGATACCGACCTGAATCAGATGCTGGATCTTGTCGTATTGCGGCTTGCTGACCACTGGCCCGAGATGCGGCCCCTTGTCGCGCGGATCGCCCAGTTTGACCTTTGCCGCCACTTCCGCGGCAATTTCGACCGCCTGATCATAGGCTGACGCCTCCACCAGCAGGCGGGTTGGCGCGTTGCACGATTGCCCGGTGTTGTTGAAACAGTGGAGCACGCCGCGGGTTATCGCCGCTTCCAGTCCGGCGTCGGCAAACACGATGTTGGCCGACTTTCCGCCAAGCTCCTGCGAGACGCGCTTGACGGTATCTGCCGCCGACTTCGCAACCTGAATTCCGGCCCGGGTCGAACCGGTGAAGGAAACCATGTCGACGTCCGGATCGCTGGTCAGCGCATTACCGATCATCGGTCCGGTGCCGTGCAACATGTTGAAAACACCGGGCGGAAATCCAGCCTCGTCGATGAATGCAGCGAAGAGCTGTGCAGATAGCGGTGCTACTTCGCTGGGTTTGAGCACCATGGTGCAGCCCGCGATCAAGGCCGGGCCGACCTTTGCAGCAAGCTGATTGATCGGCCAGTTCCACGGCGTGATCAGCACGCAGACACCGATCGGTTCATGTACCAGTCTGCCGCCAGTTCCGATCGCGCGTTCCCATTCCATGGCCTTGGCCGCGCGGATCGTCTCCTTGAGGTGGCCCGGCCCGCACTCCGCCTGCGAATTGCACGACAGATCGTAGGGCGCGCCCATTTCGGTGGAGATCGCCGTCACCATCTCGTCATAGCGACGCTCGAACACCGCGATCAGCCGTTCCACCAGCGCGATGCGCTCGTCCAGCAACAGCGCCGAATAGGCAGGGAATGCCGCGCGGGCGGCGGCCACGGCGTTCTCGACATCTTCGGGGCCGCACAGCGCGACCAGCGCAGCGCGCGCTTCGGTCGCCGGGTTGATCGCCTCGAAGGTCTGGGTCGATCGCGCCGGGCTTACCCAGCGACCACCAATGTAGGACCTGAGCGGCTGATCAGACATAACCCACCGCCCGCTTCTGGTCTTCGACCGCCAGCGCTTCGGCCCGCCAGTAATGCCATGCCGCCCAGAAGCCGGTCGGAGCCAGCACCAGCAGGGCCATCCGCAGCGAGGCTGCGCTTGGCTCTCCGCCGCCAGCGAAATAGTCGCTCATCCAGCCCACGGCCTGCGGCGCGACAATCAGGTTGAAGACGTTCGCGACAAGCAATGAAATGGCAATGAACATGGCCCGCATTTTCGGCGGGGCGAAGTTCTGGCCCAGGGCAAAGGCCGGGCCGATGTAGAAGTAGATCGCCGGAATGAAGATCCACCACATCACCCGCGCGGTATCGAGCGAGTGGGTGTAATAGGCCAGGAACGACGGCACCGTCGCCAGTCCGGTAACCACGGCCAGCACCCGAAGAATCTTGCGGGGATCGGTGTAGCTGGGCCTGGCAAATAGCCACGCCGTGAGAAGCGAGGCACCGATCCCGCCAATCAGGTGAATCGGCGCGAGAACCCCGCCGCCGCCGCCAACCGGCAAGCCATAGGTCCGCTCGATATAGGCAGGAGTGAACCACATCAGCCCCCAGCCCCACAGCGCCGAAACGCCGCTGCCCATCATCGTATGGATTGCCGCCTTCTGTGACAGCATGAACCGCATCGTGGCGGCGAAATCAGGAGCATTGCCTTCCATCGGCGCATCGTAGCGACCGCGCGGCGGCTCCTTGACTGTCACCATGATCAGCACTGCCAGCAGCAGTCCTGGAATGCCCAGCACAAAGAAGGCATGACGCCAGCCATAGGCATTGGCGACATAACCGGCGAGATCCGCCCCAAGCCAGGCACCGATCGGTGCGCCCAAGGCAAAGATCGTCATCGCCATCGCCCGGCGATCGGGCGGAAAATAGTCGGCGACAATGGTGTTGCATGGCGGCGTACCGCCGGCCTCACCGATACCGACGCCGATCCGGGCCAGCAGCAAATGCCAATAGCCTGTTGCCAGACCGCATAGCGTCGTCATCACCGACCAGACGGCAATCGAAAACGACAGCAGGTTGCGCCGATTGTGCCGGTCGGCAATCCACGAAAGCGGCAAGCCCATGGTGACATAGAACAGAGCGAGCGAAACACCGGTCAGGAAGGCAACCCCGCCATCGGACAGCTTGAGCTCGACCCGGATGGGTTCGAGCACCGTGGACATGACGTACCGGTCGGCAATGTTGATCGTATAGACCAGCATCATCACGATCAGCACGTACCAGCGCTGCCCCATTGAGGGCATATCCGCCTCGTGCGTCGCTGCTGTTGATGCCATGCCTTCTCCCCTTCAGGTTGCGACCAGTTCCGGCCCCAGGACACCGCGCAGCGGGTCCAGGTAATCCGAAAAATTCTCCCATTGATCGACACCGGTCTTGTAGATTGGTTGCCGCACCTGCTCCGAGCTGGCGGTGCGCACCGCTCTTTCGGTGTGATGGAATTCGAGGCAGGCCGCTTCGAACGGCAGGCCGCAGAAATCGAGCAGGCGGCGAACCTGGGTTTCGAGATCGGCAACGACGTCTTCATAGCGGACGCGAAGCACCTTGCCGGGCAATACGTTGTCCCAATGGTCCATCAGGTCGACGTAATCGCGATAGTAGTGACCGATTTCCTCAAGCCCGTAAGTGAATTCCTGTCCTTCGGCGAAGAGCTGCTTGAACCCTGAGAAACAGCACCCCATCGCCCCGCGCCGGGCATCGATGATCTTGGCGTTGGGCAGGATCAGGTGGATAAGCGCGATGTGCCTGAAATTGTTTGGCATCTTGTCGATGAAGAACGCCTTGCCCTGCTTGCGGTGGACGCGGGTGTCGCGAATGAAGGCCTCGCCGAATTCCGTTAGCTGGTCTGCACTGAGATCGACGAGATTGCCCGGATAATTGGCTTCGTCGCCGATCCTGCGTCGGCCATCAATCTGGTGCGACAAAGCCAGGATATTGGGCAGTTCGAGCGTGCCTTCGACCTGGCTGTGCGACGACAGGATCTGTTCGAGCAAAGTCGATCCGGCGCGCGGCAGGCCAAGGATGAAAATCGGGTCAGCGGACTGGCACCCGGCCCCCGTGAAGCGTTCGAACAGCTCTGCCCCGCAATGCTGCTTCTGCAGCGCGACTTCGGCGGTGATCCGGCGCCAGTCGTAGCCCAGTTCATCGCGCTTCAGGCGATTGCCGCGCTCGTAATAGGCGAACGAATCTGCGTAGTCGCCGCGATCTTCGAGAGCTTTGCCAAGTGCGAAGCAGAGGTGATAGCGGTCGACCAGCCCTGTTGTCGGCCGGCTCTCAAACGCGCGCATCTGGCGAATTTCATCAGGCTCGAACCGATAAGTCTTGAGGTTCGCCAGGCTCCAGTAGGCATCACCGAATTCGGGGCGAACCCGGTACGCTTCGCGATAGGCCGCGATCGCTTCGGCCTGATTGCCGATGGTTTTCAGCGCATGGCCGACCGACAGGTGAAGCGTCGGGTTGTCGGGCATTTTGGCGATGTGCCGCCGATAGATCGCCAGTGCTTCGTCGAACTCACCCACGGCAAGGCTCTGGTTGGCATAGAGCAGGTCGAACTGGCCATTTTCGGGCGCCTTGTCCCTAAGTGCCCGTGCCTGGTCCAGCGCTTCGCCGAACTTCTGCCGCTTTTGCAGCAGGTTGACATAGTCGAAGTGGGCATTGGTATTCTGCGGTTCGAGCACCAGGCAGCTTTCAAGCAGAAATTCCGCCTCCTCGTAAGAATTGAACTTGGTCCCGATCTCGGCCAGCAGGCGCATCGCCTCGGTATGGTGGCCATGCCGCTGCAAGAACGCTCGGCACTGGTTTTCGGCCATGCCAAGCCGGTTTTCCTGAACCAGGCGGACGACGGCCTGCAATTCCTCAGGCAGGCTTTCAAGGTAAGCGCATTGCGCACGCGCGTAACGGGCGGCCTCGGTCCGGCCGGCGCGCTCATGCATGTCAGCCAGGATACGCCAGCTGGCCAGCAAGCCGGCGTTATAGGCGACGGCGTCCTGGAATGCGCCCAGGGCTTCTTCCGTCCGGCCCAGCGCCAGCAGACTATGGCCGCGTTCCTGATAGGCGCGGCCATTGCCGGGGTCGGCTTCGATCAGCCGGGTAACGTTTGCGAGGCTGTCCAGCGGGCGGCGGGAAATGCGCTGGATCACCGCCAGCAGATATAACGCTTCACGATGTGTTGGCACATGGTCCAGCGCTTCCTGGCACTTGTTTTCGGCATCCCCCATCTGGCCGCGTTGAAGATCGCCGCGGGCCGCGGCAACCAGCCGCTCGGCTTCATCGAACGCGCCCGACGACATATCTTGCGGACTCTGGTCGGTTTTCATGCGTTCAATCTGGCCGGATTGCGCCAATTGTCCAATCCCTAAGTGCGCTGTTCGCGAACAAGGGCAGCGCTGTGTGGCGCCGCCCTCGCCCGGACCCGAAGGTCGTTGCCCGATCCCGGACGGGACCGGGCAACGCCTCGTTACATCTTGTAGGACACCCGCAGCCCGAAGGTCTGCGGACGCGATGTGGTTACGCGCTTTTCACCATCGTTTGCACTGGTGAACAGCTGCGGTCGTTCGTTGGTCAGGTTTTCGCCGTAGACCGTCAGCGACCAGTTATCCATGCTGAACCCGAACGACGCCTCGACCGTGTTATAGGCCGGCTGGGTGAACTGGTTCTGCAGGTTCGTGATCGCGTCGCCAGGGTTGACGGTTACCCCGTTGATCGTCGAGGGCACGCCGCAGCCCGAATAAGGCGAAGCACAGGCATAGAGGATGTTCACGTTGACCAGATCGGACGTGATCGTGCTGCCGACATGGTGGAACCCGGCCTGAACGAACGGCTTCAGCCCATTTTCCATTTCCCATTCGTAGCGCACGCGGACGTTGCCCTGGAACTTGGGGCTGAGCGCCAGCGGCGTTCCCGCAGGTGCAATGACGCCCTGTGCACAGAGTGTCTGGGCGACCTCGGAGCCAGAGCAGCCGGTCAGTTTGGTGTCGTTGTACGAGAACCCGGCGCTAAGCGTCAGGCCATGGCTCGGCCGCGCGGTGATGTCGCCTTCGATCCCGTGGATCCGGGCATTGGCCAGATTGTTGACGAAGGTCTGGTTCGAGATGTTCTGATCGAACGCCGCGATCTGGATGTCGCGCCAATCGATGATGTAGGCTGCCAGGTTGACCTGCAACTTGCGGTCGAACAGCCCCAGCTTTGCGCCCAATTCATAGTTCTTGACGCTATCCGGTGCATAAGCGCGATTGGCCGAGCAGGCGGCAGCTGAAAGACCACCCGAGCCGTTCGGATTGTTGCAGCCCTTGCGGTTGAAGCCGCCGGGGCGGAACCCTTCGGAATAGGTCAGGTAGACCAGCGAAGTCGGATCAAGCTTGTAAGTCAAGTTGCCCTTGAAAAGCACGCCCGTGTAGGTCGTTGGGTTGATCCCCGCGAGCCGCGTCGACAGCACTGAACTTGCACCAAGAACGGTCGGCGGGGTGGCCAGCGGCGTATAGACGCAGGTTGTCAGTCCGGTGGCCGGATCGGTCGTGACTGCGCTGCAGTTCTGGCGAATGCCACCAACGAAGCTGGTGCTCGACCCGCCGTACATCGAGGCGTTCTCGTTGTAATAGCGGGCACCGCCGGTGAGGATCAGCTTGTCTGGAATTATGTCGAAGGAAGCTTCGCCATAGACCGAGAACTGGCGGTCACGCCGCAGGATGGTGTTGACGAAGCCCGCGCCCGGCAGGACGCCGGCGTTGATTTCCTGATTTACCGCCGGGTTCGGCGCCAGATTATAGACGAAACCGGCATCGGGCAGCACATAGTTCCACTGCGTAATGTCATAGAGCCGGTTGACGTCATAGAACACGCCAAGCGTGGCGCGGACCCGCTTGTCCGACGGCGTCGTGATGCGGAATTCCTGCGTCCAGCGCCGGTTGCGGTCGTTGACCTTGTAGCTGTTGGCCGGCGAGTAGCACGTCTGACCGCTTGCCGCGGAATTGGCGTACCCTGCATAGTACACACCGCGATCGCAGTTGTAGTAGGGCATGAACAGGCCGATATTGGCGTACTTGGCATAGTCGGCCTGCTGGACCGCGTGGTGATCCTGATAGGACGAGGTGTAGATCAGATCGAGAATGCCCAGACGGCCCTTGAGGGTCAGCGTGGTCAGGCTGATCGTGTCCTTCAGCGTGTTCGGACCATATTGCTGAACCTTGAGATCACCGACCCCCGGGGCATAGTCGAACACGCCGTTGGTCTTGAGTTCCTGATACAGCGTCATCGCCTCGATCGACCAGTCTTCGTCGATCTGATAGGTCAGCGTTCCGCGGCCGCCGTTGTAGTTGGCGTCGTTATAGTTGTCCTCGATGAAGTTGTTGTTGGTGATCGACCGGCGCAGCGGAACCCGGAAACCACCAGTGGTTCCGGTCGCTGTGGCAACGCAGTTCACGACGCCGACGCACGACTGGATCGCTTGCTGGACCAGCAGCGGGTTGCCGGTCGGCAGGCGGCCCGGGCCGCCCGCATCCCAAGGCATGCGATAGGTCCCGGCGACGTTGTCGATATAGCCGCCCTGGTGATCGCTGTAGACCGCCAGGCGCAGGCCCAGCTTGTCCTTGACGATCGGCAGGTTGACGAAAGCATCGACACCGAAGCTGGGCGCGCCACCCTTGGTCGTAGAAGCATTGCCGCTGAACCCGGCGTGGAATTCGGCCAGATCGGGCTTGTTGGTGATATAGCGGATCGCGCCGCCCATCGCGTTGGCGCCGAACAGGGTACCCTGCGGACCGGCCAGCACTTCGATGCGGTTGATGTCAGTCGGGTGAATGTCAAGGTTGCGGCCCGGCGTGGAGGCCGGCGCGTCGTTGATGTAAAGCGCGACGTTGGGCTGCACGCCGGCCACGCCCAGAATCTGCGACCCCGCCGTATCCGTCGACAGGCCGCGGATGTAGATCGAGGAAATCCCCGGCCCGCGCGACGCGGTGCGCACCGAGGGAAGATATTCTACCAGCTTTTCGAAGTTGGTGACGTTGAGCTGCTCAAGCTGCTTGCCGCCTACGGCCTGAATCGCGAGCGGAATGGAGTTGGCGGCTTCATCGCGCCGCGTTGCCGTCACGACGATCTGCTCGATGCCCCCGTCGTCCGCAGTTTGGGCCGCGTCCTGGGCAAAAACGGGTGTACCGCCTGCTCCGAGCATTGCCACCGCGACAATGGCCGACGACATTTTCCAGCTGGCTTTCAATTTCTGTCTCCCCATATGTGCCCTGAGCCTGTCGGATCTTTGGCAATCCCATTCAGACGCGATGAAGGCTGTCCCTGCGCGATCCAAGTGGCAATTCACCAAATTTTCCTGTCCGGTAAAAATTGTTAGTGCATCGATCACAACTTCTACATGTTGCTATCAGAGCCGCTAATGTAGCGCTGGGTTCAATGGACCGGGGCGCGACTAGACGCTAGCCCGTTCCGCCGGCGCTCAAGGGTGGGGACGCAATGCAAAAAACTGCCGATTTCGTACTTCTGATTGCGACCGAAGATCGCAAGGGCATCGTTGCGGCCGTTGCCAATTCGATCGCCAGCCAGGACTGCAACATCGTCGAGAATTCGCAGTTCGGCGATGCCTATACCGGCAGGTTCTTCATGCGCGTGGCGATCTGCGGACCGCAGGCCATGACGATCGAAAGCTTCACCGAAGCGTTTACCCCGGTGGCCACCGCTTTCCGTCTTGAATGGCGCATTCACGATCTGCGGCGCAAGCTCAAAGCCATGATCATGGTCAGCCAGGGCGGCCATTGCCTGAACGACCTGCTCTACCGGACCTCGACCAACCGGCTGCCGATGGAAGTGACCAGCGTCGTTTCCAACCATACCACCTGGCAGCGACGCGCCGAACACGAGGGCGTGCCCTTCTACCACCTGCCGATCACCCCCGAGACCAAGCTGGAACAGGAAGCCCGCTTGATGCAGCTGGTGGAAGAGCAAGAGGTCGATCTGATCATTCTGGCCCGCTACATGCAGGTGCTGTCGGACCAGCTGTGCCGCAAGCTGGATGGCCGCGTCATCAATATCCACCACAGTTTCCTGCCCGGCTTCAAGGGCGCCAAGCCCTATCACCGGGCCTATGAGCGCGGGGTCAAGATGGTTGGCGCAACGGCGCACTATGTCACGCCCGACCTCGATGAAGGACCGATCATCACGCAGGATGTCTCGATCGTCGATCACGCCGATACGGTCGAGGATCTGATCGCGCAGGGTCAGGATACCGAAAGCCGGGTCCTGGCGCGCGCGGTCAAGCTGCACCTGGAACACCGGGTGATGCTCAACGGCAGCCGCACCATCGTCTTCAAGTAAGCCGTTGACCGAAATGTCTGCCTTGTCCCGCGAAGCGTCCCTGTTGTCCGCACTGAACAGCGCGGGGATTGCCTATTCGGTTACCGAGCATGACGCCGTCTTCACAGTCGAAGAAAGCGAAAGCCTGCACGCGGCCATTGCCGGGATGCACACCAAGAACCTGTTCCTCAAGGACGCTACTGGACAGTTCTGGATCGTGACCGTGCCGCACGATGCCCGGGTCGATCTGAAGGCCTTGCCCGCCGCGATCGGGTCCAGGAAAGTCAGTTTCGGCAAGGCGGACGATATGGAACGTTTGCTTGGCGTTACGCCCGGATCGGTCACGCCGCTGGCGGCATTCAACGACGAAGCAGCCCTGGTTCGTGTCGTGATTGACAGCAGGCTTGCCGACGCGGACTGCGTCAACGTGCACCCCCTTCGCAATACAGCCACACTGGGCCTTTCCGGCGCTGATTTGCTGCGATTCCTTCAAGCCACCGGCCACACGCCGCTGGTCGTTACTGTCCCGGCACCGTTGTGAGCATCAGCACCTTCGAATTGTTCAAGGTCGGGATCGGACCGTCCAGCTCGCACACCACCGGGCCGATGGTTGCCGCGGGCCGCTTTGTCGCGTGGCTGGATGGGCAGGGCCTGCTCGGCAAGACCGCGAGCCTGCACGTCGACCTGTATGGCTCGCTGGCGCTGACCGGCAAGGGCCACGCCACCGATCACGCGATCATCCTGGGCCTGTGCGGCGCGGCCCCTGCCACGATCGATGTCGATCAGGTTCCGCAGATCGTTGCCGATGTCACCGCGCAGAAGTCGGTCCGGATGTCCGATGGCCGGTCGATCGCTTTCGATCCAGCCGTCGACATGGTCTTCCATCAGCGGACCCGCCAGCCCTTCCACACCAACGCACTGGCATTTTCAGCGCTCGATGATGCCGGCAAGGAACTGGGCCGGCGGATGTACTATTCGGTCGGCGGGGGCTTTGTCGTCGATGAGGATGAGGCCGGCAGCAACAGCCGCACCGCCAGCGATCACGCCAGCCTGCCCTATGACTTTGCCTCGGGCACCGAACTGCTGGAGCTGGGCGAAAGCACAGGCCTGCGCTTTGCCGATCTGGTCTTTGCCAATGAATGCGTCCGTCAGCCGGCCGAGCAGGTCGAGGCTGCGCTCGATGCTATCGCTCAGGCAATGTCGGAATCGATCGACCGCGGCTGCCGCCAGACCGGCGTGCTTCCCGGCGGGCTCAAGGTCAAACGCCGCGCACCGTGCCTGACCGAGGAGCTCAGCGCCCGGCAAGGAGCCAATCTCAGCGATCCGCTGGCCGTGCTCGACTGGATCAATCTGTGGGCCATGGCGGTCAACGAAGAGAATGCCGCCGGCGGCCGCGTCGTCACTGCGCCGACCAACGGCGCCGCCGGGATCATTCCGGCGGTCATGCGCTTCCACGATCGCTGCTATCAGGGCACCGCCGAAACCCGCCGCATATTCCTGCTGACCGCCGCGGCAATCGGCGCGCTGTACAAGAAGAACGCGTCAATTTCCGGGGCCGAGGTCGGCTGCCAGGGGGAAGTCGGGGTTGCCTGCTCGATGGCCGCGGCCGGGCTGACTGCTGCGCTTGGCGGCAGCAATGCCCAGGTCGAAAACGCCGCCGAGATCGGGATGGAGCACAACCTTGGGCTGACCTGCGATCCGGTTGGCGGACTGGTGCAAATTCCCTGCATCGAGCGTAATGCAATGGGCGCGGTCAAGGCGATCGATGCCTCGCGCCTCGCCATGATGGGCGATGGTTCGCACATGGTCAGCCTTGACAAGGTGATCGAAACAATGCGCCAGACCGGGATGGATATGCGAGCCAAGTACAAGGAAACATCGCTTGGCGGCCTGGCCGTCAATGTCGTCGAATGCTGAAGACCAGGAGAGCCCAGAAATGAAGACCCGCGCCGCAGTTGCCTTTGCCGCCAAGCAGCCGCTCGAGATCGTCGAGCTTGACCTTGAAGGGCCCAAGGCGGGCGAAGTCCTGGTCGAGATCATGGCGACCGGGATCTGCCACACCGATGCCTATACCCTCGACGGCTTCGACAGCGAGGGGATCTTCCCCAGCGTACTGGGCCACGAGGGCGCCGGGATCGTCCGCGAAGTCGGCGCCGGGGTGACCAGCGTCAAGCCGGGCGACCATGTCATCCCGCTCTACACCCCCGAATGCCGCCAGTGTAAGTCGTGCCTCAGCGGCAAAACCAACCTGTGCACCGCGATCCGCGCCACCCAGGGCAAGGGGCTGATGCCCGACGGGACCAGCCGGTTCAGCTACAAGGGTGAGACCATTTTCCACTACATGGGCTGCAGCACCTTTTCCAACTTCACCGTGCTGCCCGAAATCGCCGTAGCCAAAATCCGCGAGGACGCCCCGTTCCAGTCGAGCTGCTACATCGGCTGCGGGGTGACCACCGGGGTCGGCGCGGTGGTCAACACCGCCAAGGTCCAGGTCGGCGACAATGTCGTGGTGTTCGGGCTCGGCGGGATCGGGCTCAACGTGATCCAGGGCGCGCGGCTGGCCGGCGCGGGCAAGATCGTCGGGGTCGACATCAACCCGGCACGCGAGGAATGGGGCCGCAAGTTCGGCATGACCGACTTCCTCAATTCAAAGGGCATGAGCCGCGAAGAGACCGTGGCCGCGATCGTCGCGCTGACCGACGGCGGGGCCGACTATACCTTCGATGCGACCGGCAACACCGAGGTCATGCGCACCGCGCTGGAGGCCTGCCACCGCGGCTGGGGCACCTCGATCATCATCGGCGTGGCCGAAGCCGGCAAGGAAATCAGCACCCGTCCGTTCCAGCTGGTCACCGGCCGCAACTGGCGCGGCACCGCGTTTGGCGGGGCCAAGGGCCGCACCGACGTGCCCAAGATCGTCGACATGTACATGACCGGCAAGATCGAGATCGACCCGATGATCACCCACGTCATGGGCCTGGAAGACATCAACAAGGCCTTCGAGCTGATGCACGCCGGGACAAGCATCCGCTCGGTCGTGGTATTCTGAGCATGGAGCAGGTCAGCGCCAATCGCAGTCATGGCGGGACACAGGGCGTCTATACCCACCAGAGCACTGCCACCGGCACCGCGATGACCTTTTCGGTCTTCGTGCCGGACCATGCGCCGGGGGCGAAGCTGCCGGTGCTGTGGTATCTGTCGGGGCTGACCTGCACCCACGCCAATGTCACCGAGAAGGGCGAATTTCGCGCCGCCTGCGCGCGTGCCGGGATCATCTTTGTCGCGCCAGACACCTCGCCGCGCGGCGACGATGTACCCGATGACGAAGGCTACGACTTCGGCAAGGGCGCGGGCTTCTATGTCAACGCAACCCAGGCGCCGTGGGCGACGCATTTCCACATGCGCGACTATATCGAGACCGAGCTGCCCGCGCTGATCGCGGCGGAGTTTCCGGCCGACATGGCGCGTCAAGGGATCACCGGGCATTCGATGGGCGGGCACGGCGCGCTGACCATTGCCCTGCGCAATCCCGGCCGCTTCCGCTCGGTCAGCGCCTTCGCGCCGATCGTCAGCCCGATGCATTGCCAGTGGGGCGAAAAGGCGCTGACCGGCTACCTTGGCGCGGACGAAAATGCCTGGCGCGAATACGATGCCTGCGCGCTAATCGAGGACGGCGCGCGGCTGCCCGATCTGCTGGTCGACCAGGGCGAGGCGGACAATTTTCTGCATGAGCAACTGAAGACCGGGCTGCTGGTCATGGCCTGCCGCAAGGCCGGGATTCCGGCGACGGTGCGGATGCAGCCGGGCTACGATCATTCGTACTACTTCATCAGCAGCTTCATGGCCGAGCACGTGGCCTGGCATGCGGAGCGGCTGAAGGCGTGAGCGATGCCGCGCGCCTCGACGAAATCATCGCCGCCCATGCCGGACGCGAAGGGCCGCTGCTGCCAATCCTGCACGACGTCCAGCATGCCTTCGGCTGTGTCGATGCCGCAGCCGAGGCCCACTTGGCCCATGCGCTGAACCTCAGCCGGGCCGAGGTCCACGGCGTGGTCAGCTTCTACCACGATTTCACTGCAGAGCCGGATCGCCGCCCCTGCATCGAACTGTGCCGGGCCGAGGCCTGCCAGGCGCGCGGCGTGGAAGCGCTGGTCGGCGCCGCCGAGGCCGCGGCCGGCAGCCGGGTCAAGCTCAAGACGGTCTATTGCCTGGGCCTGTGCAGCGCCGGTCCGGCAGCGCGGCTCGGCGATCAGGTTCATGCCCGGCTCGATCAGGCGGCTCTGCTTGCGCTGGTACAATCGGCATGACTGTGGTGCGGATCTCCGACGATGCCCTCGCTCAGGCCTGCGGTGCCGATGCGGTTGCCGATGCCTTCGCTGCCGCCGGGAGTGCGGTCGAGCGGGTTTCGAGCTGGGGCATGCATTGGCTCGAGCCGCTGGTTGAGATCGATGGCGTGGGCTTCGGCCCAACCAGTGCCGACGATATCGCCGCAATCCTCGCAGGTTCGAGCGACAAGGGCATCGGCAAGATCGCCCATCACCCCTTTATCGCGGGCCAGCAGCGCCTGACCTTTGCCCGCGCGGGCAAGACCCGGCCGCTCAGCCTGTACGACTATGCAGCAAGCGGCGGCTGGGCCGGGCTCGATCGGGCCCGGTCGCTCTCTGCGGAGGCGCTGGTTGCCGAGGTAACCCGCTCCGGCCTGCGCGGACGCGGCGGTGCTGGCTTCCCCGCCGGGATCAAGTGGGAGACCGTGCGCAAGGCCGCCGGGGCGCGCAAATACGTGGTCTGCAACGCCGACGAGGGCGACAGCGGGACTTTTGCCGATCGCATGGTGATGGAAGGCGATCCCTTCCAGCTGATCGAAGGCATGGCGATCGCCGCGCACGCCGTCGGTGCCAGCCGCGGCTATATCTATGTGCGCAGCGAATATCCGCACGCGATTGCCAAGCTCAACGCTGCCATCGCGCTTTCGGCGCAGATCGTCGCGCCCTTCGCGGTCGAAGTCCGGGTCGGCGCCGGCGCCTATGTCTGCGGCGAGGAGACATCGCTGCTCAACAGCATCGAAGGCAAGCGCGGCGAAGTGCGGGCCAAGCCGCCGCTGCCCGCGCTGGAAGGCCTGTTCGGCTGCCCGACCGTGGTCAACAACGTCCTGACCCTGTCCGCGATCCCGCACATCCTCAGCGAAGGCGGCGCAGCGCTCTACAACAGCCTGGGCATCGACCGGTCCAAGGGCACCATGCCGATCCAGCTCGCCGGCAATATCAAGCGCGGCGGGCTGTACGAGACCGCATTCGGCATCACCCTGCGCGAACTGATCCACGACATCGGCGGCGGCACGGCATCGGGCCACCCGGTCAAGGCGGCGCAAGTCGGCGGGCCGCTGGGCGCCTATATCCACCCCGACCAGTTCGACCTTCCGTTCGATTACGAGGCCTATGCCAATGCCGATGCGCTGATCGGCCACGGCGGCGTGGTCGTGTTCGACGACAGCGCCGACATGGGCCGCATGGCGCGCTTCGCCATGCAATTTTGCGCCGCAGAAAGCTGCGGCAAATGCACCCCTTGCCGGATCGGATCGACCCGCGGGGTCGAGCTGATCGACCGGATCCGCGGCTCGGGGGCTTCTGCTACCGATCCTGTCGCGGCCCTGCCCCAGATGCGCAATGCGCCCAAGCAGCCACCCAGCCGCGCGGCCGATCTGCAACTGCTGGAAGACCTGTGCGAGACGATGAAATTCGGTTCGCTCTGCGCCCTGGGCGGGTTCACCCCCTATCCGGTGCTCAGCGCGCTGAAGCACTGGCCGGAGGATTTCGCATGAGCGGCGCGCGTGGTATGATCGCCGCGTCCGTCAGGGCCGACGCACAGGAGCACCGCGATGGGCTATGAACGCCAAAGCGACTTCGGCACCCCCGAGGTCCATGCCGATAGCAGCGTCACGCTGACGATCGACGGCCGGGCAGTCACCGTGCCCACTGGCACCAGCGTGATGCGCGCGGCGGCGGAATGCGGCGGCTCGATTCCAAAGCTCTGCGCGACCGACAACGTCAAGGCCTTCGGATCGTGCCGGCTGTGCCTGGTCGAGGTCGACGGCATGCGCGGCACTCCGGCGAGCTGCACCACCCCGGCGGCCGAAGGCATGGTGGTCCACACCCAGACTCCGCGGCTGCAAAGGCTGCGCAAGGGGGTGATGGAACTCTACATCTCGGACCATCCGCTCGATTGCCTGACCTGCAGCGCCAACAACGATTGCGAATTGCAGGACCAGGCCGCCGCAGTGGGCCTGCGCGATGTGCGGTACGGCTATGCCGGGGACAATCACCTGGGCCTCGCCGCCGACACCTCGAACCCCTACTTCGATTTCGACCCGAGCAAATGCATCGCCTGTTCGCGCTGCGTGCGCGCCTGCGACGAGGTTCAGGGCACTCTCGCCCTGACCATCGACGGCCGCGGTTTTGCCAGCAAGGTCAGTGCGGGGCAGAGCGGCGACGATTTCCTCTCGTCCGAATGCGTCAGCTGCGGCGCCTGCGTCCAGGCCTGCCCGACCGCGACCTTGCAGGAAAAGGCGGTCAAGGAGATCGGCAAGCCCGAGCGCGCGGTGATCACCACCTGCGCTTATTGCGGGGTCGGCTGCACCTTCCGCGCCGAGATGCGCGGCGAACAACTGGTGCGGATGGTGCCATGGAAGGACGGCAAGGCCAACCACGGCCATTCCTGCGTCAAGGGCCGCTTCGCCTGGGGCTATGCCAACCACCAGGACCGGATCACCAGCCCGATGATCCGCGAGCACATCGACCAGCCGTGGCGCGAGGTTTCGTGGGACGAGGCGCTGGCTTTCACCGCCGGACGCCTGCAATCGATCAAGGCGCAGTATGGCGCGCGGGCGCTGGGCGGGATCACCTCGAGCCGCTGCACCAACGAGGAGACCTTCCTGGTACAGAAGCTGGTGCGCGCCGGGTTCGGATCCAACAATGTCGATACCTGCGCGCGGGTGTGCCACTCACCGACCGGATACGGGCTCAAGACCACCTTCGGGACCAGTGCCGGGACGCAGGATTTCGACTCGGTCGACCAGAGCGACGTGATCCTGGTGATCGGGGCCAACCCGACCGACGCCCACCCGGTCTTCGCCAGCCGGATGAAGCGCCGCCTGCGCCAGGGCGCCAAGTTGATCGTGATCGACCCGCGGCGGATCGATCTGGTGCGGATGCCGCATGTGGAGGCGGCGCATCACTTGCCGCTCCAGCCTGGAACCAACGTCGCGGTGCTGACCGCGATGGCCCACGTCATCGTCGGCGAAGGCCTGGCCGACGAGGCGTTCATTCGCGAACGCTGCGACTGGGACGAATACCAGGACTGGGCGCGGTTCGTGTCGGAGCCGCGCCACAGCCCCGAAGTGCTGGCGGCGGTCACCCGCGTCCCGGCGGTCGAACTGCGCGCTGCGGCGCGGCTGTTCGCCACCGGCGGCAACGGCGCGATTTACTATGGCCTTGGCGTCACCGAGCACAGCCAGGGCAGCTCGACCGTGATGGCGATCGCCAATCTGGCGATGGTCACCGGCAACATCGGGCGGCGCGGCGTGGGGGTCAACCCGCTGCGCGGCCAGAACAATGTCCAGGGCGCCTGCGACATGGGCAGCTTCCCGCACGAACTGTCGGGTTACCGCCATATCTCGGACGGCGACGCCCGGGCGCTGTTCGAGGCGGACTGGCGGGTTGCGCTCGATCCGGAACCGGGTCTGCGCATCCCCAACATGCTCGACGCGGCGATGGATGGCAGCTTCCGCGCGCTCTACGTCCAGGGCGAAGACATCCTCCAGTCCGATCCCAATACCAAGCACGTCGCGGCGGGGCTGAAGGCGATGGACTGCGTGATCGTCCACGACCTGTTCCTCAACGAGACCGCCGACTACGCGCATGTCTTCCTGCCCGGATCGACCTTCCTGGAAAAGACCGGGACCTTCACCAATGCCGAACGCCGCATCCAGATGGTGCGCAAGGTGATGGAGCCGGCCAACGGCATGGAAGACTGGCAAGTCACCCAGGCGTTGGCCAATGCCATGGGCCTGGATTGGGACTATGCCAATTCAAGCGAAATCATGGACGAGATCGCCCGCCTGACCCCCAGCTTTGCCGGGGTCAGCCACCAGCGTCTCGACCAGGCGGGATCGCTGCAATGGCCGATCAACGCCGCCGCGCCCGATGGCAGCCCGATCATGCATGTCGACGGCTTTGTTCGCGGCAAGGGCAAGTTCGTCGTCACCGACTATGTCCCGACCGACGAAAAGACCGGCCCGCGCTTTCCGCTGCTGCTGACCACCGGGCGGATTCTCAGCCAGTACAACGTCGGCGCGCAGACCCGGCGGACCGGCAACACCGTCTGGCACCCCGAAGACCTGCTGGAAATGCACCCGACCGATGCCGAGAATCGCGGGCTCAAGGATGGTGACTGGACGCGGCTGGCCAGCCGCACCGGCGAGACCACGCTGCGGGTTCTGGTCACCGACCGGGTCGCGCCGGGCGTGGTCTATACCACCTTCCACCACCCTGCGACCCAGGCCAATGTGGTCACCACCGAATACTCCGACTGGGCGACCAATTGCCCGGAATACAAGGTGACCGCGGTCCAGGTGATGCCGTCGAACGGCCCGACCGACTGGCAGGAAGACTATGCCGCGTGGTCGGCACGCAGCCGCCGCATCGTCGCCGCGGTCGAGCCTGCCGAGTAGCACAATGGACGCTGATCACCTGATCTACATGGCCAACCAGATCGCGCGCAATCTGGCGGCGGGCGGCGAAGCGGCGGCGGTGGCTGCCACGGCGCAGCACATCATCGATTTCTGGGATCCGCGGATGACCGCCGCGATCCTGGCCAGTGACCGGGCCGCGCTCAGTCCGATTGCGCGGGCTGCGGTGGACCTGCTGGCCCCGAACCTGCCCTGACACGAAAGGACCCGTACTTGACCCGCTCCGACGCCATCGCGCTGCTCGACCGCTATTACGACGCCTTCAACCGGGGCGACAACCAGGCCATGCTCGACTGCCTGGCGGACGATGTCGCGCATGACATCAACCAGGGCGCGCGCCAATCGGGCAAGGCGGTCTTTGCCGCGTTCCTGGCGCATATGGACCGCTGCTACAGCGAACGGCTGACCGACATCGTCACCATGGCCAACGACGAAGGAACCCGCGCCAGCGCCGAGTTCGTCGTTCACGGCAAATACCTCGCCACCGACGAAGGCCTGCCCGAAGCCGCCGGGCAGACCTATGAGCTGCCCGCCGGCGCCTTCTTCGATCTGTCGGACGGTGCGATCACCCGGGTCAGCGTTTACTACAACCTGGCCGACTGGACCGCGCAGGTCGGCGGATGAGCCTGACCGTCCGGCCGCTGACCGGCGGCGAGATCGACGCCGCGATCGACGACCTGGCCCGGCTGCGGATCGAAGTCTTCGCGGCCTATCCCTATCTTTACGACGGTGATGCCGCATACGAAGCGGACTATCTGCGCGATTTCGTCGCGGCGCGCGATGCCGTGCTGGTCGCCGCCTTCGACGGCGCGGCGATCGTCGGCGCGGCCACGGCATCGCCGATGGACGCCAGCAAGGCCGAATTCCGCGCACCCTTCGAAGCGCGCGGGATCGACACGGCCACGCTGTTCTATTTCGGCGAAAGCGTGCTGCTGCCCAATTATCGCGGTCAGGGCGTCGGCCACGCCTTTTTCGATCACCGCGAGGCGCACGCAGCCGCCTGGGGCGCGGCCGCAACCTATTTCGCGGCCGTTGTCCGGCCTGACGATCACCCGTCCAGGCCCACCGGCTATGTCCCGCTCGACGGGTTCTGGCGCAAGCGCGGCTATGCGCCGCTGCCCGGTGTCGTGACCGAACTGGCCTGGAAGGAACATGGCGAGGCCGCCGAAAGCCTGAAGCCGATGCAGTACTGGATTCGCCGGGCATGACCTTCATCGTCGCTGCCGCACAATATCCGGTGGAGCGCCTGGCCGACTGGGCGCACTACGCCGCCAAGCTCGAACGCTGGCTTGCCGAGGCTGCCGATCGCGGCGCTAGGCTTGCGGTGTTTCCTGAGTACGGCGCGATGGAGCTCGCCTCGCTCGATCCCGCGACAATGGGCGATCTGGCCCGGTCGATGGCCTTCGTTGCCGGGCTGATGCCGCGGGTCGATCAGCTGCACCGCGAGTTGGCAGCGCGTCACGGCATGCATATTCTGGCGGCCAGCGGCCCCTGCCGCCAGGGCGACGGCAGCTTCGTCAATCGCGCCCGGCTGTTCGCGCCGAACGGCAAGATGGGCGTGCAGGACAAGCTGATCATGACCCGCTTCGAACGCGAGACCTGGGGTGTTTCGGCCGGCGCACCGCTGCGCCTGTTCGACACCGCGCTGGGTCGGATCGGGGTGCTGATCTGCTATGACAGCGAGTTTCCGCTACTGGCCCGCGCGCAGGTCGAGGCCGGCGCGCAGGTGCTGCTGATGCCGTCCTGCACCGACAGTCTGCACGGCTATTGGCGCGTCCGCCTGGCAGCACAGGCGCGGGCGATGGAAGGACAGTGCTACACCGTCCAGGCGCCCTTGGTGGGCAATGCCGACTGGTCCCCCGCGATCGACGTCAACCGCGGCGCTGCTGGCATCTTCGGCCCGCCCGATGGCCCCTTCCCCGATGACGGCATCGTCGCCCTGGGGCCGGTCGACGCCGGGCAGTGGCTCTATGCAGAGATCGATCCGGGCCGGGTCGGCGCGCTGCAGGCGGACGGCGCGGTGCTCAACATGCGCCATTGGACCGAACAGCCCGGCGCAGCGGCCTTGCCGGGGGTTTCGCTGGTGGATCTGCGCTGATCGAAGCGGACGAATTCCCTCAAAGCCGGCCACTCTTCCACACCACCCGGCCGATCACCTGGACCTCGTCGGGGGCCAGCTCGATTGGGCGATAGGCCGGATTGTCGCTGACCAGCACGACCTTGCCCGGCTGCGCGGTATCGAGTCGCTTGACCAGCAAGGCATCGCCCGCCCGCACCACGTGGATCCCGTCGCGCAAGGGGCGCGGGGCCCGGTCGACCAGAATCTCGTCGCCGTCGCGCAGCGTGCCTTCCATCGAATCGCCTTCGACCCGGATCGCCGACAGCTGCGCCGGATCGAGCCCCTGTTCGCGCAGCCAGCGGCTGGAAAAGCGGAAAGCGCCGATCGCCGCCTCTTCCCCTGTCAGCAAGCCTGGACCGGCCGAGGCGCCCAGCGCCAACCGCGGCACATCGCACCAGTCACCGCGACGCGCATTTCCTGCACCTTGAATGGATTTTTCCTCTGGTGCACCAAGTTCCGATTCGGCCACACCAAAGAACCGCGCCAGCGTCCGGCGATCGGTCTCTTCCAGCTTGCGCGGGCTGCCCTTGCGGATAAATTGCTGCAAATACGTGCCATTGCGTCCGATTAGTTCGGACAGCCCGGACAGGCTGACGCCGCGCTGGGTGGCCAGATCAAGCAAACGGGCGCGCGGATTGGTTGCAATCATGGAATTGCCTTACTCGAAGTATTTTTCCTAGACAAGTAGGATTTGGCGAAGAACAAAGGGATAAATCCTTCGTCGATTCGCCAGCGGAAAGGGGCAGAGCAATGTTGATTACCCGGATCGAGCGCTTCTTGCGTGAAACCGGAATGCCGTGGACCAAGTTCGGCCGGCTCGCCGCCCACGATCCGCGCTTCGTCGAAGACCTGCGCAACGGCCGCACCCCCCGCCCTGCAACCGAAGAACGTGTAGAACATTTCATGAACATCTATCGAAAGAACGCCCATGCAGCTTGATCCCGCCGCCAGCCAGTCGATGCTTCGTGCCGCTTGCCGGCCCCCGCGCGGGCGGCCGTGGCTACCCTTGCTGTCGGCGCTGCTTGCGCTTGGCCAGGGCAAGGCCGAACTGCTCAGCCATGCCGAGCGCGCCTGGGCCAGCGTGACATTCTCCGGCACACGCCACACGGTGCGACTGGCCTTCTGCGGGGCCGAGGCGGTTGCCGCGGGCGAAGCGCTGATCGATGCCCTGCCCGAGCATGAATTTGCCATACCGCGCCAGCTTGTCGCCGACGCCGCGGTTGTCGCGGTTACTCACAGCGCCTTGCCCGAACCCCGGCTGGAGGTCGAGGTCGAACTGCTGCTGCTCGACGAGGTCTAGTAGCCGCGCGCGAGGTCGACCTGCGGCGCCACCGGTTCCCCGCCGTGCCAGCGCTCCAGGTTGACCAGGAACCGTTCCGCTGCGCGCGCAAACATCCGGTCCATCGGCCCGCGACCCGACAGGTGCATCGACACCTGGACATTGTCGAGCGTCCACAGCGGGTGGTCCTCGGGCAGCGGTTCGGGCGTAGTCACGTCAAGCAGCGCCCCGCCGATGCGGCTTTCGTTAAGCGCCGCGACCAGCGCGTCCTGATCGATCACGCTGCCGCGCGCGACATTGACCAGCACGGCGCCGGGCTTCATCGCCGCCAGCTCAGCGATGCCGATCATGTCCTCGGTCTCGGCCGTTGCTGGCACGGCGATGATGATCCAGTCGAACCGGCCCAGCGCGGCGCGCCATTCATCGGGGCCGAGCACGCCCGCCCCCGGGCTGCGGCGGACCTTGGTTACCGTGACCCCGAAGGGCAGCAGGCGTTGCTCGACCGCCTGGCCGATCTCGCCATAGCCCAGAATGAGTGCTTCGCTGCCGTGAAGCTCGCGCACGCCAGGCATGCCCTTCAGCCACTCGTGCCTTTCCTGGGCACGGAAAACTTCGCGATAATTCTTGGCGTGGCCGAGCATCAGCATCACCACATATTCGGCGATCGGCACGGCGTTGATCCCCGCTCCGTTGGTCAGCGTGACGCCGCGCTGGCGCAGCAGATCAAGCGGAAAGCTCTCGACCCCGGCATAGACCGAATTGAGCCATTTCAGCTGCGTCGCTAGGTCGAACACCTGCGCCATGTCCTCTTTCGAATGCATGTCAAACCAGCCGATTTCGGCCTCGGGCGCGAGAGCAAATGCCTCCTCCTTGCTGGCGTACCAGCGGACGTCGGCCCAGGCCGGCAGGCGCGCCGCGATCAGGGGTTTGAGCACGGCGTTGAGAACGATGACGGTCATGTCCGGTCCTTGAAGGCGTCGAGCATCGGCGGGCGATGCAGGCACTGGGCGAAATAGAACGGGCGGGTGGTAAGCGGCGGAACGCCCGCGGCATCGGGATGGCGCGGGTTCAAATAGATCACATCCGCTTCGGGAAGAACCCGCGAACGGATGGCGCAGGTCAGCGATGCGCGGGTTTCAAGCCAGTCACCGACGAAGGCGCGGACCGTGTCCTCATCGGGATCGGGCACGCGCAGGGGCATGGCCTCGACCTCGGTCCAGCCGAGCACGAAATCGTCCGCAATGCCCGCAAGATCGCGCGGTTGATAACGCAGCGCCACCAGCACCGCGAGGCCGGCCTCGCTTGCCAGGCTGACCACCGGATGGCCCGGTGGGGCATAGCGCGCACCGTGCAATTCCGCGCCCTTCCCGTCGAGCGCCACGAACGGCGCGCGGGTCAGGCGCCAGAGTTTCATGTGTCGAGCTTCCAGTCCCAGCCAAGCGGATCGCCGTCCATGGCATCGACGCCCTGGGCCGCGAGTTCGTCACGCAGGCGGTCGGAGGTGGCGAAGTCCCTGGCGGCGCGGGCCTCCTTGCGCTGGGCAAGGATCGCATTGATCTCCGCCTCGGCCATCGTCGCTGCCTTGGGGCGAAGGCGCAGTTCGGTGCGATCGAGCGTCAGCAGGCCAAGGCCCAGCACCGCATCCATCGTCGCGAACGCGGCCAGCTTCTCTCCGGCATCGACCTTCTTCATCGCGGCGACCTCTTCCATCACCGTCAGGGCGACTGCCGTGTTGAGATCGTCTGATACCGCAGCATCAAACCGCGCAAGGTGCTCGGCAAAGCGTGCTCCCGCTGCCTCCGCCGGTTCGGCCTGCGCCCGCAGCGCGGCCGTCGCCATGGCCAGCCGCTTGAGCCGTGTCAGCGCCGCGCCCAGCCCATCCCAGCTGAACTCAAGCTCGCTGCGGTAATGCGCCTGCAGGCACAGCATCCGGTAGGCCAGCGGGTGATAGCCCTTGTCGATCAGCAGTTGCAGCCGCAGGAACTCGCCCGACGACTTGCTCATCTTGCCGCTGCGTTCGACCAGAAAATTGTTGTGCATCCACACGTTGGCGCCAGAATTGGCCGCCACGTCGAGGCCATTGGTGCAGCAATGCGCCTGGTTCTGCGCAATCTCGTTGGGATGGTGGATTTCGCGGTGATCGATCCCGCCGGTGTGAATGTCGAACGGGAAACCGAGCACGGCGCCGCTCATCACCGAGCATTCCAGGTGCCAGCCAGGCGCGCCGCGGCCCCAGGGCGAATCCCACTCCATCTGCCGTGTTTCGCCCGGCGGGGTCGTGCGCCAGATCGCGAAGTCGGCGGCGTTGCGCTTGCCGGCAACCTCGTCGATGCGGCCCTCGCCATCTTCGGTCACCGCACGGGCGAGGCGGCCATAATCGGCCACCGTAGCGACATCAAAGTAAAGCCCGCTGTCGAGCTGATAGCAGTGCTTGTCCGCGATATCCTTAGCGAACTGGATCATCTGCTCGATATAATCGGTAGCGATCGTCCACTTGGCCGGCTGGCGGATGTTCAGCGCCTTGATGTCGGCCCAGTAAGCCTCGGTATAGTGGCGCGCGATATCCCAGATCGACTGGGCCTTTTCCGCCGCCATCCGTTCCATCTTGTCCTCGCCCGCGTCGGCGTCGTCGGTCAGGTGACCGACATCGGTGATGTTGATGACGTGGGTCAGCGTGTAGCCCTTGAAGCTGAGCGTGCGGCCCAGCACGTCGGCAAAGACATAGGCGCGCATGTTGCCGATGTGGGGGTAATTGTAGACCGTCGGCCCGCAGGTATAGACCCGCGCTTCGCCAGGGTGAACGGGCGTGAAGGTTTCCAGCTGGCGGGTCAGGCTGTTGAACAGGCGCAAGTCAGTCATGGCGTGGGCCATAAGTTGTGACGATGCGTTTGACTAGAACCCTTCCCAGCGCACTGCCTGGTCCAGATCCACCCGCGGCACCGGGAAGCTGTTGACCGCCGCTTCGCGGTCGCCCCAGCCGATCGCGCAGCCGCAGAAGAAGATGTGATCCTCGGGGATATCGACCACTTCGCGGATCTGCTTCTGGTAGACCGCCCAGGCTTCCTGTGCGCAGCTGTCGAGGCCTTCCTCGCGCAGCAGCAGAAGCACGGTCTGCAGCCACATGCCGATGTCGCTCCACTGCGGCAGCCCCATATAGCGCGGAGTGTGGACCAGCATCAGCACCGGCGCACCAAAGGCGCGGAAATTGTTGCGGAACACGTCGAGCCGCTGCGCCTTGTCCTCGCGCGGAATGTCGAGCGCCTTGTACATCGCTTCGCCAACGCCAAAGCGGCTGTCAGAATAGCGCCCTTCCAGCTCGGGCGGATAGATAGGGTATTCGGCCGAATAGGCTGCCAGCCCTTGCGGAATCGTCTCGGCCACCAGAGCGAACAGCTTTGCAAGCGGTTCCCCGGTCAGCATCACCGCGTTCCACGGCTGGGTGTTTCCGCCCGACGGGGCGGCCTGCGCCTTTTCCATCACCCGGCGAAGCACGGCGGCGTCGACAGGCTTGTCGAGATAGGCACGGATCGAACGGCGGCTGGCAACGGCTTCAGAAACGGTCTTGGCTTGGGTCATGGCCGTTTAATCGAGCGATTAAACAGATTGGTCAAGTCCGTTCGTCCTCGAACAGGCTGGCCAGCTGCTCGATCATCGTTCCGCCCAGTTGCTCGACATCCATGATCGTCACCGCGCGGCGGTAATAGCGGGTCACGTCGTGGCCAATGCCGATCGCCACCAGTTGCACCGGCGACTGCTTTTCGATCCAGTCGATCACCCGGCGCAGGTGCTGTTCGAGGTAGCCGGCATTGTTGACACTGAGCGTGCTGTCATCGACCGGCGCGCCGTCACTGATCACCATCAGGATGCGGCGGTCCTCGGGCCGGGCCAGCATCCGGGAATGGGCCCAGAGCAGCGCCTCGCCGTCGATGTTCTCTTTCAGCAGGCCCTCGCGCATCATCAGGCCCAGGTTCTTGCGGGCGTGGCGATAGGGTTCGTCGGCCTTCTTGTAGACGATATGGCGCAGGTCGTTGAGCCGGCCCGGCAGCGGCGGCTTGCCCCCGGCCAGCCACGCCTCGCGGCTCTGCCCGCCTTTCCACGCGCGGGTGGTGAAGCCCAGGATCTCGGTCTTGACCCCGCAGCGTTCCAGCGTGCGCGCCATGACATCGGCGCTGATCGCCGCGATCGAGATCGGCCGCCCGCGCATCGATCCCGAATTGTCGATCAGCAGAGTGACGATGGTGTCCTTGAACTCAACGTCGCGCTCAATCTTGTACGACAGCGACTGGCCGGGCGAGATCACCACGCGGGCCAGCCGCGCCGCATCGAGCAGGCCTTCTTCCTGGTCGAAGTCCCAGCTGCGGTTCTGCTGCGCCATCAGGCGTCGCTGCAGCCGGTTGGCCAGCTTGGTCACCACCCCCTGCAGGCCCTTCAGCTGCGCGTCGAGATAGGCGCG
Organism: Novosphingobium aquiterrae; assembly: GCF_042434435.1. Taxonomy (NCBI): domain Bacteria; kingdom Pseudomonadati; phylum Pseudomonadota; class Alphaproteobacteria; order Sphingomonadales; family Sphingomonadaceae; genus Novosphingobium; species Novosphingobium aquiterrae. The sequence goes on along the minus strand of NZ_JBHLTL010000011.1, from coordinate 215,254 downwards.
CAGCCGGGTCAATTCGTCTTCGTCGCACAGTTCGGGCGCGGCAATCACTTCGTCGAAGCTTTGGGTATAGGCCTTGTAGTCGAAATTGGCGGGAATGTCGGTCCACGGGCGGTTGGGCCGGACCGGGAGCATGCCCTCCTCGCCCTCGTCGCCTTCCTCCGCCTCGGCGCTGTCGTCATCGGTCTGGCGCTCAGCCTCGCTGTCGCCGTCCTCGTCGCCTTCGCTGGGTTCGGCGGCGGCATCGGCGGGGTTCTGTTCGTCGGACCCCTCGCTGTCGTCGGGCTGTTCCTCGCCGTCGTCCTCGGCATCGTCGTTGTCGGCGTCTTCGGTGTCGGGCTCGAGCTGGTCGGCGCGGGTCAGTTCGAGATGCTGGAGCATGTCGAGCGACAGCTTCTGGAACGCCTGCTGATCGTCGAGGCTGTTGGCCAGCGCATCGAAATCGCTGCCGACCTTGCCTTCGATCCAGCCGCGCACCAGCGCGACCCCGGCCTGGGCGGCTTCGGGCACCGGCTGGCCGGTCAGATGTTCGCGCAGCATCAGCGCCAGCGCGGCGGGCAGCGGGACTTCGTCCGAACGGGTCGCGCGGGCGATCGGATCGCCCTGTGTGCGGACCTGCTGCGCCGCGTCGAGATTGCCGCGCATCCCGGGATAGGCCTGCGCGCCCAGCGCCTCGTAACGTACCGCCTCGACCGCGTCGAAGGCCGCGCGCGCGGTCGGCTCGGCCGGGGCATGGCGGCCGTGCAGCGCTTCGTCGTGGTGGCGCAGGCGCAAGGCGAAGCTGTCGGCAAAGCCGCGCGCCTCCATCGCCTGGTCGCGCGGCAGGCCGCGGCCGGGCATCGGCAGGCGCAGGTTCTTGCCATTGGCGACCGGATTGTCGGCGGTCCACGCCACCTCGATCTCCGGCTCGTGCGCCACCGCGCGCGCCGTGCCGGCGAGGACGGATTTGAACCGGTCGAGGGGGGATTCGTCGGACATCAGCGCAGAGTTGTCAGATCGTCTGCCCGGTCTTGGCCCAGTCGGCCAGGAAGCCTTCGATGCCCTTGTCGGTCAGGACGTGCTTGACCAGCCCCTTGATCACCGCGGGCGGCGCGGTCATCACGTCGGCGCCGATCTTGGCGGCTTCGAGCACGTGGATCCCGTGGCGCACCGAAGCGACGAGGATCTCGGTGGCGAAATCATAGTTGTCATAGATCAGGCGGATGTCGCTGATCAGCTCCATCCCGTCGAAGCCGTTGTCGTCGTGGCGGCCGACGAAGGGCGAGACGAAAGTTGCCCCGGCCTTGGCCGCGAGCAGCGCCTGGTTGGCGCTGAAGCACAGCGTGACGTTGACCATCGATCCGTCGTCGGTCAGCGCCTTGCAGGTTTTGAGGCCATCGAGCGTCATCGGCACCTTGATGCACACGTTGTCGGCGATCTTGCGCAGGATTGCCGCCTCGCGCATCATCCCGTCATAGTCCAGCGCGACCACTTCGGCGCTGACCGGACCGTCGACGATGCCGCAGATTTCCTTGGTCACTTCCAGGAAGTCGCGCCCCGATTTCATGATCAGGCTGGGGTTGGTGGTGACGCCGTCGAGCAGGCCGGTGGCGGCCAGTTCCTTGATGTCGGCGATTTCGGCGGTGTCGGCAAAGAATTTCACGGGTCTGCGCTCCTGATCGCGAGTCACCCGGTGCTATAGACACCAAACCGGCGCTGGACCAAGCCCCGCGCCCGCCCCTTGTCCCTTAAAGCACTTTCAGCATAGCGATCAGCAGCGGATCGTTGGTGCTTTGCGGATTGGCGCGGATCGCGCTTTCCTCCACGCCGATCTGCGACCAGATCGAATTGTCGGCCCGGTTGGCGACCGCTTGCGCGACCGAGCCGATGTCGACCCCCGACAGCGCCGCGATGGCCTTGCCCAGCACCGGATCGCCGCTGATCCGGATCGCGTCGGACAGGCCGGGGACCATGGCATTGATTAATGCCGAACCCATCTGTCCGCGCAGCCAGGTCGTCGCCGCGGTCGGTCCGCCGCGAACCAGGCCGATGGCATCGGGGATCGAGATGTTGCGCACCGTGTCGAGCACGATCGGCGCGGCCCGTTCGGCGCCCTTTTCTGCCACCACGTTAAGCTGGCGCTGCAACTGCTGGCGGAACACGCCCGAAGACAGCAGCGTCTTGATCAGGCCGCCGCTGCCAGCGAACAGTTCGGGCACGTCGAACCGCGCGACAGCGCTGTCCCAGAACCCGCCGGGTGCGGTCAGCTTGGCAAAGGCATTCTGCGACGACAGGGTCAGCAGCCGCTTCAGCGCCTCGGTCATCGAAAAACCGCCAAGCCCAGTGCAACCGGTGACCGCAAGAGTCGCCGTCGCGCCGGCGCCAAGGATGAAACCACGACGCGCGACGGCCATTTGCGGATTGGTCTGCATTGTCCCGTGTTCCCTTTACCGAAAGAATGACCCGGCGGGGGTGACTACGCTGCCTGGTTGGCTGCATAGAAGCGTCACCGATGACCCGCCTCCGACTCCTTGTCTTCAATCCCGCGCTCAGCGTCCTTGACTATCGTCTTCCCGCTGGAATGACGACAGAAATCGGCTCTGTCGTGCTTGCACCACTGGGTCCGCGCCAGGTACTGGGCATTGTCTGGGAAGCGGAACGGCTGCCCGGCGCCGAAGTTCCCGATGCCAAACTGCGTCCCATCCTGGAAGTGCTGCCGGTGCCGCCTTTCCCGGCCCCGCTGCGCCGCCTGATCGAATGGACCGCCGATTACTACTGCGCTCCAATGAACGGAGTGGCGCGAATGGCGCTGGGATCGATGGCAGCGCTGCGCGGCGGCGGATCGACCACCGAGTACCGCCTGTCCGGGCTTGAACCCAAGCGGATGACCCCGCAGCGCGCCGCGGCCCTCGACGCGCTGCACGGCGAACAGGCGAGCATTCGCGAACTGGCCGAGCTGGCCAGCGTCTCCGATGGGGTGCTGCGCGGGATGCTGGGTGCGGGGCTGCTCGAACCGGTGACGGTCGATCTTGACCGGCCCTATCCCCGCGCCCGGCCCGATCACGCCGCGCCCGATCTGTCGGAGGATCAGCAGGCGGCGGCCGACCGCTTCGTCGTCGCGGTGCAGGACGCGGCCTTTGCCCCGTTCCTGCTCGACGGGGTGACCGGTTCGGGCAAGACCGAATGCTATTTCGAAGCCGTCGCCGAAGCGATCCGGCAGAACCGCCAGGTGCTGGTCCTGCTCCCCGAAATCGCCCTGACCCAGAACTTCCTGCGCCGCTTCGAAGCGCGCTTCGGCACGCCGCCGGTGCTGTGGCATTCCAGCCTCAAGCAAAGCGAGCGCCGCCGCGCCTGGCGGGCGATCGTGTCCGGTGAGGCGCAGGTGGTGGTCGGGGCGCGCTCGGCACTTTTCATGCCGTACCGCCAGCTCGGCCTGATCGTGGTCGACGAGGCGCACGAGGTCTCGTTCAAGCAGGACGACGGGGTGCGCTATAACGCCCGCGACGTCGCGGTGATCCGAGCCCGCTTCGAGAAGATCCCGGTGATCCTGGCGAGTGCCACCCCGGCGCTCGAATCACTGCAGCTGGCCGAGGCCGGGGTTTACGAGAAGATCGACCTGCCCGCGCGTTTTGGCGGCGCGGAATTGCCGGCCATCGACATCGTCGACCTGCGCAGCGAAGTGCCCGAGCGCGGGCATTGGCTGGCGCCCCGACTGGTTGCGGAAATGCGCGCGCGGCTGGAACGCGGCGAGCAGTCGCTGCTGTTCCTCAACCGCCGCGGCTATGCCCCGCTGACGCTGTGCCGGCACTGCGGCTATCGCTTTCAGTGCCCCAATTGCAGCGCCTGGCTGGTCGAACATCGTCTGTCACGCCGCCTTGCCTGCCATCATTGCGGACACGAAACGCCGGTGCCGGAGGAATGCCCCGAGTGCCATACCGGCGATTGTCTGGTTGCCTGCGGCCCCGGCGTGGAGCGCATCGCCGACGAAGTGGCGGAACTGCTGCCAGAGGCACGGCTGGCGCTGGTGACGTCGGACACGCTCAACACGCCCGAAAAGATCGGCGCTTTCGTTGCCGCGGCCGAAGGTGGGGCGATCGACGTGATCATCGGCACCCAGCTGGTGACCAAGGGCTATCACTTCCCCGAACTGACATTGGTGGGGGTGGTCGATGCCGACCTCGGCCTTGAAGGCGGCGACCTGCGCGCGGGCGAACGCACGTACCAGCAGATCGCCCAGGTCGCCGGGCGCGCCGGTCGCGGCGAAAAGCCCGGCGCGGTGCTGATCCAGACCCGCCATCCCGAAGCCGCGGTGATCGCCGCGCTCGCCGCCGGGGACCGCGACGCGTTCTACGCCGCCGAAGCCGAAGCGCGCAAGGACGCGGGCGCCCCCCCGTTCGGGCGCTGGGCAGCAATCATCGTGTCGAGCGAGACCGAGGCCGAGGCGCGCGAAGCTGCCCGGGCAATTGGCGGGGCGCGCCCCAACCTGCCCGACGTCATGGTGCTGGGCCCGGCCCCTGCCCCTTTGGCCCTGTTGCGCGGCCGCTATCGTTATCGTCTGCTGATCAATGCCCGGCGCACCGCGCAGGTGCAGGACGTGATCCGGGACTGGCTGGGCAAGCTGGACTTCCCGCAAGGCGTAAGGGTAGCCGTGGATATCGATCCCTACAGTTTCGTATGACCGGGCCGGTCCTTATCCCGGTGCTGGGCGACCAGCTGAGCCACGCGCTGGCCAGCCTGGCGCAAAGTCGCCAAGCGGATAGCGTGGTCCTGATGATGGAGGTCGCCGAGGAGGCAACTTTCATCAGACACCACAAGGCCAAGATCGTCCTGATCCTTTCGGCCATGCGCCACTTCGCCGAAGAGCTGCGCGCGGCGGGCTGGAACGTCGACTATGTGACGCTGGACGACCCGGCCAACACCCAGTCGTTTTTCGGCGAAGTGAAGCGCGCGGCCGAACGCCACCGGCCCGACGTAGTGCGGATGGTCGAGCCGAGCGAATGGCGAGTCCTCAACGACTGCGAGACATGGTCCGCACGGCTCAAGCTGCCGGTGGAACTGATCGAGGACGACCGCTTTCTGTGCACCAGGGCGGAATTTGCCCATTGGACGAAGGGTCGGCGCGAATGGCGCATGGAATTCTTCTACCGCGAAATGCGGCGCAAGACCGGCTTGCTGATGGAGGGCGAGCATCCCGAATGCGGCAAATGGAATTACGACGCGGAGAACCGCTCCGGCCCGCCCAAGGGCCTGACTGCGCCCGCACCGCTGCGGTTTCCGCCCGATGCCACGACCCTCGCGGTCATTGGTCTGGCCGAGTCGCGCTTCAAGGATCACTTCGGGTCGCTGGACGCATTCGGCTGGCCGATCACAGCGGCCGAAGCTGAACGGGCGGTGGCAGACTTCCTGGCGCACCGGCTGCCCACATTCGGTCAGTGGCAGGACGCGATGGTCGCTGGCGAAGACTTCCTGTTTCACGCTGTCCTGTCGCCGGCGATCAACCTCGGGCTGATCGATCCGCTGGACCTGTGTCGCCGCGTCGAGGCCGAATACCGCAGGGGCAGGGTTCCACTGGCCGCCGCAGAGGGTTTTATCCGCCAGATCATCGGTTGGCGCGAATACGTCCGCGGGGTCTACTGGCAGACCATGCCAGATCTGGCCGCGGCCAATGCGCTGAACGCCAAGCGCCCGTTGCCGGCCTTCTATTGGACCGGCGAGACCGACATGGCCTGCCTGGCGGACTGCGTGCGGACCACCCGCGACAACGCCTATGCCCATCATATCCAGCGCCTGATGGTATTGGGCAATTTCGCCCTGCTCACCGGGGTCAGGCCGCAGGACGTCGCCGACTGGTTTCTGGTCGTCTATGCCGACGCCTTCGACTGGGTGGAACTGCCCAACGTGGCCGGGATGGCCCTCTACGCCGATGGCGGCAGGCTGGCGTCAAAGCCTTATGCAGCCAGCGGCGCCTATATCGACCGGATGAGCAATTACTGCGGGTCGTGCCGCTATAACGTGAAGCACAAGACCGGTCCTGATGCCTGCCCGTTCAACGCGCTGTACTGGCACTTCCTGGCGCGCAATGCCGACACGCTCAAAGGCAACCGCCGGCTTGCCAATCCCTATGCGACGTGGAAACGCATGGACGCCGACAAGCGCAGTGAATACCTCAGGTCGGCGGAAGACTTTCTGGAGACGCTGGAACCGGCACGGCCGGGCTGGGCACGGCCGGCCTGAGTCACATCGGCGGCCGCGTGCCGTCGCGCTTGATCGCGCGGAGCAGCAGAAACACCCCGGCCAGCGTGGCCACGACCAAGGCCACGACGCTGGCCTCAAGCCCGAAGGCACCGCCGGTCAACCACTCCGGGCCGTTACGAGTGGTAATCAGCAAGCCCTGCGGCGCGTCGCCGCCCGAGACCGGCACGCTGAAGACCCAGCCCTGGGTAAAGTTCCAGGCGGCATGGATGGCGATCGGGAACCACAGGCGCCGCGTGACCATGTAGGCCGCGCCAAGCAGAATCCCGGCCTCGACCGCGATCGCGAAGGAACTGAACCAGGTCGCGCCGGGGTTGAAGATATGGCCCGCGCCGAACAGGATCGAGGTGATCGCCAACGCCGCCCAGGTGCCGAGCATCGCTTCGAACTGGCGGAACAGGATGCCGCGAAAGAGGATTTCCTCGAAGGTGCCCGAAATGATCCCCAGCGCGATCATGCCCCACAGGTTGCCCATGCCGCGCACCCCCTGAAACTGGATCCCGCCGAGCAGCCAGACCACCCCGGTCATGGCCGAAAACAGCAGAAACCCGAACAGCAGGCCGGTTCCGAGTTCGCGTGTAGCCACGGCAAGGGGAAATTCGGTATCAAGGCCGCCTTCAACGTAACGTCGGAACAGCTTGTACAAGCCGATCCCCAGTGCAGCACCAGCAAGGGCGGCCAGGGCCTGCAGGGGTGTGCCATGCCACGGCATCGCGCGGCTGGCAGGCTGTGCGGAAAGGCCATACGCGAAGGAAAAGACCACGAAGCCGATGATCATCGCGGTCAAGGGGAATCGCAATATCCGCAGTGGCAATGCCGGGTCGGCTGGCTTGATCTGGTTCACGACTATTCCCCCATTTCTGTATTATTCATATAATACACAGGGTCACCCTGTCGTCAACTCGCATCGTAAGGTGGCTTGCCCCCGGTCAGCACTACCTTGGCCATGGCCCCGACCCAGTCCATCGCCGCCGCCCAGGGACGGTGACCGTGACTGATCCGCGCCGCGCCGAGTTCGGCCAGTTGGGCACGGTCGCGGAAGGCGGGGTTCCAGATGATGTTGACCGGCAGCGGCGAGCCGTCACAGATCGCGCCCAGCGCCGACAGGTCGGTGGTGAACGGGACGAACAGTCCGCTCGCCCCGGCATCGGCATAGGCCCGCGCCCGTTCGAGCACGGCGCTGACCAGCGCCCCGTGGCTTTCCGGCGGCTGGCCGCGGAACAGGTCGCAGCGGGCATTGACGAAAATGCCGGTCTCCGCTGCCGCCTTCAGCCGCGCGGCCTGCTCGGCAAGCGGGACCAGCGCCGTCTCACTAGGCATCCGGTCTTCCATGTTTATTCCCGCAGCGCCCGCTTCCAGAGCCCGCGCGACCGAGCGGCCGACCGCTTCGGGCGTGTCGCCATAGCCCGATTCCATGTCGAAGGTCACCGGCAGGTCGGTCACACGCAGCACCCCGGCGACGACATCGAGCGCACGGTCGAGCGGGAAGGTTTCGCCGTCCTTGAACCCCTGCGCCTCGGCCACGCCGTAGCTGCCGGTGGCGATCGCCTTCGCCCCCGCATCGGCGACCGCCTTGGCGCTCCCTGCGTCCCAGATGTTGAACAGGACCAGCGGATCACCCGGCACGTGAAGCGCGCGGAATGCTTCGACCTTTGCGTTCATTTCGATTCCTTCTCCAGCAGCTTGCGCTTGATATCGAGGCCCCAGGCATAGCCGCCCAGCCCGCCCCCTGTGCGGATTACCCGGTGGCAGGGGATCAGCACCGATACGTGGTTCGATCCATTGGCGCTGCCGGCGGCGCGCACCGCCTTGGGCTTGCCCACTGCGGCCGCAAGTTCCGCATAGGTCCGGGTTTCACCCAGAGGAATTTTGCGCAGTTCGCGCCATACCGCTTCCTGAAAGGCAGTCCCTTTGACGTCGATCGGGATATGGCCAAAATCGCCGGGCGTTTCGACAGCGGCAATGACTTCATCCAGCAGCGCCGAGAACGCGGCCCCGCCTTCGACAAGTTCAGCCTGCGGGAAGCGCTGCTCCAGCGCCTCGCGCCCTTCGTTGAAGGACAGGCGGCACACGCCTTTGGCAGTTGCGGCCACCAGCATCCGGCCCAGCGAAGTATCCACCACCGCCCAGTGGATCGTCGCGCCCTTGCCGCCATTGGCCCAGGCTGATGGTGTCATCCCCAGTCTCCCTTGCGTGCCTTCATAGAACCGCGATGGCGCGGAATAGCCTGCGGCATAGATTGCGTCTGTAACCGAACCTTCTTCGGTCAGGGCGTCTGCGGCGCGCTCCGCCATTAGCGCACGGGCAAAGGCAGCGGGCGACAGGCCGGTGTGGCGCTTGAACACCCGCTGGAAATGCGCCGCAGAATAGCCCGCCTCGCCTGCAAGCTCAGCCAGAGCCAGCGGCTGCCCCGCCGCCTTGATCGCGGTGATCGCGGCGAGCACCGCGCGTTCGTCGCGGCTGACATCGTCGGGGCTGCAGCGCAGGCACGGGCGCAACCCTGCCTCGCGCGCTGCGGCCCCATCGGTGAAGAAGCGCACGTTCTCGCGCTTGGGGTGGCGCGCCGGGCACGACGGGCGGCAATAGATTCCGGTCGAGAGTACGCCCGAGACGAACCGCCCGTCATAGCTGCGGTCGCGGGCCAGCGCGGCGGTCCAGCATTCGTCGGCGTCGAGAATCACGACACGTCTCCATGGCGGTCGATCCGCGCGGCAAAGCAGCCGTGCGCGGCGTTGTGGGCATGGATATAGGCAACGGCGGGATTGTCGAGAAGGTCCCTGATCCTGTCGTCGGCCTGACCCGGCAAAGCGAGCCGGGCATCGCGCAAGATGCCGCCTTCATCGAAGCCGCGCAGGCCGAGCGGACGGCCTTCGAACACCGGCGGGACCGCGTCGACGTAGTCGGCGGTCGCAACCTCCTTGCGCACGTAGATGGCGTAGGCGCTGCAATAGGGCGTGGCGACATCGTGGCTGGTGTGATGAAGCAGGATCAATTCTTCGCCCTCACCCGCATCTTCCAGCGAGATACGGCACGGATAGCCGCGCGATGCCGCGGCGGTGACGCGGCGGGCATTGCGCGCGACCAGGTCGGCGTCGGACAGCGCGAACAGCGGCGCGAACGCGTCGGGCTCAAGTCCGGTAATGCGATAGGTCATGGTCGGGCTCCTTGCGATGGAGACTCGCAACTACCGCGCCCTTACGAATGTTGCGTCCCGCGCCTTGCGTTCAAAGCAGATCGAGCAGCCGCTCGGCCAGGGTCCAGGCATCGCCGGGCCAGCGCGCCGAGAGATAGCGCAGGTCCTGCACCACGAAGCCGACGTGCGGGGCCGTGCTATCGGCATAGCGCAGGATCAGCGGGCCGCGCTCGAAGCCGCCGCCAGGGCCGATCAGGCGGATTACCTCGGCCTCGACGCTTTCACCATAGGTGCGGTAATGGCCGGGCAGTGCGCGCTGGGTCAGCGCCACCGAAATGCCTTCCTGCACGGCGGTCAACGCGGTCGTGCGCCGCCCCGACAGTGCGCCCGAGCGCGCCACAGGCAGCACCCCGTGGCAGATCGCGCTGACCGGCTGGCTGGCAGCAAAGGCCTCGCGCGCAAGGCGGTGCACCTCGCCCGATTCGCAATAGCGTTTCATCCCCGGGGCATGGCCGCCAGGAAAGTGCAGCGCGGCAAAGTCGCTGGCGCGGGCTGCAGCCCAGGTGATCGGGCGGCGATAGTCGGGATCGGCGATCATCGCGGCATAGGCCGCGCGCGCCGCGGGCCGGGCGCGGAGCGACTTGGCCAACCCAGGCAGGCCCTCTCCGGTCAAGGTGATCGGATCGCAGGTGCCGGGCTGGCCGGTTTCGGTGGCGAAGTTGACGCTATGGCCTGCTTCGGTCCACACCTTCCACGGAAACGCCACTTCGGTTGGATCGAAATCGCTTTGCGGCAGGACGATCAGGATCCGCGCCATGTCAGCCGCCCAAGGCCTTGAACAGCATCAAGGTGCGCTCTTTGGCCAGTTCGGCGCTTTCCGGGTGGTAATCCTTGCGCCGGTCGGAATTGAAACCGTGTCCAGCCTCGTAGATGAAGTGCTGCGCGGTGGGGTGCGCCTTCTCGATCAGCTTTTCGACCGGCTCGATCGGCACCATCGAATCGTAGCGCCCGAAATGGGTGATCGTCGCGCATTTGGGCGCATCGTCGGCAAAGCGGGTGGCGATGTAGCCGCCGTAATAGCAGCTCGCCGCATCGAGATCGTCGGACAGCTGGGCCATGCGCCATGATACCGATCCGCCAAAGCAATAGCCGACCATGAAGACCGGCCCGCCCTTCTCTTTCATCCACGCCACGCAGCGCGCGGTATCGTCGATACCCTGGTCCCAGTCGTGCTCTTGCCGGGCGATCTGGACCGCACGCTCCCAGTCGGCGCCGGAATAACCGAGGGCGCAGCCCGGCTGTTGTCGGTCGAACAGCCCGGGGCTCAGCACTTCATAGCCATCGGCGGCATATTCATCGCACAGTTCGCGGATGTGCTCGGTCACCCCGAAGATTTCCTGAACCAGGATCAGCCCGCCCCGCTGCGCGCCCTCGGGCATGGCGTGATAGCAAGGCATGGCATGGCCATCGCCCATCGTCAGCGTGATCCACTCCGCCAATGCAACCTCCCCGGAAAACTTCACGGCCTTGCCACCTTGCATCGCAGCAAAATCGCCGCTATGCGCGCCCCCGTCCAAGGGGCAAAAGGCACGTCCGGTGCCGGTTCTGCCCTGCCAACGCACCCGATGCAAGGAACCTGAGCGCGTGGAGAATTCCGGCGGCATTACGGCCAGTCTGCAAGGGCGATATGCCTCTGCCCTTTATGATTTGGCGAGTGAGCAGGCCGCCGTCAGCGCGGTCGAATCCGACCTGGAAAAGCTGGCGCAGGCGATTCTCGGCTCACAGGATCTTGCCGCGTTGATTCGCAACCCGCAGATCGGCCGCGATGCTGCAGCACGGGCGATCGACGCTGTTGCCGGGGTGCTTGGCCTGTCGCCGCTGACGAAGAATTTCCTCGGTGTGCTGGCGGCCAACCGTCGTCTCGGCAAGCTGCCCGAGGTCGTCCGCGCCTTCGTCACCATCGCTGCCGCCGCCCGCGGCGAAGCCAGCGCCGAAGTCACCAGCGCCCACCCGCTCAGCGCCGCACAGCTCAAGCAGCTGTCCGAACGCCTGAAAGCGCGCGAAGGCAAGGACGTCAAGATTACCGCGAAGGTCGATCCCGAGATTCTCGGCGGCCTCGTCGTCCGGATCGGCTCGACCCAGATCGACAGCTCGATCCGCACCCGTTTGAACACGCTCGCTTCGGCGATGAAGGGCTGAACGGCCCTTACTGCAAGAATTCGATGAAAGGCTGAATGATGGATATCCGCGCCGCTGAAATCTCGAAGGTCATCAAGGACCAGATCGCCAACTTCGGCACCGAGGCCCAGGTCTCGGAAGTCGGTTCGGTGCTGTCGGTCGGTGACGGTATCGCCCGCATCCACGGACTCGACAACGTCCAGGCCGGTGAAATGGTCGCCTTCGCCAACGGCGTGCAGGGCATGGCGCTCAACCTCGAAGCCGACAACGTCGGCGTCGTGATTTTCGGCTCGGACGCCGAGATCAAGGAAGGCGATGTCGTCAAGCGCACCGGTACGATCGTTGACGTACCCGTCGGCAAGGGCCTGCTCGGCCGCGTGGTCGACGCGCTGGGCAACCCGATCGACGGCAAGGGTCCGATCGAAGGCGCCACCCGTCAGCGCGTCGAAGTCAAGGCACCGGGCATCATTCCGCGCCAGTCGGTCAACGAACCGGTCCAGACCGGGCTCAAGGCGATCGACGCCCTCGTCCCCGTCGGCCGCGGCCAGCGCGAACTGATCATCGGTGACCGCCAGACCGGCAAGACCGCCGTGGCGATCGACACCTTCATCAACCAGAAGGAGGCCAACGCCGGCACCGACGAGAAGAAGAAGCTGTACTGCATCTATGTCGCCGTCGGCCAGAAGCGCTCGACCGTGGCGCAGATCGTCCGCCAGCTCGAAGAAAACGGCGCGATGGAATATTCGATCGTCGTCGCCGCGACCGCGTCGGAACCGGCCCCGCTGCAGTACCTGGCGCCCTACACCGGCGCGACCATGGGCGAATTCTTCCGCGACAACGGCATGCACGCCGTGATCGTCTATGACGACCTTTCCAAACAGGCCGTGGCCTATCGCCAGATGTCGCTGCTGCTGCGCCGCCCGCCGGGCCGCGAAGCCTATCCGGGCGACGTGTTCTATCTGCACTCACGTCTGCTCGAACGCGCGGCCAAGATGAACGACAGCCAGGGCGGCGGCAGCCTCACCGCGCTGCCGATCATCGAAACCCAGGCGGGTGACGTTTCGGCCTACATCCCGACCAACGTGATCTCGATCACCGATGGCCAGATCTTCCTCGAAACCGGCCTGTTCTATCAGGGCGTGCGGCCGGCGATCAACGTCGGCCTGTCGGTCAGCCGCGTCGGCGGCGCTGCCCAGACCAAGGCGATGAAGAAGGTTTCGGGCTCGATCAAGCTGGAGCTGGCGCAGTACCGCGAAATGGCGGCATTCGCCCAGTTCGGTTCGGACCTCGACGCTTCGACCCAGAAGCTGCTCAACCGCGGTTCGCGCCTGACCGAGCTGCTCAAGCAGGCCCAGTTCAGCCCGCTGTCGTTCGAAGAGCAGACCGTCTCGATCTTCGCCGGTACCAACGGCTATCTCGATGCGATTCCGGTCAACAAGGTTACCGAGTACGAAGCCGAAATGCTCAGCTTCATGCGCGACAGCCATGCCGATACGCTCAAGTTGATCCGCGACACCCGCGATTTCGGCGACGATGCGAAGAAGCAGACCGTTGCCGCACTCGACGCTTTCGCGAAGCAGTTCGCCTGATCCACTGAAGGGGTAAGGCTTCATGGCCTCGCTTAAGGAACTCAAAGGGCGGATCAACTCGGTCAAGTCGACCCAGAAGATCACCAAGGCCAAGCAGATGGTCGCCGCCGCCAAGCTGCGCAAGGCGCAGGCCGCGGCCGAAGCCGCGCGTCCCTATGCCGCGCGATTGGCCACGGTGATGGGCTCGATCGCAAGCAAGGTCGTGGTCAGCGAAAACAGCCCGAAGCTGCTTGCCGGCACCGGCAAGGACCAGGTCCACCTGCTGGTCGTCGCCAACAGCGACAAGGGCCTGGCGGGCGCGTTCAACTCGAACATCGTCAAGGCCGCGCTGGTCGCCGCTCGCCGCCTCAAGGCCGAGGGCAAGACGGTGCTGTTCTACCTCGTCGGACGCAAGGGCCGCGCGGTGATCCGCCGCGAGTATCCCAAGGACGTGCTGGCGATGTTCGACACCACCGAGGTGCGCGAACCCGGCTACACCGAAGCCGAGAAGATCGCCGCCGAACTGGTCGCGCTCTACGAGGCGGGCAAGTTCGACGTCGCCCACCTGTTCTATTCGAAGTTCCGCTCCGCACTGGTCCAGGAACCGACCGAGCAGCAGATCATCCCCGTGCCTGCGCCCAAGGTCGTCGAGACCGCCGCCGGCAGCGCCGCGGTGGAATACGAGCCCGACGAGGAGGAAATCCTCGCCGCGCTGCTGCCGCGTTACCTCAAGACCCAGCTGTTCGGCGCGCTGCTCGAGAACATGGCGTCGGAACAGGGCGCGTCGATGACCGCGATGGACAATGCCACGCGCAACGCCGGCGACCTGATCGGCAAGCTGACCATCCAGTACAACCGCAGCCGACAGGCCGCGATCACCACCGAACTCATTGAAATCATCGCTGGCGCCGAAGCGCTCTAAGAGATCAAAGGCAAGGAACAGAAAATGGCTACTGCCGCTCCCAAGACCCGCAAGAAGGCCACCACGGCCGCTGCCGCGAACACCGCTGGCGGACGCATCAGCCAGGTCATCGGCGCCGTCGTCGACGTCGCCTTCGACGGCGAGCTGCCGGCGATCCTCTCGGCGCTCGAAACCGACAACAACGGCAACCGCCTGGTGCTCGAAGTGGCGCAGCACCTGGGTGAGAACACCGTACGCACCATCGCCATGGACGCGACCGACGGCTTGACCCGCGGCCAGCCGGTGACTGCAACGGGCGCGCAGATCTCGGTCCCGGTCGGCCCGATGACGCTGGGCCGGATCATGAACGTGATCGGTGAGCCGATTGACGAACAGGGCCCCATCGGCGCTGCAAAGAAGAATCCGATCCACGCCAAGGCCCCCGAATTCGTCGACCAGTCGACCGAAGCGGCCATTCTCGTCACCGGCATCAAGGTGATCGATCTGCTCGCCCCCTATGCGCGCGGCGGCAAGATCGGCCTGTTCGGCGGCGCCGGCGTGGGCAAGACCGTGCTGATCCAGGAACTGATCAACAACATCGCCAAGGGCCACGGCGGCGTCTCGGTCTTCGCGGGCGTGGGTGAACGAACCCGCGAAGGCAACGATCTCTACCACGAATTCCTCGACGCCAAGGTCATTATGAAGGATGCCGATGGCAACCCGACCCCCGAAGGCTCGAAGGTCGCCCTCGTGTTCGGCCAGATGAACGAGCCCCCGGGCGCGCGTGCCCGCGTCGCCCTGTCGGGCCTGACCATGGCCGAATACTTCCGCGACGAGGAAGGCCAGGACGTGCTGTTCTTCGTCGACAACATCTTCCGCTTCACCCAGGCGGGTTCGGAAGTGTCGGCGCTGCTCGGTCGTATTCCTTCGGCGGTGGGCTATCAGCCGACCCTGGCGACCGACATGGGCGCGCTGCAGGAACGCATCACCTCGACCAACAAGGGCTCGATCACCTCGGTCCAGGCGATCTACGTGCCCGCGGACGATCTTACCGACCCCGCGCCGGCCACCTCGTTCGCCCACTTGGACGCGACGACCACGCTCAACCGCGCGATTTCGGAGCTGGGCATCTACCCGGCGGTCGACCCGCTCGACTCGACGTCGCGCGTGCTGACCCCGGCCGTCGTCGGCCAGGAGCACTACGACGTTGCCCGCCGCGTCCAGGAAACCCTGCAGAAGTACAAGTCGCTGCAGGACATCATCGCCATTCTCGGCATGGACGAACTGAGCGAAGAAGATAAGCTGACCGTGGCCCGCGCCCGCAAGATTCAGCGCTTCCTCAGCCAGCCGTTCCACGTCGCCGAAGTCTTCACCAACATCCCGGGCAAGTTCGTCCAGGTTGAAGACACCGTGAAGTCGTTCAAGGCCGTGGTCGATGGTGAATACGATCACCTGCCCGAAGCCGCCTTCTACATGGTCGGCGGGATCGACGAAGCAGTCGCCAAGGCCAAGAAGATGGCGGACGAGGCGTAAGGCTGATGGCCCTGCACTTCGAACTCGTCACGCCTGCGCGCCTGGTCCGTTCGGACGACGTCTACATGGTCGTCGTTCCGGGAACCGAAGGCGAGTTTGGCGTGCTTGAAGGCCACGCACCCTTCATGTCGACCGTCCGCGACGGCACGCTCAAGGTCTACAAGAGCGAGGGCGCCCAGCCCGAGGAAATCCTGGTCCAGGGCGGCTTTGCCGAAGTCGGCGAGAACGGCCTGACCGTTCTGGCGGAGCACGTCGCAGGCTGAACCGCCCGAAAGGGTCTGCAGAAACACGAAGGGCGGCCCCACAGGCCGCCCTTTGCCGTTGAAGCTTCGGACAAGCCGTCAAGAAAACGGGTGGAGGAAGACCAGCCGGGCCTGCTCGTTGGTTACGAACAAACCGAACATGAAGACCAGCAGACTGACGAGTATCAGCTTGTACAGCGGATCGAACTGCGGGGCGTCGCTGGGCAATTTGGGCACGAATAGTCCTCCGGTTGAGTAATCGACGCGGCGACCTTTATCTGCTTTTATTGTGACAATACGTACGTCCCATTTCGGGAATGGTATTGTAGGAAAGCGACTTTTCCTGGGCTCCTCGATCAGGTGCAATATTATCCCGCATCGACAAATAGTTACGCCGAGCCAAAGAGCCTTCGGTTGCTCAAATTCAGCCTTGGCTAAAGCGTCACCTGCCCTGACACACAGATAACGCAGTTTCCGCCGACGTGGATGTCATTGCCGTCGACGCGGATCGAAACCTTGCCGTCGCGCCCCAGCTGGGTGCCCTGACTGGCGATATAGGCATCGCCCGCCGTCACTTGGCCCATGGCCAGGCGATAGGCTGCCACGGCCGCGTTGCCGCTGCCGCAGACGGGATCTTCCGGAATACCGTCGCCCGGCGCGAAGCTGCGGACCATTACCCGGCCCCCCGCAACGGCATAGACTGTCGCCCCGGTCATTCCGGTCGCGTGGTAATAGCGGGTCAGCCGCGCCGGATCGTGACTCAATTGATCCAGTGTAGCCAGGTCGGCAAGCTCCACGATCAGCCAGGTCGGCCCGACATTGACCGCGTGCGGTTTGCCCAGCACCTGCACGCCCTGGCCCAGCCAGGCCGTTGCCTCCGGATCGTCAAGCGGTTCCAGGGCATAGCGCGGTAGACGAAACGACAACGCATCGCCATCGACCGCAAGCTCGACCAGACCGACTTCGCACTGCTGCACCAGCCGGCCAGCGCGCGGCGTGGCAAGCCCGGCGGCGACCACGGCATGGGCGCTGCCCAGTGTCGGATGTCCGGCAAAGGGCAGCTCGTCCTTGGGGGTGAAGATGCGCAGGCGGTAATCGGCTGCGGCATCGGTGGCAGGCAGCACAAAGGTTGTTTCGGACAGGTTGGTCCAGTTGGCGAAGGCCTGCATTTCGGCATCGCTCAGTCCCGCGCCATCGAGCACCACTGCAACCGGATTGCCTTTGTAGGGCACCGCAGTGAAGACATCGACCTGCATGAAGGCACGCTGACGGGTCATTGGCGCTACTCCGCCGGAGCCACGACAGGGCGATAGTTCCAGCGCATCGCATCGCTGCCGTCGAGCTTCGAAATCTCTGCCATCAGGAGTTGGCCCTGCCGCCAATAGCGGATGCGCTGCGGATAATCGTTCGCCGGATTGGCGAACTCAACCGCATCGGTGCTGCGCAGTACCTGCCTGAATTCGGTTTCGGTGCGTCCGCGCGGCTGGGCGTAAAAGCTGACTGAACCGTCCACCTTTCGCTCTATCCGCGCCATTTCCCAGATACGCACGTCCTTGCCGAACCCGGTTCGCGATACGCCCAGCATCAGGCCGCCCTTGGCGTCGGACCACAATTCGTCGCTCCAGGATGGACCATCTTCCATCATCCACGTCCCGGCCATGAAGCCGGGCAACGCGTCCTCAGCCGGGCCGGCGGCTAGCGGCGTCGCGGCTATCAACAGGGCCATGGCACAGGAAAATGAGCGAAAGGTCATCGAAACAACTCTGCGATAATTCGTAGGGGGACGCTGTAGCGCGGGTGAGACGATGCGCAAAGGCTGCTTGCAGTCAGCAGGTTTGGTTCGCCGCTTTAGGAAATCTTCAAAGTTTCCGGTTTATTCACCAAACCCGTAAGGCACACAGTAGCCATGCCGGACTTAGTGCTGGTGGCTTGAATTCGAGGGTGTAGGCAAGATGAGCGCATTCGGCCGACGCAACGGCGCAAGTGGCATGGGCCCTTCGGCTCGCCCGCAATTCGGCGTCGCGCGCCCGATGAAAGGCGGCTCCGAAGGGGCCAAGCCCAATGTGCCGGCGCCTTTCGGCGGCGACCAGTTCCCGCCGCTGCCCGGCGAGGAAATGGCGCTTCCGGCCGGCGATAACAGCAACAACAAGAACGTCGATGCGATGACCCGGCTGGCCGACCGGGTCAACGGCGTCCACGAAAATACCTATAACGCCGAAGGCTTCGAAGCATCGGTCCACAAGATCAAGGAACAGGTGCTGCCGCGCCTGCTCGAACGCGTCGATCCCGAAGCGGCGGCTACCCTGACCAAGGACGAGCTCTCGGAAGAATTCCGCCCGATCATCCTGGAAGTGCTGGCCGAGCTGAAGGTTACCCTCAACCGCCGCGAACAGTTCGCGCTGGAAAAGGTGCTGATCGACGAGCTGCTGGGCTTCGGTCCGCTGGAAGAACTGCTCAACGATCCCGACGTATCGGACATCATGGTCAACGGCCCGGACCAGACCTACATCGAAAAGAAGGGCAAGCTGACGCTCGCCCCGATTCGCTTCCGCGACGAAAGCCACCTGTTCCAGATCGCCCAGCGCATCGTCAACCAGGTCGGCCGCCGCGTCGACCAGACCACGCCGCTGGCCGACGCCCGTCTCAAGGACGGCAGCCGCGTCAACGTCATCGTCCCGCCGCTGTCGCTGCGCGGCACCGCGATCTCGATTCGTAAGTTTTCCGAAAAGCCGATCACCATCGACATGCTGCGCGACTTCGGGTCGATGAGCGACAAGATGGCAACCGCGCTGAAGATTGCCGGCGCTTGCCGCATGAACATCGTCATTTCGGGCGGTACCGGTTCGGGTAAAACGACCATGCTCAACGCCCTGTCGAAGATGATCGACCCGGGCGAGCGTGTGCTGACCATCGAAGACGCCGCCGAACTGCGCTTGCAGCAGCCGCACTGGCTGCCACTGGAAACCCGCCCCCCGAACCTGGAAGGCCAGGGCGCGATCACCATCGGCGATCTCGTCAAGAACGCCCTGCGTATGCGTCCTGACCGGATCATCCTGGGCGAAATCCGCGGCGCGGAGTGCTTCGACCTGCTCGCCGCAATGAACACCGGTCACGACGGATCGATGTGTACGCTGCACGCCAACAGCCCGCGCGAATGCCTGGGCCGTATGGAAAACATGATCCTGATGGGCGACATCAAGATCCCCAAGGAAGCTATCAGCCGCCAGATCGCCGAATCGGTCGACATCATCGTCCAGGTCAAGCGCCTGCGCGACGGTTCGCGCCGCACCACCAACATCACCGAGGTGATCGGGATGGAAGGCGATGTCATCGTCACCCAGGAACTTTTCAAGTTCGAATATCTGGACGAAACCGACGACGGCAAGATCATCGGCGAATTCCGCCCCAGTGGCCTGCGCCCCTACACCCTGGAAAAGGCCCGCCAGTTCGGCTTCGACCAGGCCTATCTCGAGGCCTGCCTCTAAGCCGAGCGCAGCCACGCCCGCAGCGCCGCGCCCAGCAGGATCGCGGCGAAAAAGGTCGACCAGAACGCCACGTCCCGCCACGGCAACAAGCCGACCGCGTCCGGGTCTGAGCGGCGCATCCGCCGTCTGTCGGCGCGCCAGGCAGCCACGGCGATGATTGCCGCACAAAGGCCCGGCATCGCGAAATACCAGAACCAGTCCTCATCCATCAGCGCTTGCCAGTCCATCGCAGCCCGCTAGAGCATCGGCGTGCCCGTCGTCCAGCGTCCTGCCCTTGCCCTGATGCTGCGCCTGGCCGCGGCCTTCGCGCTGGCGACGCTGATCATGCTGGTCAAGTATACGGCCGGCACCGGGGTCCGCTTTGGCGAAATCCTGTTCTGGCGCGCCGCGCCGACGGTGCCGATCCTGGCGCTATGGCTTGCCGCGCAGGGCCAGTTGGCCCGATTGCGGTCAAGGCGGATGTCCGCCCATGTCCGCCGGGCAGTGCTGGGGATGATCGGCATGGTCATGACCTTCGGCGCACCGCTGCTGCTGCCGCTGGCGGAATCGACCACGCTCAGCTTTACGACTCCGCTGTTCGCGGTCGTTCTGTCGGCGCTTATCCTGTCCGAACGGATCGGGCCGTGGCGCTGGAGCGCTGTCGCCGCGGGCTTTGCCGGAATTGTCATCATCGCCCAGCCCGGCCATGCCCACATGCCCCCGTTCGGCACAGCCGTGGGACTTGGCGCAGCCTTCATGGTCGCCTTGATCTCCATCCAGATTCGCGACCTGTCGCGCACCGAAGAGCCCATTGCCATCGTCTTCTGGTTCTCTGCCCTGTCGAGCGTGGTCTTTGTCTTGGGCCTGCCATTTTTCAGCACCGCGCACAGCCCGTTCCAGTGGCTGCTGCTGATCACGATCGGCGTTCTGGGCTGCATTGCCCAACTGTTGCTGACCGCGGCCTTGCGCTTTGGCCAGGTCGCCAGCGTCATCGTGATGGACTATTCTTCGCTGATCTGGGCAACGCTTTACGGCTGGCTGGTGTGGGACCAGATCCCGCCAGCCACGACCTGGCTGGGAGCGCCCTTGATCATCGGGGCCGGCGTTCTGATCGCCTGGCGCGAACATCATCTTTCGCGCATCCCCTCACCACTCGCATCCGTCGCGAATGAGTAGCGTTCTGCCGCAATCGGGAACCTGAGGGTGCCTTCAGACGTTTTCGACGATGGAACGCGTCGCTATTGCACCGCGCGACGACCGGAGTACCATTCCGGCCGAAACAGATCGAAGGAACCAAGCATGATCCGCAAATTTGTTCTTATCCTCGGCGCCGCCGGCATCGCCCTTACCGCTACCGCCTGCAACACCGTCAAGGGCGTTGGTCGCGATATCGAATCGGTTGGTCAGGCCGGCGACAAGGCGATCAACTAAGTCTCAGCGTCCGCCC
The DNA here is from genome assembly GCF_042434435.1 of Novosphingobium aquiterrae. Taxonomy (NCBI): domain Bacteria; kingdom Pseudomonadati; phylum Pseudomonadota; class Alphaproteobacteria; order Sphingomonadales; family Sphingomonadaceae; genus Novosphingobium; species Novosphingobium aquiterrae. The sequence goes on along the minus strand of NZ_JBHLTL010000011.1, from coordinate 194,560 downwards.
GCGGCCCGCGCCACGGCGCGGGCGCGGCGTTCGCGAATGAGTAGCCAGAAGAACAGACCGATCGGTCCCGCCAGGAAGGTAGCGACCAGAAAGGGGGCCTGCGTAAATCGGCTATAACCCTTGTTATCGGCGTCTGACGCGATCCACAGCCCGGTAAACAGATCGAAAGCCAGATAGTGGGTCCAGCCCAACACAATCCCGCCGTCTGACAGGAACAGGCCTCTGATCCCCGCGATAGAGTAGCTTTTCATGCCTCCGTCACTCCCGGCGACGGCAGCGGGATCGACCGATCCGCTGATCAGCAAGGCAAACAGCACCACATAGACCAGGCATAGCAGGCCGACGCCGGCGAACATGATCGCACTGCGCACCAGTGCTGCGCGGGGCAGGACCAGCAAGGCGGTCCAGCCCAGCACCGCGACGACGTTGGTCAGCGAGAACAGCGTTTGCCACATCGCATCAGGCACCTTGCCAGCTCAGCACGGGCTTACGCGCAGCCTGGGTCTCGTCCAGCCGCCGCCGCGGTGCGAAATGCGGTGCGGTCTTGAGGCTGGCGTCGCTGGCCTTGGCCCGTTCGGCCAGCCTGCGCATCGAACCGATAAAGCGGTCAAGCCCGGCCTTGCTCTCGGTTTCGGTCGGCTCGATCAGCATCGCGCCGTGAACCACCAGGGGGAAATAGACCGTCATCGGGTGGAACCCCTCGTCGATCAGGCCCTTGGCGATGTCGAGCGTGGAAAACCCTTCGGGCAGGTTGTCGTCGCTGAACAGCGCTTCGTGCATGCACGGCCCGCTGGCCCCGAACGGCGCGTCGAGCACATTGTCCAGACTGCGCAGGACATAGTTGGCATTGAGCACGGCATCCTCGGCCACCTGGCGCAGACCGTCGGCCCCATGGCTGAGGATATAGGTCAGCGCGCGGGTGAACATGCCCATCTGGCCGTGGAACGCCGCCATCCGCCCGAACGATTCGGCATGACCCATGGCCGCTGCATCCTCTTCCTCGACCAGGTGCACGATACCGTCGGCGGTGCGCGCGGTATAGGGCAGCGGGCCATAGGGGCTGAGCGCTTCGGACAGCACCACCGGCCCCGATCCCGGACCGCCGCCGCCATGCGGCGTGGAGAAGGTCTTGTGCAGGTTGATGTGCATCGCATCCACGCCAAGGTCGCCGGGACGGACCTTGCCGACGATCGCGTTGAAGTTCGCTCCATCGCAATAGACATAGCCGCCGGCGGCGTGCACCGCTTCGGAAATCACTTTAAGATCGCGTTCGAACAGGCCGCAAGTATTTGGATTTGTGATCATCACCCCGGCCACGTCCGGCCCCAGTCGGGCTTTCAGTGCGGCGAGATCGACACGGCCTTCCGCAGTGGCGGGGATGTTCTCGATCGCAAAACCGGCAAAGGCCGCGGTGGCGGGATTGGTGCCGTGGGCGCTTTCGGGTACCAGCATGACCCTGCGGTCCTCGCCCCGGGCCTGCAGCGCCGCCTTGATGCACAGCACCCCGCAGAGCTCGCCATGGGCGCCGGCCTTGGGCGTCATCGCCACGCCGTGCATGCCGGTCAGCTCGATCAGCCAGTGGGCCAGCTCATTGATCACTTCCAGTGCGCCACGCACCGTCTGCTGCGGGGCCAGCGGGTGAAGATCGGCAAAGCCTGGCATCCGCGCGACCTTCTCGTTCAGCCGCGGGTTGTGCTTCATCGTGCACGAACCCAGCGGAAACGGGCCGAGATCGATGCCATAATTCTGGCGCGACAGACGCGTGTAGTGCCGCACGGTTTCGGGCTCGGTCAGGCCAGGCAACGCCGGTGCGGCCTTGCGCCGGAATTTCGCCAGCGCTGACGACGGCGCGCGACTGGCCGGATCGATATCTACGCCGGTCGAGCCGGGCCGGCCCAGTTCGAAGATCAGCGGCTCTTCCAGCATAAGTCCGCGGTCACCGCTGGCTGTGACGAGGGCCGACGCCTCGTGATCGGGATGCTGCGCCGGACCCATTTCGGGACGCCATCCGGCGGCGTTTACGGCGCTCATGCCAGAACTCCTTCCAGGGCAGTGGCCAGGGCTTCGATATCCTCGGCCGTGGTGCATTCGGTTGCGGTGACAAGCAGGCCGTGGGCCAGACTTTGCTCGTCAGGATAGAGGCGGCCGAGCGAGACCCCGCCGAGAACCTGACGATCGGCAAGAGCGCGGACGACGTCACGGGCGTCGCTCGGCAGGACCACGGTGAATTCGTTGAAGTAGGCACCGCTTAGCACGGTAACCCCAGGCACCCGGTCCAATCGCTCAGCCAGATCCTGCGCACGGGCGTGGTTGACCAGGGCCAGTTGCTCCAGCCCTTCCCCGCCCAGCAATGTCATGTGAATGCTGAAGGCCAGCGCACAAAGTCCTGCATTGGTGCAGATATTGCTCGTCGCCTTCTCGCGCCGGATGTGCTGCTCGCGGGTCGAGAGGGTGAGGACGAAGCCGCGCTTGCCCTCGGCGTCAACGGTTTCGCCGCACAGCCGTCCGGGCATTTGCCGCATGAACTTCTCGCGGCAGCCGAACAGGCCAAGGTAGGGTCCGCCGAACTGCAAGCCCACGCCGATCGCCTGGCCTTCGCCGACGACGATATCGGCACCCAGGTGCCCCGGCGCTTCGAGCAGGCCAAGCGCGACCGGCTCGGTCACCACCGCGACCAGCAGCGCGCCCGCGGCGTGTGCCGCCTCAGCAATCGCGGCCAGATCGGGCACGCGGCCAAGCAGATCGGGATATTGCACCACGACGCAGCTGGTCTCACCGTCGATCGCCGCGATCACCCCGGCCGTATCCGGCTCGGCCTCAAGCTTGGGTGCCTTGTAGTCGATGATGTCGCCCGTGAACTTGGCCATGGTTCGCGCCGTAGCGACGTAGTGCGGGTGCAGCCCGCGGTCGATCACCGCCTTCTTGCGCTTGGTGATGCGCCCGGCCATCGCCACCGCTTCCCAGCACGCGGTCGAACCGTCGTACATCGACGCATTGGCGACATCCACGCCGAACAGCCGGGCAACCTGCGTCTGGAATTCGAACAGCACTTGCAGGGTACCCTGGGCGATTTCGGGCTGATAGGGCGTATAAGCGGTCAGGAACTCGCCGCGTTGGATCAGGTGATCGACCGAGGCCGGAATGTGATGGCGATAGGCCCCCGCCCCCAGAAAGAACGGCGCCGCCCCGGCGCTGAGGTTCTTCGCCGCCAGAGCGCCCATGTGACGCTCTACCGCCATTTCGCTGGCATGCATCGGCAGACCGGCAATCGGCCCGGCGAGCCGCGCTTCCGTGGGCACGTCGGCGAACAGGTCATCGACCGTCGCGACGCCGATGACGCCGAGCATTTCGCTGCGGTCGGCAGGCGTCAGGGGAAGGTAGCGCATCGGCTTTAGAGCTCCGCGACGTAGGCGTCGTATGCCGCCCGGTCCATCAGGCCGCCCAGCTCGCCGGCGTCGCTCAGCGTCACGCGGAACAGCCAGCCGCCCTGTTCAGGATCGGTGTTGACCAGCTCGGGTTCGCCTTCCAACGCGGCGTTGCTTTCGCTAACCGTGCCGGACACCGGCGAGTAGACATCGCTGGCGGCCTTGACGCTGTCGACCACACAGGGGGCATCGCCCTTCTTTACTGCGGCTCCGGCGGCGGGAAGGTCGACATAGGTGATGTCGCCCAACTGGCCTTGCGCATAATCAGTGATACCGATGGTGCCGGTGTCGCCGTCAACGTCGATCCATTCGTGGTCCTGGGTGAAATAGCGGGGCATTTTGCGGCTCCTCAGCGATTATAGCGGTGGGGGACAAAGGGCATGGGCACGACGCGCGCTGGCAGACGCTTGCCGCGCACGTCGATATCAAGGGTCGTGTCAGGTGCGGCATGGGCGGCATCGACATAGGCCATGGCGATCGGGTGACCGAGGCTTGGCGAGAATCCACCCGAAGTCAGAACTCCAACTTTCTGATTTCCAGCATAGACCTCTGCCCCCTCACGCGCGGCTTGTCGGCCGTCGAGCGCCAGCCCGACCCGCTTACGCGGGGCACCGCCGGCGATTTGCGGCAGGATCCGTCCGGCGCCGGGGAAACCGCCTTCGCTGCGGCGGCGCTTGTTGATGGCGAACAGCAGATCGGCTTCGATCGGGCTGGTTTCGGGGCTAAGGTCATGGCCGTAGAGCGGCAGGCCCGCTTCCAGCCGCAGGCTGTCACGCGCGCCAAGGCCAATCGGGTGCACTTCGGGCTGCTGGGCGATCAGTTCGGCGATCTGCGCGGCGTTCTCCGCCGGTATCGAAATCTCGAAGCCGTCCTCGCCGGTATAGCCCGAGCGGCTGATCCAGGCATCGATCCCGGCAATCTTGAAGGTGCCGCCCTTCATGAAGGTCAGCGCTGTCAGCGGCATCTCCCCTTTGGCGATGCGCGCCAAGGCGTCGACCGCCTTGGGGCCCTGCAGCGCCAGCAAGGCGCTGTCATCGAGGTGCATGATATTGACTTCGTCGGGCAGGCTTTCGCGCAGGTGGGCGATGTCGTCCCACTTGGTCGCACCGTTGACCACCAGGTAGAACCCGGTTTCCCAGCGGGTGACCATCAGGTCGTCAAGGATCCCACCATTTTCGTCCAGCAGCAGCGAGTAGCGCGGGGCATAGGGCTTGAGCGTGGCCAGATCGATCGGCAGCACGGCCTCGAGCGCTGCCTCGACCCCGTCGCCGGAGATGTAGAGCTGGCCCATGTGGCTGACATCGAACAGCCCGGCGCTTTCGCGAGTCCACAGGTGTTCGGTCAGGATGCCCCCGCCTTCGCCATCGTACTGCACCGGCATCCAGTAGCCGGCGAATTCGACCATGCGCCCGCCTAGCGCGCGGTGCCACGCGTCGAGAGGCAGGGTCTGCACGTCGGGTTCTACGTATTGATCGTCTTCGGACACAGGACAGAGCTCCGCACAGGACAAAATGCCACGTGCCCCCTCTGTCACGGAAACCTGAGAGCTTTCCCCGATCGCTGCGACCGGGTTACCCCTTCGGCGGCCCCTGGCGAACCAGGAACACTTTCCAGAGCGTCGCTATCGATCCACGCGGTCCGTTAGCCTGAGAGATTCCGGGGCGGTTGCTCCTTCGGCGTCCGTTGACGAATCAACGAAGCTCTCCCGCGCGATCAGCGACAGTGGCGCGATGCCCAGAGCGGTGCGCCAAGTCAATCATTAGCAAAAATTCTTTCCCCAATCGGAAAAAATACTAGTCCCCGCGCCGCGCCGCGCGAAGGATCGCGTCATGTTCGAAAACGAACCGCCCGGCGGCCTTCTCTTTCGAAAGGCCGATGATCGCCCGCGCCACCGTATCGGCCCGAACCGAGCGATACTTGCGCAGCGAGCCGTGGAGCAACAGATCGGTCAGCGGGCTGGCGATCATCGCCATGCGCTCGGCCACCCGCGTTTCACCCCGCGCGCCCCGCAGCAGACCGGGACGGAGGATATCGAGCCGGGTCAGCCCGATCTTGCCCAACGCCTGCTCGACCTCACCCTTGACCCGAAGGTAAAAGTTCTTGGCCGCCATATCGGCCCCGATTGACGAAACGACGATCGTCTGGCGCACGCCCGCGGCCTTGGCTGCGCGGGCGACGGCCAGGACCAGATCCTGATCGACGGCGCGGAACGCAGCCTGATCGCCGCCGACCTTCCTGATCGTGGTGCCCAGCGCGCAGACCAGCACATCGGCATTGGTCGCGGCGATGGCGTCGGCCCAGTTGTCCGGTTCGGCGACCAGCACTTCCATCCGCGCGCCCGGCGGCAGCGGCACTTCGCGGCGCGCCACGGCAACAAGGCGAAGATCGCTGCGGCCAACTGCCAGGCGGATCAAGCTCTGTCCGATCATACCGGTCGCCCCGACCAGGGCGATGCGGATCGGGTCAGACATTGCTCAGTCCCTCAGGCGTCTTGCCGAAGATTCGGGCATATTCGGAAATGGCGAAGCGGTCAGTCATGCCGGCGATGTAATCGGCGATATGGCGGCTGGTCTGCGGCTCATGCTCGGGCAGGCAGCATTCCCAGCTTTCCGCCATTAGCTCGGGCTGCTGCGAATAGGCGGCGAACAGTCCGGCAGTAACCAGGCGCGCCCGCTCCGCCGTCTGAAGCTGCTGCGGATGGTGATAGAGCCGGTCATACATGAAACGCTTGAGGCCGCGTTCCTCCTCGGCGAGTGCGGCGGAAAAGGCAGCAGTGGCGCGCCCTGACCCGCGCACGTCGGCAGGCGAGGCCATGCCCTGCGCCCGCGCCGCGGTCTCGCCGATCACGTCATTGACCATTAGTCCGATCTGACTGCGGACCAGTTCGCGCAGCTTGCGATCCTTGGGGGCGTGGGGAAACTTGCGTTCGATTGCGTGCCACTGCTCAGCCACGAAGGGCTGGCTCATCAATTCGTCGAGCGTCAGGAACCCGGCGCGCAGGCCATCGTCGATGTCGTGGTTGTCATAGGCGATATCATCGGCCAGCGCCGCGACCTGCGCCTCGAGCGACGGCCAGCTGGTCAGCGCCAGGGGAAAGGCCGCGTCAAGCTCTTCCAGCGCCCAGTTGACCATGCCCAGCGGGCCGTTGTGCTTGGCCAGGCCTTCCAGCACTTCCCACGACAGGTTAAGCCCGTCGTGTTCGATATAGGGGCTGTCGAGACGCATCAGCGTGCGCAGTGCATGGGCGTTGTGATCGAACCCGCCGCGCGCGGCAAGCGCCGCGTCCAGCGCATCTTCCCCGGCATGGCCGAAGGGCGGATGGCCGATATCGTGCGCCAAGCACAGCGCTTCGGTCAGGTCCTCGTCCAGCCCCAGGGCGCGGGCGATCACCCGGCCGATCTGCGCCACTTCCAGGCTGTGGGTCAGGCGGACGCGGTAATGATCGCCGTCCGGGGCTATGAACACCTGGGTCTTGTGGCGCAGCCGGCGGAAGCTGATCGAATGGACGATCCGGTCGCGGTCGCGCTGAAAGGCACTGCGCGGCCCGCGCGCCAATGCCGCCTCAAGCGGAAACTCGCGCCCGCGGCTGTGCGCCGGGTCCGAAGCGTATGGCGCGCGCGCGTTCACCCCTCGCCCATGATCCATTCCACCGCGGCTTCGGCGTGGATCCGGGTGCAGTCGTAGATCGGCAGGACGTTGGCATCGACGTCGACGATCATCTCCAGTTCCGTGCAGCCCAGCACCACTGCCTGGGCCCCGTCCTGGGCGACGTTGGTGATGATCGTCTTGAGTTCACGTTCGGCCTGACGGGTGACCCGGCCCTTGAGCAGTTCGTCATAGATGATCCGGTCAAGCGTATCGACGAAGGCCATCTCGGGCGGCAGCAGTTCGATGTCGCGGGCGATCAGCTTCTGCCGGTAGAAGCTTTCCAGCATGACGTTGCGCGTGCCGATCAGCGCGGCCTTGCGCACCTTGGCCACCGCCATTCGCTCGGCCACGCATTCGGCGATGTGGATCACCGGAACTGACACCGCAGCGGCGACCTGGTCATAGACCTTGTGCATCGAATTGGCACCGATCAGCATCGCGGTTGCGCCGGACTGTTCCAGCCGCCTGGCAGCGTCAGCCAGCACCTCTGCGGCGCGGTCCCACTCTTCGGCGCTCGACAGCCGGGCAAGCGGCGCGAAGTCAAGGCTTTCGATCACCAGCGGCGCGCTCGACGGAAAGCCGGCGCGGGCCTGGACCAGCTTGTTGATGTGATCGTAGTAGGTACGGGTCGACAGCCAGGACATGCCGCCGATCAGGCCGAATTTGCGCAAAAGATAACTCCCGGGACAGCCCTGTTTCGTGCGCCCCATTACGCAAGTGCAGCAAGCAGGTCCAGCGGCGGCTTCACCGCATCATCGTTATCCACGCGCGGACTATCGCCAGACCGGCGGGATCGACGCTGGCACGGCCGAGTTCGGGCATGGCAACGCCGCCTTCCAGGCTGGCAAGGCGATAGGCCAGGATCGAATGGTCGGGATCGCCCGGAACCACGTCGAACAGAAAGGTGCCCGATCCGCGACCGGCGGCGACCGGCCGTTTGTTGATGCCCAGCGCGGCGCGGTCAGTGACGTCCCAGCCGAGGTAAAGACCGGAGTTCGAAGCCGCGCCATCCGGCTTGTGGCAATGCGCGCAATTGGCATCGAGCCAGCCGCGCGCCGCATCCGCCACCGGCACTTTCGCCCGGTCTTCCCACAGGGGGACGCGGCGGCTTACCGCGGGCACCTTGTCGAGCCTGCCCGCCTTGGCAAAGTCGGCCAGCCAGGCGGCGGAGAGGTTGCGCGCCTTGGGTCCGATCGGGGTGAAGGCGTCCCCGGCGGCATGGCATTCCTTACACTGGTTCTTGTTGGGTACGGCATAGTCGATCGCCTGTCCCGCCGGCGTGGTCAGCGCCAGCCGCGCCCCGGCCAGCGCCAGCCGCGCTTCGGTCTGCTCGGCATTCCACAGATAGGGCAGCCCGATCCAGCCGTCGGCGCGGTGCAGCAGGACGCGGGTTTCGATCAGCCGGCCTTGCATCTTGAAGGTCTTGATCAGCGCCGATCCGACCGGCAGATCAAGCAGGCCATCGCCTTGCGCATGCGCCTTCTGCCCGGGCGGAACGAAGACGAAGCGCAGCTTTTCCGCACCGTCCGACCACAGCGGCGTCTGGATGCGATAGGGCGTGACGCCTGCTGCCGGCACCTGCTTTGCGCCATCGGCAAAGAAGCCATACTCGGACAAATTGGCCGGATAGCCCTCCGCGGTCACCGCTGTGGCGGAAACGCCAACCGAGGGCACCGCCTGTGCCGCAACCGACAGCGCAGCAACCAGAACGGCAGCGGCGAGCAGCTTCATCGCTTGAGCCGCGCCTCAAGCGCGGTGGGCGCGCCGACCGGGGCGGGCATCGGAAGAACCGCCGCCATCGGGGCAAAGGCCAGCCCTTCTGGCTTTGCTTCGGTGGGCGAAGCGCCCTGCTTGGGCAAGTTGAGCGACAGGCCGGACAGCTTGGTGCCGACGATCAGCGCGTCCTTGCCGCCAAGCCCGTCCCAGACCAGCGGCGGCAGACTGCCGCCGAACAGGGCCTTGAGTGCATCGCCGCCGGGAAACTGCGGTTCGTTGCCGCCGCCGACGATTCGATTGTCGCCAATCACTATGCGCCGCGGCAAGGGGTTATAGCGCGGGTCCTGGTAGGCATTGGGATAGGCCACAACCATGATTTGCGCGGTCGGATTGTCGACCAGAACGTTGCCCGAAACCGCGACCATTTCGTTGGCCATGACCATGATACCAGTGCCGCGCGGCACACCGGCGACGATATTGCCCTTGGGCGCAAAGTTGGGCGTATCGTTGGCGACGACCGTATTGCCCTCGATCAGGGTATTGCCCCCGCCCATGACCGGCAGCGCGGGCAGATCGAATACCAGGATGCCCCCGGTGTTGCGCGTCACAAGATTGCCGCTGACCAGCGCGTCGCGGCTGTTCTCGATCTCGATCCCGGCGACGTTGTTCTCGACATAGTTGTAACGGACGGTGATCGCCCTGGACTGGCCGACATAGATCCCGGCGTCGGACGCGCCCGACACCTTGCAGCCATCGATCAGCACGCCCGTGCTCTGCACCGGGTAAATGCCATAGGCGCCATTGGTTTCCTTGGGCCCGCCGGTCCAGGTCACGCGGACGCGGTAGTAGGCGATATTGTCGGCGCCTTTCGACTTGATCCCGTCGCCATGGGCATTCTCGACTGCGAAGTCGCGCAGGGTGACCTCGTCCGAAGTGACCAGCAGCCCCTCGCCCGCGCCCTTCTGTCCGGTAAAGTCGAGCACGGTCGAGTCCATGCCCATGCCGCGTACGGTGACCCCCTTGGCATCGAGCGAGAGCCCGTCGCTCATGGCGAAGCGCCCCGCGCCCAGCTGCACCACGTCGCCCGGCTGGGCCAGGATCAGCGCTTCCTGCAAGCGGGCCTGCGCGCCATCTCCGGCAGCGACCTCGATCGTCTTGGCGTGGAGCGGGGCAGCCAGGGCAAGCGCCGTGGCCGCAGCGATCATCAGTGCGGGCATCCTCATGGCGGCGAGTTTCGAACTGACAGGCGTGTAAGTCAACCGGACTCGAACCAAGAAAATGGTCCGCGCGAAACGCCTACTTCTTCTCCGTCGCCAAGCCGCTGGCGCAGAGCGCGGCGGAGCTGGCCGTGACCGACACCGCTTCGGCATCGCCAACCCGGCGCACAGCCGCCACATAGTCCCACAGCGACTTCTTCTCGCCTTTGAGCCGCTTGAGCTTTTGCAGCTGGCCCAGGCTCAGCCGGTCGGTCATCCGGGTGGCCATGCAAGCGGCGTTGGGCTCACTCAGCCCGGCGTCGATCATCGCGCTCTTGACCTGGCCATAGGCCAGCTTGCTGGGCGCACAGGCAGCGGCAAGGACGATAAGGGCAAAGGCAAAGGTGGTTCTGAGCACGCGGGTCAGCCCTTTTCGAGGATGTAGGCCATGGTCGCCGGACCCAGCCTGTCGCGGACGTTGCGCCGCCAATAGCGCATATTGAAGCCCAGCACGCGGCTCAGCACGGCATCGGCGCGCACCGCCGTGGCCGAATTGGCGTTCAGGCCCAACTTGCCCAGCACCTTTGAGAAAGCCCCGACCCGCATCGGCGCGCGGCGCACGATCGTCAGGCCATTGGCCGCGAACATGCGTTCGAGCAGGCGCGGGGGAATGCCGCGTTCGTGCGCGGTCAGCCCGACCCGCGGCTGGGTGAAATCGCCCATCGACACCGCCGGTTCGCGCAGCAGCATCTGCCCGCCGCTGCGCAGCACCCGCGCCAGTTCGCCAACCACGGTGCTGACGTTGGGAATGTGATGCAGCACGGAATAGACCGTGACCAGATCGACGCTGCCATCGGGCAGGTCGATCTTGCCGTCGCTGCGCGGCGCCATGAACCGGGCGGGCTTCCCGCCAATTGTCTCGCGCCACCAGGCCCGGGCCGGTTCGATCGCGATAAACTGATCGACCCGCGGCGCCAGAACCTCGACGTCCCGGGCATCGGCGCAGCCAAAGGCCAGGCAGGTGGGCCAGGTCCTGCCCTTCAGATGGCGATAGAAATGGAAGGCGTCGCTGTGCAGGCTTTCAAAAGGATCGTCGGCCCCAGACTGATAGATCGTCGTCGCCAGGGCATGATAACCCGCTTCCTCGTTGGCGAACCACCGGGCCATCTCTTCAGGCGTGAAGGCATCGCCATAGAGCGCGCGGCCTTCCAACTCGTCGGGCGTTGGCTGCGGCAATCCAAAACGGGTCAGCGGGGCATTCATGGCTGCAGTCTAGTGCGCCAGGCCCTTGTTGATGTCCTCGACCATCTTCTTTGCGTCGGCCAGCAGCATGGTGGTCTGCGGCATGTAGAACACGTCGTTGTCGACCCCGGCATAGCCGACCCCGCCCATCGAACGCTTGATGAAGAACACCTGCTTGGCCTTGTCGACATCGAACACCGGCATGCCATAGATCGGCGATGCCTTGTCCGTCTTCGCCGCCGGATTGACCACGTCATTGGCGCCGATGATGAAGGCGACGTCGGCTGTGGCGAATTCCGAATTGATGTCTTCCAGCTCGAACACTTCGTCATACGGCACGTTGGCTTCGGCCAGCAGCACGTTCATGTGCCCGGGCATCCGGCCCGCGACCGGGTGGATCGCATATTTGACCTCGACCCCCTTGGCCTTGAGCAGATCGCCCATTTCGCGCAGCGCGTGCTGGGCCTGGCTGACCGCCATGCCGTAGCCGGGGATGATGATGACCTTCTCGGCTTCGCCCAGCATGTAGGCCGCGTCCTCGGCGCTGCCGCGCTTCCACGGGCGCTGCTCCTTGGCCTCGCCCGCCGGACCGGCCTCGGCTCCGAAGCCGCCGGCGATCACCGAGATGAAGCTGCGGTTCATCGCCTTGCACATGATGTAGGACAGGATCGCACCCGAGCTGCCGACCAGCGCCCCGGTGATGATCATCGCGGTGTTGTGGAGGGTAAAGCCCATCGCCGCCGCCGCCCAGCCCGAGTAAGAGTTGAGCATCGACACCACCACCGGCATGTCCGCCCCGCCGATCGGGATGATCAGCAGGAAGCCGATGATGAAGGCCAGTGCGGTGACAGTTGCGATCACCCACAGCGACTGGTCGGTCATGAAATAGGCGGTCAGACCCAGGATCGCGGCGAGCGTGGCGAGGTTGATTACGTGGCGTCCGGGCAGCATGATCGGCGCGCCGCTCATCTTGCCCGCGAGCTTGAGGAAGGCGATCACCGAGCCAGAAAAGGTGATTGCGCCGATGGCGATGCCAAGTCCCATTTCGAGCCGGCTCTGCGGCATGATGAACCCGGCCGAGGCGGCGATCCCGAAGGCTTCGGGGTTAAGGTAGGCGGCCCAACCGACCAGCACCGCGGCCATGCCGACGAGGCTGTGAAACGCTGCAACGAGCTGCGGCATGTCGGTCATCTTGATCTTGCGCGCGGTGATCCAGCCGATCGCGCCGCCAATGGCGATGGCGGCGAGGATTTGGGCATAAGCCGCGAAATCAGTGAAAACAAAGATGACTCCACTGGAGAGTAGCTGCTGCTTGGTCGGCTCGTGAACCACAAGCGTCGTCACCACCGCAATCAGCATCCCGATCATGCCAAAGCGGTTGCCGGTGCGGCTGGTGCTTGGGCTCGACAGGCCGCGCAGCGCCAGAATGAACAGGACGCCCGAAGCGAGATATGCCAGCGATGCCCAGGAAGGAGTGACGGCGTGCTCCATCACTTCTTCTCCTTCTTCTTGTACATTGCCAGCATCCGCGCGGTCACGGCAAAACCGCCGAAGATGTTGACGCTGGCCAGCACCACCGCCAGCAGCCCCAGCCACTTCGACGAAGCGCTCCCCGCTGCCGCGGAAGCGATCAGTGCGCCGACAATGATCACCGAGGAGATCGCGTTGGTCACCGCCATCAGCGGCGTATGCAGCGCCGGGGTGACGCTCCACACCACGTAATAGCCCACGAAGCAGGCCATGACGAAGATCGAGAGGATCGAGATGAAGTCCATTATTGCGCCCCCAGCAGTCGTTCGTTGACGACCTTGCCGTCCTGCGTCAGTCGCACGGCATTGCCGATTTCTTCATCCAGCACGGGCCGCCCCGCATCCTTGTCCCAGAACGCGCTAAGGAAATTGAACAGGTTGCGCGCGAACAGCGCGGAGGCGTCGGCCGCAAGGTGCGTCGCGGTGTTGGAAAAGCCGATGATCTTGACGCCGTGCTTGACTACGACCTGATCGGCCACGCTGCCTTCGACGTTCCCGCCCTGGGCCACTGCCAGATCGAAGATCACGCTGCCCGGCTTCATCGACGCGATCTGGGCGTCGGTGATCAGGCGCGGCGCCGCGCGGCCCGGGATCAGCGCGGTGGTGATGACGATATCCTGCTTGGCGATATGGCTGCTTACCAGTTCGGCCTGCGCCTTCTGATACTCCTCGCTCATTTCCGTGGCATAGCCCCCCGCGCCTTCGCCTTCGATACCGGCAACGCTTTCGACAAACACCGCCTTGGCGCCAAGCGACTGGATCTGTTCCTTCGTCGCCGAGCGGACGTCAGTGGCAGAAACCTGCGCGCCCAGCCGCCGCGCGGTGGCGATCGCCTGAAGGCCGGCAACACCCACGCCCATGACGAAGCACTTGGCGGCGCTGATCGTGCCCGCTGCGGTCATCATCATCGGAAAGGCCCGGCCATATTGCCCGGCCGCCTCGATCACCGCCTTGTACCCGGCAAGGTTCGACTGGCTGGAAAGAATGTCCATGCTCTGTGCGCGGGTGATGCGCGGCATGAATTCCATCGCCAGGGCTTCGAACCCGCCATTGGCATAGTCATCGATCCGCGCGCGCTGCCCGAACGGATCGAGCCCCGCGACGATCCACGCCCCGGCATTGGCGCCTTTGAGCAGCGCCGGATCGGGTCCCTGCACGCCCAGCACGATATCCGCGCCCTTGACCGCGCCATCAGCGTGAACAATCTCGGCCCCGGCTGCGGCATAGTCCGCATCGGCAATCGAGGCACCTTGACCAGCCTTGGATTCAACGGCAACTGCCGCACCCAAAGCAATGAATTTCTTGACGGTTTCCGGTGTCGCGGCAACGCGGCTTTCGCCGGCGGCGCGTTCTTTCAGCACCGCGATGCGCATGGCAGCGATGCTCAGGAGATCAGGAAGACAACAAGCGCGGTGATCAGCGCCGTAATCACGATCCCCCACTTCACCAGGCCAAGGAAGCCCGAATAGGTCGAAGTGTGCGCCTTGATGTCGTTGCCAGAGGCCATGTCCATTCCCCAGATCTTCGCCGCCGCGCGGCCTTGGGGTTCGTCTAACCGGACGACAGCGGCACCTCAAGGCCCAAGTGGCCCGAAATCGAACCTAATTCGCAGCCTTAATCGCCTCTTTACCCGTCGGCGCTATCCCCGCGGCGAGACCAGAGGGGCCTACGGCAAGACAATGGCGGATTTCGAACAGCGCACCTTGATGCTGATCGACGATGAACCGGCGCAAAGCCGGCTGATCACCGCGCTTGCCGGGCGCGAGGGCTGGCGCGTGCTGGTGGTGCGCGATTCGGAAACCGCGATCGCCATGCTCGGCACCCGCCAGGGGATGCAGCTCAACGCCATCGTGCTCGATCAATGGGTTCCCGGCGATGATGCCTGCGAACTGATTGCCGAACTCAAGGCGCGCCGCCCGGCCCTGCCGATCCTGATGCTGACCACCAGCGCCTCGCCGCTGCTCGCGGTCGAAGCGATGCGCGCCGGAGCCACCGACTATCTGATCAAGCCGGTCGCCCCCGACCGGCTGATGCTGGCACTGCGCATGGCGACCACCCGCGAGGCACCACGCGACGAACTGCAACCGATGACGGAAAAGATGCCGTCAAGCCCCGACTTCGACGCGATGATCGGTGCTGCGCCAACCTTCCGCACCGCCCTGGCGATCGCCGCGAAGGCGGCGCGCGGCCACAGCCCGGTGCTGATCGAAGGCGAAAGCGGCAGCGGCAAGGAAATGCTGATCCGCGCGATGCAGGCCGCCAGCCCGCGCGCCAAGCTGCCGTTCCGCCTGCTCAATATCGGCGGAATTCCCGCCAATTCGGTCGAATCCGCGTTGTTCGGACATGAAAAGGGTGCCTTCCCTGGCGCGTTCGATCGCCACATCGGCGCACTGCAGCATGCCGATGGCGGCACGCTTGCGCTCGACGAGATCGACCGCCTGCCGGTCCACGTTCAGCAGCGCCTGCTCGAATCGATCCAGCGCGGCGACGTTCGTCCGATCGGGGCGCGCCATTCGTTCCGGGTCGACGTGCGGCTGCTTGCGGCAAGCAACCTGCCGCTCAAGGAAATGGTCGATGGCGGTCACTTCCTGCCCGAACTGCTGACCGCGCTGTCGGGCGCGGTGGTCTATCTGCCGCCGCTGCGGGAACGGACCGGGGACATTGCCGCACTGGCGCGCCACTTCCTGGCCCGGATCGGCGAGCAGCCGGGGCTGCGCGCGCTGGGCATCACCGACGGCGCACTGTCCTTGCTGGCTGCCTATGACTGGCCGGGCAACGTCCGCCAGTTGCAGGCCGTACTTTTCCGCGCTGCGGTGTTCTGCGACGGCGATGCGCTGACTGCCGACGATTTCCCGCAGCTGTCCAGCCTGATCGGCTGTGCACCCGGTTCGCAGCCGCCGGTACAGGAGGGCGTCGGGGTGATGCTCTACACCACCGACGGCAACCTGCGCCCGCTCGAAGAGATCGAAGCCGACGTGATCCGCCTTGCCATCGGCCACTACCGCGGCCGCATGACCGAAGTTGCCCGCCGCCTCGGCATCGGCCGCTCCACACTGTACCGCAAGCTCAGCGAGCTGGGGATTGGCGACGCGGCCTGACCGCGCTATTACGGGGCCTGCAAATGCAGGAGTTCCTCAATTGGTCCAGTGACACCGCCCCGGCGGATTGATCCCGAAAGGCGGCTGCGATGCCGCCAACGACCAATTGCATTCAAAAGGAACTCTCATGCCCCGACTTCAGGGAAAACTGTGCGTCGTCACCGGCGGCTCCCGCGGCATTGGCCGCGCCCTTTGTCAGGCCTTCAGCAATGAAGGCGCGACTGTCATCCTGACCGATATCGACCGCGAAGCAGGTCAGCACAGTGCCGACGCGCTCGGCTGCCGCTTCATGCCGCTCGACGTGCGCGCGGAAGCGGACTGGGCCGCGCTGGCCAAACAGGTCCCGGCCTGCGACGTGCTGGTCAACAATGCCGGGATAACCGGCTTCGAAAGCGCCACCGGTCCCCACGACCCTGAACACGCCAGCTTGGCCGACTGGCGCGCGGTCCACGCCACCAACCTCGATGGGACATTCCTGGGCTGCCGCTATGCAATCGGGGCGATGAAGGCCAAGGGTACCGGCTCGATAATCAACGTCTCGTCACGGTCCGGACTGGTCGGCATCCCCGGCGCGGCAGCCTATGCCAGTTCCAAGGCGGCAGTGCGCAATCACACCAAGTCGGTGGCGCTGTACTGTGCCCAGAACGGCTGGGCGATCCGCTGCAACTCGCTCCATCCCGCGGCGATCCTGACCGAAATGTGGGATGCGATGCTGGGTGATGGCCCAGACCGGGCCGAACGCATGGCGGCCTTCGTCGCCGATACCCCCTTGCGGCGCTTCGGAACGGTTGCGGAAGTGGCCGCTGTCGCGGTCATGCTCGCCTCGGACGAAGCTGCTTATGTCACCGGGGCGGAATTCAACGTCGACGGGGGTCTGCTCGCCGGCTCGGCGGCGTCACCCGGCTAGCTGGCTGAAATCGGTCAATGCGGCGTCCCTGAGCCCGCGCCAGACGCGCAGCGCCTGGACCGTTTCGGGGACGTCGTGGACCCGCAGCAACTGCACCCCGGCGTCCATGCCCTTGAGCGCCAGCGCCACGCTGCCGCCGAGGCGCTGGTGCGCCGCGGCTTCGTTCGACAAGGCGCCGATCATCCGTTTGCGGCTGGCGCCGAGCAGCAGCGGCTGGCCCAGCGCGTGGAACAGCGGCAGGGCGTTTATCAGGGCCAGGTTCTGCGCTACGTCCTTGCCGAAGCCGATGCCCGGATCGAGCACGATCTTGTCACGCGCGATACCGGCGGCAATCGCCGCATCGCGCCGGGCGACAAGCCAGTCGAACACGTCGAGCACGACGTCGGTGTAGCGCGCATCGGCGTGCAGATCGTCGCCCTCGCCCGGCGCGTGCATCAGCACCACCGGCGCACCGGATCGCGCCGCAAATTCCAGGCTGCGCGGATCGTGTCGCAGCGCGGACACGTCGTTGAGGACGTGTGCGCCGGCGGCCAGCGCCGCTTCCATCACACCCGGACGGCGGCTGTCGATGCTGATCGCCGCACCGGATTTTGCGAGGCGCTCGATCGCCGGGATGACGCGCTTGAGCTCGTCGCCCTCCCACACCGCTGCAGCGCCCGGGCGGGTGCTTTCCCCGCCCACATCGATGATCGCCGCCCCGGCCTCGAGCATGGCAGCGGCGTGGGCATTGGCGACGTCGGGATTGTCCATGAACTGCCCGCCGTCAGACATGCTGTCCGGCGTGACATTGAGAATGCCCATGACTTGCGGCTGGTCGAGCCGGATCGTTCGCGTGCCGCATTGAAGCGGGGGATGCAGGCGCTGCAGATTGTCGAACTGCTCGCGCACTGCCTCTGGCAGGTCGCCCAGCGCGGCGCGCAATTCGGGCAGCGAATAGCGCGTGCGGGCGGTGACCTTGGCGCCGACCCGCGCGATCAGGGCAAAGCGGCTGGCATAGACCAGCCCGCCGGCCAGGCGCAGCGCCTCGCCCTCCTCGCTTTGCGGGGATTCGGCGAGGGCAATCGGGCGAAGGTAATGGCGCAGGGTCAGTCCTCGGTCGCGAGCAGATAGAGCTGGCGGATGGCGTCGAGCGGCTTGATCTCACCTTCATGCTCGACGTGCCAATAGGACCAGCCGTTGCAGCTTGGCGCGCCTTGCAGTTTCGCACCAAGGCCGTGGATCGAGCCGCTGTCGGCGCCGCAGACCAGCGAGCCATCGGCGCGAACCGTGGCCTGGACCTTGCGCTTCTTGTCGCTGATGACCGTGCCTGGGGCAATCCAGCCGGTTTCGACCAGCGCGCCGAAGGCAACGCGGGTCGCGGCCCGGGGGCTCTGCATCGTCGTCACCGCGCTCTCATCAAGCGGCAGGGCCAGTTCGATCCGCTCCAAGGCGGCTTCGCGGTACAGGCTTTCACGCTCGCAGCCGATCCATTCGCGGCCCAGCCGCTTGGCCACCGCCCCGGTCGTGCCGGTGCCGAAGAACGGATCGAGCACGACGTCGCCCTTGTTGGTTGTCGCCAGCATCACCCGGTAGAGCAGCGCTTCGGGCTTTTGCGTCGGATGGACCTTGTGGCCGCCCTTCTTGAGCCGTTCCTGCCCGCCGCAGATCGGCAGAACCCAGTCCGAACGCATCTGCAATTCGTCGTTGAGGGTCTTCATTGCGCGGTAATTGAAGGTGTACTTGGCCTTCTCCCCCATCGAGCACCAGATCAGCGTTTCATGGGCATTGGTGAAGCGGGTACCCTTGAAATTGGGCATCGGGTTGGCCTTGCGCCAGACCACGTCGTTGAGGATCCAGAACCCCATGTCCTGGAGCATCGCGCCAAGCCGGAAGATGTTGTGATAGCTGCCGATCACCCACAGCGAGCCGTTGGGCCGCAGCACGCGGCGCGCCTCGGTCAGCCATTCGCGGCTGAACTTGTCATAGGCGGCAAAGCTGTCGAACTGGTCCCAGTGATCGGTCACCGCATCGACATGGCTGCCATCGGGCCGCGAAAGATCGCCGCCCAGCTGCAGGTTATAGGGCGGATCGGCAAAGATCATGTCGACCGATGCATCGGGGATGGTCCGCATCGCTTCGATGCAGTCGCCATCGAGGATCCGCCCGAGCGGCAGTTCCCCGCGCACAGCCTCGCTGGCGGCGCGCAGTCGCGCCCTGGTCTTTTCGGCAGTCTGGCCCATGATTTTCGTTCGATCCCCCTTCGCGAACCCTCAGGGTGAGTTATCCACAGGCCCCCGTCAAGCGGCGACTCCGCGGGAATCCTAGCGATTCATGGTTAGCGAAGGGTTACCAAAAGCGGAACGGAACGAGTCCGGCACACGATGTTGAGTCCGCGGATTCAGGCGGGACTCAAGATGTAGTGGGTGTGGCGCAGACGACTCTGAAAGAAAAATTTCGATCGTCAGAACCGTAAGGCCTATTGTCTATCAATTCAGTTGAGTTAAATCGGAACGCGTCGGGACGTATTCCAAGTCGACCGGCCTCCCCCACTCCACGGAGACCGAACATGAGCACCATCATCCCGGGGCAAAGCAACCACGCCCCCTTGATCCTGACCGTCCCCGGACTCGACAACAGCGGTCCGGACCACTGGCAGACCCGGTGGGAGCGGCAGCGCGGCGATTGCCAGCGGGTCGATCTGGGGATGTGGAGCAAGCCCCACCGCAACACCTGGGTCAACAAGCTGAACCTGGCGATCCGCGAGGCCAATTGTCCGGTCATCCTGGTCGCGCACAGCCTCGGCTGCCTGGCGGTGGCGTGGTGGGCCCAGCTGGAACAGCCGGGACCGGACAGCCCGATCCGCGGCGCCCTGCTAGTCGCCCCGCCCGAGGTCGACTTCTTCCCCCGCGACGAACGGATTGCCAGCTTTGCGCCAACGCCGTCGATCCGGCTGCCGTTTCCTTCGATCCTGATCGCCAGCCACGACGATCCCTACATGGGCTTTCGCACCTCGCGGCGCCTGGCGAGGGTCTGGGGCAGCAACTTTGCCGATGCCGGCAAGGTCGGGCACATCAATGCGGATTCGGACATCGGTGATTGGCCGTTTGGACAATTCATGCTGGGGATTCTGCTGCGTAGGACCGGACCGGAGGTTCGGGGACAACGGGCTGAGGCGCCCACCACAAGGGACGTGAATCAGGGGTTCGAACACTCCACCGATGCGGACCGGCTGTCGCTGTGATCGCCCGTTCCGCTCAGCCGAGCGGCAAATCGCACTGCGCGACTGGAGCAAAGCTGCGGCGATGCAGCGGCGTCGGACCGTGGCGGCGAAGCGCCGCGAGGTGTTCGGCGGTGCCATAGCCCATGTTGCGTGCCCACCCATAATGTGGATGCATTTCGGCGTGGGCGCGCATCACCCGGTCGCGGTGTTCCTTGGCGAGGATCGAGGCGGCGGAGATGCAAGGCTCCAGCGCGTCCCCGCCAATGATCGCACGTGCCGGCCAGCGCCATTCCGCCACGCACCCGGCCGGGGTCTTGTTGCCGTCGATCAGCACCTGGTCGGGGTCGAAGCCAAGTTCGGCCACCAGCGCAGCGACCGCGCGGGTCATCGCCAGCATGGTCGCCGCGAAGATGTTGATCCGGTCGATCTCGTCAGCCTCGACCACGCCCAGCGCCCAGTGGCACGACTGCTGGATCAAAGGCTCAAGCACCGCGCGGCGCCTGGCTGACAGCTTCTTGGAATCGTCGAGCCCGGCAGGTGGAGCGGCCCCCAGCACACAGGCCGCCGCCACGACGGGACCCGCCAGCGGCCCACGCCCTGCTTCGTCGACACCAATCACCAGCCGGTCGGCGGGGGACTTGGCAAGCAAGACAGGCTGGGCGATGGTATCCGGCATGAAAACAAAGCTCTTCGCCGCCTTATCGCCACTCGCCCTGCTCGCCGCAAGTTGCCACGCGACGGCAGCAGGGGATAGCAGCGCGCCCGCTCCGTCGGTGGGCCAAGCCTTTGCGGTCAAATCACTCGCAACGCTCGACGAGCCGTGGGCGATGGCCTTGCTGCCCGGCGGGACCTCGGCGCTGATTACCGAAAAGGCCGGCAAGATCTGGCTGGTCGACCTGATCAATGGCGCGAAGGTGCCGGTGGGCGGCGCGCCAACGGTGGACTATGGCGGGCAAGGCGGTCTGGGGGATGTGGCACTGGCACCCGATTTCGCGACCAGCAAGGTGATCTATCTGACCTGGGTCGAAGCCGGCCCGCGCGACACCCGCGGCGCGGTTTTGGGCCGGGCCACCCTCGATCCCGCGGCGCCGCAACCCGGGCTTGAAGGCCTGACAATGATCTGGCGGCAAAGCCCCAAGGTTACCGGGCGCGGCCACTTTTCGCACCGCATCGCTTTCTCTCCCGATGGCAAGTTTCTGTTCCTGTCCTCGGGCGAGCGGCAGAAGTTCACGCCGGCGCAGGACCTTTCCAACAACCTCGGCAAAGTGCTGCGCCTTAACCGCGATGGCACGCCGGCGGCGGGCAATCCCTTCGAAGCCAGGGGCGGCACCGCGCGCGAAATCTGGTCCTACGGCCACCGCAACCTGCTCGGCCTGCAATTCGATGCTGCCGGACAACTATGGGACCTCGAACACGGCCCCGCCGGTGGTGACGAACTCAATCTGGTCAAGCCAGGACAGAACTATGGCTGGCCGCTGGTTTCGGACGGCGATCACTACGACGGCAAGGCGATCCCGCGCAACAAGACCCGCCCCGATCTGGCCCAGCCCGCGATCAGCTGGAACCCGGTGATCGCGCCGGGCGATTTCATCTTCTACAGCGGCAGGATGTGGCCCGAATGGAAGGGCCACGCGCTGATCGCCGCGCTGGGCAGCGAGGGGCTGGTCCGGGTGCGGATCGATGGCGAAAAGGGCATTGAAGAGGCGCGCTATCCGCTGGGGGCACGTATCCGCGAGATCCGCGAAGCACCCGATGGCGCGCTTCTGCTCCTTGAGGATGGAGAAGGCGGCCGCCTGCTGCGCCTGACGCGCAAGTAGACACGGGCGCCCCCAGCCCCTATCGGCGCGCCTCGATGACCGAGGCCCTGACCCTGATCCCGCTCGACAATGTCGATCCCGCGCTGGTTGAAGCGCTCCTCGACCGCGCGTTCGAGCCGGAGCGGCGGCAGCGTACCGCCTACAAGCTGCGCGAGGGCGTCGACTGGCTGCCCGGACTGAGCTTCGCAGCGATCGACGGCGAGGAGTATCTGGTCGGCACGATCCAGTGCTGGCCGGTGGCGCTGACCGATCCTTCCGGCCGCGCGCACCCGCTGATCCTGGTCGGCCCGGTTGCGGTTGCGCCCGAGGCGCAGGGCCTGGGTTACGGCAAGGCGCTGATGACCGCGGCGCTGGGCGCACTCGATCCGCGCGCGCCGCTGCCGCAGGTGATGATCGGCGATCCCGAATACTACGGCCGCTTCTGGGGTTTCACCGCCGAACCGACCCGCGGCTGGACCCTGCCCGGCCCGTGGGAACCGCACCGGTTGCTGGTCCGCACCAGCAATCCCGCCGTCCTGCCCCGCGAAGGCACGCTGGGGCCTTGGCGCAGCTAGACCAATCTGGCATCGCAGCGTCAATGCCGTACGAACCGCCTCCTGAAATTGCTGAACTGTCGCTAGTGGCGCTGGCCGAACTGGTCGCCGCGCGCAAATTGCCGCCAGTCGATCAGTGGACGCCGCAGGCAGTCTCTGACAGCAGGATGGTCATCAAAGGCGACGGCCGCTGGTTCCACGACGGCGGCGAAATCAGGCGGCCGGCAATGATCCGCGCCTTTGCCGGACTGCTTCGGCGCGACACCGATGGCCAGCACTGGTTGGTCACCCCGGCCGAAAAGCAGGCCATAGCGGTAGAGGATGCTGCGTTCATCGCCACCGATGTCAGCCGCATCGGTGACGCGCTGGTGTTCCGCCTCAATAGCGATGACACGGTGATTGCCGATGCCGGTCATCCCCTGGTCGCACGCGGCGATGGCGACACCCCGGCGCTGTATCTGGCCGTGCGCCACGGCACCGAAGCGCGGCTCAACCGCAGCACCTGGCTGCAGCTGGTCGACCTGGCCGAGACCGACCTGAGCGTGAACAGTCGCGGCGCGCGTTTCTCGCTGGTACCGGCATGAGCGAACTTGTCGCGCGCCTGCGCCACCTCCATGCCGAGGGTCATGCAGCGCCGATCGAGGGGCTTCACCAGGATCACCGCGACCTGCCCGACACGCTGCGTCCCGCGGCCGTTCTGGCCGCAATCACCGAGCGCGAACGGCCGGGCTTTCTGCTGATCCACCGCCCCTCCAACATGCGCTCGCACCCCGGGCAGGTGGCCTTTCCCGGCGGCAAGATCGATCCCGGAGAAACACCGATCGAAGCCGCGCTGCGCGAAGCCAACGAGGAACTGGGGATCGATCCCGGCGATGTCACCGTGATCGGGGCCAGCGACGAATACCGCACCGGAACCGGCTATGCCGTGACCCCGGTGATCGCGGTGGTGCCGCCCGACCTGGTGCTGTGCCCCAACCCCACCGAAGTTGCCAAATGGTTCGAAGCCCCGGTCGACTTTGTATTCGATGCCGCCAACCAGAAAAGCCAATCGGCGTTTTGGCAGGGCGCGGAAAGGCGCTACATTGAGATCATGTGGCAGGAACACCGCATCTGGGGGGTGACCGCAGCGATCATCGCCAATCTGGCCAAGCGCATCGCGTGGTAGATCGCCTGCCCGCCGCAGACTGGACTGGGCGCGCCGATCTGGCGGCGCTGGTGGCTGCGCTCGGCCCAGGCCAGGCGCGCTATGTCGGCGGGGCGGTGCGCGACACCTTGCTGGGGCTGGCGGTCAAGGACATCGATCTTGCCACGCCGCTCGATCCCAAGACAGTCATGGCCAAAGTGCGCGAGGCGGGTTTCCAGCCGGTCCCGACCGGGATCGAGCACGGCACGATCACCGCCGTCCTGCCCAGCGGCGCGGTCGAGATCACCACGCTGCGCCATGACGTCAGCACCGATGGTCGCCGCGCCACCGTGGCTTTCGCGAGCGACTGGCAGGACGACGCCGCGCGGCGCGATTTCACTATCAACGCGCTTTACGCCGATCCGGCGAGCGGCGAGATTCTCGACTATTTTGGCGGCCGCGAAGACCTCGCCGCGCGGCGGCTGCGTTTCATCGGCGATCCGCGCCAGCGCATCCGCGAGGATCACTTGCGCATCCTGCGTTACTTCCGCTTCCAGGCGCGGTTCGGCTCGCAGCCGGCCGATCCGGCGGCGGAGCAGGCCTGCGCCGAACTGGCCGCGACGCTCAAGGGCCTGTCACGCGAACGGGTTGGCATGGAGATGATGAACCTGCTCGGCCTGCCCGATCCGGCACCCACGGTGGCGCGAATGGCGCAGCTGGGCGTGCTCGATGTCGTCCTGCCTGAGGCTGACGTTGCCGCCCTCGCCGCGCTCATCGAACAGGAACGGCTGCAGGAAGTCACCCCCGATGCCTTGCGCCGCCTCGCCGCGCTGCTCCCCGCCGAGGTTCCTTTGGCTGAGGCCGTGGCAAGCCGGTTCCGCCTGTCGGGCGCACAGAAGAAGCGGCTGGCACTCGCGGCAGGGCGTGAGGGCTTCGTTTCTAACGCCCGCGCCCTTGCCTATCGCCTCGGCCACGAAAGTGCGCTCGATCGCCTGCTCCTCACCGGCCAAAGCATTGCCCCGCTCGATGGCTGGACGATCCCGACCTTCCCGCTCAAGGGCGGCGACATCGTTGCGCGCGGGGTTACGGCCGGACCGCAGGTGGCCCGCACGCTACAGGCCGTCGAAACCCAGTGGATCGCCGAGGGCTTTCCCGATGCCGCCCGTGTGCGCCGCATCCTCGACGAATTATTGCTGGCCTGAAGGCGCTCATCGCAGCGCAAGCATTGGCGTGCTATCCAGCCGCCATGGCGCTCGACGATCTGGCCGCATTCCTGCTGCAGCAGCCCCTGTTGGCACTGGCCATGGCGGCAATACTGATGTCGGTCCTGGGTTCGCTGGTGATCCGCGCAGTGCCGGGGTTCGGCCAGTTCCTGCGCGGCATGGGCACGCTGGGCATCGTCGCGGTGCTGCTGCTGACCATCGCCCAGGCGGCACGCTTGTCCAGCGGCAGCGACATGTCGTTGGCCATCGCCGGGCTCAAGCAGCAAACCGTTGCCGGCGGCGAAACGCGGGTGCCGATGGGGCTCGACGGACATTTCTGGGTCCGCGCCCAGGTCAACGGCATCGAACGACGCTTCCTGATCGACACCGGCGCGACCCTGACGGCCATTTCGCCGGGCACGGCGGAAGCGGCGGCGATGGAAACTGGCGCCCTGCCCCGCAACGTGGTCCTGCAGACTGCCAACGGACCGACCCCAGCCCGGTTGGGCACGATCGGCGAACTGCGTTTCGGCAATGTCGTTGCCCGCGATCTCGACGCCGTGGTCGCACCGGGTCTGGGTGAAACCAATGTGATCGGCATGAACCTGCTGACCCGGCTCGCCAGCTGGCGGGTCGAGGGCCGTACGTTGATTCTGCTGCCGAGGAATCCGCAGCAGACCGACATGCGCTAGAACTTGTTGTCCCGCGGGAAGCCATTGGGCGGCAAGCGACCGGCCGCGCCGCGCGCAACCTTCCACAGCCGCATGTCGCTCTCGGTGCGAGTACGGCCGCTGTCGCCGCCCATCTTCCAGCTCAATCCCTCGTCGAGCTTGAGCGTCACCGCATCGGCCAGTCCGCCGTCTCGATAGCGCTGCAGGGTAACGCCCTGCCCCTTGGCCAGGACTGGCAGCTCTTCCAGGCTGAACAGCACCAGTTTGCGGTTGTCGCCAACCACGGCAACATGATCGTGCTCGGCGGGAATTTCGCGCACCACGGCCAATTTGACCCCCGGCTTGGTGTTCATCACGCCGCGGCCCTTGCGGGTTTCCGCGAGCAGTTCGTCGGCCTCGGCCGCAAATCCGCGGCCCTGGTTGCTGGCCAACAGCAGCTGTGCCTTGGGCCGGTGGACCAGCAGCGCTACGATTGCCGCCTCGGCATCGATGTCGATCATCGTTCGGATCGGCTCGCCAAATCCGCGCGCGCTGGGCAGCTTGTCGCAGCCCAGGGTATAGAACCGGCCGTTGTCGCAGGCGATCAGCAGCTTGTCAGTGGTCTGGGCGTGGAGCGCGAAAGCCGGGCCGTCGCCTTCCTTGAACTTGAATTCGCGGTCCAGCGGCTCGTGGCCAGAAGCGCCGCGGATCCAGCCCTTGGCCGAGAGGATCACCGTCACTGGCGCCTTCTCGATCATCGCGTCCATCGAAAACTCGATCGTCGGCGCGGCTTCGGCAATCGTGGTGCGGCGACGGCCGAGCGCGGTGTCCTCGGCATAGTCCTTGCGCAGGTTGGTCAGATCGCGCTTCAATCGCGTGCGCTGGCGCGCCGGGCTGTCGAGCAGCTTCTGCAGCTCGTCCCGCTCGAGCAGCAGCTCGGCGTGCTCCTTGCGCAGCTCCATTTCCTCGAGCCGGCGCAAGCTGCGCAGCCGCATGTTGAGGATCGCTTCGGCCTGGCGGTCGTTGAGCTCGAACTCCGCCATCATCAGCACTTTGGGCTCATCCTCGGTGCGGATAATCTCGATGATCCGGTCGAGGTTGAGGAAGGCGATAATATAGCCTTCGAGCAGTTCGAGCCGCGAGGCGATCTTGTCGAGCCGGTGCTGGGTGCGGCGCAGCAGGATGTCGATCTGGGCGATGACCCATTCCTGCAGCAGCAGCTTCAGACCCATCACCCCCGGGGTGCGGCTGGCGTCGAGGACGTTCAGGTTGAGGCTGAAACGGCTTTCCAGATCGGTCAGCTTGTAGAGCGATTCCTTGAGCAGTTCGGGATCGACGTTGCGGCTCTTGGGCACGAAGACGATCCGCACCTGGGTATCGCTTTCGTCGCGCACGTCTTCAAGGATCGGCAGTTTCTTGTCGGCAATCGCCTGGGCAACCTGCTCGATCAGCTTGCCCTTGGGCAGCATGTAGGGGATCTCGCTGATCACCAGCTGCCATTGCCCGCCGCTGAGCTTTTCGATCCCGCTCTCTTCCCAGGTGCCGTCATCTTTGCGCCCGGTCGAGAAGCGACCGCGCACGCGGAACGCGCCCTTGCCGGTTTCGTAAGCGGCAGAGATCGCCGCCGCGCTGTCGACCACCACCCCGCCGGTGGCGAAGTCCGGCCCCTTGAACACCTCCATCAGCTGGGCGTGTTCGACGTGGGGGTTGTCGATCAGCAGCATGGTCGCGTCGATTACTTCGGCGACGTTGTGGCTGGGGATCGAGGTTGCCATGCCCACAGCGATCCCGGTCGATCCGTTGGCGAGCAGGTTGGGGAACAGCCCGGGGAAGATCTCGGGCTCTTCCTCCTCGCCGTTGTAGGTCGGGATGAAATTGACCGTGCCTTCGTCGAGGCCGGCCATCAGCTGGATTGCGGTCTTGGTCAGGCGGGCTTCGGTGTAGCGGTAGGCGGCGGCGTTATCGCCGTCGATGTTGCCGAAATTGCCCTGCCCGTCGACCAGCGGATAGCGCAGGCTGAAATCCTGGGCGAGCCGGACCATCGCGTCATAGACCGACTGGTCGCCGTGCGGGTGATACTTGCCGATCACGTCGCCGACGACGCGGGCCGATTTCTTGAAGGCCTCGCTCGGGCTGAGCTTGAGCTGCCGCATCGCCCATAGCAGGCGGCGGTGGACCGGCTTCAATCCGTCGCGCAGGTCGGGCAGCGAGCGCGCGGTGATCGTCGACAGGGCATAGACGAGGTAGCGTTCCGACAGCGCGCTATCGAACGGCGCGTCGACGATGGCGTCAAAGGGATCGGGTTCGGTCAGGTCAATGGTCATTGCCCGACCGCCCTAGCAACGCGGCAGGGTGAAGGTAACCGGGGGGAACAGTGTTTTCCGCCGTTGGTTGTGGGTGCGAAACCCCAAGCACACGGAGACCTGCCATGACCAAGCGCATCCTCATCCTCGCCACCCACGGTTTCGAGCAGTCCGAGCTGATGGATCCCAAGGCCGCATTGGAGCAGGCCGGGTTCACGACCGTGGTGGCAAGCCCCGAAGCGGGTATGATCAAGGGCTGGAAGGACAAGAATTGGGGCGACAGCGTCGCCGTCGATGCGCTGATCGAGAATGTCAGCGAAGCCGATTTCGATGCCCTGCTCCTTCCCGGCGGGCAGATGAACCCGGATATCCTGCGGATGAACGATGACGCGATCGATCTGGTCGAGGACTTTGCCGCCGCGGGCAAGCCGATCGCCGCGATCTGCCACGGGCCGTGGCTGTTGGTCGAAGCCGATGTCATCGAAGGTCGGACTGTCACTTCATGGCCGTCGCTGCGCACCGATCTGGCCAATGCCGGCGCCAATGTTGTCGATCAGGAAGTCGCCGTCGATGGCAACCTTATCACCAGCCGCATGCCCGATGACATTCCGGCATTTTCGCAGACGCTGATCGATGCCCTGAACGCGGCCGATTAACGCCGCTGCATGTCCCGGCTTTCCCCCGGAATCCGCACCTCCAGCCCGTCGAGCGCATCGCTCAGCAGGATCTGGCACGACAAGCGGCTGGTGCGGGTCACCCCTGCGGCAAGATCGAGCATGTCCTCTTCGTCTTCGCTCGCGCGGGGCAGCTTGTCGAACCAGTCCGGCGCGACGACGACGTGGCAGGTCGAGCAGGCCATCTGTCCTTCGCAGGTCCCCTCCAGCGGCATATCGGCACCTTGCGCGATCTTCAGCAGCACGTCGCCGGGTCGCCCTTCGGCTTCGATGCGGTCGCCATGCGCGCCAACGAAAACAACCCTGACCATCACACCCCCTGGGCCTGCGCTGCGGCATCGAGCGCGCGGCAGGCAATCTCGACCTCGTCGCGGGTCGTGTAGCGGCCAAAGCCAAGGCGGATTGCGTTGCGCGCCTGCGCCGCATCCAGCCCGATCGCAGTGAGCACCCGGCTCGGCGCGCCGGTCCCGCTGCCGCAGGCCGAGCCGGCAGAGAACGCGATCTGACGGCAGTCCATCAACAAGCGCGGAAAGTTCAGCCCGTCCAGCCGCAGGCTGAGATTGCCCGGCCAACGTGCGGTCTCGCTGCCGTTGACCGTCCAGCGCGCGAGGATCGAACGGGCCAGTGCGGCCAGTCCGGACAAGTGCTGGAAATCCGCTTCCATCCGCTCCCGCGCCAGCTTGGCCGCTGCTCCAAACCCGGCACACAGCGCCGGGCTGAGCGTGCCCGATCGCAGCCCGCCTTCCTGCCCGCCGCCTTCGATCAGCGCGGCGATCTTCACCCCGTCGCGCACCCACAGGGCACCGATCCCCTTTGGACCATAAAGCTTGTGCGCGGTGATCGCGATCAGGTCGGCGTCCTCCGGCGGGGCGATCTTGCCCGCGCCCTGGACCGCATCGCACAAGAAGAGGGCACCCAAATCATGCGCCCGCTGCGCCAGTGCGGCAACCGGCTGGATCGTGCCGATCTCGTTATTGACCTGCATGACCGCGACCAGCCCGGTGCCTTCCGCAATCGCGACGTCGGGATCGACCAGACCCTGAGCGCTGACGGGCAGTTCCTGCACCGCTGCACCGGTGGCCAGCGCAGCGTTGACCACAGCAGAATGCTCAATCGCGGAATAGGCGATGGCTCCGCGCGGAACCGAGCGGATCGCCTGGTTCAAAGCTTCGGTCGCGCCACTGGTGAAGATCACCCGGCCGCCCTTGGGCAGCAGTGCCGCAACCTGCTCGCGCGCGACTTCCACCGCGGCGGCGGCAGCCCGTCCCGCCTTGTGCATCGAATGCGGATTGGCAAAGCCAATGGACTCCGGTCCGGACAACCACGGCAGCATCGCCTCGCGCGCCTCGGGGGCCAGCGGGGTGGTTGCCTGATGGTCGAGATAGATGAAATCGGCGGGCATGTTCGCAATCGTTGCTTTTCGGACCTGCGTTTCTATATAGCGCACGCTTCTTCAAGATAGCCCCATCCGGGCCGGCACGCCGATTTAGACGGACGCCGCGGACAGGGCCCAGCCCAGAAACAGGTGCAAGATATGCCATCCGTCATTTTTCCCGGGCCCGAAGGCCGTCTCGAAGGCCGTTTCCAGCCCGCATCGCGCCCCCGCGCGCCGGTCGCCATGATCCTTCATCCCCACCCCCAGGCGGGCGGGACGATGAACGACCGGATTACCATGGCGCTGTACAAGACCTTCCAGGCGCGCGGGTTTGCCACGCTGCGTTTCAATTTCCGCGGCGTGGGGCGCAGCCAGGGCAGCTTCGACAACGGCATCGGCGAATTGAGCGATGCCGCCGCCGCGCTCGACTGGGTCCAGTCGATCCACCCGGAAGCCAGCACCACCTGGATCGCGGGCTATTCCTTCGGCGCGCTGATCGGCATGCAGCTCTTGATGCGTCGCCCGGAAATCCGCGGCTTCATCTCGGTCGCACCGCCGGCCAACATGTACGATTTCAGCTTCCTGGCCCCGTGCCCGGCTTCGGGTATCATCATCCAGGGCGCATCGGACACGGTGGTAACGCCGAACGCGGTGCAGAAGCTGGTCGACAAGCTGCGCACGCAAAAGCACATCACCATTCACCACGAGGAAATCCCCCGGGCGAACCACTTCTTCGAAACCGAGATGGATGATCTGATGCGGTCGGTCGACAACTACCTCGACTTCCGCCTCGCGCCGGATTGCCCGATCCGCTGAGCGCCTAGCGAATGGCGGCGTTGACGGGCACCTTGCCGCTTTCGTCCGGCAGCACCCAGATTGCCACGTTTCCGGCGATGACCAGCGCCAGGACCAGCATCAGTGCGGCCTGTTTGCGCATGCCGCGCCGCCACCAGGCGATGGCGCCCAGTACCATGGCGATCGCGGCCAGGACCAGAATCGAGAGGATCGTATCGCTCACGCTGCGATCATTGGCGCAGTTTGCCCGCCATTCCAATAATATCGTCGAGCGGGTTGCCGTCGCCGTTCATGTCGAGGATCTTGCCCAGCCCGCCAAGGATGCCGCCAGACGGTTCGGGCTGCGGCGCGGGCACCGAGCCAGCCTCTGAACCAAGACCTTCGAGGATCGACCCTAGCCCACCCAGCCCGCCGCTGCCCAGGGGCCCGCTGCCGCCGGCACGCGCGGAAAGATAGCCCCCGACCAGCATCGCCAGCAGCGGCAGCATCCGCTTCAGCAGTTCGGGATCGATACCGGTGCGCGTAGCGGCATCGGCCGCAACCGAGCGGCTGACGTCCTTTGTTCCGAAGATCTGGCCAAGAATGCCATTGCCCTGATCGACATCGGTCGAATCCGGCCCCAGAACATTCGCGGCAAGTGCGCCGCCGCCCAGTGTGCCAAGCATCCCGATCAGGCTGCCAAGGCCGGTTTCGCCGCCCCCCGCGCTGTCGGCGTGCTTGCGAAATCCACCCAGAATTGCGGGCAAGAGTGCTTCGGCACCCGCAGCGGCAATCGCCGGCGAGATGCCAAGCTGCTTTGACACAGCTTCAATGCCGCCGGAGCGGCGCAACAAATCCATCATTTCAATACCGGCCATATTCCGGGCTCTCCACCGTGCGACCCGGCGCGACCCATTAGTTGTTTGATTAAGACACAAAATGACACGGATGCCAGCGCAAAATCGGTGTCTGCAAACAAGGCTGCGGATAAATTGACTCGCGCTTTCAGGCCGCGCACAAAACCGTCATGACATCATTGGATTTTTCGCGCCGCGACCTGCTTCGCATGGCCGGCCTCGGCTCGGCCGCATTCCTGCTTCCGTCCTGCACGACAAGCGGATTGCGGCACGACTTTACGGCGAGCGGGGTCGACGCCTTTCTCGATTCGGTCGCCTGGCGGCTGCTCGAACTCAGTCCGGAAGGGGCGACATCGCTCGGCGTGGATACCGGTGCCCACGCCGCCTTGCGCAGCCGCCTTGGTGATCGTTCCCCACGGGGACAAGCACAGGTCGCTTCCGTGCTGCGCGAGGCTTTGCAAGCGGCACGACGCTTCGACACCGCGCCACTATCGGCCGAGACCCGGACAAGCCTGGCCGTGGTCGAAAGCGCCTTTTCTACGGCGCTTGATGGTTTTGCCCTGCCCTATGGCGATGTTGCCGTCGGGGGGTGGCGCAACACGCCCTATGTCGTGATCCAGAATGTCGGCGGCTATCTCGACACGCCGCGCTTCCTCGATGGCGATCACCCGGTGCATGATGCGGCCGATGCCGAAGCCTACCTCGCTCGGCTGGCCGTCTTCCCGGCCCAGCTTGACGGCGAACTTGTCCGGCTCAAGGCGGCGGGACGGATGGGCGCAATCGCACCCTCGTTCCTGCTCGACAAGGCGATCCGCCAGATGACCCAGACCCAGGCCGATGCGGCCGCAGGCGGCGATCTGGTGCAATCGCTGGTGCGGCGAACCACGACCATCCCGGGAGACTGGGCACGCCGCGCCACGGCCACGGTCACCGGTCCGGTTGCTGCCGCCCTCGCGCGCCAGCTGGATGAGCTCAAGGCCCAGCGCGCCCGGGCCAGCGATGACGCCGGGATCTGGGCCCGTCCACGCGGAGAGGAATGGTACGCCTGGGGCCTGCGCGCCAGCACCACCACGCGCCGTTCACCCGACGAGGTCCACCAGATCGGGCTGGATCAGCTGGCCCAGCTTCATGCCCGGATGGATCCGATCCTGCGCAAGCTGGGCTATACCAGCGGCACGGTCGGGGAACGCATGACCGCGCTGGGCACGGACAAGCGCTTTCACTTCAGCAACGATGACAAGGGTCGCGCCGAGATCATCGCGCTGATGCAAGCGAAGATCGATTTCATCCGCGGCAAGCTGCCCCAGGCCTTCCGCACGCTGGTGCGCGGCAATCTGGAAATCCGCCGCCTGCCTGCTGCCGAAGAACCGGGCGCGCCGGGGGCCTATGGCGGGGCGGGATCAATCGACGGCACCGTCCCGGGCAAGATCTGGATCAATCTGGGATCCACCGATCTGCACAGCCGCTACAGTCTACCCACCCTTGCCTTCCATGAAGGCATCCCGGGCCACGTCTGGCAGGGCGAATACGCCAACAGGTTGCCGCTGATCCGCACGCTGCTGGCGTTCAATGCCTATTCCGAAGGCTGGGCGCTCTATGCCGAAACGCTGGGCGACGAACTTGGCGCCTATGACGGCGATCCGGTTGGTCAGCTGGGCTATTTGCAGTCGATTGCCTTCCGCGCCTGCCGCCTGGTGGTCGATACCGGCCTGCATGCCAAACGCTGGACCCGCGAACAGGCGGTCGACTGGTTTTCGAAGACCAACGGTTCAAGCGTGGCCGAAGTGGCGCCCGAGGTCGATCGCTATTGTTCGTGGCCGGGCCAGGCCTGCGGCTACAAGATGGGCCACAGCGAGATCCTGGCCCAGCGCGAGCGGGCGCGAACTGCGCTAGGCGCGCGCTTCGACCTGCGCGATTTCAACGATGCCGTGGTCGGCGGCGGCAACGTCCCGCTCGACGTGCTGGCGCAGAACGTCTCGCGCTATATTGCGGCACCGCCTGCACGCTAAAGCGCTGCGCTTGCGTGAAAAAAGATGCTACCCCAGCGGGCGCAGGGGTACCCGGCGGATCGGGGCGATTCGCCGCCACAGCAGGAGTTTCAGAGCATGTCGATTTTCAGCAAGATCAAGGACGCGATTTTCGGTCACAAGGCGGAAGCTGCACCGGCACCCGCTCCGGAAGCTTCGGCAATCCCGATGGAAGCCGCACCGCAGCCCGCCTCGACCATGGCCGAACCGGTCGACATCGCAGCCAACCTGGGCGCCATGCCCGGCTCTGACGGGCTCAACTGGCGCACTTCGATCGTCGATCTGATGAAGCTGGTGGGCATCGACGCCAGCTATGAAAACCGCAAGGACCTGGCCCACGAGCTGGGCAATGCGGACTATTCGGGTTCAGCCGAAGACAATATCACGCTGCACAAGCAGGTGATGAAGGCGCTGGCCGACAATGGCGGCAAGGTTCCGGCAGAACTGCTCGACTGATTGCGGCCTTGCTCAGGAAAAAGGGCAGCGGGGCCGCGGCCGCGCTGCCCTTTTCCGTGCACCGCAGCGCAAAGTTCACGTCTTGCCGAACAGCCCCTTGGCCATGCCGAGCACGTCGTTTAGCGGATTGCCGTCACCGTCGCGGTCCAGCATGCTAAGGATGCCCGCGGCCTGCGGATTGCTCTGCAGTTCCTGGGCATACTGACCCAAGGATCCCTCGCCGCCGATCTGCTCGACGATCTGACCAAGGATTCCGGCATCGAGCCCGGTCTTGGCGGCAGCGCCCTCGATCGTATCGCCGGCTTCGCCGTGCGACTGCCCCAACGCCGCGATCGCCTTTTCAGCGACTTCGGCGGGAATGCCCAGCTTGGCGGCCAGGTTGCCGACATCGGCGTGCTGCCCGACCTGTCCCAGAATGCTGTCGAAAATACCCATGGTTGCGACTCCTTCGAAACGAGTGAGGTTTATGCGCCTTTGCCCGTGACCGCGCCATGACAAAGTGGCGCCAAGTCGGGCTCGACCCAGCCGCGCCGCGCCGCGACACTGAACAGGCAATCGCGGCTGTAGTGGCGCAGCGGCCAGTCGCGCGGGGCGATCTCGCTGGCCAGCAGGGCGTTGACCGTATCAACCAGCGATGCGGGTTCACGCCTGACCAGAAATTGCCGCACGCCGCGGATGTAGAGCTGGGTCAGCGTCTCGTGATAGCCCTGGGTGTCGTCGTTCACCCCGCCGCAGGCCAGGTTGTAGGCGCGGATGGTGCCGGGCAAGTCGTGTTCGGGCAGAAAATCGGGCCGCTCCAGCAGCAGCCAGGCGCAGGCGGCAAGGTGCGCCTCGTGCGTCCACTCGGCCTTGGGCAGGGTCCGGGCAAGCAGCCCCTCGCCTACGCGGCGCACGGCCGCGTCAGACGCAAAGGGGCGGATCGTATGGTCGGTCATCGGTAGGTCCTCGGAAAGTCTGGTCAGACCCGAGGTACGTCCCGGGCCGGGTTACGCGGCGGTTGGAGCCGCCTGGCGGACGCCTTCATCGACGTAGTCGGCAAATTGCGCGAAATTCGCAATGAACTTGCCGACGAGCTCTTGCGCCGTCGCATCGTAGTCTTGCGGATCGGCCCAGGTCGCGCGCGGATCGAGCAATTGCGCATCGACGCCGGGCACGCTGACCGGCACATCGAAGCCGAAATTCGGATCCTTGCGGAATTCGGCATCGTTCAGGCTGCCGTCGAGCGCGGCGTTGAGCAGCGCGCGGGTCGCCTTGATCGGCATCCGCTTGATCCCCGGCTGGGTGGCTTTGCCGCCCGACCAGCCGGTGTTGACCAGCCAGCACTGCGCCCCGCCCTTGGCAATCCGTTCTTTCAGCAAGTTGCCGTAAACGCTGGGGTGGCGCGGCATGAAGGCGGCGCCGAAGCAGGTGCTGAAGGTCGCTTCGGGTTCGGTCACGCCGATTTCGGTGCCAGCAACCTTGGCGGTGTATCCCGAGAGGAAATAATACATCGCCTGATCCGGCGTCAGCCGCGCGATCGGGGGCAGCACGCCAAAGGCATCGGCGGTCAGCATGATCACGTTCGACGGTGCCGGACCAAGGTTCTTTTCCGACACGTTCGGAATGTATTCGATCGGATAGGCACCGCGGGTGTTCTCGGTCTTGCTGGCATCGGTGAAGTCCAGCTCGCGCGTCGCTTCGTCCATTGCCACGTTCTCAAGGATCGTGCCGAACATCTGCGTCGTGGCGTAGATTTCGGGCTCACCCTCGGCCGAGAGGTTGATCATCTTGGCGTAGCAGCCGCCTTCGAAATTGAACACCGCCTGGTCCGACCAGCCATGTTCATCGTCGCCAATCAGGGTGCGGCTGGCATCGGCCGACAGCGTGGTCTTGCCGGTGCCCGACAGACCGAAGAAGATCGCGCTCTTGCCATCCTTGCCCACATTGGCGCTGCAATGCATCGGCATCACGCCCTGCGCCGGGAGCAGGAAGTTGAGCAGGCCGAACACGCCCTTCTTCATCTCGCCCGAATATTCGGTGTTGCCGATCAGGATCAGCTTTTCGGTGAAGTTGACCGCGATCACCGTATCGCTGCGGCAGCCGTGACGGACCGGATCGGCCTTGAACCCGGGCAGGTTGATGATCGTGTATTCGGGAGCGAAGCCAGCCAGCTCGTCCGCCGTGGGGCGCACCAGCAGGGTCCGGACGAACAGGCTGTGCCACGCCATCTGGGTGATGACCCGCACGTTGACCCGGTATTCCGCCTGCGATCCGCCGAACAGGTCGGCCACATAAAGTTCCTGCTGGCCGGTCAGCGCGGCCATGAAATCGGCCTTGAGATTGGCCCAGTGCTCTCCGGCCATCGGCTGGTTGATCGCGCCCCAGTTGATCGTGCCTTCGGTCACCGCATCGCGGACAATGTACTTGTCCTTGACGCTGCGCCCGGTGAACTTGCCGGTATCGACCAGCAGCGCGCCGTGGCGGGTCAGCTTGCCCTCGCCGCGTTCGATCGCATGCTCGACCAGCGCCGGGGTGCCAAGATTGGCATGGATCGTGGCGCTAGTGGCAATGCCCTGCTTGTCCAGCGGGTAGGAAAGCGATGCGGTCAAGGTCTTCTCCGTAAGCGTTTGCCCCGCCGCACAATGCGTCCGGCGGGTGTGGCCTGCATACCTATGCAGAGAGTCGAACCGGCGCATAATGCAGCCCGTCGATTCCGTCAAATGGTGTGCTGGATGATACCGTGCCAGGCAGCCTTTGTACCCGCTCAGTTGGCAACAACCGGCAGATACACTGCGCTCGCCTCGCTGCCGCCCCAGCGCACTGTCTGGGTGGCCTTCTTGTAGTCCCCCGGCTTGGCCCACATGATCGAGGGCACCCAGGTCTGCGGGTTGCGGTCATAGAGCGGGAACAAGCTCGACTGGACCTGGACCATGATCTTGTGCCCGGGCAGGAAGACGTGGTTCACATTGGGCAGCGACCAGCCAAAGCTGTAGGTCTTGCCTGGCTCCAGCGGCGCGGGCGTGGAGAAACCGTGGACATAGCGGCCGCGGAAGATCTCGATCCCGATACCCAGTTCGTAACCGGCCATGGTGGCGTTCGCGCTGTTCTCTTCGGGATAGACGTCGATCAGCTTGACCACCCAGTCGCTGTCCTGCCCGGTGGTCGCCGCGCGCAGATCGACCCGCGGCGCGCCCTTGATGTGGACCGGCTTGGTCAGGACGTCGCTGGTATAGCTCAGCACGTCGGGCCGCCCGTCGACAAAGCGCTGGTCCTGCACCAGCCACGTGCGCCAGGCATCGCCGCCCATGTTGACCGGACGCGGCAGGAACGGCACCGGCTTGGCCGGATCGGAGACATAGTCATCGCTGCCAGCTGCCGGCTTGGCCCAGCTGAGCCCGCCATTTCCGGCCAGATAGAGCGGCATTTCGCTCCCTGCCGGCCACTTGGCATCGGTTTCCCAGCGGTTGGTGCCGGTGGCATAGGTCACTGCCGCGGGCATCGGCTGGCACGGCTGCGGGTTGCTCTTCACCCGGCAATCGAGGAACGGCTTGATCCAGTTGAGCCGGAACTGGAGCGCAGTATCCCCCTCGAACTTGAGCGGGCCAAGCGACGATCCTTCGTAATTCGCCCCCGAATGGCGCCACGGCCCGATACCCAGCGTTATCGGCGCATCGGGCTGGGCGGCCTTGACCGCCTTGAACACCGCCGGCGCGCCATAGCTGTCTTCCTGATCCCACTGCCCCAGCATGACCAGCGTCGGCACGGTCAGCTTGCGCGCCGCCAGCAGTTTGTCGACCGCCTGACCCTGCCAGAAGCTGTCATAGGCCGGGTGCTCCAGCGGCTTGCGCACCGACGGCAGCTGGTCGATCCCCCAGCGCTTGGCGAACTCCCCGGCGGAACCGCCGCCCAAGTAGGCGGTGTATTCATCGCCCGTCCCCTTGGGCACTTCGCCGCCGCCCTTCTCCACCGTCTGGCCCAGATCGTAGTCGAAGCCGAAAGTGCGGAAGGCGCCGTTGTGGAACCAGTCGTCGCCGATCCAGCCATCGACCATCGGCGACTGCGGCACTGCCGCCTTCAGCGCCGGATGCGGATCGATCAGCGCCATCAGCGAGGTGAAGCCAAGATAGCTTGAGCCGATGATCCCGACCTTGCCGTTGCTTTCCTTGACGTTCTTCACCAGCCAGTCGATCGTGTCATAGGCGTCGGTTGCGTGATCGACCTTGGTTTTGTTGAGCGGCCCGCGCAGCGGCCGGGTCATCACATAGTCGCCTTCCGACTTCGCCAGCCCGCGGACATCCTGATAGACCCGGATATAGCCATCGTTGACGAAGGGCGCGTCCATCACCGCCAGCACTTCCTCGATCTTCTGGCTGCGGTTGCGGCTGGTGTGGCCGGTCGCGTTGTAGGGGCTGCGGCTGAGCAGCATCGGCCCGTCGGTGGTGCCCTTGCGGAACACGATCACGGTGAACAGCTTCTTGCCGTCGCGCATCGGGATCATCACCTCGCGCCGGACATAGTCGGCCTCGGGCCGGACCCAGTCATAGCTGGCGACCTTGTCGTTGGTCATCGGATCGAGCGTTGCGGCGTTTTGCGCGGCAAGCGGGGCGGCAAGGACAACGGACAGGGCAAGACCGGCAAGCAGGGTCGGACGCATCGAAAACTCCCATGAAACGATTGGTTCGCACGCTAGCAGCTTTGTTACGCTTGTTAAGGGCAGGCGCGCGGCTATTCTGCGAACGACAGGAGACAATCGATGCGTGCGACCCAGGCCTATTTCGAAGCGACCGGCGGACCCGAGGTGATCCAGTGGCGCGAGGTCGATCTGCCGGCCCCCGGCGCGGGCGAGATCCTGGTCCGGCACGAGGCGGTGGGCCTCAACTACATCGACACCTATTTCCGCAGCGGGCTCTATCCCGCCGCCCTGCCCAGCGGCATCGGCATGGAAGCGGCGGGGATCGTCGAGGCGGTGGGCGACGGCGTCAGCCACCTCAAGGTCGGCCAGCGGGTCGCGACATTCGGCGCGCTGGGGGCCTATTCGACCGCGCGGATCGCCCCGGCGCTGCAGTACTTCCCGGTGCCCGAGGGCGTGGACGCGCAGACCGCGGCGGCGGTGTTCCTGAAAGGTGCCACGGTCGAGGCACTCGCCGAACGCTGCGCGCCATTGGCCGCAGGCGAATGGGCGCTGGTCCCGGCGGCGGCGGGCGGGGTCGGGCAATTGCTGGTGCAATGGCTGACCGCGCGCGGGGTGCGGGTGATCGGCACCGTCGGCAGCGAGGCCAAGATGGCACTGGCCAGGGAAGCGGGCGCCGAAACGGTGTTCCTCTCCGGCGATGCCGACCTTGCCGCCAAGGTACGCGAGACCACGCAGGGCGTCGGCGTTGCCGCCAGCTACGACGGCGTCGGCGCGGCGACGTGGGACGCGTCACTGAAGTCGGTGCGGCGGCGCGGAACGGTGGTCAGCTTCGGCAATGCCAGCGGGCCGGTGACCGGCGTGAACCTGGGCGTGCTGGCGCAGCACGGCTCGCTTTTCGTCACCCGCATGACCCTGTTCGACTATTACCGCGAACCGGCCGAGGCGATGGCCGGCGCGGCGAAGCTGTGGGACATGGTCGACTGCGGCAAGCTCAAGGTGACCGTGGGGCAGACCTACCCGCTGCTGGACGCAGCGCAGGCGCACCGCGATCTGGAGGCGCGGCAGACGACAGGGTCGACGCTATTGCTGCCGTGACTGGGTCGATCATGGCCAAGGCAACCGCTTCGTCGCTTAAAAGGCCAGTTCCTGAATCGACCTGAACGCGATGCCAACCACAGATCTAAGCTACCGACAGCGCAATTGGACTCGCCCAATCAAGGAGCCTAGTATCGCCAGCTTGGGTCGCGAATCGAGTTCGCAGAATGATCTGCTGCTCGAACGCACGGGGTATCAGCAATGAAAAAGCTTATGATCTTCGCCGCTTTGGCGAGCGTGACCGCATGTTCGAAACCCGCCCCAGCGCCAACCGAAGCGGCCACCGAAGCTGCGTCCGCAACGCCTGCACCTTCCACTACTGAAAATACTGCTGCCGACGGCAAGTCTTCGGCCGGCAAGTTCAAGATCAGCTCGCACGACGGCAAGGTCTACATGGAAGAAGACAAGGCCGACGGGACCTACGTCACCACTCTGGACGGCAAAGTCGTCGATACCGGCAAGTGGGAACAGAAAGATCCCGGCACCTTCTGCTTCACCAAGGACGCCAAGGACGCGAAGCAGGAGTGCAACGTCGAGAAGGTCGAAGCCGGCAAGTGGACCACCACCAACGCCAAGGGTGAAGTCTCTACGGTCGAACGCGTCGGTTGATTGTTGCCGTTTTGGCGGTGCCGGCGAACTTGCGCCGGCGCCGTCAGAAGGCCGGAGAAAGGGCTCGATGCCAGGCCCGCGTCACCCTTTGTCGCAATGCGGTTACTGCGGACGCGCAAACCAGATCGTGTGGCGGGGGCCCTTGCCCTTCCCGTCCTTGCCGACGCGGGCGCGCACTTCGACCACTTCGACGTCGAAGCCGACGCTTTCCAGCCTGCGGGTGAAGGCGTGGTCGGGATAGGCCGACCAGATCGCCAGCACGCCGCCCGGAGCGAGCGCGCGGCGGGCGTTGTGGAGGCCGGCCTTGCGGTAGAGCTGGTTGTTGTCGGCGCGGACCAGGCCGTCGGGGCCGTTGTCGACGTCGAGCAGGATCGCATCGTAAGGCGTCGGGGCGAGCAGCATCACTTCGGCCACGTCACCCATCTTGAGCATGACGCGCGGATCGTCGAGGCAACCCTCGGCCACCCCGGCCATCGGCCCACGCGCCCACTGGATGATTTCGGGGACCAGTTCGGCCACGGTGGCGCGGCCGTCCTTGCCCAGCCGCTTCAGCGCGGCGCGCAGGGTGAAGCCCATGCCGTATCCGCCGATCAGCAGGTGCGGCGCGCGCACCCCCGGCAGCCGGTCGAGCGTCAGGTTGGCCAGCGCCTCTTCCGAGCCGCGCTGGCGGGTGCTCATCAGCTCGTTGCTGCCCAGCACGATCATGAAATCGCGGTCGTGGGCGTAGAACTTCAACTCCTCGCCGCCGGGAACCTGCGCCGTGCCGAGAAGCTGGCGGGCGATCACGCTGCGCGCTGGGCGCGGTCGACGGCCTCGGCATTGAGCATGTCGGCGAGCAGGAAGGCGAGCTCGATAGACTGCGCGGCGTTCAAACGCGGGTCGCAGTGGGTGTGATAGCGATCGGCCAGCGCCGCATCCGAAATCGCCACGGCGCCGCCGACGCATTCGGTCACGTCCTGCCCGGTCATCTCGATATGAATGCCGCCCGCATGCGTGCCCTCGGCGCGGTGGACCGCGAAAAAGCCGCGAACTTCGCGCAGGATGCGGTCGAACGGCCGGGTCTTGTAGCCGCTGTCGGCCTTGATCACGTTGCCGTGCATCGGATCGCAGGACCATACCACCGGATGGCCTTCGCGCTTCACCGCACGGACCAGCGGGGCGAGGCCGGCTTCGACCTTGTCGTCGCCGAAGCGGCTGATCAAGGTGATCCGCCCGGCTTCGCGGGCCGGGTTGAGCACGTCGAGCTGGCGCAGCAGTTCGTCCGGAGCCAGACTGGGCCCGCACTTGAAGCCGATCGGATTGCCGACCCCGCGCAGGAATTCGACATGGGCCGATCCTTCGAAGCGGGTACGGTCGCCGATCCAGAGCATGTGGGCGGAGCAATCGTACCAGTCGCCGGTCAGCGAATCCTGCCGGGTCATTG
Organism: Novosphingobium aquiterrae; assembly: GCF_042434435.1. Lineage (NCBI taxonomy): Bacteria > Pseudomonadati > Pseudomonadota > Alphaproteobacteria > Sphingomonadales > Sphingomonadaceae > Novosphingobium > Novosphingobium aquiterrae. The sequence goes on along the minus strand of NZ_JBHLTL010000011.1, from coordinate 153,070 downwards.
CCTGCTCATAGGGCAGGTGCAGCGCCTCGTGGCTGGTGTAGAAGCTGGTGCCTTGGAGCTGCGGCACAGTCTGCGGATCGATCCCGCAGGCCTGCATGAAGTCCAGCGCCTCGCCGATCCGGCTGGACACTTCCTCGAACTTCGCCGCCCACGGGCTGCGGCCCATGAAATCAAGCGTCCACTGGTGGACCTGGCGCAGGTTGGCATAGCCCCCGGTCGAGAAGGCGCGCAGCAGGTTGAGCGTCGCCGCCGACTGCGAATAGCCCTGCAGCAGCCGCTGCGGATCGGGGATGCGCGCTTCCGGCGTGAAATCGATCCCGTTGATGTTGTCACCCAGGTAGCTCGGCAGTTCGACCCCGCCGATCGTTTCGACCGGGGAAGAGCGCGGCTTGGCGAACTGACCCGCCATCCGACCGACCTTGATCACCGGCTGCTTGCTGGCAAAGGTCAGCACCACCGCCATCTGCAGCAGCACGCGGAAGGTATCGCGGATGTTGTTGGGGTGGAACTCGGCGAAACTCTCGGCGCAGTCCCCGCCCTGCAGCAGGAAGCCCCTGCCCGCCGCCACTTCGGCCAGATCGGCTTTCAGCGCGCGCGCTTCGCCCGCGAAAACGAGCGGGGGAAAGCTGGTCAGCGTGTCCGTCACCTTGGCCAGGGCCGCAGCATCGGGGTACGACGGCAGATGCCGCGCCTCGCGTGCTGTCCAGCTATCCGGTGTCCACGTTCCGCTCACGTCATTGGCTCCAACAAATTCAGGCCGCGCGCCATAGCCCGCTGGCCGCGCGATTGCAAAGAGCGAAAAGGCGATCAGCGAAATCGCGCAATATTGTTACAAATGCAACGATCCGCGATTCAGCGCCCGGCCCCCGGCATTGTCATCCCCTTGGGCAGGTCCGTCGCCAGCTTCTGCCCCGCCGGAATCACCGCCACGCGCCAGCTGTTGCCGGGCTTGAGATACTTCGCCGCCAGGGCCTGCATCGCCGCCGGTGTCGTTTGCGTCATGTCCGGCAGCAGCGAGCGCAGCGCCGCGAACTTGCGCGGATCGTCGCTCGCCCCTTCCAGCTGGTTCATGAAGAACGCGCTGGAGGTATAGGCGCGGGTCAGCTGCTGCTTGAGCGGCTCGGTCACCCGGGACAATTCGTCGGCGCTGGGCGGCGCTGCGATCAGCTCTGCGGCGATTTCGTCCGCCGTGGCGAAGAACACCGGCACGGCCTTGGGCTGGAGCTGGGCCAGGGCAAAGATCGCCCCACCCTTGTCGAGATCCTGCGGCCAGGAATTGGCGACATAGGGCGAATAGCTTGCGCCCAGCTTTTCGCGCATCGCATCAAGCAGGCGGTTGGAGAACAGCTGCGAGAGAATCTCGAGCTGACGCCCCTCGGTTATCTGGGCAATGCCACCGGCGGTCGGCCAGTTGATTACAGCCGCCGCCTGACCGGGATCGCCGCGATGTTCCAGGACGATCGGCTGCGCGGTCGGCGCAAGATCGGCAAAGCTCGACCTGAGCAGTGCCTGGGGCAGCGGGGCCCGGCGCGGCAGGGCACCGAACGTCTTTTCCAGAGCGGCAATCGCATCGGCGCGGTTGAAATCGCCGAACAGCTGCACTTCGATCGGCCCCTCGCGCAACACCGGTTCCCACACCTTGCGGAAGCCGTCCGGCGTTGCCGCATCGATGTCCTGCGGCGTCGGCGTGCGGAAACGCGCGTCGCGCCCGTGCTGCAGGAAGGCGAGGTCACGCTGCATCACCCCCTGGGGCGACGTGGCGAAGCTTTCATATTGCAGCTTGGCCGCGGCCTTGGCCCGCAGCACCGGATTGACGTCCCAGCGCGGCATCGAGAGTTTGGCGGCGAACAGGTAGAGCTGATCGGCCAGATCGGCATTGCGGGTGTTGGCAGACAGCTGGAACGCGGCGTCCTCGATCGCGAAATCGAAGCCCATCTTGCGCCCGGTCGAGATCCGGTCGAGCTCTTCCTGGCCGAGCGTGCCGACGCCCGAGCCGACCAGCGCGGTATCCCCCAGCGCGATATAGGCCGCATCGCCCGCTTGGAAGGCACGGTAGCCCGCGCCCCAGCGGACCTTGACCGTGACCCTGCCGGGTTCGTCGGTAGTCGGCCACAACAGCACCTTGGTGCCGTTCGAAAGTTCGACCTGTTCGATTTCCAACACCGAGGTCGGGCTGGAGGTCACAACCTTGCCCGGCGTCCCGATCGGCGGCAGCTCGGCAAAGGAGATTGGCTTGCTGTCCAGCCGCGCCTTGCTGTCGGCCTTGACCGGGGCCGCGAGCGCCATTTTCAGACTGGCCGCATCGCCCTCACCTGCCTTGGGGGTAACATAGACTCCGCGGGTCACCGTGCCCTGAAACAGCGCGCGGGTGTGGTCGAGCACGGCCTGCGGCGTGAACAGCGGACGCGACTGGTTGAAGATCTGCAGGACAGTCTCCGGCGACGCTACGGTTTCGCGTATGTCGAGTGCGGTGACGATGTCGTCGGCCAGCCGCGAGCCAGGCTGAAGGCGCCGCTGCTCGACGCTGCTTTCGAAAGCCACGTTCATTTCCGCGACTTCGCGGTCGATCTCTTCCTGGGTCGGCGCGGCGGCCATGGCATCGGCAATCACCGCGCGGACATCGTCAAGAGCGGTCTTCCAGTTCTCACCCAGCGGCGTTACGGAAACGAAAGTCGCGTCGGCGCTGCGGCTGACCTTTTCCTGGTTGACCTGGGCCACCAGATAGCTGCCACCGCCGCGCGCGCGCGCCTCAAGCCGGCGATTGATAATTGCCTGGGCCAGGGCATCGACCATGATCCCCTGGTTGTAGACGATCGTATCGTCGACCTTGCGCCACGGCCGCATCACGGCATAGGTCAGGCCGCGCGGCACGTCGGGTTCGACAACGACACGGGTTTCGCCGACATGGCCGGCGCTGCTACCGGCGGTGGCCACGGGATCGCCAAAGGATGGTGCCGGGGTAAGCTTGCCGACGGCCTTCCACTCGCCGAAATACTTCTCGATCAACGCCGCCAGCTGCGCCGGATCGGCATCGCCCACGGCAATGATCACGGCATTGTCGGGACGGTACCAGCGCGCATGGAAGGCGCGGACCGAAGCCTGGTTGGCCGCTTCCAGCGTTTCCGTCGTGCCGATCACCGGACGCACGGCCATGCGTTGCCCGGCGAACAGGGTCTGCTGCGTCGCATCGGCCAGCCGTTCGGCCAAGCCGCCGCGTTCGCGCTTTTCCGCCAGGACGATCGGCACGTCGGTGCGGACATTGGCCTCGCTCAGCGTCGGGGCGATCATCATGCCGGACACCAGCTTGAAGGACTCATCTAGCGACGCCGCTGTCGCATTGGGCAGGTCAAGCTTGAAGGTGGTGCTGACCGGGCTGGTTTCGGCATTGGTGTCGCTGCCGAAGGTCGCGCCTAGCCGCTGAAACGCTGGGATCGCCGCGCCGTCGGCCAGATAGCGCGACTGGCGGAACACCATATGCTCAAGCAAGTGGGCAAAGCCGCGCTCGTTATCGTTCTCGTACAGCGAACCGGCATCAATGCGGACCCGGATCGACACCTGGCCCGGGGGCACGCCATTCTTGCGGACGGCATAGCGCAGCCCGTTAGGCAGCTCGCCAAAGGTCCATTCCTTGTCACGCGGCACGTCGCTGCCGCGGTAGAGCCAGGGATCTGCTGAACCAGCCTCGGCAGTTGGGGCGGGTGCGGGCTTTGCCGTGACCGGCTGGACGACCAGCAGGGCGGCAGAGACCAGCGAAACGAGCGAGCACGCAGTGCGGAACAGGGGACGCATGCCTATGCTATAGGTAGCGCCAAGCTGAAGGGCCAGTGAATAGCGGCGGTTAATTCGCCTTCGCCGGGCTCGTCAGGTTGGGGATCAGTTCCACCTGAAAGACCAGATCGGCATTCGGCGGAATGGGTCCGGTCGACTTGTCACCATAGCCAAGCCTGGCCGGAATGCAGAGCCGGTAGATCGATCCCGCAGGCATCAGCGCCAGCCCTTCGGAAAAGCCCGCGATAACGCGCTGCATCGGAAACGAGGATTCCATGCCCTGGTCGAACACTTCGCCATTGGCGGCCAGATAGCCGATATAGTTGACCGTGACCGTCGCATCGCCGGACGGCCGCGGCCCGCCCGACGGACGCAGCACGCGGAAACCCAGGCCCGACGCCGTCTTCGCCGCGCACTGCCGCTGCGGTGCTGGTATGATCTGCTTGAGCGGCAGCGCGATGATCTGCGGCGCCACCGTCGCGCGCGGAGCCGGACGCACCGGCTTGGCCAGCAGCGGGGCGGTCAGCGCCATGGCGGTCAGGCCGGCAACGGTCAGGGACAGGCGAACGGAAGCAGAGCGCGCGATCATCGCTGCCCTATAGGACGGCCTGATGGCGCTGACCAGCATCGGAATGCCGCCCGTCGGCCCTTGACCCGCCCCCATGCGCGCCTACATGCGATGGATCATGTTCATTGAAACCGAAACCACGCCCAATCCGGCCACTCTGAAGTTCCTTCCTGGCGAGGAGGTGATGGCAGCGGGCACGCGCGAATTCCGCGATGAAGAGGAAGCCGCCGCGTCGCCGCTGGCCTCGGCCCTGTTCGATCTGGGCGATGTCACCGGGGTGTTTTTCGGGCGCGATTTCATCTCGGTCACTGCGGCGCAGGGCACCGACTGGTCAGCACTGAAGCCGCAGGTGGTGGCCTTGCTGCTCGATCACTTCATTACCGCGGCGCCGTTGTTCAATCCCGGCAGTGCCGCCGGAATCGTCGTCCCCGGTGAGGACGAGGATGTGGGCGACGATCCTGCCGATGCCGACGTGGTCGCGCAGATTCGCGAGCTGATCGAAACCCGCGTTCGTCCGGCCGTGGCCAACGATGGCGGCGACATCGTCTACAAGGGCTTTCGCGAAGGCGTGGTGTACCTTGCCATGCAGGGTGCCTGTTCGGGCTGCCCGTCGTCGACGGCGACGCTCAAGCACGGGATCGAGAGCCTGCTCAAGCACTACGTCCCCGAAGTCATCGAAGTCCGCGCGGCCTGATCGGGCCTGCCCGCCTGCTCCCCTCACCCGAAGGAAATCCATGTCCGAACCGCTTGACGATACCGCCCTTGACCAGCTGTTCCGCACCGCGCGAACCTTTAACGGCTTTCTCGACAAGCCGGTTGGCAACGATCAGCTGATGGCGATCTGGGATCTGATGAAGATGGGCCCGACCAGTGCCAATTGTCTGCCGGCCCGGCTGATCTGGTGCGTCAGTCAGAAATCCAGGGATCAGCTCGCCTCGTGCGCTGGCGGGGCCAATCCTGACAAGATCCGCGCCGCACCGGCTGCGGTCATCATCGGCATGGATCTCGAATTTCACGAAAACCTGCCGTGGCTGTTTCCGCATACCGACGCGAAGAGCTGGTTTGCAGGCAATGCCGAGCTGCGCCAGATGACCGCGTTCCGAAATTCCAGCCTGCAGGGCGCCTATTTCATCATGGCGGCGCGCGCGCTGGGGCTCGATACCGGGCCGATGTCTGGCTTCGATCAGGACAAGGTCGACGACCTGTTTTTCGGCGACACCCCCAACATCAAGTCCAACTTCATCTCGACGCTGGGCTATGGCGATCCTTCGACTATTTTCGAGCGCAGCCCGCGCCCCGATTTCGAGGTCTTCAATCGCATCGCCTGACGCGTTAGCATCAACGCTGTGCGCACTCTGGTAATCGATTGCGCGACCGAGGCCTGTTCGGTCGCCCTGTTTAACGGCACTACCCTGCTGGCCGGGGATTGCCGCCAGCTGGGGCGCGGCCATGCCGAGGCCCTTGTCCCGATGATTGCCGCCTTGCCGGGCGGCGGCCAGGCGGACCGTATTGCCGTCGCATTGGGCCCGGGGAGTTTTACCGGCGTGCGTCTCGGCCTGGCTGCGGCCCGCGCGCTCGCCTTTGCATGGAACGCCCACCTGGTCGGTTATCCCACCCTTGCGCTAATTGCCGCAATGGCCCGGGCCGAAGCTGGGGCGCAAGGCGTAGCCGTTGCGACCACCGGCGGCCACGGCGAATGGTTCGTCCAGCAATTCGATGCCGCCGGCCGCGCCGTGGCACCGCTCGAATCGCTGACACCTGAAGCCGCTGCCCAGACCGTCAGCGTTGACCTTGTTGCGGGCAGTCAGGCCGAAGCGGTGATCGCCGCGCGCGGACATGGCCAGGCTCTGGCACTGTGGCCCGACGCGCGCGCGTTCGCGGCGCTCCCCGGGGAAGCGCTGACCGAAGCGGTGAACCCGCTCTATGGCCGGGCACCCGATGCCCGCCTGCCATCTGGTGCGGCGTGACACTGCCCGCGGACGATATCGACCGGATCATGGCCGTGATGCACGCCGCCTTCGATCCGCAATTCGGAGAGGCCTGGAATCGCCGTCAGGTCGAAGATGCATTGCTGATCGGCAATTGCCATTACGGTCTGGTCGACAGCAGAGGGCAACCCGGATCCGGTGATGTCGAGACTGCCGGGTTCTTTCTGGCCCGCACCGGCTTTGAAGAAGAGGAACTGCTGCTACTGGCTGTGGATCCGCGATATCGGCAGCGCGGGTTTGGCCGCACACTACTTAATGAGTTCGCAGAAGCGGCCTTCGCACGGGGTGCGAGGCGCCTTTTGCTCGAAATGCGACGTGGCAATCCCGCCGAATTACTATATCGCAACTTCGGCTTCTTGCCGATTGGTCAGCGACCTAACTATTATCGGACACCTTCGGGTGACCGGATAGACGCAATCACTTTTGCCAAAATCTGACCTAAATCGACAGGTATCGTACAGTTTCCGAGGTTTTTTATGAACGCGACTCCCTTAACTCTTGTTCATATGCGTTCATTTCCCTATCCGGGATTGGCCCAATGGATTGCGACCCGACGGGCTAATAAAAAATACGACCGGTAGAAACCAAGGAAGGGATTTGGTCATGGAAGATAGCCAGGCCGATACGAAGGAAATGCTCATCACGCTGACGTCGGACATTGTGGCCGCGCATGTCAGCAACAACAGTGTGGCGGTTGACGACCTGCCCGTTCTGATCAGCAACGTCTATGGCGCGCTGGCTGGACTTGGCGAAGTCGTTCCGGTGGTCGAAAAGATGCCTGAACCAGCCGTTTCAATCCGCGCTTCGATCAAACCGGATTACATTGTGTGTCTTGAGGACGGCAAGAAGCTGAAAATGCTCAAGCGTCACTTGATGACTCATTACAATCTGACCCCGGAACAGTATCGCGCGCGCTGGAACCTGCCCGCCGACTATCCGATGGTTGCCCCCAGCTATGCTGAAAAGCGCCGCGATCTGGCCAAGAAGATCGGTCTGGGACGCAAGCCGGGGCAGAAGCGCGGACGCAAGCCAAAGGCCGCATGAAGCCGGCGGGTTTATCCAGAGCCCGACCATTGAAGAAAAATCCCGCCGTTCTATGATCGGCGGGATTTTTCATTGCCCAACGCGGAGTTTCCCTTGCATCAGGCCATCGACATCGAAGCGATTTGCGCCCAGCGCGGCCTGCGCATCACCGAACAGCGCCGCGTGATTGCCAAGGTGCTGTCGGAAGCGACCGACCATCCCGACGTGGAAGCGCTGCACGAACGCGCCTCGGCAATCGATCCGAAGATCTCGATCGCCACCGTCTATCGGACAGTGCGCCTGTTCGAAGAGGCGGGGATTCTTGACCGGCACGATTTCGGCGACGGCCGCTCGCGCTATGAGGCAGCACCCGAGGCGCATCACGATCACCTGATCGATGTCGAAAGCGGCAAGGTGATAGAATTCGTCGATCCCGAGCTTGAGGCCTTGCAGCGCCAGATTGCCGAAAAGCTTGGCTATCGCCTGGTCGACCATCGCATGGAACTCTACGGAGTGCGCCTGGGCCGCGAGGGACAGTCCTAGCGCGATGGCCACCGCGTTTGCCATGCCGCGCCAGCTGTCACTGCGCGCCTGGGCACGGGTGACGCTGCGACTTGCCGCGATGGCCGCACTACTGCTGGTTTGTATCCCGTTTTACTACGCCTGGGCCATCTTGCGCATGACCAATCCCTGGCCGCGCATATTCCTTGGCGGCGTGGCAACGATTGCCGGGGTCGAAATCAAGACCGCCGGGGTCAAACCCAGGGGGCCGACCTTCATGTTGGCCAATCATGTCAGCTGGATCGACATCCCGGCGCTGAGCCGTATCACTGGATCGGCCTTCGTCGGGCATGACGGACTTGCATCGATGCCCGTGCTCAAGTGGCTGTGCAGGATGAACGACACGGTCTTTGTCGCCCGGCATGACCGCACCAGCGTTGCCGATCAGGTTGAACAGGTGCGCCATGCCATGACAGACACCCATGCTCTGACGATTTTTCCCGAAGGCACCACCAGCGACGGAACCGGCCTTCTGCCGTTCAAGAGCTCGCTGTTGTCGGCGTTCGAGCCGCTGCCAGCGGGTATTTGCGTCCAGCCGGTCCTCCTCGACTATGGACCGGACGCCGCGCAAATCGCCTGGGTGGGCGAAGAGCACGGCCTCGACAATTTCCTGCGCATCCTTGCCCGGCGCCGCGCTGTTGAGGTGACCATCCACTTCCTTCCGCAATTGCGCGGAGCGCAGCTGACCAACCGCAAGACCATGGCACAGGCCGCGCGTGAGGCAATCCTGCAGGCTCTGGCCCGCTGATCCGCTGAGCGAATGTCCGACGCCACCCAAATCGATCAGGCCGAAGCGATCCGCCGCGCCGCCTCCGGCAATCCGGTGCCGCTGGGTCTGGCAGGCGAAGCAAGGATCATTGCGCGCGCTGCCATGCTTGTTGCGGCGCTGCTGATCCTGGTGCCGCTGCACTACCTGTTCCGCCTGGTCCGCTATGGCTCGCCCCTGCCGATGTGGTTCCTGCGGCTTGCCACCCGGATGATGGGGGCGCGTCTGCGGGTTCATGGCGTGCCCTTGCGGCGCGACGTTTTCTTCATGCCGAACCATGTCTCGTGGTTCGACATTCCGGTGATTGGCGGTGTCACCGGTTCGGCCTTTGTCGCCCGCGCAGAGATCGGCGAATTCCGCATTCTGGGCTGGATGGCGCGACTAAACCGCACCGTGTTCACCCGGCGCCAGGCGCGCATGGGTATCGCCGAACAGATCAATGCGCTGCGCGAAGCCGTTGCCGACACGTGGTCGGTGGTGATCTTTCCCGAAGGCTCGGTCACCGACGGGCATTCCCTGCTGCCCTTCAAGACCTCGATGCTCAGCGTGCTTGAACCGCCGCCGCCGGGCATGCTGGTCCAGCCGGTCGTGATCGACTATGGCCCGCTGGCTGAATGGATCGCCTGGATGGGCGAAGAAACGGGACTGGCCAACGCGCGGCGCATTTTCGCCCGACGCGGCACATTCACGGTCAACCTGCACTTCCTCGACCCGTTCGATCCGCACGATTTTCCCGGGCGCAAGGCGATCGCCAGCGAGGCACGCCGACAGATCGAGCAGCGCCTGGTCGAACTGCTGGGCAAGCCGCTGCGCCCCTTCCGGTTCGACATCCCGATGATCGGTTACGTCGCCCCCAAGGCCGAGGTTTGAATCGCGGACAAACGGCGCTATAGGCGCCAGCCCATGCCCCCCGTACAGCCTCCCCGCACCTACCGCGTCAAAAGCTTCGGCTGTCAGATGAACGTCTATGACGGCGAGCGGATGGCGGAATTGCTGGCCCAGCAGGGCATTGCCCCGGCGGCAGAGGGCGAAGCGGCAGACCTGGTCGTGCTCAACACCTGCCATATCCGCGAGAAGGCGGCGGAAAAGGTCTATTCGGACATCGGGCGGCTGGTGAAGGACGGACGCCGCGCGGACGGCTCGGCGCCGATGATCGCGGTGGCCGGCTGCGTCGCCCAGGCCGAAGGCGAGGAAATCATGGCGCGCGCGCCGGCGGTGTCGATGGTGGTCGGCCCGCAGGCCTATCACCGGCTGCCGTCCATGATCGCCGAAGCCGCCGAAGGCCGCCGCTCGGTCGATACCGACATGCCGGCCGAAACCAAGTTCGATACCCTGCCCGCGCGGCGCAAGGTTGGACCCAGCGCTTTCCTGACGGTGCAGGAAGGTTGCGACAAGTTCTGCACCTATTGCGTGGTGCCCTATACGCGCGGCGCGGAAATATCGCGCCGGTTCAGCGATCTGGTGGATGAAGCGAAGAAACTGGTCGATGCCGGCGCGCGCGAGATCACGCTGCTGGGGCAGAACGTCAATGCCTGGCGGGATGCGGACGGGCGCGGACTTGAGAAACTGGTTGAGGAACTGGCGGCAATCGATGCCCTGGCGCGGATCCGCTATACCACCAGCCATCCCAACGACATGACCGACGGGCTGATCGCGGCACACCGCGATATCGAAAAATTGATGCCGTTCCTGCATCTGCCGGTCCAGGCTGGTAACGACCGCGTGCTGCGCGCGATGAACCGCAGCCATACGGTCGACAGCTATCTGCGCATTCTTGACCGGGTCCGCGCCGCGCGGCCCGACATTGCGCTGTCAGGCGATTTCATCGTCGGCTTCCCTGGTGAAACCAACGCCGAATTCGACGACACGATCCGGCTGGTCGAACAGGTCGGCTATGCCCAATGCTTCAGTTTCAAGTATTCGCCCCGCCCCGGCACCCCGGCGGCGACCATGGCCGATCAGATCGTGCCCGAAGTGATGGACGAACGGCTGCAGCGCTTGCAGGCAGCCCTCAATGCCGGCCAGCTGGCGTTCAACCAGGCGTCAGTCGGCAAGCGCTGCCAGGTGCTGGTCGAGCGCCATGGCAAGCATGCGGGGCAGTGGCTGGGCAAGTCGCCGTGGCTGCAATCGGTGCATTTTTCCGGCGATGCCGCAATCGGCGATCTGGTCGAGGTCGAACTGATCGAGGCCGGGGCCAATTCGCTCGCCGGGCGGCTGCTGGGCGGGTCGCCCCGGCCTGATCGCTCCGACCGGGGCATGGCCGCGGTTCAATAGAAGAAGTTGCTGTAAACGCGCAGGACCCGTCCGCTGCGCACGTTGACCAACAACACGTCGTTGCCATAGCGCACCCAGCGCGTGCCGGCCTGGGCATTGGGCAGGCGATAGCGATAGGGATCGGCAATCCAGTAACGGCTGCTGTAGAAGCCCGAACGCAGGTTTACGCCAAACCGAACCGGAGCATAGCGATAGCCGCGCGGAGCTTCATAGCGGCCCTGACGGAACGCCTGCTGGTTCGAGCGGCGATAGTCGCGCCAATCCTCACGCAGTTCGCGCTGGTCTTCGCGCAGTTCCTGTCGTGCGGCATTGGCGTTGCGGTAATCGCCATTGCGGGCGTGGCGCTGCACTTCGGCGCGATCGTGCCGCACTTCGCGCTGGCCATTACGCACTTCCTGCGCACTTTGCGCGCTGGCGGCGGCGGGGACGAGAACCGAGGCGGCAAGCGCCGCAGCGATGATCTTCTTCATGGGTATTCTCCTTGTTCGATCGGACCGTGCAGCCCGTTCGCTGTTCCGCATCTGGGCCCCGCGCGGTGAACTCGGCGGGAACGGGACAGTCAGGAAAACGCCACTTCGGTCGCAATGTTTCGCAACCTGTCGCACGTGCCGGGCCGTCCCGCGCGTTATCCACCGTCGGTGCGGCGAGGATCGCTTGCATGGCTGCGCGCTGGGCTTATCCTCCCGAATCGGAGCCGCCTCCGGCCCCGCATCGAAAGGAGTGCCTGCAAAGCCCCTATGGCTCGCAAACCTGCCCGCGCCTGGCACGAGGCGCCGACCCGTTCCGCCCCCACCAAGGCCCGCGCGGAACTCGAATTCGAAGAAGCCACCATGCTGGGTGCGCTGTTCGGGCAGTTCGATGCCAATCTGGTGCTGATCGAGAACCGGCTGGGCGTGTTCATTTCCGCCCGCGGCAACCGGGTTGTGATCGAAGGACCCGAAGACAGCGTCGCACGTGCCCGCGATGTCCTCAAGACCATGCACCAGCGCCTGATGCAGGGCCAGGAGCTTGATCCCGGTGCGGTCGAATCGATCATCGTGATGTCAGCCGAACCGACGCTGGAAGGGATCGTCAGCGGCGACGAAGGCGCCCCGCCGATCATCATTCGCACCCGCAAGAAAACCATCGTTCCGCGCTCGGCAATGCAGATCGAATATATGCGCGCGCTGGCCAGCAAGGAGATGATCTTTGCGCTGGGCCCGGCGGGTACTGGCAAGACCTATGTCGCGGTGGCTCAGGCGGTCAGCCAGCTGATCACCGGTTCGGTCCAGCGCCTGATCCTCAGCCGCCCGGCCGTCGAAGCCGGTGAGCGGCTTGGCTTCCTGCCCGGAGACATGAAGGAAAAGGTCGATCCTTATCTGCGCCCGATCTACGACGCGCTGTATGATTGCATGCCGCCCGAACAGGTGGAGCGGCGCATTGCCAGCGGCGAGATCGAGATTGCTCCGATCGCCTTCATGCGCGGCCGCACCCTGGCCGATGCCTTCGTCATCCTCGACGAGGCGCAGAATACCACCCCGGCGCAGATGAAGATGTTCCTCACCCGGTTCGGCCAGAACAGCCGCATGGTGATCTGCGGCGACCCCAACCAGACCGACATCCCCGGCGGCCCGGCAATGAGCGGCCTCAACGATGCGGTCGCCCGGCTTGAGGGGATCGAGGGGATCGCAATGTCGCGCTTCACCAGCGCCGACGTCGTGCGCCACCCGATCGTCGGACGGATCGTCGACGCCTATGAGGGCAAGGACAGCTAACCCTGACTCCGTTCGTGTCGAGCGAAGTCGAGACACGCCGCGCAACGTGTCTCGACTTCGCTCGACACGAACGGCTATGGTTTGGAATGGACCTGGACATCTCCATCGAAGCCGCATGGCCTTCTCCGCCCGATTGGGAGGAGCTGGCGGAGCGCGCGGCTGCGGCGCTGGCACAGGTCGCGCCCGAGCTCGCCAACCCGCGCCTGACGGCCTCGCTGCTTTTCGCCGATGATGCCGAGGTTCACGCGCTGAACCGCGAATGGCGCGGAAAGGACAAGCCGACCAACGTGCTGTCATTCCCGATGCTTGAGCGCGAAGAGCTGCTCGCTCTAAACACCGAAGGCCCGCCTGAGCTACTCGGCGACATCGCCCTGGCGCTTGAAACCTGCACGCGCGAAGCGGCTGAAAAAGGGATCAGCCTGGAACACCACGCCGTGCACCTGATCGTCCACGGCCTGCTCCACCTGGCCGGCCATGACCACGAAATCTCCGCCGAAGACGCCCGTGCGATGGAACAATTGGAGATAAAGGCGCTTGCGCTGCTGGGCATTGCCGACCCATATGGCGACCACGACGCGTAACAGGGATTAAAGCAGGCCGATGGCCGACAGTCATTCACCGGAGGCGGACAGTAGACGATCGATGTGGCGGATCATCCGCCGCTTTTTCGACGGAACCGAAGCCGATACCTCGCTGCGCGCCCAGCTTGAGGAAGCGATCGACGAGCATGAGGATGCCGGCACGGCGGACAAGGGCGGCAACGGCGACCTGACCCCGCTGGAGCGCGAGATGGTCCGCAACCTGCTCCATTTCAGCGAGCACGACGCCGACGATGTCGCGATTCCACGCGGCGAAATCATTGCCATTCCGGCCAGCGCCACCTGGGACGAGGTTGTCGCCGCCTTTGCCGAACACGGCCATTCGCGCCTGCCGGTCTATGGCGAAACGCTCGACGAAGTGATCGGCATGGTCCTGATCAAGGATATCTTTCCGTTCCTGGCCAGCGGCAAGCCGCCCAAGGACTGGACCACGCTGCTGCGTCAGCCGCTGTTCGTGCCGCAGGCGCGCAACGCGCTCGACGTGCTCAACGACATGCGCGCCAGCCGCGTCCACCTGGCCGTGGTGATCGACGAATATTCGGGCACCGACGGGATCATTACGTTCGAGGATCTGGTCGAGGAAATCGTCGGCGAGATCGAGGACGAGCACGACGACGCACCGACCGACCTGCTGCACGCGCTGCCCGGCGGGATGTGGGACGTCGATGCCCGCGCCGAGCTGGAAGAAGTGGGCGAGCGGATCGACGCACGGTTGGGCGACGTCGAGGAAGACGTCGACACGATCGGCGGGCTGGCTTTCCTGCTGGCCGGGCTGGTGCCGCAGAAGGGCGCGGTGCTCGATCATGACAGCGGCTGGAAGCTCGAAGTGGTTGCGGGCAACGAAAAACACGTTACCCGTCTGCGCCTGCACCCGCCCCCGCCCGTGGCGGACGAACCGGAAGAGTAAGCGCGACGTGGCCATCCGCCGACTTCCTCCCTTGCGCGCGATCGAAGCCTTCGTCCGGATCGTCCGGCTGGGCAGCGCGCGCGCCGCGGCCGACGAGCTGGGCCTGAGCCCCTCGGCGCTGTCGCGCCGCGTCACCGCGCTGGAAGAGTTTATCGGCAAGCGGCTGTTCACCCGCCAGCATCAGGCGATGAAGCTTACCGACGACGGTCAGGCGTTTTACGACGCGGTAAGCCCCAAGTTCGACGAGCTGGCCACCGCGGTCGAGGGTCAGGTGGAAGACAGCAAGGTGCTGCGCCTGCACCTGGGCGTATTGCCCCTGTTCGGCACCCAGCGACTGTTCCCGCGCCTGCCCGAACTGCGCAAGGCCCATCCGCGGCTGCACATCGATATTGACACCAGCCCGCACCTGCTGACGCGGGTCGGTGACACGCTGGACGCGGCGATCATCCTTTCGAAGCAGCCCGATCCGTCGTTCCACGCCGTGCGGCTCGATCACAACCGCGTCTATGCTTTCACGTCGAAAGCGCTGGTCGCCGAAATTGGCGCGGCGCCGGACGAAGCGGCACTGTCGCGTCAGACCTTCCTGATCCACAACGAGCTGCCCGACAGCTTCACAGCGTGGAAAGCGGCCACCGGGATGCCCGGGCTCGAACCGGTGGCGATCGACCATTACGATTCGGGCCAGCTGATCCTCGAAGCCGCCGCCAACGGCCTGGGCATCGCGATCATGCACGACGATCATTTCCACCGCAGCCACGACAGCCGCCTGGCCAAGCTGCTCGATATCGAGGTGGAAAGCCCCTATTCCTACTGGTTCGTCTGCCGCCCCCACGCGCTCGACGTGCGATCGGTGCGGATTTTCCACGACTGGCTGGTCAAGGCAGGGCTTTAGCGTTCAGGTTCGCGCGCTAGGATGCGCCGATGAACCGCCGATTCGCCTTGCTCGCCCTCGCCGCATTTGTCCTCACCGCGACTGCCGCCGACGCGGCCAAACCGCGGGCCAAGGCCAGGCCCGCGCCCGCTGCGCCGGCACCTTTGCCCGACACGGTCCGCGTGGCGATGGTCACCGCGCTGGGGACGATCGAGCTTGATCTCGATCACAAGCGCGCGCCGATCACGGTCGAGAATTTCGTCCGTTATGTCGATGCCAGGAAGTTCGACGGGATGCCGTTCTACCGGGCGATGCGGCTCAATTGGGGGACCCAGCCCAACGGCCTGATCCAGGCCGGGCTGCAGGCCAATCCGCTCAAGGTGTTCAAGCCGATCGCGCACGAGCCGACCAGCCAGACCGGGATCCTGCACAAGGCCGGGGCGATCTCGATGGCGCGCTATGCCCCGGGCACGGCGATGGCCGATTTTTCGATCCTGCTGTCGGACCTGCCCAGCCTCGACGCCGACCCGAAGTCGACCAACCCCGAAACCCAGGCCGGCTTTGCCGCCTTCGGCCACGTGGTGTCGGGCATGGATGTCGTGAAGAAGATCTGGGACGCGCCGCTTTCGCCGACCAAGGGCGAAGGGCCGCTCAAGGGCCAGATGCTCGAACCCCCGATCAAGGTGCTGACTGTGCGGCGGGTGGCAACAGCACAGAACTAGACGCCCAAAAGTATGGCTTCTGCCAAGTCACGATCCATGACCTTTTTCACGTCTCTCACAAACCAGAGAACTGCTTGAGAATTGGTCTTAAAACGCGTGAGAACGCGGTCTTCGGGCTGGTGGCCATCAGCAAGTTCGGCAGTCAAAATGTATTCGTCTTTCGCGAGACGATCAAATTGAAGGCGAATGATCAGATCGTCGCCTTCGTGCAGATTGTATCCCCACTGCCGCGAAAACACGGCAACGGATGACGCGGTATAGGCAACCAAGTCATCGGCAAATTCCCGGACATCCTGCCACTGCACCCAGAACGCGGTTCGGCCGAAAAAATCCGCAGATTGGACTGACAGGCGCAGCGAGCCAAAGTCATCTCGCGGCTTTTTCGGATCATCGAAGCTGCTGTCGTAGAGATAACCGAGGCTCAACTGCCCTGACATTCGAGTTTGCTCTTAGCTCACAACCGCCTTGACGATCTTGCCCGGCTCGCGCGGGGGTTCGCCCTTGGGCAGCGCGTCGACATGCTCCATGCCTTCGACCACGTTGCCCCAGACGGTGTACTGGCGGTCAAGGAAGGTGGCGTCGTCGAACACGATGAAGAACTGGCTGTTGGCCGAATGCGGCGCGCTGGTCCGGGCCATCGAGCAGGCCCCGCGAACGTGGGGTTCGTTGTTGAATTCGGCCTTGAGGTCGGGCTTGTCCGATCCGCCCATGCCGGTGCCCTGGGGGCAGCCGCCCTGGGCCATGAAGCCGGGGATCACGCGGTGGAACTTGACCCCGTCATAGAACCCTTCGCCGACCAGCTCCTTGATCCGTTCGACGTGGCCGGGGGCCAGATCGGGGCGCAGCTTGATCTTTACGTCGCCGCCTTCACCGTTGCCGGTGTCGAGCGTCAGGGTCAGGAATTCGTCGGCCATTGGATAGTCTCCGTTTGATTTGCACGCCGATATAGGGCGGCGGCGGGCAAAGTCACCTCTTGGCAGGTTGCTTTTGCGAAAGAGCGGCCTAGACCGACGCCGATGACTCCCGAGGACTTCGCCCCCGACGTGCTGGAAGAAGCCGCCGCCGCGGCCGAAACCGCGCGCGCCAGCGACAGCCTGGACGAGGAGAACACGCTGAAGCGCGACTTCGTCCGCAAGGTGCGTGCCCTGCTCGACGCGGGCGAGGACGATCAGGTTTATGACCTGGTCGAGCCGCTGCACCCGGCCGACATCGCCGACCTGTTCGAGCTGCTCGACGCCGACGAACGCCCCCTGCTGGCCGAGGCGATCACCGACCTGATGGGCAGCGAGGTCTTTGCCGAGCTTAACGATCACGTCCGCGAACTGCTAGTCGAATCGCTGCCCGCCGGCGAAGTTGCCGACATTGCCGAACAGCTCGACACCGACGACGCGGTGGCGATGCTCGAAGACCTCGATCACGAGGACCAGCAGGCCGTCCTGGCCGAGATGGAGCCGGAAGATCGCGCCGCGATCGAAACCGCGCTGTCCTATCCGGAGGAGAGCGCCGGGCGCCTGATGAGCCGCGATTTCGTCGCGGTGCCCGAACACATGACCGTCGGCGACCTGATCGATTTCCTGCGCGAAGGCAGCGATCTGGCCAACGAGTTCTGGGAAGTGTTCATCGTCGATGCACGGCATCATCCTCTGGGCACTTGCCAGCTCAGCTGGATCCTGCGCTGCCCGCGCAGCATTGCCCTGACCGACGTGATGAAGCGCGACCAGACGCTGATCCCGGTCGACATGGATCAGGAAGAGGTCGCGCTGCGCTTTCAGAAATACGCGCTGATCTCGGCCGCGGTGGTTGACGGCGACGGTCGTCTGGTCGGCCAGATCACCGTCGACGACGTGGTTCACATCATCCAGGAAGAAGCCGGCGAGGACGTCCTGCTGCTGTCCGGTGCTGGTGATGGTGACATCAACGAGCCGATCCGCATGACCATCCGGACCCGCTTGGCCTGGCTGGTGGTCAATCTGGGTACGGCCATTCTTGCGTCCAGCGTGGTCGGGCTCTTCCAGGGCGCGATCGGCCGCTTTGCGCTGCTTGCCGTGCTGATGCCGATCGTTTCGGGCATGGGCGGCAATGCCGGGACCCAGACTCTGGCGGTGGTGGTCCGCGCGCTGGCGACCAACCAGCTGACGAGTTCCAACACCTGGCGGATGATCGGGCGCGAGTTTCGCATCGCCATGGCCAATGGACTGGCGCTGGGCGTACTGATCGGCCTGGGCGTCGGGCTGGTCTTCGGCAACGCCCACCTTGGCATGGTCATCGCCGCGGCGATGCTGATCAACAACCTGATGGCCGGGCTGGCCGGAATTCTGGTGCCGGTCACGCTCGACCGGCTCAAGGTCGATCCGGCGGTCTCTTCCGCGGTATTCGTGACGACCATGACCGATACCACCGGATTCTTCAGCTTCCTTGGCCTGGCCGTGCTGACCGGGCTGGCCTGACGTGGCGCTGCACCTGACCAAGGTTGCCTATGGCGCGCAGAGCCTTGACGAGCTGCGCAGCTGGTTCGCCACTCGCGGGGAGGAGGCGTTCCTGACCACCCGCTACCTGCCGAAGCGCCACGCGGAGATCGTGCCGGCCGGTGGGTCGGAGGGCGGCTCGCTGTTCTGGATCTTCAAGCATCAGCTGGTCATGCGCAGCCCGATCCTGCGCTTCGAAGCGGCCGAGGGCGGCAGGACCAACATCGTCATCGCTGCGAAACTGATCGACGTCATGCCCGTGCCCAAACGCGCGCACCAGGGCTGGCGTTACCTGGACGCCAGCGACGCCCCGCGCGATCTGGCTGCGGGCGAAAGCGCCGGCGATGCCATGCCCGGGCGCCTCGCCAGCGACCTGGCGCGGCTGGGGCTTGTTTGATCCACCAGCCGGCGGCGTAGATTTGCTTTTGGCAGCGACGGGATTGCTCTCTTCGCGCGGCGCGCGCAGGATGCGATAGGCCGGATCGTCGGCACAAGGCCGCAATTGGGGTAAACGCCGCAGATGCCGAATGTCGCCGCTTTCGACCTGCCCCATGCCGTGGCCGGGCTGCTGGTCGGCTTCCTGGTGGGGCTGACCGGGGTTGGCGGCGGATCGCTAATGACCCCGCTGCTAGTACTGGTCTTCGGGGTCAGCCCGGCCACGGCGGTCGGCACCGATCTGCTCTATGCCGCGATCACCAAGACCGTCGGCAGCGCGGTTCACGGGGTCAAGGAAACGGTCGACTGGAAGATCGTCCGCCGCCTCGCCACCGGCAGCCTGCCAGCCGCGGTCGTCACCTTGATCGCGCTCAACACCTTCCTCAGGGTCGGCAAGGATGCCAACCACCTGATCATGGTCGTGCTGGGCGCGATGCTGATCCTGACCGCGATCGGCATCCTGTTCCAGCGCCGCCTGCTGGCCTATGGCGCAACCCACCACCCCCCGGTGCTGTCCGATCATGCCCTGGTCCCGACGATCGTCCTGGGCGCAGTGCTGGGCGTGCTGGTGACCATGTCGTCGATCGGGGCGGGAGCGATCGGGATGACCGTGCTGCTGATGCTCTATCGCCGACTGCCGGTGCTGCGGCTGATCGGATCGGATATTGCCCACGCGGTGCCGCTGGCCTTCGTCGCCGGGTTCGGCCACTGGATCATCGGCGGGGTGGACAGCACGCTGCTGCTTAATCTGCTGATGGGTTCGATTCCCGGGGTGATCGTCGGCAGCCTGCTGGCCAGCCGCGCACCCGACGGCCTGCTGCGCCCGGCCCTGGCCTTTGTACTGGTGCTATCGGGAATCAAGCTGCTGACGCACTGACTTGCGTCAGCCGGCTTCCCGCGCCGCCCGCAGCCGGGCAATCGTGGTCAGCACGTCATACTCCTCATCGCCGTCATAGCGCGGTGCATGGGCCGCATAGGCTGTATCGAGCGCGTCAATCCGCTCGTGCATGCGCACCACGTTATAGGCGTGGGCCACCACAAAGCGCTGACGCGCCAGCATCTGCGGCACGATGATTTCGGCAAAGCGCGCAACGTCCATGCCATTGCGCATCACGGCATCGGGTCCGATGGCGGTGTGCACCCAGCCCGGGATCACCAGCCCGGCGTGGACATGGGATGGCAGATCGCCGCGCAGGCTTTCGGTCATGCCCAGCACCGCATGCTTGGCAGCGATATAGGCCGCCGTGTGCGGTAATGCACAGAACAGCGAATTTTCCGATCCCGTGTTGTAGATTGCGCTGGGACTGGCCTGCGCGGCCAGACGCGGCGCGAAGGCGCGGCAGCCGTTCCATACACCCCAGAAATTGATGTCGAAGTGCGCCTTCGCTGCCGCTGGATCGATTTCCCACAGCTTGCCGCGCGGGCCGCTGACACCGGCGTTGTTGAAGACGAGACCCACATCGCCGAAGCGCGCGAAGGCGGCCTGGGCCAAGGCTTCTACCTGAGCCAGATCGCTGACATCGCAGGCCTGGCCGCAGGCATTGATTCCTTCGTCGGTCAGTGCGCTTACCGCTGCCTCCAGGCGCTCGCCCGGGAGATCGGCAAGGAGGACTTTCGCACCGCGTCTGCCAAGTTCCCCGGCAACGGCCAGCCCGATACCGCTGACCCCGCCGGTAATGACTGCAGCACCAACGGCGAGCACCGTCACGCCGCCAAACCCTCTTTCACCGAGATCCGCCGTAGCGCGTTGGCATAGGCTTCGGGCTCCTGCGCACCGGGAATCAGGTACTTGCCCTGGATCACCATCGCCGGAACCCCGCTGATGTTCATGTCCCAGGCCTGCGCCTCTTCGGCGCGGACGATGCTGCCCAAGGCCGCGTCAACCAGCGCCGCGCGGGCACCGACCGGGTCGAGACCGATGCCCTGCGCGATATCGACCAGCACGTCAGGATCGGACACATTGCGGCGCTGCTGGAAATGCGCGTCAAACAGCGCCAGCTTGAGCCGGTTCTGCGCCTCTGCCCCGGCCTCGATCAGCGCCCACTTGAGCAGCTTGTGCGCAGCAAAGGTGTTCCACATCATCGCCGGCGGCGCTTCGCCCGTGCCGCTATAGGCGAAGGAATAGCCGGCACGCTGCCCGATCGCCTGCATCTGGCTGCGGCCATCGGCGACCTGGTCCGCAGTACGGCCGTATTTGCGCGCCACATGGGCAGCGCTGTCTTCGCCTTCGGGCGGCATGTCGGGATTGAGTTCGAAGGGTAGCCAGCGCACTTCGGCTTCGATCTCACCCTCCAGCCCGGCCAGCGCCTTTTGCAGCTGGCTGTAGCCGATGATGCACCACGGGCACATCACGTCGGACCAGATGTCGATGGTCAGGCGGGCGGGCGCGGTCATCGTTCAAGCCACCATTTGATCAGATGATGGGCTATCGCCTGGGGCGGCGGGGCGATGAAGCGCGCGTCTTCATCACCGCGCATCGCCGCTTCCACCTCGGCCCGGGTAAACCAGTCGGCCTCTTCCAGCTCGTTGTGATCGATCGTCAGTTCGGTGCTTTCGGCAATGGCATGACAGCCAACCATCAGATTGGACGGAAACGGCCACGGCTGGCTGGCGACATAGCGCACGGAATGGACCCGCACCCCGACCTCCTCGAACACTTCGCGTGCCACCGCTTCCTCGATGCTTTCACCCGGCTCGACGAACCCGGCCAGGGTCGACAGGCGGCGCGGCGGAAAGCGCGGCTGGCGGCCCAGCAGCAGATTGCCCTGATGCTCGACCAGCATGATCGTCACGGGATCGACCCGGGGAAAATGCTCGCCCGTGCAGGTGTCGCTGGTGCAGCTGCGCTGCCACCCGCCTTTGGCCAGCACCGTCGCGCTGCCGCAACGCGCGCAGAAGCGGTGCCGGGCATGCCAATCGACCAGGCTGCGCGCCGCGCCATAGGTCGCCAGTTCGTCGTGGCTGAGGCTGGCCATAGCCGCCCACAGCCGCGGATTCGCCGGGGCGACCGAGCCGATCATCGCGGGCGAAACCTCGGCAAAATGGCCGCGCCCGTCGGCCAGACCCAGGAACACCAGTTCGCTGTCCGCCTGGGTATCGGCCAGGGTTCCCCAGCTTAGCGTGCCTTCGGGCGTGATCACCGGATCGAGCCCGTCGAGCAGAAGCACCCGTGCCCGCCAGTCCATCAATGCCGTCAGCGCCGCAGCATCCGCGCGGATATGATCGGCGCGATCCAGGTGCGATCCGGCAAAGGCGATCTGCATTGCGGCGCTCAGCCCTGTCCGCGCATTTTGGCCAGATCGGTCTGGACCGCCTGCGGGAATTCGGTGTGTACCGGGTAGGCCTCGGACGGCATGTACTGGGTGTAAAGCGATGCGCGCAGGCCGTATTTGAGGTTGACGAACGCCACGGTCCCGGCCGCGCCGCCCCAGCCATAAGTGCCCGCATCGCCACCCAGGCCGACCCGTCCACCAGCGCCGAATCCCGCGCCATTGGCAAAGGTCCCGGCGGTCTTGGCGCCCTCGGGCAAGAGGTTGGAGGTGCCAACCCGCACGGCCAGCTCGCTCATCACGCGCTTGCCGCCGATCTTGCCATAGCCGGCAAGCATTTCCAGAAAGCGGTCATAGTCGCGCGGACTGCTGACCAGCCCGGCCCCGCCAAACGGGAAGGCCGGCTTGTCGAGATAGACGGAGCTGGGCGCCGGATCGATCGGAATCAGCATCCCCATCTGCGGCGAATAGTTGCCGGTCAGGCGGTGCACTTCGCTTTTCGGCACGGTGAACCAGGTCGACGTCATGCCGGCGGGGCCGAAAATGCGGTCCTGCAGGAACGCGTCGAACGGCTGGCCCGACGCAATCTCGATTACCCGGCCCATCAGGTCGAGCGCGACCGAATAGGACCACTGGGTGCCGGGTTCATAGACCAGCGGCATTTCGGCCAGACGGTCGGCGAACAATTTCAGGCTGTTCACTGGCTTGCCGCGGTCCAGCCCAGGCAGGGGAAGCTTTGTCACCTGCCCCGGGATCAGTCCGGCGGCTTCATAGGCGGCCTTGATCGGTCCCTTCTGGATGATCGAATAGGCAAGCCCTGCGGTATGCGTCAGCAAGTGGCGGATCGTGATCGGTGTCTTGGCCGGTCGCAGCTCGGTAATCGACCCATCAGGCGTCACCTGGACCTGCATCTTGGCGAACTTCGGCAGCAGGTCGGACAATGGCTGGTCCAGTCCCAGTTTGCCTTCATCGATCAGGATCATCGCAGCCATGCCGGTGATCGGCTTGGTCATCGAATAGATCCGGAACAAGCTGTCGGGCCCGGTGGCATCGGGATCACCCAGCGCTTCCTTGCCCCGCGCGATGAACCCGGGTTCCTGGGTACCCCAGCCGATAGCGGCGGACATCCCCGCGACCTTTCGCTCCGCCACATATTTGTCGAGCATGGCCGTCACCGCGGGCCATTTTGCCGCAACATCGGCATCGGCAGCAAAGGCCCGGCCCATCCCCAGCGGCAACGCGGTGCCTGCACCAAGCATCGCGCTGACCTGCATCAGGGCACGACGGGACAAGTTCGAGCGGGTCACTTCAAGCACGCATCATTCTCCCTGATATTCGGTCTGCGCCAGCGCCAGCCGGGCAGCCTTGGCAAATACGGTGGGCAGCCCGGCCGTGTCGATACGGCCAAGCGGCCACCACGTGCCTGCACCGTCAAGACTAGAGCAATCGCTTCCCGAATAAAGCATCAATTGCAATTCGAGATCGAAATGCGTGAAGCCGTGGCGCACCGTCCCGGCAGAGCGCCACGGACCGGGCAGCGGCGGCGCGGCGGCGCCATCGCGGCGCGCGTTCCAGGCATCGTCGGGCAAGGCGCGCATCCCGCCCAGCAGGCCCTGGCCGGGCCGCGTCATCAGCCACACCGCGCCGTCCCGCTCGATCCAGAACGCCCGCCCCTGGCGCACCGGCTTGGCCTTTTTCGCCGCCTTAACCGGGAACTGCTCCGGCCCCGCCCGGCGCCCGGCGCACATTGCGGCCAGCGGACACAGCAGGCAGCGCGGGGCGCGCGGGGTGCAGATCGTTGCCCCCAGGTCCATCATCGCCTGGGCGAAATCGCCGGGCCGCTCAACTGGAGTAAGCGCCTCGGTGTGGGCGCGGATCGTCTTGCGCGCGGCAGGCAACGGCTGATTTATCGCGAAGAGCCGCGCCACCACCCGCTCGACATTGGCATCGACCACGGTTGCGGACTGATCGAAGGCAATCGCTGCCACTGCCGCCGCCGTATAGGCACCCAGCCCGGGCAGGGCGCGTAGGTCGGCCTCGGTCCGGGGAAAGGCTCCGCCCTGCGCGGCCACCGCGCGGGCGCAGGCCAGCAGATTGCGCGCTCGGGCATAGTAACCGAGCCCGGCCCATGCCGCCATGACGTCGCCGTCGTCTGCGGCCGCGAGATCCTCGACGGTGGGCCAGCGTTCCAGGAACCGCGCGAAATATGGCGCGACCGCCACCGTGGTGGTCTGCTGCAACATCACTTCCGACAGCCACACCCGGTACGGCTCCGGCGGCGGCGTGCCGGGCGGGCTGCGCCATGGCAGGCTGCGCGCGTGGCTGTCGTACCAGGTCAGCAGTGCGGATCGGATCGTCTCGGCGCTGGCATCCATGGTCGCGCTATGGCATTGCCCGGCGCGCAATGGAACGGGATCGCAACAAACCAAATGGGCCGAAGCGCTATGAGCGTCCGCGCGGCATGGGGGTGCGCCCGATTGCCGAGCTGATGCCCGAAGTGGGCCGCACTGCCTTCCGCAAGTTCGGCTTCGTCCAATCCAGCGTGGTGACCCGCTGGCCCGAGATCGTGGGTGAGCGCCACGCCCGCGTCTGCGCCCCCGAATCGATCCGCTTCGCCCCCGGCGAAAAGCGCGACGGGATCCTGCAGCTGGTGGTCGTTCCGGCCCATGCCCCGATCATCAGCCACGTCATTCCCGAAATCATCGAGCGGGTGAACCGCTTCTTCGGCTATGCCGCCGTGTCGCGGGTCAAGCTGCGGCAAGGCCCGGTTAATCCGCCACGCGCAAAGGAAGCGCCGACCGCGCCGCCATCGCTGCGGCCGATCCCGCTGGAACTGGGCGAAAGCCTGCGCGACATCGGCGATCCCGAACTGCGCGCCGTGCTTGAATCGCTCGCCCGCAACCTGGGCCAATCGCAAGAGGACAAAGCAGAGTGAACCGCCTGATCAAGATCCTGGCCATTGCTGCCGCTTCCACCCTGTCGATCGCCGCAGGGCCCGCCGCGAACTGGAATGTCGCCGTGGCACTGACCCCCACGGGCAGCCACGTGCTGGGCAACCCGGCAGCCAAGGTCAAGCTGACCGAATTCGTCAGCTATACCTGCCCCCATTGCGCCCATTTCGAAAGCGAGGCCGATGCCACGCTGCGCCTGGGCTATGTCCGTCCGGGCAAGGTCTCGGTCGAAGTGCGGCACATGCTGCGCGATCCGATCGACCTGACCGCCGCGATGCTGACCAACTGCGGCAGCAAGGACAAGTTCTTCCTCAACCACGGCATGTTCATGCGCAGCCAGGCGACCTGGATCAAGCCGATGATGACCGCCAGCAGCGCTCAGCGCACACGCTGGACCAGCGGCGATCTGGGCGCGCGCAACCGGGCAATCGCGGCGGATTTTCACTTCTACGAGATGATGGCAACCCGCGGATATGACCGCATCAGCGTCGACCGCTGTTTGGCCGACAAGGCCATGGCCGAACGCCTCTCGAAGCAGGCCCAGGCCGCCAGCGATCTGGGCGTGCAAAGCACCCCCAGCTTCGCGATCAATGGCGCGCTTCTGGCCGGGACCAACGAATGGTCGGTGCTGAAGCCGCAGATCGACCTCGCACTTTAACCCTGTTTCAGCGGATTCCTGTGGAATATCGCGGGATTCGCCGCCAAACCCGCTTTGAAACCCCGCTGGCAGTGGTCTAGCTTCGGCAGACTGCCCCGCCAGCCCAACGCAGGACTTGCCATGACCACCACCGCATTCCGCCGCCTTGCTTTTGCCGCCGCATTGGCGCCGCTCGCCCTGGGCCTTGCTGCCTGCAACAAGGACGCGACGGATGCCGCCGCGCCCAGCGGCGCGCCGATCGCCAAGATCGCCCCGCCAGCAGGCAAGGCGTGGAGCGACGTCGTTACCGTCACGCCCGAAGGCGGCTATATGATGGGCAATCCCCAGGCACCGATCAAGCTGGTCGAATATGGCTCGCTGACCTGCCCGCACTGCGCCGAATTTGCCGAGAAGAGCAGCGCGGAAATCCGCGACAACTTCGTCGCCAGCGGCCGTGTCAGCTTTGAATTCCGCAACTTCATCCGCGACGCGATCGACCTGACCGCGACCCAGCTGACCCATTGCGGCAGTCCGGAAAGCTTCTTTGCCCTGACCGACCAGGTCTTTGCCAATCAGAAGTCCTTCTTCGATGCTGCCGAAAAAGCCGGCAAGCCGGCCCAGGATGCCGCCTTTCAGCAAGAACCGGCCAAGCGTGGCCCGGCAATCGGCCAGCTGACCGGATTGACCGACTTCTTCGCGGCGCGGGGCATTGCCAAGGATCAGGCCAACATGTGCCTGGCCGACGCCGCCAAGGCCGAGGCGATGGCTGCCAACGTCACCAAGCAGTCGGATCAGTACCAGATCACCGGCACCCCGACCTTCCTGCTCAATGGCAAGAAGCTCGACACCAACCTGTGGGAAGACGTCAAGCCGATGCTTGAAAAGGCCGGCGCCCGCTAGGCCGGAACCACGGGGGGGAAGCACGGTCCGATGCGCATCAAGCGGCTCAAGCTCACCGGATTCAAGAGCTTTGTCGAGCCGGCTGAACTGCGCATCGAACCGGGACTGACCGGGGTTGTCGGCCCCAACGGCTGCGGCAAGTCCAACCTGCTCGAAGCGATCCGCTGGGTGATGGGCGAAAGCTCGCCCAAGTCGATGCGCAGCGGCGGGATGGAAGACGTCATCTTCGCCGGTACCACCACGCGCCCACCGCGCGATTTTGCTGAGGTCGTGCTGCTGGCCGAAGCCGCCGGCCTCCACGGCGGCGACAACGACAGCGAGCTGGAAGTGGTCCGCCGGATCGAGCGCGGCGCGGGCAGCGCCTACCGCGTCAATGGCCGCGATGTGCGGGCCAAGGACGTCGCGCTGGTCTTTGCCGACGCCGCGACCGGGGCGCACTCCCCCGCGCTGGTCAGCCAGGGCAAGATCGCCGCGGTGATCGCCGCCAAGCCGGCCGAACGGCGGATGATGCTGGAAGAAGCGGCGGGGATCGCCGGCCTGCACGTGCGGCGCAAGGACGCCGAGCAGAAGCTGCGCGCGACCGAGGCCAACCTCGCCCGGCTCGAAGACCTGATGAGCCAGCTCGATCAGCAGATCGGCAGCCTGCGCCGCCAGGCCCGCGCTGCCGAACGCTACAAGGCGCTGTCGGAGCGGATCCGGGTGGCCGAGGCGCGGCTGGTCTTTGCCCGCTGGCGCGACGCCGCCGCCGCGGCCGAGGCTGCGCGCGGTGAAGCCCAGGCGGCCGATGCGCGCGTGAGCGCAGCCCAGACGGCGATGAAGGCGGCGCAGCAGGCCCAGCACGCCAGCGCCGAAGCGCTCGCCGAAGCGCGCGACGAGCTGGCCGACCGCCGCGACGACGCCACGGCCCACGGCCACCGCATGGCCCAGCTGACCAGCCAGCTCGAAGCGGTCGAGGAACGGCTCAAGGACCTCGCCCGCCAGCAGCAGCGGCTGGAAGAGGACCGCGGCGATGCCGACCGGCTGACCCGCGATGCGGCCGAGGCGCAGGGCCGGATCGAGCGCGAACTCGCTGCGGGCGATGAGGCGCTGGCGCTCGACGAAAAGCGCCGCCCGCTGGTCGCCGCCGCGCTCGATGACGCCGACCGCAACCTGCGCCAGGCCGAACTGGCGCTTGCCAATGCCACCGCGCAGCAAGCCGGGGTCGAGGCCGAATGGCGCGTTGCCGAGGCCGAACTTGCCGCCGCGCAGCAGCGCCTGGCCCGGCTCGACGGCGAAGCGCGCCGCCAGCAGGATCTGCGCGATGCGCTGGCCCGCGAAGGCGATCCCGCTGCCGCGCTGGCGCAGGCCGAAGCGGCGCGCGAAGCTGCGGCCACGGCGCTGGGCGAGGCGCGCACCGCGCTCGAAGCCGGACAGGCGCGCAAGGCCGAGCTTCAAGCCGCCCGCGACACCGCCGGATCGGCGCTGGCATCGGCCCGCGCCGATCTTGCCGGGATCGAGCGCGAATGGCAGGCGCTCGACCGTGACCGCCAGGCCCGCGCCAGGCAGGGCGCGGGCAAGCACGGCCCCGCCGCGCTCGACCAGGTTCGCGCCGCCCCGGGCTACGAACGCGCCCTCGCCGCTGTGCTGGGCCGCGATGCCAAGGCGCCGATTGCGCCGGCTCCGGCGGACGAGGACGGCCGTTTCTGGACCGGGGCCGAACCGCCGCGCGCCGTGGCGGACAGCCTGGCCGCCCACGTCACCCAGTGTCCGCACGAACTGGCAGCGCGGCTGGCGTTGGTCCACGTCGCCGATGCCGACGATGGCCGCGCGCTGGCCCCCGGCGAATGGCTGGTGACCAAATCCGGGCGCATCCGCCGCTGGGACGGCTTCGTCGCGCGCGGCGAAGGCGCCGCAGAGGCCGCCCGGCTCGAGGCGGAGAACCGGCTTGCGGCGCTGGAGACCGAACTGCCGGCACTGCGCGCTGCTGCTGCGGGCGCCGAGCAAAGCGTCAACGCGGTCCAGACCGAACTGTCAGCCTTGCAAACCGCGCTGATCGCCAGCGAGCGCGCGGTGACCCAGGCGAGCGAGGCAGAGCGCGCTGCATTGCGCGGCGTCGATCAGGCCGAGGCGGCCAAGGCCCGGCTCGAAGCGCGGCGCAGCGAACTGGCTGCCGCTGCCACCGATCTGGCCGAGCAGGTTCGTCAGGCCGAGACCGAGCGTTCGACTGCAGAAGATCGCCGCAATGCCCTGCCCGATCCCGAAAGCGGCCGCGCCCAGCTTGCCGCAGCGCGGACCCGTCACGATGAGGCCCGGCAGGGCCTGCAATCTGCCACCGCCGCGCTCGCCGCGCACGATCAGGCGCTGGCCGTGGCGCGCGAACGCACCAACACCCTGCGCGCCGACATCAAGTCATGGCAGGCCCGCGCCGGTGACGCCGCCACGCGCCTGGCGCAGATGGCCCGCCGCGCCGAGGAGCTGGAGGAAGAGCGCGCGGTGATCGCCGCCAAGCCCGCCGGACTGCTGCGCGAGATCGAGGAAGGCGACGCGACCCGCACCCGCATAACCGCCGAGCTTGCCACCGCCGAAGCCCGGGTGAGCGAAGTGACCGAGGCGGCGCGGCGGATCGAAGGCCAGTTCAACGAGGCCAACGAGGCGCTGGCCTCGGCCCGCGAAGCCCGCGCCGGGGCCGCCGCCCGGGCCGAGAACGAGGAAGCGCGCCGTCAGGAAATGGCCGGTATCTCGGGCGAGCGCTTCCAGTGCCCGCCGCCGCTGCTGCCCGAACGTTTCGCTTTCGACAGCACCGCCGTCGGGCATTCGGGCGAGGAAAGCGCCGAGCACGACAAACTGGTGGCCGACCGCGAGCGGCTCGGCCCGGTCAACCTCGTCGCTGCGGAGGAGCTGGCATCCGCCGAAGAGCGCCACGGCGCATCGATCGCCGAACAGGCCGAACTGGGCGAGGCGGTCAACCGCCTGCGCGGCTCGATCGGCAATCTCAACCGCGAGGGCCGCGAACGGCTGCGCGCGGCCTTCGAAGCGGTCGACCAGCATTTCCGCCGCCTGTTCACCCGCCTGTTCGAAGGCGGCCAGGCCCATCTCGCGCTGGTCGACAGCGATGATCCGCTCGAAGCGGGCCTCGAAATCTATGCCCAGCCGCCGGGCAAGCGGCTGCAATCGCTGACCCTGCTCTCGGGCGGCGAACAGGCGCTGACCGCAGTGGCGCTGATCTTCGCGCTGTTCCTGACCAACCCGGCCCCGATCTGCGTGCTCGACGAAGTCGACGCGCCGCTCGACGATGCCAATATCGAACGCTTCTGCGACCTGCTCGACGCGATGGTGGGCGAAACCGACACCCGCTACCTGATCGTCACCCACAACGCCGTGACGATGAGCCGCATGCACCGCCTGTTCGGCGTGACGATGGTCGAACGCGGGGTTTCGCGGTTGGTGAGCGTCGACCTGGAAGGCGCGGAAGAACTGTTGGCGGCGGAGTAATTACTTTGCCGAGCAGCGCCTGAAGGCGGCTGTGTCGATCTCTTGCTGGAAATAGCCCGGAAGCACCAACCGCTTTATGCCGTTCCGACCAGTTTGCTGCGGCAAGATCAGACAATCTCGGCCCGGGTATCGGAATGCGTCCATCCGTAATAAGAGCTTGTCCGAAACATAGACCGTTATCTCGCGAGCTGCTTCATCCGTGACAACGGTAGCGCTATCCGGCCCACGCCCTACATTCATGCTCACGATCGGAGCGAAGACCTTCTCCTCCTGGGGCAAAAAGTTCGCGAATGCATAAGCCTCTACTGCTCTGCGGGCATAGTATGACGTGATCGCCATACTCAAGAATGGGAGTGAAACGACGGCGACGAACTTTCCCAATTTCCTGTCGGACAAAGGTCGTCTTGCGACTGCCATCGCGAAGGGGAACCCGGAAAGAAAGCCAATCAGCAAGAGAATGGCGCGCCAAGGGGATGGCAAAGGATAGACCAATTCGTTGCCATGACTCATTGCCTCGAGAAAGCAGACAGAGACACCTGCGACAATCGCTATCCTAAGGCGCCTTGCAGCTGGATTGCCTGAAAGTTGGTAGCCCACACAGTCAATCCAGCACGAACCGCGGCCCGGCCCCGCGCGTTCCCGCCCTATCGTCGCGGTTGTAGAGCTGGCAGCGTTGCAAGCTGAGGCAGCCGCAGCCGATGCATTCGTCGAGCTTGCGCCGGGTCAGCGAGAGCAGCGCGATCTTTTCGTCGATGGCGGTGCGCATCGAGCGGCTGATCTTCTGCCAGTCGCTGAGCGATGGGGTGCGGCCCATCGGCAGCTTGGACAGTTCGGTCTCGATCTCGGCGAGACCCAGCCCCAGTTTCTGCGCGATCAGTATGAAGCTCAGCCGGCGGATATCGCTGCGCAGGAAGCGGCGCTGGTTGCCCATGGTGCGATAGGCGGCGATCAGGCCCTTGTCTTCATAGAAGCGGATGGCCGAGACCGCGAGCCCGGTGCGCCTGGCCAGTTCGCCGATCGGCAAAAGGTCGTTCTTGTCCATCGCCGCCCCCTTTTTTGCTTGATCTCAAGTTAGCTTGAGGTTGCACAAGCAGCAAGCGCGGCGATTCGCCGCTGCGACAGAACGAGTCGAAAACAGGACGAACACCATGCCAACCGGATTTCTTGAACACGCCAATATCACCGTCAGCGATCCCGATCGTTCCTCTGCCCTGCTTCAAAAGCTGTGCGGCTGGCACGAGCGCTGGCGCGGGCCGTCGCAGCTGGGCGGGTGGACCATCCACGTCGGCAATGAGCGCGATTACCTGGCGGTCTACACCACCGGCGCGCCGGTCGGAGAGCGCTTCGCCAAGGGCGCACCGCTCAACCACGTCGGATTGGTCGTCGACGATCTCGACGCCGCCGAAAGGATCGTCGAAGAAGCGGGACTGGTCCCATTCAACCACATGGATTATGAGCCCGGACGACGGTTCTATTTCTTCGACTGGGACGGGATCGAATTCGAGATGGTGAGCTATGACTGAGAAACTTTCAGCGCAGGCGCTCGACGCCTATCTGCAGCGGATTGGCCATGCCGGCCCGATTGGCCCCGATCTCGCCACCTTGCGGGCGCTGCACCGCGCGCACGTGCTGACCATTCCGTTCGAGAACCTGACGGTCCAGCTCGGCGAAATCCCGTCGATGCAGCCCAATGCCGTGTTCGACAAGCTGGTAGCGGGACGGCGGGGCGGCTGGTGCTATGAACAGAACGGCCTGTTCGGCCGGGCGCTGGCGACGCTGGGATTTGCGGTGACGCGGCTGGCCGGCGGGGTCATGCGCGAAGTCACCGGAGAGGCCTTCGTCGGATCGCATCTCGCGCTCAAGGTCGTGATCGACGGACAGCCGTGGTTGGCCGATGTCGGTTTCGGCGCAACCCAGCTCGAGCCGCTCCCGCTCTCCGAAGGGCGCTGGCAGGCGGCGCCGATGGACGGGGCGATCGAGCAGACCGACGACGGCTATTGGCGGATGGCAATCGTCAATGGGCCGATGCCACTGTCGTTCGGCTTCCGCGATGCGCCGGCTGATGAGCAGCGCCTGCAGGATTTGTGCGCCTGGCAGGCGACCGATTCCGAATCGATCTTTGTCCAGAACCTCGCGGTGCAGCTGCGCCGCCCCGAGGGCCACGCGATGCTGCGCGGCAAGGTCCTGACCGAAACCGCGCCGGGCGGCACCGTCACCCGCGAACTGGCTTCCGCCGCCGACCTGACCGTGACGCTTCGCGATGTCTTCGGACTCGACACGCCCGAGGCTGCGGCGCTGTGGCCCAAGATCGAGGAACGCCACGCAGCGCTGTTCGGCGCAACGGCCTAGAGCAGCGGGCCGGCGCTGGGCGCCCCGCCTCCGGCCCAGCGCTGCTCCGTCCGCTCGACGGTGAGGTCCCCGTCCCAGGTCGCGCACAGCGCCAGCGCGTCTTCGGGCGAGCCGTCGAGCCAATAGCGCTGGGCCGCGTGGCTGAGGATCAGCGGCATCCGGTCGTGCACATCGGCCATCTGCGGGTGCCCGTCGACCATGACCATGGTGTAGACGTGGCCCCATTCGGCGCTGGGCCGCCACAGCCCGGCAACGGCCAGAACCTCCTCATCCGGCAGGCCGTACCAGGTGCGGGTCATCCGGCCTTTCGCGCCCTCGGCCTCGGCCCACTGGCTGACCGGGACCAGGCAGCGGCGGTGCACCAGGCTGTCGCGCCAGAACGGCGTGGTCAGCTTGTCCTCGCGCGCGTTGGTGACCGGCTTGGGCTTCAAGGGCTGGCCCTGCTTGCCTTTCAGCACCTGCGGAAAGCCCCAGGTCATCGCCCGGGCGCGGCCCTCTGCCACCACCAGCCCGGGATAGCCGGGATAGACCTCGGCGGCATAGTTCGCGGCCAGGTCAGGCTCTACCGCGAACAGCCGGGCGACTTCCTGGGTGCCCTTGGTCATGCGGTAGAGGTTGCACATCAGCGCATCCGGGCGCAGCCGTGATCGGTGCGGCCGCTGTGGACGAAGGTCACGGTCCAGGGATAGACCACGTCCGACATCCCGTCGCTGCACTTTGCCGGAACCAGATCGAGCGTGAACGGCTTGCCATTGAACCGCGCGGTGAAAGTGATCCGTTCCCCCTTGCGCCGCTCGATCGCCGAAACCATCACCCCGTTGACCATGTCCGGCGTGACATATTTCAGCCGCCCCTTGGGCATGACGTCGACCGACCAGAACGGTTCGGTACCGATCGCCTGCAGACGCTTTTCCGGCTTGGGCTTGGCAGCGGGCGTTGCCGTGGGGCTTGGGGCAGGCTTGGGCGCCGCGACGACCTTGGGGGTCGGCGTCGGTGTCGGCGTCGGGCTGGGCTTCACGGCCGGTGCTGACGGAGCCGTCGCTGTCGCCTCCTGGCTGGGCGCCGGCCGCGGCTCGGCTGAATCGGGCTTGGGCTGACCGCACCCGGCAAGCGCCAGCAAGCCGAGCAGCGCCGCGCTACGCATTGCCCACGACCCAGCAGGCGAGCGCGACGAGCAATCCGGCGGTGCGGTTGGAGCGGAATCGGGCAAGGGCATTGTCGGCATCGTCGGGTTCCAGCGTCAGGGCTTGCCAGCCAAGGTGCAATGCTGCGGGTGCGAGAGCAAGCAAGGCCACCCAATCGGGTCGCAGCAGCCAGAATGCAAGCGTCCACATCGCTGCGGCAAGCAAATAGAACAGCGATACCCCGGCTTTGACATGACCGCCCAGGGTCAGCGCCGAAGACCCAATGCCGATCGCGGCGTCATCCTCGCGGTCCTGGCAGGCATAAATCGTGTCATAACCGACGCACCAAGCCCAGGCCCCGGCGTAGAGCGCCAGCATCACCGGCAGCGCGTCTTGGCGCAGGGCGATCCACCCCACCGGCACCCCCCAGGTGAAGACCAGACCAAGCCAGGCCTGCGGAAAGCCGGTGATCCGCTTCATGAAGGGATAGGCCGCGACCAGCGCCAGGCTGCCCAGCGCCACCGCCTGCGCTTGCCAGCGCAGTTGCAGCAGCACGGTCAGCCCGACCAGGCACAGAGCTATCAGCCAGAGCCACGCCGCCCGCTTAGTGACCCGCCCGCTGGCCACCGGACGCAGCGCGGTGCGCGCCACCTGCCGGTCAAGATCGGCGTCAACAATGTCGTTGTAGACGCACCCCGCCCCGCGCATCGCGATCGCGCCGAGCAGCAGCCATAGAAGCAGGTCCCAGCGTGCCTGCCCCCCGGCCAGTAGCAACCCCCAGGCGCAGGGCCAGTAGAGCAGCCACCAGCCGATCGGCCGGTCGAACCGCGCCAGCTGCGCATAGTCGCGCAAGGGCTGCGGCAGCGCGGCGACCAGGCCGCGGTGCTGACTATCGGGAACGACGTCGGCGGTCATATTCGCGCTGTAGCCAATCGGGTGAAATGCGCTAGAGCCTTGCCATGCCCGCCACGCCTGCCTGGCCGCCGAAATCTGCCCCGCGCCTGTTTGTCGACGGACCGCTGAGCGTGGGCGCCATCGTTGCCCTGGACGGACCGCAGGCGCACTACCTGTCGCGGGTGATGCGCGTGGCCGCGGGCGATGCGGTGATCCTGTGCGATGACCAGACCGGCGAATGGGCGGCGCGCGTCGCCGAAGCAGGCAAGCGTACCGTCGTTCTGACAGCCGAGGCGCTGCTCCGTCCGCGCGAGGCGGTGCCCGACTTCACGCTGTGCGCCGCGCTGCTCAAGAAGGACCGCTTCGATCTGGTGCTGGAAAAGGCCTGCGAACTGGGTGTGGCGGCGATCCAGCCGGTGCTGACCCGGCGCTGCGTGGCCGACAAGCTCAATCTGGAACGCGCCCGGGTGATCCTGGTCGAAGCGGCCGAGCAATGCGCTCGCACCGCGCTGCCGGTGCTTCATGCGCCGGTCAAACTCGATGCGCTGCTTAGGGACTGGCCCAACACCCGCACGCTGTTCTTCGCCGACGAAAACGGCGGCGAACCGGCTGCTGCGACATTCGCCGCCGCCCCCGGCCCGGCTGCCGTGCTGACCGGTCCCGAAGGCGGCTTCGACGAGGCCGAGCGCGCCGCGGTGCGCGCTTTACCCGCCGCCCACGCGATCACGCTGGGCCCGCGCGTGCTGCGCGGCGAGACCGCGGTGATCGCCGCCACGGCGCTATGGATGGGGACCTGCGGCGATTGGCGGACTGTAACATAATTGGGCTAGCGCCGCATCAAACAAGGCACTAACTCCCCGCCATGAGCACAAGACAGGTTTCAGATCGCAACGATCCGGTGATCGAGAGCCGCGACCAGCTGGTTGCCCCGATGATCAAGGGCGAAAAGCCGCGCGAACGCTGGCGGATCGGCACCGAGCACGAGAAGCTGGTCTATTGCGCCACCGATCATCACGCCCCCAGCTATGACGAAAAGGGCGGAATCCGCGACCTGCTCGTCGCGCTGCAGGATTATGGCTGGGAACCGGTCATCGAGGGCGGCAACATCATCGCGCTGTCGGGCAGCGACGGTGCGGTCAGCCTGGAGCCGGCCGGACAGCTGGAGCTGTCGGGCGCGCCGCTGGAGACGCTGCACCAGACCTGCGCCGAAACCGGCCGCCATCTCGACCAGGTCAAGGCGATCGGCAGCAAGACCGGCAAGGGATTCCTCGGCCTGGGGATGTGGCCCGACAAGCGTCGCGACGAATTGCCGATCATGCCCAAGGGCCGTTATGCAATCATGCTGCGGCACATGCCAAGGGTCGGCAATCTGGGCCTCGACATGATGCTGCGGACCTGCACGATCCAGGTCAACCTCGACTATTCGAGCGAGGCCGACATGGTGCAGAAGTTCCGCACCAGCCTGGCGCTGCAGCCACTGGCCACCGCACTGTTCGCCAATTCGCCCTTTACCGAGGGCAAGCCAAACGGCTTCCTTTCGTACCGAAGCCATATCTGGACCGACACCGATCCGCACCGCACCGGGATGCTGGGTTTCGTGTTCGAGGACGGCTTCGGCTACGACCGCTATGTCGAATACATGCTCGACGTGCCGATGTATTTCGTCTTCCGCGACGGCAAGTACCTCGATGCTGCCGGGCTGTCGTTCCGCGATTTCCTCAAGGGCAAGCTGGCGATCCTGCCCGGCGAATTGCCCACGCAAAGCGACTGGGTCGATCACCTGTCGACCGCCTTCCCCGAGGTGCGGCTCAAGTCCTTCCTCGAAATGCGCGGCGCCGATGGCGGGCCGTGGAACAAGATCTGCGCCCTACCCGCATTCTGGGTCGGCCTGCTCTATGACCAGACTGCGCTCGATGCGGCGTGGGACCTGGTCAAGGACTGGGACATGGACGGGCGCGAGGTGCTTCGTGCGGCCGTGCCGAAGCTGGGACTCGATGCACCGATACCGGGCGGCGGCACTCTGCGGGACATCGCGGCTGAGGTGCTGGCGATCAGCCGCGCCGGCTTGAACGCCCGCAACCGGCTGAATTCGATGGGTGATACCGAGGCCGGGTTCCTCAATCCGCTCGACGAGATCGTCCGCACCGGCAAGGTTCCGGCGCAAAAGCTGCTCGACAAGTTCCACGGCGAATGGGGCGGCGATATTTCGCGCGTCTATGAGATGAGCTTCTGATGCCGGTGGCGGTGATCGGCCAATTCCGGTTACCGCCGGAGCGGATCGACGAAGCCCGTGCGGCCATGGCCCGCGTGGTCGAAGCGACCCGCGCCGAAGACGGGTGCCTGGCCTATAGCTACGCCGAAGACATGCTCGATCCCGGCCTGATCCGGGTCAGCGAAATGTGGGCCAGCCGCGCGCACCTTGCCGCGCATTTCACGGCGCCGCACATGGCGCGCTGGCAGGAAGAGCGCGCCGCTCTGGGCATGACCGATCGGGTCATCGCCGCTTACGAACTGGGCGCTGCCGAAACGCTCTGACGGCTACTCCGCCGGCTGCGCCTGCACCTGCGGCCGCCGCGCCTTGAGAGCCCGGCCCAGCCGCGCGAAGGCCGCGGTTACCAGCCCGTGCTGCTCCATCCACTGCCAATAGGCGGCGTACTTGGGGTCTTCGGCCAGCAGGTGCCGTTCCTCGGTCTTCGCCCGCCAGAAATAGATCGCGCTGACGCAGCCGAGAAAGAACGTGTTGCGCACCATATCAGTCAGTGAATCGTTGGTAACGAAGAACGGCATCGATGCGCACCACCAGAACAGGTTCTTCGACAGGTAGGCCGGGTGGCGGCTGAAGGCATAAGGGCCGTTGGTCAGAACGCCCCGATAGGTCAGGTTGGAAAAGCGGATACCGAAGGCAACCGTAGCCCAGGCATAGATCCCGGTCAGGAACACCAGCAACGCAGCCCAAACCCACATCAGCACGTCATGCCCGCTCAGCACGCGCATCCAGTTGTTGTCGCCGTCGGTCCCGGCCAGGTACCAGATCGGCCGGTCCTGGCCCATCATCTGGAACGGCGGATAGCACAGCAGCGCCGCCAGCCACCCGGCGAGGTACGGATTGGCCGAACGGATCTGCGCGTCGAGTGGCTTCATCGTCAGGACATAGCCGACCGTGCCGATCTGCTCGTCGAGCACGAACATCAGCGTGATCAGCAGGCCGGCCAGCCCGACCGGGGTGGCCAGCATCGCCGACCAGTCGGGCGCGACCAGGTTGGCGAACCCACCGGGGACGATCGAGATCATGAAGGCGGTGAAGAAGCCCTTCACCGCCCAGGCACGCAAATGAATGCGAACCTGCTCGGCGTCGTGCGGTTCGCGCCCGATCAGCAGCGCGCCGAAATGCCAGCAGGCATCGCGCGGCTGGACCAGCACGCGGTCGAGCCACAGGACATAAGGGATCGACAGCAGGAACAGCGGCACCGCCAGGCTGCCCAGCACCTGCATCGCGATCAGGTACTGGCCCTGCCAGTACCACCTCCCCAGGCAGAACAGCGCGGCGATGATTGCCCAGGTCGCCCACAGACCGGCCAGCTTGGTGACCGACACTTCGGCCACGTCGGCCGGCCCGCGCGGCTTACTCCAGTCGATCCCGGTCGAGGCACGGCGGTGGACCTTGTCGACGATTAGCGACCACAGCACCATCGGCAGCGCCGCGAACAGCAGCCCGGCAAGCGCGGCATAGGGCCCGGTTAGGCGCTCGCGCGGCCCGGGCAGGTCAAGCACCGCGCCAATCTGCGGCCAGAAGTGACAGACCACGATCCACAGCGTCAACCCGGCGATCCCGGACAGCCCCACGGCCGCCGAAACGTCGCTGGACGGCCGGTTCGGGCCGATGGAAGCACGCGCGTTCATCGCGCCCGCCCTAACTGAAAAGGGTTAAGGCGCGGGTAACATCACCGAAACGCGGTGATCTTGCCGCCATCATCCAGCACATAGAGTGTGCTGCCCGCCACGATCGGCGAGAGGGTGATCGGTGCACCCAGCTTTGTGAACGGCGTGGCCACCCCATCGGCCACCGACGCCGATTGCACTTCGCCATCAGAATTGGCGAACCACAGCCGGTCCCCGGCAAGCACCGGACCGGTCCAATAGACCGGGCCCGACTTCTTTTCCGGGTTATGGAAGCGAGTCAGCTGGGTGACCCAGCGGACCTTGCCATTGCTGCGCGCGATGCACAGCAGCTTGGCATCGTCGGTCAGCGTGAAAATCCAGTCGCCGGCGATCGCCGGGGTCGAAATCCCCGCCAGGTTGAGTTCCCAGATGCGCTGCCCGGATACGAGCTCATAGGCCGCCATGCGCCCGCCCTGGCCCAGCGCGAAGACGCGGCCGCGGTCGATGATCGGATCGGCGTCGATGTCGGTCAGCACCCCGACCGAGGTCGACAGCGAGGTCCGCGCCAGCGCATCGGCCCACAGCTGACGGCCGTTTTCATAGCGGTAGGCGACCAGCTCGCCGGTCGAATAGCCGGCGATGACCGTGCCCTGGCCGGCGGCCGGGGCGGCAACGCCGAACACCCCGGTCTGCCCGGTGGCGGCAACCTCGTTCCACTGCTGGGTCCCGTCGGCGGCATTGAGCGAGAGGATCTGGTTGTCGATGGTCATGACATAGACCGACCCGAAAGCGATGGTCGGCGATCCGCGCAGCGGGCCGGCCGGCTTGACCTTCCAAAGCTGCTTGCCGTCCTTGGCATCGAGCGCGGCGACTTCGCCGACCCCGGTGGTGACATAGACCTTGTCGTCGGCAAAGCTGACGCCGCCGCCATAGACGCTGTTCGAAGCATCCCCCTTGACCGAGAAGCTCTGGCTCCAGCGCTTGCCCCCGGTTGCCGCGTCGAAGGCGCTGACCAGGCCGTCGGTGCCCATCGCGAACAGCTGCCCGCCGCCGACCACCGGCGATGCCGCCAGGCGCTGCTTCTTGCCCGATCCGGCAATCGCCCCGGTCCACGACCGCGCGGGTGCTGCGGCCAGCGCCAGGTTGCCATAGCTCTTCCCGGCATTGCCGCCAGCCTGGGGCCAGTCAGCGTTGGCCGCGGCAGGCGGCACGATAACCGCGACGTCGGCTAGGGCGGGATCGACCTTGGCCCCGGATTCGACCCGGCTGAGGATCGCCACGCGGTTGCCCACGGTCGGCGTCGAAGGCTTGCCCTTGCCGCCAAACACGCCGCAGCCGGACAGGCCCAGGACCAGGGCTAGGGCAAGCGGGGCGGCGATCTTCAGGGGCATGGGCGAAGCGGGCATCGGGCAGAAATCCTTGGTTTGCGTGGTCGGCGCGAACACCGTCCTAATTGGCTTGGGGCGCGGCACTTGCCGCCGCCGGAGTGGGTGCTTCAGGCGCTTCGAAGCCCAGCTGACCGGCCAGCAGGCTGGCGCGGGCGCGCAGCGATTGCGGGACGGTCTTGTCCTTGGCGATCGCCGCGAACAGCGGGCCGGCCTGGTCGGGCTTGTTCAGCTTCAGATAGGCGAGACCCGACAGTTCGCCGGCGCTGCCGAACCAGGCATTGCCAGGAACGGCCAGCGCCTTGAGCCGGTCGACCACCTGCTGCGGCGGCATCGCGTCAAAGCGCATGGCCACGTCGCGCAGCGTGGCCAGATCGCGATAGGGCTGCGGCGCGCTGTTATCGGCGGCAATCGCAGCATAGGCCTTGGCCGCTTCATCGGTTTTGCCCTGCTGTTGGCGGATTGCGGCGGCAGTCAGCGCTGCCGCGGCCTTGCTGCCGGTGCTTCCGTCCTTGGCCAGGGCATCGAAATCACCCAGCGCAGCCTGCGCCGACGATGGCCCGGCCTGGGCCTTTTCGAGGGCCAGGATCATCCGTTCGCTACGTTCTGCCGCGGCCTGCTTCTGGCTGTGATCCCAATAGAGATAACCGGCAAGGCCAAGCAAACCCACCGCAATCGCGGTACCGACGGTGCGGCCATAGCGCTTGAACGCGCCGACCATCTGGTCTTCGCGCAGCGCTTCGTCGACTTCGCGCAGGAAACCGTCCTGCTGGGCGGCGAGGCGGTCATCGAGCGGGGACTTCTTCGGACTGTCGGGAGGCAGGGCCAAGTTTTTCGTGCCTTCACTGGCTGGTTAATGCGTTGCCGGGCTGTTTAGCGGATGAGCGCGCCTTTTCAACGCCTGATCTCTGCGTATTCCCCGGTGAAGCCAGGGTGAACGGCTGCAATCAGGGGAAAGTCGCGCGGCCCAGCGCTCCGCCATAGATCCGGCGATAGGCCGCAACCATGGCGGCTTCGTCATATTCGGCTTCGGCCCGGGCGCGGTTGGCCTTGCCGATGGCCTGTCGCGCGGCCGGATCCGCGGCCAGCCGGCTCAGCGCATCGGCCAGCGCAGTCTCATCCCCCGCTGGGGTAATGAAGGGCGCGTTTTCGGCGGCAACCATCGCGGCGACATCGCCAACGCGGGGACTGACCACGGCCAGCCGCGACGCCATGGCTTCGACCACCGAGATCGGAAATTGCTCGCTGTCGGACGACAGCGCGAACAGGTCGAACAGCCCCAGCGCCTTGGCCGGATCGCCGACGAATCCGGGCAAGTGGACTCTGTCTGCCACGCCCAGCCGGTCCGCCTCCGCCCGGATCGCGTCGCGTTCGGGCCCTTCGCCCAGGATGACCAGCTGCCAGTGCGTTGGCAGGCCGG
Organism: Novosphingobium aquiterrae; assembly: GCF_042434435.1. Taxonomy (NCBI): domain Bacteria; kingdom Pseudomonadati; phylum Pseudomonadota; class Alphaproteobacteria; order Sphingomonadales; family Sphingomonadaceae; genus Novosphingobium; species Novosphingobium aquiterrae. Next base: position 112,090 of record NZ_JBHLTL010000011.1, on the reverse strand, counting down.
CAAAGGCGCGGACCAGTCGCGGCAGGTTCTTGATAGCGCGCAGCCCGGCCAGCGTGCCCAGCCAGGCTTCGCCATCGCGCTTGATCAGGCGCGGCAAGGCATCGGGGCGCGGCTTGCCGCCATAGGCAGAAACCGGAATGCCATTGGCAACGCGGTGGACCATGCGGCGCGGCTGATGCCATTCGGTCCGGGCAATTTCCTCAAGCCGCTGCGATGGCACAACCAGCCCCTGGGCGCGCGCCAGGGCAAGCCGGCGATACACGTTGCGCGAGGCCTTCAGCTTGTGCGCCTCGTCCTGGTTGAACCCGTCTTCGTGATGGATCAGCGGCGGCAGGCTCAGCGCCTCGGCGAACAGGGTGTGCGCCATGACCGCGTCCATTGCCCCCCAGTTGTACGTCAGCACCAGGTCGTGCCCCAGCATGGCCCTGGCCACCCCCAGCAAGCGACGGGGGAAGGGACGCCCCGAAAGCGCCGGAAAATCGTCGGGATAGGACACGGCAATGCCGCGATCGACCGCAGCTGCGGCGCCGATCTCGCCTGGCACGGCAGAGATCACGGTGTGATCGATGCGCGGGTCGAAGGCGTTCATCAGCTTGGCAGCGCGCAGTTCCTTGCCCCCCGCCGCAAAGCTGGAGTGAAGGTGGAGCAGGCGCAACCGTTGGGACTTTTCAGTCATTGCACCCGCGCGAGCAGGCGGTCGATCGCCGCCATGGCCTCGGGTTCTTCCAGCATCGGGGCATGGCCGACCCCAGGCACGGTCACGGCTTCGCCGCGATCGAGCAGGCCGGCCATGCGCTGATGCACCGACGGTGCCAGCACATCCGACCGCTCCCCGCGAAGCAGCAAGGTCGGCACGTCCTTCAGTGCGGCAATCGCCGGCCACATGTCGACGGCAGGCTGATCGAGCGGGGCATCGACGATCGGCTCGGCGATCTTCATGTCATAATCGAAGTGGATCCGGCCATTGCCGCCTACCGCCATGCAACGCTTGGCCATGGCCAGCCACTTGGGCAGGTCATAGTCCGGGAAAACGTCGCCCTGCGCCTCTTCCAGGGCGCGCGCCGCGTGCATCCAGGTGGCGAAGCTGCGCCCCTGCCCGACATAGGTGCGGATCCGTTCAAGCCCGGCGGGGTCAATCTCCGGCCCGACGTCGTTGAGCAGCACCCCGGCCATACGCTGCGGCGCCATCATTGCGGTGATCATGGTGATCAGCCCGCCCAGCGAGGTGCCGACAAAAACTGCCCGCTCAAGCCCTTCCTGCTCAAACAGAGCGGCCAGATCATCGGCATATTGCATCGGGTTGTAGCTGGCGGCATCGCGCGCATAGGCGCTTTCCCCGCGCCCGCGCAGATCGACGCAGAGGACGCGCCAGTCGCCCGCCAGCCGCGCAGCGAGATCCGAGAAATCACGCGCATTGCGGGTCAGGCCGGGCAGGCACAGCACCGGCGGGCGGTCACTGCGCCCGGCATAGTCGCGGAAGTGCAGTTTCAGCCCGTCGCGGCTTGTCCAGAAGCGATCGGCAAAGGCGGTCATCGGTTGGGGAAAAGTCCTGTGGGCTGCGGCTTGTGCGACCATGTGTTCGTCTCCACTATTGCCCGATGCGCGCCGAACCGCAAGCTGCCGCCTATCGGGCCGATGTCCCGATCCTGTCCATGGCGCCATGGCTGGCCGACCCGGTCGTGCCGGCGGGCTTCCCGCAGACCACGCTGCGCTTCCGCAATTCCCGCTGGCAGGGCGCGGTTGGACTGGAGGGGTTGAGCGATGCCGACTGGGTCCGCCACTTTGCACGATTCGAGCCTTTGCCCGGCAATCTGCCCCAGCCCCTGGCGCTGCGCTATCACGGGCATCAGTTCCGGGTTTACAACCCCGACCTGGGCGACGGGCGCGGTTTTCTGTTCGCGCAGCTGCGCGACGGGGCCGGCCGCCTGCTTGATCTGGGCACCAAGGGGTCCGGCCAGACCCCGTGGAGCCGCAGCGCCGACGGGCGACTGACGCTGAAAGGCGCCGTGCGCGAAATTCTTGCCACAGAAATGCTCGAAGCCCTGGGGGTAAACACCAGCAAGACCTTCTCGGTAATCGAAACCGGCGAGGAGCTGTTCCGCCAGGATGAACCGTCGCCAGCGCGCGGCGCAGTGATGGTCCGGCTCAGCCACGGCCACATCCGCATCGGCACGTTCCAGCGGCTGGCCTACCTGGAAGAGCGTGAGCACATGGCCGCGCTGATCGACTATTGCCTGGCCCAGTTTCCCGGCGATGCGCCGCCTGCCGAGGCGCCCGTACGGGACGAACCGGCGGTGATCCTGCTGCACCAGGTGGTCGAGCGGCTGGCCGGGCTGGCCGCGCAGTGGGCAGTCGCCGGGTTCGTCCACGGCGTGCTCAACACCGACAACATGAACATATCGGGCGAGAGTTTCGACTATGGCCCGTGGCGCTGGCTGCCGCGTTGGGACCCGGCCTTCACCGCGGCCTATTTCGATCAGAACGGACTCTATGCCTTCGGCCGCCAGGCCGAGGCGCTGCACTGGAACTGCGGACAACTGGCCGTGGCGCTGCGAACGCTGGTTGAAGCCGAACCGCTGATCGCCGCGCTGGAACGGTTCGGGCCGCTGTATCAGCAGGCGCTGGCCCGTCAGTTCGTCTGGCGGCTGGGCCTGCGATCGCGCGGCTTCGACAGCGACGCCGCGCTGGTCGCCGCCGCCGAACGGGCCATGGCCGAAAGCGGCGAGAGTCCGGACCTGTTCTTCCACCGCCATCATCACGGCCGCGCGCTGGACGGCGTGCTGGCCGAAGCGGCCGCGGCATACGAGCCGGAAGGCGCGGCAGGCGGCATCTGGGACGAAGACGCCCCGCCGTCGCTGCTGATCGAACACGTCGAGGCGATCTGGTCCGATATCGCCGGGCGCGACGACTGGACCGGGCTTGACGCGACCGTGGCGAACATCCGGCGGCTCGGTGCTGCGCTAGGCCCGCCGCCAAGGCTTCCAAATCCGGACCACGGCGGTTAAGGCACTGTAAATACGCCGGGTCACATCCGGCGCCGAAACGGGGACGGGGCAGTTCATTGAGCACTTCGCAAATCATTTCCTACGAACCGGCGACTGGGGAAGAGCTGTGGCGCGGGCGACGTAGCAACGTCGACGAAGTCGTCGCGCGGGCGCGCCGCGCCTGGCCGGCCTGGGCCGCGCAGCCACTGTCGACCCGCATGGAAATGGTCCGCCGCTTTGCCAACGAAGTCCGCAAGGACGCGGAAAAGCTCGCGACCCTGATTGCACGCGAAACCGGCAAGCCGATGTGGGAAGCCCGCACCGAGGTTGAAAGCGTCGTCAACAAGGTGGAAATTTCGATCCGCGCCTATGCCGAGCGGACCTCTCAACGCAAGCTGGACAACGCCATGCAAGGCACGGCGTCGCTGCGCCACAAGCCGCACGGGATCATGGCCGTGCTGGGGCCGTACAATTTCCCCGCGCACCTGCCCAACGGCCACATCGTTCCGGCCCTGATCGCGGGCAATGCGATCGTCTTCAAGCCCAGCGAAAAGACCCCCGCGGTGGGTGAAGCGCTGGTCCAGTGCTTTCACCGTGCCGGCATTTCGGCGGCGCTGGTGCAGCTGGTCATCGGCGGACCCGAGGAAGGCCAGGCGCTGGTCGCGCACGAAGGGATCGACGGGGTCCTGTTCACCGGATCGGCCAATGCCGGGATCGCGATCAATCGCAAGCTGGCAGCGCGGCCCGACAAGATCCTGGCGCTGGAGATGGGCGGCAACAACCCGATCGTGCTGTGGGATACTCCAAAGACCACCGATGCCGCGGCGCTTGTCATCCAGTCGGCCTTCACCAGCGCCGGACAGCGCTGCACCGCCGGACGGCGCCTGATCATTAAGGCGTCGATGTACGATGCCGTTATCGCCGAAGTGAAGCGCCTGGCCGACCGGATGATCGTTGGCGCCCCGTTTGACGAACCCGCGCCGTTCATGGGGCCGGTTATCGACAACCAGGCGGCAGACGGCCTTACCGAGAGCTTCCTCTACCTGCTCAGCCATGGCGGCAAGGCGATCAAGCACATGACCCGCCCGCGTGACGACCTGCCGTTCCTCTCGCCGGCGATCATCGACGTCACTGGGGTCAAGGACCGCCCCGATGTCGAGCTGTTCGGGCCGCTGCTGCAGGTCATCAAGGTCGACGATTTCGACGAGGCCATTGCCGAGGCCAACAACACCCGCTTCGGCCTGTCGGCTTCGCTGGTTGGCGGGACGCCGGCGGAATACAACCGCTTCTGGGCCAATATCCGCGCCGGGGTGATCAACTGGAACCGCCCGACCAATGGCGCCTCGTCCGCCGCGCCGTTCGGCGGCGTCGGCTTGTCGGGCAACCACCGCCCCAGCGCCTATTACGCCGCCGATTATTGCGCCTATCCGGTCGCCTCGACCGAGATGGAACAGCCCAGGGCAATGTTCGGCGTGGGCCTGCGCGAAGAGAAATAAGCGTTCAAATTCCGCTGGTTGCCAGCGTGACTTCACTCATCCTGTCATCGCGCAGCCGCGCCGCCACGGCATAGCTTGCCGCGCCCCTGGTGCCCTGCAACAGATCGTCGTCGCCGGCCTTGCTGCGCATAGCGGTAAAGCCCGCAGCCTTGCCGCGCGCGGCGTAAAAGGCGATCACGTCCTCCACCGCAACCGGGGTGACGAAACCGATCACGCGCAGACGGCAGCCCTTCGCGTCGCTGCCGGCCGACTGGCCGACATGGCCGCGCGGATAGACTTCGAACGGAGCGGAGAGCTTTGCCGCCCAAAGCGCCGTGTAATCGAGCTGCGCGGCGCAGGCCGGGCTGCCGATCTTCAACGCCGTGGCAATCGCCGGCGCGGTGACCGCTGTGTCGAGCGGCGAAGTCCCACTGCTCGCCTCGGGCAAAGGTGCAGCAGCCAGCGATCCGCCGGCAATCTGCAGGGCGGCGGCCTTGGCCGCGTCGATCTCGTCCTTGGATGACTTGTCGGGCGGGATCTCGGCACTGGCCGGGCCGCCCCCGATCAGCGCGGCACCGCCCTGGTTCTGTCCGGCCAGATCGGGGTCGGACATCAGCGGATCGTTCACCGCCGCCGCCGCAACGGGATCGCGATCGTCCGTATCAGGAGCATCGCCGCTTTGTGCATCGCAGGCCGAAAGCAGGAGCAGGCAAGGCAGCAAGGCACGTCGCATGATGCCTTCCTAATGCCGGGAAGTTTGCGCCACGTAAAGAAACGCCCCCGGCCCGAAAGCCGAGGGCGTTTCCCGCAGCGCACCGAGTGCGACCCGCGGCTGCGGTTCGGTTGGGTCGTCCATGCAGAGGTCACCCCTCGACACATGGATGGCAGGCCAGAGCGGCGCTGCCGGACCCGGAACCGGTGTTGGCGCGCGACTAGCAGCAGCGATCTGAATGGCCCGCAACGATGTTGTAAGGTTAATGAAGGCTTGGCTTGCGCCGCCCTAGCGCGCCGTCTAGCGGCAGGGCGTCATGCATTCCCCCCTTCCCCGCACGCAGCCTGGCGGCGTCCCGATGGCGATCGGTGCCTATCTGATCTGGGGACTGTTGCCGCTCTATCTGCTATTCGTCCGCGCCGTGCCGGCGCTGGAATTTGTCGCCTGGCGGATCATCTGGACGCTGCCATTCTGCCTGGCCGTCTTCGCGGTGCGGCGGAACTGGAGCGAGCTGCGCGGCGCACTGGCCGACTGGGCAATTTTGCGTCGCCTGGCATTCAGCGCCGGTTTGATAGGCGTGAACTGGGTCGTCTTCACGCTGGCGGTACAGCACGATCATCTGTTTGCCGCCAGCCTGGGTTATTACATCAACCCGCTGGTCAATGTCTTCTTCGGCACCCTGTTCCTGGGCGAGAAGCTGAATCGCCGACAATGGACCGCAGTGATCCTCGCCGCGCTGGGTGTGTCGCTGCTCGCTTTTGGGGCGCTCGACATGCTCTACATCAGCCTGACCCTGGCGGTCAGCTTCAGCGCCTATGGCCTGGTGCGCAAGCTGACCCCGGTCGGCCCGTTGCCCGGACTGACGATCGAATCGCTGTTGCTGCTCCTTCCGGCTATGGCCGTCACGGCATGGTATGCGACTGGTCCTGGCGGGTCGGGCATGGCGCAGTCGCCGCAGTTGTCTTTGCTGGTTGCGCTGGGCGGTGTCCTGACCGGCACGCCGCTGCTGCTGTTTTCAGGCGCGGCCAAGCGAATGGACTATTCGATGCTGGGAATGATCCAGTTCATGTCTCCGACGATCAGCTTCGTCATCGGCCTGACCGTGTTCCACGAGCCGCTGCGCCCGGTGCAGCTGACCTGCTTCGTGGTGATCTGGACCGCGATCGCCCTGTTTGTCTGGGACCTACTGGCCCAGCGCCGGCGCTTATCCGGCAAAGCGCCAGCCTAGCGTCTCACCGGCATGGAACGGCACGATGGCCGTGCCATTGGCGTCGATCACCTCGGGCACGGTGGTTTCCGCGCGCTCCAGCGTCACCGTGGCGTCATTGACCGGCAGGCCGTAAAACGCCGGGCCGTGCAGGCTGGCAAAGCCTTCGAAGTGGTCCAGCGCGGCCTCTTCCTCGAACACTGTCAGATAGCTTTCCAGCGCATAGGGCGCGTTGAAGATCCCGGCGCAGCCGCAAGCGGCTTCCTTCAGGTGCTTGGCGTGCGGCGCGGTATCGGTGCCGAGGAAGAACTTGGCCGAGCCAGACGTTGCCGCCTTGCGCAGCGCCAGCCGGTGCTTCTCGCGCTTGGCGACGGGCAGGCAATAGGCATGAGGACGGATCCCCCCGACCAGCATGGCGTTGCGGTTTATGTGGAGGTGCTGCGGGGTGATCGTCGCGGCCACATTGGGCCCGCTCCCAGCCACGAACTGCGCGGCCTCTTCGGTGGTGATGTGCTCGAACACCACTTTCAGCTCGGGCAGGTCGCGGACCAGCGGCGCCAGCACGCGCTCGATGAACACCGCCTCGCGGTCGAACACATCGACATCGTGGTCGGTTACCTCGCCGTGGACCAGTAATGGCATGCCGATCTGCGCCATCCGCTCCAGCGCCGAGCGGATATTGGCCACGTCGGTCACCCCGTGGGCCGATCCGGTGGTGGCGTGGGCGGGATAGAGCTTGGCCGCGGTGAACACGCCCTGTTCGTGGCCGCGGGCCAATTCCTCGGGATCGATATGATCGGTCAGATAGGCGACCATCAGCGGGGCGAAGTCCATTCCCGCCGGCAATGCCGCCAAAATCCGCTCGCGATAGGCCGCCCCCGCCGCGACCGTGCTGATCGGCGGCGCAAGATTGGGCATGACGATCGCCCGGGCGAACTGCCGCGCGGTAAAGGGCAACACGCCTTTCAGCACTTCGCCGTCGCGCAGGTGGACGTGCCAGTCATCGGGGCGGCGGATGGTTATGGAATCGACCATGGCTTCCCCTTAGTCATGGTCCACCCTATCTGTCACCCATGACTGCAACACAGCTGGCAAGCCGCGCCGTAATCCGCCTCTCCCCGCTCGAGCCCGGTGAAGATGTCGCCGCGTTCCTGCAAGGACTGGTGACCAACGATGTCACCGGGTCGCTGCCGGTCTGGGCCGCGCTGCTGACCCCGCAAGGCAAGGTGCTGTTCGATTTCCTGGTCTGGGCAGACGGCAGCGATCTGTTGCTCGATTGCGAGGCCGAGCAGGCCGACGCGCTGGTCAAGCGGCTGTCGATGTACCGCCTCCGCCGCAAGATCGGCATCGCCCGTGACGCGGCGCTGAGCGTGCACTGGCGGGCCGGCGACGGCCCCTCGCCCGACCCGCGTCTGGCTGCGCTGGGCCAGCGCTGGCTCGAAAGGATGGGCGATCAAAGCGCCGACGATCAATGGCTTGCTCACCGCCTTGCGCGCGGCGTCTGTGAAGGCCAGGCCGAACTGCACGACCTGCTCTGGCTGGAATGCAACGCCGCCGAGCTGAACGGGGTGAGCTTCACCAAGGGCTGCTACGTCGGCCAGGAAAACACCGCGCGGATGAACTGGCGTGCCAAGGTCAACCGCCGCCTGGTGGTGGTGCCGCTGGCCCAGAGCGACCCGGCGCGGCAGCGGGCGGCCTATCCGGCGTTGGGACTGGCGGTGGATCACCGGCGGGTGGAGGATATTGGGGCGGAAATGAAGCCTAGCTGGATGACTGCGGGGGCAGACTAGATACCTGGCAGGTAGAAAACGGGATTGTTCCGCTGCCCCTGGTCAGGTGTAAGACTTTGCAGGTGCCGTTGATATCGAGCCGAGTCATCAAACCTCCGCGCATCCCATCGGCAAAGACCTTGCCCCCTGACACTGCCAAATATCGCTTCGTGATAAGATAAGGACCCCATTTGTCTTCCTCGACACGATACTCGGCGCGGTTCGTTCCGGAAAATCGCATCTCACCATTATGGAGCGTCATCGCTTCACAGCAGGGATTGCTATAGGTTCCGTTCGCGAGGCCGATTGCAACCAGCGGCGGATTGAGCGCCCAGTAAAGCGGCAATCCCACAAGAGCTGAAAGTACAACACCAATCCGTGCCCAAGTCCGCGCCGCAACCATCAGGACTAAACCGACCCCACCAGCCCCGCCTTCAGCGCGGCATCGATCAGCATCGTCTCCGCCAGATCACGCGCGCTGGTTCGGGGCAGTTGCAGCGACTGGGCCAAGGGCCCGCCCATCAGCGCATCGCCCAGCGCCATCAGCACCAGCGCGTGGGTGACCGAATGCATCTTGCCCGAGGCGATCCCATCAAGATCGTCGACCAGATCGTGGATCACGTCGATGATCGGATCGAGCGCGTCGTCGTTGCCGCTGGCCAGCATCCAGGTGGCAAGCGCGCCGCCGCCTTCCTTGTCAAAGGCGTCGAAGGTCAGGTCGACCACGTCGCGCGGACTGCCCGAACCGGCGCGGCTGGCCAGCACCGCGTCCTCGATCGAGGCGCAGATCGTTTCAGCCAGATGCCGGGCGAGCGCCTTTTGCAGCCCCGCGGCCGAGCCGAAGTGATGCAGCAGGTTGGCATGGGTCCGCCCGATTCGCGCCGCCACGGCTTTCAGCGTCACCGCCTGCGGACCGAGCTCGATCAGCAGCGAACGCGCCGCTTCCAGCGCGACGGTGCGGCTTTCTTCCTGGCTGAGGCGCTTCCTTATTGACATCAGTGTCAGTTACTCTATCTAGGGTGGCATGAACGCGCCAACCACATTCCCCTTCGACGTAGAACCGACCGCGCTTGCAGGCAAGCTGGCAGCGGTTCCGACCCCGGCCGACCTCGACATCGTGATCCGCGACCGCCGCTTTGGCCGCACGCAGAAGCCCGGTCGCTGGTGGCTGGCTGGTGATCCCATCGCCACCGCCTGGCACAACGCCCTGTCCGCGACCTTCCCGCGCGGCGAGGCGATGTTCATCGAGGCGGTGAAGGCCCACCGGGACGGCGTACCACCCAAGCTTGAGGCCGAGATCCGCGCCTTCGTGAAGCAAGAAATCAACCACACGCGCGAGCATCTGGTGTTCAACAAGGCTGCGGTCGACGCGGGCTATGATCTCGACAAGATCGACCGCCGGCTGGAAGAAAACCTTGCCCTGACCAAGGACCGCCCGGCGATCATCAACCTGGCGGTGACCATTGCGCTGGAACACTACACCGCGATGATGGCCAACGATTTCCTCGCCAATCCGAAGCACTTTGCCCATGCCGAGCCGGAAACGGCAGCGATGTGGCGCTGGCACGCGATGGAGGAAATCGAACACAAGGGCGTCGCCTATGACACCTACCGCTTCGCCACGCGGCACTGGAGCCGGTGGAAGCGCTGGAAGCTCAAGTCGATCATGATGGCGATCGTCACCAAGAACTTCATCGCCAACCGCTGGAACGACACGCTCGACCTGCTCGCCCAGGACGGCATCACCGGGCCCAAGGTCAAGCTGCAGCTGGCCTGGTATCTGCTGGGCAATCCCGGCATCCTGCGCCGGATCTTCCCGAGCTGGTGCGCCTACTTCCTGCCCGGCTTCCACCCCTGGAACCACGATGACCGCGCGCTGATCGGCAAGGCCGAAAGCGAATTTCCCGACGCGGTGATGGCGTAACCGTCCTGATCCTCTCCAGATTTGCGCAGCACATCTGGGGAGGTGGCAGCCCGCAGGGCTGACGGAGGGGTAATGACACGAGGGCAGAGCCCCTCCGTCATTTGCTGGCGCAAATGCCACCTCCCCATTTGTGGCATTCGCCAAAAATGGAGAGGATCTGCTTACGATTACGCCGCGCGCATCGCGGGTACCGGGGTACCGCCATCGTCGCCGCCATCGCAGTCGCTTGAGCGGCCCAGGTCGATGCGGTGTTCGATCGACTGCGTCTCGTACCCGCGCGCCAGGCTATAACGCTGGCGCACGCGCCCGGTCGGGACGAAGCCCACCTTGCGCAGCACGGCCCCCGATGCCGGATTGTCGATGAAGTGGCCGGCAACGAGCTTGCGGTGACCAAGCACCTTGGCCAGCCGCAGAACCGCGCGCGCGGCCTCGGTGGCATAGCCCTTGTTCCAGTGCGGACGCGCAAACCAGTAACCCAGCTCGACCTCGCCATCGACCTCGCCCAGCCCGACACAGCCGATCAGCTCGGCCGGGGCCGCGCTGGTCGGCAAGGTCACGAAGAAGTGCGGCAGGCGCGCGTCCTGCGGCTGGCTGGCGAACCAGCGTGCATCGTCGGCCGTATAGGGCCACGGCGCCTTGGCCAGGTTGCGGACCACCGATTCATCGGCGATCCGGCTGAGAAGTTCCTGCCAGTCCTCGGGCCAGCCGGGCCGGAGGAACAGCCTTTCGCTGCGAATGAACACGCTTCGTACTCCCAATCTTCGCCCCGCTCGCGATCTAGGCACGATGCGTGACAATGCCATTACGGCTTGCGTCCGGATGGGCCCGCCACGGGATGCATCCGCGAAACCGTTCTGAGGGAGAGACGAAAAGAGGGAGACGGGTTGGCCCCTCTCCCTCGTTTTGCCGGACTGCTTGAGTCCGGCGGGGGGCCATCCTGTCAGGATGACCCTTTATTGGTCATCCGGTTATTCGGCGGCGACTGCCATATCGACCGAGACGTACTTGCGGCCGAGCTTGCCATCGTGGAATCGCACGCGGCCACCGGTCAGGGCGAACAGGGTGTGATCCTTGCCAATGCCGACGTTGGCACCCGGGTACACCTTGGTCCCGCGCTGACGGATGATGATGTTGCCGCCGATCACTTCCTGACCGCCGAACTTCTTCACGCCAAGGCGACGACCGGCCGAATCACGACCGTTACGCGACGAACCGCCTGCTTTCTTGTGTGCCATCTCGAACTACTCCGGATTCTTATTCAGCGGTCTTGGCAGCGGCGGCCTTCTTGGCCGGTGCCTTCTTGGCGGGCGCTTCAGCGGCTTCGAGCTTTTCAGCCTTGGGCGCGGCGTCCTTCTTGGCAGCCTTCTTTTCCTCGCCACCGACGGCCAGGATGCGCAGCAGGGTCATCTGCTGGCGATGGCCGTTGCGGCGGCGATAGTTGTGGCGGCGACGCTTCTTGAAAACGATCACCTTTTCCGACTTCGCCTGGGCGATGATTTCCGCCGAGACGAGCACGCCGGCAGCGTCCTTGATCTCGCCGCCGTCACCGGCCAGCAGGACGTCACCCAGGGTGATCTTGTCACCGGCTTCACCAGCCAGCTTTTCAACCGCGATCTTGTCTCCGGCGGCAACCCGGTATTGCTTGCCGCCCGTGCGCACAACTGCGAACATGGTGCTATTATCCGTTCGTTTTTCCACAACTGCCCAGCCACAGTGCCGACAGCGTACCGGCCCCCACCTGAAGGAAGGGGTCCGATAAGAAGCGCCGCGCCTAGTCGAACGGCCCCTGTCTGTCAACGGTGGTTTGGCTGAAAATGACAGCCACTGGCAAGCGCCGCGCACCATGCTATGGCATTGCCATGCGCTTCCTACTACCGCTTGCCGCCGCTTCACTGGCCCTTTCCGCCTGCGCCAGGGACCAGGGTGAATATCCCTCCCTGGCCCGGCGCCCCGCCGAACGGATCAGCGGGACGGCGCCGGTCGTCACCCCGCCGCCCGAAGCGCCCCAGCCGCCCGCCGAAGTGACCGGACAGCTTGACGGACTGGTCGCCAAGGCCCGCGCCGCCGATGCGAAATTCCGCGCCGCCCTGCCGCGCGCGCAGGCCCTGGTCGGGGCAGCGGCGGGGGCGGCGGTGGCCAGCGAATCGTGGTCGGTTGCGACGGTGGCGCTGGCCGATCTCGAATCGCAGCGCAGCCAGGCGATGATTGCCCTGGCCGATCTCGATGCGCTGTACGCTGCGGAAGGGATCAAGCAGTCTGACACCACCGCGATCGCTGCAGCACGCGATCAGGTGATCGCGATCGTCGCTGGTGAGGACGATTCGCTCAACGCCCTCAAGGGCCGGATGCGCAGCTAGTCCCAGCGGGCCAGGTCGGTGTGATCGCTCACGCGCGGTTCGATCCAGCTCCACACCCCTGCCTTTTTCTCGCGCTTCCAGAACCACGAATCGCTCTTGAGGTGATCCATGGCGAAATCGACCGCGTCGAAGGCGGCGCGGCGATGGCTTGCCGCGGCGGAGACGCAGACGATCGGCTCACCCGGCAGCATCACCCCGCTGCGGTGCAGGATCATGACGCCCAACAGGGCGAACCGGGCGACAGCGCGTTCTGCAAGGGCAGTCATCCCCGGCAGGGTCAGCGGCTCGTAGTGGCTCAGCTCCAGAGCTTCCACGCCGTCGCCGCCGCGCACTTCGCCAACGAACGTGCAGACGCCCCCCAGCCCGGGATGCGCATTAGTGAACGGCCCGACGAACTGGCCGGGATTGAACGGCTGGGTCAGCAGGCGCACGTCGATCACGCCGCCTATCCTCCGCTGACCGGGGGCAGGAAGGCCACTTCGTCTCCCGCTGCGACGATCAGCGCTTCGGATTCGCTGACCAGCACGCCGTTGTGAGCGATGCGCACCCGTTCATCGAGCAGGGCAATCGCCAGTTCGCCCGGCAGTCGCGCCAGCACGTTGGCAAGCAGCCCGGGCGCGGCCTCCAGCTGCGTCGCGCCGGCGACGTCGGCCAGCCGGCCCAGAAACACCAGCGTGGCCAATGCCTAGCCCCCGGTGACCGACATATGCCGGGCCAGCACCGGCACCTCGCCCTCGGCGCCAATCGCGAAGTGATGGCGCAGCGGCTTGATCGCCATGGCCCGGTCCAGCGCGGACGAAAGCGCGGTATCGGGATCGGCCGAGCGCAGCGCGGCGCGCAGGTCGACCATCTCGTGCCCGCCCAGACAGGGGTGAAGCTGCCCGGTGGTGGTCACCCGCACCCGGTTGCAGCCATCGCAGAAATTGCCGGTCAGCGGGGTGATCAGACCGAGTCGTCCACCGGTTTCGGCAACGTCGAAATAGCGCGCCGGGCCGCCGGTGCGGTGATCGCTTGGGGTCAGGGTGTAACGCGCGTCCAGATCCGCGCGCACCGCGGTCAGCGGGAGGTACTGGTCGAAGCGGTCGGCCTCGACCTCGCCCAGCGGCATCACCTCGATCAGGGTCAGGTCCATGGCCTGACCATGCGCCCATTCCATCAGCGCGGGAATTTCGTCCTGGTTGACGCCCTTGAGCGCGACGGTGTTGAGCTTGACCGTCAGCCCGGCCGCACGCGCCGCGGCGATTCCTTCGATCACCTGCGCCAGCCCGTCGCGCCGGGCCAGCGCCGTGAAGCGATCCCGGTCGAGCGTGTCGAGCGAGACGTTGATCCGCCGCACCCCGGCCGCAGCCAGATCGTCCGCGAACCGCGCCAGGGCCATGCCATTGGTGGTCATGGTCAGCTCGTCCAGCCCGTCCCCCAGCTTGCGGCCCAGCGCCCGGACCAGCTCGATCATGTCGCGGCGGACCAGCGGCTCGCCCCCGGTCAGGCGGATCCGGGTAATCCCCCGCGCGATGAAGCCCAAGGCGAGTTGGTGCAGCTCCTCCAGGCTCAGCACTTCGCTGCGCGGCAGGAAGGTCTGCCGCTCTGGCATGCAATAGGTGCAGCGCAGATCGCAACGGTCGGTGACCGACAGCCGTAGATAGCTGATCCGCCGCTGGAACTGGTCGACAAGGGTCATGGCGAGGAGGGTATCACGCCGCCTGCCCCGCTGTCATCCAAAGGCAGGTATTGCCCGGTAACCCCCGGCGCCGCGGCCAGATAGGCCAGCGCCGCCGCGATAGTTGCAGAATTGCCGCCGCTGACCGCATTGATCCGCCCCGGCACCCGCGCGCGCGCCAATCCTTCGATTGCGGCCAGCCGCCAGGCCCGGTGGGTATGGTCGGCAGCGGGGAAGACCAGCGTCAAGTCACCCTCCGCGCCGATCCCTGGCATCACCTTGCTGTAGAAATGAGCCGCCGCAGCCAGCGGATCTTCGGGGAGGCCGGTGATGTCCAGTCGGTCCATCAGCGCCGCTCGCGCGTCAGGGTCATGCCGATCTTTTCGCCGTTCTCGCTGATTGCCAGTTTGACGATCTTGACCGTGACTGCGGTTACCCGCGCGTCCTGCAGGAACAGCGTTTCGCAGATGTGGTCGGCGACTGCCTCGATCAGCTTGAAATGGACCCCCTGCGGCAGCGCGTCGGACGCCGCGAACTTGAGGTCCATGTAGTTCTTGCTGGCCGCCAGCGGGGTATCCGGCTCGTATCGGTCGATCGGCTTCAGCTGCACCTGGATCGTGATCCGCAGCGGTTGGGGACGGCCGGTTTCCTCCGAATAGATGCCGGTCAGGACATCGTGTTCGAAATCGGCAACTTCGAGGATCAGCGAATCGGCCATGAACGCGCCTTTAGCCCGGATTCGACCAGCGCGCGAAGATCGCGGTGGGGAGCAGGCGCCCGCCCTCCTGCTCCTCGCGCATCGCCAGGTCGCCGTGCTCGATCGTGCCGGGCAGGTCGGCGAAGACATCGTCGAGCAGGCCGGCCAGCGCCAGGCTGCTCATCCGCACGGCATATACGGTCAGGAACAGGAAGCGGCTTTCCGCGTCGAGCAGTGCGCGGCAATCCTCGATCAGGCCGGGCAGGTGCTCTTCCAATCGCCATACCTCACCCTCCGGCCCGCGGCCGAACTTGGGCGGATCGAGGATGATGCCGTCATAGCGCTTGCCCCGGCGCACCTCGCGGGCGGTGAACTTTGCGGCATCGTCGACGATCCAACGCAGCGGGCGATCGGCCATCCCGGCCAGTTCGGCATTGGCGCGGGCCTGGGCAACCGACTTCTTGCTGGCGTCGACATGGGTGACCGGGCCGTAGTGCGACAGAGCCAGCGTGCCGACCCCGGTATAGCCGAACAGGTTCATTGTCGCGGCGTCGCTGCGCCCGGCCAGCTGTTCCCCCATCCAGTCCCACACCGGAGCCATGTCGGGGAAGAAGCCAAGGTGGCGGAACGGGGTGCACTGCGCGGTGAAGCGCACGTCGTTCCAGTGCAGCGGCCAGCCGTCCTGCGGCACCGGATTGGCGAACTGCCAGCGCCCGCCGCCGTCCTCGTCCGAACCGGGGACGAATTCGCCGTCAGAGGCCCAGCGTTCCAGCTTGGGATGCCACAGCGCCTGGGTATCGGGGCGGATGAAGCGGTGCGGGCCATAGCGCTCCAGCTTGCGCCCGTCGCCCGAATCGATCAGCCCGTAATCGGCCCAGGCCGCGCCAGCCATGACGACCGGCGGGACGATCAGTTCAGCCACGCGGCACCGCGTGCTTGGCGACGTAGTGGGCGATAGCGTCATAGTCGCCCGGCAACTCGATCATCCGTTCCTCGCGTTCGAACAGGTCGCCGATCCGCGCCGGCAGGCTCGGGCGCTGCCCGGTGGCGCGCTCGACCGCGTCGCGGAACTTGGCCGGATGCGCGGTGGCTAGCGTGACCACCGGCACTGCCGGGTCGATCCCGGCGCCGCGCGCGGCGTGAAGGCCGATCGCGGTATGCGGATCGAGCAGTTCGCCGCTGGCGTCGAAGGCCCAGCGGATCGCCTGGGCCATCTCCTCGGGCTCGACCCGGGCGCTGCTGAACAGCGCGGCAGCGCCTTCGCGCTGGGCATTGGTCAGCTGCATCGCCCTGGTCTTCTCGAACCCGGCCATCTGCGCTGCCAGCGCCGCGCCGTCGCGGCCATTGAGGTCGAACAGCAGCCGTTCGAAATTGGACGAGACCTGGATGTCCATCGACGGTGCCGCCGTGGGCGTGACGGTCCCTTGCGAATAGTCGCCGCTGGTCAGCGCGCGGTGGAGGATGTCGTTGACATTGGTGGCGACGATCAGCCGCTCCACCGGCAGGCCCATCTGCGCCGCGACATAACCGGCAAAGACGTCGCCGAAATTGCCGGTCGGCACCGCAAAGGCGACCTTGCGCTGCGGCGCGCCCAGCTGCAGCGCGGCGGCGAAGTAATAGACCACCTGCGCCATCAGCCGTGCCCAGTTGATCGAATTGACCGCACCGATGGCAAAGCGCCCGGTCATCGCCGGATCGTTGAACATCCGCTTCACCATCGCCTGGGCATCGTCGAAGGTGCCCTCGATGGCCACGTTGTGGACGTTGGGCGCCAGCACCGTGGTCATCTGGCGGCGCTGGACATCGCTGACCCGGCCTTTGGGATGAAGCATGAAGATGTCGACCCGGGCGCGGCCGGCCACGGCATCGATCGCCGCCGATCCGGTGTCGCCGCTGGTTGCACCGACAATGGTCAGGGGATCGCCGCCGCGACCGAGAAATTCTTCGAACAGCAGGCCAAGCAGCTGCAGCGCGACATCCTTGAACGCCAGGGTCGGACCATGGAACAGTTCGAGCAGCCACTGCTGCTGGTCGAGCTGGCGCAGCGGGGTCACCGCTTTGTGGGCGAAGCGGCCATAGGCCTGAGTGGTCAGTTCCAGCAGCCGCTGCGGGGTCAAGCTGTCCCCGACAAACGGCTGCATGATCCGCGCGGCCAGTTCGGCATAGGGCAAGCCCGCCATGGCGGCGATTTCATCTGCCGAGAAGCGCGGCCATTCGCGCGGCACGTAAAGCCCGCCGTCGCTGGCGAGGCCGGCCAGCGTGGCCCCTGCGAAATCGAGCGCCGGAGCGCTGCCACGGGTCGAAACGTATTCCATCAAGCGGGGCCGTTAGCCCCCGGAAGCCCCCGCCGCAAGCCGCTTGCGCAGCGCCAGCGCGTAGATCACCAGCGCGGTCGCGGCGAACAGGAACCACTGCACCGCATAGGACAGGTGGTTGTTGGGGATGGTGCCCGGATCGGGCGGGGCGCTGGGCTCCAGTCCCGCCAGCGGCTGGGCGGCAACCACCCGCGCGCCAATCGTCCCGTCGGGCGCGATCACCCCGCTGATCGTCCCGCCGGCAAAGTGGAATGCCGAAGGGGCTTGGCTCCAGCCCAGGTTGACTTCCGCGACTGGTCGCCCCTCGGCCGAAAGGCATTGCCCCCACTGCGCCCAGCCGGTGTCGCCCTTCAGGTTGTGTCCCGCCATCGGCCTGGTATCGCCATCGGCCCGGCATTCGAAGGTGGTGTGACGGAACCAGGTTTTCTCGCGTGCATCCTTGCTGGCGGCCAGAGCCACTTCCGACGACATCGCGGCATTGCGCGTGTACAGCTCGGTCAGCGCTTCCTTCTGGTGCAGGCGGTCAAGCTGCCAGAAGCCCAGCCGGATCATCATCCCTACCACGATCAGCACCATCAGCGTCGGCAGGATCGGGATGCGCCGCAACGTCATGGCTCCCGCACGTCCTGGCCGGTCGCCTCGCGTGCCTTGCGCTGGTATTCGGTGACCAGCAGCGCGGCCTTGGTCACGCGCAGGCCCCACAGTGTCGCCCCGGTGATCAGCGGTGCCCACAGCACCACATGGACCCACCACGGCGGATCGAAGGTGAATTCGACCACCACGGCCAGCACCACCACGATCGCCCCGATCACCATGGTCAGGAACGCCGCCGGGCCGTCGCCGACGTTGAACGCCGCGAAATCGAGCCCGCAGGCGCGGCAGCGCGGGGCAAAGCGCGCCACGCCGTCGAACAGGGTCTTGCCCCCGCACTGGGGGCACAGACCGAAAAGGGCAGCCTGGCCTAGGCCGGGCTGCCCCTTCGAAGTGACGCTGTCGTCAGCCATGATCAGTGAACGGGATAGCCCCATCCACCCCAGATATAGATGGCGACGAACAGGAACAGCCAGACCACGTCGACGAAATGCCAATACCAGGCCGCCGCTTCGAAGCCGAAGTGCTGGCGCGGGGTGAAATGGCCGCGATAGGCGCGGACAAGGCAGACGATCAGCATGATCGTGCCGACGATGACGTGGAAGCCGTGAAAGCCCGTCGCCATGTAGAAGGCCGAGCCATAGGTGTTGCCGCCGAAACCGAACGGCGCGTGCATGTATTCGTAGGCCTGGATGCTCGTGAAGACCAGGCCGAGCAGGATCGTCGCCCACAGGCCCTTCTTCAGGCCGTCACGATCGCCATGGATCAGGCTGTGGTGCGCCCAGGTCACTGTGGTGCCGCTGCACAGCAGGATCAGCGTGTTGAGCAGCGGCAGGTTGAAGGGATCCATCACCGCTTCGATCGCCTTGGGCGGCCACTGCCCGCCAACCGCTTCGGCAATCGTCGAAGGGAACAGCGAGAAGTCGAAGAACGCCCAGAACCACCCCACGAAGAACATCACTTCGGACGCGATGAACAGGATCATCCCGTACCGCTGGTGCAGCTGCACCACCGGGGTGTGATCGCCGGCGTGGGCTTCGTTCACGATCTTGCCGAACCAGGCGAACATCGAGGCGAGCAGCAGCGCCATGCCCATCCACGGCACGAACTTGCCGCCGGGCAGTTCGTGCATGAACAGCACCATGCCGCTGGTGAAAGTCAGCGCGCCAAGCGTGGTCAGCAGCGGGACGATGTCGGGCGGAAGGATGTGGTAATCGTGGTTCTTCGTACCAGCCATGATGCTGCAGTCCCCGTGTGAATCCATGGTTCCGGCGGCATGGGTCCGCCGGTCAATGCCAGACGCCCTTATCGCGCCGGATCGGCCCGGTCCAGTGTCTTTGCGCCGCCATTCGCGGCCCTGTGGAAAGTGTAGCTGAGGGTGATCTGGGTGATGTCTTTGGTTTCCGGATCCTGGGCAATCGCCGGATCGACGTAATAGATCACCGGCATGTCGACCTTCTGCCCCGGCTGCAGGGTCTGCTGGTTGAAGCAGAAGCACTGAATCTTGTTGAAATACTTGCCCGCCATCTCCGGCTCGACGTTGAAGCTGGCGACCCCGGTGATCGGTTCGGAACTGGTGTTTTCTGCCCAGTAGAACGCTTGCTTGCGCTGGCCGATGCGCATGTCCTGGGTGACCTGCTGCGGCTTGAACTGCCAGCCCATGCCGCGGTCGACATTGGCATCGAAGCGCACCGAAATGTGCCCGTCGGCGACCTTGACCTGCGCGGCCTTGGCCTCGCTCACCCGCATGGTTGTCCCGCCAAAGCCGGTAACCTGGCAGAAGATCCGGTAGAGCGGCACGGCGGCGAAACCCAGCCCCAGCATCGCGGCAGCCACGGCGGCCATGATCAGGGCGGTGCGCAGGTTGCGGTTGCTGGCGGGGGCGGCGGCGGTCATCGGATCAGTGCTGCATCTTGGCGATGGTGATGAAGAAGAACAGCACCGCAAAGGCGACCAGCACCAGGGCGAGCACACGATTGCGCCCGGCGATGATCCGCTTGCGTTCCTGTTCGGGGGTCGGGGGCAGTTCCATGGCGCTTATCCTAGCAGGAAACGGTCCGCCACCAGCATGGCGAAAAGGGCAAAAAGGTAGAACACCGAATAGCCGAACAGGCGCTTCTCCGGGCGCATGTCGCCATCCGCGGCGCTGCCGCGGAACACTGCGACGCGCAGCGACAACAGCAGGAACAGCGCCGACAGGATCAGCGCGCTGGCACCGTAGAGCCAGCCCGCGACATGCAGCCAGAACGGCGCCAGGCTGAGCGGCAGCAGCAGCACGGCATAGGCCAGGATCTGGCGGCGCGTGCTGGTATGGCCGGCAACCACCGGCATCATCGGAATCCCGGCCTTGGCATAGTCGGTCTCGACAAACAGGGCGAGCGCCCAGAAGTGCGGCGGGGTCCAGAAGAAGATGATCGCGAACAGCAGCACCGGCATCAGGCTGACTTCGCCGGTCGCCGCGATCCACCCGATCATCGGCGGGAAGGCTCCGGCGCCGCCGCCAATGACGATGTTTTGCGGGGTCCGCGGCTTGAGCCAGATGGTATAGACCACGGCATAGTAGACGATCGAAATCGCCAGGATCGCCGCCGCCAGCCAGCCGATCGCCAGCCCCATCACCAGCACCGATGCGACTGAAAGGCCGATGCCGAAGTCGCGCGCCACGGTACGGTCCATCCGCCCCGCCGGCAGCGGGCGCTGCGCAGTGCGCTTCATCTTGGCGTCGAGGTCGGTTTCCCACCACTGGTTGAGCGCGGCCGATCCGCCCGCCCCCACGGCAATGCACAGGATCGCGGTAAAGCCCAGGATCGGATCGATTTGCACCGGCGCGGCCAGCAAGCCGCACAGCCCGGTGAAGATCACCAGGCTCATCACCCGCGGCTTGGTCAGCGACAGGAAATCGCGCCAATCGGCAGGCAGCGGGACGGCAGGGGTGGCTGAAGCGGTCATGAGTCTGGGGGCCTATAGGCGCGCCTTAGAGTCGCTTCAACCAATCGATCAGCAAGGCGTTCACTTCTTCGGGTCGCTCCTGCTGGGTCCAGTGGCCGACGCCGGGCAGGACGTGGCCTTCGACCTTCGGCGCGAACATCCGCATCATCGCCACAGGATCGGCCACCGCGCCGAACAGCGTGGTCGCCGGATCGCGGTCGCCGCCGATGAACAGGCATGGCTGCTCCAGCTGCTTGCCCTGCCAGGCCTTGAGCCAGGCATAGTCGGCCTCGTGATTGCGATAGCGGTTGAGCGGCCCGCGAAAGCCCGAGGCGGTGAACTCGCCCTCGTAGTAATTGAGGTCGGCCTCGCTCAGCCACGGCACCGGCTTAGGATCGGGCAGGCCTTCGAGGAAGGTCGCGCCAGCGGGCTTGGTCCAATAGTCACCCGGCGGCACGTCGCCCGAAATCGAATACATCATCCGCGCCACGAAATCGCGGGGGTTCGCCTCGGCCTCGGCCTCGGCCACGCCGGGCTGCTGGAAGTATTCCTGGTAGAAGAACCGGCCCTGGCTGGTGAAATGTTCGCGGAACACCTCGGTAAAGGGCCGCATGGGCGCGCCGGCGAACGGCACCGAGAGCCCCGCCACGGCGCGAATTCGGTCGGGCCGGGTGAAGGCGGTGTTCCACACGATCGGCGCGCCCCAGTCGTGCCCGATCAGCACCACCTGCTCGCCCGGCGCCAGCGCCTCACCCAGGCCGACCAGGTCGGCGGCGATCTTTTCCAGCGTGTAGTCTTCAACGCGAGGCGGCTTGTCCGAGCCGCCATAGCCGCGCACGTCGATCGCGCAGGCGGTGAACCCGGCTGCGGCAACGGGGCCAATCTGGTGGCGCCACGAGTACCAGCTTTCAGGAAAGCCGTGGACCATGATCGCCAGCGGGCCGCTGCCTTCGATCGCGCAGCGCAGCGTAACCTCTCCGGTGTCGATCAGGCGGAAATCGGGCATTGTCTCTCTCCCAACGAAAACGCCCCGACCGTGAAGGCCGGGGCGCGTTCTGTCCAGTCTGGACGGCGGTGGATCAGTGATGATCCTTGTCGTCGATCACCGGCAGGGTTTCGAACTGATGGAACGGCGGCGGGCTGGACAGGGTCCATTCCAGCGTCGTCGCACCTTCGCCCCAATAGTTGTCAGGCGCCTTCTTGCCGGCGACGAAAGCGTAGATGATGTTGACGAAGAACACGATCATCGACGCCGCCATGATCTTGTAGCCCAGCGTCGACAGGCTGTTCCAGTATTCATAGGCCGGGGCATAGTCCGGATAGCGGCGCGGCATGCCCTGCAGGCCCAGGAAGTGCTGCGGGAAGAAGATCAGGTTCACGCCGACGAAGAAGATCCAGAAGTGCACGTGGGCGAGGAATTCCGAATGCATCTTCCCGCTCATCTTCGGGAACCAGTAGTAGAAGCCGGCGAACAGGCCCGTCACCGCGCCCAGCGACAGCACGTAGTGGAAGTGCGCCACCACGAAGTAGGTGTCGTGGACCACGTCGTCGATTCCGCCGTTGGCCAGATAGACGCCGGTCACGCCGCCGACCACGAACAGGAAGATGAAGCCGATCGCCCAGACCATCGGGCTCTTGAACTCGATCGAGCCGCCCCACATCGTCGCGATCCAGCTGAAGATCTTGATGCCGGTCGGCACCGCGATCACCATTGTCGCCGCGGTGAAGTACATCTTGGTGTTGAGGCTGAGGCCGGTGGTGTACATGTGGTGCGCCCACACGATGAACCCGACCACACCGATCGCGACCATGGCATAGGCCATGCCGAGATAGCCGAACACCGGCTTCTTCGAGAAGGTCGAGACGATCTGGCTGACGATGCCGAAGGCCGGCAGAATCATGATATAGACTTCGGGGTGGCCGAAGAACCAGAACAAGTGCTGGTACAGCACCGGATCGCCGCCGCCCGAAGGGTCGAAGAAGGTGGTACCGAAGTTACGGTCGGTCAGCAGCATGGTGATCGCCGCGGCGAGCACCGGCAGCGCCAGCAGCAGCAGGAAGGCGGTGACCAGCACCGACCACACGAACAGTGGCATCTTGTGCAGGGTCATCCCCGGCGCGCGCATGTTGAAGATGGTGGTGATGAAGTTGATCGCCCCCATGATCGAGCCTGCGCCGGCCAGGTGGAGCGAAAAGATCGCGAAGTCGGTCGCCGGCCCGTTCGAACCATAGGTCGACAGCGGGGCATAGGCGGTCCAGCCGATCCCGGCGCCATTGCCGGTGGCATCGCCGGGCACGAAGGCCGAGGTCATCAGGCTGCAGAAGCCCGCCACGGTCAGCCAGAACGAAACGTTGTTCATCCGCGGGAAGGCCATGTCCGGCGCGCCGATCATCAGCGGCACGAACCAGTTGCCGAACCCGCCGATGATCGCCGGCATGACCATGAAGAACACCATGATCAGCCCGTGGGCGGTGATGAGCACGTTCCACAGGTGCAGCGCATCGTTCATCTCGGCAGGCTTGCCGTCCATCCACGTGGCGATCGCGCTGAGGTACTGGATTCCCGGATGGGCCAGCTCGAGCCGCATGATCCCCGAGATCGCGCCGCCGACGATGCCGGCGAAAATCGCGAAGATCAGGTACAGCGTCCCGATGTCCTTGTGGTTGGTCGACATGAACCAGCGGGCGAAGAACGCCGGCTTGTGATCCGCATCGTGATGCGCGTGGCCATGATCGTCATGAGCCTGGAAGTGTTCGGCGGTGGTAGCCATGGTGGAACCCTAATCCTTCTGAAATCTGGCTCAGGCAGCCGGCTTGGCGGCGGGCGCCGCGGCGGCGGCAGCTGCGGGTGCAGCCGGAGCGGCGGGCGCTTCAGGCGCACCGTCGATCTTGCCGCCCTGGGCGATCACCCAGGCGTTGAACTTGTCGCGCGGCAGGGCTTCGACCACGATCGGCATGTAGCCGTGGCGCGCGCCGCACAGCTCCGAACACTGGCCGTAGTATACGCCCGGTTCGTTGATCACCATCACGCGTTCGTTGATCCGGCCGGGAACGGCGTCGATCTTGAACCACAGCGAGGGCACCGCGAACGAGTGGATCACGTCGGCCCCGGTCGCCTGCAGGCGGATCGGTTCACCCACCGGCACGACCATGCGGTTGTCGGCGGCCAGCTGCGGCGGTTCGCCGTTCTTGATCGCGTCGGCATCGGGCAGCATGTTCGATATAACCTCGATCCCGCCGTTGTCGGGATAGGAATAGGTCCAGAACCACTGGTTGCCGGTGGCCTTGACGGTAACAGCCTTGTCCGGCGCCGGGGTGTACTGCTTGGCCAGCAGGCGCAGCGAGGGCACTGCGATGACCACCAGGATCAGCACCGGGATCGCGGTCCAGGCCACTTCAAGCATGGTGTTGTGGCTGGTCTTGGACGGCTGCGGATTGGCACGCTTGTTGAAACGCAGGATGACGATCAGCAGCAGCGCAAGGACGAACACCGTGATCACCGCCATGACGATCACCAGCCAGTCGTGCAGGCCAACGGCGACATTGCCGTTGGGCGAATACTGCTTCTGGATGTTGATCGCGCCGGGAATCGGCATGCCCTTGCCCTCGGTCGGCTTCATCGGGGTATAGCCGCCCGGTGCCACCTTGAAGTGCGGATCGTTGGGATCGATCGCGGGAGCCGCAGCAACGGCCGGCGCAGCAGCAGCCTTGGCATCGGCGGCAGGCACGGCAGCCTTTTCAGCCGGAGCCGCCGTTACGGGGGCGGCAGATGCGGCAGCGGCGGGCGCCGCGGCGCTTGCGACGTGCGGAGCGGCGCACAATGCCAGTGCGAGTCCCAGTCCCTTGATCGCGTGACCCGCAACGCGGGTAAAGTGGCCGAAATTCATCGTTCCTCGTGCTTTCACTTTCAACGCGGGCACAGACCAGCTTGTCTTGACCCGCCCCCATGGGTGACAATTTGACTGGGCCTATACGCGCGCTTGCAGGGCACCTCAAGCGCCTCTAGGGGAAAATTTGACAGAGCCGGAAAGACCCCGGCGAACAATGCAATCAAGGGTCACCATACCATGCAGGATGAAGAGGTCCTGGCCGAGTTCCGCGCCAGCAAGGCATTGCTGGAAGGCCATTTTCTGCTCAGTTCGGGTCGTCACAGCGCGCATTACCTGCAATGTGCCCGCGTGCTGATGGATCCGATGCGCGCGTCCCGGCTTGCCGCGGCGCTTGCCGCGAAGCTGCCGCGAGATCTGCGCAAGGACATCGCCAAGGTGGTTTCCCCAGCCATGGGCGGGGTCATCATCGGTCACGAAATGGGCCGGGCGCTTGGAGTCGAGGCGATGTTCGTCGAGCGTCCGACCGGCACCTTCGAACTACGCCGCGGCTTTGCGCTGGAACCCGGTGACAAGGTGCTGATGGTTGAAGACGTTGTCACCACCGGACTATCCAGCCGCGAGGCGATTGCTGCAATCAATGACGCCGGGGGCGAAGTCATCGCCGCCGCCGCACTGGTCGACCGGTCGGGTGGCAGCATCGACCTTGGCGTTCCCTTCTTCCCGCTGATCGCACTCAATTTTCCCACTTATGCGGCGGATGAAGTGCCACCCGAACTGGCTGCCAGCGAAGCGGTCAAGCCGGGGAGCCGCGCCAAGTCGTGACTCTGCGGGCGATCCTGAGCGTACCAGCGATGCTGGCCGCGGCGACAGGCGCCGCCGCGCAGCCCGCCGCCCCGCCGCCTCCGGCCGCTGCCAAGGCTCCGCCGGTAAGTGCAGAGGCCAAGGCCAAGATCGAACGTAGCCGCCAGGGCGGTGAGCGTTTCGCCGCGTTCATGGCCAGCTCTCGCGAGACCGCAAAGGCCGCCGGCTTTAGCGGTGAGTTCGGCATGGCTTACATGTCTCAACGAACAGCGGCACCGGCCACCCCGGCGCTCGCCGTTGCAGCGCAGAACGCCGACGGCACGTCGCGCAAGGCAAACGGACTATGGCGCTGGGCCTCCGTCACAAAGCAGGTTGTTGCCGTGCTGGTGCTGCAGGAAGTTCAGGCCGGAAAGATGGCTCTCGATCAGCCGATCACGCGCTACCTGCCGGATTTTGCCGCGCCCAATGCGGCCAAGATCACCGTACGCCAGTTACTGCGCCACCAGAGCGGCCTGCCCAATCCCGACGACAGCATGCCCGGACCCGATGGCGTTCCATCTTTCTATCAGACCGCCGCTGGCGAACCACTTGCCTATTGCGCCGGACCGCCCAAGGGCAACCCGGGCGGCAAATGGGACTATAACAACTGCGATTACATCGTCGCAGGAGCGTTGCTTGAGAAAGTAACCGGCAAGACCTGGCAGAAGCTGGTTGCCGATCGGATTGCCGTGCCGCTCGCGCTTTCCACGCTAGCCGCCTACCCTACCGGCCTGCCTACACAGTCCGGGGTGAACGAGGGCAAGCCTGAAGCACCGCGCGACCTGGCCCGCTATGGCGCGGCGGCATCCCTTTTCGGCTCGATGTCGGACATGCTCAAATTCGATCTCGCCTTGGCAAACGGCAAGTTGCTCGATCGGCAGCGGCGGGCCCAGCTGTGGGACGGGCAGGCCGACCTTGGCTTTATTGCGCTGGGACAGTGGGTGTTCGAAGCGCCGCTCAAGGGCTGCGCGGCGCCGGTCCGCGTGGTGGAGCGTCGCGGTGCGATTGGCGGGGTTCAGGTGCGCAACTTCATATTGCCCGACCAAGAGGTTGCCGTGGCCCTGTTTTCCGACAACGGCGACTTCGACTTCGGCGAAATCTGGCAAGGCAAGGGCCTGTCCTACGACATGCTCAGCCTCGCTGCCTGTCCGCAGGAGAGCAAATGACCCCGTCCCGACTGCGTCTTGGCGTCAATATCGATCACGTCGCGACGATCCGCAACGCGCGCGGCGGGGATCATCCCGATCCGGTCCGTGCCGCAGAGATCGTGGCGGCCTGCGGCGGCGACGGGATCACCGCGCATCTGCGCGAAGACCGCCGCCATATTCGCGATGAGGATCTTGCCCGTATCCAGGCGGCGACCAGTCTGCCGCTCAATCTGGAAATGGCCGCGACCGAGGAAATGCTCGCCATCGCCTTGCGCCACAAGCCGCACGCCGCCTGCATCGTCCCCGAACGGCGCGAGGAACGCACCACCGAAGGCGGGCTCGACGCTGCCGGGCAGCACAACCGCCTGGCACCGATCGTGGCGCGCCTGTCCGATGCGGGGATCCGTGTCAGCCTGTTCATCGCGCCAGAGGAGCGCCAGATCGAGGCGGCGATGCGGCTCGGCGCGCCGGTTGTCGAGCTGCACACCGGGGAATATGCCCATGCCCAGGGTGAACAGGTGGCAGCGGAACTGCGCCGCCTGACCGACATGGCCGCGCTCGCCGCCAAGAACGGGATCGAACCCCATGCCGGGCACGGCCTGACCTATGACAATGTCCAGCCGATTGCCGCGATCCCGCAGCTGGCCGAGCTCAACATCGGACATTATCTGATCGGCGAGGCGATCTTCACCGGGCTGGAGCCGGCGGTGCTGCGCATGCGCGAACTGATGGATGCGGCGCGGTGATCCTCGCCATCGGTTCCGACCTTTGCAATATCGAGCGAATCCAGAACTCTCTGGATCGGTTCGGTGAACGCTTCGAGCAACGCGTGTTTACCGAGGTCGAACGCGCCAAGGCGGCGCGGCGCCCGTTCACCAAGGCCGGAACGCTGGCCAAGCGCTTTGCCGCCAAAGAGGCGTTTTCCAAGGCGGTCGGAACAGGGTTCAAGGCCGGCGTGTTCATGAAGGATATCGGCGTGGTCAATGCCCGCTCCGGCGCGCCGACCCTGGCGCTGACCGGCGGGGCGGCGGTGCGTCTTCAATCACTGATCCCGGCCGGTCACCAGGCCGTGGTCCATCTTACCCTGACCGACGACCATCCCTGGGCCCAGGCCTTTGTCGTCATCGAAGCAAGGCCGTTATGACCGATACCGTGACGCCGCCGGACAGCACCGCGGCCGATGTTTCCGAAGCGAAGAGCAAGGTCGACTGGTTCGCCGAGATTCGCGGCCTGGCCTGGATGCTGCTGGCGGTGCTGGCTTTCCACAGCCTGGTCGCCAAGCCGTTCTACATCCCGTCGATTTCGATGATGCCCAATCTGCTGGTCGGCGACCGGCTGGTGGTGTCCAAATTTCCCTATGGCTGGAACTGGGCCTCGGCCAGCTTTCATGTCTTTCCGCGCAGCGACAAACGCCTCCTGCCCGGCACGCCCAAGTACGGCGATATCGTCATCGTTGTGCCGAAGGGTCGCACCGACGACCTGATCAAGCGCGTGGTCGCCCTGCCCGGTGACCGGATCGCAGTGGTCCATGGCCAGATCGTGCTCAACGGCAAGCCAGTGCCGCAGCTGGCGGTACCGCCGGTGCAGCTGGCTGCCGATCAGCAGCTGATGTGCACCGACCGGTCGGTGCCCTATTACTGCTATCAGGACTTCGACAAGTTCCGCGTCCGCCTGCCTTCGGGCCGGGATGTGATCGAACTGCCGACACTGCAAGAAACCATGCCGGGCGGCGCCAGCTATCTGGTGATCAAGGATGCCTATGACCCTGAGGTCGACGAGGTGGCCGAGCAGATCGTCCCGGCCGGCCACGTCTTCCTGATGGGCGACAACCGCAACCATTCGGCCGACAGCCGGGTTGCCGCCTGGCGCGACGGACTGGGCGGACCGGTGCCGTTGTCCGATGTCGGCGGGCGCGCGGAATTCGTCACCTTTTCTCTCGATGGCAGCCAGACCTGGAACCCGTTTAGCTTCTGGTCGGCCTTGCGCCCCGGGCGGAGTTGGACCAGCCTGCGCCCGGTTCACGTTCCTGGGGGCAGATAATGGCCGACACCGCACCGACCCGCCCGCGCCGCCGCACGCGAAAGGCTCCCGCTTTGGCAGAGGCTGAGCCGCAAAGTGCCAGCCCTGCGGACATTTCCGATCCGTTCGTTCGCCAGGAAGTAAAGCGCGCCGCGGTGTGGATCGGGATGATCGCGCTGGTCGGCTTGTGCATCTATCAGGCCCAGGCCTTGCTGGTGATCTTCGGCGGGATCGTCTTTGCCGCGATGATCGACGGCGGTGCGCGGCTGCTCGGCCGGGTGCTCAAGATCCCGCGCGGCTACCGGGTCGGCATGGTACTGCTGCTGACAGTGGCCTTCTTCGTCTGGCTCGCGCTGTTCGCCGGATCGCAGATCGCCGCCCAGGCGGCGCAATTGCCCGCGGTGATCAAGGATCAGGCCGCCCGCGCGCTCGAATGGCTGGCGGTGCATGGCTTTACCCTGGACGTCAATTCGGTCCAGGGACTGATCGAGAAGGCCTTTGGCGGCATCGGCCAGCTGACCTCGGCGCTGGGCGGCGTGCTTGGCGGATTCACGACGGCCTTCCTCATCGCTGTGCTGGGCATCTACTTCGCGCTGGAGCCCGACCTCTATCGCCGCGGCGTATCGTGGCTACTGCCGGCGGCGGAACGCGGGCGCTTTGCCCACATCGCCCAGACCATGGGCAAGACCCTGCGCCGCCTGCTGGCCGGACGCCTGCTCGGCATGGCGGTCGAAGGCGTGGCGACCTGGATCATGCTGGCGGCCTATGGCGTGCCGATGGCGGCGCTGCTCGGCCTGCTGACCGGACTGCTGGCCTTCCTGCCCAATATCGGCGCGCCGATATCAGGACTGCTGATGGTCATGGTCGGCTTTTCCGGCGGAACCAGCATGGGTATCTACTGTATCGTGGTCTATTTCGTGGTGCAGACGGTCGACGGCAACATCATCGTCCCGATGATCGCCAAAAAGACCGCCGACCTGGCCCCGGCGCTGGTGCTGGGGGCGCAGCTGATCATGGGCGCGCTGTTCGGAATCCTGGGCCTGGCCCTGGCCGATCCGCTGGTGGCGATGATCAAGATCCTGCTTGAACACCGCTCGGCTCGCAATGAAGCAGAGGCCTCGGCTTAGCTGTGGTTCGCAAATTCCTGTATTTATTTGCTTTCTGTATCGTCGTATACTTCGGTGGACGCGTCGCACTGCAGTTCTATCCGGAACAGCTCAGCCGGATGAGCTTTACCCCTTCGATCCGGTTCGAGCCGCAGCCCGTTCTTGCCGCCAGCGCCTATGACGATCCCGGAATGTGGATTGCGCGCCCTGGGATGACCGGTTCCAACCCGGCGCAATGGGTGCCCGACGGGTTGACCGAGGACGGTGACGCACTGACCGTTCCGGTGTTCTTCGTCCACCCGACCAGTTATATCAACAAGGCCCACTGGAACGCCCCGCTGGACGATGCCCAATCGCGCCAAATTGCCGAAACGATGGTCCGCGGCGAGGCCAGCGTGTTCAACCGGTCGACCGCGATCTGGGCGCCGCGCTATCGCCAGGCGACGGCCGGTGCCTTTGTCACCGATCAGGGCGAGGCACGCCAGGCGGTCGATCTGGCCTTTGGCGACGTTGCCGAAGCCTTCGCGCATTTCGCCGCGCAGCTCCAGCCCGGACAGCCCTTCGTGATCGCCGGGCATAGCCAGGGCAGCTATCACATCAAGCGCCTGATGGCCGAGCGGATCAAGGACACGCCCCTCGCCCGGCAAGTCCTCGCGGTCTACGCCATCGGCTGGATTGTCGATCCGGCCCGCGATCTGCCGGCGATGGGCCTGCCCGCCTGCGAGAAGCCCGACCAGACCGGCTGCGTGATCAGCTATCTCAGCTTTGCCGACGATGCCGACACCGCGATGATGCGGCGCGCCTATGCACGGCTTTCCGGAGTGGCCGCTGACAAGAGCGATGCGGCCGGCGTGCTGTGCTCCAACCCCTTGACCGGCGGTGTGGGCGGATCGGCGCCGGCCAGCGCCAACCTTGGCGCGGCAGTGCCCGATCAGCAGATGACCAAGGCCAGGCTGACCCCAGGCCTGGTGGGCGCGGCCTGCGCGGCCGACGGCACGCTGCGCATCGGCAAGGGTCCGGACATGGGGCCTTACGTGCTGCCGGGCGGCAACTATCACGTCTATGACTACCTGCTGTTCTGGAACAACCTGCGGGCTGATTTCCGCCGCCGGGCCAGCGCATGGAAGCCTTGATCACCACCGAAGCCGCGGCGTTCCGCGCCGCGCTGCCGGGCGGCGGCGCGCTGCTCGGGCTCGATCTCGGTACTCAGACCATTGGCACTGCGTTCTGCGACGCCGGCTGGCGCTTCGCCTCGCCCGGCAAGACGCTGAAACGCGGCAAGTTCGGTGCGGATCGCGTGGCGCTTGCCGCACTGGTGGCCGAACGCGGCGTAACCGGACTGGTCATCGGCCTGCCAATCAACATGGACGGCAGCGAGGGACCGCGCTGCCAGTCGAGCCGGGCCTATGCCCGCAACCTCTCGGTCGCGCTGACGCTGCCGGTCCTGCTGTGGGACGAGCGCTGGTCCACCGCCAGCGCGGAAGGCGCGCTGATCGCCCAGGACATGAGCCGCGCCAAGCGTGCGGAACGGATCGATTCGCACGCCGCCGCGGTGATCCTGCAGGCCGCGATCGATGCGCTGGTTGGCGGGTTCGATTAGCCGACCAGTTCCGCGCGCCTTGTCCGCGCTTCCACTTCAACCAGCCGGCTTCCGCAGCCCTCGGCCTCGCGCCACAGCGCGTCCTTGGCGGCAACATCGGTCTCGCGCGCAGCCAGCGCATCCCAGGCGTTCAGCCGCAGGCGGTCGCTGGGGTGGCGCAGGGCGAAGCGGTGACCGAGATCGAGCGCTTCATCGCTGCCCAGCCCGATCGCGACCTTGAGGAAGGCCTCGGTCGGCCCGGGCGTCAGGATCGCTCCTAATTCTCCGCGATCGACATCGTAGCGATACTGATCGAGCCAGCCCTGCGCGCCGCTGGTGTGCATCACGTTGAGCGAGACCGACAGGCTGTCGGCCGGATGCTGGGCGTGGACGTCAAGATGGGCGCGGTAATGCAGGATCTTGCCTAGTTCCAGCCGGCTGCGCTCGATAAAGCGCAGCGATGGCACCGGCTCGCCCCGCCAGCCGGTTATCGCCGTGTAGTCGACTTCATAATAGTCGCTCCAGTAACCCGGCCCGAAATAGCCCAGGGTCAGGAAGTCGAAGTTGTGATCGTGCGGCAGGCCATAGACGAACGACGCACCGCCCGAGGCGCGGACCATATGCTCGTCGAGCGAGGGCCACAGGTTGGCGCGAATGAAGAACTGGCCATTTGGTGGCGCGAGCATGATGACTTGTGGACCATAGGCGCTGCCGAGCACGTCCTGGCGGTGGCGCGAGGCCAGTTCCTCGATCAACAGATCGCCCAGAAAGGTGTGGTTGTTGCCCAGGCGGCGGAGCCACAGCGCGGCATGGACCAGGCTATCCTCATCACGCGGATCGAACCCTGCTGCGGCGATAGCGGCGGTGCAATCGTCCAGCCCGACGTACTGGCTGTCTTCGATCGCGATCACGCGGGGCATGGGGCAATTCCGTTCAGTTGCGGGTATGTTTCGATCAGCTGCGCGTGCAGGGCACCGGCGGACGCAGCCAGCGGATCGGCAGCATTCACTGCGATCCGGGCTAGCGTGGAAAAGCCCTGTGCCGTGTCGAGCGCCAGACATTCGCGCAGAACCTGCCAGCGCAGTCCGCTTGCTCCCTGCTCTTCCGCCATGGCTCCCAGCAGGGGTGACGCATCGCGCCGCCCCATCCGGCCAAGCAGGGCTGCGGTCAGTTCCAGCCGGCTGTCGCGCGGGCTGCCTGCGGCCTGGTGCAACAGGCTGCCATCGGACAGCGCATATTCGCGGGTTACATCATTGCATCCGGCGCGGCGCTGCAAGCGCAAGGTGACCAGGGCGCCATCGACCTTGCTCAGGCACAGTGCCGCTTCGCAGCCGAGCCGGTGCTGCACATCACCGGGGCCGAGCATGACCGCCGCGCGCGCCAGACAGACCCCCTCCGGCACTGTGCCGGCTATGCGCACGCGGTCACCTTGCGCGGTTCCGGCAAGGATATGGTCCCAGGTTTCGCATGGCACGAACCGTGCGGTCTCGGCAGGTGGCAAACGCGAGAGGGCGGTGCCGTCGATCATCTGCAGCGACAGGACCGTCATGCCCCGGCGCAGCAAGGTGAGTGAAGCCACCGTATCGTCGAGGTAATGACGAAGCGGCGTCTGACCCAGCGGTTCGCGCTGCAGTTCGCGCAGGAAAACTGCCATGACCTCGGCGCAGAAGTGCTGCGCCGTGTCATCGCCGGCGGTAAACAGCGCAGCCAGCAATGGCAGTCCGTCGATTGCCGCACCCGTGTCCCACCGGCCCAATTCGTCAGCCAGACTGACCACGGGCGCCGAACCTTGCCAGTGCTCCAGTGCTGCGCCCATAGCGGCCTGGGCGCGGCGCTGCGGAGCATCATCGCTGCGCAGCGCCGCAAGTTCGGGGCGGATCAGCACGCCGACCGGTCCCGGATCAGGGGTGCGTGCATTCGAAAACGAAGACCATCGCCAGGATGATCGAATCATCCTGAGCCAAGGCCTGGGCCGGCCGCGCCAGGCTGCCGAACACGCCGGTCAGCGTATCGAGGTCGGGCAAGGCGGAAAGATCGATCTTGGGCAGGTTCATGGCGTATCCCTTTTATTGACGGGGCCCAGCGCCCCGCCCGGAAGTGATCGCGCCAAGGCGGCCCAGGCTGAAATTAAAAGATTGTAATCGGCCCAGCCAACCAGCACATCAGCACTGCAATGACCATGCCCGACGAGCCCCGGACCCTTTACGATACGCCGCCCGATTTCGTCTTCGATCCGGCGCGCGCGGCGAAAATGATGACGCGGCACGGCCATGGCGGCTGGCTTGGCCTGACTTACCACGGCCACGGCCAAGGCTGGTTCGAACTGGAACTGCCCTGGCGCGAGGAGCTGGTCGGGGTGGCGGAAACCGGGGTGCTCGCCTCCGGCCCGATCATCAGCCTGATGGACAATGCCACGTCGATGTCGGTGTGGACCCTGACCGGCAAATTCGTCCCCCACGCCACGCTCGACCTGCGGGTCGATTACATGCGCGCGGCGGTGCCGGGGCGCAGCGTGATCGGCCACGGCGAATGCTACAAGCTGACCCGGACCATCGCTTTCATCCGCGGCATTGCCCATGACGGCGATCCCGAAGATCCGGTCGCCCACGTCATCGGCACCTTCATGGCCACCCACGGACCCTACCTGTGACCGGACCTGTGAGTGGCGCCGACCTGCCCCCCTATGCCCGCGCGCTGGGCATCGCCATCGACCACGACGAGGATGGCTTGCCAGTACTTTCGGTCGACTTTTCCGACCGGATCCTCGGCCGGCCCGGCTTCCTGCATGGCGGGGCGATGAGTGGGTTGATGGAGATGGCGGCGATCGCCGCGCTGCGCGCCGAGCTTGAGCGCCGCGGCGAGGCGATGAAGCTGAAGCCGGTCAACGTCCAGGTCGAATTCATGCGCGGCGGAACCGAGCAGCGCACCTATGCCATGGGCACGGTCACCCGCGCCGGTCGGCGGGTTGCGCTGGTCAATGCCGAATGCTGGCAGGACGACCGGACCAAGCCGATCGCCCTGGCGCAGATGAAGATCCTGCTCAGCCCCGCCGCAGAATGACGGTCAGCCGCGCGCCCGCGGGCGGCGCGGCGTCGCGCGGCAAACGCACTGCATCGGCGCGGCTGCGGGCGAGGATGGCGGGGGCAATCGCGGCATCGTGCAATACCGCATCGGCACTGCCCAGCCAGCGCGCCTGACGCAAGGTCAGGTCATCGGGATCGTCGCTGGCAAGGACAATTTCGACGATTTGCGAATCGACTGCCGCGCCTTTTTCGAGCCATTTTGCGATCCGGTCCGGCGATGCCTCGTCGAGCGGATCGAGCGCCCCACCCGCCGCCAGCGCGGCATCGAGCGCATGGCGGCGCTCGGCACCATCGGGCCAGCGCGCGCGCATTGTCGCCCGCGCCGCCGCCAGCCCAGTGGCCAGGGCGCCCAGTGAGGCCGGAAGAAACTGCTCCAGTCGTAACCGCAGGACCTTGGCGAGGCCGGCCGACGCCCCGCCAGTGCTCACTGCGATCAGCACCGGATCACGGTCAAGCAGCGACGGCAGGGTGAAATCGCACAACTCGGGCCGGTCGGCGACATTGACGAGAACGCCGCGGGCCTTGAGTGCAGCAGCGGCATCCTCTGGTGCGTCGAGCGCGATTAAGGCCAATCGCGCCTCAATGTCATCGGCGCCAACTACTCTGCCACCGGCACGTTCGACCAGCCGTGCCTTGGCCGCAGCCATCTCACCCTCGCCCAGAACGATCACCGGCTGGCCGGCGATGCGATGGAACAAGGGCAGGCTGTGCATCGCGCCTAGTCCTTCAGAAAATCGGGGACACGTTCCGCCGCGCTGATCGCCTCGGGGACGATGCGGTCGGCCACTACGGCCCACTTGTCGCCATCGACCATTACTTCAGCCACGAAACCGCGGCTGTTGTACGAACTGGCCATCGTCGCGCCGTAAGCCCCAGCGGTGCGGAACACGGCAAGGTCACCGGCTTCGAGCGCGTCGATTTCGCGGTCCATGGCAAAGGTATCGCCGGTTTCGCAGATCGGCCCGACGATATGCGCGGTCATCCGCTCGCCGCTGGGCTCGACCGCATCGAAATCGTGCCACGCGCCGTACATGGCGGGGCGGGCGAGATCGTTCATCGCCGCGTCGACCACCAGGAACGGGGTCTGGTTGGAACTGCGCTTAACCCGGATCACTCTGGTCAGCAGCACCCCGGCATTGCCGCAGATCACCCGGCCGGGTTCGAACATCAGGGTGACGTCCCAATCGGCAGTGACCCGCGCAACCATCGCCGCATAGGCTTCCGGCGTCGGGAATACCTCGCCCGCACGGTAAGGCACGCCCAGCCCGCCGCCGAGATCGGCATGGGTTACGCTTTGCCCGGCACTGCGCAGCTCAGCGATCAGCGCGCCAACCTTGGCAAAGGCTTCCTCGAACGGTTCCAGCTCGCTCAGCTGGCTGCCGATGTGGACCGCGACTCCGCGCATGTTGAGCCCGGACAGCCTGGCCAGGTTGGCATAGATCGCGCAGCCGCGATCGATCGGCACGCCGAACTTGTTCTCGGCCTTGCCGGTGGAGATCTTGGCGTGGGTGCGGGCATCGACATCGGGATTGACCCGCAGCGCACAGTTGGCGGTCAGCCCGCGCGCGGCCGCCAGCGCGGCAAGCTCGATCCCCTCTTCCTCGCTCTCGAGGTTGAACTGGCCGATCCCGGCGTCGAGGCCGAGGATCATCTCGTGGTGCTGCTTGCCCACGCCTGAAAAGACGATGTCCTGCGCCGGCATTCCCGCCGCCAGCGCGCGGGCCAGCTCGCCGCCCGAAACCACGTCGGCGCCCAGCCCTTCGCGCTGCATGACATTCAGCACGGCCAGGTTGGGATTGGCCTTGATCGCGAAGGCGATGTGGACCCGCGGCAGGATCGCCAGGGCATCGCGGAAAACGCGGGCGTGGCGCTCCAGCGTGGCGCGCGAATAGACATAGACCGGGGTGCCGACAGCATCGGCAATCACGCTCAGCGGCAGGTCCTCGGCGTGAAGCACGCCGTCGCGGTATTCGAAATGGTTCATGGGTGCAGGCTCTTACTTGTCTTCCGGAGGGGGCAGATCGAACGGATCTTCGGCACGGTCCTCGGACCGTTTTCGAAGCTCGACACTGCGTTCCGGCGCAGCCTGGGGGGTGGTTTTGAGCAACGCTTCGGCATCGGCCTGGGCATCGGCGCCATAGGCCGCGACCGGCAGGGTCTTGCCCGCAGCCGGCTTCAATGGCGCGTTCTGCCCGCAAGCGGCAAGCGAAAGGGCCAGGGCAAGGGTTACGGCACGGCGCATCGAGCGATCACTCCAGGCCAAGGTCACGGCGGGCCTCGGCGATTCGAGCCCTTACCTGTTCGGGCGCGGTTCCGCCATAGCTGGCGCGCGAGGCGACCGAGGCATCGACCGACAGTGCGGCGAAGACCCGTTGGTCGATGCGCGCGTCGATCGCCTGCAGGTCTGTCAGCGGCAAGGCATCGAGCGCCACGCCCCGGCTCTCGGCCAGCTTGACTGCGGCGCCGGTAATGTGGTGCGCCTCGCGGAACGGGATATCCGCCTGGCGCACCAGCCAGTCCGCCAGATCGGTCGCGGTTGCATAGCCCAGCTCGGCCGCGCTGCGCATCCGCTCGGTCCGGAATGTTGCGCCATCGACCATGCCGGTCATCGCGGCAAGGCACAGGGTGAGCAGCCCGGCGGCTTCGAACACCGGCGGCTTGTCGTCCTGCATGTCCTTCGAATAAGCCAGCGGCAGGCCCTTCATCGTCATCATCAGCCCGGTCAGGTACCCGGCAATGCGGCCCGAATGGCCGCGCACCAGCTCGGCCGCGTCGGGGTTCTTCTTCTGCGGCATGATCGAGCTGCCGGTCGAGAGGCTGTCGGGCAGGACGATGAAGCCGAACGGCTGGCTGGCCCAGATGATCATCTCCTCGGCCAACCGCGACAGGTGCAGCGCGCACTGGGTGGCGGCCATCAGATAATCGAGCGCGAAATCTCGGTCGGATACGGCATCGAGGCTGTTCTTCGTCGGCATGGCAAAACCCAGCGCCGCCGCGGTCGCGTCGCGGTTGATCGGAAAACCGGTTCCGGCCAGCGCGGCGCTGCCCAGCGGGCACTGGCTGGCGCGGCGGTGCGCATCGACAAAGCGCGAGCGATCACGGGCGATCATCTCGTAATAGGCCATCAGGTGGTGGCCCAGCGTCACCGGCTGCGCGGTCTGCAGATGGGTGAAGCCGGGCATGATGCTCTCGGCATGTTCGGCGGCGCGGGTGACCAGTGCAACCTGCAGCGCGCCCAGCGCGGCATCGGCATGCTGGCAGGCCTCGCGCACCCACAGCTTGAAATCGGTCGCGACCTGGTCGTTGCGGCTGCGCGCTGTGTGGAGCCGCCCCGCCGCCGGGCCGATCAGTTCGGCCAGCCGGCTTTCGGTGGTCATGTGGATGTCTTCAAGATCCCAGTTTTCGGGGACGCCACTGGCCTCGTATTCCGCCGCGACCTGATCGAGCCCGCCCGAAATCGCCGCCGCATCGTCAGCCGAAACGATCCCCTGCGCCGCCAGCATCGCGACGTGGGCCTTGCTGGCGCGCACGTCCTGACGCCACAGCGCCTTGTCGAAGGGGATCGAGGCGTTTATCTCGCGCATGATCGCGCTGGGCCCCTCGGCAAAGCGTCCGCCCCACATCTTGTTGCCCGCTTGGGCATTGGAGCCGCTCTTGGTCTCGTCCCGCTCGCTCACTGCTACAATCCTTGGCTTGGCCCTGCTCGTCGCCGGGTGCGATAGGCAAAGCGGTGGGGAGGCGCAACCGCAAGCGTCCGCAAGTGCCGATGCCGCGTCGCTCGACGGGGTGGTCAACCGCGCCCACCGCGGCAGCGCAATGCCCGATTTCCTGATCAAGGATGCCGCCGGCAAGGAGCTGAAGCTGTCCAGCCTCAAGGGCAAGCCGGTGCTGATCAACCTCTGGGCGACCTGGTGTGCGCCCTGCGTGGCCGAGCTGCCCGCGCTCAACCGGCTGGCCGAACAGCGCGGCGGCGCGCTGCAGATCGTCACCGTCAGCCAGGACATGGCCAAGCTGGAAACGGTCGCGCCGTTCCTGGCGGGCAAGGCTCCGCGGCTGCAGCCCTGGCTCGATCCCGAGGGCGAGCTGACCACTTTCTTCGACACCACGATCCTGCCGACATCGATCTATTACGACGCCCAAGGGCGCGAGGTGTGGCGCTATATCGGCCCGCGCGAATGGGACAACGCCAAGGCCGCAGCGCTGCTGGTGGAGACGGTTTAGTAGGTCGCTGCGTAGATCCCTGGAAACGCCGCCTTCAGCTTAGCGACCCGCTCCACGTCCCAGGCCTGGATATAGGGGTGGTTCGGGTTCCGGCGCATGAAGTCCTGGTGATAGCGCTCGGCGGGATAGAACGCGCCCGTCTCGATCCTTGTCGCCAGCGGCTTGCCGAAGGCGCGGGCCTTGTTCAGCGCGGCGATATAGGCGGCGGCCAACGC
Organism: Novosphingobium aquiterrae; assembly: GCF_042434435.1. NCBI lineage: Bacteria > Pseudomonadati > Pseudomonadota > Alphaproteobacteria > Sphingomonadales > Sphingomonadaceae > Novosphingobium > Novosphingobium aquiterrae. The sequence continues at coordinate 73,433 of NZ_JBHLTL010000011.1, read as the reverse complement.
ACGCTGCTGCGGGTTTTGCGGGAACAGCGCCGAGCGATAGCTGGGGCCGCTGTCGGGGTACTGCCCGTTGACCTGGGTCGGATCGTGCGCCGCGTAGAAGTAGATTTGCAGCAGCTGGCTATAGCTGATCCGCGCCGGATCGTAGGTGACGCGGATTGCTTCGGCATGGCCGGTACGCTCGGTCGAAACCTGGTCATAGGTCGCGGTATCGCGGCTGCCGCCGGCAAAGCCGCTGACCACCCCGGTCACGCCCTTCACATGTTCGAACACGCCTTCCATGCCCCAGAAGCAGCCACCGGCAAACACGGCGACCTGCGGACCCTTCTCGGCCGGGGCGGCAGGCGGGGCAATCCGTACGGCGGCGATCGGCGCTGGCGCGGGCCGTGCGGCGAACAGTGCAGTGCCCAGCGCCAGTGCGCCGCCGACGACAATCCAGGGGGCCGCGCGCATCACGCCTTCCCCGCCGGATGGAACGTCAATGCCAGTCCGTTCATGCAATAGCGCTTGCCAGTCGGCTTGGGCCCGTCGTTGAAAACATGGCCCAGATGCCCACCGCAGTTCTTGCAATGCACTTCGGTGCGCGGGTAGCCGGTCTCCAGATCGGTCGAGGTTGCAATGGCATTGGGCAGCGGCTGCCAGAAGCTGGGCCAGCCGGTGCCGCTGTCGTACTTGGTCTTGGCATCATAGAGCGGCCAGTCGCAGCCGGCGCAGTTGAACCGGCCGGGGCGATGTTCCTTCAGCAAGGGGCTGGTCCCGGGATATTCGGTATCGGCCTGGCGCAGCACCTTGTAGGCGGCCGGCGAGAGCTTCTTGCGCCACTGTGCGTCGGTCAGTTTGAACGGTGCGCTGGGCCGTCCGGCGGTCAGGTGCTGCGACAATGCCAATGCGCCGACACCGCCCAGGGCGGCCCCGATGATCCAGCGACGGGTTGAAACGGCGTTCTGCATCGGCGTAACCTCTCTGATGGCAGGCAGCGTCCCTGCCGTAGTGCAGATTAGCCCAGCATGAAGCGCGCGCGAAGCGTCACTTCACCATTGGACAGAGCACATCGCCCTGTTCGCACAAATGGGGTGTCCGGTTACAGTTGCCTAGGGGACGCGGCGCGCAGCACTTCCAGCGCCTTCGGTTCGCCCACAACCTCGGCATATTTGGCCTGGAGATCGAACAGGTTGGCCGCATGCGGACCGGGATGGCGATCGCCGCAAGCATCGCTAACCACGACGGGAATGAACCGGTTCTGGCAAGCGTCGAGCGCAGTGGCCCGCACGCATCCCGACGTCGAGAAACCGCCGATCAGCACACCGTCGATATTCTGAGCGTGCAAGGCATCGGCCAGGCCGGTGCCGAAAAAGGCCGAAGCATACTGCTTGGTAACGACCAGCTCGCCAGGTTGCGGCTGCAAGCTTGGCGGGAAGGCGCCGAGCGGCGAGCCGCGGTCGAACGCCTTGAGCGCAGGCACCTTGCGGTAGAATACCCCGCCGTCGGCACCGCCGGGTTCGTATTCGACGTTGGTGAAAACCACCGGCACGCCGGCCTCGCGCGCAGCACTGACCAGCCGTTCGCAGCTTGCCAGCGCGGCTTCAAACCCGCCGAAGAGCGGGGATGCCGGATCGAGATAGGCCATGACCACGTCGACGATCAGCAATGCCGGGCGTCGCGGCATGGGCAGGGAGCCATCGAAGGCCCCAAGGTAATTGGCGGCGAGATCGTCCGCCATGGTCAGATCGTGCCCGCTGCCGCCAGCTGGTCGAGTGCGGCCTGATCCAGCCCAAGCAGTTCTCCATAGACCTCGGCATTGTGCTGGCCGACGCGGGCCGGCGCCGGGCGTCGCACGGTGCTCGGCGTGGCAGACAGGCGCGGGAACGCGCCCTGCATCTTGAGCGGCCCGAAGCGCTCGGTTTCTACCTCGATTATCGCCTGACGCGCCTGGAAGTGCGGATCGGCGAGCATTTCGGGCGCGCGATAGACCTTTCCGGCGGGGATCGAATATTCGATCATAAGTGCGTCGACCTGCTCGACCGTCAGTCCGGCAGTCCAGGCATTGATCAGGTCGTCAAGTTCCAGCTGGTTCTCACCGCGCGCCAGATGCGTGGCATAGCGTGGATCGTCGCCCAGTTCGGGTCGGCCCATCGCCTCAGCCAGCCGCTTCCACAGCGAATCCTTGTTGGCCCCGATCATGTATTCGCCGTCCTTGCAGCGATAGACGTTGGACGGGGCGATGCCCGGCAGGATCGAGCCCGAACGTTCGCGGATCGTGCCGTTGTAGTCATATTCGGGGACCAGCCCCTCCATCACCTGCAGCACGCTTTCATAGAGTGCGGCGTCGATCACCTGGCCCTGCCCGGTGCAGTCACGGTAATGCAGTGCGGCCAGCACCCCCATGCAGCCATAGGTCGCCGTAAGCGTATCACCGATCGACACCCCCATACGGCTTGGTGCGCGGTCGGGCTCACCCACGATATAGCGCCAGCCGCCCATCGCCTCGCCGATCCCGCCGAAGCCGGCGCGGCTGGCATAGGGGCCGGTCTGGCCATAGCCGCTCATCCGCGCCACGATCAGTCCGGGCTGCTCTGCCAGCAAGCGCGCCGGGTCGAGCCCCCATTTCTCCATCGTGCCGGGCTTGAAGTTCTCCACCAGCACGTCGGCATGGCGGATCAGTTCGCGGACCAGCGCCTGGCCCTCGGGCACGCGCATGTTGGCTGAAACCGAGCGCTTGTTGCGCGCGATCACTTCCCACTGGACCTTGACCGCGCCCTGGCCCCATTCGCGCATCGGGTCGCCCGCGCCCGGCGGTTCGACCTTGATCACGTCGGCGCCCATGTCGCCCAGCAGCTGGCCGCAAAACGGCCCGGCCAGCAGCTGGCCCAGCTCGACCACACGGATTCCCGCAAGTGCCCCGGCGTTTTGCATCGGCTACTCCGCCGCCTCGGCCAGGGTCCAGACCGGCTGGATCGGCGCGGGCAGGCCGGTCTCCGCCATGCTGCGCGCGCGCAAGGCGTCGATCCCCGGGCCATAGTCGAACAGCTTGAGCTCACCGCGGGCGTTACGCTGCTGCGTGCGCAGAGCGCGGGTTGCCGACGCATCGATTTCACCGCGCTCGTTGGCAACGACGCCATAGGCCAGCGCGCCCATCGGCGTGACCAGCCCCTGGGTGATTTCCTTGCCGACCAGCGCCGGATCGCGCTCAAGTGGATCGCCCCAGCCGCCCCCGCCCCAAGTGATGAAGTGCAACTGGTCATCGACTTCCACGTCGACGTCCTCGACCTTGTTGCCGACAATTATCTGCGTACCATCGGCTTTTTCCAGAATCTTGCGGGCGCGCTGACCGGGCATTCCGCCGTTGACCCCCCACGGCGGCACGAACCAGCGATCGTCGTGGATCGAGATCGTGCCCGGGGCGAGGAAGCGATAGGTCATGTGAATGCCATTGCCGCCACGGTGCAGTCCCGCCCCGCCACTGTCCGGCTCGGTCTCATAACGTTCGATCAGCATCGGGAAATAGCGTTCGAGAAACTCGTTGGGGACATTGGTGAAGCCCGGCCACAGCGAGTGCCCGTCCGGTCCATCGCCAAGTGGCCGCCCCGGAATTCCACCAAAGCCGATCTGGAACAGCTGGAACCATTCCCCGCCCTTGCCGGGGCGCGTATCATTGCCCGAATAGAACAGGTGTGGGCTGGAACTGAACCCGGCAGCGTTGAGAAACTCGGGGGTCTTCTGGCCAAGCAGGCCGCCCAAGATATCGAAGATCCGTCCCAGCGCATGCGTGCGCCCCGACAGCGCGGCGGGGAACTTCGGCTTGAGCAGGCTGCCTTCGGGGATACGCACGTCGATCAGGTCATAGAACCCGTCGTTGAACAGGATCTGCGGATCGAAGACCATGATCATGTAGATGCCGAAGAACATCTTGAACATGTTCTCGTTGAGATAGAAATTGATCGATGCGGCGCTTTGCGGGTCGGTCCCGGCGAAGTCGAGCACGACCTTGCCCTGCTCCCGCCACATCGTGCAGCGGATCTTGTAAGGGCCGTAACCGACGCCGTCGTCGCAGATGTAATCCTCGAAGCTGACCGGTTCCTCGGCAATGGCCAGTCCGATCAGCGCCGCCATGGCGCGGTGGTTGCGCGCCAGCAGCTCCTGCGTGGCCGAGACGTAGACGTCGTCGCCGAACCGGTCGGCCATTTCAACCACCCGGCGCGCCGCGACCCGGCACGAAGCGATCAGCGCGTTGAGATCGGCCTGGCACCAGTCGGGCTTGCGGGTCTGGTGCATCACCAGCTTCATCAGGTCGGCGTTGTATTCGCCCTTTTTCCAGATCTTGACCGGGGGAATGCGCACCCCTTCCTCGAAGATCGAGCGGGCGTTGATCGGCATCGATCCGACGACCTTGCCGCCGATGTCGCTCTGGTGGCCGAACATTGCGGTATAGGCCAGCAGCCGCCCATCCTTGAACACCGGCAGCAGCACCAGCCAGTCGTTGGAATGGCTGATCGCGCCTTCGCAGGAATAGGGATCGGACAGGAAGATCATGTCGCCGTCTTCGAGCGTGCCATTGAAGCTTTGCAGGAAGCCGCCGATGAAGCTGCCGAACTGGCCGACGATCATCTTGCCGGTGTGATCGGCAATCAGCGGAAAGGCATCGCCCTGTTCGCGAATGCCGGGCGACATCGCGGTGCGGACCAGGGTGGCGTCCATCTCGATCCGCGCGTTGCGCAGTGCGTTCTCGATGATGTCCAGCGTGACCGGATCGATCGCGACCTTGGCAAAGGGAGTCGGGTTGGTTTCGACGATGGTGGCGGGCATGGTGTTCGTCTCCCCCTCAGGCCAGATTGATCAGGATGTTGCCGACCGCGTCGACCGTGGCGATGCAGCCGCTTTCGATCAGCGTGGTCGAATCCATTTCGACCACGATCGCCGGTCCGGGGATGACATCGCCCTGTCGCAGCTTCGACCGGTCATAGATCACCGCCGCCTGCTCGCGCCCGTCCATCCACAGCGTGTGGTCGCGCATCTTGGCGGCAGCCGGATTGCCATCGCCCTTGGGCAGCTCTGCCGCAGGCAGATCGAGCGCCCGGCCCAGCGCGACCGCGCGCAGGTTCACGATTTCATGCGGGGTGTCCATGTTGAAGGTGAACAGGCGGTGGTGCTCCTCGTCGAAGCGCTTGAGGATGCCGTCCACCCCGTCGGCGCGCAGTACGTCGGCGGTGATTGTCAGGGGAACTTCAAAGGCTTGCCCGGCATAGCGGACATCGACTTCGAACTCGCTGGTGATCTCGCTCTCAGGCACCCCGTCGGAAGCCAGCTCGGCGCGGGTCTGCGCCGCCATCTCGTCGAGGATGGCGATCAGCTCCTCCGCTCCGGTCTGCGTCGCCAGCCGCGAGAAGCTGCGCGCGGTTTCGGTTCGCATCCGCGTAGTCGCATCACCCAGCGCGCAGAGCACGCCGGGGCTGACCGGGCTGACCGCCGGCCACGATCCCATCAGCCGCGCCACCGCATTGACGTGGAGCGGCCCGGCCCCGCCAAAGCCCATCAGTGCAAAGTGGCGCGGGTCATAGCCCTGCTGGACCGAGATCATCCGCAGCGCGCCGAACATGTTCTCGTTGACGATGTCGATGATCCCGCGCGCCGCCGCCATCAGATCGATCCCCAGCGCGTCCGCGATGGTCTGGACCGCCTTCTTGGCGCCTTCACGGTCAAGCTTGAAACTGCCGCCGAGCAGGTTTTCGGGCAGGTAGCCCAGTACCACGTTGGCATCGGTAACGGTCGGCGCCTCGCCGCCCTTGCCATAGGCGACTGGGCCCGGCACCGCGCCGGCCGATTGCGGCCCCACCCGCAGCGCCCTTGTCAGGTCGGGGACATAGGCGATCGAGCCGCCCCCCGCGCCGACCGTCTTGACGTCAAGCGCCGATGCTCGGACCGACAGGTGGCCGACCTCGGTGGTGCGCTGGCGCCGCGGCTCGAGATTCTCGATCAGCGCCACGTCGGTGCTGGTCCCGCCGACGTCGAGCGTCAGGATGTTGCGGATGCCGGCGTTCCTGCCGACCCACAGCGCACCCGTAACACCGCCTGCCGGGCCGGACATCAGGATGCTGACCGGGTGCTCTTCGGCCTTGAGCGCGCTCATCAGCCCGCCGTCGCTGCGCAGCAGGGAGAGCTTGCCGGCCATTCCCGCGTCAGCCAGCCGTGCGCGCAAGTTGGACACGTACTTGCCAACCACCGGGCGCACCGCGGCGTTGGCGACGGTGGTCAGCGTGCGCTCGTACTCCTGCATTTCGGGCAGGACTTCGTGGCTGAGCGAGACCGGCACCCCGGGCAGCACTTCGGCCGCGACCTGGCCGACCCGCGCTTCGTGCGCGCCGCTGGCATAGGCGTTGATCAGGCTGACGGTCACCGCCTCTACCCCCTGGGCCTTGAGGAGACCGAGCTGGGCGCGCACGTCGTTTTCATCGAGCGGGCGGACTTCGTTGCCGTCCGAATTGATCCGGCCCTTGATCGTAACCGTATCTTCCAGCGCCGCCAGCGGCGTCGGTTTGGGCCAGATGATCCACGCCGCCAGCCCGCCGGGGACGAAGCTGCGCGCGATCTGCATGATGTGGCGATAACCCTCGGTCGTCACCAGCCCGACCCGCGCGCCCTTGCCTTCGAGCACGGCATTGGTCGCCACGGTGGTGCCGTGGAGAAAGGTCTCGATCGCACTCGGCGCGATTCCCGCCGCGGCGCAGATCGCGGTGACCCCGGTCAGGATCCCTTCGGAACTGTCGTGCGGGGTCGACGGGGTCTTGTGCCGCCAGAACGCGCCGCTGCTGCCATCGAGCAGCAACAGATCGGTAAAGGTGCCGCCGACATCGACGCCAAGGCGATAACCCATGCTTATGTTCTCCTAAGCGACCTTGGGAAACGGCGGCGTGTGCGCGACCATTCCGGGCAGTGTGCGTTGCATTTCACTGGCAAGCCAGTGGTTGGTTTCGATCAATGCGGCCAGATCGAGCCCGGTGGCGATCCCGGCGCGCTCCAGCATGTAGGTGACGTCCTCGGTCGCGACGTTGCCCGCCGCGCCGGGAGCGAAGGGGCAGCCGCCCAGACCGCCGATCGAAGCATCGACCACGCTGGCCCCCGCCCCGATTGCCGCCCAGACATTGGCGAGACCCGTGCCGCGGGTGTTGTGGAAATGGACCCGCACCGGCAGCGGGGCGATCGCTTCGCGCACGCGCGCCACCAGCCGCGCAACCTGCGCCGGATTGCCGACGCCGATGGTGTCAGCGAGCGCGATCTCGACCGGGCCGGCCGCGGCAATCGCAACCGCCATCGCGACCACCCGGTCCTCGGATACCTCGCCTTCGAACGGACAGCCGAAGCTGGCGGCGATGGTCGCCTGGCCAGTGCGTCCGGCGGCGCGGGCAGCAGAGATAATCGCCTTGCTCGCTTCGACCGAGCCGTCGCTGGTCTGGCCCTGGTTGGCCATGGCGAAAGTATCGGTCGCCACCGCCACCGCGCCAAGCTGGTCGATCCGTCCCGTTGCCAGCGCTCGTTCGGCGCCGCGCAGGTTCATCACCAGGCCGATGTAGGTGACGTCGCCGCGTTCGGGCAGGCCCTCGCACACCGCCTCGGCATCGGCCATCTGCGGCACCGCGCGCGGGTTGACGAAGCTGGTCACCTCGATCCGCCGCGATCCCGCCGCGATGGCGCGTTCGATCAGACCCAGCTTGGTCTGGGTTGACACGCTCTCTGCCACGTTCTGCAAGCCGTCGCGTGGTGCGACTTCGACCATTTCGATGCGATCTGTATACAAAGCCGTCATGCCGTACGTGCCGCGTCGATGGTCGTCAGCCCCTGGTGGGCATCGGCATAGGCGTGGAAGGCGCGGCGGATATGCGCCGCCATCACCGCTTCGGCCCAGGCGCCGTCGCGCCGCGCGAAGGCCGCGAGCAATTCCTCATGCTCACCGTGCGAACGACGCAGCGCGTCGCGGCCATACTGGTGCGCGGTACGCCACACCACCGGCTGCTCAATCAGTGTCGCCAGCAGCGAAGCCAAGCGCCGCGACTGCGCCGATTCAAGGATAAGCGCGTGGAAGTCGCGGTTGGCCTCCAGAAAGCCGTTCACATCGGGCGGATCCTGCTGGACCGCGCGCAGGATCGCCTGATTGCAGAGGCGAAGCTGCTGCAGCGTGACGTCGTCCATACGCTCGGCCGCGCGGCGGGCAGCGTGGCTTTCCAGCATCGCGCGCAGCTCGAACGCGTCGGCGACATCGCCCAGCGACCAGTCGGCAACGAAGCTGCGTTGCGCTTCGTTGCGCTTGACCAGCAACTCGCTTTCCAACCGACGGAGGGCATCGCGCACCGGGGTACGTGACACGCCGCAGCGTTCGGCCAGGGCTTCCTCGCCCAGCTGCGATCCCGCGGGCAGTTCGCCCGACAGGATCATGCTGCGGATCCCGGCATAGGCGCGATCACTGGCGCGCGACATGAAAACTCCCAAACTGCTTGACCAAGTGCATTTGTATACAATAAGCTTCACTCCTAGCAAGCCGCGATAGCTGTGAGGGCACGATTTTTTCGCGGCGGCCAAAACAGGGAGTCTTCCAATGCGTGTCACCCACTGGCTGCTTTCAGCCTCGATTGCCGGTCTTGCACTCGCTTCCACCCCGGCCCTGGCCCAGGACGCCGCAACGGCTCCCACGGCGGATGAAGACGAAGGCGCGATCATCGTCACCGCGCGGCGCCAGAACGAGCGCCTGCAGGACGTGCCCGCATCGGTCGCGGTGCTGACCGCCGCCGCGCTGGAACGCACCGGGGCGACCACCGCAGACGATTTCGTCCAGCTGACCCCCGGGGTGACCATCGTCACCGGCACGGCCGAAGCCGGCGACACCCAGATCAACATTCGCGGGATGAACGGCGCGCGCGACGCGGAAAGCTCGGTCGCGCTGGTCGTCGACGGAATCCTCAAGACCAACACCGCCCAGCTCAACCAGGACCAGGGCACGCTGCAGCAGGTCGAAATCCTCAAGGGCCCGCAAGGCGCGATCTATGGCCGCAACGCCGCCGCCGGGGCGATCGTGATCCAGACGCTCAAGCCGACCGAGACGCTGACCGGCGGGATCAAGGGCTCTTACGGCGAACACAACACCTGGAGCACTGCTGCGCATATTGCCGGGCCGATCGGCGATGGCGCCGGTTTCGTCCTGTCTGGCGGCTATGAGCGCAGCGATGGGTTCTACAAGAACATCTTCCTGAACAACCGCAGCGTGGTTGACGATCATCGCTCGTGGTCGGTCGATGGCCGGGTCATGTTCGGCATGAACAGCGACACCACGGTGGATCTCAAGGCCCGCTATGCCGAGTTCCACGGCGCTTCGCTGCCGTTCAATGCCGCTTTCGCCCTGCCCAATTTCGCGCCGTTCAACCCGGCCTTCTACGAAGACGTCAATCGACACCCATTCAATTTCTACAGCAATGTCCGCCCGACGAACGACCAGACCAGCTTCGACGTTTCGGCCAAGCTCGAGCACGACTTCGGCAGCGTCAAGCTGACCGCCTGGGCGCTCTATTCGGACATCAAGCAGGATCTGGTCGCCGACGGCACTTCCGCCGATTTCGGGCGCTACATTTCCGCCGCCAACCCGGCAGCACAGCCGGCAGTGGACGCGTGCTTCGCCACGACCGCGGCCAACACCGGATTCCCGGTCAACCAGCCCGGCTTCGTCGGCCCGACCCCGATACCCTTCCTGTTCGCACCGACGACCGGATCGACCTTCGGACCCTACAGCCCGACGACCTGCGACGGGATCCAGTACCAGGTCCGCAACCAGCGCGATTACAGCGGCGAAGTGCGCCTCGCCTCGACCGGCGACGGGCCGCTCGGCTGGCAGCTGGGCGCTTACTATCTGCACATCGACCGTACCGTCGGGGTCAGCCTGGGCGGCGACGAAGGGCTGGGCGTGATCAAGCAGCTCTACAATGCCCCGAACACCACCAACCCGACCTCGCTGCTGCTGGCGGACAAGTTCAAGACCAACGTCTATGCGGCCTTCGGTTCGCTCGACTGGAAGCCGACCGACCAGGTCAGTCTGGGGCTGGCGCTGCGTTATGACAGCGAGCACCGGACCTCGGCCTCGCTGGTCCCGACCGCGACCGACCCGTTCACCGGCGGGCCGATCAATCCCGGCCAGGCCTTCGGTCCGCTGTTGCCGCAAGCCAAGACCTTCAACCAGCTTGAGCCCAAGGTATCGCTCAGCTGGCACCCGACCAGCCGGTTCAACCTCTATGCCGACTGGGGCATCGGGTTCAAATCGGGCGGGTTCAACAATCAGGGCTCTTCGGCGCTGATTAACCAGAATTTCAACGATGGCGTCACCCCCGGCACGATCAACGCCGGGGTCAACATCAGCGACCAGTACCGCAAGGAAAAGTCGAGCGCCTTCGAAGTGGGGATGAAGGGCAGCCTGCTCGATGACCGGGTTACCTTCGATCTGGCCGGTTATTACACCCAGGTCACCGACATGCAGTTCTTCGAATTCTTCGTCGGCGGCTTCGGCCTGCTGCGGGTGGTTTCGAACATCGACAGGGTCGACATCAAGGGCGCCGAGCTCAATGTCGGGGTCCGGGTGATCGACGGCTGGCGCTTCTTCGCCTCGGGCAATGTCACCGACAGCGAAATCAAGAAGAACAGCGCGCGCCCCTATACCGTCGGCAACAAGTCTCCCTACACGGCCGACTATACGATCAACCTGGGAACGGAAATCGCCGCGCCGATCGGCGACAGCACCAAGCTGCTGGTCCGTGCCGACTATCGCATCACCGGCCCGACCTGGTTCAGTTCGGTGCAGTGTCAGACCCGGCCGACCCTGTTCACCGGGCTGATCCCGATCTCGTCGCTCAGCTTCCTGCCCGCATCGACCGGCGATGCCAGCTATTGCAAGGCCAAGCGCGAGGCCTTCGGCGTGCTCAACCTGCGCGCCGGGATCCAGACCGAGCGCTTCTCGATCGCGGCCTTTGCCAACAACATGCTCGACCGGCGCTATCTGGCCGAAGTGATCCCGGCGATCGAGTTCGGCGGATCGTTCATCTCGCCGGGCGCGCGGCGGGTGTTCGGGGTGGAAGCCTCGGCCCGGTTCTGAGGTCGCGGACAATAGCAAACCTATTCAGGCAATGGTTCCGGCTTGGAACCATTGCCTGGCGCTTTGCAGGCGAATAAGCGCTGATGGCCGGTCCTTGCGACCGGCCTTTCGACCGCTCCAGCGCCGGACGTGCCATGACCTTCGATCCAGACCGCCATTCGCATCGCCGTTTCGATCCGCTGGGCGATGAATGGATCCTCGTTTCGCCCCAGCGCACACAGCGGCCGTGGCTGGGTGAGCGCGACGATGCCCCCCGCGTAGAGCAGCCCGCGCACGATCCGGCGTGCTACCTATGCCCCGGCAACGCGCGGGTCGGGGGCGAGCGCAATCCCGACTATGCCGGGCCCTATGTCTTCGCCAACGATTTCCCGGCGCTCCAGGCCGATGTGCCGGAGCAGGCGGAGAGCGGCGATGCGCTGTTCCGAACGGCGCGCGCCACCGGCGAAGCGCGGGTGATGTGCTTCTCGCCCGACCATTCCAAGACCTTGCCCGATCTCGACCAGACCGGGCTGGCCGCCGTCGTCGATGGCTGGTGCGATCAGGCCGCTGAGCTTGGCGCGCGCTGGCGCTGGGTCCAGGTGTTCGAGAACAAGGGCGCGATGATGGGTTGTTCCAACCCGCATCCCCACGGGCAGATCTGGGCGACCGACCAGATCCCGCAATTGCCCGCAACCGAGTGCCACACCCAGACGGCCTGGCTGCAGGAGCATGGCCAGCCGATGCTGCTGGAACTGGCTGCGCGCGAGGCTGGCGGCCCGCGCTGCGTGGTCGAAACGCGCGACTGGCTGGGGATCGTCCCCTACTGGGCGAAATGGCCGTTCGAAGTGCTGCTGCTGCCGCGCTTTGCCGTGCAGCGCCTGCCCGATCTGGATACAGCCCAGCGCAGCGATCTGGCCGAAGCGGTGGGCCGCGTGACCCGCGCCTACGACGCGCTGTTCGACGTCAGCTTCCCCTATTCAATGGGCTGGCACGGCGCACCCTTCGATGGCGAGGACCATCCCGAATGGCAGCTCCACGCCCATTTCTACCCGCCGCTGCTGCGCTCGGCCGAAGTGCGCAAGTTCATGGTCGGATACGAAATGCTGGCCGAGGCCCAGCGCGACCTGACCCCCGAACAGGCCGCCCAGCGGCTGCGGGCGGTAGCGCCATGAAGGCACTGCAGGACCGCGTCCGCGCCGGGTTCGAACAGGCTTTTGGCCAGGCGCCCAGCATGTTCGCTGCCGCTCCGGGCAGGGTCAACCTGATCGGCGAGCACACCGACTACAATGATGGCTGGGTTCTGCCGATGGCGATCGGAGTCGGCACGATTGTTGCCGCGCGGCCACGTAGCGACGGCATGGTCAACATCGCCGCGCTGGATCTGGCCCAGACCGCCAGTTTCGCGATTGCAACGCCGATCGCCCATGCGCCGCCAGGAGACTGGAGCAATTATCCGCGCGGTGTCGCTGCGGCGCTGATCGCCCAGGGAATCGCTCTTGGCGGTGCCGATCTGGCAGTGACCGGCGCGGTTCCGCAAGGTGCCGGTCTGTCCTCCTCGGCCTCGCTCGAAGTGGCAACGGGGCTGGCTCTGGCAGCATTGGCGGGCCATCCCGGTCACGATCGCACGGCCCTGGCCCTGGCCGGACAGCGGGCCGAGCATGACTATGCCGGGTGCAATTGCGGGATCATGGACCAGCTGGTCTCGGCCCGTGCCGAGGCCGGCCATGCCGTGCTGATCGACTGCCGCAGCCTGGCCTGCCGTGCCGTGCCCATGCCGCAGGATTGCGCGGTGCTGATCGTCCATTCGGGCATCAGTCGCGGCCTGGTCGACGGCGAATACAACACCCGGCGCAGCCAGTGCGAGATTGCCGCGCGCCATTTCAGCGATGCCGCGCTGCGCGATGTCGATCTGGAAAGGCTTGAGGCGGACCGCGGCGCTCTGGACGACACCGTCTTCCGCCGGGCGCGGCATGTCGTGACCGAGAACGCGCGAACTCTGGCCGCTGCCGAGGCCTTGCAGCGTGACGACCTGGCGACGCTGGGCGATCTGATGGCGGCTTCCCACGCTTCGATGCGCGACGATTTCGCCATTACCACGCCGGAAATCGACGCCCTCGCCGCAAAGATGGGCGCGGCCTTGCAGGGCCGGGGCGGCGCGCGAATGACCGGCGGCGGGTTCGGCGGCGCAGTGATTGCCGTGGGCCGCCAGAGCGCAATTGCCGAACTTGCCCGGCAGGTATCGCGTGACTATCGCACTCCGCGAGGAGAGCCGCCGCAGACAATGATCGAAGTCCCCGCAGCGGGCGCGCACCTTATCGACGCATAGCGCCGAATCCGGACAGCGCAGTCGCCCCACAGGGCAATCGGTGCTGCAATTTCAACAGCCCAGCTTGATCTCGATCAAGGCAAGCACGCTGCCTGCCGCGCAGAGTGCGTTCAACAGGGCGGTGCCCTGCTCGTTCGATCCGAGCGATTGATTCTCCCCAACTCGGGCGGCCGTTCCAAATGGAGGCCGCTCTCTTTTTATGGGGTCAGACGGCCGCGCTGAAGCGCCGTGCCGATTGCTGGCGATAGGGATCGAACAGTGCCGCAATGGTGCGGGCATAGGGCAAGCCGCCGGGCTCTACGGTCAACCTGCCGCGATCCAGCTGGGCCAGTCCCCGGTCGATAAACGGGCGCAAGCGGACTTCGACTTCACTGGCCAAGGCGGAATCGACGGCCGCACTGCCGTGGCACAGCAGCGCGGTGATGATTGCGCCGCGCGTCCGGTCATCGGCACTGCGCTGTACGCCGCCAACGGCGGGCAGACGATCCTGCGAGATCAGCATCCGGTAGCGGCCCGGGTTCTTTTCGTTCTGGACCAGCACGTATTCGAAACAGCTGATCGACGATGCCCCCAAGCCGATCAGGTTGACGGCACGGTCGTCGGTGAATCCCTGGAAGTTGCGGCGCAGGGTTCCGTCCAGCGCTGCCATGGCCATCGGATCGTGCGGCAAGGCAAAGTGATCGAAGCCGACCGGGACGTAACCGGCAGCGGTCAGATAGCGGTAGCCGAAATCGGCCATGGCAAAGCGCGCGGCCTGATCGGGCAAGGCGCTGGCATCGATGCGGCGCTGGCGCGGCAGCATATGGGGCACATGGGCATAGCCGAACAGGGCGATCCGGTCGGCACCCAGGGTAACGGTCCGCTCAAGTGTGGCTTCAAGCTGGTCGAGGGTCTGGCCGGGCAGGCCGTACATCAGATCGAAATTGAGCGAACTGACCCCGGCGCGGCGCAGCAGGGCGGTGGCCGCGGCGATCGCCGCATCAGGCTGGATCCGCCCGATTGCCGCCTGCAGTGCGGGATCGAAGGTCTGCACCCCCAGGCTGGCATAGCGCAGCCCGATCCAGCCCAGCACTTCGCCCCATTCGTCGGTAAGGGTGCGCGGATCGAGTTCGATTGACCATTCGGGCCGGTCGAGCGGGAAATGCAGCGTCAGGGCATCGAGCAGGCGGACGAAATCGGTCGGCGACAGCGCGTTCGGACTGCCGCCGCCGAAGGCCACCCGGCGCACCGCGGCATCGCCCGGCAGGCGTACCCCGACCAGCGCGATCTCGCGGTGCAAGGCATCGAGATAGGATTGCAACCGCCGCGTCTTGTTGGCCGCGCCGGTGTTGCAGCCGCAGTACCAGCAGATCTTCTCGCAAAACGGGATATGGACGTAGAGCGAGACATCGCCGTGCGCGCCGCGCAGCGCGGCATCGGCATCCGCCGGGCCGACCGCAGGCGAAAACTCCGCAGCGGTCGGAAAGCTGGTGTAGCGCGGCACCGGAGTTGCCAGCAGATCGGGATAGTAAGGCCACATGCGGTGCTTATGGTCCAATATCACGTCGCAGTTCATTGCGACGGCTCAATTTCCCGCAAACCTTTTTTGCGGGATGTGCCCGAATGACAGCCCTTCATGCAGCAAACGCCATCGTCGCCGCCGGGCAAGCGCGACTTGCCGACCGGCAAGGGGACCAGATGGACCTGTCCATCCCCGGTGCACAGTGCGATCATCGGCGCTGCGCTTGCTGCCGTGACGTTCAGCGCCGCTGGTAGCAGCGCAATCAGGGCCAGCACCTTGCCGGGCTTCAATGCGCATCCCCTTCTTCATCGTCGATCAGGATCCGTGCGGCGGCACCGTCCAGATCCTCGAACTGCCCGCGCTTCAGCGCCCAGAAGAACGCGCCAAGACCGACCAGGCCCATGATCAGCGCCAAGGGCAGCAGGAGCGCGACCCCGGTCACCGGGCGGCCCTAACCAGCCGGAGCGAGTTGCCGATGACGATCAGCGAGCTGGACGACATGGCCGCCGCCGCGATCAGCGGGGTGACATATCCGGCCATGGCGAGCGGAACCGCCAGGACATTGTAGCCGATTGCCAGGACAAAGTTCTGCCGCACCACCGCCATGGTCCGCCGCGCCGCACGGATCGCGCGGGGGACTGCGGCCAGGTCATCGCCAAGAAACACCATGTCTGCGGTCTGCCGGCCGACATCGCTGGCCGTTCCCGGCGCGATCGAGGCATCGGCCGCGGCCAGTGCCGGGCCGTCGTTCAAACCGTCGCCAACCATCAACACCCTGTGACCCTGCGCCTGCAGCGCGGCAATCGCCGCCTGCTTGGCCTGCGGACTGGCCGCCGCCTGACCGGCCAGACCGGTAGCGCGGCTGACTTCAGCCACGGCACCGGCATTGTCGCCTGACAGGATCGCGGGATCCAGTTCCATCGCGGCAAGATCGGCCAGAGCAGCCGTGGCATCGGGGCGCAGGCGATCGGCAAAGGGAATCAGCCATGTCGCTTGTCCGGCGATATCAAGTGCGGTCGAAACGCCGCTGGCCGCCTCGGGCCGGTGCAGCGCGACCGACCTGCCCTGCCACATCGCGGAAACCCCGCGCCCGGCTTCTTCGCGCACCTGTTCAAGTTCAGCCAGCGGCAAGCCACGCCCGCCCAGCGCTTCGGACAAGGCGCGCGACAGCGGATGCCGGCTGTGCGAGGCAAGCGCCAGAGCGACCCCCGCTGCATCGGCTGGCAGCGCATCGAGCACGACCGGATCGGGCAGCGGCCGGCCCAGCGTCAGCGTGCCGGTCTTGTCGAGCAGCACCCGGTCGATCGTGGCCATGCGTTCCAGCGCCGACCCGTCCTTGACCATGATCCCGCGCCGCATCAGCGCGCCCGAAGCAATTACCTGTGCCACCGGGACCGCGAGGCCGAGCGCACAGGGGCAGGTGATGATCAGCACGGCGATGGCATAGACCAGCGACTGATGGATCCCGGCCCCGGCCAGCAACCAGCCGGCGAAAGTCAGCGCGGCAAGCGTGTGGACCGCCGGTGCATAAAGCCGCGAGGCGCGATCGGCCACGCGCACATAGGCCGAACGGCTTTGCCCATCCGCCTCCATCAGCCGCGCGATTTCGGCCAGGGTGGTGCCCTGGCCGGCGGCGCTGACCCGCACATCGACCGGACTTTCGAGATTGAGCGTCCCGGCGAGGACGGCATCGCCGATACCGGAGTCGACCGGTGCGCTTTCCCCGGTCAGCAGCGACTGGTCGAAACGGCTTTCGCCGCGCACGATTTCGCCGTCAGCGGCCAAACGTTCGCCCGCGGCGATCCGCATGATCATGCCGGCGACCAGGTCCTGCGCCGCCAGCCAGGCCATGCTGCCATCGCGCGCCACCACCATCGCGCCGGGCGCCGCCTGGCGAAGCAAGGCATCGACCCCGGCGCGGGCACGGTCGCGCATCGCGGCATCGAGAGCGCGTCCGGCGAGCAGGAACAGCAGCAGCATCAGCGTGCCGTCGAACCAGGCTTCGGGGCCGCGCCGTGCGGTTTCGTACAGGCTGAGGCCGGTCGCGAGAGTCACCCCGATCGAGATCGGCACGTCCATGTTGGTGCTGCCGCGCTTCAGCGCGCTCCACGCCGAACGGAAGAACGGTTGCCCGGCAAAGACGATCGCGGGCACGCCGATGGCCGCAGACAGCCAGTGGAACAGGTCGCGGGTCGCCCCGTCGGCCCCCGACCACACGCTGACCGACAGCAGCATGACGTTCATGCAAGCGAAGCCGGCGACGGCCAGCGGCGCCAGCAGCGGGCGCACCGCCGATGGCGGCGGCGCCAGTTCCTCGCCGCGCGGCTGGCTGGCAAATCCGGCTGCGCTTAGCGCCTCGACAAGAACCGGGGTCGTCACGGCATCGGTGTGCTCGACCCGCACTTGCCGCGCGGTCAGGTTGACCCGCGCCGCCGTGACACCGGGAAGCGCGGTCAATCCGCGTTCGACCTTGGCCATGCATCCGGCGCAGTGCATCGCCGGGACGACCAGCACGGTCGTCTCCGTCTGGACCCGATCCACCTGACGGACGGCGGCGGTCACAGCACGTCCTGCTGACCGCGCCAACGCTGGCTGCCCGATCTGGCCTCGAACCGCGCGATCCAGCGGCCGGCCGGGAGCACCTGGTCGGATACGAACCGACCATCGGCCTGGCGGGTAAAGCTGAGGGTGCGATCGGGCAGTCGGCCCAGCGGATGCCAGGCGTCGCCGCTCAGCACGGCATCCTTCGGAGCACCGGCAAGCATGACGACCAGCCGCCCGTCGCTACGCCGCGAGGCCTTGGCCGACCAGCCCAGCGCGCGCTCTTTCGCGGCTTCGCGCAGCCAACCATTGTATTCCTGACTGGCGACATAGCTGTTTTCGACGACGACGCCGCCAAAGGTGCCGATCGCATCGCGGGCCATGATCACATTGACCGCGATCACCACCGCAAAGAAAGCAACTAGCAGCGCGGCGGCGTGGCGGCCCGTGAACGGCCCCGTAGTGAGCGCCTTCAATGCTCGTCTCCTTCGTTGTCATGCTCGGCTTCCGGTGCATCGAAGCGCACTTCGCTGACATCGCTGCCGCCTTCCTTGTCGATCGCGCGCAAGGCGAAGCTGAAGTGCTGCGGCGCGGTGCCATCAGGGGCGACAACATAGATCCGCAGCGGCTTGACCTGATCGGCATCGACGGTGCGGCGCAAGACCCGCGCGGCACTACTGCGTGCGCTATCGTCAGTCCACATCACCCCGCCGGGCAATCCGCTCAGCGTCACTTCCATCGGCCGCGGGCGCGATTCCATGTTGCGCAGCTTGACCGTGTAGGCGTTGCGGATTTCGCCGCTCGACAGCCGCATGAACGGCGGGTTGCGGTCCTTCTGCACCGCGATATCGATGTGCTGGCGCGTACCGAGCGCGAACAGCAGGCCGGCCCCGAGCGCACCCCACACGCCCAGGTAGACCAGCGTGCGGACGTGCAGCAGCGACTTGATGATCGGCCGCGGCTGACCCCCGGCGCGTTCGTTGGCGCAGTCTTCCAGCGTGGCATAATCGATCAGCCCGCGCGGCCGCCCGATCTGGGCCATGACCTTGTCGCATTCGTCGATGCACAACGCGCAGGTGATGCAACGCACGTCCGGGCCATTGCGGATATCGTAACCGGTCGGGCAGACATTGACGCAGCCGTTGCAATCGATGCAATCGCCCACTTCGCCGGGGTTCTTGAGCGCTTGCTTGACGCTGCCGCGCGGTTCGCCGCGCCAGTCCTTGTAGGTGACGATCAAGCTCTTTTCATCGAGCATCGCAGTCTGGATGCGCGGCCACGGGCACATGTAGATGCAGATCTGTTCGCGAAAGAACCCGCCGAGCACGAAGGTTGTCGCGGTCAGGATCGCCACCGTGGCATAGGCGACCGGGGCGGCCGAGCCGCTCCAGAAGTCGCGGGTCAATGTCGGCGCATCGGCGAAATACATGATCCAGGCGCCGCCGGTCCAGAAGCTGATGAACAGGTAGATCGTCCACTTGAAACCGCGCCGGGCGATCTTGGCCGGGCCCCACGGCGCCGCGGCAAGCCGCATCTGCGCATTGCGATCGCCGTCGATCAGCCGGTCGACGTGCTGGAACAGGTCGGTCCAGACGGTCTGCGGGCAGGCATAGCCGCACCATGCCCGGCCGACCGCGCTGGTCACAAGGAACAGGCCGATCCCGGCCATGATCAGCAAGCCGGCGACGAAGTAGAATTCCTGCGGCCAGATCTCGATACTGAACATGTAGAAGCGGCGGTGGGCCATATCGACCAGCACCGCCTGGTCCGGGGCATAAGGCCCCCGGTCCCAGCGCAGCCACGGCGTCACGTAATAGATCGCCAGGGTGACCGCCATGACCAGCCACTTGAACCGGCGGAACTTGCCGTCGACCGCCTTGGGATAGACGACCTGGCGCTTTTCGTAGAGGCTGGTCCGTGGCGGGACCGGTTCAGGGTTGCGCATTTCCGCTTTCCGCTGCGGCAGGCGCAGCCGGCGTCGCGGCGAAATCCTCGCCGCCGCCAAGTGAGTGGACATAGAGCGCCAGCATCTTGACCGTCACCGGATCGAGCCGCCCGCCCCAGGCCGGCATGACCCCGGCATGGGCATTGGTCACGCTGGCAGCGACCTGCGTCTTGGACCCGCCATAGAGCCAGATCTTGTCGGTCAGGTTGGGCGCACCGAACTGGCGCATCCCCTTGCCCGCGGGGCCGTGGCACGCGACGCAGTTGGCCGCGAACAGCGCAGCGCCGGCCTGGCTGGAACTATTGACCGGCCCCGAGCCCGACAGGGTCAGGACATAGTCGGCAACATTGCCGACCTGCGCCGGGGTCAGGATCGCATCCTTGCCGAAGGACGGCATCAGGCTGGTGCGGGTTTCACCGTCGCCGGGCTGACGGATGCCGTGCAGCAGTGTCTGGTGGATTTCGGCCAGGTTGCCGCCCCACAACCAGTCGTCGTCGTTGAGATTGGGATAGCCCAGGCTGCCCGCCGCCCCGGTGCCGTGGCACTGGACGCAGTTCTGCTGGAACGCGGCATGGCCGCCGGCCAGCGCCTTGCCCAGCAGGTCCTTGTTGGCGGCGATCTGGTCCAGCGGCAGTGCGGCAATCTGTGCATCACTGGCGGCGCGCGAGGCCTTGGCGGCCGCCATCTCGGCATCCAGCTGGCCGCGGCTGGTCCAGCCCCAGATCCCCTGCGTGCCGGCATTGGCCAGCGGGATCGCGGGATAGACCACGACATAGCCCAGCGAGAACACCACGGTCAGCGCGAACACGATCACCCACCAGCGCGGCAGGGGGTTGTTGAGTTCCTCGATCCCGTCCCATTCGTGACCGACCGTTTCGATCCCGGTCGCGTCGTCGATCTTCTTATTCGCCATCGTCGTCACCCCTGAAGATCATGTTCGCGGCCTGGTCGTTGATTCGCTTCGCACCGGGCCGGAACGGCCAGGCGACCAGCACCACGAAGACGACCATCATCGCCGCCAGGCCCCAGCTGTCGGCAAAATGCCGCAGCGCGTCGTAAGTCGAAGTCCCGTTCACCGGCCCTTCTCCTTGTTCAGCACTTCCTGCGCCTTGGCACCGTTGACGTCGACCATGGTGCCCAGCACCTGCAGATAGGCGATCAGCGCGTCCATCTCGGTCAGGCGGGCGGGATCGCCGTCGAAATCGCGGGCCTGGGCCTTGGGATAGCGCTTGACCAGATCGGCGTTGTCGGCAGCGGGATCGGCCTGGTTCTTCAGGTCTTCGTTGGCCTTTTCGACGTCGGTCTTCGAATAGGGCACGCCGACCCGGTACAGCGCCGTCAGTTCGGCCTTCATGTCCCCGCTATCAAGGTCATTTGCGGCCAGGAAGGCATAGGGCGGCATGACCGATTCCGGCACCACCGAACGCGGATCCCTGAGGTGCTGGACGTGCCATTCGTCGGAATACTTGCCGCCGACCCGGGCCAGGTCCGGCCCGGTCCGCTTCGAGCCCCACTGGAACGGATGATCGTACATCG
This sequence comes from Novosphingobium aquiterrae, assembly GCF_042434435.1. NCBI lineage: Bacteria > Pseudomonadati > Pseudomonadota > Alphaproteobacteria > Sphingomonadales > Sphingomonadaceae > Novosphingobium > Novosphingobium aquiterrae. The sequence goes on along the minus strand of NZ_JBHLTL010000011.1, from coordinate 52,489 downwards.
ATTCCGCCGCCAGACTGTAATGGCCATAGCGTTCGACCTCGTCGCGGAACGGGCGGATCATCTGGCTGTGGCAGGTATAGCAGCCTTCGCGGATGTAGATGTCGCGCCCGGCCTGCTCCAGCGGGGTATAGGGGCGCACGCCGTCGACCTTTTCAATCGTGTTGTCGATCCAGAACAGCGGGGCGATCTCGACCACGCCGCCGACGATCACCGCGAAGAAGGCGCCAATGCCCAGCAGCGCGACGTTGCGTTCCAGTTTCTTGTGCCGGGCCCAGGGTTCCTTGCCGGCGTGGGGAATGGTGGTTTCGGAAGTCATTGTCTGGGATCCCTCATTCGGCCGGAACGGCGGCGGCGGGCAGCGGGCGGTCGGCAGCAGGGTCATAGGCGGGCTGGCGCAGGGGTTCTTCCTGGCGCTGCTTGCCGGCGATGGTCTGCCAGACGTTGAAGGCCATGATCAGCGCACCCGATAGGTAAAGCACCCCGCCGAAGGCACGCAGCAGGAACATCGGGTGCAGCGCCGCGACGGTCTCGGCAAAGCTGTTCACCAGATAGCCGTCGGCGCCGTATTCGCGCCACATCAGCCCCTGGGTGATTCCCGCCACCCACATCGACGAGGCGTAGAAGACGATGCCGATGGTCGCGAGCCAGAAGTGCCAGTTGATCATCCGCAGCGAATACATCCGCTCACGGTTCCACAGGCGCGGCGCGAGGTAATAGATCGCGGCGAAGGTGATCATCCCGTTCCAGCCCAGCGCGCCGGAATGGACGTGGCCGATGGTCCAGTCGGTATAGTGCGACAGGCTGTTGACCGACTTGATCGACATCACCGGCCCTTCGAAGGTGCTCATCCCGTAGAACGCCAGGCTGAACACCATCAGGCGGATGATCGGATCGGTGCGGACCTTGTCCCAGGCACCGTTCAGGGTCATCAGGCCGTTGATCATACCGCCCCAGCTGGGCATCCACAGCATCAGCGAGAACACCATGCCCAGGGTCTGCGCCCAGTCGGGCAGCGCGGTGTAATGCAGGTGGTGCGGCCCGGCCCAGATGTAGAGGAAGATCAGCGACCAGAAGTGGATGATCGACAACCGATAGCTGAAGATCGGGCGTTCGGCCTGCTTGGGCACGAAGTAGTACATCATCGCCAGGAAGCCGGCGGTCAGGAAAAAGCCGACCGCGTTGTGGCCGTACCACCACTGCACCAGCGCGCCCTGGACCCCGGCCCACAGCGGATAGCTGCGGCTGCCGAAGATCGAGATCGGCAGGTTCGCATTGTTGACCAGGTGGAGCAGCGCCACGGTGATGATGAATGACAGATAGAACCAGTTGGCGACATAGATGTGCGGTTCGCGCCGCTGCATCAGCGTGGCGACGAAGACCGCAAGATAGGCCACCCAGACCACGGTCAGCCACAGGTCGACGTACCATTCCGGCTCGGCATATTCCTTGCCCTGGGTGATTCCCATCAGGTAGCCGGTCGCCGCCAGGACGATGAACAGCTGGTAACCCCAGAACACGAAGCGGGCCAGTCCGGGCAGTGCCAGACGGGTGCGGCAGGTGCGCTGGACGATGTAGAAGCTGGTCGAAATCAGCGCGGTGCCGCCAAAAGCGAAAATCACCGCCGAGGTGTGGAGCGGCCGCAGCCGTCCGAAGGTGGTGTACTCGATCCCCAGGTTGAGCACCGGGAAGGCCAGCTGCAAGGCGATGTACAGCCCGGCCAGAAAGCCGACGCAGCCCCAGAAGGTGGTCAGGATCACCCCGGCGCGGACCAGATCGTCATCGTAGCGGGACGTATCCGCGGCCAGTTTGACCCCTGTCGCCAGCGACAGGTAATCGCTTTTGGTCAGCGCCAGGACCAGGCCTGCCAGCGCCGCCAGGGCAAAGATCGCCATATGAATTGCAAACCCAGTGTCGACTGCGTTCGCAAAAAAGATAACGGCGGTGAAGAGCGCCACCAGCCATAAGCCAGCGCGTCCAACCAAGGATTCCATCAGCCCCTACCCCTCGTGCTCGGGTTACACCGGCAGGCAGAGTCCTGCCGATCGGGCACCTTCTGGACGGCGGGACGGACGGCGACATTGATGTCGATCAATTCGGCCGCATTGCAGCATGCCAGGCCAAAAAATCCGCAATTTTGCGCGTGATCAATGTTCGCAACTGCAAAACGCGGAAGACACGATGGCGACGCTGCAAATACCTGGGCCGCACGGTGCGACCACTGCAGCGCACGATGAGGGAACCCATGAAAACGCTGACGATCGCGGCCGCCCTGGCCGCTGCAACGCTGATCGCCACGCCCGCGCAGGCCGGCGACAAGGACGGCAAGCTGCAGATCAAGCTGCTGGCCACCGGCGTGCTGCCTGATGGCAAGGTCACCGCAGTGAATAACGATCCTCTTGACCTGACCGTCGGTGCCGACACCGTGGTCAGCGACAACATCGTCCCGACTCTGGCAGTGGAGTACTTCTTTACGCCGAACGTCTCGGTCGAAACGATCTGCTGCACTACCAAGCACCATGTCAACGGTACCGGCACACTGTCCGGCGCCAATCTGGTTAACGACGTGCTGCTGATCCCCGCGACGCTGACTCTGAAATATCACCTGCCGCTTGGCGCCATCAAACCCTATGTTGGTGCCGGCCCCGCCATGTTCATCATGCTTGATGCCAAGCCCGGCGCCACCGTCGCCGGTGCGCCATTCAATGTCGACGATGTCGACATGAGCTCGAACGTCGGCGCAGTGGTTCAGGCCGGGGTCGACGTGCCCCTGGGCGACAGCGGCTTCGGGATCAGCCTCGACGCCAAGAAATACTGGATTTCAACCACAGCGAAATTCTATGTCGCCGGGGTCAACGTGCTTGAATCAAAGCACAAGCTTGATCCCTGGGTGATCAGCGGCGGGGTCGCCTACCGCTTCTAGTTCCTGGAGGGGAGCGCCGCCGGGGCCGGTCAGCCGGCTTCGGCGGCAAGCGCCTGACGGTTGACGATGATAACCTCGCGGCGCGAGGGCAGGTCGATCGTTCCGTCGGACTTGAGCCGCGTGAACTGGCGACTGACCGTCTCGATCGTCAAGCCCAGGACATCGGCGATCTGCTGGCGGGAAAAGGGCAGTGTAAAGCGCTGAACGGCATCACCCTCCGGGGTGGCGCAGCCGGGCTGGACCAGTCGCTGCGACATGTCGATCAGGAAGCTGGCGACCTTTTCGCCAGCGGATTTACGCCCCAGCAGCAGCATCCAGTTACGGGTTCGGTCAAGTTCCGCCAGGGTGCGCTGCAGCAGCTTGTGTTCAAGGGCAGGATGCTGGCGGGCAAAAGCATCGAAATCGCGGCGCGAAAAGACGCAGACCCGCGCGTCGGTCAGCGCGGTAACCCCGTGGCCAGTGGTCGATCCAAAGGGGCGGCCGATGAAGTCCGACGGATAGACCACGCCGACAATCTGCTCGCGCCCGTCCTCGGTGCCCGTCGACAGCTTGAGCACGCCTTCGACGACATTGGCGACAAGGACCGAATCCTCACCCTCCCACATCAGCGATTCACCCGCTTCAAGATTGCGCCGGCGGCCGATCGCATTCAGCGCCGCCAGCTCTTCCGAATCGAGAGCGGAACAAATTGCGCGATTGCGCACGACGCAGGTATCACAGGCGCTCACACATACGTCCTAGCACTGCAACTGCCGCCGGGCAAACGGCTCCATGCCGGATTCGAGCAGACCGTCCTAATGCCCGGCAGGTGGCTTCGGTGGATCCGCGCGAACAGGGAGCCGCCCAAGCACTGGCGCAAGTCCGGCAGCGTTGCGGTGGCGGGGACAGAGCCCAGCCGCCCACCACCTTTGGGAAATTGCCCTGCGGTTCGATGCAGGCCGCTTACGGTTCAATTGCCTGAGAACTGTCAAACAGCCCTTGCGATCCCGCATAGGCAGAAGCCAATCTGCTTACGGGATTAAGGAACCGTGGCGCATTTCAATGCTGCAGCAGAACCCTTCGCCGTCAGTGTGGGCATTCGAGAATGCCGAATGAGCAAAAGTAACACTGCGAGGTCTTTCTGTCGTTGCGATGCAAATTCTAGAGCGACGCAATCGAATATCCCAGCCGCGGGACGTGGACGTTGACCAAGCCCAATTCTGGCACATTACGGGCGACAGTCAGGCTATACTGGGTCGAGCCGGCGAAGGTTCCGGTGATCGGATCGCGGCCGTAATCGGTTGCTGCCAGGCTGATGGTCTTGCCTTGCAACTCGGCATCGGCAGGGAGCGTGTCCACTTCCTGAGGTTGCGCGCTCGCCGCTATTTCAAGCGCTTCTACCGGGGTCAGCGCTTCCCGCCTGCCGTGCCCTATCGCTGTGACGCGGTCATACCAGGCGTCAAAACCGGCCAGGTCGTCGAAGCGGTCCGACAGACCGGGCGCAAAATTGCGCACGAACCAGAAATTGTAATAGGCCGCAGCATCGGCAAGGCACGGCTCAGCACCAGCAAGAAACGCGCGGCCATCGGCAAATTGCTGCGCCAGCAGGGCGGCATGCGCTTTGATCTGGGCAATGGCAAACGGCGCCATGGCCTTCATCCCCGCGACATTGAATTGCTGGTCGCTCAAGGCTTCCCGGTCCTTGATGAATGCCGGATCGACACTGTCGCCAATCGAACCGAAAATCGCCATCACGGTCGACGGGAACAGCACTTTGTCGCTCCACTGCTCAACCGCGGCAGCCAGGCCTTCGCTACCTGCCGGGTAGAGCGGTCCCTGCGGATAGCGCCGCTCAAGCTCACGGACGATCAGCTGGCTATCGCAATAGATATCGGCACCGATCTGCATCACCGGAATTCGGCGATATCCGCCGGTGAGCGGCACCAGATCGGGCTTTGGCATGATGACCGGTTGGTCGACCGCACTCCAGGCAAGGTCCTTGACGCCCAGGCATATCCGCACCTTCTCGGAAAACGGCGAGGTATCATACTGATGGAGAATGACCTCTGGCATCGAATGCGGGCTCCTGTTGGTTGTTCTGGCGGATCAAAACGTGCGGCACGGCAGCATCGGGCGGTCTAGGGCATCAACGCAAAGCAGTCCACCTGACCAACTTGACGTGCAAAGAGTTGCCAACCCGCTCGATACACGACGAGCGCGAAGCCAAATGGATTGCAACCGTCGACACAGCATCGAGCCCGATCGGCATGACTACGACACAAAGTGGTTGGGCAAGCAGGCCCTCACACTTTCCCGAATCGCCTTTCAAAGCCCGCTACATCACCCGCGGCCAGAAAGCGCGCCTGCTCAACCCAGTTGTCCTTTGCAGGACGCCCGGCAAACGGTCCCAACTTGCCGTCCAGCGCCGCCAGGTCTGCCTCATCCAGCGCTGCGATCTGGGCGAAAGTGGTAATGCCCAGCGTCGGAAGCAGTGCCTGAAGCTTCGGCCCCAGGCCCTTGATCCGCGAGAGGTCGTCAACTTCTACCGCCTGCGCTGCCGCTGCCTCCTCGACCACGTCCTGCGCGCCGACGGCAACAGCCTCGCCGATCCCGCCAAGGATCCCTGCGCCGGGCAGCGGCGTGATGATCTGCGCTGCCGGGGGCGCGTCGATCAGCGCCTGGTTTCGCTGGGCCGGACCCACGCCTTCGTCGAGCACGTCGGGCTTGTGGTCGCGCCGCGCCGGCGCACTTGTCGCGCGGCCGAACAGCCACCAGGCAATCAGCAGCGCTGCAACCAGGACCGCGGCCAGAACCATCCAGTTGGCTTGGATCACCTCAAGCATCGTGTGCTCTCCACTTGTTCGTCACGCCCCGACATTGCGGCGGAACAGCACGCGGTCTTCGGGGCCAAAGCCCTTGTGCCAGATGACCCAGCCATAAGCCAAGAGGATCGCCGGGATGCCAAAGCCCAGCTCGGCCCATTCGGGCAGAAATTCGGTGGCGAGCCAGCCGATCACCACGGCCGGGGCAGCGGCCCAGACCAGCGGCCAGCGCCAGTTGTTGACCGACTGCTGCAGTATCCGCGCCAGCAGTCGCGACTTGACCCAGCTGGCCATCGCCAGCGCGACCATCAGACCGGCGCCGGCCATCGCCGCCTTGAAATTGTCGTTCAGCCCGAAGGCCTCGACCAGCTTGATCAGCCCGATCGTCGCCGCCGCCTGCAGCGCCAGCGTGGCCAGCGAAACCCACAGATTTTGCAGCCGCGCGACATAGATCAGCACCGCTTCGCTGACCACCGCGGTCGCCGCCGAAACTTCTGCGGCCAGCAGGAAGCACAGCGCCCCGGTGCCGCCAACGAACAGCGGCCCGACCAGACCCATTACGCCCTCGCCCGGGATGCCCAGCGCCAGCGCCACCCCGGCCTGCGCGGCAGTGATCCAGAAGCCCACCTGACAGACCTGGCTGGCGATCGCGGCGTAGTTGTTTTCCTTGAGGTTGCGGGTAATCACCGGCCCGAGGATCGGTTCAAAGCTGGTCTTGAGCTTCTGCGGGAGCGAGGCGATCTGCTGGGCGACGTAGTAAACGCCCACCGCCTTGTCGCCGGCGAAGAAGCCCAGGATGTAGATGTCGAAACGCCGCGTCCCCCATTCGATCGCATCGGCGGCTGCCAGCGGCAGGTTGGCAATCGCCAGCTGACCGATCTGCAGCGGCCGCGGTTTCCACTGATGCGGCAGACCATAGGTTCGGACCATTGGCCACAGCGCCGTGACAGACGCCGCGATCACCGACAGGTTGTAGGCAATCAGCAGACCGGCCTGGCGATAGACGAAAAACAGCAACCCCGACATGATCGACAGGGTCCACGGCTCAACCAGTGCGCGGGCCCGGACCGAGGTGGCGATGTCGAACCGGTAAGCCTGTGCGGCCAGTGCGATTTCGGTCAGTGTCAGCGGCACGATCGACAGCACGACCAGCCGTTCGGCCTGGGTATAGGCGCCGTTGAACATGACGTCGGGGAACAGGTAAATGACCACGCTGACCAGCGCGGCCAGCGATCCGCCCAGCAGCATGGCATCGGCGACGGCATTGGCCGGATGTTCGCGCTCCTGGCTGAGCCGCATCGCCAGCCCGCGCTTCTGCCCCAGTGTGCACAACTGCGCAGAAAGTTCGACCACCACCAGCGCCAGGGCAAAACGCCCCAGCGATTCCGCGCCATAGAGCCGTCCCGCGATGAACAGGAACGGCAGCCGCGCCGCCAGCCGCAGCAGAAAGCCGAGGAAGTTGGTCCGGCCGCCCTTTGCCAGCGCCTGGATGTCCTGCTGCTGGCGTTCGGTGGCGGTGGGATCCTCGCTCAAACCGCCTCCCCTTCGGCCTTGAGCGGCCGCGACAGCAGCTGCGCGACCACGGCCTGCGCCGGCGCCTCACCTTTTAGCAGGCGGCACACTGCGGCGACAATCGGCATGGCGACGCCTTCGCGATGCGCGAGGGCATCGAGGACGGGGGCGGTATGCGCGCCTTCGGCCACGCTATTCTTCCCGGCCAGTGCTTCGGCTGCACTCATCCCTTCGCCCAGCGCCTTGCCCAGCGAGAAGTTGCGGCTTGAAGTGGAAGAGCAGGTCAGCACGAGATCACCCAAACCGCACAGACCCGCCAAAGTTTCCGCCTGCGCTCCGCGGGCCAGGCCAAACCGGGTCATTTCTGCGAAACCACGCGCGATCAGGGCAGCGCGAGCGTTCTGCCCCAGCCTCAGCCCCTCGACTACCCCGCAGGCGATAGCGAGGACGTTCTTCACCGCGCCGCCGATTTCGGCACCGATGACGTCGTCGGAATAGTACGGGCGCAGCGCGGGTCGGGAAATTGCCGGGGCGAGGCGCGCCCACTGGGTTTCGCCGTCGCTGCAGGCCAGGGTCACCGCGGTTGGAAGGCCCGCGGCGACTTCATGCGCGAAGGTTGGTCCCGAAAGTACTGCGATCTTCGCGCCAGGTGCGGCCTGAGCCGCGACGTCGGCCATCAGTCGCCCGGTCCCGGCCTCGATCCCTTTGGCGCAGAGCACCAGATCGCGCTGACCGGGGGGCAGGTCGGCCAGGACGCGGGCCAAGTGTTGCGCCGGAGTGACCACCAGCAGGACCGGCAGCTCGGCCAGATCGGCGAGCGTGGCGGTCGCGCGAATGGTCGGGGCAAGAATTGCGCCGGGCAGGAACAGGCCGTTGGTGCGCTGCGCATTGATCTCTTCGACCAGCTCCGCCTCGCGCGCCCACAGCACGAGATCCGTGCCGTCGCTGGCCAGACTTTGCGCCAGCGCCGTGCCCCAGGCCCCGGCTCCGATCACGCCAATCGTGCGGCCTGTCATGCCTTGACCCCAGCGCCGCGCACCGGAGCCGCAGCGGGATCGAGCGGCCAGCGCGGACGCGCCGCAAGGTCGAGCGGATCGGGAACGAAACCGGGCAATGCCAGCCGCTCGATCCCGGCCCAGGCGATCATCGCGGCGTTATCGGTGCACAGCGCCAGCGGCGGGGCGACGAAAGGCAAGCCGTGCTGTGCCGCCAGCGCTTCAAGCGCCGCCCGCACCGAACGGTTTGCGGCAACGCCGCCGGCCACGACCAGTGCCATTACGCCATCAGCATCTGCCAGCGCGCGGTGGGTACGATCGATCACGCAATCGATCGCGGCCTGCTGGAAGGATGCGGCAATATCGGCAGGCGCATGGATATTGGCGTCGTGGGCCCGCAGCACGGCGCTTTTCAGGCCGGCGAAAGAAAAATGCGGCTCGGCGCTGCCCAGCAGCGGGCGGGGCAGCTTCAACTTCGCGGCATCGCCGGTGGCGGCAATCCGTTCCACCGCCGGGCCCCCAGGAAAGCCCAGACCCAGGATCTTTGCCGTCTTGTCGAAGGCCTCGCCCAGGGCATCGTCGATCGTCGTGGCCAGGCGGCGATAGCGTCCGACCCCGTCGACCCGCAAGATCTGGCAATGCCCCCCCGACACCAGCAGCAGCAGATAGGGAAAACGCAATGTCGGATCGGCCAACCGCGGGGAAAGCGCGTGGCCTTCCAGGTGATTGATCGCGATCAGCGGCTTGTCGGCGGCCATGGCCAGTGCCTTGGCCGTGACCAGGCCGACCATCACCCCGCCGATCAGGCCCGGTCCGGCAGTTGCCGCCACGGCATCGACATCGCGCAAGGCCAGGCCGGCATCGGCCAGAGTCGCAGCGATCAGCGGGGTCAACCGTTCGGAATGGGCGCGCGCCGCGATTTCTGGAACAACCCCGCCATAGGGTCGGTGCGCATCGTCCTGCGAGGCGATGCGCTGGGCAATGATACGCCGGTCACCGTCGACCAGCGCCGCCGCCGTTTCGTCGCAGGACGATTCAATGCCTAAAACCAGCCCCATGGTGTCTTTTCCTTAGTGCCATTGCGGGCTAGCACAAGCTGGCATGACCGACCGTCCCCTAAAGCTTGGCACCCGCCGCTCCCCGCTTGCCATGGCCCAAGCTCAGGAGGCCCGCGACCGGCTGATCACGGCACATCCCGGTACAAAGGTAGAAATCGTCCCGGTCACCGCCAGCGGCGACAAGGTGCTGGACCGTCCGCTGGCCGAGATCGGCGGCAAGGCATTGTGGACCAAGGAGCTTGATGCCTGGCTGCTGGACGGGCAGATCGACTTTGCTGTCCATTCACTCAAGGACGTTGAAACCCATCGGCCCGAAGAGATCGTCATCGCCGCTGTCCTCCCACGCGAGGACGTGCGGGACGTGCTGGTCGGGGCCGCCTCGCTGGCAGACCTGCCGCCAGGCGCGCGGATCGGCACCAGCGCCCCGCGCCGCGCCGCGCAGGCATTGCACGCCCGCCCCGATTGCGAGGTCGTGACCTTTCGCGGCAATGTCCAGACCCGGCTGGCGAAGCTTGCCGCGGGTGAGGCCGATGCCACCCTGCTGGCGATGGCCGGACTCAACCGGCTGGGACAGTCGGCAGTTGGCACGCCGCTTGATCCCGTCATCTGGCTGCCCGCGCCGGGCCAAGGTGCGATTGCGATCGAATGCCGGCGCGATGATGCCGCGACCCGCGCCGTACTGGCCGCGATCGACGATTGCGCCAGTCATCAGGCGGTCATGGCCGAGCGGGCATTGCTGGCAGCGCTGGGGGGCAATTGCCACAGCCCGATTGCCGTGCTGACCCAGCGCCACGGCAGCGACCTGACAATGCGCGCCGCGCTCTACAGTCCGGATGGACGCGACCGGGTCGAGGGTACCTTGCGCTTTGCCGCTGATGATCACGCGGCACCCGCCGCGCTGGCTGCGGACCTGCTGAACCGCGCGTCCGCCGCGATCCGTCTTCATTTCGCCGGGCCCGAAGGAGGCTGAACGATGGTGCCACTGGTCGTGATCCGCCCCGAGCCCGGCTGCGCTGCCAGCCTGGCCGCGGCGCGCGCCGTCCGGCTTGAGGCACATGGCTTTCCCTTGTTCGAAATTGTCGCGAAAAGCTGGGAAGCCCCCCTGCCCGGCCAGTTCGACGCCATCCTGGGCGGCAGCGGCAATGCGTTTCGTCACGGCGGCAGAGCGCTTGCGCCGCTGCGCGAATTGCCGGTCTATGCCGTGGGCGAGACTACTGCCCATGCCGCGCGCGACGCCGGCTTTGCCATCGCCGCCATCGGCAACGGCGGAATGCAGGGCCTGCTTGCCGAACTGCACGCAGACCACCGCCGCCTGCTGCGGATTGCCGGGGATGAGCGGGTGCCGCTGAACCTGCCGCGCGGTGTGAGCATGGAGGAGCGCGTGGTCTATGCCAACGTACCACGGCCGATGCCGCCGGACTTGGTGGCCCTGCTACGCCAGCCGGCGATGATCGCGCTGCACTCAGCCGAAGCGGCACGCCACGTCGCGGCGCAATGCGTCACGCACGGCATCCGCCGATCGTTGCTGCGGCTTATCGCGCTGAGCCAGCGCATCGCCAGCGCGGCCGGAGAAGGCTGGGGTGAAGTGGCCGTGACCACCCTGCCCAACGACAAGGCCCTGCTGGCCTTGGCCCTGCAGATGTGCCAAGACCCCGGCCCCAAAGGTCGCGACTGACAGAAACTGCCGGACACCCGCATGCCTGAAGACTACTATTCGACAAAGCCTGCCCTTGCGCCGCGTCGCGGCCCGTCACTGCGCGCCATGCTGGCCACAACAATCCTCGCTTTCGCCGGCGGTGCCGCGCTGGTCGGTTATCTGCTATGGGACGGCAAGGTGACGATCAAGGACGATGGATTCGCCATCATGTCCGCTGATCCCAGCCCCAGCGCCAGTCCCGCCCCGCTGATACCTTCTCCCAGTGCCGCACCTTCTTCAGTACCAACGGCAGCTCCCGCCCTGCCCGCCGGCGCTGCCGACCAGCGGATCGCAACGTTGGAGCAACGCCTGGCCCGGCTCGATCTTCAGGCCGCCGCCGCCGAAGGCAATGCCGCCCGCGCTGAAGGCCTGCTGATCGCCTTTGCCGCGCGCCGCGCGGTCGAGCGCGGGGCGCCGCTCGGCTATCTTGCCGACCAGCTCAAGCTGCGCTTTTCCGCGGCCCAGCCCGCTGCCGTCCAGACGGTGATTAATGCGGCGGCCCAGCCGGTCACGCTTGATCAGCTTGCCGGACAGCTTGATGCAATGACTGCCGAACTGACCAACGCGCCAAAGGAAGAAGGCGGCTGGCAGCGCTTGCGCCGCGAATTGTCGGGCCTGTTCGTGGTCCGCCACGATGATGCCCCATCGGCGAATCCGCAAAGCCGGCTGGACCGGGCGCGGCTGATGCTGCGGACGGGCCAGGTCGATGCCGCTGCCGATGAAGTGGCGCGCCTGCCCGGTGCAGCCCAGGCAAATGACTGGATCGGTCTTGCCCGGCGCTATGCCGGAGCGCAGAAGGCGCTTGATCTGATCGAAACCACTGCGCTGCTCGATCCCGACAAGCTCAAGACAGCCAGCGGACAAAGCGTCCAGCAACCAAGCCCCGCCGGCCCCAATCCGCTGCCAGTACCTGAAGCCAGCTTCTAGGCGCGCAGCAAGGCCGGTAGGTCGCCCGACATGCCGCGGGCTTCGTCCATGAAAAACTTCTTCAGCCAGCCGCTGCGCTGCACGGCAGCCATGCCCACGCGCCGAACGGCACTGGGCAGCTTGCCGGGCAAGCCGAACAGCCGGACGATCGCGTCGGTCGTCGCCATGACCGTCAGGCTGTCGACGCTGCGCCAGCGTTCGTAACGAGCCAGCACCTGGGCGTCACCCGGCTCAAGCCCCAGCCGCATGCCTTCGGCCAGGCATTCAACCAGCACCCCGACATCGCGCAGGCCCAGATTGAGCCCCTGCCCGGCGATCGGATGCATTCCGTGCGCCGCATCGCCGACCAGGGCCAGACGATGTTCGACAATCCGCCCGGCATGGTGGAAGTTCAGCGGATAGCCCATTCGCGGCGCAATCAGTTCGATCGCGCCAAAAATACCCTTCAGGCGTTGCGCCATTTCGCCGGTGAAAACCGCATCGGGCAGCGCCATCACGCCGTTCGCGTCCTTCTCGTCGAAGGTCCAGACCACGGCGCTGCGGTGGCGGCCATCGGGCAGATCAAGCAGCGGCAGCAGCGCCAGCGGCCCTGCCGGATAGAACACTTCCCAGGCCACCCCGTCATGCGGCTTTTCGTGGGTAATCGCGGTGACGATCGCGCGATGGCTGTAATCCCATTTGGCTGAGACCAGGCCAGCTTCGGCACGGGTCGGCGACTGCCGTCCTTCCGCACCGATCAGCAGGTTGCCGTGCAGTGTGCGGCTGTCGTTCAGCGTAACCGCTACACCATGCACGCCGCGTTCACGCGTGACCGGTTCGCTGCCGCTGTGCCAGGCGATCAGCGGTTCGGCCCGGGCCGCTTCGAACAGCGCGATGCGGATGTCGCGGTTGGCGAACATCCGGCCCAGCGTACCTTCATCGGGCTTCGGCTGGAAATCGATCCGCCCCGGCTTCATCCCGTCGGTAACGGCAATCGCTTCGATCGGGCATCCCAAGGGCTCCAGCCGCTCGTGCAGGCCGATGTTGCACAGCAGGTTCCAGCTCGCCGTGGAAATGGCCGAGGCGCGGGCATCCATGCCCTCCGCCGTAAGCTGTTGGGGCGTGGCCTTGTCGACCACGTGGCTGCTGATCCCTTGCCGTGCCGCCGCCAGCGCCAGGGTCATCCCGACGAGGCCGCCGCCCAGAATGATCAGATCGCGCGTATCGTTCACTTCAGCGCCTCGCAGGTGTTGCCGCTGCCACCATCCAGATCGAGGCAGCGCCCGTCAAATGTCCCTTCGGGCACGGCCAGGCCGATAAGCGCGGCCAGGCTGGGAGCGATGTCGACGGTTTCGACCGGAGCCGGCTGTTCGAAGCCGCGCAGACCGCGCCGCCAGAACAGCATCGGCACCCGCCGGTCATAGTCGAACGCGCTGCCGTGGGTGGCGACATACATCCCCGGAATAGCTTCCGGGATCGGAGTGACGGCACGGTCGAGCAGGATCACCACGTCACCCGAACGGTTCGGATCGAACGAGGCGCGAGCCCGGTCCTTCAGCGACCAGTCCTGCGGATTGCCCGAAGGTGGCGGGGTCTTCGCCAGCTCCTCCGCCGTGAAGGCAGCGGCAACCTGGGGGTGTGAGCGGGCAAGGGAGACCAGCGCCTGGACGACCTGCCCCTTTTGCGCCGGTGACACAGAGCGACTGACATAAAAATCGCCGAACGGTCCGTCGGCATAGAGCAGCGGCCCGTCGCCGGCCGTAATCCCGGTGCGCGCCGAAATCGCCTTGCCTAGTGCCTGGGGCGAGAGGTTGACGTCAGCACGGACGGCGCGGGGCAGCGCCTGTTCGCGCTGGCGCTCGGGCATGTCGAGCCCGCCGTGATCGGCACTAAGCACCACCGCATAGTCGATCCCGCGGGCGTCGAGATGGGTCAGCAATTGACCGATCGCCTGATCGAGCGCGGCCATCTGGATGCACATTTCCATGCCTTCGGTGCCGGTCGCGTGACCGACATAGTCGGTGGCCGACAGGCTGACCGACAGCACATCGGCCGCCGCGCCCTTGCCCAGGTCAAGTTCATCGACCAGGCGGTTCGCCAGCGCGACCGTGGCTGCATCCATGCGCGGCGAAATCCGCAGCGAATCGGGCTTTCCGGCCTCGAGCGCGAAGCGCCCGGTGCCGACTTGGCCCTTGCCCACCGGCACGGCGCGGTCGGCGGCTGCGCACCAGGCGGGTGCCGCCAGCGCCGGTGCGCCCTTCTTGATCAGCGCGGCCAGTTCGGCGTTCTGGGCAACCGCGGCCGGGGAAATATCCCGGCCCTTCAAAGTGACGAACTGGCCCTTCAGGTACCAATAGGCCGCGTCGATCTTGTGCCCGCCCATCATCATCACGGCGCGGTCCTTGGCCGAGACGGCGACGTTGCGCGATGCGGGATTCGCCGCCTTCATCAGGTCGCCAAGGGTCGGAACCTTGAGGTGCACGGCGGAAACCACCGGCTCGCGGCTGCTGCTGGCCGGGTCGCTTTCATCTTCGGCGCAATAGATCTTCTTTTCGGCGCGGGGGGTCGAAAGATCGAACCAGTTGTTGGCGATAATCCCGCTGCGCGCCGGGTGGACGCCGGTCAGCAAGGTGGAGTGTCCGGGACAGGTTTCGGTCGCGGCGTGCGACTGAAAGCCAGAGGGGAAAACCGCGCCTTGCTCCAGCCGCGCCAGGCCGCCGGTGAAACGGGGCCGGTACTGCGCGAACAGATCGGCAGAGAATTGATCGACCGAGATCGCCACGATCAGCTTGGGCGGCCCCTTGGGAGCCGGATCCATGCCCACACTGCGCGGGGAATCGCTGCCAGACGCACAGGCCGCCAAAGCGGCCATCAGGGCAAGGACAACGGGGGCGGCGAAGTGGCGCTTGAAGAAGGGATGCATGGAAAGTGCGGTCCTCGTCGCCCTCCCGCTTGCGGGATGGGCCAGGGGTGGGCAATAGGCGTGGCTTAGATGATCGCTCTTATGCCCCCCGCCCATCGGTCCCGCAAGCGGGCGCAGGGCAAATTTTGCCTTGTCCTGGCCCTGCTCTGGGCACTTTCGGGGATGCTGGCATCGGCTCCGGCAATTGCCCGCGCCGCGCCCAATCACATCGCCGCGGAAGTCGTTGCCGAATCCGCGGTCGAGCCGGGCAAAAGCGTGACCATCGCCGTGCTGATGCGGCCCGAACCTGGCTGGCATGGCTATTGGGCGAACCCGGGCGATGCCGGGCTTGGCATGGAAATCGACTGGTCCCTGCCACCGGGCGTCAAAGCCGGGGCGCTGCGCTATCCGGTGCCCGACACGCTGCTGATCGCCGGGCTGATGAACCACGTGTTCGAACACGACTATGCCGTGCTGGTGGATCTGACTGTTCCGGCAGCGGCGCGGCCCGGAACGGTGCTGCCGATCAAGGGCAAGGCCCGCTGGCTGGCCTGCACCGACAAGATCTGCGTCCCCGAAAGCGGCGATCTGGCCACCACGGTAACAGTCGGCGCAACCGGCGTGCGCGATCCGCGGTTCGATGCCTGGCGCGCGGCGCAGCCGGCCCCGCTGGGCAGCCCGGCGCGGTTTGCCCTTGGCAGTGACCGGTTGCGCCTTGCCATCCCGCTGCCGCAGAGCGTCAGACTGGACGATCCGCACGTGTTCGTCGCGACCGAGCGCAGCGTGGACTATGCCGCGGTGCAGACTTTTTCCCGGGCGGGCGACCTGCTGCTGATCGAACTGCCCCGCGCCAAGTTCGATCCATTGGTTCCGACCACAATCAACGCGGTCTTGCGAATGAACCCGCAGGGCGACGGCCTGGCGATCACGGCGAGCCCGGGACATGTTCCGAGCGGAGGCATGCCACTGCAAGCCGGCGCGCCGGGGGCGCCGCTGTGGAGCCTGCTGCTGTCTGCCCTGCTTGGCGGCTTGCTGCTCAACGTGATGCCCTGTGTTTTCCCGATCCTCAGCCTCAAGGCGCTCAGCCTGGTCCGCTCAGGCGAAAGCGCGGCCCAGGCCCGCAGCGAAGGGCTGGCCTATTCGGCAGGGGTAGTGCTGGCCTGCGTGGCGCTGGGGGTGCTGCTGCTCGCCTTGCGCGCCGCGGGTGAGCAGGTCGGCTGGGCGTTCCAGTTGCAGGAACCGCTGGTGGTCGCGGCGCTATTGCTGGTTGCCGTGACGATCACGGCCAATCTGGCCGGTCTGTTCGAATTCGCCGTACCGGGATTTGCCCGGTCCGGATCACCCCAAGGGGCCTTCGCAACCGGCCTGCTTGCCGCCTTCGTTGCCACGCCGTGCACCGGCCCGTTCATGGCTGCGGCGATGGGGGCAGCGCTGCTTCTGCCTGTGCCGCAAGCCCTTGCGCTCTTTGCTGCGCTGGGTCTTGGCCTTGCCTTGCCCTTCCTGGCTCTGGCCTTCATCCCTGTGCTGCGCCGCGCCTTGCCGCGCCCGGGGGCGTGGATGGAGCGATTCCGCAAAGCGATGGCAGTTCCGATGGGACTGACCGCACTGGCGCTGGTCTGGCTGGCCAGCCGTGTGGCCGGCAACGCCTTTGCACTTGCCGCCGTTCTGACCGCGCTGATCGTGCTGGCGGCGCTGGTGCTGCTCGGGCGGCGCCAGCGCCACGGCCTTGGCGCAGGGGCGCGCTGGTGGCTGGTTGTCGCAATAGTGCTTGGCTTTGCCGCGCTTGGCCTGCCTGGCATGGTCCGCGCTCCTGCTGGCGAAGCCCAGGGCATCCTGTCCAGCCAGCCCTACAGCGAAGCTGCACTGGCCCAGGCGCGCGAGCAGGGCAAACCGGTGTTCCTCTACTTCACCGCCGACTGGTGCCTGACCTGCAAAGTCAACGAAGCCGCCGCGATCGAGCGCGAAGAGACGCGGGCCGCCTTCACAAAGGCAGGGGTGGTGGTGCTGCGCGGCGACTGGACCCGGCGCGATCCTGCGATCACCCGCTATCTGGCGACGCAGGGTGCGGCCGGTGTGCCGCTGTATATGTGGTATCCAGCCGAAGGCGGCGCACCGCAGCAATTGCCGCAAGTGCTGAGTGTGGGAACACTGACGGATCTGGTCAGGTAAACCAGAAGCGATTGGTGCCGTCGAAGTCGCTTTCGATCCGCGCGGTGCGGCCGGTGACCGGTCCTTGCCGCAGCGCGGCGATGACGCCGGGATCGCTGGAGTTGCCCAGCACACGCGAGTCCCCGACCCGCGCGACCAGCGTCGCGACTTCGCCCTGTTTGGTCGGCTGGATGGTGAAGCTCTCGGCCACGGCCTCGCCGTCGTAGCTGTCGAGCACGGTCAAGGCCGGCTTGATCTTGGGCAGGCTTTTCCAGCGACTTTCTGACCATTGCGCCGGCGTGGTGGAATAGACCGCGGCCGCATATTTGCTCATGTTGCCGCCGTTGGCGCCGACCAGTGCGATGCTGCCAGGCGCGGCGCGACAGCGCATAACAGCCTCGGCAATGGCATGCGAAGAATAGTTGTTCCCGGCACCGCCAAAGAACGGTAGCCCCCCGGTCAAGGTCCAGCCGCGCGGGTCTTCGCGGTCGAGACCGAAGGCGTCAAGCAAGTTGAAAACCGGGATCGCAAAGCAAGAATAAAAGTCGATATGGCTTAGCTTTTCCCAGTCGCATGCCGCAACCTCAAGCGCAGTTGAGATTGCAGCAACGGCAGCCGGACTCTTCTCCAGGTCGGCGCGCGACAGCATCGATGGTTCGGCGCAATCGGCCACGCCGTGGATGTAGACCCAGCGGTCCTCGGGCACGCCGAGCCGCCGTGCTTCGGCCACGCTGGCCAGCACGATCGCCGCGCCCTGGTTGACCTGATCGCGCGCCACGACCAGCCGGCCATAAGGTTCGGCGACCAGGCGGTTGCGCTCGGTCAGCGTCGCCAGTTCCTCCACGCTGCGCATCGTCGGCGCGGCGCTGTGCGGATTGCGCGCGGCGACCTCGGTGAATGGCGCAAACAGCTTGCCGATCTCGGTGCGATAGTCATTCAGTGACAGGCCCAGCCGCTCGCGCCGGACATTCTCGGCCAGCGGGTAGGCCGCGATCGGCGCAGCCACGCCGTGGCGCAGCGCCGTCTTGTCAAGCACGCCGTCATAGCCGGTGCCGCGGTCCTCCAGCGTGCCGCGCCGCCGTTCCGACCAGTCACGCTTCTCGCCGCGCGCCAGCAATGCGCGCATTGTCGAAATCGCTTCCGATCCGACAATCGCCGCCATGTTCGAACGGCCCGCCGCGATCTCTGCCGCCAGTTCGCCGACCAGCCGCTGCGGCCCCTGCCCGCCGACAACTTCCAGGATCGCGCGGGCAGGATTGGCCCCGGCGCGCCTGGCGATCGAGCGCGGAGTGTTGTTCGAATTGCCGAACGGCGCGGAATAACGCGTTGCCGAAATCTCGAACTGGCGGATCGCCGCAATCGTGTCCAGCGCAAGTCCAAGCTTGCGCTTGGCCTGCGCATCGGCAAACGCCGCCTTCAAGGCATCGCCCGCCAGATCCATCGGGCTACGCTCGGCGTAATCGGCCTCGCCGACCCGCTCGGACACCTGCCCGACACCGATGATGACCGGGGTGCTGTCAGACACCGCCATCACAGCACCTGTCCGTCGTCAACGGTCAACGTGGAGCCGGTGATATGCGCCGAGGCATCGGACGTGAACAGCAGCAGCGGTTCGTCCAGTGCTTCGATCGGGCACATCCGCTTGCGATGGAACGCTGCGATCTGCGCCTTGCCACCTTCGGTCTGGAACCAGTCACCGGCCACTTCGGTCTGGATATAGCCAGGCTGGATCGTGTTGACGTTGATCCCCTGACGGACCCACTCGCGCGCGAATTGCCGCCCCAAATGCGCTACGCCGGCCTTGGTGGCGGCATAAGCGGAATCGCCCTGCCCGGTCATTTCGGCCGTGATCGAGCCGATCAACACCACCCGCCCGCGCCCGTGGGCCTTGAACCCGGCAGCGATCATCCGCCGCGCGCCCTCGCGCGCCGTCAGGTAGAGCCCGACGAAATTGGTGTTCACCACGCTGGCGATATCGGCCAGCGGAAGATCGACCGAGCGTCCCGCCACAGCGATACCGGCATTGGCGATGACCGAGTCAACCGTTCCGAACCGCTCCTCTGCCGCGTCATAGGCGGCAATGATCGACGCTTCGTCGGTGACGTCCATGGCCACGGCATGCACGCTCGCACCAAGTTCGGCCGCGAGTGCGGCGATCCGGTCAGTCCGGCGCGCGCCGATCACGACGCGCGCGCCTTCGTTCACCAGAAGCCGCGCGAAATGCGCGCCGAAGCCGGACGACGCCCCGGTAATTAGTGCAATCCGCCCTTCGAGTCTGCCGCTCATCACCCTGTTCTCCGCACCTTTAATCAGGCGATTAACAGCGTGGCTCGTTCAGGGTCAAGGCTTAGGGCAGCGATAGGCGTGGCGGCGCGTCAGGCGCAGGCCAGCAATTGGACCTCGGCGCGGTGAAAGATGCACCAGGTGCCGCTTTCTTCCAGCCGCAGCGAAAAGCTGTAGTCGTTACCGTCGAGCACATCGGCTTCGCGGCAATCGAGTCGCCCGACAATCGCCATGACATTGGCAGCGCTGTCCGCGGCGATTTCCCGGTGCGTCAGGGCGGGAGAGGCGGGAAAAATTCGATATCTTGCCATGACTTTGCTCCAATCAAGTGGCGGGTCGACCGTTGTTTCGATCAGTTCCCTGTTGCCCACTTGCCGTGATTTTCGGACTGTGATTTCATCCATAGCACATTTTTTTGAATATGTCGGAACAAATTTGCTCGATGAATAATGTTGCACATTTGCGTCTATTCACACTTGTGCACTGTTTTTATACATTCAGCGAGATCCAAAAATCCTGCAAGCAATAGGATTGTTACAAAATTACGTCGATCTTATTTCACGGTAACAGCATGACAAAATCACCCAGCGCCGCGCGCAACCGCTCGAGCGCCTGGGCCTTGAGTTGGTGGATCCTTGGTACGGAAACTTGTAGCGCTGCGGCAATCTCGGTCAGGTTGAACTCTTCGACGAAATAGAGCTGCATGATTATTTGCAGCCGCTCGGGCAATTCGGCAATCGCGGCCGCCAGGTGTGCGCGCAGTTCGGCATCGGCCAGCAGGGTAAAGCTGTCGGGCCGCTCGTCGGCAAAGGCAATGTCGCTGTCGCTATAGGCCTCATCGATCGGTTCGAACTGCAGCGGTGCGGCATTGCTGCGCAGCTGTGCCAGTTCCTCTGCCCCGATGCCAAGCGCGGCGGCCAGTTCCTCGGCGCCGGGTTCGCGGCCCAGTTCCAGGCGCAGCGTGCCTTCCGCAGAGGCCAGCTGCTCATCGCCTCCCTGCACGGCTGGCCCCAGCCGCTGGTGGTCGAAAGCGCGCGCTCGGGTCTGGGCCACGATTTCCGCCCCGGCCTGTCGGAACTGCTCGACGCCCTGCGCGGGCGCTAGGCCATGGCCAGCGCACCGGCAAAAAAGGGCAAGAACGAGCCCCTGCCGCCGATCATCGTCAAGAAGGTCACCGTGGTTGCCGGTGGACATCACGGCGGCGCGTGGAAGGTCGCCTATGCCGACTTTGTCACCGCGATGATGGCCTTCTTCCTGCTACTGTGGCTGCTTGGCGCGACCACCGAGAAGCAGCGCAAGGGCATCGCCGACTACTTCACGCCCACGCTGGTCAAAATGCGCGAGGGCAGTGCCGGATCGAACGGGCTGCTCGGCGGCAACTCGATCACCGATGTCGACAACTATCCCAACCGGGCCGGCCAGACCGGAACCAAGGCGATGACCATCCCGCGCGACACAACCGGCGGGCCCAAGGAAGGGGCCGAGCGGATCAAGCGGATGCAGGCGATGCAGCAACGGCTATCGGCGAAGCTGCGCACCGATCCGAAAATCGCCCGACTGGCCAAGCAGGTACGGATGATCGACACCACCGAGGGGATCCGCATCGACCTAGTCGATGATGCCGATTTCTCGATGTTCCAGCTCGGCACGACCGTGCTCACCGCTGATGCCAGCAGGCTGCTCGATGCGATCGGCACAATGCTCGGGGGGAAGTCGGCGCGCTGTCGATCCGCGGCCATACCGATGCGCTGCCATGGAACGGGGGCATCGGGGCAAACAACTGGTCGCTTTCGGCCGGGCGCGCCGAAGCGACTCGCCAGGCGCTGATCCGCCAGGGGATCGTCGATGGCCGCTTTCGACGGATCGAAGGCGTTGCCGACCGCGAACCGCTGATCCAGAGCGACCCCGCCGATCCCCGCAATCGGCGCATTTCGCTGCTGCTGATGCGCTAAGAACCGGTGCGCCGATGGTTAGCTAAACCGAAGAACTTTATACTTAATTTCTAATTACTTATTTCTGTAGCAAAAGTGCAGCCTTGCTCTTACACAATGGCCCGGTCAGCATAGACCGAGTCGGCTTGCAATCGTTCGCCGCGCTACGCCAAAGCATAATCAGGGTCGCTCCTTGGGTCGCACCAATCCCTGGGGCCCGGTTATATCGACCGGACCTCCTGCCAAGGAGGAAGAGCATGCCTGATCCATTTTGCCCGCGACAGATCACCTTCACCATTCCCGGAAGCCCCGGTGTCACGGTCACTGCGACCGAAGTGAACGGCGCGATCGAATTCCACGTCGTCGCTGACGGCACGACCAACAAGATCCCCGACTTGCGTGGCCTGTTCTTCGACCTGGGCGGCGACAAGACCGCCGGCGTGACCGTCACCAACGAGGACGGCGTTTCGGGATCGCAGGTGCGGACCAATGGCGTGCTCGACCTGGGCAACGGCAATAACATGCAGGGCAAGACCAAGGACGGCTTCGACGTCGGGGTCAGCTTCGGCACTGCCGGGCGCGGCCGTGAAGCGGTCAGCGAAGGCACCTTCCTGCTCGACAACGCGAACCATTCCCTGACTCTCGACGATATCGCGCACATGCGCTTCGGCGTGCGGATCGACGGTGTCGGCGGCGGCACCGGCCCGCGCGACGGCGGCGCGACCAAGCTGATGACCATTGCGCCTGCCGCCCCCGATGCACGCGACGATACCATCGCGATGTTCGAAGACGGCGCCGCAGGCCTCAACGATCCGTCGAAGACCCCGCACACCGTGGTCCTCAACGTCCTGGCCAACGATACCGATGGCGACGGCGATCCGCTGACCATCACCTCTATCCACGAACAGCCGCTGCACGGCACCGTGGCAATCGCCGCCGACGGCAAGACGATCATCTACACCCCCGAACTCGACTATGCCGGGCAGGTCAGCTTCGAATACTGCATTTCCGACGGCCACGGCGGGCAGGACCATGCCATGGTCACGCTCAACATCGAGGCGGTCGCCGACCGCCCGATTATCAACGTCACGACCGAGGCGACCGGGGTGGTCAACCAGGTGCTGCTCCACGTCACCGCCGACCAGGCCGACGCCGACAGCTCGGAATACCTGACCCACATCCTGTCCAGCACGCTGCCCGCTGGCGTGACGATCTCGCCGGTCAGCGTTGCCCCGGGCGGTCAGCCGGATCACATCGCCCAGGACTTCCTGCTGACCCTGCCGATCGATCAGGACACCAATTTCAACCTGACCTTCACGGCAGAATCGCAGGAAACTTCGAACGGCGATACCGAAACGGCGACCTACACCGTGCCGATCGTCTACGAATACAATTCGACGACCGCCAGCACGGTGTTCGACGCCACCGATCAGAATATTTGGTCGAGCGGCGCCGCCTTCACCTTCACCGATGACCGCTTCATCGGGGTCGATACCGGCAATTTCAACCAGAGCATCGGCAGCACGTTCTATGCCGGGGTCGACGGGCACATCCAGCTGGGCCTGCAATCGACGCTGCACTTCAACGGCGGCGAAATCGACGCCACGGCCGGCTATGACCTGACGGTTGAAACCAATTTCAACAAGACCGTCGACACCCTGCTGATCGATACCACGGCGCTGCTGACCGGAACGCAGTTCAGCACGGTCGGTCCGGAAGGTTCATACCTGCTTGCTTTCCTCTATGACGTCGCACTTCACGCCTATGCCGGGGTCGATATCGATCTGGGTGCGCTGGGCAGCGTTGGCGGGCAGGCCGATCTGCTCAACCTGTCATTCGGCCCGGGCAGCATTCCGATCCTCGACATCAACAGTCAGGATCTGGGCGGAACGGTCACATTGCCGCCACCGCTCGATGCTTTCAGCCTCGATTTCGCCTGGCCGCACCTGACGACCAGTGCCGCGGGTGGCAGCATCATCGACAGCAGCGGGGCCAGCAACAACTTCCTCCAGCTCAATCTCGATCTCGATCAGCTGGTGGCGCAACTGCTGTTCGGCGGAGCCAACCCGCTCGATCCGCCGCGGATCGATTTCGGCCCGGTCTATGCCGATGCCGACCTGCTGAACGTCGTACTGTCGGCCGGGCTCAACTTCCTGCAACAGTTCGAAATGTCGATGGGCAATGTCGAGGGCGTGCTGCAATTCGAAGACGGTTCGTCGCAGGCCTTCACATTTGGCGACTCGCTGCAGATCGAGCACGCGTCGGCAATCGATGCCGCGGGCAACAATGACGGGCATGTCGATTTCACGTTCACCCTGGCGCCGGATTCGACCCTGCACAATAACACCGACCTTGGCTTCAATGTCGGCGTGCTGATCGAACTGCTGACAGTTGAAATCGGCTATGACATCGAAGTGGCCAGCGACAGCACCACGATCGGACCGCTTGCCAGCTTCGGCACGGTCGTGCCGGTGGCCGACATCAGTGTCTATGACAGCACCTTCGATCTGGCTTACGCGAACCATCAGTTCCTGTTCGCCGCCTGACCGATCCGGGTCGCGGAAGTGGTAAGGCCCGGCGGTCATCAAGACCGCCGGGCCATGCCTGCAGGGGGCAGGCGGTGGACCGTTGCGCTTAGCGCAGCAGCGACAGCACGTTCTGCGGCTGCAGATGGGGATTGACCCAGCCGCAGCGATGGCCCCCGCACTGACACAGCTATACCGCGCCGCGCGCGCCGCGCTGCTCGCCAGCGTCCCGGCCTTTGATCCGGCAGAGATCGCCGTCCTGCGCCGCGACTTCGCCGAAATCGCCAAGGCCCTCGGCAGAGGATGAATCATTGTGCCGTTCATTGCTCGAAAATGGATTTATTTTTTCGCGAAAACCAAGCCGCAACCGTCCGGAACCTGTGTGGAACGTCCATTTTCGTCGCACCCCGGCGGGCGCGTGGCCGCACGCCGCGATAGTGCCTAGGCAGTAATCAGTAGGGGGTTAAGCGACGATGCGGCATACCGACATCCTGATCCTGATCGACGCCGACGGCCGGCGCCGGGCGGCGATCTCCCATTTTCTGGCCAGCAGCGGCATCCATGTCGAACCGTTCGAAAGCAT
This sequence comes from Novosphingobium aquiterrae, assembly GCF_042434435.1. Classification (NCBI taxonomy): domain Bacteria; kingdom Pseudomonadati; phylum Pseudomonadota; class Alphaproteobacteria; order Sphingomonadales; family Sphingomonadaceae; genus Novosphingobium; species Novosphingobium aquiterrae. Next base: position 28,229 of record NZ_JBHLTL010000011.1, on the reverse strand, counting down.
GACCGAACTGGTACAGCGCTGGCCGCGTAACGGGGTCATTCTGGCGCATGACGATGGCCATGCCGTGCCAACCCTTATCGGCCGGATGACCAAGGACGCCAACTGGTTGCCGCTGATCGCGTTCGGCGTGGAGCCCGGCACGAACCGCGTCGTCCAGGCGGTGCTGAACGGGGCGATCGACTATCTTGAATGGCCCTTCGGCGAAACCGAGGTGCGGGCGGCACTGGCTGTGGCAGAGGAAAGCCATGATGCCATGGGCAATGCCCGCCTGCGCGAAGGCATGGCCCGCAGCCGGATCCAGCGCCTTACTCCGCGCGAACGCGAAGTTCTGGTTGGCGTGGCTGACGGCCTGTCCAACCGGCTGATTGGCGAGCGCCTGGCGATCAGTCCGCGCACGGTCGAAATTCACCGCGCCAACATGCTCAACAAGATGGGCGCGAACCACACCTCCGAAGCGATCCGCATCGCGATCGAGGCCGCGCTGGTCAGCTGAGCCGATCCCGAGCCCGGCTTTCCGAGCGACCAATTCCCGGCCGGGCGCTGGCCGGCCGTTGCGTCAAACATGGCGCGAAGACCGGCCCTTTTCTGCGGCCCGCTCAATTGAGACGCAGTTCGGGACCAGATTTGTGCGATCCCTCATGCGGCGAAGCGGCAGAGGCCGGAGCGGCCAGTGCGGTCGCCAGTGCGCCGATCAGGGCCAGAGCAGCACTTGCCCCTTCGGCATGGACCTCTTGCGATTGCCCGGCGAGGACGACCGTTGCCAGGTGCCGCCCGCCCGGCGCGCGTGACAGCATGTACCCGCCGACTTGCTCAACCAGCGCCAGCGCAGCGGAGGCATCGGCGCCGGTCTGAACCAGCCGCGTCACAACGGACGTGTCAAAAATAGCGCTCCAGTGCGGATGGGCCTGCACCAGCGCGGCGAGCGCATCGATCTGGTCGCAGCCACCGTCAGGCGTGGCATAGGCGCAGCCAAAGGCAAGGTCCGCCAGGGCATCGCGGAACGCCGCCTGCTGCTCGCGCTGGTTGTCGCCCGGCTCGTCCATAATCGCGCAAGCCTGCCCGTGGTGCAGGTCTTCTGTCAATCGCGCGCGTGTACCGCGGCAGGGCAAGACGCACGAGAACGGGGCCCGGACTTGCGCCCGGACCCCGTCAGCATTCCCTCCCAGGAGTGCTTTTTCGTTACCTCAGAACTTGAAGCCTACCGCGACACCGTAGGTCCGCGGATCGAGCGTATAGATGTTGGTGAACAGGGCCGACGACGGATCGGTGATGTACTTGCCAGTGATCGCCTGTGAATCAAATACATTGGATACGAAGGCGCGAGCACTGAACTTGCTATCCGGGCCGCTAAGGATAATTTGCGCATTGACGATTTCATATGCCGAAATCTTGTCACGGGCAGTGTTGAAGTTGCTGCCCCACGAATTGCCCGTCATGTGCAAGTCAACGCGTGGCGACAACGTCCAGTCGCCGCCTACCTTGGCGTCGTACTGGGCACCAACCGAGAACTTCCAGTTCGGCGAGTTCGCCAGTTCGTTGCCTGAGATGTTGCGCGCAACACCGCCTGGCAGGAACAGGCCGCCGCCTGCCCCGGCATCGAACAGGTACGTTCCGGCAGGCACGGCGGACTGCAAGAAGCTGCCCAGCGCACCGCACAGCGAGTAGGCACCGAGTGAATTGGTGCCTGGGACCGGGACTGCGGGACGGATCAGCCCGCCGCCGGCAGCGGCGTTGAAGCCATCAACCAGTGCCAGAGTCGTGGCAATCGGAACGCTCCCTTGAACCGTTGGCGCAACGACGCAGTTCGCGGCGCTTTGCAGATCCTTGATGATCACGACATCAGACCGCCCATTGGATGGGTCACGGGTGTCAATTGCCGAGAAATTGAGGATCTTGGTCTTAAGGTAGGAAAGCGAGGCGTTGATGGTGAAATTGCGCTCTGGCCGAATGATCGATTCAAGTTCGACACCATAGATGTTCGCGTTGGTGTTGTCATTGAACGAGGTCCGGTTGATGATACGGCTGACCTGGAAATCCTTGTATTTATAATAGAATCCCGTGAGGTTAAGCTGCAGTGCGCCACCCAGGAACGAGTTTTTCGTGCCGATTTCGAAGGCGTCGATGGTTTCGCCCTTGAAGGTCAGCGGGATCGGCGGGAACAGGTTCGGATCGTAAGGCGGGTTGAAGCCACCCGGCTTGTTGCCTCTGGTATAGCTGGCATAGACCAGCGTGTCCTGCGTGAAGCTGAGCTCGGGCTTCCAATCGAGCACCACGCGCCCGGTCACGGCATCGAACGTACCCGACTGGATCGCATAGGCCTGCTGTCCGGCGATCGATGCGTCGTTGTCGAGGGTGTTGAGCACCGCGTTCACATTCGTTGTTCCATTTGGAACAAGCGCGTTCAGGAATGGCTGACGTGCGGCGATGTACTTCTTGTCGTTCGAATAGCGCAGGCCACCGGTCAGTTTCAAGTTATCGGCAATCTTGAAATAGACTTCACCGAACACGCCGTAGGTCTTGAGCTCGGCCCGTGCCGTCTCGCTGTCGAAGAACGGTGGGCCCAAGGTGCTGGCACCGAATCCTGAATTGAGAATGCCAAGGAACGCGGCCATGTAGTCAAAGCCCGAAGCTATCACAGAGTATGTGATGTTCTTGCCCTTATTCTCCAGATAAAGACCACCGAGCAGGAAATTGACCGGCCCGTCGAAGTTCGTCGCAATGCGACCTTCAAGCGACCATTGAGTGTTTTCGCCGGCCGAATAGTCAAATTCGTTCGAGTTGTCGGTGCAGCCCTGGATGCGTCCTCCGATCGAACCCGCATGAAGCGGATCGTAGGCCGAGGTGCAAATCTGGTTGCTGCCGGGCCGGAATGCGCCCGAAGCCAGCATCCTGGTGGCGAAGAGGCGGGCAGTCGGGCTGTATACCCCCAGCCCCGCAGCCGCGTCGCGCAGGTTGACCAGCCCCGGATTGTTCAGAATGCTGCGGGTCGTTGTCAGGTTATAGTCGATGCTGGAACTGTATTTGCTGTGCGAATAGCCGCCGTTCAAGGTCAGCGTCATATTGGGGCCAAGATCCTGCTTCAGTTCGGCCTGGATCGTGGTCTGTTTGGACTTCCACAGCGGTTCGAAGTCGATAGCAACGGTGCGTACGTCATTCGGAACGACAGCCCCGCTATAGTTGTCACCGTCATCGGCATAAACGCTGCCGAGGCCGAACTGGGCAAGCTCGCCCAGGCCCAGACCGCCAAACGCGATGGCCAGAAACTCCTGGCTTGCCAAAACCCCTGTGGCTGTGGCGTCGCCATTGATGGCATCGAACCCTTCTTGATCCGGACGACAACCCAGGATCCCGGTAAGGTCCTTGGCGCAGAGCTGCTTTTGTCCGCGCGAACGGTTGCTATCTTCCTGAAAGTATTGGCCGGTCACGGTCAGGCGCGTTGAGTCGGTCGGCTCGAACTTCAGCGATCCACGCAGCGAATAGTAGTCGCGGCCATCAATACGATTGCCCGTGTTGAGATTGCGGGTGTAGCCGTCGCGCTTCAGGTAGATACCGGCGAGGCGGACACCGAGCGTTTCGCCGATCGGCACGTTGACCATGCCTTGTATCTGGCGGGCGTTGTAATTGCCGTAAGAGGCCTCTCCCGAAGCCTTGAATCCCGAAAGATCCGGCTTGGCGGTGATTATGTTGAACACGCCGGCCGTGGCGTTGCGACCGAACAGCGTCCCTTGCGGACCGCGCAGAACCTCAAGCCGTTCGAGGTCATAGAACTCTGAATCGAAAATGCGGCTGGCAATCAGCGGCATGTCGTTCAGGTGGATCGCCACGCCCTGATCGCCCGATGCCGCTACAACCGGCGAGCCGATTCCGCGAATGGTGATGTTCGTGCCGGAAAAGTTGCCGTAAGTCAGTGTCGTGTTGGGCAAAGCAAGCTGCAATTCCAGAGGATTGCTGATCTGCTGCTGCTCGAGAGATTCATTGGAGAATGCGGATACCGCAATCGGGACATCCTGCAGCCGTTCCGCAGTTCGCTGTGCAGTGACGACGATTTCGCCGGGAACAGGTTGATCGTCGGCCTGCTGTGCGTAGGCAGGAAATGCAATTGCTCCGGCGCATACGCCCGCAAGCAGAGTCAGTTTACCCCTCATCAGCCCTCTCTCCTTTTTATGCCCGACCCTTATCCGGGCGGTTGCGAGGAGGAGTAAATCACTCTCTGACCGGCTTGACAACAAGTTTTAATCGAACGGTTAGAACTGTCCCCAGGCGCAGCAAAACTGCCACACTCCGCCGGTTTCCCCGTGGCATTCGAAAAGACCGTCTGGCTGACACCGGATTTCGCAACCAGGCCGCTGCGCCAAGTGCGGCGATTGCCATATCTCTGAAAATCGGCCACCTTCGATGTCAGAGTAACTCGCCGGGGAACATATGGGACGGCCAGGGGCAGAGCCGGACGCACCGCGCTATCGCGCATTCATAAGCTACAGTCATGCCAATGACGGTTTTGCCCACTGGCTGCATCGCAGGCTGGAGCGGTACGTCTTGCCGCGCGGACCTGAGACGGCGGCAGAGCGGCTTTCGCCAATTTTCCTGGATCGGGCTGAATTGGCCGCCGGGACCGATTTGTCACAACAGGTCAGAGCAGCGCTGGATGCATCGGCGGCGCTGATCGTGGTTTGCAGTCCGGCGGCAGCGCAAAGCCGCTGGGTTGCGCTGGAAATTGAACTGTTCCGTCAACTACATCCGGACCGACCGATCCTGGCAGCCTTGCTTGCCGGAGAACCTGCGGACGCCTTCCCCGCGCCGCTGACCCACCATGCCGGCATGGTAATCGAACCGCTTGCCGCCGATTTTCGCAAGCAAGGCGACGGTCGCCGGCTGGGATTGCTCAAGGTCATCGCCGGATTGACGGCCTTGCCGCTGGACCGGTTGGTACAACGCGACGCGATCGCACGGCAGCGCCGCGTGATGGTCATCACAGCCGGAGCAGTCGTTCTGAGCCTAGTCCTGGCGGCGATGCTGTTCGTCGCGCTGCGCGAACGGGCCGAGGCCCAGCGCCAGCGCGCGGATGCCGAAGGAATGGTGGAGTTTATGCTGACCGACCTGCGCGACCGTCTGAAAGGCGTTGGCCGGCTTGAGATCATGGATTCGGTCAACCGCAAGGCGATGGAGCATTACCGGGCCGACAATAATGTGCGCGACCTTCCCGACGACATGCTGCAACGCCGCGCACGCCTGCTGACAGCCATGGGCGAAGACGACATGGAGCAGGGCAAGCGCGACGCCGCACTCGAGAAATTCCAGGCCGCCTACCGCGTAACGGATGACTTGTTGAAGCGCGATCCCGGCAATACCGATCGCATCTTCAACCATGCGCAAAGCGAATATTGGGTCGGCTCGGTCTCGTTCGAAATTCAGGACAAGCCCGCTACCCAGAAGCACTGGCAAGCCTATCTGGCCCTTGCCCAGCGCCTGGTTGCAATCGAGCCGGCAAAGATCGATTGGCAACGCGAGCTGGGCTATGCCGAAAACAACCTCTGCGCCCTTGCCCTTGCTGAGCCCATTCAGCCCGATAGTGCGAAACAACATTGCTCAGCCGCAGTCACCGCCAACAAGGCTATCGCTGCATTCGAGCCCGACAAGGTTCAGTCGCAGTTCGACTATCTCAATGCCCTGGGCTGGGAAGCCGACGCGGCCCTGAAATCCGGTCGCGGACAGGAGGCCTTGACGATCCGCCTGCAGCAGCGGGATATCGCGCGTAAACTTCCCGGCCGTTTTCCTGGCGACGCCCGGGCTCTGCAGGCCAACTTGCAGGTCATGCTGGGCCTGGCCCAGACCTATGCCGCGATCGGACAGGCCGATGAGGCTGCAACAGTGGCCAAGGAAGGCTTGCTTCTCGCGAACGATCTGGAGCGCCGTGATCCCAGCAACAAATCCTGGAGCAACTGGCGCAGGAAACTGATGAAATTGAGCACTTAAGGGGGCCGGAATGGAAACTACTGAAGTCGTCACGATAGAATATCTGCCGGGACTGGACTGCGATCTGGAAAGTCCGGACCGGGTCAGCGTTCGGTTCGAATTCGAACCGCGCGGAGGCACGTTGAACTTCAAGATGATCGACACGACGCCGTGGCCCCCGGGCAGCAATGGCCGCGCCGTGATGAAGGACACGGACGGCAATACCTATCTCGTGGTCGAACGCGGCCAGGACCGGATCTTCGATTTCGAACTCAGTCCCAATTGGCGTTGGCAATTCGATCGCAACGCCAACACGGTTGGCGAACCGATCACATTCAAACGGGGCGATGCGCCGCTGTACCGGGTCGTTTGGGTTTCGCCGACACGGCTGGAAATCTATGCAAAAGCCCGGCCACATATGCCGACGGGCATGGCGCGCGACTTTTTCAACATCTACGTCCTGTTCGATCAGGACAGCGGCACCCCGATCGCGCTGCGCATCGATCCCGGCACCAACAATCCGCCGCGCGACCCCTGATGCGCGTAACGCTACCTGCAATCGCCGCGATGGTTCGCGCTGGCGCCGTGGAGCGCGCCTGGGAATTGTTTGTCGGTGAAGGCCATGCTGACCGGCGCGGCGATGCCGCGACAGAGGCTGTGCGCGGCCGCCTGTTCAAGGCCCGGGCACGGCTGACACAGGGGCGCGAGCAGGCGCAGCTGTTTGCCGAAGCGGCGCGGGCCTATTCGGCAGCGAACGTGATCGATCCCGCGCCATATCTGGCGATCAATGCCGCGACCCTGTCTCTGCTGGCGCAGGACGATAGCGCCGCGCGCACGGGTGCCCGCCAGGTCATCGCGATGCTCGACAGCGGCAGCAATCTTGCCGACACGCCTTATTACCTGGCGGCCACCCGGGCCGAGGCGGCTCTGTTGCTGGGTGACCAGAACGCCGCCGAAGCGGCAATGGACCAGGCGGCGACACACGATCCCGATGGCTGGCGTGACCGTGCAACAACAATTGCGCAGCTACGCGAAATCACTGCGGTGCGCGGCGATGATGCCACCTGGCTGATCCGCTTTGCGCCGCCTGCCAGCCTTCATTTCGCCGGACACATGGGGCTTGCCAGCGGCGGAAACCTGGAAGCGCAGCTGGCACGGCAGGTCGACGCACTTATCGCTGCCGAGCGGATCGGCTTTGCCTGGGGGGCACTTGCCGCCGGCGCCGACATCATCATAGCCGAACGCCTGCTTGCCGCGGGGGTCGAACTGCACCTGGTTCTCCCTTGCGCGCCGGACACGTTCGAAGGTCAGTCGGTCCACCCCGCCGGTCAGCAATGGAGCGCCCGCTATCGCTCGGTTCTGGCCAGGGCGAACTCGCTGCGCCTCGCCGCCGCCGACGCTGGCGCGGTCCATGATCCGATCGCGACGGCCCACGCGGGCGAGCTGGCCATCGGGGCAACCTTGCTCAACGCGTCCGAACTTGCCTCGACGTGTTGCCAGTTGATAGTCACCGACGCCGATGGCGGAGGCCGCAACACGGCCCGCCAGGCCGCAATGTGGCCTGCCGGCGCGGGCCCGCAACACCATCTGACGGTCGCGCGTGACGCGGCGATCGAGGCTCTGTTTCCGCCGGAGCGGAGCGATCCGTACCGCGCCCTTGCCGTGCACGTCGCAATCGAACTCGATGGGCTGTCCCACCAGGTGCCATCCGATCCGCAGTCTATCGAACGGCAAGTGTTGCCGATCTCCCGCGCACTGGCGCGCATGTCTCCGCACCGTGTACGCGCGGCACCCGGGCGCTGGGATCTCGTTCTTGACGATGTACCGGAAGGTTTGGCGACCCTGCTCGACGTCCAGGCCAATTGCCGTGCCGCTGGCATGCCCCAGCCCGCAATCGGTGCGCATATCGCCATCGCCAGCCTCGTTTCCGATGCGGCCAGCGGCGCACTGGTGCCTTATGGTCCGGGGATGACCTTGGCACGGCGGCTCATGGCAATGGCTCCGTCCGGCACGATACTGATCACCGATGCCCTGGCGGTAACGATGGCTGCGCGGCGCGTGTCAGGACTGCGCAGCGAGTTGTATCATACGGGCGATGACGACAGCGCCGGTCCGGTCCACGTCCTGCTGCCCGGATCTCAGTAAACCTGCTCTTCCAGCCGGTGCGGCGCGACGATCAACAGCCCGCCCTCCACCCGCTTCACGAGTCCGCGACGCTCGAGCTGCGAGATTGTCCGCGATACGGTCTCGCGGGTCGATCGCACGCTAACCGCCAGTTCCGACATCACCGGCATCGGACGAATGGTGCGGTCGTTGCTGACAGCCACCCGGCGCAGCAGCTCGGCACAGATGCGTCCGCCGACCGACAGCAGCGTTGCCTCGACCATCCGGCGGCGCAGCGCTTCGAGCCGCGCGGATAGCTGACGATTGATTGCCCGTGCCACCGGACCATAGCTGTCCATCAGGCGGACTAGCGCAGGCGTGGCAAAGTGTGCACCGCGGCCATCGACCAGGCTTTCGGTCTGGGCAACACCGCCATCGCTGCCGCTCATCAGTGCGCCATAAAGATCGCCGCGGCCCAGGACCGAAAGCTGCAGGATGCTGCCGTCCTGACCATAGGCAACTTCCTGCGCCTGTCCTGCCACGATCACGGTTGTCTCGTCCCGATCGGGCAGAGGCCACAGCACGGCACCCCTGGGCAGGGACGCTTCACGCGCAAGCGCCGTAATCGTTGCAGCCAGGCTCTCGTCGCAGGCAAACGCCTCTGCAATCGCCGCCTGCGCGCCGCCCGAAGCCGCAGCCTTGGTGCCCCCCGAAATCATGGGAACCGAATAACAGCTTGCAGCACCATGCAAAAGGGCACGCTGCATATGGGCGGTTCAGGCAAAGACCCGCTCTGCCGCGCGCCAAACAACAGAGTTTACAGGAGAGAAATGGTGCCCAGAAGAGGACTCGAACCTCCACGCCGTTTCCAGCGCCGCCACCTGAAGACGGTGCGTCTACCAATTCCGCCATCTGGGCACGGTGCAGCAGAACGAGGTGCCTGCTGCGGGGTAGGAGCGCGCCACTAGCGGGGGGGCTTGGGGGTTGTCAACCGATGGTTGCGGGCAGGCACGGCTTTTTTTCAAGCCAGGCAACCGCGCGCAACGTTGGCGGCGTTTGGACACAATGGCCGTTGCGGGTTGGCCGGATTCTATGCCAAGGCCCGCGGCCTGAGATTTGCTTGAGGCATGATGACAATGGCGCAGGATCTGAGTGGCAAACTTGTAGTTCTGATCGGCGGAGCCGGCTTCCTTGGCCGACACGTGGCGCAGGAGCTGTTGGCCCGCGGGGCGCGGCTGCGCGTTGCGAGCCGGAGTGTCGAACGTGCCTTCGCGATCAAGCCGCTAGGCAACCTGGGCCAGGTTCAGTTGGTGCGGGCCGACCTGACCAAGCCGGACAGTCTGGACCGCGCGGCGGCCGGTGCCGATGCGGTGGTCAACCTGGCGGGCACCTTCGCCGGCGATCTTGATGCGGTGATGGGCAGCGGAGCGGGCCGCCTGGCCGCAGCGGCCCGGGCCGCCGGCGTACAATCCTTTGTCCACGTGTCGGCAATCGGCGCCGATGCCGAAGGCGCGACGGGCTATGCCCGGGCCAAGGCCGCGGGCGAAGCGGCGGTGCTGGCGGCGTTTCCGACGGCGACGATCCTGCGCCCGTCGATCCTGTTCGGGGCCGACGATACCTTTATCAACCGGTTCGCCGGGCTGATTTCCCTGCTGCCCGCCCTGCCCGTTTTTGCGCCCACGGCCAAGCTGCAGCCGCTGTTCGTCGATGACTGCGCCAAGGCGATCGTCGCCGCGCTGGCCGATCCTGCAGCGCATGGCGGCAAGACTTTCGAGCTGGCCGGTCCTGAAGCAGTGACCATGCTGACCCTCAACCAGCGGATCGCCGCGGCGGCGGGTCGATCGACCGTGCTCCTGCCGCTTCCCGATGCGCTGTCCGGCTTTATCGCCAAAGCAACCGGCTGGCTGCCGGGTGCGCCGATCACGTCCGATCAGTGGACGTTGCTCAAGGCCGGAAATGTCGTCTCGGGAACCTTGCCGGGCATCGAGGCGCTGGGCGTGACGCCGCGCCCGATGGGACTGTTCCTGGACCGCTGGCTGGTACGCTTTCGCAAGCACGGCCGCTTTGCGGACCGTGCCGCGGCATAAGCGGCAGCCGCGTCAGGCGTTCACGTCGGCATAGTGGCTGGGCGGCTGGATCACTTCCATCCGTTCGGCCAGCAAGGGCCGAAAGCTTGGGCGGCTTTTAAACACCGCATACCAGTCGCGCGCCTGATCGTGGCCGGTCCAGTCGAGACCGCCAAGATAGTCCGCGACGGAAATCTGCGCCGCTGCGGCAAGATCGGCCAGGCTCATCGTCGCCCCGGCCAGCCACGGCCGGTGATCGATCAGGTGATCGATGTAATAGAGATGCTCGTGCGCCAGCTTCATCGCTTCGCGCAGGGCCCGGCTGTCGGGGGACTGGCGATAGATCAGGCGCTTTTTCATCCGTTCATGCAGCAGGGGTTCGGTCACGTCGGCAAAGAAATTCTCGTCGAACAGCGCCACCAGCCGACGGATTTCCGCCCGGCCCGCTGCGGTGCCATTGATCATCGGGTTCTTGTCCGACGTTTCTTCGAAATATTCGCAGATCGCCCGGCTATCGACCAGGGTGAGTGCCTTGGCCGGGTCGTGGAGCACCGGCGTGCGCCCGGCGGGGTTGAGGGCAAGAAAATCGTCGCGCCCTTCCCACGGGTTTTCGCGCCACAGCTCATAGCCGATGCCCTTCTCGCTAAGGAGCAGGCGGACCTTGCGGCTGAAGGGGCACAGGGGATATTGGTAGAGTTGCCACATGGCCTGCTGTCATGGCCCGCCGCGATTCGCGCGTCCACCCTTGCCATGGCGGCATTAGCGGCATTTCAGGTGGAAAACCGGATTTACTGCGATCACACCGCGATCCGGGCGGCGCGGTCAAGTGCCAGTGCCAGACGGGTCAGGCGCCGTTCGCAGACCGAATCGATCAGCGCCGCATCCGATCGTGGGACGCGCAGGACCAGATCGCCGTCCGGCGCCACGGCAATCGGCACTTCTTCCAGCGCCTGCGACGACCCGCCGCCGATGCGCTGGGCAAGACGAAAAGCCAGCCCCCAGGCTCGGGCGCGATCCAGCTCCTGCGGCGACGCCAGCCGTGCAAGCAAGGCAGGCGGTGCATCGGGATCCCCGCCCAGGCCGACGTGCAAAGCCATCGCCATGATCGCCCGGCCTGCCGCGTCGATGCCGATCCAGTGCCCGTGCAGCGCCATGTCTTCGCCAGCAATTGCCCGGAAATCGGGGTTCGCCGCCCAGCCCGTCGCGGCAATCATGCAGGCAGCGTGGCGCAGGCGGCGCAGGTGGCCCGGCTCGTCGGGAAAGGCGCCGTCGCTCCACGCAAGCAGGGCGTCGGGATAGTCGGCGACCTGCAATTGCCCGCCAACGGTATGGCGGACGTCCTCGATCAGAGGGTCGAGCGCGCGCACCTTTGGTGACAGCCGCTGGAACAGCAGACCTTCGCGCAGGCCATAGGTAGAGACCTCGATCCGGGACGGCTCAAGCTCACGCACCAATGCCACAAGCAGCGCTGCGGCATCGTCCAGTTGCGCGGCGCGGGTCGTGCTGATCCCGGGCAGCGCTGCGAGGTTTGCAGCCCCGGCGATGCGGACTTTCTCCTTGAGCCAGCGTGCATCCTCGGGGGGAAAACTGTAGCTGCCCAGCACCGGCAGCGGCCAATCGCATTCGAGCATGTGGTAACGGGCCAGGGCGCGCCAGCCACCACCAACCACGAAAAGGGCCTGGCCATTGTCCGGCCTCAACCAGGCGAGCGGCTTGACTGCCTTGCGCAGGGCCTTGCGCAGCAGGCCCGGCCCGCCCGCGCGGATTGCGCCAACAGGCATTACGCCAAAAGGCAGCGACACGCGCTCGTGCACGGCCCCACCCGCGATGCGCACCAGTTCAAGACTGCCGCCGCCCATGTCGGCGACGATTCCGCAAGCCGAAGGATTGGCGGCAATCACCCCAAAGCCGGATGCCACCGCCTCATCATCGCCGCTGAGCAGTTCCGCCGGAAGCCCCAGATCCTTCACCGCCGAAAGGAACGCCGGGCCATCCGCTGCGCTCCGCACGGCCGCCGTGGCCACGACCCGCAACGAATCTGGCGCCATCAAGCGCAGCAGGGCGGCAAAGCGCGCCAGGCCTTTAAGCGCCTGGGCAGTTGCAACAGGATCGAGCTTGCCACCAGGCACAACGCCGCGGCCCAGACCCGCAGTGATTTTTTCATTGAACAGCGTAGCAGGGGCACGCGCCGCGCCGCCGAAAACGACCAGACGAATCGAGTTCGATCCGATATCGACAATGGCATGACGCTGGGTGTCTTTCACCCGGCAGGCCTAGCCCGCCGGGTCGGCCGTTGCCAGCGCTGCGGCAAAGTTATTCGGCGGTATCGCGATCATCGTCGGCGCGGTCGGCGGCGTGGTCCATGGTCTTGCGCATCTGTTCGCCCATCCGCTTGCCCGCTTCTTCAAGCTGCGGCAGCATTTCACCCATCGCACCCACCATCGCCCCGGCGGCGCCCATCATTGCCGGCGCCTTGCGCGCCACTTCTTCAGGCATGCGCCGTGCCTCGGGACCGGCAAGGTCGCCCAGCGTGGCGTTATCCGGAATTTCGCGGTGCTGCGGCGCTTCGCCCGTCGATTTGCCAACGCGGTCCATCGCCTTGAGGAAGGGCGCGGCCTTCATGTCGAGCATCGCCGCCATCATCCCGGCCATGGCATCGCCGATTGCCCGCTGCGTTTCAGGATTGCCCAGGCGGCCCTGCATCTCGCTCAGCGCGCGGTCACGTTCGGCGTCGCGGCCGTGTTCCCTTGCCGCCGCGGGCACGGGGGCCAGCATGGCTGCAGCCAGGGCAGTCAGGGAGACCAGCTTAACGGTGACACGCGGCTGCGGCATTTCGGCACACTCCAAGCGCCCGCTGATTCGGGCGAGAGCGGCAATAGCCCAAGATCGCTTGCGCGCGGCTGAATGAGACCGCGCACATGGTGTCGCAACGGGCCGGCTCAGCGCGCCGGGATCGCCAGGTCGAGCAGCGACACGCAGGGTACCCGCAGACTGTCCAGCCGCGCCGGAAGCGCCCCTGGATCCGCGCGCAGCGAGCTCGCCGCGCGGGCAAACAGTGCCTGAACCTGCGGCCGGGTCGCCCCGGTGTCATCCATCAACCGCGCCCCGGTGCGCACGAAAAACTCACGCCCACGGGTGCCCAGCGCGGGCCACTTGGCGGCAACGGGGGTTCCGCGGGCCTGCTCGCTGGCAACGATCGCGAAAGCGGCGCCGCAGCGCACCGCGGTTTCCTGTTCAAGATTGAGCGCCGGCAGGGGCGCGGCGGGTTGGGCCAGGCCACTGGCGGGCAAAGCGGCAAGGGCAAAGAGCGTGAGCGCGGTTCGGCAGATCATGCCCTGCCCTATCGCAGCAAAGCTGAACCGCAGCCAACATTTCTCGGCCGCAACGCCGCAAGACGATTGACGGCGGCGGCACGGCGCGCAATCGTAGCAAATCGCAACGGAAAATGGAGAGGCGGATGTATAGCCACAACATGGTCGGCAGCAACGACATCGAGAAATCGAAGAAGTTCTACGACGCGACCTTTGCCGCGCTGGGCGGCAACCCCGCGATCCAGGACGACAAGGGCCGCCTGATCTATATGCACAACGGCGGAATTTTCCTGGTCACGCCGCCGATCGACGGCCAGCCGGCAACGGCGGGCAATGGCTGCACCATCGGTTTCGCCATGGATTCCCCGGAGCAGGCCGACGCCTGGCATGCGGCGGGCGTGGCCAATGGCGGCACCGCGATCGAAGATCCGCCGGGGGTACGTTCGGGCGGAATGGGCGACCTTTATCTAGCCTATCTGCGCGATCCCGACGGGAACAAGCTCTGCGCGCTCAAGCGGATGTAGGCATCGCTCTGTCGATAGAAATCTGGACTGACGGCACCCGGCGCGCGGCTTCGCGCCGCTGGGTGCCCGAGGCGCCGGTCGCGCTGGAATACAACGGCCTGGCCTATGCCGTGATGATGGCCACACCCACCGATCTGGAGGACTTCGCACGCGGCTTCGCGCTCTGCGAAGGTCTGGCCGAAGATGTCAATGAGATCGGCGCCATTGCCGTGGCTGAAACCGAAAAGGGCTGGATAGTCCGCACCGCGTTGACCGGTCTCGGCATCGAGAAGCTGAGCGAGCGGGTCCGCACCCGAGTTGCCGAATCGAGCTGCGGCCTGTGCGGGATCGAGAACCTCGACGCGGTCAGCCGTCCGCTGCCCGCCGTCGCGGTGCACGCGCAGATCCCGTCTCAGGCAATTTTCCGCGCCCGGTCAGAATTACGCGAACATCAACCGCTGGGCCGCGCAACCGGTGCCGCCCATGCCGCTGCGCTGGTCAGCGCAGACGGCACGATCATTCTGGCGCGCGAGGATGTGGGTCGACATAATGCCATGGACAAACTGGTCGGCGCGGCGGCTAAGTCTGGCCAGACGCTGGCCGGGGGCTTCGTCCTGTCAACCGCGCGGTGCAGTTACGAGATTGTCGAAAAAGCGGTGCGCGGCGGGGCGACCACGCTGGTCACCGTCTCGTTGCCCACTTCGCTGGCAGTCGAACGCGCGGCGGCCGCCGGTCTAAGCTTGTGGTGCCTGGCCCGCGGCGACAGCGTGACCCTGGTCAACGACGCTTCAGCGTGACAGCAGGAACACCGCGTGTTCGGCGCGCCACGCTGCGGCGGCATCGCCGATCCGGGCATCGCCCGACAGGAACCACGCCCCTTCGACCTTGAGCCCCTTGGCCGCGACCAATTCGCGGAAATCGCGCACCGTGACGTGGTGGATATTCGGCGTCTCGTACCACGCGATCGGCAACAAGCGGGTCACCGGCATGCGCCCATTCCACAGCAGGCTGGCCCGCACTTTCCAGTGCGCGAAGTTGGGAAAGCTGACGAAGGCCTTGCGCCCGACCCGCATCAGTTCGTCCAGCACCTGATCGGGGCGCTTGGTGGTCTGCAGCGTCTGGCTGAGAATTGCATAATCGAACGCCGCGTCGGGATAGGCAGCCAGATCGCTGTCGGCGTCGCCCTGCATAACCGACAGGCCCTTGCCGACGCATTCGGCGACATTGTCGGGATCGAGCTCCATGCCCCGCGCGTCACACTGGCGCTCGCTCTGCAAGGCGGCCATCAGCGCGCCATCGCCGCAGCCGATGTCGAGCACCCGGCTGCCCGGCGCGACATTGGCGGCGATCACCGCCAGGTCGGGGCGCAACGCCCTCATTGCCCCAGGAATCCCGCAATCACCCGGTCGAGCGCGGGGACATCGAGGAGGAAGCTGTCGTGCCCGAACGGGGCCGAAAGTTCGACGAAGCTGACCGGCGCGCCAGCGGCGTTGAGCGCGTGGGCGATGGTCCGGCTTTCTGGCGTGGGATAGAGCCAATCGGTATCGAAACTGACCAGGCAGAACCGCGCGGTGCATCCGGCAAAGGCTGCGGCAAGGCGCCCGCCGTGTTCTTCGGCCAGGTCGAAATAGTCCATCGCCCGGGTGATGTAGAGGTACGAATTGGCGTCGAAGCGGTCGGTAAAGCTGAGCCCCTGGTGGCGCAGATAGCTTTCGACCTGGAAATCGGCATCGAAGCCAAAAGTCTTCGCTGACCGGTCCTGCAGCTTGCGTCCGAACTTTTCGTGCATCCCCTCTTCGGACAGATAGGTAATGTGCGCCGCCATCCGCGCCACGGCCAGGCCGTTGTCCGGCCCCTTGCCGCCGTAATAGTCGCCGCCGCTCCACTTGGGATCGGCCATGATCGCCTGGCGGCCAACCTCGTGAAAGGCGATGTTCTGCGCCGAATGGCGCGCGGTGCTGGCGATGACCAGCACGGCGCGGGTGCGCTGCGGCCAGTTGGCGGCAAAGCTCAGCGCCTGCATCCCGCCCATCGAACCGCCGACCACGGCGTGGAGTTGATCGATCCCCAGCGCGTCGAGCAGCGCCACCTGCGCGCGGACCATGTCGCGGATGGTGATCACCGGAAAGCGCATGGCATAGGGCTGGCCGTCGCTGGCCAGGCTGGCCGGACCGGTCGACCCCATGCAACCGCCCAGCACGTTGGCGCAGATCACGAAGAACCGGTCGGTATCGATGACATTACCCGGCCCGACCGACTTGGCCCACCAGCCAGGCTTGCCGGTCTTGGGATGCGGGCTGACGATATGCTGGTCCATGGTCAGGGCATGGAACACCAGGATGGCATTGGACTTGTCGGGATTGAGCCGGCCGACCGTCTCATAGGCGACCTGCACCCCGTCCAGCTGCTGCCCGCCATCAAGCGGCAGTGCCTGGGCCAGATCCAGCACCTGGCTGGTCAGATTGAGCGCGGCGGACGACATGCTGCGCGATTGGGGGACGACAAGCGGGCTGTCAATTGCCGGCGGGCCTGCTAAGGGCAGCCCGCAATGGCCAGCACGCTCAATCCCAAGCCCTGGATCGACGCGATCCACGCCTATATCCCCGGCAAAAGCGGGGACGATGACGGCCGGCCGCTGGTCAAGCTTTCGGCCAACGAGAACCCGCTCGGCTCCAGCCCGCAGGCGCTGGCAGCGCGCGCGGCGGCGCAGGTGCCCTCGCTTTACCCTGATGGTGACAGCACAGCCTTGCGGGAAGCGATCGGGCAGCTGCACGGGATCGATCCGGCGCGCATAGTCATGGGTACCGGTTCGGGCGAACTGCTGCACACCGCCACCGGGGCCTATGCCGGTCCGGGCGACGAGGTGCTCTATTCGCAGTATGCCTTCTCGCTTTATGAAATCGTCGCGCGGCGTTGCGGCGCCCAGCCGGTCGAAGCGCCGGCGCGTGACTATGCCAACGATGTCGACGCGCTGCTGGCCGCGGTAACGCCGCGCACCCGGGTGGTGCTGCTGGCCAACCCCAACAACCCCACTGGCACCTTCTTGCCCGCCAGCGAGATTGCGCGGCTGCACGCCGGGCTGCCCGGCGATGTCCTGCTGGTGCTCGACCAGGCCTATGCCGAATATGTCGCTCCGGAACAGGACGACGGATCGCTGGCCCTCGCCGCGCATCACGCCAACGTGCTGGTCACCCGAACCTTCTCCAAGGCCTATGGCCTGGCCGGTGAGCGGGTCGGCTGGGGCACGGGATCGGAGGCCGTGGTCGGCGTGCTCAACCGCATCCGCGGTGCCTTCAACGTCAGCAATTCGGCCCAGGCCACCGCGCTCGCCGCACTGACCGACCAGGCCTTTGTCGAACATTCGCGCCTGCACAACGCCGCCGAGCGCGCGCGGTTCGTTGCTGCGATCGAGGCGCTGGGCAATCACGGCCTGCGCGCGGTGCCGAGCGAGGCGAACTTCGCGCTGGTGCTGTTCGAAGGGGCGCTATCCGCCGTCACCGCTTTGAACGGCCTTGCCGCGCGCGGTTATATCGTCCGCCACTTGCCCGGTCAGGGGCTGGGTCACGCGCTGCGCATCACCGTGGGCACGCGTGAGCAGATGGACGCGATCGCGGCGATCCTGCGCGAACTGGCGGAAGCGGCGTGATGGTGTTCGAACGGATCGCGATCATCGGCCTCGGCCTGCTCGGCGGATCGATCGGGCTGGCAGTGGCAGAGCACTTGCCCGGCGCGGTCACTACCGGCTTCGATGCCGATCCCGCCGCCCGGGTCCGCGCCGCGCAGCGCGGCCTGGTCAGCCAGGTCTGCGACAGTGCCGCCGATGCGGTGCGCGATGCCCAGCTGGTGATCCTGTGCGTGCCGGTCGGCGCGATGGGCGCGGCGGCAGAGGCGCTGGCCCCTGCCCTGCCCGCCAGCGCGCTGGTCAGCGATGTCGGCTCGTCGAAGCAATCGGTGGCCACGGCGCTGGCTGCGGCCTTGCCGAACAACGCGGTGATCCCGGCGCACCCGGTGGCGGGGACCGAGCGCTCCGGCCCCGACGCGGGTTTTGCCAGCCTGTTCCAGCAGCGTTGGTGCATCATCACCCCGCCGCAGGACGCCGACCCGGCCAAAGTTGCGGCGCTCTCTGCATTCTGGGAGGCCCTGGGTTCGCGGGTCGAGATCATGGATCCGCGCCATCATGACATGGTGCTGGCGGTGACCAGCCACCTGCCGCACCTGATCGCCTATACCATCGTCGGCACCGCCGACGACTTGGAAGGCGTGACGCAGAGCGAAGTGATCAAGTATTCGGCCGGCGGTTTCCGTGACTTTACCCGGATTGCCGCCAGCGATCCGACGATGTGGCGCGACGTGTTCCTGGCCAACAAGGAAGCCGTGCTCGACATGCTGCAGCGCTTCACCGAGGACCTGACTGCGCTGCAGCGCGCGATCCGCGTCGGCGACGGGGCGCAGCTGTTCGAACACTTCAGCCGCACGCGCGACATCCGCCGCTCGATCATCGAGGAAGGGCAGGACGATGCCCGACCCGACTTCGGGCGCAGCGATCACGGATCATGACCGCAGCCGCGACAGTCACGCTGTCGATCCACAGCCATCTGGTCTACGACTATGCCGAGCCTACCGATATCCTGGTCCAGGTCGAGGCAGCGCATCGCGCCGACCAGGTGCCGCACGCGCCAGAGCTTTGGCTGACCCCGGTAACCCATTTCACCCGCGTGCCCGGTCACGACGAAGTGGGGGAGCGGGTGTGGTTGCGGACCGAAGGGCGCATGGCGCTGGATTACAAGGCCAGAATGGCAATCACTCGGCCGGCGATCGATCTGGCTGCCCTGCCCGGCACCGATCCGCGGCTGCTGCCGGGCGAAGTCATCGACTATCTGATGCCTTCGCGATTCTGTCCGTCCGATCGCTTCGTCGAATTCGTCAGCAGCGAATTTGCCGATCTGTCCGGCGGGGCCTGCGTGGCCGCGCTGCGCGACTGGGTGGCGGGCAGCATGACCTATGTTCCGGGCGTCAGTCACGCGGGAACCTGCGCGACCGACACCTTTGTCCAGCGCCAGGGGGTGTGCCGCGATTATGCCCATCTGCTGATTTCGCTGCTTCGCGCCGCATCGATCCCGGCGCGCTATGCCAGCGTCTATGCCCCCGATGTCACCCCACCGGATTTCCACGCCGTGGCCGAAGTGTTCGTCGACGGCGCCTGGCACCTGGTCGATGCGACGGGCATGGCCAATGCATCCGACATCGCCCTGATCGGCGTCGGCCGCGATGCAGCCGACATTCCGTTCCTGTCCAGTTTCGGCCAGGCGACCTTTGTCGAACAGTTCGTCACGGTCGAGCGGTTCAGCTGAGCAGGAACAGCACGCCCACTGCCGACATCAGCAAGGTTGCCAGCCAGCCGCCGATCTGCAAGCGCCGCGAAATCATCATTCGGCCCATTGCATGCGGATTGCGGGCAACCAGCATGGTGATGACCATCAGAGGCGGGGCAAGCAGCCCGTTGGCTACCGCCGCCCAGTACAGCGCGGTCATCGAATCGATCTTGAGCAGATTGAGCAGGAACCCGCCGAGCGTCGCCACCGCGATCACCCCGTAAAAGGCCTTCGCCTCTTTCGGCTTGTGGTCCAGACCTTCGCTCCAGCCGAAGGTTTCGGCGATGCCATAGGCAGCCGATCCGGCCAGCACCGGCACCGCCAGTAGTCCGATGCCGATGATCCCCAAGGCAAACAAGGCAAAGGTGAACTCCCCGGCAATCGGACGCAGGGCTTCTGCCGCCTGATCGGCAGAGGTAATCTGCGTAATGCCGTGGCGATGCAGCGTCGCGGCGGTGGCGATGATGATCGCCAGGGCGGTGATGTGGGTTACGGCCATGCCGACCAGCGTATCGATCTTGATCCGCTGCAGCCCGGCACGCGACTTGCGCGGCGTAAGGCCGAGTGGCCGACTGTGAAGCCGGTGTTGCTCTTCAACCTCTTGACCCGATTGCCAGAAAAACAGGTATGGGCTGATTGTCGTACCCATGACGGCAACCAGTGCCATAGTCGTGGCCTTGTCGAAAGCGATGCGCGGAACAGCAACCCCGCGCAGGACATCCATGACATCGACCCCGGCCACGAACGGCACTGCAATATAGGCGAGCAGCGACAGGCAGGTCCACTTGAGCACCCGGGCATAGCGGGCATAGCTGACCAGCACCTCAAGCAGCACCGAAACCACGCCGAACAGGAAGGCATAGAGCAGGATCGGACCCGGCAGGAGCAGGTTGAGCACCGCCGCCATCGCGCCAAGATCGGCGCCAAGATTGATCGTATTGGCAACCAGCAGCAGCGTCACTGCGACAAGCAGGACCGCGCGCGGATAGTGGCGGCGGATGTTGCTGGCGATGCCGTGTCCCGTGACCGCGCCGATTTCCGCGCAGATCATCTGGATCGATACCAGGAAGGGGTACGAAAACAGCATGGTCCAGGCCATGCCATAGCCGAATTGGGCGCCGACCTGGCTGTAGGTACCAATGCCGCTGGGATCGTCGTCAGCCGCGCCCGTGACTAGCCCCGGCCCCAGCACGTCGAGCGCGGATCGGCGAGCGGCCTCATCGCTCATGATGGATTGAGCGCGTTGATCGCGGCGTGGACCCGCGCTTCGGCCTCTTCCCGGGGCAGCCCGGGCGGGATCGGCTCCGACAGCTTGTAGGTGATTACGCCGGGCTGCTTGACGAAGCGCTGATACAGCCGACCGGAATCGAGCGCGACCGCGACGACCGGCAGCCCCAGCAGTTTGTAGAGTCCGGCAAAACCCGATTTCAGTTCCGGCCGTTCACCATGCGGCGTGCGCGTGCCTTCAGGAAAAATCGCCAGAGGCCGCCCCTGTGCAATCAGCGCGCGGGCCTCGCCCAGCATGTGACGCAGCGCACGGGCACCCTGGTCGCGCTCGACCGAGACCAGGCCATAGCGCCGCCCGGCCAGCCCCCACAGCGGAATGCGCATCAGTTCGACTTTGGTAAAAACACCCGGGTTGTCGATCAGCTGAGGCAGGTCGATAGCTTCGAAGGCGGCCTCATGCTTCAGCGCGACCAGCACCGGTCCGGGCGGAAAAGCACCCTCGACCCGCACAGTGATGCCCAGAAGATGCTTGCAGCAGATCCGCTGCCACGCCGACCAGCTATGCACTGTGGCGCGGAACAGCCGCGCCGATCCGGTCGGCAGCACGATCAGGCATGCCAGGACAATGAACAGCGTTGCGCCGTAGAATGCCAGATAGAACGCCAGGCTGCGCAATACGCGCATGCTCAGTTTCTGTCCCACAGCGGCGCGGCCAGGCGCGCCAGCCATTTGTGATATTCAAGGAACAGGATCCAGAGATTGGGTTGGGTCGGCACCGCATCCTCAACCACGGTGATGCTGGCCGGCAGCGACCGGCGCAGTTCCAGCGCGGCGCGGCGCATGTGCCAATCGCTGGTTACCAGCCGCAGCGATGCGATCTTGCCGGTGCGGACCCATTCGGCGGTTTCAGTGCCATTCGAACGCGTGTCCACCGCCCGGTAACCCAGGGTTACACAGCACGACAGCAGCGGGGCGCCAATCTTGTATTCGGCAGCGAATTCACCCGGTTTGACCTCGCGCCCGACGCCGGACACAAGCAACCGCCTGGCCCAGCCCTGACGCAGGACCTCAAGCCCGCGGTCGATCCGCCCGGCTCCGCCAGTCAGCACAACGACCCCGTCGGTCCCGGCATTGCCAACCGGGCGCGGCAGGGTCACGGCGAACAGGACAAAGCCAAGCGCCCAGGCAATCAGGGCAATCGAGAGCAAACGGCGAATCATGTCCTGCGGCCCTTATCAGAGCATCCGCTGCAGCGCGCGCAGTACCGTGTATCGTGCCGTAATCATTGCCAGCATCACACCCGCGGCGGGAACGAGGGCCAGCGTAACCCAGTCATACCACTGCAGCGCACCGCCGCCGACCAGCCCAGCACCAAGATCAGAGAACCGGTTGCCGAAAAACAGCACCACGACCAGCCCGACCAGCAGCCCGAGCACGCCGCCGCCCAGCGCATCGAACCCCACCGAGCGCTGAAAGATCCGCGCCACCTGGGTGTCGGTCCCGCCCAGCAAATGCACGATCTCGATCGTGTCGCGATTGGTCCCCAGGGCGCTGCGCACCGCCAACAGCACCGCCGCAGCCAAGGCAAAGCCCAGCAGCACGACCAGGGCCAGGGCCAGCCAGCGCAACGAATCGATCGCACCGAACACCGGCTTCAACCAGGTCGACTGGGCATCGACCCGCGCCGATGGCGCTGACTCGCGCACCAGCCGGCGTAGCGCGCCCAGAGTCTCGCCATCGATCCGATCGCGCAGCCGCACATCGATCAGTGCCGGAATCGGGATTTCCTGGTCGTCACCGGCCCGCGCGCCCAGCCACGGCTCGATCAGCCGTTCGACCTCATCCTGCGAGACAACCTGTGCCGAGAGGACGCCGGGTGTCGCTTGCAACCGCGCGGCGGCGGCATTGGCCTGGCGCGTGCGCGCGACCGGGTTGGCCTCGACCACCTGGACCGTCACACCGCCCGACAGCTCGTCCGAGGCCGAGCGCGCGGTGTTGCTCAGGGCAAGACCGGCGGCGGCGGCAATCACGGTTAGCGCCACCATGATGGCGATGACCCAGGGCATCGGCCCCGACAGCCGCGCCTGCCTGATCAGCTCGGCATCGCCGGTCATGCCGCGATTGAGGCGATCGGTGAGCGCGGCGGGAAGCGGCAAGGCCATGGCCCTACTCCACCCCGCGCTGGAATGCGCCGGGCCGCGGCGGATAGCGCAGCACGCCGGTGGGATCGGATAGCCGCCCCTTGTCCAGTCGCATGATCAGCGAATCCGGCACCTTGCGCAGCAGGTGGACATCGTGGGTGGCGACAACCACCGTCGTGCCCAGCCGGTTGAGCGCTTCGAACAGGCGCAGCAGCTTGACCGCCATGTCCGGATCGACGTTGCCGGTCGGTTCGTCCGCCACCAGCAGTTCGGGCCGGCCGATCACCGCCCGGGCAATCGCCACGCGCTGCTGTTCCCCGCCCGACAGCTGGGCCGGCTGGGCATGCATGCGGTCGGCCAGACCGACCCAGTCAAGCATGTCGGCAACGGGCTTGGTCAGATCCTTTTCGGCCACTCCGGCAATCCGCAGCGGCAGCGCGACATTGTCATAGGCCGACAGGTGCTGGACCAGGCGGAAGTCCTGGAACACCACCCCCAGGCGGCGGCGAAAACCGGGTAGCCGGTCACGCGGCAATGTGATCGCGTCGGTCCCGAACATCCGGATCATCCCGCGCGACGGGCGCTGCGCCAGGTAGAGCAGCTTCAGCAGCGAGGTCTTGCCCGCGCCGCTGGCTCCGGTGAGAAAGTAGAAACTGCCCGGAAACAGCGTGAAAGATACGTCGCTCAGCACCTCGCGATCCGTGCCATAGCGCAGCCCGACGTTGTCGAAGTGGACGATTTCCGCATCGGGGGCATTGCTCATGATCGGCGGGTCAGGTCCACGGCAGGATTGGAACCGGGGCTATAGCGGTCATTCAGTGTGGAAAAAAGGGCAATGCGCCGGTCCTTTCACAGGCTGGGCATTGCTCAAAACCGGCGGGGCGTGTTTAACCCTGCCGCTATGATCATCGCGTGCCCTGCCTGCGCTACGCGCTATGCCGTACCGGACAGCGCCATCGGTGCCGACGGCCGCACCGTACGCTGCGCCAAATGTCGGCACAGCTGGTTCCAGGACGGTCCGGCCCTTGCGCCGCGGAACGAGCCAGTTGCGGCTGCTGCGGCCGTGCCGCCGAGCCCGCCGTCTATGCCGGAACCGGCTCCGTCTCCCGCCCAGGTGACAGAGCCCATAGCCGAAGCGCCGCCCGCTTATTCCGATCCGGCCCCGGTACGCGCCGAACCGCCCGCTGCGGAACCCGAGCCCGATCCGGTTCCCACGCCCTTAGCCGAAGTCGAGACCGAAGACGCCCCGGCAGCGCCGCCGCCGCTCGGCTATGCGGACGAGAACGCCGCCCCGGCCTGGGCGGCGCCCGAAGAACCAGGTGGGTACGAATACGCAGCGTCGTCTTTCGCGCACGAACCACCGTTCCGTCCGCGGCGTAACCCAGCGCGGATGTGGACCATCGCGGCAGGGCTGTTCGCCGCTGTTTCGCTTGGTGCGATCGGCGCCACCGCGTGGTGGGGCCTGCCCGACTGGATGCCTTTCGCCCATCCGCTGTTTGCCGAGGCGCAGCCTGGCTTGAAGCTGGATTTCCCTGCCAAGCAGCAGGATCGTCATCAGCTGCCGGATGGTACCTGGTATTTCCAGGCCAGCGGAACGGTCACCAATATCTCGCAGAAGTCGCGCAGCGTACCGCCAGTCCTTATCGTCCTGCGCGATGCACGGGGCCGCGTCGTCTATTCGGCGGAAGTGCAAAGCCCCAAGCGGGTTTTGGCCCCAGGCGAAAGTGCCTCGATCACCGAGGCACTGGTCCAGGTGCCCAAGGCCGCGGTCAAGGCGGAATTCGGCTGGAAGCCTGGATCCTGAGCTTGCGGGCGGTGCGCCCACGATTCCTTACCTAACCGGCTTGCGGCGCTGCACCCCCTTTGCTAAGGGCGCGCTCCTACCCCCCCGGGACGACCAGCTCGCCCCGATGATTTAGCGGTCGTGGCGGAATTGGTAGACGCGCAACGTTGAGGTCGTTGTGGGCGAAAGCCCGTGGAAGTTCGAGTCTTCTCGACCGCACCAATCAGTCTTTCGAGGGAACCGATTTTCGCCAGTAGGCGCACTGAGCCTGCAAAACGGCGCAGTTCCGCGGGGTTTACCCGCATCCGTTCTCAGGGGTGAAGCGAGAGAGCGCTCGGCGCTACCTCTTTGCCGCCAAAAATATGCCGGATTCTCTGTCGGCGAGAACCCGGCTTCACGTCATTTGGCGGCGGGTGTTCGGCTCAGGCGGGAAGGTCGAACAGGCGCTCCTGGTCTGCCCAGTCGATCGGCATGTCGCAGGACAAGAGCAGGCGACTGGTCAGCCCTTTCGGCTGCGTACCAGCGGCTATCGCCTCAGCAATCCTGGGGCTCAGGAACGAGATGCGAAAAAGACGCATGAGCTGAGTCCGGCATCGCCCTTCCCGCTTGGCCAACTGCGCAAGGCTTAGATCGGGGGAACT
Source organism: Novosphingobium aquiterrae (assembly GCF_042434435.1). NCBI lineage: Bacteria > Pseudomonadati > Pseudomonadota > Alphaproteobacteria > Sphingomonadales > Sphingomonadaceae > Novosphingobium > Novosphingobium aquiterrae. The sequence continues at coordinate 3,130 of NZ_JBHLTL010000011.1, read as the reverse complement.
GAGGACCAGTTGCTGGACAGTCATGGCATCGGCAACCAGCTTCATCAGACTATTGGATCGGCCATCCTCGCTGGCTTGGCTTTCTATCGTGATCCGCACTTCACGGAAGGGACGCCGCTTGGGAAGCGGAATGGTCCAGTTCCAGTTGCGGTCCTGTTCGATGCCCAGAGCAGCAGGCTTGATCTCGATTGCGATGCCATCATCGCGAACGGAGATGCCACCTATCAGGCTCCGGAAAGCCTGCTCGCACGTGCCAATCTCGCCGAGCTGCAAGGCCAACAGGTGGGCGGTGGCGAACATTGTCCGCAGCGCCCCAGCTTCTTCGATCCCGGCCAGGCGCCGCAAGGCGTGCTCATCGTTGAGCAGCTGTTCAATGTCGCTGACGAGGTGCTGCTCAAGCATGCCTCGCTGGAACCGGATGCCTGGCGGATCGCCGGGCCGGGCGAGGTCCTTGCGGGTCTCGTAGTAGGCATAGCGCTTGAACTTGCTCGAGCCGTAGGTCGGAACCATCGGCCGTCCATGGGGATCGCACAGCAGCCCGCGCAGCATGGCCTGCTGGGGATCGTTGGTGGAGCGTTTCCTTGGCGGTGCCTTCTCGGAGAGCTGCCGCTGCACTTGCTGCCACAGGACCTCACCTACGATCGCCTCGTGCTCGCCTTCGTAGACTTTGCCCTTATGGACGATCTTGCCGCGGTACACCGGGTTCTTGAGCAGGTGGAACAGGCTGCCCCGCGCAAACGGGATGCCGCCGCGGTGTGGGCCGCTGACTCGCTGCTGGACCTTGGTGACCACGCCTTCGGCGCGGAGAACCTCGATTAGTCTGGGGACATTCCAGATCTCAAGATAACGTCGCATGATCGTGCGCACCCGCTCGGCTTCCTCGGGCACTGGTACAAGCTTGCGCTCGATCACCTGGTAGCCGAGCGGCACCGGACCGCCCATCCAGATGCCCTTCTTCTTGGACGCGGCAATCTTGTCGCGGATGCGCTCGCCGGTGACCTCGCGCTCGAACTGGGCGAAGGAGAGCAGCACGTTGAGCGTGAGCCGGCCCATGGAAGTGGTGGTGTTAAACGCCTGGGTCACCGAAACGAAGCTTGCCTGCCTTACGTCGAGCCGTTCGACGATCTTGGCAAAGTCGGCGAGGCTGCGGGTCAACCGGTCGACCTTGTAGACCACGATCACATCGACCAGCCCGGCATCGATTTCAGCCAGCATCGCTCTGAGCCCGGGCCGCTCCATGTTGCCCCCTGAGAACCCGCCATCGTCATATCGCCCCGGAACCAGCACCCAGCCTTCGTGACGCTGGGACAGGATATAGGCTTCGCAGGCCTCGCGCTGCGCATCGAGGCTGTTGAACTCCTGTTCAAGCCCATCTTCGGTCGACTTGCGCGTATAGACCGCGCAGCGCAGCGGCTTTGTCACTTCCTGCGCTCCGTAAGGCCGAAGAACAGCGGGCCATTCCAGTGCGCACCAGTGATCGCCTTGGCCACGGCGGTAAGCGTCTTCCAGTGCTTGCCATCGTACTCGAAGCCATCCGCAAGCACGGTGACCGTATGACCCACCCCGTGCCAGTCACGAACTAACCGGGTGCCGGGAGTGAGCTTGCGGGGCATGGGCTTCTTCTCAGCGCCCTCCCCTGCCCGCGCTGAAATTTTCCGGAGCATCGAGCGCGTGCCCCGACTCAGCCCGCCGAGCCGCTGTTCCTGTAGCTTGTAGCCGACCCCCAGCCGCAGCAGGTCCGGCGACAGGCTCGGAGTGGGCGCGCCGAACCGGCGCGCCCACTCTGCCTTGAGTTCCTCGGGCGGCAGATCAAGCAGCCGCCCGAGGTTCATGTAGGTCCGCCGGGTCATCAGGCGGACTTCAAGCGGTAGACCCGGCCCTGGCCTTGCAGCTTCTCGCTGGTCACCGCATGTCCCTTCTTCTTGAGTCCGGTCAGCGCGGCGCGGGTGGTGTGCGGCAGCCAGCCGGTGGCTGCGACCAGCTGGTCGATGGTCGCGCCTTCGGGGCGCTTGAGCAGGCTCAGCACCTGGTCGGCTTTGCTCTTGCGCTTGGTCGGGGTGGATGTAGCCTCAGCCGCCGCATATCCCCCGCTTGCGGCATCCATCGGTTCGCGGGCCATTTTGCGCGGCCGTTTGGTGTGAGGCTTGGTAGCCAGGGCAATCGCATCGCTCGAATCGGTCATGGGTGGTACTCCGGTTCGAAGCAGCGGCCATTCGCTGCTTCCACCACCCAAGGCCCCGCCGGTCTTGCCGGTCAGGGTTGCGGCCACTCACCAGGGCCGCGATTCAGTGACAGCACCAATGCTTGGCGTGCACAGGAAGTCCAATGGAATGTCGGCTTGTATGTCGGACGATCCGGAACGGCGGCTTTCAAGAGCGCACAGTTGGATAGCAGACGTTCAGGACGGGTGGCTGTCATGGCAGCTTCGCGCCCGAACTACGTCGTAGCCAGCCACATGATGTTTTCCTGAGAGCTGATATCTAATGCCAGGGGAAGGATGCTTCCGCCCGGCCGTCTGTGTTCGGCGGCCCTAAGACGACCACCGCGCTGCTTGACCGCGTCGCCCGTCACCGGGGGATCTCGCCGAGACCGGCAACGATCGCTGGCGCTTCAAAGCGCCGCAGCTGATCGCCACCTTCGGCCACTTCAAAAACCTATCTTGTGCTGGGCGCGCCTCGGGCGGGCTAAAGGCTCGATGACCGCGTCATCGCAACCTACCACTTCTTGTGCCACAATTATCGTCCCAGCGATCGCATTTCGCTGTTCGGATTGAGCGGCGGCGCTTGTATGCGGCTGTCTCCGGCCGCTCGGCGCACCGGTCGCTATTCTTCACGCGCCAAGAGGAGCCCGCGACGGTCCACGCCGCGGTGGCGGGCAATTGATCCAATTTCGATAAATCAATGCTTGCGCCCTTTCGTAAAAGCCTTTCTTCCCTCATCGATCAACGTTAAATAGTCCGAACATATCTCGGGGGGGTCGAATGTCGGACATGAAAAACGTCTTTATCAGCCATGTGCACAAAGACTGTCCCCCGTCAGCACCAATGGCGCAGATTTGAGGTTGTGATTTAAGGAGGATTGGGGCTTCGTCGTAGTGACGAAGGAACGAAGATGAAGCCCCAATCCTCCTT
>NZ_JBHLTL010000010.1:0-2481 GCF_042434435.1 Novosphingobium aquiterrae | reverse complement strand
CGTAAGCGTGGCCTGAAGGCCGCCGGTTAGGCGGCCTCTGCGATCAGCGGCTGCTGGCTGGAAGTCCAGTGCCAGGGCATGAGCTCGTCCCAGCGAGCGGCTGGCCATCCGCCCGCAATCTTTGCGATGACATCGGCGATATAGGCCTGCGGCTCGATGCCATTGAGCTTTGCCGTCTCGATGACCGAGTAGATGGCGGCGGCGCGTTCACCGCCAGCCTTCGATCCTGCGAATAGCCAATTCTTGCGGCCGATCGCGACGCTGCGCATCGCGCGTTCGGCGACGTTATTGTCGATCTCGGCCAGGCCGTCATCGAGGTAGCGCGTGAGCGCAATCCAGCGCTTGCGACCATAGGCGAGCGCCTTGGCCATCGCCGACTTGGGCGACAGGCGGCGCAAGGCATCGTCGATGGCCGCGCGCAGATCGTCGACCAGTGGCCTGGCTTTTTCCTGCCGCCGTTGCCGACGCATATCGGGCGGTTGTCCCCGCACCTCGTCCTCAAGCCGGTAGAGCGCCGCGATCCGCTCAAGCAGATCGGTGGTCAGCGGTGTCGGACTGGTCTGGTGGTTCTCGAATATCTTGCGCCGGAAGTGCGCCCAGCATGCCACTTCCTTGATCCGGTTGCCGGCATAGAGCTTCTCGTAACCGGCATAGCCATCGGCCTGGAGGAGACCCGCGAAGGCCTTCAGTTCGGTTTGCGGATGGATACCGCTACGGTCGGGCGTGAACTTGTACCACACCAGCGCCGGAGCGGTTGATCCGCTGGCCCGATTATCGACGACATAGGTCCATAGCCGTCCCTGTGCGGTCTTGCCCTTGCCGGGCACCAGCATCGGCACGGGCGTATCGTCGCTGTGGATCTTGGCGGCCTTGAGGCCTTCCTCGCGGATCCGGGAAACGATCGGATCGAGTAAATGCGCGGCTTGTCCTGCCCACCCGGCCAGTGTCGAGCGGTCGATATCGAGGCCTTGCGCCGCCATCATCTCGGCTTGCCGGTAGAGTGGCAGGTGGTGATCGAACTTGGACACGACCACATGGGCAAGCGTGGCGAAGCTGGCCTTGCCGCGGGCGATGGCCTTCACTGGCGCCGGCGCCTGCACGATCTTCTCGCAGGAGCGGCAGCTGTACTTGGGACGGATGGTGCGGATGACGCGCCATTGCACGGGCAAGACGTCGAGCATCTCGTCGCTGTCTTCACCCAGCGGGCGCAGGGTACCGCCACAATCCGGGCAATTGCAGTGGCCCGCCTCAGGTTCGATGCGCTGCTCGGCGCGCGGAAGATGGGGCGGAAGGCTACGGACCGGCGGCGGTCGTTCGGGTCTATCGGCGGATGCCTCTTTGCGGGCATCGGCGACAGCGGCTTCACCTTCCAGCTCCTCGAGTGCAAGTTCAAGCTGCTCGATCTGGGCCGACAGCTTCTCCGACGACTGCCCGAACGTCATGCGGCGCAACTGCGCCAACTGGAAACGCAGCGTGTCGATCAGCGTGTCACGAGCGGCCAAGGCTGCTTCCAGCTCGGCGATCCTGGCATCTTTATCCAGGTTGGAAGTGGCTGCGTCCGACACCGTGACCCACTAGCAAAGTGGGTCATTCCGCACCAGAAAAACCACGCAAATCTGCGACTTTTTATCCCGCCAACAGCGGCACGGCAGTGCGTTCGGGCCGGCGCCAGTCAATACCTTCGAGCAGCATGGAAAGCTGCGCCGACGTGAGATTGACCTTGCCTGTCTTCGTGACCGGCCAGACAAATTTACCGCGGTCCATGCGCTTGGAAAACAGGCACATGCCCTGACCATCGAACCAGAGCAGCTTGATCAGATCGCCACGCTTGCCACGGAAGGCAAATAGCGCGCCGCTATGCGGTGACTGTTCCAGCACTTGCTGGACCAGCACGGCAAGCCCGTCAAAGCCCTTCCTCATGTCCGTCGCCCCGCAGGCGAGATAAACCCGCGTCGAGGGTGGCAGGGGGATCATCGGCCAAGCACAGCGATCACCCGGGCCAGGGCGTCGGCATCGACCATTGCGTCCACGGTCAGGCGGACACCCTTCGGCAGTTCGATGCTGATCTGGCCGCAGCGCGGTGGGACCGGCAGCGCAACATCGCGGACGACCGGATCTGCGATCTCAACCTCCGAGAATGCCGGCAACGATGGTGGCCGAACCCCAGCAAGTTCTCCCGACATAGCCTGGCGGCGCCACGTGTAGATCGCCCCGCTGCCGACCTCGTGCCGGTCGCACGCTGCGCGGACCGAACCCTCCGGCCCAAACGCATCTCGCAGAATCGCCAGCTTTTGCTCCACCGTCCAGCGACGCCGGCCGGATACCCGACCAACAACCTCAATCTGAGTAGTCATACGACCTCTCGTATGACTACTCGCTCGTTCGTCTTCGAAATCATCCATCGTCGGCGCCCCAAAAAAGGAGCGGCTATCAGCCCATCAATCCCGCACAGTGCAAGGCGGCCTACAGCCCACGGTTACG
>NZ_JBHLTL010000009.1:0-1759 GCF_042434435.1 Novosphingobium aquiterrae | reverse complement strand
GCGCTTGCAACACCGCAAGCTGGCCGCATAACATCAACCCCCAAACGAGGCCCGCACTCCGCTGATCTACGCCGCGAGTTGTGCCGAATGTTCTGACGACGGACATTGCGCACGAGGCGAAAAAGGTAAGTGCTACAATAAGAGACCCAGACCGTCAGATTACGGCGGCCGGACGAGCAGTCAAAACAGCTATCGAAACTCGAGGTGCCAAACAAATAGCTCAAAGTATGGGCCTATCAGAAAATTTGCAGAGATCGGTGAATAGTGTCGTGGCTATAGGGACTAATGCCGGGCAGTATAAGGATTTTCTTGGAGTTGCGCGAGAAACAAGCGGAATGGATACCGGAAAAAACCATATCAGAGAGATGTTTGATAGCGTCGAAGGTTTACGCAATAGGTCTGCGGATTTTGTAAAGTGGTCTATTACACAAAAAAAATCGATATGTCTGACAGATTTAAACTATTAGCAATGGCGGGGTATGCGAATAGACTTGCTAACAGAATGCAAGAAACAATGGATGGCGTAGATGATTGACATACATGAACTTGAGTTTGGAAGTCTGAGTGATCGTGTAAGACTGACCTACGAACTAGATAAGAAAGATGTTTCAAAAAATCCGGACATTTTACGAATTTTGAGAAAAAATCTTGAAGAAAATGATGACGATTTATTGGAAATATCAATATTGCGTCTTGGAGTTCGTTTTATAGATGTTGATTCTACTGAATCAATTTTGAGAATTTTGAAGAAATCAAAGTCAGTATTGGTTAGATTATCATCTATAATTTCCTTGTCGGCGCTATATGAAGTAATACTTAAAAGCGATAGATTTAGAGCTCAAAATATATTATCAGAAATTTCTGAAATGAATTTGAGCGATGTTGAATTGAAAGCATTCAATAAGTTTTTTTGATGGAAGTAATCAGGAATCTATCTGGTCATATTTGTTACTACTGTTTAATATAGAGAGGAATTAGTTCTGATTACCTCGCGTATTAAAATGGATATCTTGATTTGAAGGTTGGAGGAATTTTTCATGCGTCTAACCATCGCAGCAATGTTTACCGGCGCAAATCTTTTAGCAAGCCCTGCGCATGCCACCGAGACGATCAAGTACACCTATGACGCCAAGGGCCGCATGGTAAAGGTCGAGCGCACCGGCACGGTCAACAACGGCGTGACCACCAACTACTCCCACGACAAGGCAGACAACCGAACCAATGTGAAAACCACAGGTTCGGGTAATGCCCCGCCGCCCTGAAGCGAAACTATTGCGGCACGGACGCCCCTGCATACGGATCGCGATTGCGCTGCGGTGGGCTAGGTAACGAAATTGGCGGCGGCGAAGGCGCTACTTCCACCTCGAACACCGCAGGCCCGGCATTCCAACTCGCAAGGCCCAGCAGTTCTCGTGCGATGGCGGGCGCACCGAACAGAATGAAGCAGCCAGCAACTACGCGAAAACCGTCGCACACGGCGACGCGCCCTTGCAACATCGCGAGCCCGATCCCAGCCACAGCAAGGATCGCGAACGTAGTTCCGGCGGTTCCGGTCAGCAAACCCGCGACCCAGTTAGACGCAACAGCTAGCGCGCCAGCATTGACGTTGGTCGCGGAATAGTTCCCTGCAAATGTCATGCCCCGATCATCTAATTGTCCGTCGTCAGAACATTCGGCACAACTCGCGGCGTAGATCAGCGGAGTGCGGGCCTCGTTTGGGGGTTGATGTTATGCGGCCAGCTTGCGGTGTTGCAAGCGC
>NZ_JBHLTL010000008.1:0-1603 GCF_042434435.1 Novosphingobium aquiterrae | reverse complement strand
GACCTTGAGAACATAGTGACCCTCGCGGAACGCCGGGAGCAGCTCGCCGCCGAACGCCATAAGGCCCAGCGCGCCGATGAGGCTGGTGACGATTGTCGCTCCGATTACAGCCTGCGGTCGATCGCACAGCCGTTCCAGCTGCGCGCGATGCCAGGCCTTGGCCCGCGCCAATGCGCGCGGTTCCTCGTGCGGGGTCATCCTGCCGAGCAGCAGTACAGCGAGCGCCGGTGTCACAGTCAGGGCAACAACAAGCGAGGCGAGGACCGCAAGCAGGAACGAGAGCGCGAGCGGCGAGAAGAAGGCGCCTTGCAATCCAGTCAGGAACAGGATCGGCGCGATGGTGAAAGCCAGCAGATAGGTGGCATAAACCACCGGTGCGCGGACCTCGACGGTGGCATTGGCGATGATCGCTGCGCGATCGGCGGCACCTGCGCTGCGCAATCGGCGGACGATATTTTCGACGCCGACCACCGCATCGTCGACCACCACACCCAGCGAGACGGTCAGCCCGCCGAGCGTCATGGTGTTGATCGTCCCCCCCAGCTTGTCGAGCACGATCAGCGCGGCCAGTAGAGACAGGGGGATCGAGAGAAACGCAATCAGCGCTGTGCGCAGGTCGCGCAGGAAGGCGAACAGCACGAGCGCAATCATCAGTGCGCCGACGATCAGATCCTTCGACATGCCCGACAGGGCAACTTCGATGAAGTTGGCGGGCCGGTGCAGCGCCGGGTAGAGCTTAATGCCCTGAGCATCGAGCGTCGGCTTGAGTTCTTCCAGCGTCGCCGCGACGGCGCGGCTGGCCTCAAGGGTGTTGGCCCCGTATTGGCTCGACATGGAAACGAGCACGCCAGGCTTGCCCATGATTAGCGCATCGCCGAACTGCGGTGCGGGCACGAGCACGACATCGGCCACTTCGCGCAGCGCCACCGCCGTGCCATTGCCGCTCGGCACCAGTGCCGCTCGGAGCTTGGCGGCGTCGATCGCGCCATTGCCCGGCTGAATCAGAATGCGCTGGTTGGTCGTCTCGGCAAAGCCCCCGCCGCGAACCGTGGTCAGTGCAGCAATCGCCGAATTGACCTCGGCGAGCGAGATGTTGCGCGCGACAAGCTGCGAGGGCTTGATCCGGACCTCGTAGCGCGATGGGGCGGCGCCATAGACCACTGCGCCTGCGACGCCTTTGGTAGCCAGCAGCCTTGGCCGTATGGTCCAGTCGGCCAGCGCGCGAAGTTGGCGCTGGTCGAGCTTGTCGCTGGTCAATCCGATCTTGAGGAGGTCCATCGTCGAAGAGGTCAGTGGCGACAGCGCGGGCGGCGATACGCCGCTGGGCAGCTTACCCGAAACGCTGCCCAGCGCCTCGGCAATAATCTGGCGCGCGCGCAAGGGTTCCGAGCCTTCAGTAAAGACCACGCGGATCACCGAAAGCCCCTGCGCCGATTCCGAGCTGACGCTCTCAACGCCGTTGGCCCCGTTGATGGCATTCTCGATCGGGCGGGTAACCAGTGCCTCGACTTGCTCGGCTACAAGCCCCGGAGCTTCGGTCTGGACCGTGACCTGGGCCGGAACGAACTCGGGAAACACATCGTAGCGCGCACGATCGACTACG
>NZ_JBHLTL010000007.1:0-1523 GCF_042434435.1 Novosphingobium aquiterrae | reverse complement strand
TGTCCGTCGTCAGAACATTCGGCACAACTCGCGGCGTAGATCAGCGGAGTGCGGGCCTCGTTTGGGGGTTGATGTTATGCGGCCAGCTTGCGGTGTTGCAAGCGCCGATATTCGATGGTCTGTCGCTTGATCCTTTCACGCTGTTTGATGATGGCTGAGGCCCTGCCGAAGTAGGCATCGGCGGGTGTCACGTTGTTCAGGCTCTCGTGGTAACGCTGGTGGTTATAGTGCTCGACGAACGCCTCGATCTGGGTCTCGAGGTCGCCGGGCAGGAAGTAGTTTCCCAAGAGGATGCGGTTCTTCAGGGTCTGGTGCCAGCGTTCGATCTTGCCCTGGGTCTGCGGGTGCATCGGGGCGCCGCGCACATGACTCATCTTCCGGGCCTCGATGTATTCCGCCAGTTCGCCTGCGATGTAGCTGGGGCCATTATCGCTGAGCAGCCTGGGCTTGTGCAGCACCGTGGCGCTGTCGCAGCCTGATGCGGCCAGTGCCATGTCCAGCGTGTCGGTGACGTCCTCGGCTCGCATGTTGGTGCACAGCTTCCAGGCGATGATGTAGCGCGAGAAGTCGTCGAGCACGGTCGACAGGTACATCCAGCCCCACCCGATAATCTTGAAGTAGGTGAAGTCGGTCTGCCACATCTCGTTCACCCGCGTGGTCTTTGTGTGGAACTGATCGGCAGCCTTGATCACGACATAGGCCGGGCTGGTGATCAGATCATGGGCCTTCAACAGACGGTAAACCGTGGCTTCCGACACGAAGTAGCGTTTCTCGTCGGTGAACCGCACCGCCAACTCCCGTGGGCTCAGCTCGGACTGCTCCAGCGCCAGTTCGATGATCTGATCCTGGATGTCAGGCGGGATCCGGTTCCACACGCGGCTCGGTGCCGATGGCCGATCCTCCAACGCCTCCGGTCCGCCTTCGAGGTAGCGGTCATACCAGCGGTAGAACGTCCGGCGTGCGATCCCCAGCTTGTCGAGAGTGAGCTTCGCCGGCAGATGCGACTGCTCGACGATCCGGATGATCTCGAGCTTCTCGGATGCGGGATACCTCATTCGTCGTCGCCCCCATCCGCGATCATGCTTTTTTTGAGCAGACGGTTCTCGAGGGTCAGGTCGGCCACACATTCCTTCAAGGCTCGGGCCTCACGACGCAGATCCTGCACTTCGCCGGTGGTCGCAGCACGGGCGGTGTCGCCGGCCAGGCGGCGCTTGCCCGCTTCCATGAACTCCTTCGACCACACGTAATAGAGGCTCTGGGCGATGCCTTCCTTGCGGCACAGCTCGGCAATGCTGTCATCGCCGCGCAGACCATCGAGCACGATCCTGATCTTGTCTTCAGCCGAGAAGTGCCGGCGCGTCTGCCGCCGGATGTCCTTCACCACCCGCTCAGCAGGGGCCTTCATCGGCGATTTTTTAAAGGAGGATTGGGGCTTCATCTTCGTTCCTTCGTCACTACGACGAAGCCCCAATCCTCCTTAAATCACAACCTCAAATCTGCGCCATTGGTGCTGACGGGGGACA
>NZ_JBHLTL010000006.1:695000-732349 GCF_042434435.1 Novosphingobium aquiterrae | reverse complement strand
AAGGAGGATTGGGGCTTCATCTTCGTTCCTTCGTCACTACGACGAAGCCCCAATCCTCCTTAAATCACAACCTCAAATCTGCGCCATTGGTGCTGACGGGGGACACATGCAAACGTAGAGAATGGCTCCCTGCCGCACATGCTGGATCATGTTGGCGAGAGTGCGCGCCAGGAACTCGGTGAACTGACCCGAGCTCATCTCCCCCGACGCCATCGCGAACTCGCGGTGCCGGACTTGACCAAGACCGCAGACGTGACCATCGATCGGCACATTGTAGGGCGGATCCGTGAACACGATCCCGCCGGCCTCACCTGCCATCAGCGCGGCATAGTCCTCGGCCGAACGTGCGTCCCCGCACAGCAGCCGGTGGCGGCCAAGCAGCCAGATGTCTCCAGGCCGCGTCACCGGCGGCCCGGATCGCTCGATCACCTGATCGAGCAGCGGATCGGCTCCAGCCGGATCAGCTTCAGCTGCGCCGTCGAGAATGGCTTCGATCTCGGCAAGCGGGAAACCGGTCAGATCGATATCGAAATTATCATCGATCAGTTCCTGCAGTTCGATCGCAAGCACCTCCTGATCCCAGCCGGCGTTGAGTGCGAGCTTGTTATCGGCGAGCAAGTAAGCCTTGCGGTCGGACGGGGAGAGATCGCCGATACACAGCACCGGCACTTCGGTCAGGCCGAGGAGTTTGGCTGCGGCAATCCGGCCGTGACCGGCGAGGATCGATCCGGTCTCGTCGACGAGCACCGGGTTGGTAAACCCGAACCGCTCGATCGAGTTTGCGATCTGCCGGACCTGCTTCTTCGAATGGGTTCTCGCGTTGCGCGGCGCCGGTTTCAACGAGCCCGGTGCGCGCATGACGATCTGCTGACGAAACTTGATAGCCTGGACGTGATTCACATCTGCCTCCTACTTCGGACCGGAGGAAGATTAGAAAAGTCATTACTTTAGCGGCAAGCCCATCACTCCAAGCAGCGATACTGCTTCTCAGAGCCTTCTCATGCCCCTCTTAGCCCCTTCTGACTCGGCGGCACTTAGCCGTGACTGCTGCAGACTCGCGAACAGATTGAGCGCATTACAGCGGCTCCCACGCCATCCTCCACAACATCTCGTTCGGTATAAATAACAAAAATCCTGCGGTCACAGATATTGCCCCAGAAACTTAAATCCGGTGCTTCCGCCAAGTAATGCCCATTCACGCCGCCCGCTGTGAGGTGGGCTTCTGAGCGTACTGGAGATTTCGTGATTCGGCCTTCGAGCGCGCTGACCTATTTTTGGGGGTCGCGTGACCAAAAAGCGTCACCGCATCCCACAACGGCCAAATGTGTCCCGTCCGCTGGCAGAGCCCATCCCGCTTAAGCGCGAACCATCTCGGCTTGCCCAACTGGCATCCCGAATCTTGCCGCGATGGCCCAGGTTCGCACAAAGCAATCCCGCCTTGAGGAGGTGTAATCCCACTTTGAACGAACGAAATCCCACGTGCGGTCACAGAATCCCACGAAACACGACGTTTTCGCACGTCAGACGATTGCGAGTTCCCTGCCAATCAGGGCCCAATCCCTGTTAGGCCGGTACGATTTCCCTGTTCTGCATTGTGGAATTCTCTGTTCTGAATGGCGGGATCTTTCCCGAATTTCACAGAAATGCGCAGGTTTTCACCCCAGCTGCGCTGATATCCCAGGCCAAGAAATGCAAGATTTCCCTGTAAATGAGCAATAACAGGGAATTTGCGGGCAGAGCGAGGCGCCCTTCGCACTGCGTCGCGCACCAATCAGTCAGAATTCGGGGCATTTCAGGCGGGCTTGCTGGCCTGCGCTGGCACAGCCACCCCGCTCGGGCGCACCCGCGCTGCCCACCCTGTCCTTCAGCCTTGCCGTGGCAAACCTGCATCCACGTCGCTTGGCGCTTGCATTTGCGGCGCGGCTTTGTCACCTATCGCTTGATAACGTTCACAGCGAACGGGCGGGAGACGGAATGATGCGAAGCACGGCAGGACTGGTCGGGGCACTTGCACTGGCATGGATGCTGGCGGGCTGCGCTTCGGCCACCGGCAGGCCAGACCTTGTCGACGCTCCTCCGGCCGGTGCACTGGTCCATCCAGCGACCTGGCCCGCGGCGGCAAGTCCCTCGGCAATTACCGGTCCCGCCACCGAAGCGATGATCTCGGACCTGATCGCCCGCATGCCGCTGAAGCAAAAGATCGGCCAGCTGATCCAGGCTGACATCAGCGCGATCAAGCCCGCTGATCTGGCGACGTATCCGCTGGGTTCGATCCTGGCCGGCGGCAATTCCGGACCCTATGGCAACGAACGCGCCGATGCGGCTACCTGGGCGCGGATGGTTGGCGAATTCCGCGACGCCTCGCGCAAGGCCGGCAGCGGAATCCCGATCCTGTTCGGCGTCGATGCGGTGCACGGCCATTCCAACCTGCCGGGCGCCACGATCTTTCCGCACAACATCGGTCTTGGCGCGACCCACGATCCGCAATTGGCCGAGCGCGTCGGCGCAGCAGCCGCGGCGGAAATCGCCGGCAGCGGGATCGAATGGACTTTCGCCCCGACCCTGGCCGTGCCGCAGGATCTGCGCTGGGGGCGCTCCTACGAAGGCTTCTCCGCCGACCCGGCACTTGCGGCGCAAATGGGCGCGGCAATGACGCTGGGCCTGCAGGGCCGCCTGCAAAGCGGTGCACCAGTGCCCGGCAACCATGTGGCCGCGACGGCCAAACACTTTATCGCCGATGGCGGCACCCAGGACGGGCGCGACCAGGGCGACGCCCGCATTCCCGAAGCGGAACTGATCGCCAAGCACGCCCAGGGTTATGTGAGCGCAATCGACTCCGGGGCGCTGACCGTCATGGCCAGCTTTTCGAGCTGGAACGGGGTCAAGAACCACGGCAACCGCGGACTGCTGACCGACGTATTGAAGCAGCGCATGGGCTTTGCCGGACTGGTGGTTGGCGACTGGAACGGCCACGGCCAGGTGCCCGGCTGCTCGGCCACCGATTGCCCTGCCGCGGTCAACGCCGGGATCGACCTGCTGATGGCGCCGGACAGTTGGAAGGGGTTGTTCGAATCCACCCTGGCCGCGGCGCGCGACGGGCGCATACCCACGGCCCGGATCGACGATGCGGTGCGCCGGGTGCTGCGGGTCAAGGCCAAGCTGGGCCTGCTGGGCAACGCCCCGGTCAACCGGTTCGACCCCGCTCAGGTCGGCGCCAAGGCGCATCTCGATCTGGCGCGCGAAGTCGTGGCGAAATCGCTGGTCCTGCTCAAGAACAACGGCGGCGTGCTGCCGCTGAAGCCAGGCGCAAAGGTGCTGGTCGCCGGATCCGGCGCAGACAACATGGCGATGCAGGCCGGCGGCTGGACGGTGACCTGGCAAGGCGTCGACACCACCGCCGCCGATTTCCCCAACGGGCAGACCGTCGGCCAGGCAATCGCCGGCGCCGTCCGCGCCAGTGGCGGCCAGGCAACTGTCGCTGCCGATGGATCGACCATGCAGCGCCCCGATGTGGCGGTGGTCATCCTGGGCGAGAAACCCTATGCCGAATTCGAAGGCGATATCGCCAACCTGGCCTTCCAGCCGGGCCCCGACCAGGAAGCGCTGGTCGCGCGGCTCAAGGCTCAGGGCGTGCCAGTGGTCGTGGTCCTTCTGTCGGGTCGTCCGCTGTTTGCCGGATCGCTGCTGAACCAGGCCGATGCCTTTGTTGCCGCCTGGCTGCCCGGCACCCAGGGCAACGGCGTGGCGGACGTGCTCGTCGCGGGCCTCGACGGCAAGCCGCGCCGCGATTTTTCCGGACGCCTGCCCTTTCCCTGGCCTGACGATGCCCGTTCACCGGTGACAGCGCCGCTGTTTCCGTTGGGATACGGCCTGAGCTATGCCCGTCCGCAGGCCGTTGGTGCGGTCAATGCCGATCCGCGCGTGGTGATCGATGCCCAGGCCGCCGCCAGCATTTTCATGCAGCGCGGCAAGGCGCCAACCCCGTGGCACCTGACCATGGACGGCGCGATCACTTCGCGCGCCGTCGATCTTGGCGCACAGGAAGATGCCCGGCAGTTCAGCTGGTCCAGCCCCTCTGCCCTGGCGGTCGAAGGGCCTGCTATCGACCTGACCTCAGCGCTGTCGATTGGCAAGGATCTGCTTATCGATTGGCGGATCGACCGGCGCGGCAAGGGTACGCTGACGCTGGCCATGGGCGGCGGGAGGATCGCGCTTGATCCCTATCTGGCCGCATCTGCCACCGGTCAGGCGGTCCAGACCCGGGTGCCGCTGCGCTGCCTGGCAGCAAGCGGTGCAAAGTTCGATGCGGTGGGCGGCCCGTTCCGGATCGAGGCACCGGCCGGCTTCACGGCAACGCTGCGCAGCGTCACGCTGGTTCCGGGAACTTCGTCGCCCTGCCCGCGCGCGCCATAAGCGCCAGGATGATCGCTGCCGATGCGGCCAGAACGGTAAGCACGATGAACAGGGCCGGAAAGCCGTAACGCGGCACCAGGGCCAGCACCAGCCACGGCATGATCAGCGATGGTCCGGTATTGGTGAGGTTGAACAGCCCCAGATCACGCCCGCGGTGCTGCGGCTGCGGCAGCACGCGCAGCGTCTGGGTGGAATGCAGCGCCAGGAAGACGCTGCTGCTCAGCCCGAAGACGACATAGCCGATCAGCGCGGGTGCGATCGACCGGGACAGGGTCATGATCAGCAAGCCGGATGCGGCAATCGCCGCGCAGGCGGCCAGCGGTTCGATTGGTCTATCATGCCGATCCGACCAGCGCCCGACCGACAGTGCTACGACGACTGCTGCCGCCAGAACGGCCGTAAACAGCGCCGCGACGCGGTGTTCGGCAATGGCCGGGTCAAGCTGCCGCAACCACAGCAGCAGGAACGCGAACAGCGATGCTTCGGAAACCTGCACCAGTAGCCGCGCCAGCCACATCTTCCACACCGCGCGCAGCGAAGCATGGGCTGCAACATCGGCCAGCGCGCGCGGCGCCATTAGCTGCGGCATCGGCCGGGGTCGACCCAACACCAGCAGAGGTGCAACCATGGCTGCGACGATTCCGGCCAGCCAGACCGGGCGGTGCTCTGCCGTGACCAGGCCCTGCCAGGTCACCAGAGCGCCCGACAAGGCACCGGCAGCCGGAGCCAGGGCAAGCAGGCCGCCCAGCAGTCCCTTCTGGCTATCCGGAACGGTGTCACCTGCCCAGGCTGCCAACGGCCCAAGCATAAGGTTGAGCGCCAGCTGCCAGGCGACGATCAGGCAAATCAGCCACCCGCCACCTGGTGCCGAGGGCATCGCCGCCAGCAGCAGGCACGACAGCACCAGACCGGCTGCGATCCACGGCGCGCGCCGTTGCGAGCGATCACTTGCCCAGCCGAAAACGATGTTGCCCAGGCTGGCGGCGATGGCGCCCGCGAAGGCGATCCGGGCCATCAAATGCAGACTTCCGCCCGGCGCAATTTCGGCGACGCGCAGCGGCAAGAGGATCGTCAGGAAGGGAACATAGGCCGCCGACCCGCCACAGGCCGCCAGGGCATAGAGGTACAGAAACCGCGCAGACTGGCGCGGAGCAGGGGCGTCAACCGCGGGCATCGCCGCGCGGCGGTGCCGTGCTGCCCCTTATGACGAGCGTTCCCGGAACGACGACAGGGGCGTCCGGCCCCGTTTCGCCTCTGGTGCCGATCAGCAATTCAACCGCCATCGCAAAAGTCGCCGCGATCGGCTGATCGACGGCGGTCAATTGCGGAATGGTGAAACGGGTGACGGGTGAATTGTCAAAGCTGATCAGCGACAGGTCGTCCGGCACATTCAGCCCGCGGGCAACCGCGGTGTCGAGCGCGGCCAGGGCCATCTGATCGTTGCAGGCGATGATCGCGGTGGGCGGCACGGCGGCATCGAGCAGAGCTTTGGCCGCGCGCACGCCGCTGGCATAACTGAAATCACCCGGTGCGCACAGGCCTTCACAGTCGAGTCCGGCCGCCGCCATCGCCTGGGCCCAGCCCTGCTGACGCCAGGCAGAGATCGTGTATTCGTCCGACCCGCCGATAAAGCCGATCCGTTGATGTCCAAGTTCGATCAAGTGTTCTGCTGCGAGCCGGGCTGAGCCTTCATCCCCCATGGTCATGGCATAGCCCGCGCCCGGCGCTGTCGATCCGATCCGCGCAAAGGGGACGCCGTGCCGCTCCAGCATTTCGGTGATCTGCGCATTTTCCGAATGCGGTGGGGTCAGGATAACGCCGTCGGGCTGCAAGGCGGCGATGGTCGCCCCCAGTTCGCGCTCGACATGGTCGCTATGCGTGTCGACCAGTTCGAAGATCATGCGATAGCCGTATTCGGCGCATTTCAGCATGCCGCCCAGCAGCATCTGGTCGATCCAGTCGTTGCCCTGGCGGGCGTGCCAATCGGCAATGGTCCGCTCACGATCGTTGATCGCCATGACCAGGTAGGAACGCGATCCGCTCATCCGCTGGGCGGCGATCGAGGGAACATAGCCCAGCTTGTCGATCGAGGCCTGGACCCGCGCCTTCATCGCCGGGCGGACGTTGGGCTCGTTGTTGATGACCCGGCTGACGGTCTGCAGCGAAACCCCGGCGTCACTGGCAACGTGCTTGATGGTGACGGCCTGGCGGCGCCTCGCCATGGTTCACTCAGCCCCTTTGCGCGGTCCCATGCATGCCAGCCCCGTATCGGAATCGCGATCGCATTGATAGACCCGGATCCAGTCGATTGCCAATTCGGACGGGACCGATCGCTTCGCAATCCCCTTGTCATTGTTTTCTTCGGCAAGTTTGCCGCCGAATGCCAGGTTGGCCATCAGGTAGAACGGCTGGTCGAACGGCGCGGCGGGATTGCCCTTCGCTTTGCGCGAAGCGGTAAACCACTTGTCCGCGGTCACTTCCCAATAGAGCCGCCCGTCAAGATAATAGCGCAGCAGCCCCTTGCCCCATTCCAGCGTCCAGACATGGAAATCGTCCGAAGGAAGCGACTGGTCGGGCAGCGCGACATGCTGCACGACATAGGTGTTGCCCGGTGGCGCCTTGCCGAAATGCATGGCACTGCTCATCCGGTTTTCACCGACGTTACCTTGGCATTCCGGGCATTTGGCACCAAGATTGACGCCTTCGAGTATATCGATCTCGCCCGACAGCGGCCAGCCGCCGTAAACGTTTTCGGACGGCATCATCCACACTGCCGGCCAGGTCCCCTGCCCCTTGGGCGGACGTGCGCGGAATTCGATCTTGCCGTACTTCCATGCGTGCAGGCCCAGCGTGCGGACCTTGCCCGAGGTATAGTGCTGGGTCACGTCGGGATTCGGCCGTTCGGCGATCTCGGGTGGGCGATCGGGCCCGCGAAAGCGCTCCTTGCGGGCGATCAGGTGGAGCTGGCCGCCGGCGACCCGGACGTTGACCGAGCGATCGGTGTAGCACTGCCGTTCATTGTTGCCCCCACCCCAGCAGGATCGTTCGGGAATCCATTTGGTCCGGTCGAGCTCGCTACCTTCGAACTCGTCCGCCCAGACCAGCTTCCATTGCGGTGCGGGATCGGCGGCCATCGCTGGAAAAGCAGCAAGAACTGCGCCGAGGCCAGCAATCCAGCGGAGCATATGGGGCCTCCGTAGGCTGGCATCGGCCGCCGGGGGTTTCCCGGCGGCCCATGCCGATCAGAAGGTGAAGCGCGCCAGGAAGGTATAGCGCCGGTCGTTTCGGAAGGCCGAGCGCGGGAAGCGGGTTCCCGCAAAATCGACGACCTGTGACGTCCGGGTCACTTCATCCAGCAGGTTCACGCCCTGAACGCCGAGCTTCACATGCTTGTTCACTGCATAGAAAATCGAGGCATCGAGTTGTCCGCTCGCTTCCTGCCAGATCGGTGAAAACGGATAAATGTCATCACGTGGTGTAATCAGAAACGCAGAACGCCAGTTATAGGCGGCGCGCATGGCGAGCGGTCCCTTTTCGTAGAACAACGTGGCGTTGATCGTGTGCTTAGAAAGACCCGCAAGTGGCTGCAGGAAAGCAAACGAGCCGCCAAACAGCTCCTGCCCACCGGTGGTCACCGAAGGCTCGCCAGGATTGGCCAGATTTGCGTTGGTCAGATCCGACCCATCGACATAGGTATAGGTGATCTGCGAACCCAGACCGCTAAGCAAGCCTGGCAGGAAATCATAGGTTTGCTGGTAAGCCAGCTCGAAACCCTTGATCTTGCCGTCCTGCGAGTTCGCTGGCCCCTTGACGACAACATCTACCGGGGTCCCATTGGTGGTGTAGACGACATCGGTAAACCCGGTGTCGACCCTTCCCTTGATGTCCTTGTAGAACACCGCGGCCGTCAGCGAGCCTACACGGCTGAAGTACCACTCAGCAGAAAGGTCGTAGTTCCACGAAGTAACCGGGCGCAAATTGCGGTTGCCGGTGTTCAGGATGAACAGCGGACCAGTTTCGAGCGCATTTGCGCCTGCCGTCTTGAGCGCAGCTGTATTGTCACCGATGAAGCCACCCGCTGCGAAGAGCTGCAGATCAGGGCGCGAGATGCCCTTTGACGCCGCAACGCGGAACAGCAGGCCGCCGCCAACGTCGAGCTTCGCGTTGAAGCTCGGCAGCCAGTGGTCAAAGCGGATCTTGCGGTTGTCGTTCAGGATTTCTCCGGTGAAGGCCGCGGCGAATTCGGCTCTGCGGGCCGCCGAAAGATCGCAATAGCCGCGCACTTGGCCAGGCACGCCTGGTCCGGCGCAATTGGAATTGATTTCGGAAACCTGGACAACCCCATCACCATTGCCGCCATTCGCAACTCTGTCGAACTGGCCGGCATCGGGGAAGCCGATGCGCCCGCCACTTGCAACCTCGGTCTGGACGAACCGCAATCCGAAATTGCCAACGATGTTCCAGCCATTGGCGAAATCGTGGCCGAAGTCGACCCGCGCATAGGCAGACTTGGTAATCTCGCCGACGGTCGAAATCTCGTTGGGGCAGTAGACGCCTTCGATGTCGCAAGGCACCGGAACCCCGGTAAGCGGATCCGGCCGGGTGCGACCATTGACACCAAGATTGCCAGCATTCGGGGTCTGCGAAAATGCCGTGATCTGGTCCCACTGCCCGTCGGTTACGCCAGACAGATATTCCTTGAGGAAATCATCGCCGCCATAGAACCAGGCCTGCCCGTTGGGTATCGGCGTGGGTGCTGCCCCACGCTGGAAATTGCTCCCAAACGGATTGCGCAGCTGGCTGAAGGCAGGAAAGTCGTCGGTATAGGCGCCTCCGGCTATCGCGAAATCCTGACCCGGCAGCCCGGTGTAGAACCGCCCTGGTACAAACGGACAATTCGGGCCGCTACCCCACGGCGCGCAGCCGGCCCGGCCGGCCCACGGTGCGGAGAGATTGCCCCAGGTGCTGAAGTCGGTGTTGCGCGTGGTGCGATCGCGATCCGACCAGCGCGCGCCGAAGCGGGCCTTCTTGAAGAAGCCCTCGCCGATGTCGTACTCCGCGTCGAAGCGCAGCGTGTCCATCTTGCCATCGTTCTTTTCGCGGCTGTCGAGACCGAACCAGTAATAGGTGTAGAAGCCCGAAGAGAAATAATCAGCCGGCGCACCCGGAGGGGCAAGGAACTGGATTTGCGGCGTGTTGCCGGCAAGATTTATGTCGATATCGGCCCAGGTACTCATCGCGCCGAACACCGAATCGCGGCGAAGGTCCGATTCGACACGCTGCGCCTCGAAATTGATGCGCAAGCGATCGCTGACGTTCCATTTGACGTCGAACGAATAATCGGACGTGACCGATTTGGTATCGCGCAGGAAGCGCAGCGAATCGACCGGAATACCGCCCCGCCCGAATGGCGAAGCATATGCGTTACCAGCCCCCTGGGTAAGAACGCCGCTTACGAATCTGCCAGAAGCATCATACTGCCACGCATCGCGCGCCTCGATAACCGGAGTCGTGGGATCATCCCTCCTGCCGATGAGCGCATACTCTTCGGTCGCAAAGCTTGTTTCCGAACGCAACCATTCAAAGGATGCCACGAAATCGCCGGTTGGATCCTCATACTGCAACGTCCCGTTCCAGGCGTTGCGATTCCGATCGAGCGTGGTGGAACGCACCCCGGCATATTCCGGTACGAGGACTGATCCAGCAGGCGGGAAGTTGGAAGCATCGAAGTTTGGAGTGTTCCCAAAGCCACCCGAATTCACATATACTGCCCGAATACAATCGCCGGTCAACGACGGATCGCGATAGCAAGGGTCACCAAGCTGCGAGGCATCGGTGCGGCTTTTCAGCTTCGAATTCGAATAACCGAGTTGCAAGCCGAAGCGGCCCCCACCAGTCTCGATCGTGGTTGAACCGAGGACGTTGAAAGTCGGCGACCATTCCTTGCGCAAATCGCCATAGTTGGCTTCGACCGATCCGGAGATGTGCGTACCCGAGTGATCGAGCGGCTTGCGGGTAACAAGGTTGACCGTGCCGGCAATCGAGCCTTCGATCATATCAGCGGTGACGTTCTTGAACACTTCGACGCGGCCGAGCAGTTCGGGCGAAACGTCGTTGAACGACAAAACGATGCCGCCGTTCGCCGAGAAGATGTCGCGGCCGTTCAGTTCAGAACGAACATAGGGCAAGCCGCGGATGATGACGCCAGTGCCTTCGACCGAAAACCGATCCGGGTCAGAGGGCTTCTCGAACCGGCCGATATTGACGCCGGGTACGCGCTGCAACGCTTCGGCGACCGAACGATCCGGCAGCGCGCCGATGTCTTCGGCGGTGATCGCATCCACAAAGGTATCGGCACGGCGCTTGACGTTCTGGGCGTTCTGCAGCGACGCGCGATAGCCGGTGACGACAATCTCGTTCGAGGTCGATTCTTCGGCGGTATCGACTGGCTTGGGTTTGCCCGCATCAGCCGTATCCGCCGCTGCCGGCGCAGTCTGCGCCAGGGCCGGCTGCGCCATCAGCGCGGCGGCCAGCACCAGGCCGGACGTGGTCGAAAGTGCAGCAAAACGCCCAAAACGCGGCGAGCCAAAGGACTTCGAAGTGGCCAAGGCGATCCTCCCAGATCTTGTCAGCGGGGGCTGATTCCCTCCGTCTATTCTGCGGCCATAGCCTCAAAAGTGATCGTTCACAAGAATCAATTTGAACGTTCACAATTTGCCAAGCCGCGCAAAATTGCTATGCGCGAAGGCAGGGAGAATACGCGCAATGGCCATCGACAAGATCGTGATCGTGGGCGGAGGTACCGCCGGCTGGATGGCGGCTGCTGCGTTGTCGCGGCTTCGCGCGGGGCGCGACCTGGCAATCATCGTAATCGAATCTGAGACTATCGGCACTGTCGGCGTTGGCGAAGCGACAATTCCGCCGTTCGTCGAGTTCAACCAGCTGCTCGGGATCGACGAACGCGCAATGATGGCCGCGGTCCAAGGCAGCTTCAAGCTGGGCATCCAGTTCGTCAACTGGGGCAAGCAGGGCGACAGCTATATCCACCCTTTCGGCGCCTATGGCTATCACATGGGCGGGGTGGCCTTTCATCAGGTCTGGCACAAATTGCGCGAGAGCGGCGACAAGCGTCCGATCCAGGTGTTCAACGTGGAAACCATGGCGGCGCATTTCGGACGCTTTGCCCGCACCGAAGATTACCGGCGCGAAGACCTGCCCCCGGTCAACTATGCCTATCACATCGACGCCGGGCGCTATGCGAAGTTCCTGCGCGGCTATGCCGAACAGCGCGGCGTGGTGCGCCACGAAGGGCGGATAACCGACGTCGCGCTTGACGGCGAAACCGGCTTCGTCACCGCGGTCACGCTGGAGGATGGCAGCGTGAAGCCCGGCGATCTGTTCATCGATTGCTCGGGCTTTCGCGGGCTGCTGATCGAGCAGGCGCTGAAGACCGGGTATGAGGACTGGACCAACTTTCTGCCCTGCGACCGCGCGGTCGCCCTGCCCTGCCTGCGCGAAGACGGCAGCGGCCCTACCCCCTATACCCGCGCCACCGCGCACGGTGCCGGGTGGCAATGGCAAGTGCCGCTGCAGCACCGCAACGGCAACGGACACGTCTATTGCAGCAATTTCATGGGCGATGACGAGGCGCTCGACATCCTGGTCGGCAACATCGCCGGCAAGCCCCAGGCCGATCCCAATCTCCTGCGCTTTACCACCGGACGGCGCAAGAAGTTCTGGAACAAGAACGTCGTCGCGCTGGGCTTGTCTGCGGGGTTCATGGAACCGCTTGAATCAACCTCGATCCACCTGATCAACACCGGGATCAACAAGCTGATTTCGCTGCTTTCGCTCGACGGGATCACCCAGGTTCAGGAAGATGCCTTCAATCGGCTTACGGCCAAGGAATATGCCCGGATCCGCGATTTCCTGATCCTGCACTACAATGCCACCAGCCGCGACGACACGCCGTTCTGGAACCACTGCCGGACCATGGCGGTGCCCGACAGCCTGACCGAGAAGGTCGAACTGTTCCGCCTCAACGGCCAGATCTTCCGCGAAGAGGATGAGCTGTTCACCGAAACCAGCTGGGCCGCGGTAATGATGGGCCAGGGTATCGCCATGGGCGGGCACAACCCGATGGCCGATGCCTTGTCCGGTGCCGACTTCACCCACGAGATCGACGAGATCGAGCAGTCGGTCCGCCACGTCGTCCAGCACATGCCCAGTCACGGCGACTACCTGCAACGCTACTGCCCGGCCGCCGCCTGACAGGCGGGGGCAGGCGCCGCACCCCTGACGATCTGCAGCCCACGTGCTGTCGGCAATTGATGTTCGCGCGGCACAACGGCTATGACGCGAAAAAAGGCGGTCGTGATGCTAGCTACAGTCCGGGGGCCCGCTTTCATGTCCATTCTTTCGCGCACTGCCCGGCGGCTGGAGGCGTTTCCGGATACGCCGGCCTGGTTCGATCGGCATCTGGCCAAACCGTCGTCGCAGTGGCTTGTCCTGGTTGCGCTCGGCCTGGCCTTGCGGATCGCGACATTCGGTGACCCCAACCTCCACGTGGACGAGGCCTGGTATTTCCTGGTGGGCCAGGAAATGCATCACGGCGCCATTCCCTATGTCACGATCTGGGACCGCAAGCCGGTTGGCCTGTTCCTGCTCTATTACCTGTTCGCCGGACTATCGAGCAACGTCCTGGCGTACCAGATCCCGGCCTGGCTGTTTGCCAGCACCACCGCGTGGGTCATTGCCCGCATCGCCGCGCGCTGGACCGGAGCCCAGGGCGCGGTTCTGGCGGGGGCAAGTTATCTGCTCATGCTTGGCCCGCTGGAGGGGTTCGGCGGCCAGACGCCCGTGTTCTACAACCTGCTGATCGCCGCGGCGGCGTGGCTGGTGCTGCAATCGCTGGACGAACTGGACGCGGGACGGCCGGGCTGGCGGATGCTTGCTGCCATGGCGCTGGCCGGCACGGCGCTGACGTTCAAGCAGACCACGATGTTCGAAGCGGCCTTCTTCGGACTTTTCGCCGCCTACCGGCTATGGCGCAGCAGCGCGCCGCGCCTGCGCGCCGCCGGGTGGATCACTGCATGGGTCGTGATCGGGGCAGCTCCGACTTTGGTCACTGCCGCGTGGTATGTCGGGCACGGCTTCTGGCCGGAGTTCTGGCAAGCGATGGTTTTGTCGAACCTGGCCAAGGCTAAACCAAGTGCAGCGGAAATTGCGTTGAGCTCACTCCGATTGTTGCTGAGACTATACCCAATCATTGCGATTGCCTGGCTCGGCACCATCAATCCGTCCTTAAATCGACAGATACGTATTGAACGTCAATTCGCCATTATCTGGATTTTTTCAGCAATATTGGGAGTTGTCATAGTTCCCAATTTTTACACACACTACGCTCTACCGGCCCTGGCTCCATTCATAATCCTCAACGGATTCGCTTTAGGACGACGAGACATAGGCTTTTTTCTTTTTGCATTTATCGCTGCGTTTACTTCACTCCTTTATCCCCCAATGCTGCGTATTGATCATCGCCTGTCGGCCAAGACTATGGACGAAATGTCCACAATTATACGCAAACACGGCGGCGACAAAGGCCTTCTCATTTACGATGGACCCACGCAACTTTATACCATGACCGATACACACCCCGTCTCACGGCTTGCATTTCCGCCGCATCTGAACAATTGGCGAGAGCGCAATGTTAGCTCTTTCGATACCATCGAAGAAGTGCGGCATGCCCTTGCAGTCAAACCGGGCGTAATTGTTACAACTATCACGCCAACCTATACCCCCGGCAATGGCGACACCAGAGAGATGGTGATGGCATATGCCTACAACTTTTGCGAAATTTCAGGCGCGTATCCCTCATACGAGTATACAAGTAATGACTCTTTAATCGTAGTATTTGGCGATTGCTCAAAATATCAGAATTGAAATTTGCGAGATTATTCTTGATTTCTTGCTGAAATGAGCATTCTCTTCGCAAAGATATTCTCCTGGCTCGCTCTGATCTGGCAAATCAACCAAGTTGGATTTGACTGCGATTTCGACAGTAGATTGCGTCGATCAAGGACTGGCGGGCGCGCCTCATCCCGCCCGCACAACGCCAGAATCTTATCATATGATTCGACGATTGCGCCGGTTCACGCGAAAATTTTCAATCGTTAGTTAACCATCGCGGTTTACGTTATTGAAAGATTAACTCCTTGAAATTCAGAGTTAAAAATTTCTGAATCATTGCCAATTGACGCAGTGCGGCAATCCATGGAGTCTTAATGCATCCCATGGGGAACCAAGCGCGAATGGATCGGTGCGAAACACTGGTCTCTTAGAAAAAACAGGGTCGCGCCGGTTCCAGTCAAGCCCCCCATGGAGATCGGCTTTCGCGTTTCGGCGTGGACGCTTTTCGAAAATCAGGTGCCTTCCTCGATAGGGGAAGGTGACATTCAAGGGGTGAAACCAATGACCAAGTTCTTTCGTGATTTCGTTCGTGATGAATCCGGCGCTGCGGCTGCCGAATACGCGCTGATCCTCGCCATTGTTGGCGCTGGCATCGCCGGCGCTGCCTTCTTCCTGGGCGGTGAAGTCAGCAAGGGCATCACCGGCGCTGGCAAGAAGATTTGCGCCACACCTACGGGCGGTTCGTCGATCTGCTGAGCGACTAGCAGCCTAAGATCGTAATTGAAGGAGCGCGGCCGGGCAAACCGGTCGCGCTTTTTCGTACCCACGCGCAGAAGGGCTCTGTACCCGGCGCTGGCCGCGCAGCGTGACATGCGGGCCACAGCAGCAGCATCCCGTTAAGTCTGATTGTTAATAACCGCTTGCCGATTCACGGAAAAGGTCGCACTATGATTCGTGGAATTCTGCCATTCCAGGTGTCGCGATAATGCAACGATTAACCAATGCAGTTCACCTTTTGGCAAGGTAAGCTTTTGAGATAACAGGTTAAAAATTTCCTACCCGCGAATGATTGACGCAGTGCGGCAATCGGGAGAGGGTTTGAACGTCCCCGTGGGGAACCAAGCGCGAAAGGGCCGGTGCGAAACCGCTGGCTTTAAATCAAAACAGGGTCGCGCCGGTTCCAATCATGCCCCACCCCACGGCGATGGATCCTCGGCCAGCCGGTCGATGGTCAGACAATCAATGGCTCACCGCTTCCGTCGATGGAGCGGAAGCGTATGAAGGGGTGAATACCATGACCAAGTTCTTTCGTGATTTCGTGCGTGATGAATCCGGCGCTGCGGCGGCCGAATATGCTCTGATCCTGGCGATCGTCGGTGCCGGCATTGCCGGTGCGGCCTTCTTCCTGGGCGGAGAAGTCAGCAAGGGCATGACCGGCGCTGGCAACAAGATTTGTGCTGTTCCGGCGGGCGGCACCACGTCGATCTGCTAAGACCTCTGTTACCGACCGTGGCGGGATGATCCCGCCACGGTCATTTTCTGATTTCGGGGGACTATCATGGGGCAGCGGAACATCATCGCGATTGCGCTGGCAGTATTCATCGGCCTGATCGCGGTCTATATGGCCAATATCTATTTCTCGGCGCGCGAGACGCAGCAGGAGAAGGTTGCCGAACAGAACCGCATGGCGCGCATCGTCGTCGCCTCGCAGGAGCTGGCCTTTGGCACCGCCCTGTCCCCGCAAAACGTCCGTTTCACCAACTGGCCGGCCAATTCGGTGCCCACGGGCGCCTTCACTTCGATCGAGGAAGCCACGCGCAACCGCGTTGCGCTGCGCCCGATCGTGGTGGGTGAACCGGTTCTGGCATCGAAGGTTTCCGGCACGGATGGCCGCGCCACGCTGTCGGCCAATCTGCCGGTCGGCCAGCTCGCCTTCGCGATTCCGATCAATGATGTCGCCGGGGTCGGCGGCTTCGTCCGCCCGGGCGACGTCGTCGACGTGCTGTTGACCCGCACCATCCCGGGCGAGGGCAACCAGAACGGCGACAAGATGACCGACGTGCTGCTGGAAGCGGTACCGGTTCTGGGCATCGATCAGGTCGCCGACGAAAAGAACACCCAGCCCGCGATCGGCAAGACCGCCACCGTGCAGGTCGATACCTTTGGCGCGCAGAAGCTGGCCCTGGCCATGCAGTCGGGCACGATGAGCCTGGCATTGCGCAACGTCGCCGATCAGGTGACGGGGGCACGCAAGACCGTGACCCGCAACGATCTGGGTGGCCGCTTCTTCATGCCCTCACGCGCTGCCCGCCCGAACAATCCCGGTGCCGCCGCGGCGCTGGCCATGGCGGGCGCTGCCCGCCGCATGGCCATGCCGTCCGGTCCTTCCGGACCCGCCATGGCGCCGCCGCGGCCGGCCGGCCCCAGCATGACCGTCGTGCGCGGAACGCGCGCTTCGCAGGAGGAGTTTATCCGTGGCTACTGATCGCAGCACGTGGCGCGCGGCACTTGGTGCAGCAGCCCTCCTCGCCGGATCGGCGCTGACCGCCGCCGTTGCCCTGCCGGGCACGGCCCTGGCCGGTCCTTCGATCCACGCCGGCACGCTGGAAGTCCCGCTCAACAAGAGCGAGGTGCTCAACGCCGACCGCCCGATCGCCAAGGCAATGATCGGCAATGACAAGATTGCCGACATCCTGCCGATCTCCGACCGCTCGATCTATGTTCTGGGCAAGGCGATGGGCACGACCAGCCTGACCCTGTACGATACCGCAGGCCGGGTCATATCGGTGATGGACGTCGCCGTCGGCCCCGACGTCGAATCGCTGCGCAAGCAGATTGCCGATCTGGTTCCCGGCGAATCCATCGACGCCAAGATTTCGAACGAATCGGTGGTGCTGACCGGCATGGTCAACAACCCCGGCGCGGTCGACCGCGCGGTGCAGCTGGCCAAGAGCTTTGCCGGTGACAAGGTCATCAACCTGATCTCTGTCGGGTCGAGCCAGCAGGTCATGCTTGAGGTCAAATTTGCCGAAGTCAGCCGTAGCGTCGGCAAGGAAATCGGGATGGGCTTCGGCGGCGCCGACAGCGTTGGCAAGTTTTCCGGCGTGATCGGCAAGGGCGCCAGCACCACGGCGGGCGCGCTCGCTACCGCACCGTTGCAGCTGAGCACGCTTACCGATCAGTTCGGCATCTTCCGCAACAATTTCTCGATCGGTGGTTTGAACCTGACTGCCTTCATCAACGGCCTGGAATCCAAGGGCATGGCCAAGACCCTGGCCCAGCCGTCGTTGATGGCGTTGTCGGGCGAAAAAGCCTCGTTCCTCGCTGGGGGTGAGTTCCCCGTACCGGTCGCCCAGTCGAGCGGGGGCGGCGGAGTCGGCGGTGCCCAGGCGATCACCGTGGAATTCAAGCAGTTCGGCGTCAGCCTGGGCTTCACCCCCACGGTTCTGGGTGACAAGACCATCAATCTGATCGTCGAACCCGAAGTCAGCGCAATCGATCCCAGCGCCTCGTTCTCGGTCGGCAACATCACGGTGCCGGGCCTGCGCACCCGCCGCGCCAGCACCACGCTGGAACTGCGTGACGGCGAAAGCTTCGCCATTGCCGGTCTGCTGTCGCGCGATTTCCAGACCACGGTCGATCAGGTTCCGTTGCTCGGCTCGATCCCGATCCTCGGCGCTCTGTTCCGCTCCACCAATTTCAAGCGGGGCGAGACCGAACTGCTGATCGTCGTCACGCCGCATCTGGTCGCGCCGATCCGGCCGGACCAGGTTCGCCTGCCGACCGACCGGGTGCGCGATCCGGACGAGGCTGAAACCTTCCTGATGGGCAATGCCTATCATCCGCAGGCCCTGCCGCCTGCCGGCCCCAGCAACCTCGATGCCGGCGGTGGCGGGACAGCCACGCCACCTGCCCCGTCGGCCAAGAGCCAGGAACTTCCCGCCGCGCCTGCGCCGCAGGCCAAGGGCGAGCAGCCCGCCAAGGAGAGCGACTATGCGTACTAGGATTACCCTGCTCGCGCTCGTTGCCGCACCGCTGGCACTGGCCGGATGCGCCACCGATGGCGCCGGCATGAAGATGGCCGACAACTGGGGCGAGGCCAATCGCCAGACGATGGCAGCGCAGATCATCGATCCCGATCCGCAGTACGATACGGCCAATCCCCTCACCAGCGGCGACCACGCCGCCAAGGCAGTGGACCGCTACAACAAGGATCAGGTCAAGAAGCCGGACAAGGTCCGCACCACCAATATCGGCACCGGCGGCGGTGGCGGTGGCGGCGGTGGCAGTTCGGGCGGGAACTAGGAGCGAAGCGAGTTGAAGCCATGGCGAGACTGCGCACCAAATCCTTTCTGACCGACCAACGCGGGGCGGTAGCCGCGACCTATGCCCTTGCCCTGACCGGGCTGGTGGTGATCGGCGGGGTCGGGTTCGACTACGGACGCATGATGGCCATGGACTCCGAGCTGCAGAACGGCGCCGACCAGGCCGCGCTGGCCGGGGCTACGCAGTTGGATGGGAAAAGTGCCGTTGGCCTCACTCCGGGTGCCTGTGCGCGCGCGGCTGCAGCAGCAATCAATCTTGTGACCAACAAGACGCTGCTGGCGCAAAGCGGCCAGACCATCAGTGTCGCCAGCGAAGCGGCCTGCGATGCCACGGGGTCGGTGCGGTTCTGGCAGGACAAGGCGCACTCCGTCGCCGCGACCAGCGATGCGACGGCGAAGTTCATCGAACTTGATGTCGATGTGCGCACGGTCAAGTTTCTTTTCACGCCATTGACCGGCCTGCTGGTCAGCCCGAACATCAAGGCCGGAGCAATGGCTGGTCTGGGATCGTCGATCTGCAAGGTCCCCCCCCTGATGATCTGCAGCCCGGATCCGGCACAGTCGTTCAATGCGGCGGGGCGGATCGGATGGGGAATCCAGGCAACTGGTCATGGCAACAATTCCTGGGCGGCAGGTGATTTTGGATTCCTGTCGGTCGGATCGGGTCAGAAAGCAGACCTCGAGAAGGCCCTGGCATTCGCCAGCACGACCTTCGACTGCACCCCGGTCGATGGCGCAAAGCCCGAACCCGGAAACGCCCAGGGCCTGTTTGCGGCGATCAACACGCGCTTCGACATATATGACACGAACGGCAATCCGCTGGGCGACTGCAATACCGGAAGCTGCCCGTCGGCCAGCAACGTCATAAAGGACATGGTCAACGCATCCAATGCACCGGTCGCCGGGGCCAATTCCTGCAAGACCCAGAACCAGGGCTGGCAGCTTCCAACCATGCAATTTTCACCCAAGGCGCGAAACGCCGGAACCGAAACGGCTTTGACCCAGCACGATTCCGACAGTCAGATCGATGCAATGGGTCTCACGCGCGACCTTTGCCACTACGCCAGCTACGTCAATGGCGTGGCAGCCAACAAATGCCACAACCTGAACGGCCTCACCACCGATACCTCTGACAGGTTCGGGACCGGGAACTGGGCAAGGGGCGACTATTTCAACAAGTATCATAGCGGACGCATTCCAGGCAATGCGTCGACAATGACCCGGTATGAAACGTACAAGTGGGAATTGGCCAACGGCTATAACGCGGCTGGCGGCGGGATTGACGGCACGAGCGCAGGCGGAAGCAACAAGCAATATGCCTCGCCCCGGTGCTCAACGGGAAGCGCGGGCTCGGTTGATCGCCGGGTTCTGACAGTTGCAATCGTAAAGAACTGCAGCTCGCTAAGCGGTAATTCGACGCCGGTTTCGGTCGACGAATGGGTCGACGTGTTCCTTGTCGAACCAGTTGTCGATGCGCGCGGTAACGGCGTTATCGCCGATTCCGTCTACTTGGAAGTCATCGGTCCCTCAAAGCTGGGCGGCGGTGGATCCACGTCATCGCAGCTGATCCGTCGCGATGTTCCGTACCTGGTGCACTGATCATGACGTCCGCAGCCTCCATCCTTCGTGATACCCGCGGCGCCGTAGCCGCCGAAATGGCTTTGATCTTGCCAATGTTGTTGGCGTTGACCTTCATGATGCTCGAAGGCGCTGCATTCGCCTGGAACGAACACAAGGTCATCATGGGTGTCCGCGATGCTGCGCGCTATGCCGGGCGCCTGGACTTCAGCAATTTCGTCACACAAAGCGGCGGCACCTATACCTGTCCGGCAACGGTACCTGCCGGGGTTGTTACCCAGATCAAGAATATTGCCAGGACCGGCCAGATCAGCGGCGGAAATGCCCGGATCAGCGGTTGGGTCGATAGCGACGTTACTGTCACCGTTTCCTGCACAGCCGCCACAGGTGGTCTTTACGCAGTCGTCGGCGGCAATGCCCCAAAGGTAAAGGTTTCAGCAAACGTCCTGTATCCTTCCCTTGTCGGCTCGACTTTGGGGTTCAGCACTTCGATGCGCATCGGCGGCGCCGCTGAAAGCCCGGTGATGGGGCTGTGACGTGCGTGCGGGCCTTTTTCCGAGACAGCGGCGCGGCAACAGCAGCGGAGTTCGCCCTGATCCTGCCGCTGTTCCTGCTGTTCCTGTTCGGCATCATTGATGTCGGTCGCTTCGCCTGGGATATGAACCAGCTGGGCAAAGCAGTGCAGGTCGGCGCGCGCTGGGCTGTCGTGACGGACACCATTCCCGATGGCCTGCGCACTTACAGCTTCGCCACCTCCGGGCTGATTGCCCAAGGGACGACGGTTCCGGTCGAGTCGTTTCCGGGCATTACCTGCACCGGCACATCGTCTGCCGCGACGTGCGTCTGGAAAGGCGGTTCCGCGCCAGCCGGGTTTACCCTGACGCAGAACAGCACAAACAAACCATTCCAGAAAATCGTCGAACGAATGAAGCAGATTGACCCCGATATCGACTACCCCAATGTACAGGTCGATTATGAATGGTCGGGCCTTGGCTTTGCCGGCGATCCCAACGGGCCAGACGTCGCGCCACTAACCAAGATCTCAGTGATCGGTCTCAAGTTCAAGCCGATGACTACGTTCCTGTTCGCGTCAGCCGGCATCACATTTCCCGCAATCTCGTATTCGCTGCCGATGGAGGACGGCAGCGGGTCTGAGTCGAGTTAAGGACGTTTCATGAGTACCCACGAGCATTTGCAGTTCAACTTGAAGGAATCGGACGTGCTTGTCTGCGCGAATGTCTTGATCGTCGCGTCGCCGAAGCATGCCGAGGCGATCGACTGGAGCGAAAGCAGCGATGCCCTGCCCGGGCTGGTCGTTTTGCCGTGCGAGAATACGGCAGCAGTGCCGCAAAGCGCCGCCGAAGCCGCTTCGCTGATCGTACTCGAAATCGATCCGCACAACCGCCGCTCGATGGACCGGCTGGGCGAGCTGAAGCGCAAGCTGCCCGATGTCCCGGTGGTCGCGGCCCTGCCCGATGCCTCGGTCGCCCTGGTGCGCATGCTGGTGCGCGAAGGCGTCGACGACGTTGTATCGCTGCCTTTCAAGTTCGAGGAACTGCTCGAAACCGCTGCCGACGTCATGGCTCAGAAGCGCAACAAGCGCCACGGCGACACGCGCCTGGCGCCGCTGTTCGCGGTGGTCCGTTCGATCGGCGGCTGTGGTGCGACGTCGATCGCTACCCATCTGGCCAGCGCTTTGGGCGAAAACGACAACAGCGGCCGCGGTGTGGCGATTATCGACCTTGACCTGCAGTTCGGCGCCGTGGCCGACTATATGGCGGCCACGGGGCGCGGTTCGATCGCTGACCTGCTTGGCGCCGACGAGCGCCTTGACGAGGAGTTGCTGCGCTCAGTCGCGCGGCCCTGCGCCGACAATGTCAGCGTCTTTGCCGCGCCCGATGCGATCATGCCGCTGGAATCGGTCGAGACTGACCGCCTGCTGCATATGCTCGATCTGGTCCGCCAGCACTATTCCTATGTGGTGCTTGACCTGCCGGCCAACTGGACCAGCTGGTCGCTGTCGGCGCTGACTGCGGCAAGTTCGGTGCTGATGGTGGTCGAACTGTCGGTGGCCAGCCTGCGCCAGGCGCGGCGCCGTCTTGACCTGTTCGCTTCGGTCGGGATTGAAGGCGACGAAGTGCAGCTGATCGTCAATCGCACCGAACGCCGCATGTTCAAGACCATCGACGTCGGCGATGCCGCCCAGACGCTGGGCCGCCCGGTTCTGGGCAGTGTCACGCTGGAAGACCCTCTGGTTAGCACGGCGCAGGACCAGGGCCTGATGGCCCACCAGCTGAACCGCAAATCGAAATTCCAGACCGATGTCCGCACACTTGCGGCGACCTTGTCTGCGCGCTTCCCGGCGGGAGGCCCGGCATGAGCATCTGGCAAGTCAAACGCGCCCCTTCGCATGGTGAGGAAAGCGTCCCAGTGGCCAGCGCGTTCCCGGTCGAGAATGCCGCAGTGGAGCACGGCGGCGAAGGTTCGCGGCTGCTGAACCTGAAAGTGCGGGTCCACCGCCAGCTGCTGGAAAAGATCAACCTCAGCGCGCTCGACAAGATGCCGCGCGACCGCATCGAGATCGAGATCAGCCAGGTCGTCGGCGAACTGCTCGAGGCCGATGGCGAAGTGCTCAACAAGGCCGAACGCACCCGGCTGGTCGAAAACGTGCTCGACGAATTGCTCGGCCTCGGCCCGCTCGAACCGCTGCTGCAGGACGAAACGATCAACGACATCCTGGTCAACGGCTGCGACACCGTCTTTGTCGAACGCAATGGCATGCTCGAGCGCGTCGCGACCCGGTTCCAGGATGAAAAGCACCTGCTGCGGATCATCCAGAAGATCGTCAGTGCGGTCGGCCGCAGGGTCGACGAAAGCTCGCCCTTCGTCGATGCGCGCCTGGCCGACGGGTCGCGCGTCAACGCCATTGTCGCGCCGCTGGCGATCGACGGTTCGTTGCTGTCGATCCGCAAGTTCTCCAAGAAGCCGATCTCGATGGAAAAGATGATCGAGTTCGGATCGATGCCGGCCCAGGTCGCGCCGATCCTGCAGGCAATCGTCAAGGCGCGGCTCAACATCATCATTTCGGGCGGCACCGGTTCGGGCAAGACCACGCTGCTCAATGCCCTGTCGAGCTATATCGACGAGCGTGAGCGCATCGTCACGATCGAGGATTCAGCCGAACTGCAATTGCAGCAGGAACATACCGCCCGGCTCGAAACCCGCCCGCCCAATATCGAAGGCCGCGGCGAGGTGACCCAGCGCGATCTGGTCAAGAACGCGCTGCGCATGCGCCCCGACCGGATCATCCTGGGCGAATGCCGTTCGGGCGAAGCCTTCGACATGCTCCAGGCGATGAATACCGGTCACGACGGCTCGATGACCACGATCCACGCCAACACGCCGCGCGATGCCTTGTCCCGTATCGAACAGATGATCGGCATGTCGGGGATCGACGTTTCGCCGCGTTCGGCCCGCGCGCAGATCGCGACCGCGATCAACGTGGTGGTTCAGATCGGCCGCCTCAGCGATGGCAAGCGCAAGATGCTGAGCCTGTCCGAACTGACCGGGATGGAGGGCGAAACCATCACCATGCAGGAGATCTGGCGCTTCAAGATGACCGGCCGCGACGCCGAAGGCAACGTGCTGGGCCAGTTCGAGGCGACCGGCATCCGCCCGAAGTTCATGGCCACGCTTGAAGCCCACGGCATTCACCTTGAACCGGCGCTGTTCCGGCCTGGCGCGAAGCTCGGCGCGTGACCGGCCTGTTCATCCGCCTTTTCGTCCTCGTCGCGGTCTTCGCGTCGATCTTCCTGCTGTCGCAGTTCATCCTCACGTTTGTCCTCGGACGCCGCGCCGAGACAAGGGCGATCAACCGGCGGTTGCAACTGCTGCGTTCGGGACTGAGCACCGAGCAGGTCTCGTCGATCATGCGCAAGGACCTGATCGAGCGGCCAGGCGAGGATGCCGGCCTGTTCGAACGGACCTATTACCGGTTTCAGCGGCTGGTGCGCATGTCCGCCGTGCGAGCCGAACCGCGCACTGTGCTGGGCATCACGGCGATGGCCTTTGCCGGGCTGGTCAGCCTGATCCTGTTCCTGACATGGACGTCGCGCCTGCTGATCACGCCCGGCGTGGTCGAGCTTGTGGTTGTCGTATCGGGCGCAATCGCCTTTGGGGTCCCGCTGATGGTCCTCAGCCGCATCGCGGAAAAGCGCCGCAAGCGGATGGAAGAGCAGTTCCCGGTGGCGCTGGACATCTTCGTCCGCGCCCTGCGCGCCGGGCACCCGGTGGCATCGGCGATCAGCTTGCTGACCAACGAGATGGAAGATCCGATCGGCAGCGAAATGGGTCTTGTCGCCGATGAAGTGTCTTATGGCGCCAACCTGACCGAGGCACTGTCGGCGCTGGCCGAACGCTGGGATCTGGACGATATCCGCATGTTCGTCGTCTCCCTTTCGTTGCAGAGCGAGACAGGCGGCAACCTGGCGGAAATCCTCGGCAACCTGTCCACCGTCATCCGCGAACGCGCGTCGATGTACATGAAGGTCCGCGCGCTTAGCTCGGAAGGCCGGATGAGCGGTTGGATGCTCACGGTGCTGCCGGTCGGAACCTTCATTTCGATGTTTCTGGTCAGCCCGCAATTCTACATCGACGTCGCTGCCGATCCGATCTTCATCTACGGCTTCGGCATCCTGTTCGTGATGTATTTCATCGGGGTCTACATGATCCGCCGCCTCGTCGATCTGAAGGTGTGATGGCATGCTCGATCTGATCGCCTCGACCCCGGCCATCCGCATCTCGGTCCTGCTTGCGCTGTTCGCGCTGGTCGTGCTGGGGATATGGACGCTGGCCAACCTGGCGTCCAAGCGGATCACGGTGCGCGGCGAGCTGCGCGAAATATACGGCAGCGGTCCGACCTCTGCAGCCAGCGAATCCCTGACAGCGCGCAACGATTCGGCGTGGATCCGCCTGGTCGACCGGATCGAGAAGGCCGGGCTCGACCTGTCGGATAGCCAGGGCGATGCGCTGCGCGAACGGCTGCGCGCTGCCGGCTATACCTCGCCCGCCGCCCCCCGGCTGTACACACTGCTGCGACTCGTCCTGGTGATTGCCTTGCCGACGCTGCTGGTGGTGTTTTCGCTGTGGAGCGGGCGTGAGCTTTCCTATGTGCGGCTCTATATCTTCGGGTCGATCTTTGCGGCGCTGGGCCTGTTTGTACCGGCTCTGTACGTCCGCGCCAAGGCCGATCGCCGCCGCGAGGAAGTGATCAATGGCTTTCCCGACTGCCTGGACCTGATGCTGGTCTGCGTCGAGGCTGGCCTCGGCCTTGAAGCCGCGCTCGACCGGGTGTCGAAGGAAATGATCATGAGCCACCCGCTGGTCTCGTCGATGCTCGCCACGGCCACGCTGCGACTGCGCGCCGGCGCCAGTCGCGAGGAAGCCCTGCGCCGCCTGGCCGACGATGCCGGTGTCGATGAAATCCGCTCGTTCGCCACGCTGCTGATCCAGTCGGACAAGCTGGGCACCTCGATATCAACCACCTTGCGCGTCTATGCCGCTGAAATGCGGGAGCGGCGGCGCATGCGGGCCGAGGAAAAGGCGCACCGCCTGCCCGTGCTCATTTCGATCCCGCTGGTCTGCTTCATGCTGCCGGTAATGATCGGAACCCTGATGTTGCCCGCCGCGGTCCGTGTGGTGCGGTTGCTGCTTCCTGCCCTGAATGGAGGATAACATGATTGTCCGCTTGAAGACCTGCGCGATCCTTGCTGCCGCCTGCCTGACTCTGCCCGGATGCAGCGCCCTGTTCGGGACCAACAAACTGGCCAGCCAATCGGCGTCTCAGCCAAGTCAGGCAGCGGCGGCGACGGCATTTACCGCTGCTGGCCGTGATGCGCTGGACAAGGGCAACACCGGGATCGCCATCGATGCGTTTCGCCGCGCGGTGACCAGCGGCGAGGCACCGGCTCCGGCCTTCAACGGACTTGGTGTCGCCTATGCACGGCTGGGCCGCTTCGACCTGGCTCAGCGCTATTTCGAACGCGCGGCGCAGATCGATCCGGCCGATGGCCGCTATCAGACCAACCTGGCGCGGCTGATGCGCTCGCCCTTGTTCGCCCGCCGTCACGAGGGCGATGAAACCCGCGCGCTGATGGCCCAGGCCGAGCAGCAGAAGCAGGTTGAGGCCCGTACCCGCCAGGCCGCCGCACCGGGCCAGCTGCAGCGCCTGGGCGCCAACCAGTTCTTCATCCAGACCGCCGCGCCAGCCGCGGCAAGCAAAGGCCCGGTTCGCACTGCGTTGGTCGTTGCCCGCAACAAGGCCGCGTCAGCCGTCAAGATCCAGACAGTCGAGTCCGCCTTTGACGCCGCGGTCGGCAAGGTCGCTGCGGCACCGGCACCGGCCGATCCGGACAAGGCGACTCCGCGCACCGTAATGTTCAAGTCGATTCCGGCCGCACGGCCCTGATGCGAGGTCACAGAGGGCCCACCCTCGGGACGCCTTTGCCATGAGTGTCGTCGAAGTTTTCTTCGGCGGCACTCTGGCATTGGTCTGCCTGGCGGCGATGTGGTCCGACCTGCGTAGCCGCACGATCCCGAATTCGTATTGCGCTGCATTGCTTCTGGCAGGATTGGCCCTTGGCTATCATGAAGGCGCCCTCGGCGGCCTGGGCTGGCATGCCGCACACGCCGGAACTGCGCTGCTGATCGGTATGGCGCTGTTCGCGCTGCGCTGGCTGGGCGGCGGCGATGGCAAGTTCTATGCCGCCTGCGCTGCCTGGTTTCCCCTGCAGCAAGGCCTGGCGCTCGGCTCGATGATCTGCCTCGCAGGGCTGCTCCTGGCTCTGTCTTGGATCGTCTGGCGCAAGGTTCAGGGCAAGCCGACATTTACCCTGCGCCAAGGCCAGCCAACCTATCTGCCTTTTGGCCTGGCTATCGGCCTGGGGACCCTGGCCACATTCGCCTTGCGCTTCTGACTACGCATAGCGGGCCTGTCTAACGATTCCCGAATTGGTTTCGACTGCAACCAGTGCTAGGCGGCGACATTCGGATTCCGCCCGGGAGTTGCCCTTTGCCTGCCCCGCTTGATCGTTCCATCCTGCGCCAAGCCTACCGGATGGAAGAGGATGCCTGCATCGCCGAACGCCTGACACAGGCCGCACCGGCGCAGGCCGTTCACCAGGCGGCACGCGCGATCGCGGCGCGGCTGGTCGAAGGTGCACGGGGTCGCAAAGCCAGCGGGCTCGATGCCTTCCTTCAAAGCTATGGCCTTGGTACCGACGAGGGGATCGCCCTTATGTGCCTGGCCGAAGCGCTGCTGCGCGTGCCTGACGCCGCGACGGCCGATGCGCTGATCCATGACAAGCTGGCCGGCATCAGTTGGGGCGACCATCTGGGAGAAAGCGCTTCGACCTTCGTCAATGCCGCTACTTTCTCGCTGATGCTGACTGGGCAGGTACTCGATCAGCGGCGCGAAGCAGCGGGCGGTCTGGCTGCTTCGCTCAAACGGGCAGTCGGCCGTTTGGGCGAACCGGTGATCCGCCAGGCCACGCTCCAGGCCATGAAGATCCTGGGCGGACAGTTCGTCTTTGGTCGCACCATTGATGAGGCGCTGGATCGCGCCGCGCCTGAACGCAAGCAAGGCCTGACCCACAGCTTCGACATGCTTGGCGAAGCGGCAATGACCTTCGCCGACGCCGAACGTTATCGCCAGTCCTACAGCGCCGCGCTAGACCGGATTGCACATGAAGCCGGCGCAGGGGTGGTCCGGGCGCCCGGCATCTCCGTAAAGCTTTCGGCGCTTTATCCACGCTATGATTTCTATCATGCCGAGGCGGCTAAGGCGGCGCTGGTGCCGATGCTCAAGGCGTTGGCAATCAAGGCGCGCGATGCCGATGTGCATTTCACCATCGATGCCGAAGAAGCCGAGCGGCTCGAGTTGTCGCTGGACATCATAGAAGCGCTGATCGCCGACGAGGATCTGTTTGCAGGCGGCTGGCAGGGCTTCGGACTGGTGCTGCAGGCCTATGCAAAGCGCGCCGTGCCACTGGTCGACTGGGTCGCTGCCCTCGCCCGCCGTTATGGCCGGCGGATCATGGTCCGGCTGGTCAAGGGCGCCTATTGGGACAGCGAAATCAAGTTGAGCCAGGTCGGCGGGCATGGCGACTATCCGGTATTCACCCGCAAGGTCGCGACCGACGTTTCCTATCTGGCCTGCGCCGCCAGGATGTTTGCCGCACCCGATGCAATCTATCCCGCCTTTGCCACGCATAACGCCTATACCATCGGTGCGATCAAAGCGCTGGCCGGCGGAGCGCAGATCGAGTTCCAGCGGCTCCACGGCATGGGAGAAGACGTCTACGCCGAACTGGCGCGCTATGAAGCGGACCACGGCGAAGCGCGTACCCCGGTGCGGATCTATGCGCCGGTTGGTGGGCACAAGGAACTACTGGCCTATCTAGTCCGCCGGCTGCTGGAAAACGGGGCCAACAGCAGCTTCGTCAACCGCATGGCCGATGCAAAGGTGCCGGTGGCCGAGCTGGTTGGCGATCCGGTGACCGAGCTGGCAGCGCTGCAACCGAGGCGTAACCCAGCGATTCCACTGCCGCGGGATATCTTTCCGGGACGGGTAAACAGTGCTGGCGTTGATCTGTCCGATCCGCTGGTACGCGAACCATTGCAGGCGGTACTTGCTGAATTCGACAGGGTCGACAGCTGGATAGCTGAGCCCACCACCCTGATCGCCGCAGCCACGCCTACCCGCCAGGTCCGTGCACCCAGCAACGGCGCGCTGATCGGCACCTGCCGCGACGCCACCCCGGACGACGTGGACGCCACGATCACGGCCGCCGTCGCCGCGCAGCCGTCCTGGGATGCCCTGGGTGGGGCCGCCCGCGGCGACCTGCTCGATCGCGTCGCCGATCTATACGAGGAGAATCGCGACCTGTTCCTCTCGATCTGCCAGCGCGAGGCCGGCAAAACCCTGACCGATGCCGTGCTCGAACTGCGTGAGGCGGTTGATTTCCTGCGCTATTACGCTGCCGAGGCACGCCGGCTGTTCACGGCTGAAGGCGAAGCGCTGCCCGGCCCGACCGGTGAGAGCAACCGGCTGACCCTGCACGGGCGCGGCGCGTTCGTCGCGATCAGCCCGTGGAACTTCCCCTTGGCGATTTTCACGGGGCTGGTTGCCGGTCCGCTGGCGGCGGGCAACACCGTGCTGGCAAAGCCGGCCGAGCAAACCCCTTTGATCGCCGGCTACGCCATCGACCTGTTCCACCAGGCCGGTGTTCCAAGCGAGGTCGTGCAATTCGTCCCCGGCGACGGCAAGGTCGGGGCGCTTCTGACTGCCGATCCGCGGATCGCGGGCGCCGCCTTCACCGGGTCGACCGAGACTGCCCGTGCGATCAATCGCGCTCTGGCCGGGCGCGACGGCCCGCTGGCTCAGTTTGTTGCCGAAACCGGCGGGCAGAACGCGATGATCGTCGACAGTTCGGCCCTGCCCGAACAGGTCACCCGCGACGTCGTCGCCAGCGCCTTTCAGAGTGCGGGCCAACGCTGCTCGGCGCTGCGCGTCCTGTACCTCCAGGATGACGTCGCCGACGCCATGCTGGCAATGATCCGCGGCGCGTTCGAGGCACTGGTGATCGGCGATCCGGCCGACCTTGCCACTGACGTCGGCCCGGTGATCGATGGCGAGGCCAAGGCAGCGCTCGACTCCCACATTGCCGCAATGAAGCAGACCGGACGTAGGGTCTGGCAGCATGATCTTCCTGCAGGTTGCGCGAAGGGTACCTTCGTCACTCCGACGATCATCGAGATTGAATCCATCGCCGATCTGACGCGCGAGAATTTCGGCCCGGTGCTCCACGTTGCGCGGTTCAAGGCCGACGAACTGGACGCGGTCGTCGATGCGATCAACGCCACAGGCTTTGGCTTGACCCTCGGCCTGCACAGCCGGATCGACGCCACCCGGCGATGCGTCCAGGCGCGGTCCAAAGTCGGCAACTTCTATGTCAACCGCAACCAGATCGGCGCGGTGGTCGGCAGCCAGCCATTCGGCGGAGAAGGCTTGTCGGGGACAGGACCCAAGGCCGGCGGCCCACATTATGTCGCGCGCTTCGCGACCGAACGGGTGACCTGCATCGACACCACCGCAGCGGGCGGCAACGCCAGCCTGATGGCAGGCACCGTAACCTGATCGCAATGCACCCTTGCCCTTCTTAATCGCACGGTTAAACTGGTTACAAGGGAGAGCTGCATGGATCAGGCTACATACGTCCGGCTGCTGGCCAAGGCCCAGCGCACACGTGACTTGTTCACGTTCGATGATTTTCTGACCTATTGGGCAAAGGATCGGCCCGATCGTGTCGCAATCGAAGGCGACGACTTCACGCTGACCTATGCCGAACTGGAAGAGGCCACGGCCCGGGTCATCCATGCGCTCCACCAGATGGGCGTCGCGAAAGGGGACCGGATCGCCTGGTTCGGCAAGAACAGCGCGACCTATTTCACCCTGTTTTACGGCGCGGCGCGGGCCGGGATCGTCATGGTTCCGATCGGCTGGCGCCTGGCCGAGCCCGAGGCCGCGTTCATTATCGACAATGCCGAAGCCAAGGTGCTGTTCCTGGGCGACGGGTTCGAGGCCTGCGCGCAGACACTGGGCAAGCGCCCCGGCCTGCGCAATTGCGTTACGGCGGAACAGGCGCGCGAGTTCATCATGACCGGGCAGCGCGGCACCTTCGAACCTTCGGGGCCGGATGAGGCGATCCTGCAACTCTACACCTCGGGCACCACCGGCAATCCCAAAGGCGCGGTGCTGTCCAACCGCAACCTTTTCGGGTTGCGCAAGGCGGGAATGGACGCGCCCCCGCCCCACTCGCTGTGGGACGAAGACGAGGCAGTGCTGGTGGCCATGCCATGCGCCCACATCGGCGGAACGGGCTTGGGCATCGTCGCGCTCGCTGCCGGCTTGCCGGGCGTCGTGCTGACCGAATTCGACCCGGTACGGGTATTCGATGCAGTCGAGAACCGCGGCGTGACCCGCTTCTTCATCGTCCCTGCGGCGCTGCAGATGCTGCTCAACCACCCCGATTGTGCCAAGACCGATTTCAGCCGGATCAAGTACATCATGTACGGCGCCAGCCCGATTCCGCTGGAACTGCTGCGCCAGTGCATCGCCATGTTCGGAGCGGAATTCGTACAGAACTATGGCATGACGGAAACCACCGGCACGATTTGCGTGCTTCCGCCCGAAGATCATACGGCCGAAGGCAACCCGCGGATGCGCTCGGCCGGCAAGCCGCTGCCCGGGGTCGAACTGATCATCCGCGGCAGCGACGGCAAGGAGGTGGCGACGGGCGAAATCGGCGAGATCGTCACCCGGTCCTCATCCAACATGCTGGGCTACTGGAAATTGCCCGAAGCGACCGCCAGCACGATGGACGATGATGGCTGGGTGGCGACCGGCGATGTCGGCTACAAGGATGCAGACGGTTACGTCTATATGTACGACCGCGCCAAGGACATGATCATCACTGGCGGCGAGAACGTCTATCCGGCCGAAGTCGAAAGCGGGATCTATGGACACCCGGATGTACTGGAAGTCGCCGTGATCGGTGTGCCAGATCAGAAATGGGGCGAAGCGGTCAAGGCGGTCTGCGTGCCAAAGCCCGGCAGCACCATCGAAGCGGACTCGATCATCGCCTGGGCGCGCGAACGGCTGGCCGGATTCAAGGTACCCAAAAGCGTCGACGTGATCGACGCCCTGCCCCGCAATCCCAGCGGCAAGATCCTGCGCCGCGCGCTGCGCGAACCCTATTGGCAGGGGCGCGAGCGCAACATCAACTGAGCTTGAGGTTTAAAAAAATGCCTATGCTGTGGGCTCAGTTGCGCGGGCGCGGAATGCATTGTTCCCGCGGCACGCTCTTGAACCACTCGCAGCTGTAGAGGACGATTTCGGCACCAGACGGGTCGCGTGAATAGCTGAACTTCTGCGCGGCGCGCGACGCCGGCGGAACGGGAAAGGTGGCCGGGATCGCGGCGGCATCGCTCCAGCCCAGCACGCGGCAGGTTGCGCTGGCCCCGCACAGCTTGCGCGCATTGGCCGCGGCCTCGGCAGCGTCGTGGTTGGCGATCAGCAGGAAATTTCCGCGCCCGGTGATGTCGCGAACCTTGACCTCGCCCCCGCTGACCTTGGGAGTTCCGGGTGGCAAGGGCGCAAAGCTTGCAACGGGCCCGGGACTGGCCGGAAGCGCCGCGTCGTCGCGCAGGGTCTCCATGTCAGGCTCTCCCCCGCGATAGGCAATCCGCATGGCCCCCGGCGTCCCCCAGTAACCGGGCCACCGGTAGAACAGATGGGTATCGACCTGCGCCAGTTTGACCAGCCTGGGACTCCAATAGGGATAGACCCAGTCGGTGTGATAATGGGTGGCGTTACCGACAGCAGCGAAGATGTGCCCCTTCAGCGCCTCTTCCGCGCGCCGCCGCGCAGCAGACCAGGCGGCATCGCCATACTGGCGCGACAACGAACCATCACAGGTAAAGCTGAATTGGCAGCCGGTGGCGCGCTGCGCCCCCTCAAACACGACGCCACAAACCGTCTTGGCGAAAGCGGGGTGGCGCACACGATTGAGGATGACCTGCAGCACCGCGCGCTGCCCTTCGTCCGATCCCCCGGCTTCGGCCATCGCGGCAAGGGCCAGGCATTCGCGGGCACGGTCAAAGTCCTCTGGCGATCCCGCAAAGCGAAAGGGCGCGGCCGCGGCGATCGGTCCGGAGAAGAACGGGTCCGCAGCGTTCCGAGCACGCGCCTCGTCAGCTGGCATCACTGGCTCCTGCGCAAGAACTGGCGCTTCCTGGGGCAGGCCCGGCAGGGTGGCGATCGGCGTGTCTGCGGTGGTCGCCACTCGCAGCGGCCTTTCAAGCGAAAGCCCCAGCACAACGGCCAATGCGGCGATCAATGCGGTAAGCAGCGCAGCAATGGTCGCCTGTCTCGCTTTGGCCTTGGCCATGGAACGCCGTCGTCCTTTGATCACTCAACAAAAAGACCCGCCCTGGGCGGGTCTGGCTCTGATCCTTCGCAACATAGGGTTTCGCCAGGGCCGCGACAACCATGGCCCGCCGATTGCCGTGGCTCAGACTATCTGCGGCCCGGCGCCTTGCCAAAGCCGCCCAGCCCGCGGTCGGTCCCGCAGATCCGGTCCCAATGACGGAAGTAGAGCCCGAAGTTGCAGTTGTAGCGGTCATGATGGCGCTGGTGGTGGCTCGCCGTAATCAGCCACTTGCCACCCGCACCCTCAACCAGGCGACGCGGAAACATTTCCCAGCCCATGTGATTGGTCACACCCATGACCGTCATGACGAGCAGTACGGCCCCAACAACACCGACATGCAGCGGAAAGATGAAGACCAGCGCTGGTATCACGAAGGCACCGGTCAGCGCCTCCCACGGGTGAAAGCTCATCGCCGCCCAGGCGGTCGGCGGGCGGCTCGCATGATGGACGGCGTGCATGCGGCGGAACCACCAGGGACGGTGCATCAACCGATGGGTCCAGTAAAACCAGGTGTCGTGGATCAGCAGCACCAGGAGGAAAGACAGCGGAATCCACCAAAGCGGGTATTGGGCCGCATCGTCATAGATCAGCGTCTTCCCGTGTTCATGCCAGGCCCAGGCGGCCAGACCCGCGGGCGCGCCATAGATAGCGGCACTCGCCAATGACCAGGCAATTTCCCTGCGGATCTGCCGAGCCAACCCCTCGTGCAGTCCAGGCACCAGCCTCGCGCCGACCGCCGCAAAGATTCCGCTGACCGTGAGGTAACGGGCGCCCACGATGAACGTCATCGCCGCGATCGCCAGCAAAGGACCATTGGGCGAAGGAAGGGTCTGCAAAGGCATGCCCGCCTGCTAGCACTGCCGCACGATGATTGCGACCGGGAGCTGGTGTTGCGTTGATCGGCCGATCACACCGGACAATAAAAAACCCCGCCGTAGCGGGGTTCTGTTGGTTGCGGGGGTAGGATTTGAA
Source organism: Novosphingobium aquiterrae (assembly GCF_042434435.1). Classification (NCBI taxonomy): domain Bacteria; kingdom Pseudomonadati; phylum Pseudomonadota; class Alphaproteobacteria; order Sphingomonadales; family Sphingomonadaceae; genus Novosphingobium; species Novosphingobium aquiterrae. The sequence continues at coordinate 698,103 of NZ_JBHLTL010000006.1, read as the reverse complement.
CCTACGACCTTCAGGTTATGAGCCTGACGAGCTACCGGGCTGCTCCACCCCGCGTCACCATGCCCCAGATGGGGACTCAATCGCCGAGCACAAGGCCCGGAACGTCAAAAGGGCCGCCGGTTAGGGCAGCCCTTTGACTTGTGAATGGGTTTCCGTACCCGCCGGCTGCAATGCCTGGCGACGTCCTACTCTTCCAACGCTTGAGCGGTAGTACCATCGGCGCTGTCAGGTTTCACGGCCGAGTTCGAGATGGGATCGGGTGGGTCACTGACGCTATGGCCACCAAGCAATGAAGCAGGCGGATACGGTTTTTAATCGATGCATTTTAGTGCGTTCTTAAGGCGCGATCTGGCTGAAAATCGCCCACATCACGGCAGCAAAGCTGTCATTGATGGTGGAATTCTCAAGCATGATCAGAGTTATTAGGACCGGTTAGCTCCACACATTACTGCGCTTCCACATCCGGCCTATCAACGTGATGGTCTATCACGACTCGAAGATACCTAATCTTGAGGGAGGCTTCCCGCTTAGATGCTTTCAGCGGTTATCCCGTCCATGCATAGCTACCCTGCTGCGCTCCTGGCGGAACGACAGGTACACCAGAGGCATGTTCACCCCGGTCCTCTCGTACTAGGGGCAACTCCTCTCAAGTATCGACGCCCACGGCAGATAGGGACCAAACTGTCTCGCGACGTTCTGAACCCAGCTCACGTACCACTTTAATTGGCGAACAGCCAAACCCTTGGGACCTGCTCCAGCCCCAGGATGTGATGAGCCGACATCGAGGTGCCAAACGATTCCGTCGATATGAGCTCTTGGGAATCATCAGCCTGTTATCCCCGGCGTACCTTTTATCCGTTGAGCGATGGCCCTTCCACGAGGGACCACCGGATCACTATGACCGACTTTCGTCTCTGCTCGACTCGTCAGTCTCGCAGTCAGGCAGGCTTATGCCATTGCACTCTAACAGCCGGTTTCCAACCGGCCTGAGCCTACCATCGCGCGCCTCCGTTACTCTTTAGGAGGCGACCGCCCCAGTCAAACTACCCGCCATAGAGGGTCCCTGCACCGGATAACGGTGCGAGGTTAGACATCAGAAACAAACAGGGTGGTATTTCACCTATGGCTCCACATCAGCTGGCGCCGATGCTTCAAAGCCTCCCACCTATGCTACACAATTTCTTCCTAATGCCACTCTAAAGCTGCAGTAAAGGTGCACGGGGTCTTTCCGTCTAACCGCGGGTACTCCGCATCTTCACGGAGAATTCAATTTCGCTGAGCATATCCTGGAGACAGTGGGGAAGTCGTTACGCCATTCGTGCAGGTCGGAACTTACCCGACAAGGAATTTCGCTACCTTAGGACCGTTATAGTTACGGCCGCCGTTTACTGGGGCTTCAATTCGGAGCTTGCACTCCTCCTCTTAACCTTCCAGCACCGGGCAGGCGTCAGACCCTATACGTCGTCTTGAAGCCGACTTAGCAGAGTCCTGTGTTTTTGCTAAACAGTCGCTACCCCCTGGCCTGTGCCCCCCACAACTGCTTGCGCAGAAGTGGGGCCTCCTTCTTCCGAAGGTACGGAGGCAATTTGCCGAGTTCCTTCAGGATACTTCTCTCAAGCGCCTTGGTATACTCTACCTGACCACCTGTGTCGGTTTCGGGTACGGTCTATATGGAGAGGCTATTTCCTGGAACCACTTCGAAGCCCGACCAATCCGATAAGGTCGAACAACACACGTGATCCGTCACACATCTCCAGGCCCACGAATATTAACGTGGTTCCCATCGACTACCCCCTTCGGGCTCGTCTTAGGGGCCGGCTTACCCTGCTCAGATTAGCTTTAAGCAGGAACCCTTGGTCTTTCGGCGACAGGGCATCTCACCCTGTTTATCGCTACTCATGTCAGCATTCGCACTTCCGATACGTCCACGACCCATTACCAGATCGCTTCATCCGCTTACGGAACGCTCCGCTACCGCGTGATCCGAAGATCACACCCTAAGCTTCGGTGCATCACTTTAGCCCCGTTACATTTTCGCCGCAGGATCTCTTATTTAGACCAGTGAGCTGTTACGCTTTCTTTAAATGATGGCTGCTTCTAAGCCAACATCCTGGTTGTTTTGGAAATCCCACATGCTTTCCCACTTAGTGATGACTTGGGGACCTTAGCTGTAGGTTAGGGCTGTTTCCCTTTTGACGACGGACCTTAGCACCCGCCGTCTGTCTGCCGAACTAGACTCGTTGGTATTCGGAGTTTGGTTAGGATTGGTAGATCTCGCGACCCCCGCACCCATCCAGTGCTCTACCCCCAACGGCAATCATTCGACGCTCTACCTCAATAGATTTCGCGGAGAACCAGCTATTTCCCGGCTTGATTGGCCTTTCACCCCTAAACACAACTCATCCGATAATTTTTCAACATTAAACGGTTCGGTCCTCCAGTGCGTGTTACCGCACCTTCAACCTGGTCATGCCTAGATCGCCGGGTTTCGGGTCTAATACATCAAACTCAATCGCCCTATTCAGACTCGCTTTCGCTGCGCCTACACCTAACGGCTTAAGCTTGCTTGATACATTAAGTCACTGACCCATTATGCAAGAGGTACGCGGTCACTCCCTAAAGGAGCTCCCACTGCTTGTAAGCATTCGGTTTCAGGTACTGTTTCACTCCCCTAATCGGGGTGCTTTTCACCTTTCCCTCACGGTACTAGTTCGCTATCGGTCACATACGAGTATTTAGGCTTGGAGGGTGGTCCCCCCATGTTCAGACAGGATTTCACGTGTCCCGCCCTACTCGAGTCCTCATCCATCACTTTCGCATACGGGGCTGTCACCCGCTATGGCCACTCTTTCCAAAGTGTTCTGCTAGTTGAAGATGAGGCACTGGCCTGGTCCGCGTTCGCTCGCCACTACTAACGGAATCTCGGTTGATGTCTTTTCCTCCAGGTACTGAGATGTTTCAGTTCCCCGGGTTCGCTTCACCAAGTCTATTTTATTCAACTTGGGATACCTTATCCACCTCACTACGCTTCCCCGAAAGGAACCGGAATGAAATGGTGAAGGTGGGTTTCCCCATTCGGAAATCGCCGGATCAAAGTTTGCTC
>NZ_JBHLTL010000006.1:0-692500 GCF_042434435.1 Novosphingobium aquiterrae | reverse complement strand
GCCTGACCTTTGATTCGGTCAACAGGGTTTTTGCAATTTTATTTCAATTTCTCAGAAACCCTCGGAGTTCTGCGGGTTTGATCGGGTGTCGGCGCGCGATTCCGCGCTTTGCGCCTTCGAATTCGTCCCATCTCGCACGCATGACAGGCGGGCGATTCACGGGAAAAGGCTTGTTAACCCTGTTCGCCTAATACCCGCTGAGACAGCAGGAATTCCGCAAATCTGCGGCCTGACAGGGATTCGCAGGACTTTTCCGCATGACATCACCGACTCTCAGTGTGGCGATGAGCGTCTACAACGGAGAAAGGTTCCTTGAATCGGCCATCGCCAGCGTCCTGGCGCAGACCTTCACCGACTACGAGTTTCTGATCCTCGATGACGGATCCACCGATTCAAGCCGCGCGATCATTGCCGCCGCGGCCGCGCGCGATTCGCGTATCCGCCCGATCGTTCGTGAAAACCGCGGACTGGTTGTGAGCCTCAATGAGCTGCTGGTCGAGGCCCGCGCCCCGCTGATCGCGCGCATGGATGCTGATGATCTGTGCAAGCCCGAGCGCTTTGCCAAGCAGATCGCCTTCCTGGCCGCCTATCCAGATCATGGCGTGATCGGCAGCTATACCCGGGATATCGACGAGAATGGCGCGGCCTATCACAACTCGGGCGACGATCATCCCGTCACCCATGACGCCTTCCTGCACAACATCGTCCATGGCGGGCCGCTGTTAGCCCACCCCAGCGTCATCTACCGCCGCGATGTGGTGCTGTCTGTCGGCGGCTATCACGCGGCCTTCCGCCACTGCGAGGATTACGACCTGTGGCTGCGCGTGGCGCATCATACCAAGATCGCCAATCTGCCTGAACGTCTGCTCGATTATCGACACTATGCCGGACAGGTTTCGAACCGGCACGCCGTCGAACAGCAGACCGGGGCGGCGATTGCCCGGATGGCCTACATGGAACGCCTGGCCGGACGGCCCGATCCGACCGCCGAGCTCGACAGTCTGCCCCCCCTCGGCCAGCTTGATGCGCTGTTCGGCCGCGACGGCGTGACGCGCGAAGTGCGCGGCGCGATTGCCCGGTCGCTGGTCTATTCGCCCTTTGCGCTGCGCGGCACCGGTTTCGAATTGCTGCTGCAACATATCGAGGACGGCGGCCGCGGCCGCGATCTGTGGCTGACGGTGCCGCGGCTGGTCCGCTTCGGCGAGCCGCGCCGCGCCGCCCGGCTGGCCGCCGCGCTGGCGCGGGCCTAGCGCGATGAGCATCCGCCGCGCGGCGCTGTGGTCGCTGGCCTCCCAATACGCCAGCTTCGCGATCCAGTTCGCGACCAGCGTAATCGTCTCGCGCTTTTTCCTGCTCCCCGCCGATGTCGGCCTGTTCTCGATCGCCCTGGCCGCCGCGATGATGTTCGCGATCTTTCAGGATCTGGGGATCAGCCGCTTCGTGTCCGGCCAGCCCGAGATGAAGGACGAAGCAATCCGCGACTATGCCGCGGTTGCCGTCGCGCTCGGCTGGTTCGTCGCACTGCTGGTGGCCGCAGCCGCGCTGCCCCTCGCCCGGTTCTATCAGCAACCCGCGTTGCTGCCGATCGTGCTGGTAATCGCGCTGTCCTATGCCATCGTTCCGCTGGCCTTGGTCCCGGCGGCATTGCTGACCCGGGCGATGAATTTTCGCGCGCTGTTTGTGGCCAATGCCGGATCGGCCCTGGCCGGGGGCGTCACGGCGTTCGTCTGCGCCGCCCATGGTGCCGGACCGGGTGCCCTTGCCTGGGGCGTGCTGGCGACCGCCGCAACCCGCGCCTTGATCGTCCTGGCCTTCCGTCCGGTTTTCCCGCGCATGATCCGCGACCGGTCGGCAGTTCAGCCCCTGCTCGGCTTCGGTTCGTCGTCCTTCGTCATCAGCTGCAGCGCGGCAATCGGCCTGCGCTCGCAGGATCTGATCGTCGGGCGACTGCTTGGCGTCGTGGCTACGGGTCTGTTCACGCGGGCAAGCGCGCTGGCGGCGCAGCTTTCAACCCTGGTGGTCGGCGCGATCAACACCGTATTCTACCCGGCATTCGCCCGCAAGCGCGACGCTGGCGAGCCGCTGGGCGAGCCGTACCTCCATCTGGTTGCCTGCAATACGGCGCTGAACTGGCCGGCCATGCTGGGCCTGGCCCTTGCTGCCGAACCCGTAGTCCTGGCGCTGTACGGCCCCAAATGGGAGGCTGTTGCCCCCTTGCTGCGCTGGACCGCGCTGGGTGAGATCTTCTTCGTTGCCGTGCCGCTGCAGATGGACATCCCGATCCTGCTTGGTCGGATCAAGTCGCTGGTGTGGATAAATCTGCTCGATACCGTCCTGACCGTCCTGATTCTCGGCCTGGCCTGCCTCTATGGCGTCGAGGCGGCGGCGATGAGCCGGCTCGCCACCGGCGCCTTATGGTTCGCAATCTACATCACCTTTCAGAAGAAGCTGCTCGCAATACCGGCGCAGCGCATTGTCATGGTCTATCTGCGCAGCGGCCTGTGCGCCGTTGCCGCGGGATTTCCCCTGTTCACTGCTTTGCAAACCGGCTTGTACCGTGCGGAGATGGGTCTTTTGCCGCTGGTCGGCCTCGCCGGCGTCGGCGCGCTGTTCTGGCTGGGTGCGCTGGTCCTGGTCCGGCATCCGGCCTGGGATGAAGTCAAGCTGATGCTCGGCCACCTGTGGCCGCAACCGCTGCGCCGCGCCAGGGGCTAAAGCGATGCGGATGGCCTATCTGATCATGGCGCACCATGATCGACCCGCGCTTGAACGCTTGCTGCAGCGCCTGCTTACCCCCGGCTCGCCCGATTTTGCGGTGGTCCATGCCGACGCCGCCTCGCCGCTGTGGCGCGACCTGCAGGCGCGGCCACTCGGTGGGCCCGGGCGGATCATCACGATTGCCGATCCGGTCGCGGTGCGCTGGGGCCACTGGAGCCAGGTCGAAGCCGATCGCCTCCTGATCGAGGCCGCGCTGGCCGAAGGGTGCGACTATGCCCACGTCCTCAGCGGCGTCGATTGGCCCGCCGTGGGCCGCGACACGATCGTCGCCGACATCGCCGCCGCCGGGGCGCAGGCCTGCTTCATCGAGGCGGTTCCCGGCGTGCAGGAAGACCGCATGCAGAACTGGCATCCGGGTTCGCGCTGGCTGCGGCTCGATCCCCAGCGCGACCGCTTGGCCTATGCCGCGGGCTGGGAATTGCGACGGATCGGGCGTCTGGCCGATCGTATTGGCACCTTTTTCGGCATGCAGCGCTCGCGCCCCTACGGCCGCTGGCGCAAGGGATCCAGCTGGTGGTCCCTGCCCCTGCCGGCCTTGCAGACCGCCGCGCGCGAGCTTGCCGTCCTGCGGAGTTCGGGCCGCCTGCGCTGGACCGCCTGCGCCGACGAGCACGCCGTGCAATCGATCATCGCCGCCTCCTATGCCGGGCACCTGCACGACAACAAGCGCTTCATCCACTTCGACGATGGCGCTTCCAGTCCGCGCACGCTTGCGGCTGACGATGCTCCGGCGATCCGGGCCAGCGGAGCGTGGTTCTTCCGCAAGGTCGATGCCGCGACGGACCCGTTCTTTCTGGACACGTTCTGATCAAGCCCCCCAGGTGATCGACGAAGAGCATGGTCATGCCGTCATGAGAGGCGTATCCTTTGCCCGGAGAGGATCCTGTCATGCCGATCACTGCGCTTGCCGCCTCGTTTCTGTCGCTTGCTGCGGCCATTCCCGTCATCACCGGGCAAACCGGTACCCAGCAAAGCTCTGACGTCGATATTGTCGGCATGCAGAAGGATCGGGATGGCCGGATGACCGTGCCGGTGCGCGTCCACGAACAGGGGCCGTTTGAATTCCTGGTCGATACCGGATCGCAGAACACCGTGCTCAGCACCGAACTGGCCAACCGGCTGGGCATCCAGAACCGTTCCCGCGCGACGCTGGTCGGGATTGCCGGGCGCGAACGGGTCGATGCCGTGTCGGTGGAGCAGCTCGATATCGGGCGGCGCAGCTTTTACAGCCTCTATGCCCCGCTGCTGACGACCACCAATATCGGCGCTGACGGCATTCTGGGGGTCGATAGCCTGCAGGGTCAGCGCGTGCTGATCGATTTCGGCAAGAAGCTGATGGCCATCGGCGATGCCAAGACCCTGGGCGGCAATCGCGGGTATGAGATTGTCGTCACGGCGCGGCGCAAGTCGGGCCAGCTGATCGTCACCAATGCGCGGATCGACGGGATCCTGACCGACGTGGTGATCGACACCGGCGCGCAGGGTACGATCGGCAACCGCGCACTGCAGGCCGCCATCGTCAAGCGGAGGGGGCGTCAGGACCAGACCATGCTGCGCAGCGTGACCGGACAGGAAATCGTCGCCGACCTGTCGGTCAGCCGGACCCTGAGCATCGGCGCGGCCAACATCAACAATGTCCAGATCGCCTATGCCGATACCCCCGCCTTCGGCGCCCTTGGCCTGGCCAACCGTCCGGCAGTGCTGCTTGGCATGCGCGAGTTGCAGGTCTTCCGGCGCATCGCGATCGACTTTGCGACGCGCAAGATCATGTTCGACCTGCCCGATGGCGTGACCGATTCGAACACCTTCTGGAGCACTGCTTCGAGCCGCTGAGGCAAGGCGCGCCTTTCGCAGCGCGCGTTAGTCCCTACATTGCGGCGATGCAGTCCGACGATTCGACGATGACAGGGCAGGTCCGGCGCCAATACGGCTGGGATACCCTGCGCCGCTTCATGCCCTACCTGTGGCCCCACGACCGGCCAGGCCTGCGGCTACGGATCATTATCGCAGTCTTGCTCGTGCTTGCTTCGGTTGCGATGCAATTCGCGCTCACTTACCTGCTCAAGTGGGCCATCGATGCGATGAACATGACAGGTGCGCGGGTGATTCAGTTCGCGCTGCTCTATGTCCTGGCTTATTCCGCTGGACGGTTGCTGGGCGTGGTGTTCGACAACCTTCGCAACATCTTTTTCGAGCGAGTCGGCCAGGATGCCACCCGCCAGCTGGCCGAGCATGTCTTTGCCCGGTTGCACCAACTATCGCTGCGTTTCCATCTGGCACGGCGCACCGGCGAAGTGACCAAGGTCATCGAACGCGGCACCAAGAGCATCGATACCATGCTCTATTTCATGCTGTTCAACATCGCCCCCACGGTGCTCCAGCTGGTCGGGGTGGCGGTAGTCTTCTTCCTCAACTTTGGCTGGTCGCTGGTGATCGCGACTGCGCTGGCGGTGATCGCATATATCTGGATCACCCGAACCATCACCGAATGGCGCACTGCCCTGCGTGAGCAAATGAACCAGCTCGACGGGCAAGCGCTTGGCCGCGCGGTCGATTCGCTGCTCAACTACGAGACGGTCAAATACTTCGCCGCCGAACCGCGCGAGGAAGCGCGCTATGCGCAGGCCACCCGCGCCTACGCCGATGCCGCGGTCAAGAGCGAAAATAGCCTGGGCTTGCTCAACATGGCGCAGGCGCTGATATCCAACCTGCTGATGGCGGCAGCGTTAGCCCTCACGGTTAAAGGCTGGGCCGACGGGCGCTACTCGGCCGGGCAACTTGTGTTTGTCCAGGCCAACCTGACCCAGCTGTTCCGCCCGCTCGACATGCTGGGCATGGTCTATCGCACGATCCGCCAGGGGCTGATCGACATGGCGGCGATGTTCCAGCTGATCGATACAGAAGTCGAAGTGCGCGACGTGCCCGGCGCACCGGCGCTGGTCATCGCGCGCCCGACCGTGGTGTTCGACGATGTCGTGTTTGGTTATGAACCCGACCGGACGATCCTGCAGGGGTTGAGCTTCGAAGTGCCGGCCGGGCAGCAGGTTGCGCTGGTCGGGCCTTCGGGGGCGGGCAAGAGCACGATCGCGCGGCTGCTGTTCCGCTTCTACGATCCGTGGTCGGGACGGATCCTGATCGACGGGCAGGACATCCGCGCGGTCACCCAGGCCAGTCTGCGCGCCAGTCTGGGGATCGTCCCGCAGGATAGCGTGCTGTTCAACGACACCATCGGCTACAACATTGCTTATGGCCGCGACGGTGCCAGCCAGGCCGATGTCGAAGCCGCCGCCCGCGGTGCGGCGCTGATGGACCTGATCGAGCGGCTGCCGCAGGGCTTCGACACCCCGGTGGGCGAACGCGGGCTCAAGCTGTCGGGCGGGGAAAAGCAGCGCGTCGCCATCGCCCGGACCCTGGTCAAGAACCCGCCGATCCTGCTGCTCGACGAAGCGACCAGCGCGCTCGACAGCCGGACCGAGCAGGACATCCTGACCACGCTGCACGCCGTCGCCGAAGGTCGCACCTCGCTGACCATCGCCCACCGCCTGTCGACGATCGCAGACGCCGACACGATCCTGGTGCTGAACGAAGGCCGTTTGGCCGAACAAGGCAACCACGCCGCGCTATTGCGCAAGCGCGGCCTCTATGCCGACATGTGGGCGCGACAGGCCGAAGCAATGGACGAAGCCGGCGTGGCAGCAGAATAGTCACTTCACGACATCGGCCTCGCCCCAAACGACCGCTTGAGCCGCCTTCATATGGCCGCCCTCCTCGTCCCAGGCGAGGCTGGGCGAGCCATAGAGCCGCCAGCCCTGCGCCAGTGCCTCGGACACGCGCTCGCAAAAGGCGCGGTCGTCCTTGCCGGTAAGCAGGCGATAGATCGGCTTGTCGTCGGGGGTCTTGTGCATGCGGATTGCCTAACGCGCATTCCCCTGCCCCGCTAGTCCTCAGGCATCCCTGGGTAGCGCTTGAACGCAGGAAGCGTGTGCGCAGTGGCCATCCAGGGCAGGCGCTCTGCCACCTGAATCTGGACATCGGGCGGCAGCAGAGCGGGATCGTCGAGCGTACCCGTCTGGATATCGACGATCCCCGGCAGCGTCTCGGCATTGCGGAAAAAGAGGCCGGTGCCGCATTTCGGGCAGAAACTGCGCAGCGATGCGCCGGACGAATTGTAGGTCGCCGGCTCGCCGCGAGTCACGGCGAAGTCGGCCTCGGCGAATGCCGCCCAGCCGACCATCGGCGCGCCCGCGCTCTTGCGGCAATCGGCACAATGGCACAGCGCATTGTGCTGCGGCTGGCCGCTGACCCGGTAGCGCACGGCACCGCATTGGCACCCGCCTTCAAGCGACATGGCAACTCTCCTTTTCGTACACCGCCAGGCCGGAACGTTACCAGAACAAAATGCTGTCTTCAAGAGCGCTCGCCAGCGCTTCCCGGGGCCGAGCAGAGAAATTGCTCTGCAACAGGCACGGCTGTGATAAGGTAGTTCCTGGGTCGCGGTTGGGGGATTTCATGCGATCGATCATGCTTGCCGTTGCGCTGTTCGTGGGAGGCTGCTCGGCGCAGGCGCCCGGCGAAAGCCACGCCGCATTCGAACGCCTGTCGAGCGAGCCGGTCGCGCACGGCGAGCGGCTGGCCCGCGTGCTTGGCTGCACGGGCTGCCACGGCGACGATCTGGGTGGGCGCAACTGGAGCGATGATCTGGGCGTGCTGTGGACCGCCAACCTGACCCAGTCGGCGCGGAAGTGGGACAACAAGCAGTTCGCGCAGGCGCTGGTCAGCGGCAAGCAGCCGGACGGACGCGAGCTGTGGGACATGCCGTCATACCTGTTCACGCAATTGACCCCGGCGGAACTGGACGCGGTGACCAGCTATGTCCGCAGCAAGCCGGCAATCGGGCAGGTTCACCCTTCGCCCAGCATGGGGCCCCTGCTTCAGGCAAAACGCAAGGAAGGCGTCTACCGCTCCTCCGCTGAAGAAGTGCAGGCCACTGGCAAGACCGAAGCACCCGCAGCGCTGGGCCACGATCTGGCGCGTCACATCACGCGCGCGACTTGCGCCGAATGCCACGGGATCGACCTGCGCGGCAGGACCAATCCGATCGACGGCAAATCGACACCCGACATCCGCGCCCTAGCGGCCAACTATTCCGCCGCCGACTTCGAACGGTTCCTGACCACGGGAAGCGCCGCCGGCGGGCGCGAACTGCCGCTGATGAGCGAGGTCGCGCGCGGTCGTTACAAATACCTGACCAAAGCCGAACGGACGGCTATCCACGCCTATCTCAAGGGGCTGGCCGTGGTCCCCTGACGGGGTTCACCCCAAGGACTTGCGCCAGCAGATCAGCGGGCCGTCCTCAGGATCGGTTCGCTGTCCGGTTTCGGCAAAGCCGTTGACGCGCAGCACGTGCTGCGATGCCGGGTTTTCGGTCGAAGTTTCGGCCAGGACGGCGTCGACCCGCTGGTCATGGCGCAGCAGCTCCAGCAGTTCGCGCACCGCCCCGCTGGCCAGGCCGCGTCCGCGATGGCTCTCGGCGACGCCATAGCCGATCGTCACGGCACGCTCGGCCGGTTCGGCGACCAGGGTCAGCAGGCCGGCAACAGTGCCCTGCTCGACGATCATCCACGCGTTGGGGACATGGCTTGCCCCGATCCGCGCCGACAATGCCGCCAACATTTCGAGCACCGGAACCGGCGCCAGCGCGCTCGGCGCCAGCGAACGCGCGTCCGGCGGTACGTCCCCAGCAACCAGCGCGACAAAGTGTTCGGGACGGGCCTCGATCAGTTGCATGCTTACAGGATGTACTTCGACAGGTCGGTGTCCTTGGCCAGGCCAGCGAGCCGGCCCAGGACATAGGCCTCGTCGATCACGATGGCCTCGCCCTGGCGGTCTTCGGCCTCGAAGCTCAATTCTTCGAGCAGCTTTTCCATCACCGTCTGCAGGCGGCGCGCGCCGATGTTCTCGACGCTTTCGTTGACCTGGGCGGCGATGCGGGCGACCGCGCGCACCGCTTCGGGGGTGAAGTCGACACTGACTTTCTCGGTATCCAGCAGCGCGCGGTATTGCTCGACCAGGTTGGCGCGCGTTTCGGAGAGGATGCGGACGAAATCGTCCTCGCTCAACGCCGAAAGCTCGACCCGGATCGGCAGGCGGCCCTGCAATTCGGGCAGCATGTCGCTGGGCTTGGCGACGTGGAACGCGCCGGAGGCGATGAACAGCACGTGGTCGGTCTTCATCGGGCCGTACTTGGTCGCCACCGTGGTGCCTTCGATCAAGGGCAGCAGATCGCGCTGCACACCTTCGCGACTGACCGAGCCGCCGCGCACGTCCGAAACCGCGATCTTGTCGATCTCGTCGATGAAGACGATGCCGTTGTGCTCGGCATTGTGCAGCGCGACGCGGGCGACATCGTCCTGGTCCATGCGCTTTTCGGCTTCTTCATCGACCAGCTTGGTCCAGGCCTCGGGCACTTTCAATTTGCGGCGCTTGAGGTTCTGCTTGCCCATCGCCTTGTTCATCATGTCGGACAGGTTGATCATCCCGACCCCGCCGGGCATCCCCGGAATGTCGAACCCGCCGGTGGGCGAATCCTCAACTTCGATCTCGACCTCGGTATCGTCCATCGCCTTCTGGGCAATGCGCTGGCGAAAGCTCTCGCGCGTCGCTTCGGACGCGCCTTCGCCAACCAGTGCCTTCAGCAGCCGATCCATCGCGCCCTTCTCGGCGGCTTCGCGCACCGCTTCGCGGCGGCGCTCCTTCTCCAGCCGGATCGCTTCCTCGACCAGGTCGCGGGCGATCTGTTCGACATCGCGGCCGACATAGCCGACTTCGGTGAACTTGGTCGCCTCGACCTTGACGAACGGCGCTTCGGCCAGCCTGGCCAGACGGCGGCTGATCTCGGTCTTGCCGCAGCCCGTCGGCCCGATCATCAGGATGTTCTTTGGCGTCACTTCGTCGCGCAGTTCGGGGCTGAGCCGTTGGCGGCGCCAGCGATTGCGCAGCGCCACCGCCACCGCCTTCTTGGCTTCGGCCTGGCCGATGATGTGTTCGTCGAGCGCGCGGACGATCGCCTTGGGGGTCAGATTGTCTTGCATGGGATCAGATGACCTCGACCGTCACGCGGTCGTTGGTGAAGACGCAGACTTCGGCGGCGACGGCCATGGCGCGGCGGGCAATCTTTTCGGGATCCTGCTCGTATTGGGTCAGCGCCTTGGCGGCGGACAAGGCATAGTTCCCGCCCGAACCGATCGCGGCAATGCCTTCCTCGGGCTCGAGCACGTCGCCGTTGCCGGTGAGGATCAGCAGGACGTCCTTGTCGGCGACGATCATCAGCGCTTCAAGGTTGCGCAGGTACTTGTCGGTACGCCAGTCCTTGGCCAGCTCGACCGCGGCGCGCATCAGCTGCCCGCGGTGCTGCTCCAGCTTCTTTTCGAGCCGTTCGAACAGGGTGAAGGCATCGGCGGTCGCCCCGGCAAAGCCGGCAATGACGCTGCCGTCACCCAGCCGCCGCACCTTGCGGGCGTTGGGCTTCATCACGGTATTGCCCATCGAAACCTGGCCATCGCCGGCGATGACGGTCTTGCCGCCCTGCTTGACGCCGATGATGGTAGTGCCGTGCCACTGGACCAGGCCGTGGCGTTCGTGTGAAGAGTTCATGCGCCGGATATATGTGCGATCCGGCGCGCTTCAACCTCAACTGCCGTTGGGGCCGCCAGTGTTGTCCCCGCTGGCGCCGCCGCCGCCACCTGCGCCGACGGTGCCGATGTTGCCGAACAGATCTTCCAGGAATGTGCGCTCACGGCCCAGAGTCGGCGTCTTGTCGCCATCGGGATTGAGCCGGACAACCTTTTCGATGCCGCTGCGATTGATCGCGGCGACATTGCCCTTTTCATCGAAGCTGATCTTCATGACCAGCTGATCCTTGGTCTGCGGGCTGCCGAACGGCTTCTGCTGCGCGTTGATCGCAACATAGTACCAGTCCTTGCGGCCGAAATCGCTGATGAAGGTGGGGCGGCCCAGGGTCCGTTCGACCGACTGGGCATTGTCGATGCCCGGCTGGATCGAATCGACCAGCACCGGATCGACGATGTAGCCACGGTGGTCCTTGATCGAACTGCACGCACCCAGCGCCAGCAGTGCCGTCGCGGCCAGCAGAAAACGAGACCTGTGCTGCATCAAACCCATTGCTCCAGTCCGGCGGTGCGCAGTCACTTGGACATTGCCGCCCGCCATCGTCTATTCTATCGCCGCCGAGCCTTAGGCAACCTTGCCGCACCTGGCAATCCCGGCTCGCGGCGCCCGCTTGGGCTGTCGGGGTTTAATCCCCGCTGAATGATCGAAAGGCACTACGCGCATGTCGTTTCTTGGCCGTCTGCTTGGTACCCAGCCCGATCCGCGCGATGCCTTGCGCCCGCTGTGGCACCGCGTGGTCGAAATTGCGCGCGAACCCGGCTGGTATGCGAAAGGCGGGATCGCCGATACGGTGGCCGGCCGGTTTGACGCGATCACCCTGGTGCTGGCGCTGGTCATGCTGCGGATGGACGGCAACGACGCCTTGCGCCTGCCTTCGGCACGACTGACCGAACTGTTTGTCGACGACATGGACGGCCAGCTGCGCCAGAGCGGGGTCGGCGACCTGGTGGTCGGCAAGCGGATCGGCAAGCTGGTCAGCGCGCTGGGCGGACGGATCGATGCCCTGCGCGGTGCTCTGGCCCAGGCCAACGACGCCGATCTGATCGCCGCGCTGGAACGCAACGTGACGTTCGGCGAACGGCCTGCCCCCGCCGCTGTCGCCGCCGAGTTGCGGCACCTGGCGGCAACTCTGGCAGCGACATCGGACGCTGACCTGCTGAACGGAGCGATTCCGCGATGAGCGAGTTTACGCGCAACTTTTCCCAGCGCGCTCTTCCCGCCGGACCGCAGCAGCTTGTTGCCACGCTCGAGGAGTGCACCGCGCTTGCCCGGCGATTCGACCTTGTCGCGGTCAAGGCGCTGGAAGCGACGGTGACGCTGGCGCCCGACGGCGTTAATGTCCTGGCCAATGGACGGCTCAGGGCACAGATCGTCCAGCTCTGCGCCGTTTCGGCCGAAGAACTCGACGTTGCGATAGACGAACCTGTCGCGCTGCGCTTCGTCCCCGCGCTGGCCGCGCCCGACCCCGATGCCGAGATCGCGCTAGCCGAAGGCGAACTTGACGATATCGAGATGTCAGGCAGCCAGTTTGATCTGGGCGAAGCGATTGCGCAGACGCTGGGCCTGGCGATCGATCCCTATCTGTCGGGACCCACCGCCGAAGAGGCGCGGCGCAAGGCCGGTCTGGCCATCGAGGGTGAGACCGGTCCCTTTGCCGCGCTGAAGAGGCTGCTGAAAGACTAGTCGATCAGAACGGGATGTCGTCGTCGAGATCGTCGGCGAAACCGCCTGCGCCGCCAGCCGCACCGCCGCCGAAGCCCGACCCACCGGACTTCTGCCCGCCGCCATAGCTGCCGCCACCGCCGCCCGAACCACCGCCTGCGCCCCAGTCACCGCCGCTGCGCTGCCCGCCGCCGCCACCGGAACCGGGCGCACCGTCAAGCATGGTCAGGACCGCGCCGGGTCCCTGCAGTACGACTTCGGTCGAATAGCGGTCATTGCCCTGCTGATCCTGCCACTTGCGGGTGCGCAGCTGGCCTTCGATGTAGACCTTCGATCCCTTGCGCAGGAAACGCTCGGCCACGCCGGCCAGACCTTCGGAAAAGATCGCGACCGAATGCCATTCGGTGCGTTCCTGCTTTTCCCCGGTGTTACGGTCCTTCCAGCTTTCCGACGTGGCAATGCGCAGATTGCAGACCTTGCCGCCGTTCTGGAACGACTTCACTTCCGGATCGGCGCCGAGATTGCCGACCAGAATGACCTTGTTGACGCTGCCTGCCATTGAATTCCTCGTTTCGCTCTACAAACCCAGAGCGACGGCGCTCCAGTAGGTGATTCCCGCGAAGATGTAGGCGAGTGAGAACAGGTAGAGCAACATGAACCCGGGCCATTTCCACCCATTCGTTTCGCGCCGGGTGACCGCGATGGTGCTCATGCACTGCGGGGCGAATACGAACCAGGCGAGGAAGGCGAGCGCGGTGGGCAGGGTCCAGCTGGCCTTGAGCCGCGCGCCAAGCTGCTGCGCCTGCTGGTTCTCGTCGGTCGCGCCGACCGCATAGGACGTGGCGAGCGAGCTGACCGCGACTTCGCGCGCCGCCATCGCCGGGATCAGCGCCAAAGCGATGTCACGATTGAAGCCGATCGGTTCGACCACCACGGCAAGGCCGTTGGCGATCTTGCCGGCGATCGAGGCGTCGACCTGGTTCTGCCCTTCCCCGGCACGCGGAAAATTGAGCAGGATCCACAGGATCACCGTGACCGTGAAGATGATCGTCCCGGCGCGGCGCAGGAAGATCCACGCGCGCTGCCACAGCCCGATCGCCAGGTCCTGCAGCCGCGGCATCTGGTACTTGGGCAGTTCCATGATGAACCCGCTGGCCGCGCCCTTGGTCACCGAGCGTCGCAGCACCAGCGCGACCACCATCGCCGCGACGATGCCGATGACATAAAGGCCGAGCAGCACCAGGCCCTGCAGGCCGACCGGGCCAAATACGGCGCGATTGGGAATGAAGGCGGCAATGATCACCGCATAGACCGGCAGCCGCGCCGAACAGGTCATCAGCGGGGCGATCAGGATCGTGGTCAGGCGGTCGCGGGGATCGGTGATGCTGCGGGTCGCCATGATCCCGGGAATCGCGCAGGCAAAGCTGGAGAGCAGCGGAATGAAGCTGCGTCCCGACAGCCCGACCCCGGCCATCAGCCGGTCCATCAGGAAGGCCGCGCGGGCCATGTAGCCCGATGCCTCCATCGCCAGGATAAAGAAAAACAGGATGACAATCTGGGGAAGGAATACCACCACCGATCCGACGCCCGAAAGAATGCCGTCGGTCAGCAGATCGCGCAGCAGTCCTGCAGGCAGCACCGCGCGGGCCTGCGCGATCAGCCAGGCGAACAGCGCTTCAAGCGCGTCAGCAAAGGGCGTCGCCCAGGTGAACACCGCCTGGAACACCACGAACAGCAGCGCGAACAGGATCAGCGGCCCCAACCACGGATTGAGCAGCACCCGGTCAAGCCGGGCATGTAGCCGGTGGCGCGAGGTTTCCGACACGATCGCCGCGTCGGCGATGGCATGGGCGGTAACCCGCCGCTCGACCAGCGGGACGGGCGGATGCGGTGCGCCGGTCTGGCTGGCACGGGCACTGCCGATCGCATCGGCCAGCTCGCCCAATCCGCGGCGACGTACCGCAACCGTGGCGATCACGGGAACCCCCAGCGCTTCCTGCAAAGCCTCGGCCGAAACGACCAGCCCATCGCGCTCGGCCAGATCGACCATGTTGAGTGCAACCACGCAGGGCTTGCCCAGCGCGATCACTTCCTGGGCAAAGACCAGATGCTGTTCCAGGTTCGAGGCGTCGAGCACGACTACCAGCACGTCGGGGGCAGGTTCGCCGGGAAATTCGCCCATGATGACCTTGCGGGTCACTTCCTCGTCCGGGCTGGTGGCGTGAAGGCCGTAGGATCCGGGCAAGTCGGTCAGTTCGACAGGCGCGCCGCTGGGCAGCACCAGCCGCCCGGCCTTGCGCTCCACCGTGACGCCGGGATAATTCGCGATCTTCTGCCGCGCCCCGGTCAGCGCGTTGAACAGCGCGCTTTTGCCGGCGTTGGGATTGCCGACCAGCGCGGCGCGGGCGGGCGCCTGGGTCACAGCGCTTCGACCGTCATGGCACGGGCGTGGGCGCGGCGCAGGGCCACGGTCATCCGTCCGATCATCAGCGCAATCGGGTCGCTTCCGGAAAATACCCCGCGGTGGGCAATCGCGACCCGCGCGCCGACATCGATGCCCAGCGCCTGCAGCCGATGCGCTTCTTCATCGACCAGCGCCCGCCAGTCGACCGCGACGATGCGCGCGCGCTGGCCAATCGGAAGAAGATCGAGAGTCATGCCAACCGCGCTGCCATAGCGGCACGGTTATTGCAAGTCATTCGCAATAGATTTGACTTGGGTCAAATTTACCCGGCAGCCTTGCGCACCCAATCAACGCGCCGGATAGCGTAGCCGACCCAGCAGGCGTGCCGGGCTGAACATTTCCTCGCGCGGGCGCAGCAGGCGACCCTTGGCCTTTTCAAAGCGCATCACGTCTTCGATGCGCCGATCGAGGAAGGCGCGGGTATCCGCGTGATCCGCGCTTTCGTCATTGGCGAACACGGCCAGCGTCGCCGCATAGATCGAACCGAGGGTCATGCGCTTGGTATAGTGGTTGTAGTCGGTGGCGACATCGCCGGCGAGGCGCCACATCGCATCGGCACTGCCCCACCCCAGTTTGAGCGCTTTCGGTGCATTCTGCGGCATGGCCATGATCGCCAGGGCGCGACGCAGCGCCTCCTTGTGTGGGGCTACCGCGTCAAGCCGGAACTGGATCAAGGCGTGGATCCGTTCGCGGATCTTCATCGCTGCAAGACGTTCCAGCGGCAGCGAGGCGGCCATATCGGCATCGATCGCGTGGATCCACGCCGCGATCATCGCCATCGGCCCGTCCTTGAAGGCAAAGGCCGCAGCATCGGGATCGACACCCTGCGCCGCGGCGGCCGCGCGCACCGCGGTCTCGCTCCACCCGTCCCACACCGCTGCCTCGGCAAGGGCAGGCGCCAGGGCCAGGCGCATGTCATCAAGCGAAGTGGGGGATGTGATCATCGCCGGCCTCAGAAGCTGGGGCCGTAGGTCGGCTTGGCACCAACCGCTGTCTTGGCTTTTCGCGCGGCTTCCAACTCCGTCCAGATCGTTCCGCCCTTGCCGTCGACCGCGGCATAGTCGAGCGCGGTGCGGCCGGAATTGTCAGCACGGGTCGCGCTGGCGCCGGCCTTGATCAGCACGCGGACCAGGGCAATGTTGCGATTGTGAACCGCATTGATCAGCGGCGTCTCTCCGGCGTTGTTCGATTCGTCGACCCGCGCGCCGTGCGAAACCAGCAGCTCAACCCCTTCGACGAAGTTGAAATTGCTGGCGACCACCAGGGGGGTCTGTCCCTTGCCATCGCGCGCATTCACGTTGGCACCCTTGGCGATCATGAACTGCATCCAGCTCAGATCGCGGCGACCAGTGACAATGTGCAGCGCCGTCTCGCCGCTCGTAATGTCACGGGTATTGATCAGATTGGGATTGCCCTTGTCCAGCGCATCGGTGACTTGCTGGCCCTCCTTCTTGCGGACCGATTCAAGAAACTTGTAGCTGTCCGAAAACTGTGCCGCGGCCGGCGCGGCCCAGATCAGGCTGGCAGCGACAAGCGGCGCTGCGACACGGTTCACAAAACGACAATACGGCACGTGGCATTTCCCTGTTACGTTCGCGACCGCGCACAAATGTTCGTTCGTGCACGGATGGCTTCTTGCACCGCGCGGTTTAGCAGAGCATGAACCGCTGCGCCATGACCAAGCCAGCGACATTTTCAATCCTAGCGGCGCTTGCCCTGCTTGCCGGATGCACGGGTACCGATGCCCCAAAGCAAGAGATTCAGGGCGTCGATCTGGCAGGCGCGGCGATCGGCGGCAGCTTCACTCTGTCCGACAAGGACGGCAAGACCGTGCGCTGGGCCGATTTCGCCGGAAAATGGCGGATCGTCTACTTCGGCTACACATTCTGCCCCGACGCCTGCCCGATGGACGTTGGCGTTCTGATGCAGGGCTTCGCCCGCTTCGAAAAGGCGCACCCGGACAAGGCCGCAAAGGTCCAGCCGATCTTCATCTCGGTCGATCCGGCGCGCGACACCCCGGCCAAGGTCGGCGAATTCGCCGCTGCCTTCTCTCCGCGTCTGATCGGCCTGACCGGCAGCCAGGCCCAGGTCGATGAAGCGATCCGCAATTTCAAGGCGCTGGCAATCAAGGGCAAGACCGTCCCCGGCGGCTATCTGATGGAACACAGCCGCGCCGCCTATCTGTTCGATCCGGATGGAAAACCGGTCGAGACGCTGCCGATAGACAAGAATGCAGAGGCAGTCGCCGCGGATCTTGCTATATCGGTGCGGTGAGTGACCTGCGCGACGCCTTCTGGACCTTGCCGATTGACCGACTGACCCGCAACGAGTGGGAGGCGCTGTGCGATGGATGCGGCAATTGCTGCCTGCACAAGGCCGAGGACGAAGACACCGGAGCAATCTATCCCACCAATGTCGCCTGCAAGTTGCTCGACATTCCCAGTGCGCGGTGCAGCGACTATCCCAACCGCAAGCGTCACGTGCCCGATTGCCTCAAGCTCAATCCAAAGCTGGCGTTGACGATCGACTGGCTGCCTGAAACCTGCGCCTACCGCTTGCGCGCCGACGACCAGCCGCTGCCCGATTGGCATTATCTGGTGTGCGGCGATCCTGAGGCGGTGCATCAGGCCGGCATTTCGGTGCGCGGGCGGGCGATCAGCGAGCTGGTCGCCGGACCGCTGGAACAACACATCATCCTGCCGCCGGGGATGGAGCTGGCCGATGATTGACTGGCTGCTACGCCCCAAGGACGATCTGGCGGTGGACATCGGCGGCCGCCTGGTGCCGCTGGTCGTGCGCCGCAACGCCCAGGCGCGGCGGATGACCATGCGACTGGCTCCCGACGGCAGCGAAATCCGCGTGACCCTGCCGCAATGGGGCCGCACGGCCGAGGCGCTGGCCTTTGCCCGCAGCAAGGCTTCGTGGCTGGGGGCGCAGCTTGATGCCTTGCCGCAAGTCGCCGCGCCCGCAGACGGCAGCACGCTGCGCCTGCGCGGCGATGCGCTGGAAATCGTCCACGATCCGGCGCGGGCGCGGCGCATCGTCATCGACGACGGGCAGCTGCTGGTCGGCGGGCCGGCCGAATCGCTGCCGGGGCGGCTGTCGCGCTGGCTGCAGAACGAAGCGCGTGCGCTGATGAGCGTCGACCTCGATCACTATTGCCTAAAGGCCGGCAAGCCAGTGCCGCGGCTGATGCTCAGCAGTGCCCAACGGCGCTGGGGCAGCTGCGCCCGCGACGGGACGATCCGGATCAACTGGCGGCTGATCATGGCGCCGGATTTCGTGCGCCGCTCGGTCGTCGCGCACGAGGTCGCGCATCTGGTCCATTTCGACCACAGCCCGGCGTTTCACGCCCTGCTGGGCGACCTGTTCGAAGGCGATATGCGCGCCGCCAACCGCTGGCTCAAACGCGAAGGGCGCACGCTTTACCTTGCGCTTGGCTAGCTGCGATAACTGAATACTGGCGGAAAGGCGCGCAAGGCCCTATCTTTGGGCCATGAACTTTCTGCGCAACGTCAATCCCGCCGGGGCGATCTCGGACTTTCGCACGGTCTATCAGCAGGCTGGCCCGAACCGCTGGCTGTTCATGGTCCTGGCCGCGGCGACCACGGCATTCCTGTTTTCGTTCCTGACCGGTGAGAGCTGGAAAAAGGCGCGGGCCCTGCCCGAAATCACCTATATAACCGCCTGGCCCGAGCATCGCACCGATGCCGAAACCAGGGCCTTTATTGCCGAGAACCAGAAGCGCAAGGAACAGCGTGAGGCCTTGCAGCGCGAATACGACCAGGTCGGCCAGGATGCGTGGATGGCGCTGGGACGCGCCTCCGGTGTCGATGTCGACAAGCTCAAGGCCGAGGCTGACGCCGACAAGGCCAAGGCTGACGCCGCTGCCAGAGCCAGGGCCGAGGCCATCCTTGAGCGGGCTGGAAAGCCTTCGGTTGAGCGCTGAACAAGACGCCCGGTGGTTGCAGGCGGCGGCAGCGCTGGCCGCGCGCGGGGTGCCCTTGTCCCGGCCCAATCCGGCGGTCGGCGCAATTCTGGTCAAGGATGGCGTGGTTCTGTCGCGCGGCTGGACCCAGCCCGGCGGACGCCCCCATGCCGAGGCCATGGCGCTGGACGCGCTGGGCGGGTCGGCCGCCGGCGCAACGCTCTATGTCACACTTGAACCTTGCGCCCACCAAAGCGCGCGCGGCCCAGCCTGTGCGGATCTGGTCGCGACCAGCGGCATTGTCCGCGTCGTAATCGGCTGCGTCGATCCCGATCCGCGCACCGCCGGTCAGGGAATCGCCCGGCTTCGCGCCGCGGGGATCGCAGTCGATCTGATCGAATCGCCCGATTGCCAGGCCCGCCTGGCCGGATACCTGACACGCAGCACACAGGGCCGTCCCCACGTCACGCTCAAGCTTGCACTGTCGCAGGACGGACACCTGACCCCCGGCCCCGGCAGAGGCCAATGGCTGACTGGCGAGATTGCTCGCAACCATGTGCACGCAATGCGGGCGCGGATGGACGCGATCGTGGTCGGGCGCGGCACCTTCGTGGCCGATGCGCCGCGGCTCGACGTGCGCCTGCCCGGTATCGAGAACCGCAGTCCGCAGCGCTGGCTGCTGACCACGGGCGCGGCACCTGACGGATGGTACGCGCTTGCCACTCCGAGCGGGATCGGCACCATGGCGGAGACGCAATACCTGATGGTCGAAGGCGGCGCGGGGGCCGCGCGGGCCTTTCTCGCGGCCGGTCTGGTCGACCGCCTGCTGCTCTACCGCGCGCCGCTGACCGTGGACGGTCCCGGCCCTGCCCTACCCGAACTGACCGAGGCTGCGCTGGCCGCCGATTCGGCCTGGCGGCTCAGCGACAAGCGCCAGCTTGGCAACGACACCCTCGCCGTCTACGAGCGCAGCTGATGTTTACCGGAATTATCACCGCCGTCGGCACGATCCGCGAAGCGCAGCAGAAGGGCGACCTGCGCGCCGTGATCGCCTGCCCCTATGATCCCGCCCGGATCGCGATCGGCGCTTCGATCGCCTGTTCGGGCGTGTGCCTGACCGTGGTCGAACGCGGCGGAAGCGCGGGCGATGCCTGGTTCGCGGTCGACATTTCGGGCGAAACGGTCAGCCGGACCGTGCCGGGGATGTGGCAGCATGGTGCGCAGCTCAACCTAGAGCAGGCGATGAAGCTGGGCGACGAGCTGGGCGGGCATATCGTCACCGGCCACGTCGACGGAATCGGCAGCGTGGTCGGGACGTGCCCGGTGGGCGATTCGACCCGCATCGGCATTTCCGCCGCGGCCGAACTGGCCCCCTATATCGCCGCCAAGGGATCGATCACCGTCAACGGCGTCTCACTGACCGTCAACGAGGTGTCCGACCAGGCCGACGGTACCTGCCACTTCGCGCTCAACATCATTCCCCACACGGCCGAGGTCACCACGCTGGGTGCACTCAGGGCCGGTGATGCTGTCAATCTCGAGATCGACGTGCTGGCGCGCTACCTGATGCGGATGCAATCGCTCAGAGGCTAAGCGGCCCGCTGGCGAAGCTGTCGCGGGTGATTTCGTAAACGACGTGCCGCGCCGGTCCGCTGGCAGTCTGGATCACGCCGCCGTCGCGCCCGCTAAGCCTGCCGCCGATCTTTTCCATCGCCCGGCGTGAGCGCAGGTTGTTTTCGCCCACCCTGAAATCGACCCGCCCGACGTATTGCAAAGCATGGGCGAGCATCAGCCGCTTCATCTCGCGATTGAACGCGCCGCCCCAGTGGCTGCGCGCGAGGAATGTCCAGCCGATCTCGACCGAGCCGCCATCGGCCGGATCGAAGCCCTGCAACCGCGACGAGCCGATCATTGCCCCGTCCAGCTTGTCGATAACCGCCAATGCTCCGCCCTGTGCCAGCGCATCATCAAAATAAGCGCGGAAGACATCTTTTTTCCAGCGGTCGTTGGCGGGATGCAGTTCCCACACCTTGGGATCGCTGGCGACGGCAAAGAGCGCCTGCCAGTCATCGGGCCGCAGCGGCCTGAGCAGCAGCCGCTCCCCTTCGAGGACCGGCTGACGGTCCATGATCAGGCGTCGACCGCGGCGCTGACCGCCGCGACATCGGCGATGAACTTGTCGATGTTGCCCATGGTCAGCCCGGCAATATTGATCCGGCCCGACCCGGCCATATAGATGCCGTGATCGCTGCGCAGCTTCTGGATCTGCTCGGCCGAAAGCGGCAGGATCGAGAACAACCCGGCTTGATGACCCAGCGGCGTCAGGTCGACCGACCCGGCCCTGCCGGCCTCGGCCAGCCGGGCGCGGACCTGGTTCATGCGGGCACGCATCGTGTCGAGCTCGTCAAGCCACAGCGCGGTCAGCGCCGGATCTTCCAGGATCAGGCGAACGGCGGCACCGCCGTGATCGGGCGGCATCGACCAGGCCGCGCGGGCCAGGGCATGACCGTTCGACAGCACGCGGGTCAGCACTTCGCCGTCCTGCGCCATCACATAGATCGCGCCGACGCGGTCGCGGTACATCCCGAAGTTCTTGTCGCACGAATAGGCGATCAGCGCCTCGGGCACTGCGGCCAGGACGCGGCGCACGCCATAGGCGTCTTCCTCCATCCCCTGGCCCAGCCCCTGATAGGCGAGATCGAGGATCGGCAGCAGCTGCTTTTCGGCAAGCAACGGGGCGATCTGATCCCACTGCGCCGGGGTGTAATCGATCCCGGTCGGGTTGTGGCAGCAGCCGTGAAGAAGCACCGCATCGCCCGGCGCGGCCAGGTTGAGCGCGGTGACCAGCGCATCCATGTCGACCCGGCCGGCCTTGGTGGCGTGGTTGAAGGTCTTGAGCTCTAGCGCCAGATCGCCGAAGATCTGTGCATGGTTGGGCCAGCTTGGCACCCCCATCCACACCCGCTGCAAGCCCGCCTTCTTGGCCAGCGCCACCGCCAGGCGCACCGCACCGGTTCCGCCCGGGGCCTGCATCCCTTCGATGCGGCCCTGCATGGTCGGATCGTCCTTGCCGAAGATGTACGGCATCAGCGCGTGGACGAAGCCCATGTCACCCTCGGGGCCTAGGTAGGCCTTCGAGGTCTGGGTCTCGAGCAGCTTCTTCTCCGCCGCCTTGATCGCGCCGAACACCGGGGTATCGCCCTGCCCGGTGCGATAGACCCCGACGCCAAGATCGATCTTGTCAGCGCGCGGATCGTCGTTGTGGAGCTTGATCAGCGCGAGCAGCGCATCGGCGGGCTGTTGGGTCAGGTTGCTGAGCATGATGGCGCGGCCCTTAGACCCGCACAGGGGCGCGGGACAAGCGCAAATCGGCCTGTCAGGCCGGGATTTCTGGCTCTGCGCCGCGCATACGTTGCCACACCCGCCATGCCATCCACAGGCAGACCAGCGGGGTCAGGTTGACGTGCAGCGGCAGAGCCGCGGCGCGGGCCAGCACCGGTGCGAGGTACAGCGCCAGCAGTTCCAGCCGGGCAAAGCGATGGCCGGGGCGGCGCGCTTCCCGTGCTACCAGCCACAAAGTCGGCACGGCCAGGAACGGCAGGTCGTAATTGAACAGGTACGGCGTGGCGAGCGGGGTCAGCGCGAACAGCAGCGCGATCTTACCGTCGAGCGGACTCTTCCCAGACCAGCCGCGCCATGTTGTCGCTATCGCGGCCAGCGTCGCCAAGGCCTGGGCAATCGTCGCCGCCGTGGGCAGCCCCCAGGCGCGGAACTGGGCATAGACCGTCGCCTGGCGCAGGAAGAACACCGCGTCGTCCTCGCGCATCAGAAAGCGGCTGACCTCCCAGCTCTTGCGGTAGGCCAGCATCGTCTCGCTACCGAGCAGCACCCAAGCCACTCCCAGCCACAGCACCACCCCGACCCCGGCAGCGACAAACGCCTTCCAGCGCCGGTCCGCGGCCAGAGCGAAAGGAAACAGGACGGCGAGGTGCGGTTTGACGATCAGCGCGCCCAGACACAGCCCCGCCGCGATCGGTCGCCGTTCGAGCAGCCGGGCCACGCCTGCCTGGAATGCGCTAGTCACGAAGCCGGTCTGGGCATGGGTCGCGGCGATCAATGCCCCGGGATAGGCCGCCAGCGGCCAGCCGTGCCGCCCCGCCAGTGGCCGCGTGACCGCCAGCCATAGCAAGTAGGTCGCCGCCACCCAGACCGTCCAGGCGACCGGGAAAGACAAGGCGCCCAGCGGCCACAGCGCCAGCAGGAACGGCGGCGGATTGACGAAGGCGAAGACTTCGGGCCGCCCCAACTCGGCCTGGATCGCGCCGGTCGCGGCAAGGTCGTAGGCCGCCGCCGGACGCCCGGCGAGGACCAGCTTGCCCGCCGACCAGAACGCGAGGAAATCGCTGCCATCGCTTCCCAGTGCGGCGCGCAGGGCAAAGCCCACCGCAACGATCGAGGCCAGCAGCAGCACCCGGGCATAGCCCGCCACGCGCCAGCCGCTCAGCCAGCGCAGTTCGAGGAAGCCCCCCGCCGTGTCCTGCCCCCCGGCCACGGCGTCAGGTCGGGGTACGGGTCAGAACGGCAACCACCGCTGCTTTTCGGAGAACTTCATGTAGCCGGCATTGACCCCCAGCCGCAGGCCCGCCCCGGCGCGCACCGGGATCAGCACGACATCGCCGCGGCGCATGTAACTGGCGTGGAACCCGCCGACCAGATAGGCCGCGCCCTCGCCCGCCGGGAAGCGCTTGTAGAGATCATCGGTGTTGTAGAGGTTGTAGACCAGCACGAAGGTGCTGCCGGCATTGGCCCCGGCATCGAAGCCGATCGACGGCCCGGTCCAATAGACCGGGCGCTTGCCTTCGACCTTGTGGAACAGCGTGCCCGAACCATAACGCACCCCGATCCCCAGCGCGCCGCCGCCTTCGCGCCCGACGATGTAGCCATTGGGTTCGCCCTGCTTCTTGAGCACGCCCTTGATCAGGTCGGCCAGGCCCTTGGCGCCCTTGCCAAAGACGCCTTCGGCGGCGCCGATCAAATCGTCTTCCTTGTAAGTAGCGCCTTCCTGCACTGCCTGTTGCGGCGCCGTTGAAGCCTGGGCCGCCTGGGCGGCAGGATCGGTTGCAGCCGGAACAGCCTCTGGCGCGGAGACGGGTGCGGCATCGATAGAGGGCGACGGCGCGGCCGCTGGTGCCGCTGCCGGCTTGGCCAGATCGCCGTCGATGGCCTTGTCGGGATCGACCGACTGGACCTGCGCCAAGGCCGGCGTCGCCGCCAGCGCCAGAGCGCCGAACAGGCCGATAACCGCACCGCGCAGTTTCGAAGCGTAATCCCGTGTCATTGCAAAATCCCTCAATCCGGTCCGCAGACCATCCCTTGCTGGCATCTGAATCGAGGAGTCGCAGGGGGACAATGAACCGGCGATGAGTCGAGTCGGTTTTGCGGCCAAGCGAGTCCGTGCCGCGCCCGGCAGTGCGCGAACCCGCTGCAAACTTTCCGCACCGGCCCCCCTTGCCGCCCCCACAACCCCTCGCTATAGGCCGCGCTTCGCCGCTGCGATCCGGAGACGTGGGTGAGTGGCTGAAACCAACGGTTTGCTAAACCGTCGTACTGGTAAATCCGGTACCGAGGGTTCGAATCCCTCCGTCTCCGCCACGGCCGCCCCTTCCCTGCATTGCTTGACAGGCGCCAGCCGGCCCGGTTGAACCGCACGCAGAGGAGAACTCAAAATGTCCGACGCCCTTCCCGGTGCCCGTGAGCACATCGAATCCGCCCGCGCGCAAGCTGCACTAATTGCCGATCTGCCGGCCGGCACCGCGCTGTTGCCGATCGAGCGGGTCGGGGTATTGGGCGCAGGTACCATGGGCGGCGGGATTACGATGAACTTCCTCACCGCCGGAATCCCGGTAACCATTGTCGAGCGCGAGCAGGACGCGCTCGACAAGGGCGTCGCGACGATGCGGCGCAATTACGACAACGCGGTCAAGCGCGGGCGGATGACTCAAGACGAGATCGACGCGGCGATGGGCCGGCTGACGCCCAGTGTCATGTTCGATGATCTCGGTGCCTGCGACCTGGTGATCGAGGCGGTCTATGAGAACATGGACCTGAAGAAGGACATCTTCACCCGGCTCGATGCGATCGCCAAGCCGGGGGCGATCCTGGCGTCGAACACCAGCTATCTCGACATCGATGCAATGGCCGCGGTGACCAAGCGGCCCGAGGCGGTGCTGGGCACGCATTTCTTCTCCCCCGCCAATGTCATGAAGCTTCTGGAAGTGGTGCGCGGCGCCAGGACCGGCGCAGCGCAGCTTGCCACCGTGATGGCGCTGGCCCCCAGGATCGGCAAGATTCCGGTCGTTTCCGGGGTGTGCCACGGCTTCATCGGCAACCGCATGCTTTCGCCGCGCCAGGTCCAGGCCCAGGCAATGATCATGGAAGGTGCCGCCTATAACGAGATCGACGACGTTCTGCTGGAATTCGGCTTCCCGATGGGTCCGTTCCAGATGGGCGACCTGGCCGGGCTCGACATCGGCTGGCACCGCGACCCCGCCCGGATCGAGACGATCCGCGACGCGCTGTGCGCCGCCGGGCGCTGGGGCCAGAAGACCGGCAAGGGCTATTACGACTACGATGCCGAGCGCAAGCGCACGCCGTCGGACGAAGTGAAGGCGATCATTGCGGATTTTGCCGAGCGCGCAGGAAAGCCGCAGCGCGTGATCGGCAAGGACGAAATCCGCGAGCGGCTGCTCTACCCGATGATCAACGAAGGGGCGAAGATCCTGGACGAGGGCATGGCCCAGCGCCCCGGCGATATCGATACGGTCTGGCTCAATGGCTATGGCTGGCCAGCCTGGACGGGCGGTCCGATGTACTGGGCCGACCATGTCGGACTGGGCGCGATTGTCGCCGGGCTTGAGCGTCATGGGCTTGAGGTGTCGCCATATCTGCGGCGCAAGTCGGAAACGGGCGGCACCTTCGGAGGCTGATCCGGCGGTGCTATGCAGGCGCTAAAGCGCTGGTATAGTACGCCTTGATGGGAGACGGGGATCTGAAAG
The DNA here is from genome assembly GCF_042434435.1 of Novosphingobium aquiterrae. Lineage (NCBI taxonomy): Bacteria > Pseudomonadati > Pseudomonadota > Alphaproteobacteria > Sphingomonadales > Sphingomonadaceae > Novosphingobium > Novosphingobium aquiterrae. Next base: position 666,924 of record NZ_JBHLTL010000006.1, on the reverse strand, counting down.
CGGCGCCGCAACGCGCGCCGCGCAGCCGGGCGCGGTTCGAGCGCAAGCGCGAAGCCGTGCTCGACGCGGCAGCCGATCTGATCATCAGCCGCGGCGTGCGCGGGGCGACCCTGCTGGAAGTGGCCAAGGCGGTCGACCTCAACACCACCAGCGTCACCTATTATTTCCGCCGCAAGGAGCTGCTGGCGGCGACCGTGTTCGAGCGCTCGATCGAGCGTCTGCGCGCCATGGTCATCGAAGCCGCGGCCGAGGCCAGCCCGCGCGAACGCGTGTTCCGCCTGATCCGCCTGCACGTCAAACTGCATGCTGCGGTGATCGCGGGAGAAGCGAAGCCGCTGGTCCCGTTGTCCGACATCCGCACCCTTGACGAAGACCTGCGCCGACCGCTGCTCGACCTTTATCTGGAGGTGTTCCGCATGGTGCGGGCGTTCTGGGGTATAGAGGCGCTAAGCAGCGACAAGGATCGCTGCACGGCGCGGGCGCACATGCTTCTGGAAGTTGTGTTCTGGCTGCCGGTCTGGCTGGCCCGGTTTGCAATCAACGATTTCGGACGGGTCGGGCGGCGGATCGCAACGATCCTTGACGAAGGCCTGGCAGTTCCGGGGTCGACCTGGAACCCGCGCCTCTACTCCGAGGACGAAATCCGGGCCGCCATGCCGGGGCAGGACGCCGGCGCAGAGAGCTTTCTGCGCGTGGCAACCGGGCTGATAAACGAAAGCGGCTATCGCGGTGCCTCGGTGGTGCGCATCGTCGAGCAGCTCAACGTTACCAAGGGCAGCTTCTATCATCATCTTGATGCCAAGGACGATCTGGTCCTTGAATGCTTCCGGCAAAGCTACAAACGCGTGGCCGTGGCGCAGTGGCTGGCGCACCGCGACGGGGCTGACGAATGGCAACGGCTGTCATGGGCGATCGCCACGCTGATGGACATCCAGTTCAACACCGACTGGCCGCTGACCCGGACCACGGCGCTGCAGGCGCTGCCGGCTGATATGCGCGCCGAAGTGGTGCGGCGATCGGACCGCATTGCCTTGCGCTTCATGGGCACGCTGGTAGATGGCATGCGCGACGGCACCCTCAACAGCGTCGATCCGATGATCGCCAGCCAGCTTATCCTTTCGACACTAAATTCCGCCTATGATCTTCGCGGCTGGGCGGCACGCCTGCCGCGGGACAAGGCCATCGAACTCTATGCATCGACACTGGCCGTGGGGCTGTTCGATCGCTAGTGCAATCGGGCGTAAACCGGGGAACCTTAGCAGGTGCCACTGCATTGCACGCAGGCAAGATCACGACAACCAAGGACACAACCATGACAGTCGGAGACCTTATGGCCGAAAGCGGCGTCGCCTTCGGAACCAGCGGCGCGCGCGGTACCGTCGTGGCGATGACCGACCGGGTTTGCCACGGCTATACTACCGGGTTCCTGCGCTATCTGGAAAGCCTGGGTGAATTTGCCCATGGCGGCAAGGTTGCCCTGGCCGGCGACCTGCGCCCCAGCACCCCGCGGATCCTGGCGGCCTGCGCTGCGGCGGTGCGCGATATGGGCGGGGAGCCGGTCTATTGCGGACTGGTCCCCACGCCGACCCTTGCGCTGCATGCCTTTGCCGCTGGGATTCCCTCGCTGATGGTCACTGGCAGCCACATTCCGGCCGACCGCAACGGGATAAAGTTCTATCGCCCCCACGGCGAAGTGCTGAAGGACGACGAAGCCGGAATGATGGCCCAGCCGGTCGCAGTCGAGGGCCGCACCTTCGCGGCTGACGGTGCATTGGATGCTGCTGAAGTCCTGCCACCGGTCACCGACATCGTCCCGCCCTATGTCGCGCGGTACCGCGATGCGTTCGGCCCGGAGGCGCTGCGCGGCAAGCGCATCGGCGTTTACCAGCATTCAGCGGTCGGCCGCGACGTGGTGGTTTCGATCCTTGAGGCGCTAGATGCCCAGGTCACCCCGCTCGGACGGTCGGCGGTGTTCGTACCGGTCGATACCGAGGCCGTGCGCGACGAGGACGTGGCCCTGGCGCGCGGCTGGGCCGCCGAGCATGGCTTTGCCGCGATCATTTCAACCGATGGCGATTCGGACCGCCCCTTGCTGTCGGACGAGCGCGGCGAATGGCTGCGCGGCGATGTCCTGGGCGTGCTCTGCGCACGGCAGCTGGGCGCGGACCGCGTCGTCACCCCGGTATCGAGCAACACCGTGCTGGAGGAAACCGGCGCTTTTGCGGTGACCGCTCGGACGCGGATCGGTTCACCCTATGTGATCGCCGAGATGAACCGGCAATTGGAAGCCGGCGGGATGCGGGTCTGCGGCTATGAAGCCAATGGCGGCTTTCTGGTGGGCAGCGATCTGGCATTAGCGCACGGCCCGCTGGGCGCTCTGCCGACCCGCGATGCGGTCTTGCCTGTCGTGGCGACAATCATCGCAGCGGGGGCCCAACCGATTTCCGCACTGGTCGGCGCCCTGCCCCCGCGGGTCACCTACAGCAACCGGATCGAGGCTTTTCCAACCGCGACCAGCCGCGCGATCCTGGCCCAGCTGGAAAGTGGCAGCGAGGCCGAGCAGCTGGCTCGGATCGAGGCGGCTTTTGGCGCAGTGGCCGGCACGCCGGTCGGCACAGACCGCACCGATGGTCTGCGAATTACCTTCGAATCGGGCGACGTGATCCACTTGCGACCGTCGGGCAACGCTCCCGAACTGCGTTGCTATACGGAGGCGCGGGATGCCCACCGGGCGCGGGACTTGAACGATCAAGCCTTGGCCGTCGTCCGCGACACGCTGGCAATCGAAGTCTGATCCTTAGCAGATTGGCTGCGCAATCAGGCCGCGCGCCCCGTTCTCTATGGCAAATGCCTTGAGCCCGGAAGCAACCGCGCAAGACCCTGCCGGAACAGCCTCGCCCTTGACCGAAGCGCCCGCCGTTTGCGGGATCACCAGCAGCGCATTCTCTCCAAACTGCGCTCGTGCCTCGGCAGACAGGGGACCGTCATAGCGGGTAAGACGGAACAGCGGCCCTTCAACCAACGTTACTTCCCCGCACTCGGCCACATGGCAGCGACGCGGATCGGCATAGGGTTCACCCTTGGCGACGCCCATGCCTAGGTTGAGATGCAAGGGACGCGGGCGCCCATAGTCATAGAGGCGATAGGTGATGTCGCTGTTCTGCTGCACTTCGATCAGGCTGACGCCCGCGCCGATGGCATGGACCGTGCCCGCTGGAATGTAGAAGAAGTCGCCCGGCCTGACCGGAAACCAGGTCATCAAGCCTTCAATCGTGCCGTCAGTGGCCGCCATGCGCATGTCGCGCGCGCTGATTTCCTGGTTGAACCCGATCCCCAGGGTGGCACCCTCGTCTGCATCGACGACCAGCCAGCACTCTTCCTTGCCCTGCTTGCCCAGCCCGGCCTCGATGGTCTGGGCATCGCTTGGATGGACCTGGACCGAAAGCTTTTCGCTGGTGAAGATGTATTTGACCAGCAGCTGGTCGAGCGATGCGGGCGGCTCAAACCAGACTTCGCCGATCCGCTGGCCGGCCGGGGCGACGAAAGGCGCGGGAAGCGCATCCCTGCCCCACGGCTTTTCGACCATTCGGATCGGCAGCGCGGTCATTGGTTGGCCGCCTTGTGCAGCTTGCCAACCTTCTGTGCGCCGTCCGCAGTGGTGACCAGGATATCGTCGCCATCGACCACGACAATGACGTTTTCCAGACCAATCACCGACACATGCGGCCCGTCGCTGTCGACAAGCACGTTGCGGCAATCGACCAGCTCCACATCGCCGCGGCTGGCATTGCCGCTTTCGTCGCGCTCCAGCGCGACGTGCAGCGCCTGCCAGTTGCCGATGTCGGACCAGGCCATGTCGGCGGGGACCATGGCGGCGCGGTCGGTATTCTCCATCACCGCGTAGTCGACCGATTCGCTAGCGATCCGGGCGAAGGCTTCGGCATCGGGGTGGAAGCGGGCGCCATCGCTGATCCCGCCGGCGACGGCATCCTGCGCCGCGGCGAGGATCGCCGGGCGGTGGCGTCCCAGCTCGGCCAGAAAGGCCGACACCTTGAAGGCAAAGATCCCGCCGTTCCAGGCATAACCGCCATGATCGAGGAACTCCTGCGCCCGCGCCAGATCGGGCTTTTCGACGAAGCGGGCGACGCGGAAACCGTCATCGCCAATCGCCTCGCCGCGCTCAAGATAACCGAAGCCGGTCTCCGGTGCAGTGGCCTCGATCCCGAAAGAGACCAGCCAATCGTCCTGCGCCAGATGGGCAGCGCGCAGGGCGGCGGCGCAGAAGGCCTGCGGATTGCCGATGTGATGATCGCTTGGGCAGACCAGCATGATTGCGTCGGCGGGCAGGCGCAGCGCGGCCAGGGCAATCGCCGCCGCGGTGTTGCGCGCCGATGGCTCGACGATGATCGCCGCCCCCGCCCCGGTCAGCTGCGCTTCAACATGGTCGAGGTGCGCCCGGCCTGTCACCACCACCGGCGCGGCAAAGGCATCGGGATCGCCGCAGCGGCCCAGCGTTGCTTCAAACAGTGTGCTGTCGCCAACCAGCGGCAGGAACGGCTTGGGCTTGGTCGCGCGGCTGCGCGGCCACAACCGCGTGCCGCTGCCGCCGCACAGCACCACCGGAACGATCTTGGTCGCAGTCATGTCCATCTCTTCTTGCGTCATTCCATCATTGCCATCAGGTCTTCGATAGTCGTCGTGGCAAAGCCGACGGCGCTGTCCGATATGCCATAGGGGATTAACAGCGCGTCGCCGACCTTGAGCGCGCCGCAAGTGTAAACCACATTGGGGACATAGCCCGAACGGTCGGCGTCCTCTGCGGTCAATACCGGCTCGGATGTTCGCGCCAGCACGATCGAGGGATCGTCGCGGTCGAGCAGTGCGGCACCCAGTGCATATTTGCGCATTGCGCCGACCCCGTGGGTCAGCATCAGCCAGCCATGTTCGGTCAGGATCGGGCTGCCGCAATTGCCGATCTGGATGAATTCCCAAGGGTACCTGGGCTCCATCAGCAGAACCCCTTCATCTTCCCAGGTGTCGAGCCGATCGGAGCGGAGCAGGAACAGGTTCTTGCCGTCCTGGCGGCCGATCATGGCATAGCGCCCGCCGACCTTGCGCGGGAACAGCGCCATGCCCTTGTTGCGCCCTGCTGCACCGCGGATCGGTTCCAGATCGAACGAGCGGAAATCGGTCGTGCGGAGCAGTTCGGAACGGATCGCGCTACCCGAATAGGCGGTATAGGTGCCGATCCATTCGTAGGATCCGTCGTCATGCTCGAAACGCACCAGGCGCAGGTCTTCCAGCCCGCCGCGCTGCTGCTCGGTGATCGGGAAGATCACGCAGTTGGACAGCGTGCTTTCGGGATTGCGATGCACCATCACCCCGTCGTCGGCATCGGTCAGCGTCGGCTCGTCAATGACGGCAGAGGTGGCGAAATGGCTTTGCGGCCAAAGCTGGAAGGTGCCGTCATCTTCGGCAATCCCTTCGCGAAACGCGATTGAGCTGATGTGGCCTTCGCCCACCGCCCGCAGCGACATGACGAAACGGCAGGCGCCCTGCCCCATGCCCGACTGATCGGGATGCGGAACGATGGACGGATTCATCAGCGCCGCGGCGGCATAGGTGTACTCGTGGCAGAAGTAGGCCCCGATCAGACGCTGCCGCTCTTGCGAAAAGCCCGCGTTGTGCAAGCCGTGATGCGCTTCTACCTCGCGGTAGCGCTGTTCGAAGACCTGCTCGGTTTGCCAGTGGCGCTCGGCAAAGTCCTGGATCACGCGCTCATATTCAGCAGCGACCTGCTGTTCGCTGAGCGCAGCGACATCTGCGACCAGACGGCTGGCGCGGTCAGCTGGCGCGCTGGCTGACTGCCAGCCCAGATGGAAAGGCCGCAGCACAACGCGGGTCGGGTCGGCATGGAGCCGGGTGTCATGGATGCGCAAGCGTCTGTGCTGGCCCGTGGTCGTCTTCAGCAAGCTCTTCCCCTGCCCGTTGCATGGTCCGCCGCTCTGCCAGCAAGTGCTGCAAGGCGACGTGCCCCAGCTGGAAAGCCAGGATCGATTCGGCACCGCAGTTGGCGTTTGCACCGCGCGGCGTTACGCCATCGCGACACCGCCCGCTGGCGACATCGCCCAGTATCACACCGCGATCGTTCGCGCCAAGGAACCAGCGATAGGAGGACACCGCATGGTCGAACCAGCGCGGTGAGGGATCGCTGCGGAACGCTGCGAGGCAGGCTTCGATTGCCGCCTGGGCCTCAAGCGGTTGCTGGTCGAATGGCATCTGGCCATGTTGTCGCCCGAAGGTTTCCGACCCGACCGGACGGAACAGCCCGGTCGCCGCGATCTGGCGCTGCGCGATCCAGTCCAGCGTGTGCAGGCCCAGACGGGTCCAGTCCGGACGGTCGCACAGTGTGCCGGCCTCGATCAGTGCCTGCGGCAATCGCGGATTGTCATAGCCAAGTACGGCTTCGAACCACGCCCAATCGGGCCGGCGCGACGCCGCCAGCAGTGTTTCAAGGAACGCGCCGCCACGTCTTAGCAGCGCTTCGGCGCGGCTGTGGTTGCCAGTGCCGCGCAGCACGGCCGCTGCGCCCAGCATGCCGAATGCGATCGCGCGCGGCGATTGCACGTCGTCCAGCGTGTGCAGAGTCTCGTCGAACCAGTGCCGCGCCCAGGCCTGCATGTCGGAGAACGGTGAATGCTCCACCGTATCGCCCAGCGCCCACAGCGCACGGCCGTTCGAATCGTCGGATCCTTCATCCTCGCACCAGGTCCGGTCGAAATTCATGAAATTGCGGAAGTGATTGCGGTCCGGGTTCCAGGCATACTGTACAAAGCTGGCGAAGATGACGCTGCGCGACAGCCGCTCGGCCGGAGGGACCGCAGCTGCGTGGTTCATCAGGATCAGCGCGCGGGCATTGTCGTCCAGGCAATAGCCGTGACGGCGGTCGGGGACGATGCCGATAGCGTGCTGGAACATGCCGGTGGCGTCGCACATCGCATTGAACCCGCTAAGCCCCAGCGCCGCCGACAGCGGCACTTCGCCCAGCGGCTGGACCGCGGCGGCATGGACCAAGGCGGCGCTGGCATCGGCAAAACGCGGCCAGATCGTCTTGCGCCCTTCGGCATAGGCGCGGCGCCGCAAGGCATCGAGCCGCTGGCGGTCGTCGAGCAGGGCATTGACTGCGGCGGCGATTGCGGCGCTGTCGTTCGGCTCGACCAGCATACCGACCCCTTCCGCCAGCAATTCACGCGCGTGGACATAGGGCGTCGAAACCACCGCCTTGCCCAAGGCAACCGCATAGCTGAGCGTGCCCGACGTCGCCTGCTGCAAATTGGGATAGGGGGTCAGGTAGATGTCGCTCGCCTCAAGCTGGTCGAGCAGTTCGGGGGTATCGAGGAAGCGGTTGTCCCACTGCACGTGGTCGCCCACGCCAAGCCGCTGCGCCAGGGCGATCAGCTTTTCGCGGTAGGCCTCACCCTGATCCTTGACCAGGTTGGGGTGCGTGGCACCAACGATGCGATAGATCGTCTGCGGGTGCCGCGCGATGATCGCAGGAAGAGCCTCGATCGCATGCTCAAGTCCCTTGCCGGGGCCAAGCAGGCCAAAGGTCATCAGGACATTGCGGTCCTGCAGCCCGAGCCACGCCTTGAACGAGGCTTCGCGGCCGAACGGCCGGTCCGGGGCACCGTGCGGGATTACCGTCACCCGGTCGGCCGGGGCACGGTACAGGTCGACCAGCAGATCGCGGCCGTGGCGCGACATGACCATGATCTGCGTGGCGCGCGAGATGATGTGCTCGACGATCCGGCGCTGGTTGGCGCTCGGACGGCTGAGCACGGTATGGAACGTGACGATAAGCGGCGCGGCGACGCCATCGATCAGATCGCGCACCATTTCGCCGTCAGGACCACCGAAGATGCCGAATTCGTGCTGCAGCCAGACTGCGTCGGGCGCGGCCTCGTTGATGTGGCGCGCGGCGGCGGCATAGCTGGCCGGATCCCCCTGCTCGATCAGCGAGACGTGATCGGGATAGCGCAGCCCACCGTCGCCCGCGTCGAGTGCATAGACCTGGGTATCGATCTCGGCGTGATAGCGGCCCAGCTGCTCAACCAGGTCCGCAGTGAAGGTGGCGATCCCACATTTGCGCGGGGTATAGGTTCCGATCACTGCCAGCGACACCGCGCTGAGCGACGAGCGGCCCGAGCCTGGGTGCGCGAACAACGGGATGACCGGGCCATCCGCTGCCCCCGACGCCAAAAGCGGAATGGCGCTGCGGCGGAGTTCTGCGGTTCGCTCAGGCATCGTTCGGATCCAGTCGTCATGAGGCTTTGCGTGCTTAACACGCGGCAGCACTCGTGCGTTCCGCAGTTGCAAACAAATCACGCCGGACCGGCTCGAATGTGCGTCAAACCGCCACATTCGAAATGGTGCATTGCACAATAGCGGGAACTATCCGCACTACCTGACGAAGATCACCCCGATTGGTTTCCCACCGCCGCCATTGCGCCGCCATGCCGCACGCGGCTAAGGCGGCGGACGTCATGACAAACCCCGATCGTCCCACCGGGCCGCTTGCCGGCATTCGCGTTCTCGACCTCAGCCGCGTGCTGGCGGGGCCATGGTGCGCGCAGATGCTGGGCGATCTTGGCGCCGAGGTGATCAAGGTCGAGCAGCCCGGTCAGGGCGACGATACCCGCCGCTGGGGCCCGCCATTCCTGGACGACGGATCGCGCGATTCCGCCTATTATCTGTGTGCCAATCGCAACAAGCGCTCGATCGCGGTCGATATCGCCAGTCCGCAGGGTGCTGACCTGATCCGTGCGCTCGCCGCCAAAGCGGATATCGTAATCGAGAATTTTCGCGTCGGCGGCCTGGCCAAGTACGGCCTAGACTACGCTACGCTCAGCGCGATCAAGCCCGACCTGATCTATTGTTCGATCACCGGGTTCGGCCAGACCGGCCCGGACCGCGACAAGGGCGGGTACGACTTCTTGATCCAGGGGATGAGCGGAGTGATGAGCGTCACCGGCCGCCCTGATGACGAGCCCGGTGGCGGCCCGATGAAGGCGGGCATTCCGGTCACCGACCTGTCGACCGGGCTTTATGCAACGATTTCGGTCCTGGCTGCGCTCAACCACCGCAATCGTACCGGTGAAGGTCAGCATATCGACCTCGCGCTGCTCGATGCCCAGGTCGCGCTGCTGGCCAACCAGGCTTCAGGTTGGCTCAACGGCGGGGTGGTGCCGCGCCGCATGGGCAACCAGCATCCCACGATCACCCCCTACCAGGATTTTGCCTGCGCCGATGGCGACGTGCTGATCGCGCTGGGCAACGATCGCCAATTTGTTGCGCTAGCCCGGCTACTGGGTGTCCCCGCGCTGGCGGATGACCCGCGTTTCGCCGTTTCGGCAGAGCGCAGTGCCAACCGCGAAGCGCTGTTCGCGGTGATCAAGCCGATCATCGGGCGCTGGACGTGCGACGCGCTGATCGCCGCGCTGGATGCAGCCAAGTTGCCCGGAGGCAAGGTCAACACGATCCCCCAGGCGCTGGCCCATCCGCAGATCGAAGCGCGCGGCATGGTCCATGACCTGGCTCGCGACGATGGCACCCCGGTCAAGGTTGTCGGCTTTCCCGGCAAGTTCTCGCGCACCCCGGCAACCTATCGCACAGCGCCGCCTCGATCGGCGCAGGACACCGCCGCCGTACTGGCAGCCGAGCTTGGCCTGAGCGCAGACGAGATCGCCGCGCTGGTTTCCGCCGGCGTGGTTGCCGAACGCTTGTGACACCGCTAGACAGACGCCTATGACCCAGCCGCCCGACAGCACGCTCGACAACCAGCTCAAGCAGGTGCTGCGCCACCTGCCCGCGCCGGTCGGGATCGTTTCAAGCTATGACCCGGAAACGGGCGAGCCGGTCGGGCTGGCCATGTCGGCGCTGATGCCGGTCAGTCTGGAACCCTGTTCGATGGCGATCGCGATCAACCGCGCAGGTTCGGCCCACGACGCGATGATCCGCGCCGGGCGGTTCTGCATCAACCTGCTCGACAGCCCGCGCCAGGATTATCTGACGCCGTTCGCCAGCTTTGCCGGGCGGGCCGACCGCTTCACTCATCCCGACTGGCACCAGCACGGCCCGGTGTGGTTCATCAGCGGCGCCCCGGCCAACATCTTCTGCGACGTGCGCGAACGGCTGGCCTATGGCACGCATGACCTGCTGATTGGCGAGGTCTACGACCTGCTTTCGACCGGCGGGGACGATATTCTGGGCTGGGCCAACGGCGCGCTGGGCCGTCTGTCACCGCTCAATCAGGGCTGAGTATGCGGGCGTTTGCGCTGCAGGCCTGAGCGTTTGCAGCTGGCAACCAGCTCGCCGCGCTGGTTCCATGCCTGATGCAGAAACGTGACGATCCCGGCGTCGGGACGGCTTTTCGATTCCCGCAGGTCCAGCACTTCGGTGACGATATTCAGCGTATCGCCGACGAACACTGGTTTCGGGAAACGGACTTCATCCCAGCCAAGATTGGCGACCGCCGTACCCAACGTCGTATCGCCGACGCTGACCCCGACCATCAGGCTGAGCGTGAAACACGAATTGACCAGCACCTGGCCGTATTCGCTGCCCTTCATGTATTCGGCGTCGAGATGGAGTTGCGCCGGGTTGTGGCTTAGCGTGGTAAACAGCAGATTGTCGGTCTCGGTGACAGTGCGGCGGATCGCATGATCGAAGCGCTGGCCCACCGATAATTCGTCGAACCACAACCCTGCCATCGACCGTCTCCCTATCTGACCCGGCCCCTAACAGCGCGGCCAGAGGAATGCCAGCCGGCTCCGCTTTGGAAACGTTCACAAGACGATCGGGGAAATCATACGTATGCGACTGGACTTCGCCGCCCCGCGCGCCATGAATGCCCCGTATAACAAGTTGGCGTAAAGGGGAGAGGCGGCATGGCTGCACCGATTACAGGCTCGACTGCACCGGGATCGGGCGGCGGGAAAAGCAACGCCAGCACCACAACGGTGCTGCTGCTGGTCTTCGCCGTGTTCTTCATCCTGGGCGGGGTGACCAACATCAACGACCTGCTGGTCGGCAAGTTCAGGCCGATGTTCCAGCTCAGCCATGCCGAGGCCAACCTGGTCCAGATGGCGTTCTTCATTGCCTATGCCGCCTTTTCGATCCCCGCCGGCATCATCATGAGCAAGCTGGGCTATATCCGCACCTTCGTGCTGGGTTTCGTGATGGTCGCCGCCGCTGCGCTGCTGTTCATCCCGGCATCGGCCAATGCCTCGTTCGGCGGGTTCCTGGCCGCGCTGTTCTTCATTGGCGCGGGGATCACCGTGCTGCAGGTGGCGATGAACCCGGTGATCACCACGCTGGGGCCGACGGAAACCTCGCACAGCCGGCTGACCTTTGCCCAGGCGTTCAATTCGATCGGCGTCACGCTGATGGTCTATGGCGGGGCCAAGGTCCTGCTCGGCGATGCCAAGCCGATCGACGCGGCGACCGCCTCTGCCGTGGAAATGCAGGCCTACCGGGTCGAACAGGGTGCCTCGATCGGCCATGCCTACATGTGGCTGGCGATCGCGATGCTGGCCATCGCCGCGCTGTTCTGGATGTTCCGCGGCGCGCTGGACGGGGCCAAGACCGAACAGACCAAGGTTGCCGGTACGCTTGACCTGTTGCTGACCAACCGCCGCGTCCAGCTCGGCGCGCTGTGCATCTTCACCTATGTCGGCGCTGAAGTGGCGATCGGATCGAACATGATCGCCTATCTGGGCGAGCAGAGCGTGATGGGCCTGGGTCTGGAAGCAGCGGGCAAGTTGGTCGCCTTCTACTGGGGCGGCGCGATGATCGGGCGACTGGTCGGCGGCTTCATCCTGCGCATGTTCAGGCCGGGCCGCGTCCTGACCGCCTATGCCGCCGCAGCAATCGGCCTCATCGCACTGTCTGCATTCGGCATGGGCGCAATATCGGGCTGGGCACTGATCCTGGTGGGTTTCTGCAATTCGCTGATGTTCCCGACGATCTTCAGTCTTGGCACCGAAGGCCTGGGCGAGCGTGCGCCGCAAGGGTCGGGGATCCTCTGCACGGCGATCGTCGGCGGGGCGCTGGTGCCCTACCTGTTCGGCACCGTGGCCGACGTTACCGGCAATATCCGCATGGCGCTGATCGTGCCGGTGGTCTGCTATGCGATCATTGCCAGCTTCGGACTGTGGGCGGTAAAGAACCCCAGTTCGGCGGACGCCGCCTAGGGACTTTGCAACCGGGCGGTGCCGGTCAGGCCCGCCCGGTTTCGCTGGCCAGCAAGGCCGGATCAATCCCCTCGGCGCGCCATGCCGCCTTCCAGCGCTCTTCCGCCGGGGTATCGAAGACGATCTGCGTGCGGCCCTGCGCAGCGAACCAGCCGTGGCGCGTCATTTCCGCGTCGAGCTGCCCGGCATCCCACCCGGCATAGCCCAGCACCACGACAAAGCGGCTGGGCCCCTTGCCCGCAGCGATTGCCGCCAGGACATCGCGCGAAGTAGTCATCGCCCCCAGGGCCCCCGCGCTGACGGTGGCGCGCGAGGTCCAATCGGGGCTGTGCAGGACAAACCCGCGCTCGGTTTCGACCGGCCCGCCCAGCAGCACCGGATCGTCCGGCGCAACGCCCGGATCGATCCCCAGATCGGCCAGCACGGTATGCACGGTCACGCCCTGCACCGCGGTCCCGATGCCCAATCCAAGCGCGCCGTGGGCATCGTGCTGGACCATCGCGATCACCGCGTGGTCAAAGCGTGGATCGCCCATGCCCGGCATGGCCAGCAGCAGGCGTCCGGCAAGATAGGTCGGCTGGGTCATCGCGAACGCAGCCTGTCACGTTCGCCAAAGACTTTCCAGCCGGATACGGCAAGCCTTGCCTTTCCGTCGATTCCTGTTTAGGGGCGCGCGCTTCAACCGACACGGATGAATTGCTGCTTGCAGTGATTCTCGGGATCGGCCTGGCCAACTAGGGCTGCCACGGCGGATCGGACGTGTCTTCGAACAGGAGACGAAAATGCCCAAGCTGAAGACGAAGAGCGGCGTGAAAAAGCGCTTCAAGCTCACCGCCACTGGCAAGATCAAGCACGGCGCGGTCGGCAAGCGCCACCGCCTGATCAGCCACAATGCCAAGTACATCCGCCAGCATCGCCGCACCGACACGATTTCCGACGCCGACGCGAAGGTGATCAAGAAGTGGGCGCCCTACGGTCTGGGCTGAACATAGCTGGTCCCGCACAGCGGGATCGCTTCACGGATATTCGGAGTACTAAGATATGGCACGCGTCAAAAGGGGTGTAACCACCCGCGCCAAGCACAAGAACATTCTGGAACAGGCCAAGGGTTATCGTGGCCGCCGCAAGAACACCATTCGCGTTGCGCGTCAGGCGGTCGAAAAGGCCGGCCAGTACGCCTACCGCGATCGCAAGGTGAAGAAGCGGACGTTCCGCGCCCTGTGGATCCAGCGCATCAACGCCGCGGTTCGCGCCGAAGGCCTGACCTATTCGCAGTTCATCCACGGCACCAAGCTGGCCGGGATCACGCTGGACCGCAAGGTCATGGCCGATCTGGCGATGAACGAAGGCGGCGTGTTCACCGCGGTGATCGCCCAGGCCAAGGCCGCGCTGCCGGCCTGAGCCGCGCATCAGCGACGCCTGACAAAAAGGGGCGCGAAGGGCATTGCTCTTCGCGCCCCTTTTTTGTCCTGAAATGAACGCAGGGTCTGCAAACGCCGCTTGTGACGCACGCGCGCTTCACGCAAGATGTCGCCACAGGGCGATTCAGGCCCTGGTAGAGTTGGGGCACTATCGGAATGCAGCCGCAGTTTGCCGGCGATGCGGTTGGCGTGCGTTTCTTCATGCCGTCGCCCGCCCTGGCACCCTATGTTTCGACCTATTACCTGACCGAAGTCAGCGTGCCCGCAGGCACGATGATCGAGGATTATCTGCACCCCGAATGGGGCAACCTGCGCTTTGCCCGCAACGATAGCTGGAGAGCCGCCATCGGGGCCCAGCCACTGCGCATTGCGCCGCGCTTCATCGCTTCGGGTCCGTCCAGCCATTGCTCGCACTTCGTCACGGGTACGACGCGGATCTGGGGAATCGGGATCCTGCCGCTGGGCTGGGCCCGATTCTTCGACGCACCGGCTTCGGACTATGCCGATGATTTTGTCGATGCCGCGGCCGATCCGGTGTTCACCGGACTGGCCGGCTTGCCCGACCAAGCCTTTGCCGACGCGCCCGACCCCGCGGCCGAAGCGCGGCGGATCGATACGTTCCTGCTGGACTATCTTGCCACCCGCCCGGCCCATGCCGAGGAAGCGCGGATCCGCGCGGCACACGGGGCACTGATCGATCTCGATGTCGCCGCGGTCACCGATCTAGCTGCGCGGATCGGCACTTCGCCGCGCTCGCTCGAACGCCTGTCGCTGCGCGCCTTCGGATTTTCGCCCAAGCTGCTGCTGCGCCGCCAGCGCTTCCTGCGCAGCCTGGCGCAGTTCATGCTCGACCCTTCGCTGACCTGGATTTCCACGCTCGACTGGCAATATGTCGACCAGGCCCACTTCGTCCGCGATTTCAAGCGCTTCATGGGGATGAGCCCGAGCGCCTATGCCGCGCTTGACCATCCGGTACTGCGCGCCGCCGCGCGGGCCCGGCTCGCCGCGGCGGGCGAGGCGGTCCAGGCGCTGCATCGCCCAGGGTGACATGCGCCTTGCCAGCGCTGTTTGGCTGGGGCAGGCTTGCCGGATCAAACCAGGGGTAACCTTCGGTGTCGCCAGACGTTTCGATCACGGTGCGGTTCCATCCGCCGCCCGAAGACCTGCGCCGCTATTTCACCACGTTCTACGTGACTGAAATCGACGTGCCCGACGGCCAGCTGGTCGAGGATGCGTTGCAACCCGAATGGGCCGGGCTGCGCTTCTTTTCGGGTGCCTCGCCGGATGCTTGGGTCGGCCAGGGCGCGGTCGTTTCCGGTGCAACTTTCATCGCTACCGGCCCCAGCAGCCTGCCCTGCCATTTCCGCCTGGGCACGACCCGCTTCTGGGGAATCGGCCTGCTGCCGCTGGGCTGGCACCGCTACGTCGGCAAGCCGGCCTGCGATCATGCCAACCTGGTGACCGACGGCGCACGGCACCCCGCCTTCGCGGCGTTCACGCCGCTGGCCGACCGCCTGTTCGGCACCGCGCCCGACGAAGCCGCGGAATTGGCTCGGATCATCTCGTTCTTTCGCGGCTTGGGCGAACCAGATCCAAACGAGGAAGCACGCATCGTCGCCGTGCACGGCGCCCTGATCGATCCGCGCATCGATAGCGTGGCGAAACTGGTTGAAGAGGTCGGCACCGGGCAGCGAACGATCGAAAGGCTGTGCCAGCGCCATTTCGGTTTTTCGCCCAAGCTGCTGCTGCGCCGCCAGCGTTTCATGCGCAGTCTGGCGCAGTTCATGCTGGACCCGTCGCTCAAATGGATCGGGGCGATCGATGGCCATTATCACGATCAGGCGCAGTTCGTTCGCGACTTTCACCAGTTCATGGACATGACCCCGCGCGAATATGCCGCGCTGCCCCACCCGGTGCTCGACCGCTTCATGCATGAGCGGGCACGGATGCTGCGGGCGGCGGTGCAAACGCTTGATTCACCCGATGGCGCAGCGCCCGACCGGACCTGACCGCGCAGGTCGCGCGCTTTTTCCGTTTTGCAGGCGCGCAGGCTCTGGCTAAAGGCGCGCTTTCAACCCCGCCAAGGAACGGACCCCAGAACAGTGAATTATGCAGCAACCCGTGAAGACGCGCTGGCGCAGATCGCCGCCGCGCAGGATTTGGGCACGCTGGAGACACTGCGGGTCGGCTTCCTGGGCAAGCAGGGGTCGATCTCCGGCCTGCTCAAGACGCTGGGCGCCATGTCGGCAGAGGAGCGGCAATCGACCGGCCCGCAAATCCATGCTCTGCGCGAAGCGGTGACCGAAGCCCTGGCTCAGCGCAAGGCTGCGCTTGAAGACGCCGCCCTGGATGCGCGCCTGGCCAGCGAAGTGGTCGACCTGACCCTGCCAGCGCCCGAAACCCCGCGCGGCTCGATCCATCCGGTCAGCCAGGTGATGGACGAACTGGCCGAGATTTTTGCCGACATGGGCTTCGCCGTGGCCACCGGGCCCGAGATCGAGGACGACTGGCACAATTTCACCGCGCTCAACATGCCCGAAACCCATCCGGCGCGGGCGATGCACGATACCTTCTACTTCCCCGACAAGGATGGCGAAGGTCGCGAGATGCTGCTGCGCACCCACACCAGCCCGGTGCAGATCCGCGCGATGATCGCCGTGGTCAAAGACAACCCGGGGGGCGCGCCGCTGCGGATCATCGCCCCGGGCCGGGTCTATCGCAGCGATAGCGACGCCACCCACACCCCGATGTTCCACCAGGTCGAAGGTCTGGTGATCGATCGCGGGATCACGCTGGGTCACCTGAAGTGGACGCTGGAGACCTTCCTCAAGGCCTACTTCGAGCGTGAGGACATCGTCCTGCGGCTGCGCCCCAGCTACTTCCCCTTCACCGAGCCGTCGGTCGAGGTCGACGTTGGCTTCGCCTTGCTGAACGGCAAGCGCGTACTCGGCGGCAGCGGCGACGCGCCCGGCCACGGCTGGATGGAACTGCTCGGTTCGGGCATGGTCAATCGCAAAGTGATCGCCGCGGGCGGGCTCGATCCGGATGAATGGCAGGGCTTTGCCTTCGGCGTCGGCGTCGACCGGCTGGCCATGCTCAAATACGGCATGGACGATCTGCGCGCCTTCTTCGACGGCGATCTGCGCTGGAACGCACATTACGGCTTCAATCCCCATGACGTGCCGACGCTTTCCGGCGGCGTGGGAGCAGGCGCATGAAGTTCTCGCTGACATGGCTCAAGGATCACCTTGAAACCGACGCTTCGGCCGAAGTCATCGCCGAAAAGCTCAGCGCGATCGGGCTCGAGCTCGAAGGCCTGGAAGACCCGGCAGCCCGGCTGGCCGGCTTCAAGGTCGCGAAGGTGCTGACCGCCGAGCGCCACCCCAATGCCGACAAGCTGCAAGTGCTGACGGTCGACACCGGCGACGGCGAGCCGCTGCAAGTCGTCTGCGGCGCGCCCAATGCGCGCGCAGGCCTGGTCGGCGTCCTCGGCCTGCCCGGCGCCGTGGTTCCGGCGAGCGGCTTCGAACTGAAGAAAAGCGCGATCCGCGGGGTCGAGTCCAACGGCATGATGTGTTCCACGCGCGAGCTGGAACTGGGCGACGATCACGACGGGATCATCGAGCTGCCCGCCGATGCCCCGGTTGGAACGTCCTTCGCTGCCTATCACGGCAGCGACCCGGTGTTCGACGTGGCGATCACCCCCAACCGCCCCGACTGCATGGGCGTATACGGCATCGCCCGCGATCTCTCCGCGGCAGGACTGGGCACGCTCAAGCCGATCGCCGCCCAGGCGGTTCCCGGCAGCTTCCCTTGCCCGATCGAGATACGTACCGACGATCCCGAAGGCTGCCCGGCTTTCCATGGCCGCGTAATCAAGGGCGTCAAAAATGGCCCCAGCCCCGACTGGATTCAGACGCGGCTCAACAGTGCCGGCCAGCGCCCGATCTCCGCGCTGGTCGATCTGACCAACTACCTGATGCTGACCTATGGCCGCCCGGCCCACGCCTATGACCTCGCCAAGCTGAACGGCGCGGTCGTTGCCCGGCGCGCAAAGGACGGCGAAACCTGCCTGGCGCTCAACGCCAAGGAATATGCGCTCGATTCCACCATGACCGTGATCGCCGATAACAGCGGCGTGCACGACATCGCCGGGATCATGGGCGGTGAGCATTCGGGCTGCAGCGAGACGACCACCGACGTCCTGCTGGAGATCGCCTATTTCGATCCCGACCGGATCGGTGCAACCGGGCGCAAGCTGGGCCTGACGTCGGACGCGCGCCAGCGCTTCGAACGCGGGGTCGATCCAGCCTTTCTCGACGCGGGCCTGGAAATTCTTACCAACCTGATCGTCGGGATCTGCGGCGGTGCGCCGAGCGAAGTCGTACGCGCTGGCGAAGTGTCCAAGAGCACCAAGATCGTCTCCTATAATCCGGCTCTGGCCGAATCGTTGGGCGGGGTCGCCATTCCCGATGACGAGCAGCGCGCCACGCTGCGCGCCTTGGGATTTGCCGCCGATGCCAAGTGGAACGTGATCGTCCCGACCTGGCGTCCGGATGTCGACGGAGCCCCCGACATTGTTGAGGAAGTCGTCCGCATCCACGGGCTTGACCGTGTGACCAGCACGCCATTGCCACGCACCGGCGGCGTTGCCCGGCCGACCGCGACTGCGGCACAGAAGGTGGAGCGAAAGGTTCGCCGCGCCGCCGCCGCGCGCGGGTTGAACGAGGTGGTGACCTGGTCCTTCCTGCCCGAGGCCGAAGCGCAGCACTTTGCCGAGGGCAACAGCGGCCTGTGGGTGCTCGCCAACCCGATCAGCGAGGACATGAAGGCGATGCGCCCGTCGCTGCTGCCCGGTCTGTTGTCTGCCGCGCAGCGCAACCTTGATCGCGGCGCCGCTGCGTTGCGACTGTTCGAGCTTGGCCGCCGCTACCTGCGCGGCGACGGTGGCCATTCCGACGAACGGCTGACGCTGGGTGCCGTGCTGGCGGGCGAAAAGGTCACGCGCGGCTGGGCTTCCGGCAAGGCGCAGATGTTCGATGCCTTTGACGCCAAGGCCGAAGCACTAGCGTTGCTGGCGGAAGCCGGCGCGCCGATCGACAGCCTGCAGGTCATGGGCGAGGCGGGACCGCAGTTCCACCCGGGCCAGTCAGGCACACTGCGGCTTGGGCCCAAGACTGTCCTGGCGCGCTTCGGCATGATCCACCCGGCGACGCTCAAGGTCTTCGACATCGACGCACCGGTGGCGGCGGTTGAGCTGTTTCTCGATGCGATCCCGGCGCGAAAGGGTGTCAGCGGCTTTGCTCGCAGCGCCTATGCACCGCCCGCTTTGCAGGCGGTGACCCGCGATTTCGCCTTTCTGGTCGACGCGGCGATGCCAGCGGGCGATCTGGTCCGCGCGGTCAAGGGTGCCGACAAGGCCAATATCGTCGCCGTGCGGGTGTTCGACGATTTCCGCGGAACCGGCGTGCCCGAGGGACAGAAAAGCCTGGCGGTTGAAGTCACGCTGCAGCCGGGCGAAAAGAGCTTCGACGAGGCGGAACTAAAGGCCATTGCCGAACGGATTACCGCCGCCGCGGCGAAGCTTGGCGCGGTGCTGCGGGGATAACTGCGCGGCGGGCAAATCGGGGGAGGACGGCAGATGACCCAAGCGAGCGGAGCCGGTCCGATCGACGATGTCATCGTCCACACCCGGCTTGAGAACGGCGTCAAGGTCTGCATCCGCGCGGTCCGCCCCGATGACGAAGACCGCCTGCGCAGCGGCATCGCTCAGCTGTCCCAGGAATCGCGCTACCTGCGATTCTTCTCGGTCGCGCCCACACCGCCCGACCACGTGATCGAGCGGCTGGTCGAGGTTGACGGCCACCGCCACCTCGCCTGGGGCGCAATCCTCAGCGACGATCCGCAGCGCACGGCGATCGGCGTGGTCCACGCGGTACGCAATGCCGATCGCAGCCAGCGCGGCGAATTCGCCGTCGGAATCGTCGATGCCTATCACGGTTTGGGACTGGCCCGGATGCTCACCGCAGTGCTGCTGGTCCATTGCCGGATCGAGGGGATCGCCGCGCTCGATGCGCAGATCCTCAACGAGAACCGCGCCGCGATGGCCTTCATCCAGAGCCTGGGCGGGGAGCGCAGCGGCAGCGACGAGGGGGTATCCGACTATGTCCTGGATACCGGGGCAGCGCTGGCCAAGCTGCGCGCCAGCGAAGAACCGTCAGGCTTGAAAGACGTCTTTGCGGCTTTCGCGGTCTATCTCGACTAGCCGCACTGCCCGCGGTGCAGCAGTTTGTGATCGGCCAGCACCAGCGCCATCATCGCTTCGACCACCGGCACGCCGCGAATCCCGACGCAGGGATCGTGACGACCCTTGGTGCGAATTTCGGTCGCCTGGCCGTCGCGGTCGATGGTTTCAACCGGGGTCAGGATCGAACTGGTCGGCTTGAACGCGATGCGGACCTTGACCGGTTGCCCGGTGCTGATCCCGCCCGCGATCCCGCCGGCGTGGTTCTCGGTAAATTCTGGTCCGTCGTTTCCAGGGCGCATCGGATCGGCGTTCTGTTCGCCAGTCAGACGCGCGGCGGCGAAACCGTCGCCGATTTCGACGCCCTTGACCGCGTTGATACCCATCATCCCTGCGGCCAGATCGGCGTCGAGCTTGCCATAGAGCGGCGCGCCCCAGCCGGCGGGAACGCCGGTGGCCAGGCATTCGACCACCGCGCCAACCGAGGATCCGGCCAGGCGCGCGTCATCGACGATCTTTTCCCAGCGCTTGGCAGCCTGCGCATCGGGGCAGAAGAACGGGTTGTTGCCGATCTCCGCCGGATCGAAATTGGCCAAGTCGATCGCATCGCCGCCGATTTCGGCAACATAGCCCAGCACCGCCACTTCGGGGATCACCAGCCGCGCCACCGCCCCTGCCGCGACCCGCGCCGCGGTTTCGCGCGCCGAACTGCGCCCGCCGCCGCGATAGTCGCGAAAGCCGTACTTGGCATCATAAGCATAGTCGGCGTGGCCCGGCCGGTAAGCCTTGGCGACCTCCGAATAGTCCTTGCTGCGCTGATCGACGTTCTCGATCATCAGTGAAATCGGGGTGCCGGTAGTCTTGCCTTCGAACACGCCCGAGAGGATCCGCACCGCGTCGGGTTCCTGGCGCTGGGTGGTGAACTTCGATTGCCCCGGTCGCCGTGCATCGAGGAACGGCTGGATCCATGCCTCGTCCAGCGCCAGTCCCGGCGGGCACCCGTCGACCACGGCGCCCAGCGCCGGCCCGTGGCTTTCGCCCCAGGTGGTGAAACGCAGCAGGCGGCCAAAGGTGTTGATCGACATGGCTAGGCCCTAAACCCGATATCGGCGCCTTCGGGGCGCCCAAATGGCGAACATATCGGGCGAATTCGCCCACCGGGAAGGCTGGTTGCCTTTCCAAGGGCGGATTCGTTCGAGATGGAAGCCATTTGGGCGTCCCGAAGGGATTTGGCCAGAATGGCCCATCCCGGCGTCGAGATGTCTTGAAATATCGACATATTCCTGCGTCATCTCTCCTTGTGCTGGGCCATTCTGGCTCAAACCCCGAAGGTGCCGGTATCGGGTTTAGGGCCTAGGGCTTTGGCGCGTGATTGCACCGCTGTCCATATCGTGATTAGGAACGACCCATGTTCCTGGTCGTCTTCCGCAATCGCAAGCGCGCCGATATCGACGCCGCTGCCTACGCCGCCGACGCTGATCGAATGGAAGCGCTGGCCCGCGTCCAGCCCGGCTTCCTCTCGTTCAAGAGCTACACCGCCGACGATGGCGAGGTGATCGCGCTGTCCGAATGGGCCGATGCCGAGGCGGCCCGCGCGTGGGGCAGCCACCCCGATCACGCCCGGACCCAGGCCCGTGGTCGCGGCGAATACTACGCCGACTACACGCTCTACACCTGCGAGAATCCCCGAACGCACCGCTATGAAAGTCCTGCCGCATGACTGTCACCGTCTATGGCATCCCAAACTGCGACACAGTCAAGAAAGCGCGGACCTGGCTGGATGCGCATGGAATTGCCTATAGCTTTCACGACTACAAGAAGGCGGGAATCGCACCTGATCGACTGGCCGGCTGGATCGCCGCAGCGGGTCTCGACAAGGTGCTCAACCGCGCTGGAACGACATTCCGAAAATTGCCCGAGGCAGAGCGCGCGGGCCTCGACGAAGCCGGTGCCATCGCGCTCATGGTGTCCCAGCCCAGTTGCATCAAGCGCCCGATCGTGGAACATGCCGGGGGACTGCTGGTCGGCTTCAAGCCGCCGGAGTGGGAGGACGCGCTGACATGATCCTGAGCGATGAGACGCTCTGGCTGCTCGAATGGGTGGCGGCGGCGCTGGGCGTGATCAACATCGCCCTGCTGATTTTCCGTTCGCAGTGGAACTTCGCTTTCGCGATCGCTTCGGTCGCGATCTACATCTTCATCTTCTTCGAAAAGCGGCTCTATGCCGAAAGCGGCCTGCAGGTGTTCTTCGTGCTGGCCAATGTGTGGGGCTGGGTCCTGTGGCGCCGCGCGGCCAAGGCGGGCGGCAGTGACGATCAGGTGCCGGTGCGCTGGCTTGACTGGCCCAGCCGCGTGGTCTGGCTGGTGGCCACTGCGGCAATCAGCCTCAACCTGGGCTGGATGATGCACCGCTATACCAATGCGGCCATGCCCTTCGCCGACAGCGCGATTGCCGGGGCCAGCGTCGCGGCGCAGATTCTGCTGGGCTATCGCCGGATCGAAAACTGGGTGATCTGGATCGCCGTCGATGTGGCGGCAGTGCTGCTCTACATCAACCGCGGGCTCTATCCGACGGCCGGGCTTTATGGCGGGATGCTGGTGATGAGCCTGTTCGGCCTGAAGGAATGGGTCGAGGCGCAGCGCCGCCAAACCCGGGCTGCCACCGCTTTCGCGTGATCACCGTCTGCTTTCACGGCGCGGAAAGCACCGGCAAGTCGGTGCTTGCCGCCAGGCTGTCGGCCGAGCTTGGCATCCCCTGGGTGCCCGAATACGGCCGCACCTATTGCGAACAGCACGGCACCGATCTGGCGATGGCGGACCTGCTGGCGATCGCGAGCGGCGAAGCGGCGGAAATTGCCAGGGCTGCGGCGTGCGATCCGCCGCTGCTGCTGCTCGACACCGATCAGTTGATGACGGCTGCCTGGGCGCAGAAGCTGTTCGGACAGATCCCCGACTCACTCCTGTCCTACCCCAAGGCCGATTTGTATCTACACTTCGCCGCAGACGTGCCCTGGGTTGAGGATGGCACGCGCTTCTTCGGTGCCGATGCCGAACGCAACGCGTTTGATGCGATGGCCCGGGCAGTGCTGGAGCGCAGCGGCGTTCACTGGCGGAATATCGCTGGATCCTGGGGGCAACGCGAAGCCCAGGTGCGCGATGCTCTTGCCAAGTTTATTGACATTCCATAGCGATGGGCCGGGGCGGCGTCCGCCGTACCGGAACCCAATCTGGGAGTGAATAAATGCGCAAGATCGCTGTACTGTCGCTGGCCGTTGCCGGCCTCTCGCTGGCCGCCTGCTCGGAAAAGACCCAGGACGCTGCGGAAACCACTGCTTCGGCCGCTGCTGACGACGCTTCGGCCGCTGCCGATGCTGCCGGCACTGCCGTTGAGCAGGGCGCTGCGACCGCCGCCGCTGCCGCTGGTGCTGCTGCCGATGCAGCCGCCGATGGCGCCGCCAAGGTTGAAGGCGAAGTTCAGGGCCAGCCGGCTGCTGAAGCCAAGAAGGACTGAATCCGTCGCGATTGACGGATAGAGTCGATGGATCCCGCCGGGCGCCGTGGACCGCGCCCGGCGGTTTCTTTTCTGCGCTTTGGCGGTAACGATTTAACCTGCCTTTCGGCGATGCGATGCTATTGGGGCCGGACAGGCCGTAAGAACGATATCCGGAACAAGAGCGCATGACCCTTCCCGCAGCCGTAACCCTGCTGGCCGCGCTGGCCGGCGATCCCGCCGGAGCCGCCGCGGCCCAGATCGATAGTGCGCTGCCAGCAGCGGTCGCCGCTCCGCGGGCACAGCAGCAGGATCCCGCCAGCGTACCGCCCGCTCCGGTCGACGTCGCCGCTCCGCAGACCGCCGACCCCGCCCAGCCCGCGACGCCAGCGCCGGCCGATACGCCGATGCCTTCCGCCGTCCCGACCGAGATCGTCGTCACCGGCCGGGGCAAGCCGCCGAAAAGCGATCCGCTGCAGGCGATCAACGCGCAGACCTTCGCAGTGGTTCAGGCGGTCGACAGCGCGGTGATCGCGCCGATTGCCTATGGCTATCGCTCGGTCCTGCCCAAGCCGGTCAAGGACGGGCTGCACAATGCCCTGATCAATCTGACCGAGCCGATCGTCTTCGTGAACGACGTACTGCAGCTGAAAATCGGCCGTGCCTTCAAGACGCTCGGCCGCTTCGTGATCAACAGCACGGTCGGCGTCGGCGGGCTGTTCGACGTGGCCAAGCGCAAGCCGTTCAACGTGCCCTATCACGTCAACGGCTTCGCCTATACGATGGGCTATTGGGGCATCAAGCCGGGTCCGTTCCTGTTCGTCCCGCTGCTCGGCCCGACCACTGTGCGCGATCTGATCGGTCGCACGCTTGACCTGGCGCTGCTGCCCGGCGTTGTCGGCAAGCCGTTCAACGATCCGGTCTATGCCATCGGCAGCGGCGCGCTCAAATCGATCGACGAGCGGCTTGAGCGTGACGATCTGCTGACCGTGATCAAGGACGACTGCCCCGATCCCTATGCCGCGGAACGCACCTGGTATCTGGAAAAGCGTCAGGCGGTGATCGAGGGACTGCACGGCCAGCCTTACGACGTGATGGCCAAGCTGCCGGCGTGCTTAACCGAAGGGCTCAAGAAGCGCGCAGATGCCCGCGCCGCGCTGCTCCCGGCCGGAGCGCAGCAGCCGGCCCCGGGAGGCGATCTGACGCCGCGGCCCTAGGAAGCCGTAACCGCGACGATGTAGTTGAGCGCCAGGTCGTCGGACAGGTGCAGTCCCTTGCCCGGCGACCAGGCGATGCCGCGCGGATTGCCCATGGTCAGCCCCTGCTCGGCGAGCAGATCATGCAGTTCGAGCGGAGTGATGAAATCGTCCCAGTGATGGGTGCCGCGCGGAACCATGCCCAGTCGCTCCGCGCCTTCGACCAGCAGTAGCCGCGACTGCGCGGTGCGATTGGGCGTCGACAGGACCATCAGCCCGCCCGGGGCGAGCCGCGCGGCGAGTGCAGCGACGAAGGCAGCCTTGTCTTCGACGTGCTCGATCACTTCCATCGAAGTGACGAGATCGAAAGTGCCTGCCGGCAAGGCGCTGACTTCGCCATGGTAGTAGGCGACCGCCAGTCCGGAGCCGGCAGCGTGATCCTGGGCCGCGGCGATGTTTTCCGCTGCGGCATCGACTCCGGTAACAGCCGCGCCCAGCCGGGCCAGGGGTTCGCACAGCAGACCGGCACCGCAGCCAACGTCCAGCGCGGTCTTGCCCGCCAAGGGGCGCACCCCGCGCGAATCGCCACCCCAATGGCGGTCGATCGCTTCGCGCAGGAAAGCCAGCCGCACCGGGTTGAGCCGGTGGAGCATTGCCGAGGAACCCTTCGGATCCCACCAATCGGCCGCCAGCTTGCCAAAATGGGCGGCTTCACCGGGCCGGATCGTTGTTGAGGAACTTGCATTAGCCATGCCTCGACCCTAACAGGGCGCCCGCCGCAGCGCGAGGGGTGCTGGCGGCAATTTTGTTGCGCAAGGGGTGGTAACCGCAGTGGCCCGCATCGTGATGAAGTTCGGCGGCACATCGATGGCCGGATCGGAACGGATCCGCCGCGTGGCCAATATCGTCCGCCGCCAGCAGGCCGCCGGGCACGAGGTTGCCGTCGTCGTCTCGGCCATGGCGGGCGAGACCGACCGCCTGGTGAATTTCTGCCGCGAGGCCAACCCGCTTTACGACCCGGCCGAATACGACGTGGTCGTCGCCAGCGGCGAGCAGGTTACCTCGGGCCTGCTTGCCCTGACCCTGCAGGCGCTGGGTTGCCAGGCCCGCTCGTGGCTGGGCTGGCAATTGCCGATCCACACCGACGATGCTCATGCCAAGGCGCGGATCGAGGGCATCGACAGCGAAGCCCTGCTCGCCTCGATGGCCGCGGGCGAAGTGGCGGTGATTCCCGGCTTCCAGGGCCTGTCCGATGCGAACCGCATCACCACGCTGGGCCGGGGCGGATCGGACACGTCGGCCGTTGCCGTGGCCGCGGCGATCGGGGCGGACCGCTGCGACATCTACACCGATGTCGACGGGGTCTACACCACCGACCCGCGCATCGTCGCCAAGGCCCGCAAGCTGAAATACGTGACCTACGAGGAAATGCTCGAACTTGCCTCGGTCGGCTCGAAAGTGTTGCAGACCCGCTCGGTCAGCCTGGCGATGAAGGAAGGCGTGCGGGTTCAGGTGCTGTCGAGTTTCATCGACGACGATAGCGCCCCCTCAGACGAGATTCCCGGCACCCTGATTGTCAGCGACGAAGAACTGGAAGGATTGGACATGGAGCGCCAGCTCATCACCGGCATCGCCGCCGACAAGAACGAAGCCAAGCTCATCCTGACCCGGGTGCCCGACCGGCCCGGCGCGGTGGCTACGATCTTCGGCCCGCTTGCCGCAGCGAACATCAACGTCGACATGATCATCCAGAATGTCGGGCGCGACAAGGGCGAGACCGACGTGACCTTCACCGTGCCCGGGGCCGACCTGCTGCGCGCGCAGACCTTGCTGGAAGCGCAGAAGGAAGCGATCGGTTACAACCGCATCATCACCGACGGCAAGGTCGCCAAGATCAGCGTTGTCGGCGTCGGCATGAAAAGCCACGCCGGCGTGGCCGCGACGATGTTCCGCGCGCTCGCTGATCGCGGCATTAATATCCAGGCGATCAGCACCAGCGAAATCAAGGTTTCGGTCCTGATCGACGAGGACGAAACCGAACTGGCCGTGCGCGTGCTCCACACCGCCTATGGCATGGACGCCACCGACCAAGCAGCCTGACAGGACTGCTTTACCCGCCCGGTCGCCGGCGCTGTTCGTAATCGATGCGGATGCGGACCCATTCGCCGACCTTGTAGACCCCGCCGAGGCGCGGCGGGCGGACCTTGAATTGCCAGGCGGCGGCAAGCACAGCGCGGGCGAGCCGCGAACCCGAAGGATATTCGTCGAGCGCGACGCAGTCGTCGACCTTCCAGTCGGCCACGGTGCGGCAGGCGATCAGGGCATAGCCGGGACCTTCGGCGGTCGAAAGATAGCCCGACAGCTCGTTGTCATAGGGTTCGCGATACCAGGCCGCGGCGTAGAGCGGCTGGCCATTGGGCGCCGAGCCGACGCGCTTGCTGTCGCCCGGCACACCCAGGTCGGCCGGGCCGTAAAGTGCCTTGGCCTGGCCCGGGGCGGGCGCCGTGCGCGGCACACGCGAAATATCGAGCGCCGCCATCTGATTCTTGGGAATGAGAATGAAGGCCGGCGGCGGCGGCGCGGCGGGGGTGATCTGCGGCGGCGTCACCGGCGCCGCGACAGCAGACTTTGCCGCCTGCGGGCGCTGGATCTTCTGCGTGGCAGCCGCCTTTGCCGGCGCCGCCTTCTCGGTCTTGGGCTTGTCGTCATCGGCCGGTTTGACTGCGATGCTGACCAGCCGGGTTCCGGGCTTGGTCTTTTTCTGATCGGGCGCAAAGCCGATCGACAGCACGGCCAGGATCAGCACCAGTTCGACCAGCAAGGTCAGGGCCAGTGACGGCGCGCGCTGGCCATAGCGCGCGCGCAGGCGCGCGAGCAGCGTGTCGTTCATCTGGGCCTGAAGTTCGAGCACGAAGCCTCAATCATTGCGCGCGGAACAGTGCAGAGTCCGCCGATCCCGTGCCCCGGCGCGCCCATGCCGTCTGCGCGCCCGGATCGCAAGCACCAAACGCCTTCGGTTCAGGCCGCTTCGGACAGGCGGGCGTCGTAGGCCGATTGCGCGGCGCGGATCTGGTCCATGTTGTTTTCCGCCCAGTGCAGCAGCGGGCCGACATTGGCGGTCAGGCACTCACCCATCCGGGTCAGCGAATATTCGACCGTTACCGGTACCGTCGGGAAAACCTGCCGATCGATCAGCCCGTCACGCTCCAGCCGCTTGAGCACCTGGCTCAGCACTTTCTGCGAGACGCCGTGAATATCCCGGCGGAGCGCATTGAAGCGGGTCGCGCTCTGCGACAGACGGTGCAGCACTAGCAGCGCCCATTTATCCCCCACGTGATCGAGTACCGCGCGGGCGGGGCATTCGGCGCTGTAGACGTCATAGCTCATTGGCGGATCCTTCCGGGCAGTTTCCAAAGCGAAACCAGCTTTCGCAAACGTGCCCTCTTTTCAGCTTTCATATAGTGCCTATGTAGCGATTCGTCATTAGGTTACTTTTTGAAACCAGCAAGCATAGGGACACTACCATGAGCAAGACCGTCGTGATCTACCATTCGGGCTATGGCCACACCAAGGTTGTCGCCGAACATGTCGCCGCCGGCGCTGGCGCCGCGCTTGTCGCGATCAGCCCCGAAGGCGACATCGGCGACGATGACTGGGCCGCGCTCGACGCCGCCGACGCCATCATCTTCGGCGCGCCAACTTACATGGGCAGCGCCAGCTGGCAGTTCAAAAAGTTCTCCGACGCCACTTCGAAAAAGTGGTTCACCCGCGAATGGGCCGACAAGGTGTTCGGCGGCTTCACCAACTCGGCCAGCCCCTCGGGCGACAAGCAGGTGACGCTGATCCAGATGCAGACCCTGGCAAGCCAGCATGGCGGGATCTGGGTCAGCCTGGGCCTGGCCCCGACCAATCACAAGGCGGCGACCACCGCCGATCTCAACAACCTAGGCGGCTCGGTCGGCCTGCTGGTGCGCTCGCCCTCCGATGCTTCGGTGGAAGAGATCCACAGCGGCGATCTGGCCAGCGCGCGCCATTACGGCGAACGCGTCGCCGGCGTGGCCGCGCGGCTCAACGACTGACCCCCCGGGGGCTGACGTTTCCCCCTCCCTTTGGTCGGCCCCCAAAGCGAAGCCCCGTCCCGGCATCGGCCAGGGCGGGGTTTCGTATTGCCGCACGCGCAGCTAGTTCGCCGCAGCGACGACCCAGACGAAGCCGCCATAGGGGTTCAGCGTCACCCTCTGCAGCCCGGCCGCGAGCTGCCTGCGGCCCGAATAGAACCCGTATCGGTCGGGCCCGTCCTTCAATTCCAGCGCCGCCGCGCCCCTGCCCAGAAAACTGAGGTCAAGCGTCAGGGTCCGTGCCGCCGCCGCGCCGCTGATCCCGGCGATGTACCAGCGGGGTCCCGCACGCCGCGCCAGCACGATCCCTTGGCCGGGACTGCCGGCGAGGAACCGGGTCTCGTCCCACACCGTCGGTACATTTGCCAGGTAACGCTTATAATCGGCGCTTACCCCGTCATAACCCGCCGCGCCGTCGGCCATGTGCTGGATACCGCTTTCGAACACCACGGCCAGCGCCGCCTCGTGCGCGCTGGTGGTCAGCCGGGTGCGGCGCTGCCGACTGAACAGGACGGGGGTGAAATCCATCGAGCCGATTACGTTGCGGGTGAAGGGCAGGACGCTGTTCTGCGTGGTCGACAGCTGGCCGAAATCGGGCTCGCTGTCGAAGGTGTAGTGCTCACCCCCGCGCACTGCCTCCATCGTCATCAGGTGGGGATAGGTCCGCTGCCAGCCGCGCGGGACGGTACAGCCGTGGAAATTGACCAGCAGGTGGAAGGCGGCCGCATCCTCGAGGATCTCGATGTACTGGCGGATCCGCTCCTGCTTGTCGGACTGGAAGAAATCGATCTTGACCCCTTTGATGCCCAGCCGCTCCAGCCGGGCAAACTCGGCCCGGCGGCGCATCCGGTCATCCATGATGTTGCGCGGGCCCTCGGTGACCGCGTTGTGGCGCCCACCCGAATTGTACCACAGCAGCACCCCGACGCCGCGTGCGTTGCCTTCGGCGACCAGCTGTTCGATCACGTCGGGGCCGATCCGTTCCCAGTTGGCGTCGACCAGCGAATAGGACCAACCCCTGTCGGCGGCGAGCGTGATGAAGGCCTTGAGCTTGCCCAGATCCTGCGAACTGTCGTGATCGGTCAGCCATGACCACGACGAAATCCCGGGCTTGATCCAGTCGGTGTCCGCCACGGTGCTGGGCGCAGCCAGATCGAACACCCGGTTCGATTCGGCGATGTCGCCAAGTCGGCGGGAAATTACCATGAAGCGCCAAGGCATTGCCGCAGGCGCCGTCATTGCCGCGCGGATATCGCCAAAGCCGTTGCCATCGGCTGCCAGCGGACCAGCGATCCGGTAGAGTCCCGCGGGCGCCTCAGGTGCCAGGTGCGAAGCGTGGTAATCGCGGGTCAGGCCGCTTTCGTGCAGCAGGATCCACGCCCCGCCCGCACTTCGAAACAGTGCCGGTATCGACCAGCCCGGTCCGGCTTCCGCAGGAACCGCGGTTCCGGTCGGTAAACCCGTGTTCCAGGGCGCTTCATAGGCCGGCTGCCAGGCATTGGGCCGGTCGTAGGGTTGGCCCCAATGCGTGCCGCCCAGACCGATCGCAAATCCGGTATCCTCGTGCTCGACCCAGCTGTAGAGCGCGCTCCTGCCCGGCAGTGCATAGCGAAACGCCACGCCATCATCGGCCACCTGAAATTCGAGATCGAGCTGCCGCCCGGTTTCGACGTCGGTCAGGGCCAGGGTCAAGGCTTGCGCCGCATAGGCGTTGTTGCGCCGCTTGCCGGTTACCATGGCATAGGCATCCTGCACGCTTTGGCGGGAACGTTCGGCGATCGTCACGGTCCGGGCAAAGTCGGCGCGCTGTTCGCTGTCGGCCCGGGATTGATCGACCCAGCCCAGCGTCAGGCCAAGCGGTGACCAGTCGACTACCCGCTGGCCGTCGAGCGACACCGCATATTCCGCCCCGCCGTCGGCAGACTGGCGCACCTCGGCGCGCAGCTGTCCATGCGGCGAAGAAATCTGCCAGACTGGTATCGATTCGGCCTGCGCGGCGGACAGTCCGCCAAGTGCGAACAGACCACAAAGCCAAAGGCGGCAAAGCACAGCACGCATCGTTATCCTCCCGCAGATGCAGACGAGCGTAACGCGCCGCAGTCGCACTTGCAATCGATTGTATATCGGGTCTAAGCAAAGGCCCCGCTCCGGCCGAAACCGCAGCGGGGCCCTTCACTGCCGCAAAGACGGCTTGGTTCAGGCTGGTGCGACGCCCTTGCCCAGGTCGAAGCGATCGGCGTTCATCACCTTGGTCCAGGCCTTGACGAAGTCGCGCACGAACTTTTCCTCGTGGCCCTTCTCGGCATAGACTTCGGCGACAGCGCGCAGTTCGCTGTTGGAACCGAACACCAGATCGGCCCGGGTGGCGCGCCAGGTTTCACCGCCGCTGGCGCGGTCGGTCGCGACGAACTCTTCCTCATCGCTGCCGTCGACGGCCTTCCACACATTGGTCATGCCCAGCAAGTTGACGAAGAAGTCATTGGTCAGCTGTCCGGCACGCTTGGTGAAGCTGCCGTGGCCGCGGCCACCGTGGTTGGCACCCAGCACCCGCAGGCCGCCAATCAGCACGGTCATTTCGGGCACCGACAGGCCAAGCAGCGATGCCTTGTCGAGCATCATTTCCTCGGTCTTCACCCGCAGCTTCCTGGGCAGGTAGTTGCGGAAGGCATCGGCCTGCGGTTCAAGCGGGGCAAAGCTGTCGGCATCGGTCTGCTCTGCCGTGGCATCGCCGCGGCCGCCGCTGAACGGTACTGCGACATTGAAGCCGGCATCCCGAATCGCCTTTTCAAGGCCGACTACGCCGCCCAGCACGATGGCATCGGCCATCGACAGGTTGCCGCGCAGACCGTCAAGCACGGACAGCACCTTGGCCAGCTCGGCCGGCTCGTTGACGTCCCAGTCCTTCTGCGGCGCCAGGCGGATGCGCGCGCCATTGGCGCCGCCGCGGTGGTCGGACTTGCGATAGGTGCTGGCCGAGGCCCAGGCGGTCTTGACCAGCTGGCTGACGGTCAGGCCGCTCGATGCGATCGCCGCCTTCACGGCTGCCACATCCGCATCCGACGGCTTGGTGCCGGCCGGGATCGGATCCTGCCAGATCAGGTCTTCAGCCGGAACCTCGGGGCCGAGGTAGCGCACCTTGGGGCCCATGTCGCGATGGCACAGCTTGAACCAGGCGCGTGCGAAGGCATCCTTGAATGCTTCGTGATCGTTGCGGAACTTTTCGCTGATCGCACGGAATTCCGGATCCATCTTCAGCGCCATGTCGGCGGTGGTCATCATCGTCGGAACCTTCTTCGAAGGATCCCATGCCGCCGGTGCCATGTCTTCGGGCTTCTGATTGATCGGCTGCCACTGCTGCGCACCGGCGGGCGAATGAACCAGTTCGTAGTCATAGTCGAGCAGCAGACGGAAGTAGTTCTCGCTCCAGCTGGTCGGGGTGTTAACCCACGAACCTTCGATACCGCTGGTCACGGTATGCTCGCCAATCCCGCCGTGTTCGGCGCTGCTGGTCCAGCCGAAACCAAGCGCTGCAAGATCGCCGCCAGCCGGGGCTGCGCCGAGCAGTCTTGGATCGCCATTGCCATGCGCCTTGCCGAAAGTGTGTCCGCCTGCGGTCAGCGCGACGGTTTCTTCCGAATTCATCGCCATGCGTTCGAACGTCGCGCGCATGTCTCGCGCCGACTGCAGCGGATCGGGGTTGCCGCCCGGCCCTTCCGGGTTGACGTAGATCAGGCCCATCTGAATTGCGGCGAGCGGACCGTCGAGTTCGGTCATGCCCTTGTCGGGATCAATGCGGGTCTGCACGCCTTGGTTGACCCACTTGTCCTCGTCACCCCAATAGATGTCGCGTTCCGGTTCAAACACGTCCTTGCGACCGCCGCCGAAACCGAACACCGGACCGCCCATCGATTCGATCGCGACATTGCCGGCAAGGATGAACAGGTCGGCCCAGCTGATGTGCTTGCCGTACTTCTGCTTGATCGGCCACAGCAGGCGCCGCGCCTTGTCGAGGTTGCCGTTGTCGGGCCACGAGTTGAGCGGGGCAAAGCGCTGCTGCCCGCTGTTGGCGCCGCCGCGGCCGTCTCCGGTGCGATAGGTCCCGGCAGCGTGCCAGGCCATACGGATGAAGAACGGGCCGTAATGGCCATAGTCGGCCGGCCACCAAGGCTGGCTGTCGGTCATCAGTGCCGTAAGATCGGCCTTGAGCGCGTTGTAATCCAGCGCGTTGAACGCTTCGGCATAGTCGAAGTCTTCGCCCATCGGATCGGCCGCGCCATTGGCGCCCAGAATATCGACGGCCAGTGCATCGGGCCACCAGTCGCGGTTCTGGCGGCCGAGCAGCGCGCGCACCCCGCCAGGATGGACCGGGCATCCGCCGCTGGTTTCAGTCTTCATGTTCATGGCGTCTCTCCTGAGTCTGTGGACGGAATTGCGCTTATCGTAGCCGATCGCACTAATCGCCGGAAACGATCATCTTCGCTTACTGTCTGTCAATTATCCGATAAGTTGCATTGTGTACATTTCGCCGTGCAGCAGCCTTGCTTCTTGCCGTCCGGTCATGCCCTGCCTAAGCGTCACGGCCATGACAAGCTTCCCCCACACGCGCCGCCTGATGCAACGCGGCATCGATTTTCTGGGTACCGAATACGCCGTGCTGTGCGGCGCGATGTCCTGGGTATCGGAACGCAATCTCGTTTCCGCGATCAGCAATGCCGGCGGGTTCGGCGTGATTGCCTGCGGGGCGATGACCCCCGAGCTGCTCGACGCCGAAATCACCGCGACCAAGGCGCTGACCGTCAAACCATTCGGCGTCAACCTGATCACCATGCATCCGATGCTGTTCGACCTGATCGCGGTCTGCGCGCGGCACAAGATCAGCCACGTCGTGCTGGCCGGCGGGATCCCGCCCAAGGGCAGTGTCGAGGCGATCAAGGACTTTGGCGGCAAGGTCCTGGTTTTCGCCCCCACCCTGGCGCTGGCGAAAAAGCTGCTGCGCAGCGGCGCCGACGCGCTGGTGATCGAGGGCAGCGAAGCCGGCGGCCACATCGGCCCGGTCGCGACGTCAGTGCTGGCCCAGGAATTCCTGCCCGAGCTGGCCGAGGATCACGTCGTCTTAGTCGCCGGCGGGATCGGCCACGGTGACATGATCGCCGCCTATCTCGAAATGGGCGCCTCGGGCGTGCAGCTGGGCACCGCCTTTGCCTGCGCCAGCGAATCGATCGCCCACCCGCTGTTCAAGAAGGCCTTCTTCCGCGCCAATGCGCGCGATGCGGTCGCCTCGGTCCAGGTCGATCCGCGCCTGCCGGTGATCCCGGTGCGCGCGCTGAAGAACAAAGGCACCGAAGAGTTCACTGCCAAGCAGCGCGAGGTTGCCCAGCTGCTCGACGAGGGCAAGGTCGACATGGGCGAGGCCCAGCTGCAGATCGAACACTTCTGGGCCGGCGCGCTGCGCCGCGCGGTGATCGACGGCGACGTCGAGAATGGCAGCCTGATGGCCGGACAATCGGTGGGCATGGTCAACACCGAGGAACCGGTGGCAACGATCATGCAGCGCCTGATGGACCAGAGCGAAGCCGCGTTGGCGCGGTAGGCACTCCTCTCCTCTACCTCGTCATCCCCGCGAAAACGGGGATCCAGCTTTTGCCCTTCCGAGAAGGGTCCTCGCTTGCGCGGGGATGACGAACGGTGGCCTGGCGTTCGTCTCAGTCCACAAAAAAAGGGCCGGAGCGGCTGGCTCCGGCCCATTAGTTTGACGTTCGCAGGAGGAACGTGGGTTGGCGGGATCGGGGGAGGAGAGGAGGAACCCAACCCCGCCAAGCTCGGGTAACTCAGTAGTTGTAGGCGCGCTCGCCGTGCTCGTTGATGTCGAGCCCTTCGCGCTCTGCTTCCTCGGTGGGACGCAGGCCGATGGTGTACTTGAGCGCCAGCAGCAGGACCGTCGACATGCCGCCTGACCAGACCAGCGTGGTCAGAATCGCGATCAGCTGCGACTTCAACTGGCCCATCGTGTCCCAGGCGCCGGGCACCGCGGGAAAGACCGTGTAGTCGATCCAGCCCTGCCCGCCGAGCGCCGGGTTGGCGACGATCCCGGTGGCGATCGCCCCGGTGATCCCGCCGATGCAGTGCACCCCGAAAACGTCGAGGGTATCGTCGTACTTGAACTTGTTCTTCACCGTCGAGACGAAGAAGAAGCAGATCGGCGAGACGATCAGGCCGAGCACGATCGAGGTCATCGGCGCGCCGAAGCCCGAGGCCGGGGTGATCGCGACCAGTCCGGCCACCGCACCTGACGCTGCCCCCAGCATCGACGGCTTCTTGTGGACGATCTGTTCGATCACCGCCCAGCTGACCGCTGCGGCGCAGGTTGCCAGCATGGTGTTGACGAAGGCCACCGCGGCCACGCCGTTCGATTCAAGGTTCGAGCCCGCGTTGAAGCCGAACCAGCCAACCCACAGCAGGCTGGCGCCGATCATGGTCATGGTCAGCGAGTGCGGCGGGGTGGCTTCCTTGCCAAAGCCGAGCCGCTTGCCGACCACAAGGCAGCCGACCAGCCCGGCGATCCCGGCATTGATGTGGACCACGGTACCACCGGCGAAATCGAGCGCGCCCTTGCCGAACAGGAAGCCGACGTCGGTTGGGGCATCGGCGAGGAAGTCCGGTCCGGCCCAGTACCACACCATGTGTGCGATCGGGTAATAGACCAGCAGCGACCACAGCACGGTGAAGATCATCAGCGGGGTGAACTTGATCCGTTCCGCGAACGATCCGATGAACAGCGCCGGCGTGATCATGGCGAAGGTCATCTGGAAGACGAAATAGGTCAGTTCGGGGATGTAGACATTGTTGGAAAACGTCGCGGCATAGGTGCCGCTGGTCACCCCGGCCATCAGCGCCTTGGACAGGCCGCCGATGAACGGACCGCCGCTGGTGAAGGCCAGCGAATAGCCGACCACGGCCCACAGCAGCCCGGTGACCGAGACGATCATGAACACCTGCATCAGCACGCTGAGCATGTTCTTGGTGCGGACCAAGCCGCCATAGAACAGCGCCAGGCCAGGCACGCTCATCATCAGCACCAGCACCGCCGAGATCATCATCCAGGTGGTGTCACCCTTGTTGACCATGGTGGCCATCTGTTCGACGCTCGGCGCCTTGATCGGACCCGCCGCGGCGGCGTCCTGCGCGAAAGCGGCCGTGGCGGTCAGGAGGCTGGCTCCCGTAACGCCCAGGCCGCAAAGAAGCTTGCGGATCATTGGGAAGTCCCCCTTGTAGCGCGCGCCCATCACAGCGCGGTATCCCCGGTTTCGCCGGTGCGGATGCGGGTGGCCGAGGCCAGATCGAGCACGAAGACCTTGCCGTCGCCGATCGCTTCGGTGCTGGCGCTCTGCTGGATGGTTTCGACCACTTGCGGCGCGAGTGCGTCGCTGCAGGCCACTTCGATCTTCACCTTGGGCAGCATGTTGGTGCTGTATTCCGCGCCGCGGTAAATCTCGGTCTGCCCCTTTTG
This sequence comes from Novosphingobium aquiterrae, assembly GCF_042434435.1. Lineage (NCBI taxonomy): Bacteria > Pseudomonadati > Pseudomonadota > Alphaproteobacteria > Sphingomonadales > Sphingomonadaceae > Novosphingobium > Novosphingobium aquiterrae. The sequence continues at coordinate 630,698 of NZ_JBHLTL010000006.1, read as the reverse complement.
CCGGCCAAAGCCCTTGACCTCGGAAACGGTCATCCCCGCGACGCCGATGGCGCCGAGAGCATCGCGCACCTCGTCTAGCTTGAACGGCTTGATGATGGCGATGATGTACTTCATGCCGATCCCCTGATTGCCCGCCGGCCCTTCGCCGGCTTCGCACATGCAGCAAGGGCCGTGCCAATCTGGAAGTTTCGTTGCTTTTCAGAGCAGCTCGCGCAATCGCGTTGCGTTCGGCAAGCGGAAGGCGCGCGAAAGCTGCGCAGCTGCCTATTTTTTAGGCAGGGTCAGGCGGGCAACCACCGGCAGGTGATCCGATGCAACGGCCGCCAGCGCCGAATGATGGACGCCCGCAGCGTCGACCTGCCATTGTTCCGAAATCACGATGCGGTCGAGCTGCGCGACCGGGCGCCGCGCGGGGAACGATCGCCCTGGCATCAGCACCCGCCAAGGGGCAAGGAATTCGCGCCAGGCGCCGCCGTGGATTGCCCACTCGTTGAAATCGCCCATCAGCACCATGGGGCAGGCCGGACCGCAGTGCGTCACCTCGCCCAGAATCGCGCGCAATTGCTGGCGGCGGCGCAGCCCCGACAGATCGAGGTGCATGCCGACCACCCGAAGCCGCGCCCCGTGGGCCAGCAGATCGGCGCGCACGGCTCCGCGCGGCTCCAATGTCGGCAGCGGCACGATCCCCGCCTCTGCAACTGCGATGCCGCGCTTGACCAGCAGGGCATTACCATGCCAGCCGATAGAATCCGGGCGGTGGTTGAGCGGCACCGCGCGGTAGTGCGAGAGATCGTCGAGCATCGCCCGCGGCAACACCGTCTCGCGCCGACCAAAGCGGCGGTCGGCCTCCTGCAATGCGACCACGTCGGCGTCGATCTCGTGCAGTACGGCCAGGATTCGCTCGGGATCGCGCCGCCGGTCAAGTCCAACTGCCTTGTGGATGTTGTAGCTGGCGAAAGTGAGCTGCATCAGCCCGCGATGTAGCGGTCGGTCGGCCGGGTCGGCAGCCCGTCGATTGACTGCGTCCGCCCGCCGACCTTGTCCATCCACTTCACCGGGTCGGACTGGGCATGGTACTTGGTCAGGGTCTGACGCTCCTTGTCGAGGTGCATCACCGGCACCCCCCAGCCGCAGCTGGTCTGGACGCTGTCGACCGTGATGTCGAAGATCTGGCGGGTCCCCGGCAGCAAGCTGAAGTGCGCTTGAAGTTCGTCCCATCCGGCATCCTGTGGCAGTACCGCCTTGCCCATGCCGTAGAGCCGCAGGATCAGCGCGGGCTGCTCGAAATTGCACATCATGATGGTGATCCGCCCGTCGGCAGCAAGGTGCGCGTGCGTCTCATTGCCGGAACCGGCAAGGTCGAGATAGGCGACCCGGTTCGGCCCGAGCACCTTGAACGTCCCGTCGAGCCCCTTGGGGCTGAGGTTGATCCGCGCATCGGTCGCAGCGGTGGCAACGAAGTAGACCGCCTGCCGGGCAATCATCGCTTCGTGTTCGGGCGTCATGTGATCGGTAAAGTCCATGGGCTGAGGTTAGGCCGCAAGGCCGGGCACGGTCAACGCTCCTTGGTCGCCGAAAACACCAGTTCGGGGTTCTTCTCCTGCTGGTACGACACGTCCCACGCGCTGCGCGCCATGAACACCGGATCGCCGTCTCGGTCCTTGGCCAGGGTCGCCATGTTGAAATCGGTGAAGGCCTTGAGCGCCGCATCCGACCCCTTGAGCCAGCGCGCGGTATCGTAGGGCGCGGCTTCGAGCATAGCCTCGACCTTGTATTCCGCCTCGAGCCGGCTGATCAGCACGTCGAGCTGGAGCTGGCCGACCACCCCGACGATCCACTGTCCGCCCAGTTCGGGATAGAACACCTGGATCACGCCTTCCTCGGACAGGTCGTCGAGCGCCTTCCTTAGCTGCTTGGTCTTGGTCGGGTCTTTCAGCGCGACCCGGCGAAGGATTTCCGGGGCGAAGTTGGGCAGGCCGGTAAAGCGCACCTTGTTGTTTTCGCTCAGCGTGTCGCCGACCCGCAAGGTGCCGTGGTTGGGAATGCCGATGATGTCGCCCGGTTCAGCGGTATCGGCAATCTCGCGGTCCTGGGCAAAGAACAGGATCGGCGAATGGATCGCCACCGGCTTGCCCAGTGCCGAGGGGGTCAGCTTCATGCCGCGCTTGAAGGTGCCCGAAACCAGCCGCATGAAGGCGATCCGGTCGCGGTGCTGCGGGTCCATGTTGGCCTGGACCTTGAAGATGAACCCGGTGACTTCCTTGCCATCGGGCTCGATCGTCCCGGCATCGCTCGGCTGCGGGCGCGGCGGCGGGGCATAGCGGGCGATCGCGTCGATCAATTCGGCCACGCCGAAATTCTTCAGCGCCGATCCGAAATAGACCGGGGTCAGGTCGCCGTGGCGATAGGCCTCCAGATCAAACGACGGATAACCGCCCTGGGCCAGCTCGATCTCCTCGGCGATGGCGGCGGGGATGTCGTCCGCCAGGGTGCGCTTGCCGAGGAATTCGCGGCTGTCGCCTTCGGGCCGGCTGATCGTGTTGGTGGCGAAATCGAGCACGCCCTTGAACTCGCCGCCCAGGCCGATCGGCCACGACATCGGCACGACATCGAGCGCCAGCGCGTCGGCCACCTCGTCGAGCGTCTCGAACACCGAGCGGCCTTCGCGGTCGACCTTGTTGACGAAGGTGATGATCGGCACCGAGCGCAGGCGGCAGACCTCGAACAGCTTGCGGGTCTGCGGCTCGATGCCTTTCGCGGCATCGATCACCATGATTGCCGAATCGACCGCGGTCAGCGTGCGGTAGGTGTCTTCGGAGAAATCTTCGTGCCCCGGGGTGTCGAGCAGGTTGAAGGTCACCCCGTCGCGCTCGAAGGTCATCACCGAGCTGGTGACCGAAATCCCGCGCTGCTGCTCGATCTTCATCCAGTCCGACCGCGCCCGCCGCGCCGCGCCGCGCGCCTTGACCTCACCCGCCAGATGGATCGCCCCGCCCTGCAGCAGCAGCTTCTCGGTCAGCGTGGTCTTGCCCGCGTCGGGGTGCGAGATGATGGCGAAGGTGCGGCGGTTGGACATGGTGGTGGGCGCTTAGCTGGGGTTGGGTTGGAGGCCAAGTGGATTAGCCCCTCTCCAATTTCGACGCATGTCGCAAATGGTGAGGTGGATCGGCGAAGCCGAGATGGAAGGGTGGAGACTCCAGCATTAAGACCCCTCCGTCACCCGCTTGCAGCGTCTGCCACCTTCCCGTTTCTGCTTCGCAAAAACGGAGAGGATCGATTAGGATCGTTCAAGCGTGACGGGAAATCAAAATGATCTTCAACATTATCGACCGACGGAAGCATCCGCTGCGCTGGCGCAAAATCAATGCCATCATTGAAGCGACGTCGCACGACAATGCTTGCGAAGACAGTGATCAACAGGAACCGTCAAGCAGTGACTTAACCTATGAGCAGTTGGAGAATGTAAGCCTGCAGGACGCAATTGTCTGGGCAAATGCAGAACCTTCAGCCGTCACGCTATACATTTACGACAAGGGTGCTGGTACAACCTGACCTAACGTTACCCCAATCCATCCTTCAGCAACGCGTTCGCCTCGCGTGCCACTTCGCCCAGATCGGCCTGCCCATCCATCACCCCGAAGCGCAGGCCGAGGAACACGTTCATCCCCATGATCGCCCAGGCGTGGACCTCGCTCGGCTCGACGCCCAGCTCGCCCTTGGCGCGCGCGGCCTGCAGGCGTTCGAGGATGCGCGCCGCGGTGTTGAGGTAGTGCGCGCGCCAGTCTTCGGGGGCGACGAATTCGGCCTCGTCGATGATCCGGTAGATTTCCTTGTGCTCGCGGGCGAAGCGCAGGAAGGCCTCGAGCGCCACGCCTTCGGCCGCGATCGCGCTGCCGCTGTGGCCGCGCAGGACCGGGGCGACCTGATCGCGGACCCGGCCGCTCATGTCCTGGACCAGCGCCTTGAACAGCGCCTCCTTCGATTCGAAATAGGTGTAGAAGCTGCCCAGCGCGACCCCGGCGCGGATCGTGATCGAGACGATCGAGCTGTCGTGAAACCCGCGCTCGCCGAATTCCGCCGCAGCCGCGTCGAGGATCGCGCGCTGGGTGCGCCGCCCGCGTTCGGTGCGCGGCACGCGCGGCTGTGCAACACTGCTGGCGTCCACCCCGCGTCCCTTCCCCTTGGCAGCGTCAGCCGCGCCGCTCTGTGACTTTTCCGCCACGTTCCCGCACCATTCCTGCTTCCGATCCGAAGTGCAAGCATAACCAAGTTGAAAGTTGGTTCAACTTTTATATAAGGCGAGTCAGATGGCAGGTCCGCTAGGCCCGTCACAGGACTTTCAAGGGAGAGGAACCCCGATGAACGCGCACACCCTGCTTTGCCGCGCCTCGCTGATCGCCAGCGCCATGGTCAGCCTGACCGCCATGCCCGCCCTCGCGCAGGACGCGCCGGCCGATGCCGATACCGCCGCCGATGAAGGCGCCCCGATCGTCGTCATCGCCCGCCGGATCGAGGAAAAGATCACCGACGTGCCGATCGCGATCACCGCGCTGGCCCAGGCCCAGCTCGAAAAGCAGGGCGCCAACACCCTCGCCGGGATCCAGGGCGCGGTGCCCAACCTCAACGTCGTCCAGGGCCGCGGTTCGTCGAGCTCGGCCAACCTGTTCATCCGCGGGATCGGCCAGCCCGACGCGTTGCAGACCTTCGATCCGGCGGTCGGCATCTATGTCGACGGGGTCTATTTCAGCCGCATCCAGGGCGCGCTGCTCAACCTGTTCGACGTCCAGCGGGTCGAAGTGCTGCGCGGGCCGCAGGGCACGCTCTATGGCAAGAACACCATCGGCGGCGCGCTCAACGTCGTCGCCAAGAAGCCCGACTACGACACGCTGAAGGGCGAAGCCGCCTTCACCTATGGCGATTACAACGAGACCACCGCCAAGGGCTATATCAGCGCCCCGCTGGTCCCCGGATCGGTCGCACTGTCGCTGGCCGGGATCTATGACAACCGCGACGGGATCGTCACCGATCCGCTGACCGGCAAGAAGTACAACGACCGCAACAACGCGGTTGGCCGCGGGATCCTGCGGGCCAAGGCGTCGGACAGCGTCGAACTGGTGCTGTCGGCCGATTACACCAAGCAGCGCAACGACCTGACCCTGGGCTATGCCACCGCGCCGCTGATCGGGTTCGATTACAACGCGACTTTCACCGCGGCGACCCCCTTCGTGATCGGCGCGGCCGAACCCTATGGCCCCTACGATTACAAGGCCTCGACCAGCTTCGGCCCGGGCAAGGGCCAGCAGCTCGATCACTGGGGCGTGTCGGGGACGATCAACATCGATCTGAACGACAGTGTGCAGCTGAGCTCGATCACCGCCTATCGCCGCCTGCTGTCGAAGAACTATGTCGATATCGACGCCACCCAGGCCCAGCTCGGCGACGTCTTCGTCGATGTGCGCCAGCACCAGTTCAGCCAGGAAGTGCAGCTCAAACTGACCGCCGACAAATTGAAGGGCGTGCTGGGGGCCTACTACCTCAACGAGCATATCAACTCGCACCAGGAAGCCTATGCCAACTCGTACCTGCGCTATGTCGGGACCCCGCTCAACTTCATCCGCACGATCGATGACGAGCAGGACACCAAGAGCTACGCCGCCTTCGGCCAGCTGACCTATGCCCTGACCGACCAGCTCTCGCTCACCGCCGGGCTGCGCTACACGCACGAGACCAAGGAATACTTCCGCACCACCACGGCGACCACCAGCCTCGGCGCGACGCCGATCATCGTATCGACCTTCACCTTCCCCAACAGCCTGCCCGCACCGTACAACACCGTGCAGTCGGTCAGTTTCGATGCGTGGACGCCGATGGCCTCGCTCAGCTACAAGCCGACCGAGAACACGCTGTTCTACGTATCGGCCAGCCGCGGCTTCAAGTCGGGCGGGTTCAACGGCCGCGCCAACAGCCTGGGTGATCTGACCCAGTCGGTCGGCGGCAGCAACGTTTTGGTCACCACCTTCAAGCCGGAAAACGTCTGGACCTATGAAGCCGGGTTCAAGGGCACTTTCGCCGATGGCCGCGTGTCGGTTGCGGCGGATGTCTTCCGCAGCGACTACAAGGATTTCCAGGCCCGCGTCGGCGGCGGCAACACGGGATTGACCGGGGGCAGCTTCCCCGTGCTCAACGCCGGCAAGCTGCGCATCCAGGGGATCGAATTCGAAGGCATGGTCCGCCCGTGGAGCGGCATGACGCTGACCGCTTCGATGGGCTATCTCGATGCCAAATACCTCGAATTCAACGACGGTCGCCGCGCGCCGGCGTTCTCGTGCAATCCCACCGGCACCAAGATCGTCTGCCAGCCGGCCTTTGCCCCGCCGATCACCTTCCGCGCCGGGGCCGAACAGCGCTTCCCGATCGGTGACAGCGCCAGCCTGGCGCTGGGCGGCGACATCCGCTTCGTCGACAAGCACTGGCTCTCGGTCGACAACCGCCCCGGCCTGTTCGAGGACGGCTATGCGGTGGGCAACGTCTATGCCCAGGTCGATTTCGACAAGTTCTACCTGCGCGGCATGGTCAAGAACGTCAGCGATGCGCTGTACAAGACCGATGGGCAGGAATTCAGCTCGGTCGGCAATATCCAGACCGTCTACTTCGGTGATCCGCGCACCTGGCAGGTCACTGTCGGGGTCAAGTTCTAGGGCAATCCTCCCCGTGCGCGGCGGCCTGGTGCCGCCGCACGCGAAATACCTCGCCGCGCTGGACCTTCGGGTTCAGCGCGGCTTTTTCATGACCACATAGACCGCGCCCGCGCCGCCGTGGCGCTGGTGCGCGCCGCGCACTGCGGCGATGCGGCTGGCGTGCGGGCCGGCGGCGAGCCAATCGAGCAGCTTGGCCCGGATCGCCCCGCGCCGTTCACCGCGATCGGCAGCCTCGACCGGGCGCGGCTTGCCGGTGATGACCAGCACCAGCCGCGCCCCCATCGCTGCCGCCTGCGCCAGTCCGTAATCGAGCCGGGCATGGGCCGCGTCGAGCGAATGGCCGTGCAAGTCGAGGGTGAAATCGGGCTGGATCGCAGCGCTCTGCAATTTGCGTTCCCACGATCCGTCGAGCCCGTGGCGGTCCAGCGGACGGGGCTGCGGGCGCGGGTCCGGCAGGCGCTGCGCAGGCGCCGACTTTGCCGGCTTTTCCGGCCTGGGCATCGCCTTTGGCGGGTTTGGAACATGCGGGGGCGCTTCGGCGATTTCGCTCACCGATGGGCGCGAGTCGCGGGGCAATGGCGTAACTGTCCGAGCCACACGGCGCCAAAGCTCAGCCTCTTCGGCACTCAGACCGCGCGGGGGGCGCATGGTCATTGGCTTTTGAGGCGCGCTAGCGTTCCTTTGGGCAGCAGCAGCACGGCATCGCCGCGCCCGCTCATCCCCCCGGCGACCTGTCGCGCTTCGGTTCCCGCGCCCCAGAACGTGTCAAATCGGTTGGCGCCCTTGATCGCGCCGCCGGTATCCTGCGCGATCCACAGCCCGCTGGCTTCGGGCCGGTCAAGAGCCAGCCACACCGGCGCGCCCAGCGGGACGAACGCCGGGTCGGTCGCGACGCTGTTCTTCGCCCGCACCGGAACGCCCAGCGCGCCCAGCGGCCCGTCGCTGGTCAGTTCCTTGAAGAACACGAAGCTCTGGTTCTCGCGCATCAGCGCCTTGCCCTCGGCGGGATGTTCGCGGATGTATTGCATGATCCCCTGCATCGATCCGGAATACTGGCCGGGTTCGGTGCCAAGCAGGCCGCGCTCGCGCATCACGCTGCCGATCCCGGTATAGGGCAGGCCGTTCTGCCCGGCATAGCCGATCCGCATGATCGTGCCGTCAGGCGCGCGGAGGCGTCCGGATCCCTGGATCTGGAGGAAGAACATCTCGACCGGATCGGCCGCCCAGGCGATTTCCAGGCCCTTGCCGGCCAGCGCACCGTCCTCGATCGCGGCACGGTCGTAATAGGGCACGAAGGCGCCGGTTTCGTCATAACGGCCCAGCGGCTGGGTGCCCTTCTCGGTCGGCAGGGCATCCTCTGCGCGGGCGCGGACCAGATCGGGCGGGAGCTTGTAAACCGGCACATCGAAGCCTGGCTGACGGGTGCGCACACCGCTGATCTCAGGCTCGTAATAGCCGGTAACGAAGGCCTTGCCGTCGCCGACCCGGACCGGTTCGAGCCAGGTGGCGAAGAATTGCGTTGCACTACCCTGCCATCCGGCGGCCGCGGAGCAGGCCGGCTTCCAGTCCTCGGGCCGGGTCAGTCCGGAGGTATCGGTTCGGCTGGTCAAGCGCCCGCAGCTTTCGCGGAAAGACACCAGGGCACCGGCAGCATCGTCTGCGGCGGGATTGAGCGAGGCCAGCGCCGGCCCTGCCGACAGACCGAGCAAAACCGCACTGGTAAAGGCCGGCTGTGGCAGCGTGACCTTGGGCGGCGGAGCAACAACAGGCGGCGGCGTACGCGGTTCCGGAATGATCCGTCCGCATCCGGCAAGCAGCGCAATCGAAAGAACTGCAGCCAGCCGGCGCAAGGGCAGCCGCATCATGCCGGATTAGCCCTCGTCGGTTTCGTCGAGCAGCCAGTCCGGGCTTGTAGCCGTTGTATTGCGGCTGAAGGTCCACATGTCGCGCGCCTCGATCGCATCGTCGAGCGAGCCGGCGATCATCACGCCTTCGGCATTGCGGGTCACTGCCGCAATGTCCGCCAGGAAGCGGACCGTTATCCGCGCCACCGGTGCCTTGAACGTGGCAGCAACGATCGTCGCCTCCTCGATCCGCACCAGACGGTTGTCGAGCTTTTCGCCCGCAGCCTCACGCGCGTCGATCGCAGTGTTGAAATCGGCCAGCACATCGGCGTCGCACAGGTGCGCCAGTGCCTCGCGGTCACCTTTCCAGAACGCTTCCAGCACCATGCGGTACGCCGACTTGGCGCTGTCGATGAAGGCCAGCGTGTCAAAGCGGCGGTCGGCCGCGGAAATTTCCTTGAGGCCACGCTCGATCGCCGGGGTTACGCCCGGCACCAGAGCGCGCGGCGGCAAGCCAGCCGCGGTACCGCCGTTGAGTTCCGGCGTCAGCGGGCGCGGCGCGGGATCGCCCTTGGGCTCAAACCGGGGCTGGACGGGACGCTCTTCATGCTCGGCGCGGCGGCCCAGCACGGAATAGAGCCGCAGCCCCAGAAAAGCTGCCACCATGGCCAGAATGACGATCTCTACGGTCTTGTCCACGAATCCGGTCCTTACCGCCCAAAAAGAGCTGCACGCTGCGGTCTAGGCAATGCAGTCTAGCCAGAGATAGGTAACATTGACAAATGAACAACGCGTGGACGCCCCCTGACGTGCAATTTTTGCGTCGAAGGCGTGGCTTTTGCGCAATGGCACGGGGTGCATTGCACCGCTGGCGCTTTGCCGTTGCCGCACCGGGGGCGCAGTGCTAGGCGCGCCGCCGAGATTCAACCATTTTTGCGGAAAGCCCAGACAATGTCCGACGACGGCAGCATCATCACCGACCTTGGCCTCGAAACGCCCGTTCCCAACGGTGCCGATACTGCCCCGGTTGCCGGGATCATCTCGCAGTATGTGCGCGATCTTTCGGTCGAAAATCCCAACGCACCCGACGCCTTCCAGTGGCAGGATCCGCCGCAGATCGACGTCCAGTTCAACATCAGCGCCCGCCAGCTGAGCGAGGAAGTGAGCGAGGTCGCGCTGAAGATCGACATCACCTCGAAGTGCGAAGCCGGTACCGCCTTCATCGTCGACCTGACCTATGCCGGCCTGGTCGGCATGCGCAATCTCGACGAAGTCTCGATGCACGCCTTTACCTATGCCGAAGCGCCGCGGATCCTGTTCCCCTTCGCCCGCCGCGTCGTCTCGGACGCCGTGCGCGATGCCGGCTTCCCGCCGTTCCTGCTCGAGCCGATCGATTTCAACGGCCTCTACGTGCAGCAGCTGCAGGCCCAGCAGGACGCGCAGAGCGAAGCGGCCGAAGGCGCTGCGACCAATTGAACCAACGCGCCGACAACAGGCTGGCCGGGCAGGCTGATCGATGAACCTGGCCAAGGCGCTCGGGTCGATCGGCGGGCTGACCCTGGCCAGCCGTCTGCTCGGCCTGGTCCGCGACAGCCTGTTCAGCCGCTATCTGGGGGCAAGTTTCGCTTCCGACGCGTTCCTGGTCGCGTTCCGCCTGCCCAACATGTTCCGTGCGCTGTTTGCCGAGGGGGCGTTCTCTTCGGCCTTCATCCCGCTGTTCAATAAGAAGGTCGCCGATCCTGACGGACAGGGGCTGAGGGACGGGATCGCCTTTGCCGAAGCGGCACTGGCCGTTCTGCTGCCGGTCTTGCTGGTGATGACCCTGCTGCTCGAGATCTTCGCCTGGCCGGTGACGCTGGCGCTGTCGGGCAAGTTCAACGGGATCAGCGCCGCGCAATTCGCCTTCGCGGTCGAACTATCGCGCTGGACGATCCCCTATCTGCTGTTCATCAGCTTGGTCTCGCTGCTCGGCGGGATCCTCAATTCGCTGCACAAGTTCTGGGTCAACGCCGCCGCGCCGATCCTGCTCAACCTGACGCTCATCGCCGCGCTGCTGCTGTTCCACAGCCACGAGCCGCTGTTCACTGCGCGCAACCAGGCGATCGCGGTGTCGGTATCGGGTCTGCTCCAGCTGATCTGGCTGGCCTGGGCCTGCCGTGCCAACGGGGTCAGCCTGAAGCTGCGCCGCCCGCGCCTGACGCCCGAAGTGCGCAATCTGCTGAAACTGATCTGGCCCGCTGCCGCCGGGGCCGGGGCGGTGCAGATCAACCTGGTGATCTCGACCGCGCTGGCCGCCTCGCTGCTGGCGCACGGTTCGGTGACCTACATCTACATGGCCGACCGGCTCAACCAGTTGCCCCTGGGGCTGATCGGGATTGGACTTGGCACCGTCCTGCTGCCGCTGATCTCGCGCCAATTGGGCGCAGGCGAAGAAGCCCAGGCGCTGGAAACGCAAAACCGCGGGATGGAACTGGCGCTGCTGCTGACCCTGCCCGCCACCACCGCGCTGGTACTGTGCGGCGAGCCGATTGCCGCGGCGCTGTTCGGCTATGGCCGCTATACGCCGCAAGACGTCCATTTCACCGCCCAGGCGCTGGCCGCCTTCTCGGTCGGGCTGCCCAGCTACATCCTGGTCAAGGTCCTGACCCCGGGATACTACGCCCGCCACGATACCAAGACGCCGGTGCGTTATGCGCTGATCTCGATGGCGGTCAATCTGGTGCTCAACCTGGCGCTGATCGTGCCCTTGCAGCACATGGGCCCGCCGCTGGCCACGGCAATCGCCTCCACCGTCAACGTCTGGATGCTCTACGCCACGCTGGCCAAGCGCGGACACTTCGCCTCCGATGCGCGGTTGAAGCGCCGGGCCTGGCGGCTGGCGCTGGCGGCATTGGCGATGGGCGGCGTGCTGTGGGCGGCGCAAGGCTGGATCATGCCCTATACCCACGGCACCTGGTGGGCGCGGATCGCGACGCTTGGAGTGCTGGTCAGCACGGGCATGATTGTCTATGCGCTCGCCACTTTCGTCCTTGGGGCCTTCACCCGCGAGGACATCAAACTGCTGCTGCGGCGCAAGGCCGCCTGACCGACAGGGACACTGCAATGCGTATCGTTTCCGGCATCCAGCCGACCGGCAACCTGCACCTGGGCAATTACCTGGGGGCGATCCGCAACTGGGTGAAGATGCAGGACGAGGTGACCGCCGGCGGCGGGCAGAGCCTGTATTTCCTGGCCGATCTTCACGCCATTTCCCAGCCCCACGTTCCGGCCGAGCTGGGTGAGAATACCCGCGAAATGGTTGCCGCGCTGGTCGCCTGCGGGATCGATCCCGACCGCTCGGTGCTGTTCAACCAGGCCCAGGTGCCGGCCCATGCCGAACTGCAATGGCTGCTCAACGGCACCGCGCGGATGGGCTGGCTCAACCGGATGACGCAGTGGAAGGACAAGGCCGGCAAGAACCGCGAAGGAGCCAGCGTCGCGCTGTTCACCTATCCGGTGCTGCAGGCCGCCGACGTGCTGCTGTACCAGGCGACCCACGTCCCGGTCGGCGACGACCAGAAGCAGCACCTCGAGCTGGCGCGCGACATCGCGCAGAAGTTCAACAACGACTTCGCCTCCGAAGCGGCGCCGGTGTTCACCCTGCCCGAACCGATCATCCCGCCCGAAGCGGCCCGGATCATGAGCCTGCGGGATGGATCGGCGAAGATGTCGAAAAGCGATCCCAGCGACATGAGCCGGATCAACCTGACCGACGATGCCGATGCGATCATGCAGAAGGTCAAGAAGGCAAAGACCGATCCCGAGCCGCTGCCCTCGGACAAGGGCGGGCTGGACGGCCGGCCCGAGGCTGCCAACCTTGTGGGCATCTATGCCGCGATGAGCGGGCAGAGCGTGGACGCCGTGCTCGGCCAGTTCGGCGGCGAAGGCTTCGGCCGGTTCAAGCCGGCGCTGGGCGAACTGCTGGTCGAAAGCCTGGCGCCGATCAACGCGCGCTTCCTCGATCTGCGCGCCGATCGCGAATCGCTCGACGCGATCCTTGCCAAGGGTGCGCTGAAAGCCCGCGAACTGGCCGCGCCGACACTGACTGCGGCGTATGCGGCGCTCGGCCTGGTGCGCTTCTAGACCACCCTGCGTCTAGACGACTCTGCGGCCAAACCCGCCGGCAGGACGCTGCAGGGCAGGTGCCGGACGGTGCACCGGAGGCGCTACCGGGCGATGCGAATCCTCGCCGCCGCCCTGTTGGCGCACTTCGAGCGCGCGGGCGATGGCGGCATCCCATCCGGCTTCTTCCTGTTCGCGGCCCGATAGCATCGCGCGCTGGGCACTGGCCGCATCGGCATCGTAGCCCCCGGGCATCCGCGCCGCGGCCTGCGGGGCCGCTTGTGGTGTGATCGGCTGATCGTCATCGTCATAGAACTGGCGGACATAATCGCCGGCGCGGTCCTTGCTATCGATGCAGCCGATCGTGATCATGAAGCCGAAGTCGATCAGACCGACCAGCAGCGTGGGGATCCCGGCGCTGGGATTGCGCAGGCCTTCAACCCCTTGCGACGCCCGCGCCAGGTTGGCCAGGATGCCGGCACCAAGCAGTACCCAGGGCAGAAATGCGGGCCAGTTGATGTCACGGCAGCGGCGCATCATCACGACACGGAAATAGATCCCGACCGGCACGACCAGCAGGAAGCACAGCACCGCGACGGCGATATGGCCACTGATCGCCGCAACGACGCAGCCCCCCAGCAGGCCGACTACGGCAAAAATATTGATGACGAATGCAGTCCAGTAACCGGAGCGCCCGATCCGCGATTTGTCAGCGACAGAATACGACATGGGCCTTCCCCCCACCTTGCAATGTCAGAAAGATTGCACAGCTGTGATAAGGAAAGGATAACGTTGCGGATCGCGGCATTCACCGCGGATATGGCACCATTCAACCACGATTAAGCCGACCTGGTGCAAACCACCGGCAATTCTACTCTTTTCGCCGTCCGTCGTCGATTCGCGCGGTTGGCCCCAGGAAGGACTGGCTCGATGTCATACGATAATTCCAAGCTGGCGCGGTGGGTCAAAATGGCCCTGGTGCCAATTGCCCTTGCGGCACTGGCTGCCTGTGCGCAGCCCTTCAACGCCAAGGTCTCCCGCTTCCAGAGCCAGCTGCCGGCGCCGCAGGGGCAGACCTTTGCGGTCGTGGCCGACGATGCCGCGCTGGCCGGCGGGCTTGAGTTCTCACAATACGCTCGCCTGGTCGAAGGCCAGATGGTCAAGCTGGGCTACACCCCGGCCAGCCCGGAACAGGCCAACCTGCTGGTCCGCTTCGACTATGGGGTCGATAAGGGCCGCGAGAAGGTGACCCGCAGCAGCTTCGGCCGCGATCCGTTCTGGGGTCCGTGGTACGGCGGCTATGGCTATCGCAACTTCTACAGCCCGTTCTATCGCCCGGGCCGCGCTTGGGGTTACGGCTGGTACGATCCGTTCTTCGATGACGGCTATGAAAGCTACACCGTCTACACCAGCGGGATCAGCCTGAAGATCGACCGCAAGGGCGATGGCCAGCGCCTGTTCGAAGGCAAGGCCGAAGCCGCATCGGTTTCGAACCGTCTGCCTTACCTGGTCCCCAACCTGGTCGAGGCGATGTTCACCGGCTTCCCCGGCAATTCGGGTGAAACGGTGCGCATCTCGGTCGCTCCGGAAAAGAAGACCAAGCGCTAAGACGCAAGGCTGACAGCGCAGCAAAGGGGCGGGTCCGGCAACGGCCCGCCCTTTTTGCGTCAGTTCCCCAGCGCAACCACCCCTCCGGTCGATCCGAAGCCGCCCTCGCCCCGAGCTGTCTCGTCAAGCTCATCGACCTTGAGCCAGGTAGCGCGGGTCACCGGAGCAAGCACCAGCTGGGCGATCCGGTCGCCGCGGCGGACCGCAAAGTCTTCGGTACCGTGATTGATCAGGATGACCTTCAATTCGCCGCGATAGTCGCTGTCGATCGTGCCGGGGGTATTGGGCACGGTGATCCCGTGCTTCAGCGCCAGGCCCGAGCGCGGCCGCACCTGGATCTCGAACCCCTGGGGAATCGCCACGGCAAAACCGGTTGCGACGGCATGGCGCCCGCCCGGCGCCAGCGTCACATCCTCCGCCGCCAGCACGTCCATCCCGGCGGCGCCTTCGGTGGCATAGGCCGGCAGCTCCAGCCCCTCGAAGTGCGGCAGGCGCTTAAGCAGGATCGGAATCGACGGATTCTGGGACGGGGGCAAGGACATCGGCGATTCTTTCCAGCAGGTTGGCAGCCACCGCTTCCTTTGCCATTTCGGGAAGGCTTTCGACACCCGCATCGCTGATGATATGCACCGCATTGACCGCGCCGCCCATCACGTCCCCCGAAACGTCATTGGCGACGATCCAGTCGGCGCCCTTGCGCTTGCGCTTGTCCTTGGCGTGGTCGAGCACCTTCTCGGTCTCAGCCGCGAAGCCGACGACCAGCTTGGGCCGCTTCGGGCTGGACGCGACCGAGGCCAGGATATCCGGATTTTCGGTCAGGCGCAGCGCCGGCGGGGCGCTGCCGCGCTTCTTCATCTTTTCGCCCGACACTTCGGTGGTGCGCCAGTCGGCCACGGCGGCAACCATGATCGCGGCATCGGCGGGCAGCGCCGCCTTGACCGCATCGGCCATCTGGATCGCGGTTTCGACGAACACCCGGTCGACCCCCGGCGGACATTCCAGCGCCACCGGACCTGACACCAGCGTAACCCGCGCACCCAGCCGGGCGGCCGCGGCGGCGATGGCATAGCCCTGCTTGCCGCTGGAGCGATTGGCGATGTAGCGCACCGGATCGATCGGCTCGTGCGTCGGCCCGGCGGTGACCAGCACGTGCTTGCCTTCCAGCCGGTCACTGATCGCGGCGAAGGCATCGTTCCCGGCAAAGTCGGGCTGGCCAAACAGGGGATCTTCCACCAGCGCATCGGCCAGCGCACTGCCTTCGAAGCTGTCGCCCTTGATCGGCTCGGGCGCGGCCTGGCCGGTGACGGTGTGGTTGATCGCATCGGGATCGGTCGGCGGGGCGGACTTGGCCCGGCCCTTCTTTGACAGGATCGGCGCCGCCAGCAGCACTTCGGCCGGCGGGGTCTCTTCCGGAGCAGGAATATCCTCAAGGCTGACATGCGGGATCGCATCGTCAGCATCCGCGTCTTCATCTTCGCCAAAGACCCTGCGCGAGGTCGTGCTGCGCTTGATCAGACTGCCCGCCAGACCACCCAGCCCGGTATCGACAGACTGCGCTATGGCCTCGAAATCGGGATCGCCCAGGTCGAGCTGCGGCTCGGGCGCGGGCAGGGCCAGCGCTTCCAGGCTGAGCATCTGGCACACCGCATTCCACACCGCGACCGGTTCGGGCAGGCGGCCCGGGCCATATTCGCCGCAGGCCATCGGCCCCTCGTCAGGATCGAGCACGGCGACGCCGCGTTCCATCAAGGTGCGGACATTGTCCTGCGTGGCAGCATGTTCCCACATCTTCACGTTCATCGCGGGAACGGCCAGGACCGGCTTGTCGGTCGCCAGCAGCAGCGTGGTGGCCAGGTCGTCGGCAATGCCCTGGACCATCTTGGCCATCAGGTTGGCCGTCGCCGGGCAGACCACGATCAGGTCGGCGGCGCGCGACAGCTGGATGTGGCCCATCTCAAGCTCGGCGGTCAGATCCCACAGCGTCGTATGCACCGGATTTTCGGAAAGGGCCGCCAGTGTCATCGGGGTGACGAATTGCGCCCCGCCTGACGTCAGCACGCAGGTCACCTCTCCGCCATTGCGGCGGATCAGCCGGACGAGTTCGCACGCCTTGTAGGCAGCAATGCCGCCCCCGACGATCAAGAGGATCCTTGGCCCGTTCATGGCCACCAGCTTGTGCAATTCCCCAGCCCTTCACGCAACAGGCTTTGCATCAGGGTTTTCCTGCGCCACAAAGGCTAAGTCCGGGTTAACGGGAGTTGTTTGCGATGCGCGTGATACTGACCATTCTGGTCTTCCTGTTCGGCCTGTTCGATCTGTTCATGGGGCTGAACTTCCTGTTCAACCCCCAGGGCACGGCGCCCGGTTTTGGCCTGGCAGCCACCGGCGCGCAGGGGCTGTCGACGCTGCGCGCCGATTTTGCCGCCTTTTTCGGCGTGATCGCTATCAGCATGATGATCGGGGCCTGGCGCCGCAATGCCGACCTGCTGCTGGTTCCCGCGGCGCTGATGGGCACCGCGGTAGCGGTGCGTGCCATCAGCCTGGCAGTTGACGGCACCTATCCCGGCTGGCCGGTGCCGATGGTGGTCGAACTTGCCCACGTTGTGCTGCTGATCGCCGCGTGGAAGCTGCTTCCGCATCACAGGATCGAAGAACTTACGTCCTGATCGGCTTTCCCGATCAGAGTTTCCCCTTTCGTGAACTTGCGATTCATCGGTCCCCGCCTACATTGGCGGGAGCAAAAGGATCTGCGCGCATGAATGACGAACAGCCCAGCGGCAACCCGTGGGTCAAGAACCTCCTGATCTGGGGCGGGGTCTTCCTGGTCCTGCTCTCGGTGGTCTCGCTTTTCAATTCGCGCACCGAGGTTGCGGCGCAGCAGCTGCCCTATTCGGATTTCCGCACCAAGGTTGCCGAAGGTTCTGTCACCTCGGTCGAAGTCGGTGAAAACAAGATCACCGGCAAGCTCAAGACCGGCGAGACCTTCTCGACCGTCGCCGTGCCCAACGACGCCTCGTTGCAGCAGCTGCTGCAGGACAAGGGCGTGAAGTATGAAGGCAAGGCGCCCGAGCAGGGCAATATCCTGTTCGCTCTTCTGTTCAACATCCTGCCGTTCGTCCTGCTGATCGCGCTGGCCTTTTTCGCCATGCGCCAGCTGCAGAAGGGCGGCGGTTCGGGCGCGATGGGTTTTGGCAAAAGTAAGGCCAAGATGCTGACCGAAAAGCAGGGCCGGGTGACCTTTGCCGACGTCGCCGGGATCGACGAAGCGCGCGAGGAGCTTGAGGAGATCGTCGACTTCCTCAAGGATCCGCACCGCTTTTCCAAGCTCGGCGGGCAAATCCCCAAGGGCGCGCTGCTGGTCGGCTCGCCCGGTACCGGCAAGACCCTGCTGGCCCGCGCGATCGCCGGTGAAGCGGGCGTGCCGTTCTTCACCATTTCGGGTTCGGATTTCGTCGAGATGTTCGTCGGCGTCGGCGCCAGCCGCGTGCGCGACATGTTCGAGCAGGCCAAGAAGAACGCGCCGTGCATCGTCTTCATCGACGAAATCGACGCGGTCGGGCGCCATCGCGGCCACGGCCTGGGCAATTCCAACGACGAGCGCGAGCAGACGCTAAACCAACTGCTGGTCGAAATGGACGGATTCGAGGCCAACGAAGGCATCATCATCATCGCCGCGACCAACCGTCCCGACGTGCTCGATCCGGCGTTGCTGCGCCCGGGCCGCTTCGACCGGCAGGTGGTGGTGCCGCTGCCCGATATCGAGGGGCGCGAGAAGATCCTTGAAGTGCATATGAAGAAGGTGCCGTTGGCCCCTGATGTCGAGGCACGGACCATCGCCCGCGGCACCCCCGGCTTTTCGGGTGCAGACCTGGCCAACCTGGTCAACGAGGCTGCCCTGCTTGCTGCCCGGCGCAACAAGCGCCTGGTCGCCCGGCAGGAGTTCGAGGATGCCAAGGACAAGGTCATGATGGGGGCGGAGCGCCGCTCGATGGTCATGACCGACGAGGAAAAGAAGATGACCGCCTATCACGAGGCGGGCCATGCCCTGGTTTCGGTGTTCGAGCCGGCCAGCGATCCGATCCACAAGGCGACGATCATCCCGCGCGGCGGCGCGCTGGGCATGGTGGTGCGCCTGCCCGAACGCGACCGCTATTCCTATCACCGCGACCAGATGCACGCGCAGCTGGCGGTGGCGATGGGCGGGCGCGTGGCGGAAGAAATAATCTTCGGCCATGACAAGGTGTCGTCCGGCGCGTCGTCGGACATCCAGCAGGCAACGTCGCTGGCGCGCAACATGGTCACCCGCTGGGGCATGTCGGACAAACTCGGTCCGCTGCAGTACGAAGAGCAGTCAGAGGGTTACCTCGGCTACGGCTCGTCGCAGCGCACGATGCAATCGGCCGAGACCAACAAGTTGATCGATGCCGAGATCAAGGCGCTGGTCGAAGGCGGGCACAAGCGCGCCCAGGACATCCTCAAGGGCAATGCCGAAAAGCTGCACCAGCTGGCCCAGGCGCTGCTTGAATACGAAACCCTGACCGGTGACGAGATCGACGAGCTGATCAAGGACGGCAAGATCGACCGTCCCGACCTGCCTAAGGGCGATGCCATGCGTCCCGTCCCGGTGCGCGGATCGTCGATCCCCAAGGCCGGCAAGCGCTTTGCCGGAGCCTCGGCGCGCGAACGCGGCTAAGCTGTCAGGCGGCTGTCTCGGCGAGGATCAGCAGGGCAAAGAGGATCATCGCGGCCAGCGCGACGAACAGCAATACCGCGGTTCGCCACGCCGCACCAAACCGGCCAACTCCGTAGGTGCCGCGCAGCTGGCGGTACATGTGCAGCGGCGGAACCAGCATGGCGACCGCCGCCAGTCCCGGCGCGCCAACCACCACGCCCAGCGTGAAGACGACTGTCAGCAGGGTCATGAAGCACAGCGAATAGGTGACGAACACGGTGTGGTCGTAGATCCCGAAGCGGCGGCTGAAGGGGAACAGCAGCCACACGAAGGGCACCGAGATCGGGATCAGCGCCCAGCTGAACTTGTAGGCGGTGTTCTGCAGCTTGTAGATCACGAGCGCGGGGTTGGCCTTCATCTGCTTGAGCGCCTTGTCGACCGCCGGAATGTCGCTTTGCACCTTGGCGTCTTCGAACCGCGCGTCCTTGACCTGCCGCATGACTTCCAGCGCCTGCTCCTGGCCCGCAATCTGGCCATCGACCGCCGAGGTGGACTCCCCGCGCGCGACCAACGCAGCGCGCTGCGCCTTCAGATCGGCAAGCCGCTTTTCCTGCAAGGGCATCCCCTGGTTGACGGTCTTGCCGTTAATCTTGACGATATTGCCGGGATCGAATTCCCCGGCGAACTGCTTCACCACGGCAAACATCAGGAACACGCTGAACAGGAACAGCGCGATTGGGCTGACGTAGCTGGCGCGGCGCCCGTCGATATATTCGCGGGTCAGCTTGCCCGGCTTCCACGCCAGCATCGGCAGGGTGCGCCAGATCTTGCCTTCGAAATGAAAGACCCCGTGGAGCAGGTCGTGAAAGAATGCACCCAGGGTCTTGTGGACATGTGCTGCCTGGCCGCACATGTGGCAATGGCTGCCGATCAGCGCCGTGCCGCAATTGAGGCAGGCGCTTTCATGGCTGTGGCCGTCGCCCGCTTCGCCATGGGTCGGTTCGACGGCGCGGGCAGCCAATGAACCCTCGGCAATGCTACCAATCACTTCCCCGGTTCCGGTCACGTGCAAGCTCCCCTATGCAGCGCCCCGTTCATGGTCTTGACAGCTTGGCGCGGTCAAGGCGCGTTCACGACTTTGTCTGGAGAATCCAATGCGCGTACCGACGATGACTCTTCTGGCTGCGGCAGCAATGCTGGCCACACCGGCCTTGGCGGCACCTGGCGACATGACCGTCGCCACGTTCCTTGCCAAAGTCGATGGCCTGAAGGCCAAGGGGATGATGGCGCTGCTTTCATCGGACATAAAGGTACTCAAGGCCGAGGGCATGGCCGCTGGCGAGACCTACAGGAAGCGGCTAGAGGCGGAGCGCACCCAGGGTCGACCGAGCAGCTGTCCGCCAAAGGGGAGCACGATCAATTCCAACCAGCTGATCGCCCACCTCAACACGTATGCCCCGGCTGTCCGCCCCGCCACGTCGCTGAAAACGGCTTTCGCCGACTATTTCATCAAGACCTGGCCCTGCAGATAACCCACGCGGGCTAAACCGGCGGAATCCCCAGCACGCTGCGGACAAGTGGTGGCCACCAGCCGCTGTACCAGATCGCGATTGTCGCGAACTGCCCGGCCACCAGCAAGGGGATCGCGATGCGGTAGATCCGGTGCAGCGCGCCGCGGGTGACCAGGTCATAGCCCGCCGCCACGATCATCAGCACGTTCATCCCGGTATAGAGGTGCGCCCAGGTATTGAACGGTCCGGTCCCGGTCACCTGATCGATCGCGTGGCCCCACCAGCGCTGATAGGGTCCGCCCATGATCGCGCTGGTCGCCAGCAGGATCAGCCGCTTGTGTGCCGCCGGATCGCGCCGCGCCCGCACTGCCAGGAAGGCGCAGAGCGAAAACGCGATCAGCACGTAGAGCGGGAAGGTGAAGAAGCGCACGTTTTCCGGATCGGTGTGGGCCCAGTACCGCTGGCTGTAGATTTCCGCGCCAAGCCCGGTTGCGGAGACCAGCACGGCGAGCATGGCCCCGGCCACGCCCAGCTTGCGGTGCCAGTCGGTCCTGCCGCGGTTGATCAGCAGCGCCTGGGTGGTCAGCAGCACCATCCAGCCGAAATAGACGAAGACATGGGCGACCAGAATAATCGGCGCGACATAGGGCGCCTTGCCGGCGAAACGTTCCGCAATCGGCGTGCCAAAGCCCATGGCGATGGCCAGCCACGAGGTCGCGACGAAGGCCAGCCAGAAGCGGTTGTCCCAGCCGTGCCGTATGGCAAAAGTCGTCTTTCCCATGGCCCCGTTCCCCCCGTTGCGGGGCAAGCAGAACAGGTCGCCAGCGCAGTGTCAAACCGCGGACAGCAGGCGTTCAAAAGACACGAAAAAGCCCGCGTGCCGCAGCGGCACGCGGGCCTGATTCGGGTTCAGCCGGTGGCTCAGCCTTCGTAATCGCCGCCGATCGAGGTGTTGCGCACCGGGGCCGCGGCGGTGATCCGCAGCGCTTCGGCCTGCTGGCTGAGCGAGCCGATGTCATCGACCTCGTCGTCGTCGTCGGGCAGCACGCGCTGTAGCGAGCTGACCACCGATTCCTTGAGGTTGTCGGGACGGACTGTCTGCTCGGCGATCTCGCGCAGGGCGACCACCGGGTTCTTGTCGCGATCGCGGTCGATGGTCAGTTCTGCCCCGCCCGAAATCTCGCGCGCACCCTGCGCGGCAAGCAGGACAAGGTCGAACCGGTTGGGGATCTTGTCGACACAATCTTCAACGGTAACGCGCGCCATCGGGCACTCCAATTCAGCAAATCATGCAGGGAATGGCCACTGTTACGCAGGGGCGATTCGCGAAGTCAAGGAAAATTCGCATAAATCACTGTAATTGAACAGTAAAATAATCAGTCGTAACTGTGCCCGGCCAGCGAATCATCGGCCAGATCGCTGAACCGGGTGATCCGGCTTTCGAAGCGCAGGCGGACCTTGCCGGTCGAGCCGTGGCGCTGCTTGGCGACGATCAGTTCGGCGGTGCCGTAAACCCGCTCCATTTCGGCCTGCCAGGCGACGTGCGCCTCGTGCGTCTTGGCGTCGTCGTTGTCCTGCGGCACCTTGGGTTCGCGCGCAGCGACGTAATAGTCTTCGCGGAAGACGAACCAGACCATATCGGCGTCCTGCTCGATCGAGCCCGATTCGCGCAGGTCCGACAGCATCGGGCGCTTGTCCTCGCGCTGCTCGACCGCGCGGCTGAGCTGCGACAGCGCGATCACCGGGACGCCCAGTTCCTTGGCCAGGGTCTTCAAGCCGCGGCTGATTTCCGAGATTTCGTTGACCCGGTTGTCATTGGCCCGGCCCGAACCCTGGAGCAGCTGGAGGTAATCGACCACGACCAGGCCGATATCGTGCCGCCGCTTGAGCCGCCGCGCGCGGGTGCGCAGCGCGGCGATCGACAGCGCCGGGGTATCGTCGATGTACAGCGGCAGTTCGGCCAGGCGCTGGCTGGCATAGGACAGCTGCTGGAAATCGTCTCGGCTGATCTTGCCCATGCGCAGCGCCTCGCTGCTGATCCCCGACTGTTCGGCGAGGATACGCGTGGCGAGCTGGTCGGCGCTCATTTCCAGGCTGAAAAAGGCCGTGGCCGCGCCCACCGACTTGTCCGCGGCGATCCCGTCGGCCAAATCGCGGCGTAGCCGGTCGGCCGCGTTGAAGGCGATATTGGTGGCCAGCGAGGTCTTGCCCATGCCGGGGCGGCCGGCCAGGATGATAAGGTCGGAATCGTGCAGCCCGCCGATCTTCTCGTTGACCGAGGTCAGCCCGGTCGTGGTTCCGGAGATGTGCCCGCCTGACAGCAGCGCCTGCTCGATCATGCCCAGTGCGGTGCGGGTCGCGCTGGCAAAGCCCTGTGCCTCGCTGCCGGTGCTGGCCCCTTCGGCAACCTTGTAGAGCGCCGCTTCGGCCGCGGCGATCTGGTCCATCGGCTCGACGCTTTCCGAGGTGTCGAGCGCCGAATTGACCAGATTGCGGCCGACCGAGATCAGTTCGCGCAGCAAGGCCAGGTCATAGATCTGCCCGGCCAGCTCGCGCGGGGCGAGCAGCCCCTGCCCGTCGGCGGTCAGGCGCGCCAGATAGGATGCGCCGCCAAGGTCCTTGAGCGCCTCGTCCGCTTCGAAATAGGGCTTGAGCGTGATCGGCGTGACCACCGCCTTGCGATCGAGCAGCTGCAGGATCCGCTCATAGATGCGCGCGTGGATCGGCTCGAAGAAATGCATCGGCAGCAGCGGAGTCGACAATTCCTCGATCACGCGGTTGTCGATCAGCACCGCGCCAAGGAACGCGGCCTCGGCCTCGACGTTGCTGGGCAGCGCGCGGGCGGCAGTTTCGTCGGGGCGGGTGATCAGTTCGAGTTCGGCCATGGTCGCGCGTTCTTTGCGAAGACCGGCGCGCGGGTGCAAGCCGGAAGAGCGGCGATATTACTCCACAGCCTGTGGAAGGTCACCAGCCCCTTGCCGCGCCATATTGCATCTGCGAAAAGCGCCGCCACCATGGCCGACCCACGGATCATCGACATCGCGCTGGATGAAGCGACGATCCTGTGGCGCAACGCCGATATCGAGCAGGAACGGCGCATCGCGATCTTCGACCTGATCGAGGAGAACACCTTCAAACCGCTGCGCGCCTGGGAGGCCGGTCACCAGGGGCCATACCGCCTGAAACTGTCGGTCGACGACGGCCGCCTGATCCTGGAAGCCAGCAACGAGGACGGCGCGGTGCTGGAAACGCTGATCCTGGGGCTGGGCCGGTTCCGCCGCCCGATCCGCGAATATTTCGCGATCTGCGACAGCTATTACCAGGCGATCCGCCGCGCCACGGCAAGCGAGATCGAAACCATCGACATGGCCCGCCGCGGGGTCCACAACGAAGCGGCGGAGATGCTGCTGGAACGGCTGGAAGGCAAGGTCGAAACCGACTTCGCCACGGCGCGGCGGCTGTTTACCCTGATCTGCGTGCTGCATATCAGGGGCTGAAGAAGACGGGGCGCAGAACAACACCTATGGCTCGCAAGAATCCTTCCCGCCGGCTGCGGCTGCGCCTGCTTGGCGTGCTTGGCCTGCTGGCGCTGATCGGTGGCGGCTGGGCGTGGTGGCAAGTCCGGCACTGGCAGCCGCCGCGCAGCGCCTATCCGATGCAGGGCGCCGAGATCGGCACCGGCGACGGACCGGTCGACTGGAAGGCGCTCAAAGCGATCGGCGCGGATTTCGCCTACCTCGATGCCTCGGCCAGCGCCTTTGCCCGCGACGACAGTTTCGCCCGCAACCTTGAAGAGGCCAAGGCGGCCAAGGTCCAGATCGGGGCGCTGCACCGTTATGATCCGTGCCAGCCGGCCGAACGCCAGGCGGCCAACTTCGTCACTGTGGTCCCGCGCGATTCGACCATGCTGCCGCCCGCGGTCGAACTCGACATGCTGGGCGACGATTGCCCGACGCCGGTCAGCGACCAGGGTATCGAAAGCGAGCTGACCACCTTCCTCAACCAGATCGAGAACCACACCGGCAAGCCGGCAATTCTCAAGCTGACGGCCCGCTTCCAGTCGCGCTACAAGATCGCCTCGCAGATCGATCGCAACCTGTGGCTGGTGCGCACCCGGTTCCAGCCCGACTATGCCGGCCGCCCGTGGACGCTGTGGACGGCCAATGCCACGCTCAGCACCGAAGCGGGTGAGGCCGGGCTGCGCTGGGTCGTGGTACAACCGTGATGGAGCCGCCGATGACCGATCGTGACACCCTGATCGCCGCGGCGCGCGAGGCGCTGACCCGGGCCTATGCACCCTACAGCAAGTTCCATGTCGGGGCGGCACTGGCCTTTGCCGACGGTACTGTGGTGACCGGCGCCAATGTCGAGAACGCCAGCTATGGCCTGACGCTGTGCGCGGAAACCGCGGCCGTGGCACGGGCGATGAACGACGGCGTGCGCGGTGCGCTGATGGCTGTGGCGGTGACCGGCGGACCGCTTGGCCAGCTGGGCGATCCGGTCGCCCCGTGCGGACGGTGCCGCCAGGTGCTGAGCGAGCTGGCCCAGCTTGGCGGCACCGATCCGCTGGTGTGGTGCGCCGGGGCAAGCGACGTCACCGAATTCCGGCTATCGGACCTGTTGCCGAATGCCTTCGGTCCGGCCAGCCTGACCTAGTTCTTACTTGGTCGCGTTGTCGGCGGCCTTCTTGGCGGCGTCGCCGACGTCCTGCGCAGCATTGCCGACATCCTTGGCAGCCTGGGCCACGGCGTTGTTCTTGGCGGCGTTGCTGCTCGAATAGTTCATGAAGAAGATCGCGCCGACGACCAGCGCGATGATCAGAACAATGCCGATCAGCCACGATCCGCCGCTGCTGCCGTTTTCCTTGATGATGGTGACGTTGGGTTGTTCTTCGGACATGGTTGCCTCCTGCTTGGTACAGGTGGCCAAACGGTCCGCTGCCGGATTGGTTCCCGGCTATGACCCCCAGTGCACGCAGAGCCTTAGACTGCGGCGCGCTCCTGGGCCCATTCGAGCAGCGCCCCTAGGCAGTCGCGGCCCAGCTGCGCGCTGCGCTCCGGCGACCAGCCCTGAGCCGCGTCGGGCAGCGCGTCATAGTCCTTGAACGGCATTTCCAGCGTCATCGACACCGCGCCGAAACGCTCGGCCAGCTGGTTGGTCGACATGGTCATGTTGGCATGTCCGGCACGGGCGACCGGATAGCCCAGCCTGGTCTGGAAATCGGGCGTGCGCCGGGCGAGGATCGCCTTGTAGCGATCGAACCCATCCTGCAGACCTTGCGACCATGACGGGATGCCTTCGAACCCGGCGAGGAACACCGCCGGGATCGCCTCGTCGCCGTGGACGTCCATCGCGAAATGCACGCCGGTTTCGTCCATGGCACCCCGGATCGCCAGCACCTCGGGCGATTTGTCCGCGCTGGGCGCGGCCCATTCGCGGTTGAGGTTGATCCCGGCATAGTTGGTGCGCAGGTGACCGCGCCGCGACCCGTCGGGATTGGCGTTGGGGACCACGTGGAAGCGGCACAGCTGACGCAGCCGCCGGGCGACCGGATCAGCCTCGTCAGTCAGGCAATCGAGCGCGCCTTCCATCCACCATTCGGCCATCGATTCGCCGGGATGCTGGCGGGCATAGAGCCACACCTGCAGATCGCCCTCGCCCAGTTCGAGGCAGTCGATCGGCTGGCCTTCGAGGCTGTGGCCCAGGCAGCGATAGGACACGCCCTCGGCGCCGGCCGCCTCGGCGATCAGATCGTGATGCCGCTCCATCGAATAGGGCGCGAAATAGGCGAACCAGGCCAGATCGCTTTCGGGCAGATAGCGGATGGTCAGGGTGCCGCCATCGGCCTGCTTGTCATAGCTGCAGTCGGCGCGGCCCCAGAATTCGCGGTCCTCGCTGACCGCGGCGTCATAGCCGGGCCAGCCATCGGGATAGGCCGAGGCGGACAGACCGGTAATCCTGAGCGTAAGTTCACGCCCCGCCGCCCCGGCGACACGGAAATGGAACCACTGGAAGAAGTCCGATTCGCGGTCCTTGCGGATGCGCAGGTTGGCGGTGGCGCCGGAAACGGACAGAACTTCGATGTTGCCGCTGTCGAAAGCGGCGTCGATGGAGATGTTCGGCAGGGTCATTTGACCTCGATAGTCTCACCCGACTGGCCAGGAAAGCCCTTGAACAGGGCTTCGCTGATCTTCGCTGCGGCAAGGTCGGTCGAGGCGAGCGGCGAGTGGCTGTCCACCGTGAAGCTGGCCCGGCCTTCCCACAGGGTCTGGCCGGTGGCGCGATCCCTGATCATCACCCCCAGCTCGGTCTGGACCTGCTGCGCGGGCTTGCCGCCCAGGTTGAAGCCCAGGCCGATGCCGAGCCCGCTGCCATAGCTGCCGGTCGAACCGCCGACCCCCACGGAAACCGGGCCGTCGCGGCGCACAGGATCGGTCACCGCGCGGCTGAGGCGCAGCTGGGCGATCTGGCTGCCCTGGCCCGAAACGGCCTCGCCATAGCCAAGCAGAGCCAGCTGGCGTTGCACGGCGATCTGGTAGGTCTGCCATTCGAGCGACTTGCCATCGGTGCCCGGTGCCGGTTCGACCGCGATCGTGCCCTTGCCCAGCGGGCTGATATCCGCGGCGTGAAAGCGGGTGACCTGGACCGGTCCGACCGGCGCGACGCAGCCCGCCAGGGCGGCTAGACCAAGGGCGGCAAGCACAAAGGGCAGCAACTTCATCACGGGCGACCTTTCAGGGCATTCTGACCGGACGAATGTGTCCTGCAATTCCGGCGCGTGCAAGCGCGCTCAGCGCTTCAGGCTTTCCGCGCCGGTGCGCAGCGGGAAACCGTCGAACAGGGCATGGCTCAGACGTTCGGCGATGGCGCTGTCGTTCCACTTGGCATCGCCGTCACGCGTCGCGATCGCGGCGCGTCCTTCCCACAGCACCGCGCCGCTGGCGCGGTCGCGGATGCGGGTTTCGAGCAGGGTCGAAAGCAGCGCCTTGCGCGGCTTGGTCGCATCGACATAGAGGCCGAGCCCGAGCATCGATCCGCGGTTCGACAGGCCGACGCTCATTTCGCCGCTGACCGGCTTGCGCTTGACCTCGGCCGGCTGCACTTCGCTGCGTACGATGCGCACTTCGGCGATCTGCCCGCCAGCCCCGGCCGTTGCGGCCTGATAGCCGGCCTGAAGCAGTTCGTTCTCGACCGCGGCCTGGAACGTCGCGTCCTGGCGCAGGTTGGTCCCGCCGGCGCCGCCCGGCGCGGCAACCACCGCGATTGTCCCGCTACGCAGCGTGGTCGCGGCCTCGCCTTCGGCACGGAACCGGGCAATCTCGATCCGGCCATCGGCCGCAGCAGCATTGCGCGATTGCCACGCCGGTTCATGGCCGCCACGCCCCAGCGGATCGCCGGGGCCGTCCCACGGGCCGGACTGGGCCATGAGCGCCCCGCTTGACAGGGTCAGCGCCAGCGCCGCGACGGCTATGCGGGAAATGGTGGCAGTCGTCATCGCTGGACCTTTCGGGGCCGGAGGTATCGTTTGCCCCGCCCTCTCTTCGGCCTGCCACCTTTCCCGGCGATGAATGCGTATTCGTTCGCCGGTTTAGGCTTTCGGTTTTGCGCAGGTTCCCGCTAAATGGCGACGATGACCACGAAACTTCCCGTTCTCGTCACCGGCGGCGCCGGCTATATCGGCAGCCATGCCGTCCTTGCCCTGACCGATGCCGGTTGGCCGGTCGCGGTGATCGACAACCTGACCACCGGGTTTCGCTGGGCCGTGCCCGAAGGCGTGCCGTTCTACCAGGGCGATATCGAGGACGGCGAACTGCTGGCGCGGATCTTTGCCGAACAGAAGATCGGTGCGGTGATGCATTTCGCCGGGTCGATCATCGTCCCCGAATCGGTCGAGAACCCGCTCAAATACTATCACAACAACACTGCCAAGAGCCGCGCACTGATTGCCGCCGCCGTGGCCGCCGGGATCCCGCACTTCATCTTCAGCTCGACCGCCGCGACCTATGGCGTGCCCCGGACATCGCCGGTGACCGAGGATGCCGACAAGGCGCCGATCAATCCCTATGGCATGTCCAAACTGATGACCGAGACCATGCTGGCCGACGTCGCCCGGGCGCATCCGATCAACTATTGCGCGCTGCGCTATTTCAACGTCGCCGGGGCCGATCCGCGCGCGCGCACCGGCCAATCGACCGCCGGGGCAACCCACCTGATCAAGGTCGCGGTCGAAGCCGCGCTGGGCAAGCGCGATACGGTCGAGGTTTTCGGCACCGACTATGCTACGCCTGATGGCACCGGGGTGCGCGACTATATCCATGTCAGCGATCTCGCCGATGCCCACGTCCTCGCGCTCGAGGCGCTGATCGATCAGCCGGCCCGCTCGCTGACCATGAACGCGGGCTACGGCAGCGGCTTCTCGGTGCTGCAGGTGCTCGATGCGGTCGACCGGGTGACCAATCGCACCATCCAGCGCAAGCTCAGCCCGCGCCGCGCCGGCGATCCCGACGCGCTGATTTCGGACAATCGCCGGATCAAGGCGACCCTGCCGTGGCAGCCGAAGTATGCCGACCTCGATACGATCGTCGCGCACGCCCTGGCCTGGGAACGTCGTTTGTCGGAAATTCGCGACACCTGACGGAAGTCCACCCTTGGCGCGCAGGCTTTGTTGTGCAAGCCTGCATTATTCGTCTTAGGGGATGTCATAATATGTCGAAATCCGGCTTGCTTGCCGCCGCCGCGCTCTGTGCGCTGGCCGCTGTCTCTTCCGCGCCCGTTCTGGCCGACGCCAGCGACGCCCAGGTTAATGCCGTCATCGATGAGGGGCTCAACCGCAGCGAGGCGATGACCACCGCCTCGGCGCTGATGGACGGGATCGGCCCGCGCCTGACCAATTCGGAGAACTATCGCCGCGCGGCCGATTGGGCCGTGGCGCGCTTCCAGTCGATGGGCCTGCAGAACGTCCACCGCGAAGGCTTCGACTTCGGCCTTGGCTGGAATGTCGATTCGTACCGGGCGACAATGATCGCGCCGCGGCGGATCGAGATGACGGTGATGCCTGTCGCCTGGTCGCCGCCAACCAATGGCACGCTGCGCGCGCCAATCATCATCGCCCCGGTCGGCAATCCGGGCCGGTTCGAACTGTGGAAGCAGGAATGGAAGGGCAAGCTGGCCGGCAAGATCGTCCTGACCTCGCTGCCCGGGACCACGCAGGAACCGACCAAGCCGCTGTTCCGCCGCCTGGATGACAAGGAAATCGGCGAGGCCGACAAGTTCGACCTGCCCAGCTTCGATCCCGCGGCGATGGACCGCCGGGTCAAGCGGGTGACCTATCCGCTCGACCTCAGCCGCTTCCTCAAGGACGAAGGCGCGCTGGCCCAGGTCAAGATCAGCTACCGCGACGGCAAGCTGGTCCACGGCGAAGGCTATAACTATCGCCCCGGCGAGACTCTGGCCCTGCCCGCCTTCGAGCTTGCCGCCGAGGATTACCGCCGCCTGGTCCGCCTGGCCAAGACCGGCCCCGCGTCCGAAATCGAACTAAGCCTTGCGGCGCGCTTCGATGACAGCACCTTGCAGGCGCAGAACCTGTTCGGCGACATTGTCGGCAGCGACCCCAAGGCCGGCTACGTCATGGCCGGGGGCCACTTCGATTCGTGGATCGCGGGCGACGGCGCCGCCGACAACGGCGCGGGCAGCGCGGTGGTGATGGAGGCGGCGCGCATTCTCAGCCGCCTGGGCGTGAAGCCGCGCCGCACGATCCGCTTTGCCCTGTGGGCGGGCGAGGAGCAGGGCCTGCTCGGCAGCCGCGCCTATATCGAACAGCATCTCGCCACGCGTCCGGTCGATCCCAAGCTGGGCGGGATTGCCGCCTATGCCGCCTGGGCCAATGCCTGGCCGATCACTCCCAAGGCTGGCTACAATGACCTGAAAGCCTATTTCAATCTCGACAACGGCGGCGGCAAGGTTCGCGGGATCTATGCCGAGAACAACATCGCCGCCGAACCGATGCTGAAGAAATGGCTGTCCCCGTTCGACGGGATGGGCGCGAGCCGGGTGGTGACCAGCAAGACCGGCGGCACCGACCACGTCTTCATGCAGGCGATCGGCCTGCCTGGTTACCAGTTCATCCAGGACCCGCTGGATTACGACAGCCGGGTCCACCACTCCAACCTTGATACGCTGGACCACATGCGCGGCGACGATCTGCGCCAGGCGGCGACGATCATGGCGGCCATGCTGCTGCAGGCCGCCAACAGCGACAAGGACCTGCCGCGCCAGCCGCTGCCGACGAAGCCGGTGCCGACCGATCCTTTCAAGGTGACCGATCCGGATGAATAAGTAGGGCGGAGGCCAAGTTTTGTTGGTGCGCTATCGACATCCTTCGATAGCCAGCATCACCGGCCCGCTCCCCTGCCCGACCACCCATAGGATACCATGAACGGGTGGTCGGGCAGGGGGAGCGGGCCGGTGATGCCAAGAGTGGCCCGGATGGGCCGAACGCACCAGCAAAATGACTCTCATCTCTTGACTTCGCGCCCCGTCACCCATAACGGCCCCACTTCCAATTTCCGCGGGATTTGCCCGCACGAGAGAAACCATGAAGATTCGCAACAGCCTCAAGTCGCTCAAGGGCCGCCACCGCGACAACCGCGTGATTCGCCGCCGTGGCCGCACTTACGTGATCAACAAGACCAACCGCCGCTTCAAGGCGCGCCAGGGCTGATTCGCCCTGGCTGGCCGGTTTGCCGGCCGGTCTAACAACGGCCCGCCTCCACACGGAGCGCGGGCCGCTGCTGTTTCTGAGCCATGGAGCAAGGCATGAGCGCGATAGAGGCCGTGGTGTTCGATGTCGGCAATGTGCTGGTCCAGTGGGACCGGCGCCTGCCTTATCTGGACCATTTCGACGATCCGGCGGCGCTCGATCGCTTCCTTGAAGAGGTCATCCCGCTGTCATGGCACGGTGAGCACGACGCCGGGCGCCCGGCGGCGGACATGGTCGCAGAACGCAGCGCGCTGTTCCCCCAGTACGCCGCGCTGATTGCCGACTGGTTCGCGCGCTTCAACGATTCGATCCCCGGGCCGGTGCCGGGCAGCCCCGAACTGGTCGAGGCGCTGCATGCGGGCGGCGTGCCGCTCTACGCGATCACCAATTTCGGCGCCGACACCTGGGCCGGCTTTGCCCCGACCTTTCCGCTGCTGAACCGGTTCCGCGATATCGTCGTCTCAGGCGACGAAAAGCTGACCAAGCCCGGTGCGGCGATCTACGCGCTGGCCGAGCGGCGCTTTGGCCATGCCCCGGAAACGATGCTGTTCATTGACGATAGCCTGCCCAATGTCACCGCCGCGCGCGAACGCGGCTGGCATGGGCACCATTTCACCGATGCCGCTGGCCTCGAACGCGATCTGCGCGCCCGCGGCCTGCTCGGCTGAGCCCAAAAAAGAAGGCCCCCGTCTTGCGACGGAGGCCTGTCTAGGGGGGGCTGTCAGGAAGCCTGGAGAATTACGCCTCAGGCGGCGGCGTTGCAGCGCTGAAGGTCTTCAGCGCCAAGATCGCCCTTGGGCGTGGCGAACTTGGAAACCGCGCCAAAGGTCTTGACGACCTGGCGGCAGGTGTTGACCGGACGAGCACCGTCGACGGCGCCGACGCAGGAATCGCCTTCGCACTTCCACAGGACACCGTTGACGACCTTCTTGGCCGGGGCTTCAAGGCCCGCTGCCAGGGTCGCGGAATAGGCGTTGGTGCCGGCATGGGCCGGCGAGACGGTGGCGCCAAAGCTGGCGATGGTGCCGGCCAGGGCAAGGCCCGCGGCAAGGAACAGGCGCGGGAAGGCGTTCTGGGTCTGGGTGATCATGGTATTTCCCCTTTTCGTGTCTGCACACAGGGATCGGCAATCCTGGGAGGGAGGGCATGTCGATTTGCGTTGCGAATCACTACCTATCAGGATAGGTTTTCAGTTGCAACGTGAAACTGTGCGTCGCAGCAAAGATTTTTTTGTGCACCCTCAAGGCGGAATGCGTTAGGGTCTGCACCAAGAAGAGGATCGCCAATGGGAAAGCTCCACGAACCGCTCGATAGCCAGAACTGCGGCCTGCCCGCAGCGCTTGAGGTCATGGGTGAACGCTGGTCGTTTATGATCCTGCGCGCCGCCTTCAACGGCCTGCATCATTTCGAGGAGTTCCTGGGCGTGCTGGGCATTGCCCGCAACATCCTCTCCAACCGGCTGGCCCGCCTGGTCGAGCACGGCATCATGAAGCGCGAGCCGCTGCCCGACGATCGCCGCAAGATCGAATACCGCCTGACCGAAAAGGGGCTGGACCTGCTTCCGGCGATGCTGGCGCTGCGCCAGTGGGGCGAAAAGTACGGCGAAGGCGTGCCGAGCAATCCGGTGCTGTGCGATTGCGTGGACGGCCGGCCGATCGCCCCGATTGAAATCCATGCCCACGACGGCCGCACCCTGGGCCCCAAGGATCTGGAATGGCGCGACCGGGCCGACGTCGGCGCGGCCGTGCATGACGATTCGGACGCCCCAGTCCGCCCGGCCCTGAACGCGCTGCGCTGAACGACCTGGGCGCAATGCCTACGTATTCCGATTTGCATTTTCGCGCATCTTGCGCATTATGCTGCAATGCAACAAGCCCCGGACCTGCCCGCCAGCGATGAACGCAAATTTCTGGAAGCGATCGCCCGCCGCGTCCTGATCCGCGCCGATTACAACAGCACCCAGCTGGTCCTCGCCCCGCACCAGCTGTTCGAACGCCACGACGAACTCTACGTCGGCGCGCTCAACACCGGCAAGGCTTGGCGCAGCGACGACGAGCGGCGCCTGGGCTATTTCAAGCTCAAGGGCCTCAGCAACGTCGCGGTGACCGAAGACGGTTTCGACCCGCTGGCGCTGGAGGATGACGCCCTACCGCGCGAGACCGACCGGCTGCTCTTCGCGATCTGAACGAAGCCTGCAATTCAAGAACGGCATGCTTAAGATCATCATCCCGGACGTGTTTCAGGATAGATTTCGTCGTTCGTGGCAAAGTGCGAACTGACAAGCCAGCCGGCAAATTATGGTTGCAATTGCGAGCAGCGAATCGTGCGGGACTAAGGACCCTGAAACAAGTTCAGTGTGACAAGTTAGGCCTTGGTGTGCTCGGCGAACCAGATCATTCGCTGCGTACCCCACGTCCAGCCCGTCATCCCGCCGCTGAATATTGAAAGCGCGAGAGGCCAGACGCCGTAGCCGGTACGTTGAATCCACATTGCGGCCATAACCATCAATGGTCCCGTTAGAGCACCTAAGGCTGCGTACGTTATAGGCACGTCCGCTTTCGTCCTGCGAAAAAGCAGCGTCGCAGGGACTCCGATAAGCAAGCTTGAAAGAAGCACGAAACAGAGCGTGATAATGATTGGCCAGCCAACAAGGGACGCAATCAGTGTCAACTTAGAAGTCCAATCGGTCGAATCTGACAACACAAGCATCGCGGCCAAAAATGCAAACATGACTGGGAGCCAGGCCCCGGCTAGAGTCCCAACCAAGACTGCGCGGACAAAGATCTTGAGCATTTTACCTGCCTAAGCCCGCGGCGCGGTCCGGCGGTAGCTCAGCGCTTCGGCCACATGGATCCGCCCCACCCCCTCGCTCCCACTGAGATCGGCGATGGTCCGCGCCACCCGTAGCATCCGGGTGTAGCCGCGCGCCGAGAGGCGCATCGCTTCGGCGGCCTGGAGCAGCAGCTTGCGTCCCGGGTCGTCCGGGGTCGCGTGGATTTCGAGCAAGTCGCCGTCGAGTTCGGCATTGCTGCGCCGCCCGGTGCCATCCAGCCGCGCAGTCTGGACCCGACGCGCGGCGGCGACGCGGGCGGCGACTTCGGCGCTGCCTTCGCCGGGTGGCGGCAGGGCGAGGTCGGCAGCGCTGACCGGGTCGACTTCGACATGCAGGTCGATCCGATCGAGCAGCGGCCCACTGACCTTGCCCTGATAGTCGGCGGCGCAGCGCGGGGCGCGGGAACAGCCCAGCGCCGGATCGCCGAGGTGGCCGCAGCGGCACGGGTTCATCGCCGCGACCAGCTGGACTCGTGCCGGAAAGGTGACGTGGGCATTGGCGCGGGCGACATCGACCACCCCGGCTTCAAGCGGCTGGCGCAGCGAATCGAGCACCGCGCGCTGAAATTCGGGCAATTCGTCGAGAAACAGCACGCCAAGATGGGCCAGGCTGACCTCGCCTGGCTTGACCCGCAGGCCCCCGCCGGTCAGCGCCGCCATCGAGGCCGAATGGTGTGGCGACCGGAACGGCCGGGCGCGGCTGATCCGCCCCTCTTCCAGCGTGCCCGCGACCGAGGCGACCATCGACACTTCGAGCGCTTCGGCCGCGGAGAGCTCAGGCAATATCCCGGGCAGGCACGAAGCGAGCAGCGACTTGCCCGCGCCGGGCGGCCCGATCATCAGCATTAGACGCTCCTGAAGACCCCAATTGGCACACACCATTGGGGAGTGAAGGCCCCGGCAATTGGTCAGCCCTTTGGGGAGTGAGGCCCCGCCGTAAACGACAGGAGCAACGAATGAGACAATCAGCCGCCCTCAGGGTCATCCCGCAGGACCTCCCTGCCGAAGCCCCGCGCGTCTACAGCTACACCCGATTTTCCACCCCCGAACAGGCGCAAGGCGACAGCTTCCGAAGGCAGGCCGACGCGGCGGCCCGATGGGTCTCCCGCAAGAATGCCGAACGGGAAGCCGACGGCCTTGCCCCGGTTGCGCTGGACGAAACCTTGAACCTGAAGGACCTTGGGGTCTCCGCCTTCCGGGGGGCCAACACGGCAGAGGATAGTGGGTTGGGCGGCTTTGTCTTCGCCTGCCGGGAAGGGTTGATCGCCCCCGGCTCCTACCTGCTAGTTGAGAGCCTAGACCGGATTAGCCGAATGCCGCCCCGCAGGGTCTCCCGGCTCTTGGACGACATCGTGGAGGCAGGGGTTACAGTCGTCACGCTAAGCGACGGACTGGAGTATGACGCTCAGCGGCTCGACAGCGACGCCTCGGCGCTCCTGATCGCCCTAATGGTCTCTTGGCGCGCCCATGAGGAAAGCAAGGTGAAGGGCCAGCGGGTTGCCGCCGCGTGGGCCGAAAAGCGCCTTAGGGTCCGCGACGGACGCGACACAAAGCTGACCAGCCGAGGCCCCGGTTGGCTGCACTGGACGGGGGAGCATTGGCAGGAGCGACAGCCCCATGCCGAGACCGTCCGGCGGGTCTATCGCTGGACGCTGGAGGGACTGGGCGAACACAAGATCGCTGAGCGCCTTAACGCCGCCAAGGTCCCGACTATGGGCCGCAGTTCGATGTGGCACCGTTCGACTATCGCCAAGCTCCTGCGCAATCCGGCAGTCATTGGCACCCTGACCCCCGGCAGGATGGACTACGGGACGGGGAAGCGAGAGCGTTGCCTAGAGGAGGGTATTGAGGGGGCTTATCCTGCCGTAATCGACCGGGGGGATTGGCTGGCCGTCCGGGCGATCAAAGACGGGCGCACCCCCGCCGTCAAAGGCAGGGGCGCAAAGGCCCCGCTGTCCAACCTGTTCGCAGGGCTGGCCCGCTGTCCCGACTGCGGCGCGGCTATGACGCGGGTCTACAAGGGCAGCGGGAGCAAGGGCGGCAAACCCAAGCTTGTCTGCACTCGCGCCAAGGCCGGGGCGGCTCCCCACCCCTACCGCTCCGTCCCGTTGGACCTCCTACAAGAAGCCTTTGAGCGCGACTGGCAGGCGATCCTTGCGGACATCCCGGCGGGGGAAGCGGGGGGTGGGCTGGACGCCGAACACGCCAACCTGTCCGCTGTGATCGCGGAGACCGAGAGCGAAGTCGAGCGGTTGGTGGGGCTTTGCCAGCGGCACCCATCGCAGTCCGTTGCCAGCCGGGTCCGTGCGCTGGAGGCCCAGCTAACCTCCCTGCGGGCGGACCTCAGCCGCCTAGAGGACCAGCGGGCGATTGCCGACCACGGGCTAGTCGTGGCCCGCGTGGGAGCATTGCAGGACGCTATGGGCCTTGGGGAGGAGCCCCGGCCACTCGATATTAGCCGGGTGAATGCCGCCCTGAGGGCAATCTTTGAGGGGGTTACGGTTGACCATCTAGCAGGAGTTCTAGCCCTCCGCTGGCGACAAGGCGGCGAGAGCACAATCCGCTTTGCATGGCCGGACCGGCTGGCTCGATAGCCCCATGTTGAACTATTCAATTGAGGGATTCTCTCCGATTGAACCTCTCACGATCAATGATTTAGCGACTTCACTTAACGAGCAAGCATTCTAAATTGCTTGCACCACAACAGGAGATTTTGATGTTTACACTTGAATTGCCTCAGCCGGTTTCAGAATTAGTCGCCGGGACAATTTTCCACTCCATTGCCCCGAACGGGACATCGCTGCTCTATATGCGGGCGAAGCTAAGGGAAAACGCCTACGCTGTTTCTCTTGGTTCCCCGGGGATCGGAGACTTCTCAGCGTTTGCTGGAGAGTTGATCGACCTGGACGATCATCCAAACTTGCTGGGTGTTTGCGTCCCGAACGCTACTATCAACTACGACCCCGCTCTTATGACTGGACAGTCAGGTCAGCGAATCCTTGATAGGTCAGATTGGTGCGTCGCTAATCGAGAGGGCGTCTGGCTTCGAGCCGGGAATTACTGGCTAGACACTGGGTCTGGCGCAATTTCGGGTGATCGTCCGGCCAGCCCGTGGGTCAGTGTCAACTTGGCCGCTG
This sequence comes from Novosphingobium aquiterrae, assembly GCF_042434435.1. NCBI lineage: Bacteria > Pseudomonadati > Pseudomonadota > Alphaproteobacteria > Sphingomonadales > Sphingomonadaceae > Novosphingobium > Novosphingobium aquiterrae. The sequence continues at coordinate 593,536 of NZ_JBHLTL010000006.1, read as the reverse complement.
TGCGCATCAATGGCGGAGAAACGCTGCTTGCATTGTCGCCGGACGCTTAGGCGACGGGGGGAGGTGTAGCGCCTGCTGTGCCTCCCTCAACAATTAGTCAGCCCCCTTGAAGAGAGAACCAATTTTAGTCCCGTTTCGGCCGCAGCTAATTGGCACACACCCTTGGTGAAATGAAACATCTCCCGCAGGCTCCCTCACGTATACGCGCGCGTCACGTCGCGGCTGTGGGTGCGGGAACAAGGATCACCTTGAGGTTAACCTGAGGCTCTCCTGCCGAAGCCCACTTTAGGCCTACAGCAAGACCTACCACTCCTAATCCTCTCCCAAATACCAATCCCACAAGACAACCTCAGGACCTCCTGAGCGTCAGCCCCTCAGGGTCCCCCTGAGGCTGGGCCTTCACCGCTGCGCGGTTTGGTTTGTCGGGATTGGTCTTCCCGGCAGGTCTCCTGCCGGACGCCCTCAGGACCTCCTGAGGTTCACCTGCCTCAGGCCGAGCCTGAGCAACACCTGCGGGCCAGTCCCGCACCTCTACCCCACAGAAAAAGGATAATCGCCAATGAGCGACAACACCGACGCAAGCCCGGTTGCCAGCGGCACCGCGAGCTACACCCCGCCCACCTACGACATCGACCCGGCTGACCAGCACATCGCCGACGCGATCCTGTCGATCGACCCGGCTGACCTGCCCGGCATTTCGACCAGCAATGAACAGGCCAATTTGAGCCTGCCCACGAGCGTTGCCGCCTTGCCCCCTATGCTGCGCGCCGCAGCCGAGGCGAAACTGCAATACATCCCACAGCACAAGCGGGCCGCAGCCGAGGCCGCTGCCGTTGCTGAGGTCCTGCGCGACAACACCTTGGACATTCGGAGCAAGACCGGGTTTGCCGGACACGTGGACGAGTATTGGCAGGAGCGGTCGCGCATCACCCGCGAACATGACCGCGCCATTGACGAGATCGACCGCATCACCGCGCAGCTTGCGGAGGTCGCTCGCTATGAGACCGAAGTTGGGCCGGACGGGAAGTCCCGCCCCCGCCCTATCTTTGTCATGGGCGAGGCGGCCCGCCGCACCGCGATCCAGCGTCAGGCCGACTTGCTCTACAAGGCGCGCCTCCTGTTCGCTGACAATGGGGGCCTTGGCATCGAAGCTCAGCGGCGGCTTGATAAGGCGCTCAAAACGAGCGTTGGCCTCCGAAAGACCCAACAGGCCAAGCTGGCCGATATGCAAGAGGTGGAAAAGCGCGCGGAGGTTGCGCTTCGCGAGAAGCGCATTCAGGCCGCTGTTGACGCTCGCGTCCGTTCGCGCGGAGGCTCGCAATGAGCCGCCACAAACCACGCGGCTGGCCCAAGCGGGGCACCAAGGACAAGCCCGTCCTTCCCGACCCCTACAGCCCGACCAGCCCCGGCTATGCCGAGCGCAACCGGCAGGTCATCACTGAGGAGCTCAACGGGACCGTGCGCGTCGATATGGGCGCACCGCTCCACCGTCTCCCCTGCGAGCCCCAGCCGATCGTCCTGCCGTCCACCCCTGCCGCTCCCGCCGCTGCCCCCGAGGCCGCCCCGCAGGAGCCGGAAGGACCCGGCAGGAGGGCCGCTGAGCCGGACCTGAAGCCCGGACTAGGCAAGCGGTAGCATGAACGGGAAGGCCGCTTCGGCGGCCCCCACCGCTGGCCGGGAGCAATCCTGCGACCAGTGCGGCACAAGCTACCGCGCCCGCCGATCCACCTCCCGCTACTGCGGCCCCGCCTGTCGGAAGCAAGCGCAGCGGGGAGCGGCCCCGGTCAACGCCCAGCCCGCCTCTGTCCTGCTGACCCTGCTAACCCGTCTCGATTTTGTCGGGCAGGTTGGCCCGGTCAACTCGCGGGACCCGCGCCCGCCGATCTATGGCCTGACTGTCCCCCGCGAACACGCCTTTGCGGAGCTTCGCTCCCTCTATGATCGCAAAGGCTGGGGGGTCTTGACTGAGGCGGAGCTATCCGCCGAACTGAAGGCCTGCGGCATTGTGCCCTATGACGTGGACCCCAAGTCACTGCGGGGACCACGGTGAGCCCGTCAATGCGGGCAGCCTTTTGGACCGCTGTAATCCTCCTGCTGCTGTGAGGGGTTAGCGTGACATTTGAGGGGGGAGCCACCCTAATACCCGGGACCTCAAAATGTCCTGCTAAGCCCCCCTCAAACCCGCAGAAATGCGCGGGCCAAAATCTCCACAATCGCAAACCTCAGGTTTGCCCATTGTAGCCCTTGAGGCGCTCCCCAGCGCCGCCCCCCTTCCGCCTGTCTGTGGGGACAGGTGCGCGGGGGTTCCTTGCCAGCCGGGATTGGCAGGAACCCCCGCGCCACTTTCCATAACCACCGGAGACCCTCTTGCTCGACAAGCCCAGCGCCAATGCACCGCGTGGCACCCTGCCGGACGGCTATGAGCTCGCCCCCGCCGATGACCTGCCGTGCGCCCGTGGGGGCCTGCGGTTGACCCGTGGGGTGATCGCCAACGCTAGCGGCTGCTGGCACGTGCGTCTCCGCAACCGCCGACGCAGCCCCACCTCTCCCTACTGGATATGGATTGAGGAAACCGACCACCGCGCCCCCTCCCGCTACCGCCGCCGCGCGTGGTGCTCTAGGACCGGGCAGGAGGTTCCTGCGGGCTATGCTGTCGGCTGCACCTGCGGCGACCCAACTTGCATCAATCCCGCCCACCTTGCCCTAGAGAAGCGCCCTGAGCGCCCCTTTGTGCCTCCCGTGGGGGGGCGGTGGGGGTGGATATGGGACGAGGAATTGGGGGACGAGGTTTACGGCTGGATTGCTGACCCCAAGCCCGCCCAAGGCAGAGGGGGAGGCCATGCCCGAGGTGAAGGCGCGCGACACGCCAAGCTCACTGAGGCAGACGTTAGGGCGATCCGAGAGAGCCCCTCAGGCTCGAAGGCGTTGGCGTTCCGTTATGGCGTCACCCGCCAAGCCATTGCCTCAATCCGGTCCCGCCGCACGTGGGCGCACGTCACCTGACCAATCACTTTCGCCACAAAATTACGGAGCGGGTTAGCGCCCCCGCCGTCCGCCCCGGTTCCCCCCGGTGGAGGGTGGGGTGGGCAGCCCGTTCCACCGGCTCCCGCCGTGTCTCCTGCAATCCACCCGGCCTAGTCCCTAGGCGGGCCGCAGGGGGCGCATTCGGGCGGGGGCTTGGTGAGCCGTGGGGGATTGATGGACCCCCACGGTTCTCTTAGCCCGGTCTACCGCTTCCGGCTTCCAGCTTCCCCTAGCAGTCGGGCGATCCGCTCCCGCACGGCCTCAGCGATAGCAGCGCAGCGGCGCTCAAAGTCATGGTCAGTCATGTTGCCTCCTGTTGTGGTGAGGCAGCCCAGCTAGCAGGACCGCAGGAGCGCGGAAGGTGATGCTTCCACTAGCGTGAGGGCTTTGAGTCCAAACGACTCCGGCCTGCGGCGAGTTGAGTCCCGTCCCCATTTCACCGCTTACAATCCTGTAATACAAAATGGCCTAACGGACGTTGCGCCGGTTTGTATGGAGGCAGTTATGTGCAGGGTTGTGGCCTATTACCGTGTTTCGACTGAGGCTCAGGGCCGCTCTGGCCTAGGGCTGGAGGCTCAGCGCCTTGCCGTGCGAAAGCTCTGCGATAGCCGGGGCTGGGATGTGGTGGCGGAGCATACTGAGGTGGAGAGCGGCAAGCGCGCCGACCGCCCCGAGTTGCTCAAGGCCCTTCGCCTAGCCAAGCTGACAGGGTCCGTCCTAGTCGTGGCAAAGCTCGACCGCCTCAGCCGTTCCGTCGCGTTCCTCTCCACCTTGCAGGAGAGCGGGGCGCGGTTTGCTGCGGCAGATATGCCCGAGGCGACGGAGCTAACCGTGCATATCATGGCCGCCGTGGCGCAGGCTGAGCGCAAGGCAACCGCAACCCGGACGCGGGAGGCCTTAGCAGCCGCCAAGGCCAGAGGGACCCGGCTGGGAAACCCTAACGGAGCCGCTGCACTTCGCAGGGCCGCCAAGGGCAACGGAGCCTCAGTGGCCGCGATCCGGGCCAACGCTGACGCCTTCGCGGGAGACCTGCGGGAGGTCCTAGAGGACATCCGCGCGGGCGGCGCTACGTCGCTAGCTCAGGTGGCCGGTGAGTTGAACCGCAGGCACATTAGGACAGCGCGGGGCGGAATGTGGCACCCTTCGACCGTAAGTAACCTAGTGGCGCGGCTGTCGGCTTAGACGGTGGGCGCGCTTTGCCCTGCTTTTTTTCGACCGGCTTACTTGCAGGGCCAGCTGGTCTTGAGAGCATAGAGCATCATGGTCAGCCCTTGCATACCCGGGTCCTTGATCCCGTATTTCTCATAGAAATCCACATACACCATGGCCATCGCCTTCTGCTGGTTAGAAGGTGTTGAGGTTGAGGCGTTGTTCGGCAAACAGTAGGCCCACTCGTTGCCCGGCTTTATTCGGTTTTCATAACCTATCGCCACTAATGCCGTCACAGCACATGACAGCGCAGAATAAGGCTTCTGGGAGCGGTCCTCCCTAGTCTCAGAGGTCAACGTCTCATCACGAATCAATAGACTGCACCCAAGGAATACGTCTCTCGCAGTTGCTGGCGCCCGCTTGGGTATGTCCGACGATTGGCCCAGCGCAGGAACTCCTGAGAGCAAGCTTAGAGCTACGCAAAAGGTCGTAAGGGTCCGCATCGTCATCTAAGCTCCAAACGCACTAAGCACTAAAGTGGCTAAAGTTGCGAGGTTGGCAACCTGATTCCTCTAACCCAACGAGTAAGGTCTTAATCTCAGATGCGGGAGAGGATGCGCAAGTTGTCTGCACGTATTTGCGCAAGTCATTCGGCTGAAAGCCGCTGTGCGTCCTTCGATGCTTCGCCTTCCTCACTCGGCTTCGAGGACACGGGACTTTCTTCCGAGGCTGCTGAGTCTGAAGCAGCGGCGGAGACGTCAGAAAAGCAGCGCATCTTCTCCATCAAGCGTCCCAATTGCTCCTGCCGAACGCCGCCCCGCAGGGCATCGGTTGTCGCCGAAGTGTATGCCTGCACTATCTCCAAACAGACGTCTCCCAGAGCCACCTTTGGGGCGGGCCGCTCGATTGCTTTCAGCCTGTCTTGAAGGTTCTGAACGTTAGCCTGCAAGCGCCCGTAGGCCGCTCCGGTGCCAAAAAAGAAAACGGCGGCAGTGCAAATGCTCCCTACAACCCCACCCCCAACTGCCAACAAGACCTGAGCCCGCTCAATCTTCATGGTTCCCCCAGCTAACTCCGCGATGGACGGCGGCAGCATACCGCGATCTAACCACTTCAAGCAATTCGGCCTCAAAGTTCTCAACATCCGCAAGGGGTCTTGAAGTTCGTCCAAGAAGCAGGTTGTGCCCGCCCGCCGCGGCGATTTCCAATGCGCGCTTGGCGGTTTCCTGCCCCTTGACCTGCCTGAGGTCGGGGCCGAAGCCCGGCGGCGCGGCCTCCCCCGGTTGGGGCGGGGCCAGCTGCTGGGTGCCCTTGAGGTGGTTGAGCAGGCTGACCAGATCGGGCGCGGCGACCACCGCCACGCCGCTTGCCCAGCTTGCCTCTGCCCCTTGCGCAGCGGGGCAGACTAGCCCCTTGCCGGCTTGCGCGGCGTGGAGCGCGGCGAGCAGCACGCCGGGCGTCGCCGCGATCCGCCCGTCGAGTGCCAGTTCGCCCACCGCGACATAGTCGGCCAGCTGCTCGGCATCGGTCACCCCCATCGCCGCCAGCAGCGCCAGTGCGATCGGCAGATCGTAGTGCGATCCTTCCTTGGGCAGGTCGGCGGGTGAGAGGTTGATCGTGATCCGCTTGGGCGGCAGCGACAATCCCATCGCCGCCAGCGCGGCATGGACCCGCTCGCGGCTTTCGTTGACCGCCTTGTCGGGCAGGCCAACCAGATTGAAGCGCGGCAGGCCGGGGGCGATCTGGCACTGCACCTCGACACTGCGTGCCTCAAGCCCGAGATAGGCAACCGTCGAAACCAGCGCGACCAAAGCCAAGCCCCTGTAGTAATACGAAGTATTGCGGTGATGGCCGACCGCGTGCGCTCTGTCGAGGACAAGTTCTGCTGAATCGACGGTAACCTGTTCTTAACCCGCCCCCTTGGCAATGCAGTAAAGGGATCTGGGCGATTAGACTGCAATGCGTCTGTTCGCCGCCCTAATCCTGCCGCTGCTTGCGCTGACCGCCGTTCCGGCCAGCGCGCGCGACGCGGTGGTCGAAACCGTGGTGACGATCGAGGATACCGTCTTCGAAAGCCAGGGGGGCTCGGAACGGATCGTAGGTGTAGCGCCGCCGGCCATGCCGAAGGGGATCGCCGCCTACGGTCCGTTCCGGGTGCTGGATGCGACGCGCGCCGCGCTGGTCGACGTGACCGACGCGCGCAGCCCGGCGCAGTTCGAAGCCATGCTCAAGGCCCACCCCGGCATCACCGTGATCGAGATGCTGGAATGCCCCGGCACCGAGGATGACCGCGCCAACCTGCGGCTGGGGCGGATGATCCACGCCCGCGGCATGGCTACCCACGTCCCGGCAGGCGGCTCGGTCCGCTCGGGCGGGGTCGAGCTGTTCCTAGCCGGCACCCGGCGTATTGCGGACGAGGGCGCGGAATTTGCCGTTCATTCGTGGGAAGACGAGGACGGGCGCGAGGCCAGGGACTATCCCGCCGACGCGCCGGAAAACCGCGCCTACCTCGATTACTACCGCGAAATGGGCATGACCGCGCCGCAGGCCGTGGCGTTCTATGCCATGACCAACTCGGTCCCCTTCGCACGGGCGAAGTGGCTGACCGCGGGCGACATGAAGGCCTGGGTCAGCCTGAATTAGGCGCGTTCCCCGCTTGACTCGTCCGGGCACCTCACGTAACGGCCCGCCTCTGTAATTCGGCCTCCCCGCATGGGCGGCATTCCTTGTTTTAGAGATTCGAAGGTTTCTACCCATGAAGCGCACTTTCCAGCCCAGCCGCCTCGTTCGCGCCCGTCGCCACGGCTTCCGCGCCCGCACGGCCACTGTCGGCGGCCGCAAGGTGCTGCGCGCGCGCCGCGCCCGCGGCCGCAAGAAGCTGTCCGCCTGAGCTAAACCTTGGGCCTGTCCGTCCTTTCGCGGCGGGCGGATTTCCTAGCCGCTAACCGGGGCCTGCGCATAGCACGTCCCGGTTTTGTGTTGCTGGTGCACCCCAACGGCGGCGCGACGATGCGCTTTGGCATCACCGTCACCAAGAAGATCGGCAATGCCGTGGTCCGCAACCGGATGAAGCGCCGTTTTCGCGCCTTGCTGCGCGAAATGCTGCCCGAGGCAGGCCTGGCCGCGCACGACCACGTGCTGATCGGCCGCGACGGCGGGGTCGAGCGTGACTTTGCCAAGCTGCGCGAGGAACTGGCCATGGCGCTGTCGCGCGCCGCCCAGGGCAAGGGCGATCCGCCGCGCAAACCGCGCGGGGACCGGCGATGAAGCGCGTGCTGATCCTGATCGCGCGCGGCTGGCAGCTGGGCCCGTCACGGGTGCTGCCGCCGACCTGCCGCTTCGCCCCGTCGTGCTCGCAATATGCTATCGAAGCCTGGCTGAAACACGGCGCGATTAAGGGTAGCTGGTTGGCGGCGAAGCGTATAATGCGCTGCCATCCGTGGGGCGGGCACGGCCATGATCCGGTGCCGTGAACCGCGAACTGCTTGATCCGACTAAAACACCCCCCATCTGAACCGCATTGACGAAAAACAGGGACGCCTTCGTGGACAAGACCAATTCGCGCAACATCATCCTGGCCGTAGTGCTGACCGCGCTGCTGCTGTTCGGCTGGGATGCCGGGGTGCGCTATTTCTATCCGCAGGCGAACAAGCCCAAGCCGGTAGCTGTCGCCGCAGACGGCGCCGTGCCCGCGCCCAGCGCCGCGGCCAGCGCCAAGCCGACCCGCGAGGGCGGACTGACCAGCGCCGCCGACCAGGCGCTGGAGGCGCAGGATCTGAAGACCGCGCTCAATCCCGCGGGCCGCGTGCCGATCGCCGCGGCGGGGCTGTCGGGCAGCCTCAACCTGACCGGCGGGGTAATCGACGACCTGACGCTCAACCACCATACCGCCGCGATCCAGAAGGACAGCGGGCCGCAGCGGATCTTCTCCCCCGCGGGAACCCCGGCGCAGCAGTTCGCGCAGTTCGGCTTCCTTGGCCAGGGCGTCGGCGCGCCCAATGCCGGAACGGTGTGGACTGCCCCTACCGGGGCAAAACTGACCCCGCAGACCCCGGTCACGCTGACCGCCAGCAACGGCACCGGCCAGACCTATAGCCTGACCTACAGCATCGACGATGCCTATATGATCACGGTCAAGCAGGCCGTGACCAATGCCGGAACCGCGCCGGTCTCGGTCAAGCCCTTTGCCTTCATCAACCGCACCGACAAGACCGCCAGCGTCGATACCTGGAACGTCCATTCGGGTCCGTTCGGGGCCTTCGACGGCACGGTCAGCTTCGGCCCCAATTACAAGGACGTCAGCGAACCCGGCCAGGTCGCCAACGAAGGCAAGACCGACTGGGTCGGCTTCACCGATATCTACTGGATGTCGACGCTGATCCCCGATGCCGCCGGCGCCACCAGCAGCTTTCGCAGCCTGGGCAACAAGGTGTTCCGTGCCGATCTGGTCTATGGCGATACGACGGTCGCTCCGGGGACCGAGCTGGCCCGCACCACCCGGCTATTCGCCGGGGCCAAGGAATCCAATGTCCTCGACAAGTACGAGGCGGCGGGCGTGCCCAAGTTCGGCCTAGCGATTGACTGGGGCTGGTTCCGCTGGTTCGAAAAGCCGATCTTCTGGCTGCTGAAGTCGCTGTTCGGCCTGGCCGGCAATTTCGGCGTCGCGATCATCCTGCTGACCCTGATCGTGCGCGGGATCATGTTCCCGATCGCCCAGCGCCAGTTCGCCAGCATGGCGGCAATGCGCGCGATCCAGCCCAAGATGAAGGCGCTGCAGGAACGCTACAAGGACGACAAGCAGAAGCAGCAGGAAGAGGTGATGAAGCTGTACAAGGCGGAAGGGGTCAACCCCCTCGCCGGATGCTTGCCGATGTTCCTGCAGATTCCGGTATTCTTCGCGCTGTACAAGGTGCTGATCCTGGCGGTCGAAATGCGCCACCAGCCGTTCGTGCTGTGGATCAAGGACCTTTCCGCCCCCGATCCGCTGCACATCCTCAACCTGTTCGGGCTGCTCCAATTCAATCCCCCGGCGTTCCTGGGGATCGGTGTCCTCGCGCTGCTGCTGGGCATCACCATGTACTTCCAGTTCAAGCTCAACCCGGCGCAGATGGATCCCGTGCAGCAGCAGATGTTCGCGATCATGCCGTGGATGATGATGTTCATCATGGCCCCGTTCGCTGCGGGCCTGCTGATCTACTGGATCACTTCGAACGTGCTGACCATCGCCCAGCAGACTTACCTTTACCGCAAGCATCCGCAATTGAAGGCCCAGGCCGACAAGGACACGGCCGATGCCTCGCGGGCCAAGGCACGGGGGTGATCCGGTGGACGATGCCGACGACCTGACCGAACAGGCGCGCCGCCTGTTCGCGGGCCGGGTCGAGTTCCTGAAAAGTGCGCCTTCGCTGGCTTTCCTGCCCGATCCGGACTTTCCGGAACTGGCCTTCGCCGGACGCTCCAATGTCGGCAAGAGCAGCCTGATCAATGCCGTGACCGGGCGCAAATCGATCGCCCGGGCCTCGGTCACCCCGGGCCGCACGCAGGAGCTCAACTTCTTCGAAGTGGGCGAGCCGACCCGGCTGCGGCTGGTCGACATGCCCGGATACGGCTTTGCCAAGGCACCGATCAAGGTGGTCGACAACTGGAAGCGGCTGGTCCGCGATTTCCTGCGCGGGCGGGTGGTGCTGAAACGCACCCTGGTGCTGATCGACAGCCGCCACGGCCCCAAGCCGGTCGACCGCGAGATGATGCAGATGCTCGACGAGGCCGCGGTCGGTTACCGCCTGGTCCTGACCAAGGCCGACAAGATCAAGGCGAGTGAGCTGGAAGCCGCGCTGGCCGCAACCCAGGCCGAAGCGCGCAAGCATTCCGCCGCTTTCCCTGTGGTCCACGTGACCTCGGCGGAAAAGGGCATGGGCATCGCCGAACTGCGCGCCGCGATCCTTGAGGATGCGCAGCTGGGCTGATCACAGCCCGAGCACGGCCTTGGCGACGATGCCGCGCTGGACCTCGTTCGATCCGCCGTAGATCGAGGCGGCGCGGCCATTGAGATAGCGCGGCACCGCCATCATCGTGAAGCCATCGCCCAGTGGCGCGACATTGCTGCCGATCTGGCGGGCGTCGTGCTGATCGGCGGCGGCATAGGGCCCGGCGACTTCGACCGCCAATTCCTGGATCGCCTGCTCGGCCTCGGTCCCCTGGACCTTGAGGATCGAGGATGCTGGACCGGGACTGCCCTGGCTGGCCATGGCCGACAGCACCACGGCCTCGACCGCTTCGATCGCACTGACCTGCGCGGCAGCCAGCGACAGCTTGCGGCGGAATTCAGGCGATTCGAGCAGGCCTGCATGCGCCGCCGCCGCGCGCACATCGTCCAGCGCGGCGAACAGGCCGCTGGCATAGGCGCTGGTCCGCTCGAACTCGAGCAGGTATTTCGCCACGGTCCAGCCCTGCCCTTCCTCGCCCAGACGGCCCGACATCGGCACGCGGACATCCTCGAAGAACACCTGGTTGAAATCGTGATCGCCGGCGATCGAATGGATCGGCCGCACCTCGATCCCCGGGCTGGCCATGTCGAGCAGCAGGAAGGTGATCCCCGCCTGACGCGCCGCGTCGCGTGAGGTGCGGACCAGGCAGAACATCTTGTTGGCGACGTGGGCGTGGGTGGTCCAGATCTTCGAGCCGTTCAGCACGTAATGATCGCCGTCGCTGTCGGCGCGCAATTGCAGCGCGGCCAGATCCGATCCCGCCTGGGGTTCGGAATAGCCCTGGCACCAGTAATCCTCACCCGCCAGGATCCGCGGCAGGTAATGCGCCTTCTGCTCTGCGGTGCCGTAGCGCATGATGCACGGGGCGACCATGCGCAGCCCCATCGGCGCAACCGATGGCGCGCCGGCGCGACGGCATTCGGCGGCGAAGATGTGGCGCTGGGACTCGGTCCAGCCGGTGCCGCCATATTCCTGCGGCCATGACGGCGCGGCCCAGCCCTTTGCCGCCAGCTTGGCCTGCCACATCAGGCCATAGGCCTTCTCGACGAAGACGCTGCCGGCCTTGGCGGCAGCTTCGCGGATATCGTCGGTCAGGCTGGCGGCGATCCAGTCGCGGACCTCATGCTGGAACGCCAAGTCCTCGCCAGTCAGCTCAAGATGCATAGCCTCTACCCCCTATTTCGCGAACAGCTGCCCCAGATCGGCAAAGGCCTTCATCTCGATGGCATTGCCGCTGGGATCGCGGAAAAACATGGTGGCCTGTTCGCCGACCTGGCCCTTGAAACGCACATAGGGTGCGATTTCGAAGTGCACGCCGGCAGCGGTCAGGCGGTCGGCCAGGGCCTGCCAATCACTCATCTCAAGGACGATCCCGAAGTGCGGCACCGGTACGCCGTGGCCGTCGACGGGGTTTTTGCCCGCATCGCCCGCCTGCGCGCCGGTGCAATGCGCGACCAGCTGATGTCCGTAGAAGTCGAAATCGATCCACTGATCGGACGATCGCCCTTCGGCGCAGCCCATGACTCCGCCCCAGAAGGCGCGCGCCTCGGCCAGGTCGCGGACCGGAAAGGCAAGATGGAACGGACGGAGGGACAATGCGGGGGTCCTTGCTCAGCATGGCAGCTTGCGCCGACCATGCTGAACTTGACCCGCTGCAACAAGTCCTATTCGAACCCGCCGCGTCCGCTGCAGCGCGCTAGAACGCCAGCGCCGGCAGCTCTGCCCCTTCGAGCCGCACCTTCATGATCTTCGCCAGGGTCGGTGCGATCGCGCGCATGTCGATCTCGCCAAGCGAACGGCCTTTCGGCACGCCCTTGCCCTTGATCAGGAAGGTCGAGCGCATGTGCGGCGCGGCGGGGAAATAGCCGTGGGTGCCCTTGTAGCTGGACGGGCCGACCAGCGGCGCATTGGCCCCGGCGAAGTTGGCGGCAGAAGCACCTGGGGCGAAGTCGACATAAAAGCTGGCCTGCGGATTGCCGCCCATCGCGGCGATCGCCTTGGCATCGGCAATCGCGGCGATGCCGGTGGCCGAATCGGTCTTGAGCGCGGCGAGTAGCGCGCCGACCTTAGCGACCAGCGCGGCGTCGGTTGGACGAGCCAGCACCACGGCAGCTGATCCGCCCGATGGCCAGGGCATGGCGTCCCAGCTGCTGACCTTGCCCTTGGCATCCAGTTTGATCAGCCCGGCATCGATGAAGGCGCGGAACAGGCTGGTTTCGGTGCTGATCGCTTCGAAACCGTGATCGCTGACCACCGCGATCACTGCATCGGGCCGCGCCTTCAGCTCGGCCGCGACCAGTTTGCCGACAATCGCGTCGATCCGTTCCAGCACGGCATGGGCGCCCGGCGTATCGGGCCCGTCCAGGTGCTGCTGGTGATCGAGCGCGGTCAAGTAGACCGTGGCGAACCCCGGCTTGCGGCTGGCGATCAGCTGGGAAGCGAAGCGGCCGCGGTTTTCATCCCCGGCGATGCTTTCATCGATCCCCGGAGCATAGGATTCGCCGGTCGCTTTCTGCAGCGCGGCAACCAGCCCCGGCGTCGCCAGAGCGGTAACCAGCTTGGCATCGTCGTCGTGCCCGGTGCGCCAGATCTGCGGCAGGTTCCAGGTCACGCCCCCGGCCCCGACGCTGACTGGCCAGTGGACGTTGGCGACCGAATAGCCGCCTGTCGCCGCCGCCTGCCACAGGGTCTGCGACTTGATGTCGCTGGCGTACCAGTACCAGCCGGACTGATTGATCTGCGTGGGATCAAAGGTGGTATTGCTGACCACCCCGTGCCGCGCCGGACTGGCCCCGGTCAGCAACGTCGTGTGGCTGGGATAGGTAACCGTCGGGAGGACGCCCTTGACCCCGGTGGCCCAGGCCCCCTCCGTCAGGAACTTGCGCAGGTTGGGCAGCCTGAGGCCGCGCTGCTCGGCCTCGATCACGTCGCCGGGACGCAGCCCGTCGATCGAGATCATCAGCACCGGTTCGGCCTGCGCCGCCGTGGCGGCAAGACAGGCAACAAGAGCGGAAGCGAGCAGCACGGCCTTCATGGTCAGAACCCTGTCTTGAGCGTCACGAAGAACTGGCGCGGCGACCCGGCAAGCAGCGTCTGGTTGTCGCCGCTGTTGCCGAAGCCGTTCGAGCCGATCGTCGAGACGTAGTTGAGATCGAACAGATTGGTGATGTTGAACTGCACCTCGAACGGGTGTTTGTCACCCTCGCCAAAGCGGTAACCCGCCGCGACGTCGATCAGGGTGCGGGCATCGACCCACTTGTCGTTGGTATAGGTGAAGAAGCGCTTCGACATGTAGTTTGCCGCGACCCGGAAGAAGCGCTGGCCGTCGTCATAGCTGACTTCGCCATGGGCCAGGTGCTTGGGCGAATCGACCACGCTCTTGCCGGCGGTCGGGATCGTGGTGACAATCGGACCGCCTTCCGAATCGGTGGTCCGGATCACCACGTCGTCGCGGTAGGTGTTGTCGTTGTAGCTGTACGATCCGTAGAGCGTCCACGGACCCATGCGGTATTCGCCGCTGGCCTCGATCCCCTGGGCGCGGACCGAGCCGACGTTCTGCAAGGCATTGGCCGCACCGACGATCCCGACCGAAGTGGGAATGGTCAGCAGGCGGTTGCGGAAGTTGACGTAGTAGCCCGCCAGCACCCCGTGGAACCCGCCCGAGCCGAAGCGCAGCCCGGCCTCATAGGTGTCCGACGCTTCAGGCTTGAGCAGCGGCTTGATCGCGTCGAACCCGGCCTGGGTCGAAGAGAACGGTCCCGAAGTGGTCGACGAGACGAAGGCGCGGGTCACCGAACTGAAGCCGGCGAAAGCCTCGATCCCGCTGCCGAAATCGTAGTTCACCCCGACATGCGGCTGGAACCAGTCTTCGGTGCTGAGATCGCCAGCGGTGCGTCCGCCCGCGATCACCGGCGCGGCGTGGTTGTCGACCTTGAAGCCCTTCCATCCCAGGCTGAGCTTGGCCTGGCCCAGCTTGATCTCGTCCTGGACGAAGTATTGGATGGTCTTGGTGTTGAAGTCGATGTCCCACTGGGTGAAGAACGGATTGCGCATGAACTTCAGGTGGTCCTGCCCGGCCACGGTCCGGCTGGTATAGGCATAGAAGCGCCGCGCCTGGTTAAAGTCGTTGTTTTCGAACCACGCCCCGACGTTGAGGTGGTTGAACGCCAGATCGGCCTCGACATTGCCGAACACGCCATAGCGGTCGATCGCGTATTCGGTGGTGCGCACCGCCATCGGCACGCCGGTCGGGCTGTTGACATAGGGGGTGCCCCAGGTGCCCTGGCCTTCGTTCTTGTGGTAATAGCCCTTGACCTTGAAGGTCGCGGTGTCGCCCAGCGGCACGGACAGCCCCAGCGCCCCCAGCGTATCGCGGCGCAGGCCCGAAGCGTCATAATATGCATCGTCGAGCGAGGCGATCGGCGCGGGATAGACCGTCCCGGCGGCGGGGTTGAGCGGCGTGGTGCCGCTGTCGCCGCGATTGGCCCCGATATCGGCCACCTGGATCGCCAGGGCATAGTTCGATGGGCCGAAGTTGTCCCAGTCATAGCCAAGACGGTTGATCATCTCGAGCGAGAGATCCTGGTAGTCCTGCTCGGCCCGGTCGGAATGGGTGATGTAGGCATCGAGCATCGCCGCGCCCAGCGGCAGCACGCCCTTGGCGCTGATCATCCACTGGCGCTGCTTGCCTTCGCCCTTCCACTTGTCGGCGGTACCGTACTGGCCCGAGACGAAAGCGCGCGGGCCGTCCGCGCTGCCCACCGCGACGCGGACAAAGCCGCGCGCCGTGTTCGAATCGCCATAGGTGGCCGATGCGGTCACCCCCAACACGTCGGCGGGATCGACGGTGAAGAATTCCAGCGTGCCGCCCAGGTTGTTGGTCGACTGCGTGGTGATCGAACCCGATCCCTGCGACACCACGGTACGGCCGATGTTGTCGCCCGATGCGGCGCGGCTGATGTGCAGGCCGTTGTGGTTGCCATAGGTCATGTCGCCCAGCGGAATGCCGTCAAGGTTGAAGCCCAGCTGGTTCTGGTTGAAGCCGCGGATCGTCACGCGGGTCGACCATTCGTAGGCACCGAACGGGTCGGCCGACTGGATGTTGACGCTGGGCAGCTTTTCGATCGCGCGCAGCGGGCTGGAACCCGGCGCCAGCAGGGCGATATCGACAGCGCGGACTTCCTGGACTTGACGCGACTGGCCGCGTCCGAACACGACGATTTCCTCACCCGTCTCTTCGACCGGAGGCGCTTCGTCGGCGGCGACGGTATCGGCAGTGCTGGCCGGCGCGGCGCTGGCCAGGGCCGCTTGCGGCAGCAAGGCAGCGGTTGAAAGCAGAAGGATTGAAAGTCGGCGCATGGTGCCCCCCGTTGGTGATGTGACAGGTGGGCAGGTAGGCGGGGCGTGTTACGGCGCGATGCCAGTTTGGCGGCAGTTCGATGAACTTTCGAAGGCAGATCGGTTACGCCAATTCGTTCATTGTGTGACGCGCTGACGACAGCATGATCGGACCGGCGCTCACTGCGCGCGCAGGTTCGCCTTTCCTACACAAGCGCCTTTCCCGCATAGACTGGGGATGCGCCGCGGCCCGATCCGTCCCTTCCAGACCGTACCCGATGCCCATCTCCGCGATGGCATTTGCACCTTGCCGCAGCCGCTGTGCCCGGCGCGCGGCGGGGTTCCCTTTTTGCGCGCAGGACACTGCCATTTATGTGAAGCGGTTCAGCCTCGACAGGCTGAACCTGAACGGTTACGCACCAAGGCCATGAAACTGATCCTCGGCAACAAGAACTATTCAAGCTGGTCGCTGCGCGGCTGGCTGGCCGCCAAGCAATCGGGGCTGCCGTTCGAGGAGATCATGGTCCCGCTCTATGGCGACGACTGGGACATGCGCAAAAAGGAACACGACGAGATCGCGCCGTCATCCGGCAAGGTCCCGGTGCTGTGGGACGGCGACGCGGTCGTCTGGGACAGCGTCGCGATCATGGAATACCTGGCCGACAAGGTCGGGCGCGACCGGTTCTGGCCCAAGGCCGACGATGCCCGCGCCATGGCCCGATCGATGGTCGCGGAAATGCACAGTTCCTACCAGGCGCTGCGCAGCGAATGCCCGCTCAACGTCCGCCGCCGGATCGAGGGCGCGACGATCAGCGAGGCGGCCAAGGCCGACATCGTCCGCATCCTGACGCTGTGGGCCGAAGCCCGCGCCCGCTTCGGTCAGGGCGGGCCGTTCCTGTTCGGCACCTTCAACGCCGCCGACATCATCTACGCGCCCGTCGTCAGCCGCTTCATCAGCTATGGCATCGCCGTCCCCGGCTTTGCCCTGGCCTATATGGAAGCGGTGTGGGAACACGAATGGCTGCAGGCCTGGGTCGCCGCGGCCGAGGCCGAGGACTGGACCATCGAGCAGTTCGAGGCCGAGCCGGCGCGCTAGGTCCGGTTACTTCATCCGCTCGGCCGGATAGCGTGAGCCGTCCTTGTGGTAATAGCCTTCGTCGGTGAACGTCATGTCGATATCCGAATATTCGCCCCCCAGGTCCGGTCCCGCGCTGATTGCCACGAAGCTGCAATCCGCGCCGCTTTCGTTGATCAGGTGATGGCCGTTCGCCACCCCTTCGGCCCAGGCGCAGACATCGCCGGGACGCAGCACCGTGCGCCCCTCGTCCTCGACCAGCACGGCTTCGCCGGTCAGCATGACCAGCAATTCGTCCTGCCCGCGGTGCCAGTGGCGCTGGCTCGACCAGCCGCCCGGCTTCAGCACGACATGGCTGGCCCCCAGCGCGGTCAGCCCGCCGGCCGGCGCCAGACGGCGCCACCACCGGCCTTCCACCGCCTGGTCGAACGGCGCGGGATAGCCGGTGGCATTGCTTTGCGGGATGGCTGCGATATCGAGCTTGGGCATGGTCAGGCTCCGGCTTGTGCGGCTGGCCGCGACACCATATGCGAAGGACACGCATGAGCAACACCCCGCCTCCCGTACTCGAATTGGCCGAAGCGCTGATTGCCTGCCCCAGCGTCACGCCCGCAGCCGGGCTGGTGTTCGACTGCCTCGAAGCGCAGCTGACGCCGCTGGGCTTTGCCGTGCACCGCTTCATCACCGGCGAAGCGCCTGACGGGCCGGTCGAGAACCTGTTCGCGATCCGCCACGGACCGGAGGGCAGCCGCCACTTCGCGTTCGCCGGTCACGTCGACGTGGTCCCCCCGGGCGACGACTGGGCCAGCGCGCCGTTTGCGCCGGAAGTGCGCGGCAATCTGCTTTACGGGCGCGGCGCGGTTGACATGAAGGGCGCGATCGCGGCGATGGTCGCCGCCGCCGCCGCGGTGCCGCAGGAGGCTGGGACGATCAGCTTCGTCATCACCGGGGACGAGGAAGGCCCGGCGAAGTACGGCACCGTCGCACTGATCGAGCATATGCGCGCCGTCGGCGCCATTCCCGATCTGTGCCTGGTGGGCGAGCCGACCAGCGTCAACTGGCTGGGCGATACGATGAAAATCGGGCGGCGCGGATCGACCAACATCTGGCTGGAGGTGGAGGGCAAGGAAGGCCACGTCGCCTATCCCCACCTGGCCGACAATCCGATCACCAAACTGGTCCACATGCTGGCCGAACTGAAGGCCATGCCGCTGGATGATGGCACCGACTGGTTCCAGGCCTCGAACCTTGAGATTACCGACCTGTCGGTCGGCAATCCGGCGACCAACGTCATTCCGGCACGGGCGCAGGCGCGGTTGTCGATCCGCTTCAACGACCTCCACACCGGCAAGGGCCTGGGCGAGCGGGTCAGCGCGATTGCCGAAAAGCACGGCGGCAAGGCCCGCCCGGTGGTCTATGGTGAGGCGTTCCTGACCCCGCCCGGCGCATTCAGCCAGCTGATCGCCGACGCGGTCGAGGCCGAGATCGGGCTGCGCCCCGAAGCCAGCACCACCGGCGGAACCAGCGATGCGCGGTTCCTGAAAGACCTGTGCCCGGTGATCGAATTCGGCCTGTGCAACGCGACCATGCACAAGCGTGACGAGGCGGTGGCGGTGGCCGATCTCGACGCCCTGGCGCGGATCTATTCGCGCGTGGCGCTGGCCGCGCTGGCGGGCTGATTGCAATACACGCACCGGCTGTTACCATCGCCGGCAACAAAATAACCTGAGGGATTTGAAGGGTCATGACAGAGCGCAGATCGCCATTCGGCTGGTTCATCCATGTGCTCAGCACCTACCTGACCCGCTGCATCCTGATCGGCATGGTCCTGGGCATCGTCGTCGGTTACCTGGTCAACCAGAACCTGCTGGCTGGCGTGATGACCACCGAGCACTGGGTGCGCAGCTTCCAGGTCCTTTCGACCATCTTCCTCAACCTGATCAAACTGGTGGTCGCCCCGCTGGTACTGGCCACGATCGTTTCGGGTCTGGCCCACATGAACGACAGTTCGGCGGTCGGGCGGATCGGCTTCCGCGCAATCGTCTGGTTCATCATTGCCAGCTTCATCTCGATCAGCCTGGGCCTGCTGATGGTCAACCTGTTCCAGCCCGGGGTCGGGGTCGACCTGACTGCGACCAGCCAGTCGATCGGCGAGGTCAAGAAGCTCGACATGTTCGAATTCATCGAACACGTCTTCCCCAAGAACATCATCCAGGCGATGGCCGACAACAACGTCCTGCAAATCCTGGTCTTCGCGCTGTTCGCCGGGATCGCGCTGACCGCGATCGGCGAAAAGGGCAAGCCGCTGGTCCGCGGGGCCGAGGCGCTGGCCGAGCTGATGCTGCAGATCACCGGCTATGTCATGCGCTTTGCCCCCTTCGCGGTGTTCGGCGCACTGGCGGCGGTGGTGGCCAAGAACGGGCTGGGCATCCTCGGCACCTATGCCAAGCTGCTGGGTGAGTTCTATTTCAGCCTGCTGATCCTGTGGGCGCTGCTGATCGGCATCGGCTTCGTGTTCCTGCGCAGCCGGGTGCTGATGCTGATCCGCTATGTTCGCCAGCCGGTGCTGATCGCCTTTTCGACCGCGTCGAGCGAAGCGGCGATGCCCAAGCTGTTCGAACAGCTCGACCGCTTCGGGGTGCCGCGTCGTATTTCGGGGCTGATGCTGCCGCTGGGCTACAGCTTCAACCTCGACGGGTCGATGATGTACGCCAGCTTCGCGACGATCTTCATCGCCCAGGCCTATGGCCATGTCCTGCCAATCGGCACCCAGATCCTGATCCTGCTGACGCTGATGATCAGTTCAAAGGGCATCGCCGCGGTGCCGCGCGCCAGCCTGGTGGTGATCGCCGCGACCCTGGCGATGTTCGACCTGCCAGTGGAAGGGATCGCGCTGGTTCTGGCGATCGACCAGTTCCTCGACATGGGCCGCACCGCGACCAACGTACTGGGCAACTCGGTCGCCACCGCGGTGATCACCAAGTGGGAAGGCATGCTGCAGCCGCCGCTACCCGCCGATGGCGAGCCGGAGGCCCCCCACGACACGCCCGAACACGGCAAGCGCGGGCTGCACCTCGATCCGGGGCAATAGTCTTAACGCGCTTCCGACTTCGGTTTGAACGCGCACAGGTCGGCCACCGGGCAGCGCCAGCATTCGGGACGCCGCGCCTTGCAGATGTAGCGGCCGTGGAGGATCAGCCAGTGATGTGCGCCGACGCGAAATGGGGCCGGCACGCCCTGCTCCAGCTGCTTCTCGACCGCCAGTGGGGTCTTGCCCTTGGCAAGCCCTGTGCGGTTGCCAACGCGGAAGATGTGGGTGTCGACCGCGAAGGTCTCGGCCCCGAAGGCGCAGTTCATCACAACGTTGGCGGTCTTGCGGCCCACCCCCGGCAACGCGGTCAGCGCATCGCGATCGGCCGGCACTTCGCCGCCGTGATCGCGCACCAGGATTTCCGACAGGGCGATGACGTTCTTCGCCTTGCCGTTGAACAGTCCGATGGTCTTGATGTGCTGCTTCAGCCCCTCCTCGCCCAGCGCCACCATCTGCTGCGGGGTCGTCACGTCACGGAACAGCGCGCGGGTTGCCTTGTTGACCCCGACATCGGTCGCCTGCGCCGACAGCACCACCGCGACGAGCAACTGGTAGGTATTGCCAAAGGCCAACTCGGTTTCCGGGGCGGGATTGTCTTCGGCCAGGCGGCGGAAGAACTCGAACTGATCGGCCTTGTTCAAAGACCCAGCACCTCGGGCATGGTATAGCGCCCCGCGGGCTTGCCGATCAGCCATTGCGCAGCGCGGACGGCACCACGTGCAAAGATCCGGCGATTCTCGGCCAGGTGCGACAGCGCGATGCGTTCGTCATTACCCAGGAACTGTACCGTGTGATCGCCCGCCACGGTGCCGCCGCGCAGGCTGGCAAAGCCGATCGCACCGCGCGCGCGGGCCCCGGTGATCCCGTCGCGGCCGCGCTCGCTGTGCCCAGCAAGATCCACGCCGCGCCCCTCTGCCGCGGCCTGCCCCAGCAGCAGTGCGGTGCCCGACGGGGCATCGACCTTCATCCGGTGATGCGTCTCGATCACTTCGATGTCCCAGTCCTCGCCCAGCCGCTGCGCCGCCTCGCGCACCAGGTGCGCCAGCAGAGTCACCCCCAGCGAGGTATTGCCGGTCTGCAGCACCGCGACGTGCTCGGCGGCGTGATCGCACAGAAAGTGATGCCGTTCCTCCAGCCCGGTGGTCCCGATCAGGATCGGCACCCCGGCTGCCACGGCAGCGTCAAGGCTGGCTTCGAGCGCGTGCGGGCTGGAGAAATCGACCAGCACGTCGCTGCCCGCTGCCAGCGCCGCCAGGTCATCGCCCTTGTCGGCCCCGCCGGCATGAGTCTCGCCCGCTGCCAGTACGGCGTCGACCAACGCCTGGCCCATTCGTCCCGCGCTGCCGATGATCCCGATTCTTGCCATTGCCGTCCCCATTGGTGTCGTGCTTCATGGGCGACATGAGTGAAATCCGCAATATCGTGATCCTGACCGGCGCCGGGGTGTCGGCGGAAAGCGGGATCGACACCTTTCGCGATGGTGGCGGCCTGTGGGAGCAGCACCGGGTTGAGGACGTCGCCACGCCCGAGGCCTTTGTCCGCGACCCCGACCTGGTCCACCGCTTCTATGACATGCGCCGCGCTGCCATTCAGGAAAAGGAGCCGAATCCGGCCCATTTCGCGCTTGCCCGGCTCGACGCGGAATGGCCGGGTGAATTGCTGATCGTCACCCAGAACGTCGATGATCTGCACGAGCGCGCCGGCGCCCACCGCGTGCTGCACATGCATGGTGAGCATCTCAAGGCATGGTGCACCAGCTGCGATGTGCGATCCGTATGGCGCGAACCGCTGCTTGCGCGGCCACCCTGCCCGGTGTGTCAGGCGCGCAGCCTGCGCCCGGACGTGGTCTGGTTCGGCGAGATGCCCTACCAGATGGAGCGGATCTATGCCGCCTTGCGCCAAGCCGACCTGTTTGTCTCGATCGGCACATCGGGCGCGGTCTATCCCGCGGCCGGTTTCGTCCGCGATGCCCGCGAACTGGGTGCGCGGACGCTGGAACTCAACCTCGAACGGAGCCAGGGCTCAAGCTGGTTCCACGAAACCCGGCTGGGGCCTGCAAGCGAAGTGGTTCCGCAATGGGTCGATGAGCTGCTGCAATGAGCGAACACCGCGGCAGCTGCCACTGCGGCGCGATCCGGCTGGTGCTGCGCGTAACGCCCGGCGATTGCGCCGAGTGCAACTGCTCGCTGTGCCGCCGGGTCGGCGGGCTGTGGCACCATACCGCGCCTGCGATGGTTACGATCGAAGGAACGGGCCAACCTTACCGCCAGGGCGACTGCATGATCGACAACTGGCACTGCCCGACCTGCGGATGCATCACGCACTGGACCCCGGTCGATCCCGATTACCCAAGGATGGCCATCAATCTGCGGATGTTTGATCCCGCGCTGTGGCAGGACCTGCCGCGGCGGCTGATCGATGGGGCAAGCTTCTAGGCGGAACAGCCCTTGCACGCCGGATCCTTGGCGATCCGCATTGTCCGCATTGCCGGAGTCAGCCCCTCGACCAGATGCAGCCGGCCCCATTGCGGATCACCGAGCGTGGCCTTGCCGGCCAGCAGGACGCGAATCGCCTGCATTGCGGCAAAGGCGCCGACCATCCCCGCCATCGCGCCCAGAACGCCATCGGCGGCGCAGGTATCGCAGTCTTCGGCATCGAAGGCATCGCCCACGAAGCAGCGATAGCAGCTCTCCCCGGGCAGGTGCCCGGCGAAGTTCGCGACCTGCCCCTGGAAGCGGCCAATTGCTGCGCTGGTCAGTGGCACGCCCAGCGCCACGCAGGCGTCCGACACGGCCAGGCGAGTCGCGAAGTTGTCACAGCCGTCGAGCACAAGATCGGCACCTTCAAGGATCGCCGCCGCGCTTTGCCCCCCGATCCTCCCGACGCAGGCGCGAACCTTGAGGGCCCCGTCGAACCGCCGGATCCAGTCGGCTGCAACGTCGGCCTTGGGCCGACCGATATCCGCCGGGGTGAACACCGTCTGGCGATGCAGATTGCTGGCATCGACCACATCGTTGTCGACCAGCGTGATCGAACCGACTCCCGCTGCTGCGAGATATTGTAGCGCCGGCGATCCGATCCCCCCGCAACCGATCAGCACGATTCGCGCCTGTGCCAGCGCTACCTGCCCCGCGCCGCCCACTTCGGGCAGGACAATGTGGCGGGCAAAGCGGTCAAGGCGGTCGGGCGGCAAGCTCATTCAAGGCCCCTTACGCACAAAACCCCGGGCAGGCGAGACGTTCGCCGCTTGCCCCTGCTCCCCGACTCCGGCATTAACCGGACAATTAAGAAAAACGGGATGAGCGATGCACTATGCCGAGCTGCGCCAGGCGCGCGAAGAACTGACCGGTCCGGGTGGGCAATTCGAAGTGATCGAGGCGGATATCCTGGGCAACCGGATCCGCACCTACAAGAATGCGCCGCCTTCGGTGCGCGAGTTCTGGCTGGCCTCTGCCGCTTTCGCCGAGCGAACCTATCAGGTCTATCAGGACGAGCGGATGACCTATGCCGATGCGCATCGCCAGACCACGGCGATCGCGGCGTGGCTGTTCGATCAGGGCCTGCGCCCCGGCGACCGCGTCGCCATTGCGATGCGCAACTATCCCGAATGGATGCTGGCCTATTGGGCCTGCGCCAGCGTCGGCATTGCCGCGGTAGGGATGAACGCCTGGTGGACCCCCGACGAAATGGACTACGCGCTGCGCGATTCGGCGCCAAAAGTGCTGATCTGCGATGCGGAGCGGCTCGACCGGTTTCGCCAGTGCCCGGATCTGGCCGGAACCATCCCCCTGGTCGGGGTACGCCTGGCCGAAATGCCTGCCGACGTGACGCCGTGGGCTGATGTGATCGCCCATCCCGGCGCACTGCCCGATGTGACGGTCGATCCGGATTCGGACGCCAGCATCTTTTACACCAGCGGCACGACCGGCTTTCCCAAGGGCGCGCAGCTGACCCACCGCGGCTGCGTCGCCAATCTGGTCAACCTGCTTTACGCCGGCGCATCAAATGCCATGGCGATGGAGCGTGCGACCGGCGAAGCGCCCCCCGCCGATCCGCCACCACCGGTGACCTTGCTGACCACGCCGCTGTTCCATGTCACCGCCAACAACTGCGGCGCTTATGCCGCAACCGCGCTGGGCGGCACGCTGGTGCTGATGTACCGCTGGGATGCGGGCGAAGCATTGCGTCTGATCGAGCGCGAAAAGGTCACTGGGATGAGCGGCGTGCCGATCATGGCGCGCGAGGTGATCAACCACCCCGACTTTGCCAAGACCGATACCACCAGCCTGCTGTCGCTGTCCGGCGGCGGGGCGCAGGTCCCGCCCGACCAGGTGCTGGAAATCGATGCGCGGGTTCCCACCGCCCGCCCCACCACCGGCTATGGCATGACCGAAACCTGCGGCGTAATCACCTCGGTCGGCGGCGATTTCTTCACCGACCGCCCCGACAGCGCGGGCCCCGCCCTGCCCAATTTCGAAACCCGGCTGGTCGGTGACGATGGCAAGGATGTCGCGCCCGGCGAAGCGGGCGAGCTGTGGGTGCGCGGATCATCGGTGATCCGCGGTTACATCAACCGTCCCGAGGCCACGGCCGAAGCGATCACCGATGGCTGGCTCCACACCGGCGATGTCGCGCGGATCGACGAAGACGGGTTCATCTATCTCGTCGACCGCAAGAAGGACATCATCATCCGCGGCGGCGAGAACGTCAGCTGCACCGAGGTCGAGGCCAGCGTCTATCGCCATGCGGCGGTGGCGGAGTGCTGCGTTTTCGGCGTGGCCGATGACCGGATGGGCGAAGAGATCGCCGTGGCTGTGGTGCTCAAGTCCGACGCTGCGCTGGATGAGGCTGCCTTGCAGGCGCATTGCGCGGCGCACCTCGCCCGGCACAAGGTGCCGCGCTTCGTCCGCTTCTTCACCGATCCGCTGCCGCGCAATGCCAGCGGAAAATTCCTGCGCCGCGACTTGCGCGACCTGTTCGCCGGCGAAACCACGGAGGCTTGAGGCATGGGCGATCTTGATGGACGCATAGCGCTGGTGACCGGAGCGGCGACCGGGCTGGGTGCGGCGGCGGCGCGTGCTCTGGCTGCTGCAGGCGCCAAGGTGGCCGTCACCGACTTGACCGCGCCTGAGGGCCTCGCCGCTGAAATCGGCGGCATCGCCCACGCGCAGGACGTCACCAGCGAAGACGACTGGGCCGCGACGATGGATTGGATCAGGGCCGAACTTGGCGGGCTTGACGTGCTCGTCAACAATGCCGGGCTGTGGCTGTTCAAGCCGATCACCGAAACCACATTGGACGACTGGCGACGGCTCCATGCCGTCAATGTCGAAGGCGTATTCCTGGGCACCCGGGCCGCGGTCCCCTTGCTCGCCGAACGCGCGCACCAGTGGCGCGGCGGCTCGGCAATCGTCAACCTGTCCTCGGTTGCTGGTATCGAAGGCGCTGCCGGGGCGACCTGCTATAACAGCACCAAGGGCGCGGTGCGGCTGTTCACCAAGGGCTGCGCCAAGGAACTGGCGGCGGCGCGGATCCGGGTCAACTCGGTCCACCCGGGGGTGATCGACACCGACATGGGCCGCCATCTGGTCGACGACTTCGCCCAGGCCCAGCAGCTCGGCAATAACGAGGTCTTGGCGCAGGTCTCGGCCATGCATCCGCTGGGCCATCTGGGCGAGCCGCAGAATGTCGCCGATGCGGTGGTGTTTCTCGCTTCGGACCGCGCGGCCTTTACCACCGGCAGCGAACTGGTGGTCGACGGGGGGCTGTCCGCCTAGGCGCCTAGCGCGCCGACGACATGGCCAGCCGCAGGCCGAAGCCGACGAATACCGCGCCGGTCAAGCGGTCGAGCCAGCGCAGCGTACGCGGCTGACGCAGCAAGCGGTTGAGCGGAACCGTTGCGCCGATCAATATCGCGAACCACACCAGGCCCAGCACGTCGTGCAGCACGGCCAGGAAAAACGTCGTTGCCGCAACCGGCGCGCCGGCGGGCACGAATTGCGGCAGGAAGCTGATGTAGAACACCCCGATCTTGGGATTGAGCAGGTTGGTCAGTAGTCCGCGGCGGAAGGCACTGCCTCTCGGGCCGGGCAACGCGGCGTCAGGCTGGGCCAGAGCGCTGCGCGGGCGAAGCAACAGTCCAATGCCAAGCCACACCAGATAGGCCGCGCCAGCAAGCTTGATGATCGCAAAGGCCAGGGCCGAGGCTTGCAGCACCGTGCCCAGACCCAGCGCCACGGCACCGCCCCAGATCAGGCAGCCCAGATTGATCCCCAATGCTGCCAGCAAACCGGCGCGTCGCCCCTCGACCGTCGCAGCGCGGAGTACCATCGCGGTATCGACGCCGGGGGTGATGGTCAGCAGTGTTGCCGCCACCAGGAACGCGGCGAGATGCGACATGTCGATCATCGGGACAGGCTATCAGAACAGGCGCAACGGTGCACAGCCTTGTTGACAAGGCTGTGCACCGCCAGGGTGAAACGGGTGGATAG
Organism: Novosphingobium aquiterrae; assembly: GCF_042434435.1. Taxonomy (NCBI): domain Bacteria; kingdom Pseudomonadati; phylum Pseudomonadota; class Alphaproteobacteria; order Sphingomonadales; family Sphingomonadaceae; genus Novosphingobium; species Novosphingobium aquiterrae. Next base: position 567,382 of record NZ_JBHLTL010000006.1, on the reverse strand, counting down.
GCGGTGGAGAGATCAGCTTTCCAGCTGGCGCAGCAGGCTGCGCACGTCGCCGTCCATGTCGGCATCGCGGGTACGCAGGTCTTCGATCAGGCGCACCGCGTGGATCACGGTGGAGTGGTCACGTCCGCCGAACTTGCGGCCGATTTCCGGGTAGCTGCGCGGGGTCAGCACCTTGGCCAGATACATCGCCACCTGGCGCGGGCGGACCACGGCGCGGGCGCGGCGCTTCGATGCCATTTCGGTGCGGTCGACGCGGTAGAACTGGCAGACGGTACGCTGAATCTCGTCAATCGTGATGCGGCGACGATTGGCCGAAAGGATGTCGGTCAGTTGTTCTTCAGCCAGCTGCAGCGACACCGCCTGCCCGGTCAGCTGTGCATAGGCGATCAGCTTGTTCAGCCCGCCGACCAGTTCGCGCACGTTGCGGTTGATCGTCCGGGCGAGGAACTCGACCACGTCGGCGGGGACATGGGTCGGGCTGAAGCGCTGCAGACGGTGCTCGAGGATCGCGCGGCGCAGCTCGATGTCGGCCGGCTGGATGTCCGCCACCAGACCCATCGACAGGCGCGACAGCAGCCGCTGCTCAACTCCGTCGAGCGCCTGCGGAGCGCGATCCGCGGCAAAGACCAGCCGCTTGCCTTCAGCCAGCAGCGCGTCGATCGTATAGAGCAGCTCTTCCTGGGCGCTGGCCTTGCCGATGATGAACTGGATGTCGTCGACCAGCAGTAGGTCGAACCCCCGCAGCCGCGCCTTGAACTCGATCGTCTGGTTCTGGCGCAGCGCCTGGACGAATTCGACCATGAACCGCTCGGCCGAGCAATAGAAGATCCGCGCCCGCGGATGGGCGACCAGATAGGCGTGGCCGATCGCATGGAGCAGGTGCGTCTTGCCCTGCCCGGTCGCGGCCTTGAGATAAAGCGGCGCGAACTGCGGCGTTTCGGTGGCAGCCATGCGCTGCGCCGCATTGCTGGCCAGCACATTGGCGCTGCCAGTGACAAAGGTGGTGAAAGTCAGCGAGGGATCGAGCCCGATCGAGGCCATGCCGATGCCGCCGGCGGCCATGCCGCCCAGCTCGGCCGCGCCCATACCCAGCGCATCGCCCGGCTGCGACGGCGGTGCGCCGTCATTGGCCGCGCGGCGCACGCCGTCTTCGCGGCCCAGGCGCAGCCCGGACAGCGCGCGGCGATGCGGCTGGACCGAGATGCGGACGTGGCGCACGTCGGGCCGCGCGATCTTCCACGCCAGCGACAGCCGGTCGGCAAAGCGGTCGGCCACCCAGTTGGCCGAGAACTCGGTCGGCAGGAACAGGTCCAGCGTTCCGGTTTCTTTGCAGAACGTGCCCAGCTGGATCGGCTTGATCCACTGCCCATGTAGCTGATGACCCAGGTCCTTGCGCAGGCCCTGGCTGATGTCAGCCCAGTCGGCGGCAAGGTCGAGCGCTTCTTGTTCTTCTTTCATGCGCTCTACATCATTCCTGTTTCCGGCAGCGGCAATGCCCCGCTGTCCGCCCAATCCCGTGCCAGTCACCCGGACGCCCCCAATTTACACTACGGCCATGATCTGCGTGGCGAAGCCCCACAGAACGCCTTGCGCCAACTGCCCAAGTCGACGCTACCATTTCGCGATGTGTTGTGATGTCCTACGCGGGAAACCGTGCCGGACAGTCCCCGCGTTATGGACGAGGCAGCGACGAGAGCAAGGCGTTCGCCGTAAAAAAAATGAAATAAATCGCCTTGACGACCCGCTGCACGGCGGAATCCCGTCACCAAGTCCTAACGTACTGTTAAGTTTGAATTTTCCATCGAGATCAAGTGCGAATCGTGGGATTCCACCAGCTTAGTGCACTGCAGCACAGGACACATACGTAAGCATGAAAAAAGCCGGCCATTTGCGGGCCGGCTTTTCAGCTTCGATGTTCCGTATTCGTACCTAAGGCGGTGTCCCGACAAGGGACGAATCGCCCTGATCGGCGCGAATCAGAGCGAGGCGACTCGCTTGGTCAGACGCGACAGCTTGCGCGACGCCGTGTTCTTGTGAAGCACGCCGCGGGCCACGCCGCGGGCCAATTCCGGCTGCGCCGCCTTGAGCGCGTCGGCTGCTGCCGACTTGTCACCACCGGCAATCGCCGATTCGACCTTCTTGACGAAGGTACGGATGCGACCGAGACGGTTGCCGTTGATTTCGGCGCGACGGTCGTTGCGGCGGATGCGCTTCTTGGCTTGCGGCGTATTGGCCATGTTCGTCCTTAGAAAACTCGTGCAAAAACGGGGCGCCGAACGGAATCGGCCCCACGGGAAGCGCGGCCCTTAACTGCGGGTCTGCGAATCGTCAAGTATTGCGGTTATTTTTGGCACCTTGCGCAGAACCAGGTGCTGCGCCCGCCCTGGACCACGCGCTGGATCGGCGCGCCGTCCCGCACGCAAGGCTGGCCCGCGCGGTCATAGACGTCGAACCGCTTGGAGAAATAGCCCAGTTCGCCATCCGGCCGAGCATAGTCGCGCAGGCTCGAGCCGCCTGCTGCGATCGCTTCGCCCAAGACAGCGCGGATTTCCGGGACGAGCCGTTGCAATGCCGGCCCGCTGACTTGTCCGGCAGGCTTGCGCGGGTCGATTCGCGCGCGGAACAGCGCCTCGCAGACATAGATATTGCCCAGGCCCGCAATCACGCGCTGGTCGAGCAGCATCAGCTTGATTGCCGCCACGCGCCCGGCAAGGGCCGACTTCAGATAGGCCGCGGTCAAATCGTCGCCCAGCGGTTCCGGGCCCAGCGCAGCGAAGGTCGGCCACTGATCGAGTGCAGAGGTATCGAGCAGATCGACCGATCCGAAACGGCGCGGATCGCACAGGGCCAGGCGATGCCCGGCAGCGGTTTCGATTTCCAGATGATCGTGCGGACCCAGCGCATCCGGCTCGATCCGCCAACGGCCCGACATGCCAAGATGGAACACCAGGGTCTGATCGCGGTCGGTGTGGATCAGACCGTACTTCGCCCGCCGTCCCAGCGCGGTAATGGTCGCACCGGTCATGGCCTGAACCAGACCTTCGGGAAAGGGCCGCCGCAGATCGGCGCGGTAGGTCGCGATCCGCGCTATTCGCTGCCCCTCAAGATAGCGCTGCAGGCCGCGCACGGTGGTTTCGACTTCGGGAAGCTCTGGCATGTCCATTTCGGACTAGGCATGGCTCGGCACCTTGTCCACGGGATATTAGTTTCGTATTGCAACTAATATCCCGTGTGCCTAGACAGTGGCAACGCACGCAATCACTTGGGAGAACACGCGATGGCCGTTTCACTTTATCAATCCGCCATTCCCGGCTTCATCGCCATGCTGGGCAACATGAAAGCCTGGCTCGACAAGGCCGCTGCACATGGCGACGAAACCGCCCTGCTTGACGCGCGTCTGGCACCCGACATGCATCCCCTGCCCAATCAGATCCAGATCGCAACCGATGGCGCCAAGGGGGTCGCGGCGCGGCTGACTGGCGGCGAAGCCCCGGCGATGCCCGACACCGAGGCGACCTTTGCCGAACTGAAGGACCGCTGCGACAGGACCATCGCCTATCTGCAGTCGATCGATCCGGCCGCTTTCGATGCCGGTGCCAATCGCGAGATCGTGCTGACTTTCCCCAACGGCGGCGGCCTGAAATGCGATGGCGCCACGTTCGTTTCGGGCTTTGCCGTGCCCAATTTCATGTTCCATGCGACCGCCACTTACGCGATCCTGCGCAGCCAGGGCGTGCCGCTGGGCAAGGCCGACTTCCTGATGCACATGGCGCCGCACATGTTCGCGCCGGGCTGACCGCAACAGGACGGGCATCCGCCATTTTCCGGCAGGTCCGGCAGAGGGCGGATTGCCCTTCCGTACACCGACTCTTCGCTGGCACGCAGCGGCGGTTGCCGCTAATGCGCGGCGCATGAACGATACGGTATCCTTTGGCTACGACGAGGTTTCTCCCGAGGAGAAAACCGAAAAGGTCGGCGCAGTCTTTTCCAGCGTCGCGCGCAAGTACGACATCATGAACGATGCAATGTCGGGCGGCATGCACCGTCTGTGGAAGGACAAGTTCGTGCGTCGGGTCAAGCCGCAGCACAGCGAGCAGATCCTCGACATGGCCGGCGGCACCGGCGACATCGCCTTCCGCCTGGCTGCGGCCGGTGCGCAGGTTACGGTTTCCGACATCAACCAGGATATGCTGGATGTCGGGATCGAGCGGGCCATGGAGCGCGGGCTCGACAGCCTTGTCTGGTCGCGCCAGAATGCCGAGGAACTGAGCTTTCCCGACCGCTTTTTCGATGCATACACCATCGCTTTCGGGATCCGTAACGTCACCCGCATCGACCGTGCCCTGGCCGAGGCGCACCGCGTGCTCAAGCATGGCGGGCGGTTCTTCTGCCTGGAGTTTTCGACGACCGAATGGCCGGGTTTCAAGGAAGCCTATGACCTCTATTCGCACAAGCTGGTGCCGAAGATCGGCAGTGCAATCGCCGGCGATGCGGATTCGTACCGCTATCTGATCGAATCGATCCGTCGCTTTCCGACCATGCCCGAATTCGAACGGATGATCCGCGATGCCGGCTTTGCCCGCACCCGGGTCGAACCGATTCTGGGCGGCCTGGTCGCCATCCATTCGGGGTGGAAAGTCTGAGGTGACGCGGCCTTCGACGCATATCTTGCGCCTGCTGCGCTGGGGCCGCACGCTTGCACGGCACGGTGCACTGCGCGGGATCGAGAAGGATCCCAACACCCCTACCCCGGTCCGGCGCATGGTGCGGATCGCCCGCTTCGGTACGCTCCAGCCACGCGTCCCCGACTACGCCGGGGCATTCCAGGACATCGGCCCGGCGGCGATCAAGCTGGGCCAGACGCTGGCCACGCGGCCCGACATCGTCGGCGACGAAGCGGCAACCAATCTTCTGCTGCTGCAGGACAGTCTTCCACCCGTGCCGTTCGCGGCGATCAAGGACGAAATCGAGCGCAGCTTTGCCAAGCCGCTGTCGGCGCTGTTCGCCAGTATCGAGGACGTGCCGGTCGGCGCAGCCTCGATCGCCCAGGTCCACCGCGCGGTGACGACCGAGGGCAGGACGGTGGCGGTCAAGGTGCTGCGCCCTGGCATTCGCGAGAAGTTCGCGGACGACATCCAGACCTACGAATGGGCGGCTGCCCATCTAGAGGCGTTGGGCGGCGAGGCGACACGGCTGCGCCCGCGCCTGGTCATTGCCAATTTCAAGCGCTGGACGCTGCGCGAACTCGATCTGCGGCGAGAGGCTGCTTCAGCCTCGGAACTCGCCGATCTGATGAAATCGACCGAGGGCTATCGCGTGCCCGGGATCGACTGGGACCGGACCAATGGCCGCGTGATGACCATCGACTGGATCGACGGCATCAAGATCAACGAGACCGAGGCGCTGCGCGCAGCCGGTCACGATCTGGCAGCCCTGGCCAACCACCTGGTGCTGACCTTCCTCAAGCAGGCGATCAGCCTGGGCTATTTTCACGCCGACATGCACCAGGGCAACCTGTTCGTGCAGCCGGACGGTACCATCGCCGCGATCGACTTCGGGATCATGGGACGGATCGACCGCCGGGCCCGGTTGTGGCTGGCGGAAATTCTCTATGGCCTGACCACCGGCAATTATCGCCGCGTCGCCGAGATCCATTTCGAGGCGCAATATGTGCCGAGCTATCATTCGGTCGACGAGTTCGCCACCGCGCTGCGCGCCGTGGGCGAGCCGACCCGCGGCCGCCCGGTCAGCGAACTGTCGGTCGGGCAGATGCTCGACAGCCTGTTCGCGATCACCCGCGAATTCGACATGCAGACCCAGCCGCACCTGCTGCTGCTTCAAAAGACCATGGTGATGGTCGAAGGGCTGGCGACCCAGCTCAACCCGCAAATCAACATGTGGGATGTCGCCGCGCCCTATGTGCGCGAATGGATTCGCGACGAACTGGGTCCGGAAGCCGCGATCGCCGAGCGGCTGCGCAAGGACACCGAAACGCTCCTGCGCGTGCCCGATCTGGTCCGCCGGTTGGAAGAACGATATCCGCCAAGGGGCGGTGCTCCGGATGCACCGCCATTGCCCCCGGTCGAGCTGATCTGGGATCGCCGCCGCGGCGAGCGGCGCTGGCCCAGCTATCTTGTTGCAGCGGCTGCTGGTGGCCTGGCTTTGTGGGCGGCGCAGACGCTGCACTGGCTGGGCTGAGCCATGGATCTGGAAGCGCTGCTGGTGCACTTCTTCGGCAGCGACGACCCGGCGAATCTGACCGAGGCGGAATTCGACCGGGCGACCGAAAAGCTGAAGATCGCTTTCGGGATCGAGCGCGAACCCGGCCGCCGCTTCGCGCTGTGGACCCTGCTCCACGCCCTCGACATGGCACCGCTGCCGGCTGAGGCTTTTGCCAAGGAGCCGCAGCTGAAGGCTGCAGCCGACGAATATCTCAGCGCCGCGTTTCGTCTCGAACGCTTTGGCGACGGCGATGCCTGATCCGGCGGTCCTGTTCGTCTGCCTGGGCAATATCTGCCGCTCGCCACTGGCCGAAGCGGCATTTCGGCATGAAGTGGCATTGTCAGGACTGACTGTCATAGCGGACTCAGCGGGCACGGCTGACTATCACGTCGGCGAACCGCCCGATCCGCGTGCGATCCGCACCGCTGCCGCTTACGGCATCGATATCGCGGCCTATCGCGGGCGTCAGGTACGCCCGGCCGATTTTACCCGGTTCACCCATATCTTCGCCGCCGACCATGCCAATCTGCGCAACTTGCGGCGGATTGCGCCCGCGGGGCACGCGGCACAGCTCGGGCTTATCCTCGATCTGGTTCCGGGCCGCGCGGGACAGGACCTGACTGATCCGTGGTACGGCGACGCGGCGGGTTTCCTTGAGACCTGGGCCGATGTGACAGCCGCTGCCAGGGCTCTGGTGGCCAAGCTGTCGCGGTGACCGGGCGGATCGCCTATTTCCATGGCATGCCCGGTGGCCCGGGCGAATGGAGCCAGTTCGCCCCGCCTGCCCTGCGCGAGGGTGCAGTCGTACCCGACCGGAATGAAGGGCAGACCGTCGAGCAGCTTGCCGGCTTGCTGCATGGCGATGGCTGGACGCTGATCGGTTTCTCTCTTGGTGCGCCGATCGCGCTGCAGGTTGCGGCGCGCCTTGGCGATCGCGCGGCGCACATTCACCTCGTTTCGCCGGCAGGGCCTCTGCAGCTGGGCGATTTCCTGCCGCACATGGCTGGCGGCGCCTTGTTCCGCCTGGCCGCGCAGAGACCGGCTCTGTTCCGCGCCCTTGTTCACGCCGAAAGCCTGGTCGCACGCATCGCCCCAGCCTGGCTGATGCGCCGCCTGATGGCCGGCGCAGCTGGCGCCGATGCAGCCTTGGTGCGGGACAAGGCTTTCATCGTCGCCATGGCCGGGGTGCTGCGCAACGGCCTTGGCCGCAACGCGCATGGCTTCATTGCCGAAGTGTTGCGCTATGTCAGCGACTGGCGGGAAAGCCTTGCCGCGATCGGTAGCCCAACGACGATCTGGCAAGGCGATGCCGACACCTGGACTCCGCCGGCAATGGCGACGGCGCTCAAGGCCTCCCTCCCAGGCGAAAGCCGTCTGGTCACAGTTCCAGGTGCATCGCACTATTCGGCGCTGGCGCATGCGCTTAAGGCCATCGCGGGCCCATGACAAAACGCCCCGGACCTTGCAGGGTCCGGGGCGCTCGTTTGGCAGTTAGACTGATCTCAGTACTTGGCGCCGACCCGCAGGCCGAACATGCGGGGCACGGTCGGTACGGTGTAGATCCGCGAACAGCTGCCGCACTGGACAAACTTAGACACTTGTCCGCGTTCGTCGAACACGTTCGAGACGAACAGTTCGAGGTTGAACTTGTCCCAATCGGCACCGACCGCAAGATTGACAAGGCCATAGGGGTCAAGCCGACCGAGCAATGCCGCGTCCCCATCGCGCAGCGCAGAGCGCGCCCAGGTCTGATACGACGCATTGACCTGCCCATAGGCCTTGGCGTCACCCATCGGCACCGTATAGCGCATCGTTCCGGCGATCTTGAACTGCGGCGTAATCGGAAGGCGGGTGCCCTTTGGCGCCTTGATCGAATTGGGATCGCCGTTGGGCAGATCGTTGGTGCATTCAAAGGTCGGATCGAAGCCCCGGCACAGGTTCTTCTGCATGATAGCGTCAGTGTAGGACGCGTTCACGTTGAGCGCGAAATTCTCGACATTGTAGCCCGCATCGAGTTCCGCACCCCAGATCCGCGCATTCGGGCCGTTGATGATGACGGTAAAGCTGTTCGGCCCCAGATAGCTGAACTGGAAGTTGTCCCAGTCCTGACGATAAACCGCCCCGTTGAGCCGGACCCCGCGCGCCGGCGAGGTCTTGAAGCCGATTTCGTAGTTCTTCAGGTAGTCAGGCTGATAGGCGCCGAAATCACCGAAGCGGTTCTGTCCGCCAGGACGGAACCCACGGCTGAAGGTGCCATAGACCATCATCCCCTGAACCGGCTTCCAGGTCGCGTTGAAGCGATAGGTCACCCCCGATCCGACTGCCTTGACGGGAATGACGGTCCCGTTGGTGGCCACGCCGAGGTTGGTGCAAGGCGTCCCCGCTACGACGCCCGGAAGCAGCGTGCTCGAGGAACTGAAAGTATCGGTCGCCCGGTCGTAGAGCCGGTCGCCGGCGGTGGTGAAACACTGCGATACGCCGTACTTGCGCGTATCCACCGCGTTGGTCGGCGAGGCCTGGTAATTGTTCGCCGGATTTGCCCCGAACCCGAAGAAGCCGATCAGATCGTTGTCGTACATGAAGACGCGCAGACCGCCCGTAAGGGTGAACGTATCCGTCACATCGAAGCTGGCTTCGCCGAACATCGCGTAGTCACGATCGTTGCGGTGCTGCTTGGTCAGCCACAGCGTGCCGGGCGATCCGTTGACGGACATGGCTGGTGCCAGGTTGGTGACCTGGTAGTCCTGCAGGATGTCGTTCGACTGGTGCTGCAGGAACATCCCGGCGACCAACCGGAAGCGATCGGTCGATGGCGATGCAATGCGCAGTTCGTGGCTCATCTTCTTGAAATGGTCGGTGCCAAGGATGTGCTGACGCGGATCGATGGTGTTGCCCAGCGAATCGACGAAATACTGGTAGCCGGCGATCCCGCCCGAACTCGCATAGTACGAATCGTAGTACTCGGCGTAGTCGGTGTAGTCGCTCTCGGTGCGGTCGGTGTGGTCGAGATAGGCCCCAGCATAGGTAACGTCCCAGTTGCCCAGCTTGCCTTCAAGCGTCAGCGCCGCCTGAATGAAGCGGTCGCGCCGACCTTCGGGGAAGAAGCGCTGGATCTTCAAGTCACCGACCGAGGGATCGAAGGCAAAGGTGCCGTAAGCGCGCTGTTCCTGATACAGGACGGTGGGGGTCACGGTCCAGTTGTCGTCGAGGTCGAGCTTGAGCGCGGCGCGGCCGCCCCAGGTGTCGGTGTAGTTGTAGTTGTTCTTGACGAAAGCGGCGTTGTCGACGGTGATCCCGCCTGCCGCCGCTGCAGCGGCAAGCGCCGGCGCCGCGTTGCCCTTGCCCAGTGGTGCGGCGTCGATCACCGCGCCGTCGAGGAAGCTGCGGCTGCCCGGGACGTTGTCGATGAACCCGGCGTCCTTCTGATAGAAGCCGACCACGCGCAATGCTGCCGATGACGACAGCGGAGCGTTGATCATGCCTTCCAGCTTGCCGCCCCAGCCGCCGTGATCGATCGTGTTGACTTCGCCATCGATGCGGCCTTCGAAGCCTGCGGTCGACGGCTTGTTGGTGATGATGCGGATCGTTCCGGCTTCGGACGAGGCGCCATAGAGCGTGCCCTGCGGGCCCGACAGGCTTTCGATCCGGGCGATGTCGTAGATATGGACATCGAGGTTGCCGCCGATCGTGGTCACCGGTTGTTCGTCGAGATAGACGCCGACCGAAGGCAGCGAGCCCGAATGGTTGCCGTCGCTGCCCGAGGCGATCCCGCGCATGTAGATCACGCTGGAACCGGGCGCGCCGCTCGACTGGAACGACACCGAGGGCAGCTGCGCCGCGTAGCCCTTGAAGTCCGAGATGTTGAGCTGGTCAAGCTTTTGCGTGCCCAGCGCCTGGATCGAGATCGGTACGTTCTGCAGGTTTTCCGAGCGCTTTTGCGCGGTCACCACGATTTCGGACGGATCGACAGTGGTGTCATCGGCTGGCGCTTCCTGCGCGAAGGCCGGCGCGGCGGCAAGGGCGGTGGTGGTGAACAGCGCGGACATGATGGCCCGGCGAGTATTGAAACGCATGCGACTTCCCCGATGTGCTGCGGACATTGCGGGACACAGTGAGTCGGGATGCGGCAAGCGTCAAGCCGGGCGCATCAATCTGTCACCAATCGCACGTATTGCGTTGCACAATTACCACGCGGGCGGCGCATCCGGGTAATGTTCGAGCGCTGGTCCCAAGGCGCCGCGCAGCGGATCCAGCCACCGATCGTAGGGCTTCCACGCCTCGGTCCCGTCGCGGTAAATCGGCTGGCGTACCTGTTCCGAACTCGGCGTGCGCACCGCGCGTTCGGTCTGGTGAAAGGCGAGGCAGGCGTCCTCGAACGGCAACCCGCAATAGTCGAGCAAGGCGCGCACTTCAGCCTCGGTATCGTCGACCATCCGCTCATAGATCACGCGGTGGACCCGTCCGGGCAGGACCCGGTCGACGTGCGCCATCAGCCGGACATAGTCGGCATAATAGCGTCCCATGTCCTCCAGATCGTAGCTGAAGGTCTGACCCCGCGCGAAGTGCTGCTTGAAGTTGGAAAAGCAGCAGCCGAGCGGATGGCGCCGTGCATCGATGATCCGTGCGTTCGGCAGGATCAGGTGGATCAGCGGGACGTGGACCCAGTTGTTGGGCAGCTTGTCGATATAGAACGGCCGGCCGGTCTTGCGGTGGATGCGGGTGCGCTGGAGGAATTCCTCACCCAGCGCGCGCAAGTCGCCGCCGGACAGCTGGGCGACGCCTTCCGGATAGGGCCGCTGGCGCTTGGCCAGGGCGGGCATGTCGGGCAACTCCATCGTGCCCTCGACCTGGCTGTGGCTGGCAAGGATCTGTTCGACCAGGGTCGATCCGGCGCGCGGCATGCCCAGGATGAAGATCGGGTCCGGGGCATCGCAGCCCTGTCCAGCGCGGCGTTCGAAGACGTCCGGGGTATAGAGCGTGATCGAGCGATCGACGTGGCGGCTGACCTCCTGGGCTTCGTAGTCGATCTGCGTGCGGCGCAGGGCATTGCCCGCGGCATAATGGGCGAAGGACGCATCGGCCTGACCCCGGTCTTCCAGCGCCTTACCCAGCGTAAAGTCGAGGTGGAAGCGGTCATCGTCGGGCAGGTCGGGTGCTGTCAGCGCCGCTTCCATGGCCGCAATGTCGGCATCGCTGAAGCGATAGGTCTTCAGATTGGCCAGGCTCCACCAGGCTTCACCCAGGGTCGGCATGATCTCGATCGCACGGCGATAGGCGGCGATACCTTCGTCGAGCTGCCCGACGGTCTTGAGCACGTGACCATAGCTCATCCACACCCGCGGCTGGTTCGGCACGCGCTTCAGCACCTCGGCATAGACCCCCAGCGCATCGTCGAAATCGCCCAGCCGGCTGAGCGAGGCGGCCTTGAGATTGCCGACCCCGGCATTGTCAGGCTCTTCAGCGATCACTTGGTCAAGCTCGGCGATCGCTTCGAGCGGGCGATTCTGGCGGTAGAGCACCAGCGCCAGGTTGGCCCGCGCCGCAGTGAAGGCGGGCGACAGCTCCAGCGCGCGGCGCAGCAGGGTCTCGGCGTCCTTGTTGCGCCCGATCCGTCCGGCCAGTTCCGCGAACAGGCGGATCGCGGCAACATCGAAGGGATCCTCCTTCAGATGCGCGCGCAGCAGCGGTTCGGCCTTGGGCAGGTCGTTGTCGTTCATCGCCATCGCCGCTGCGATCAGGCGGGGATGATACTGGCCGAGCCGGGACAGCCATGAGGATTGGGTTTGCGCAAACATTGCCGTGCAACAAACATGGTGACGCCGCGCAATCAAGCGATAGGTTGCGACCATCACCGACGGGGGAGACGGCAATGACCGGCAGCGGCGCACGCAAACTGGGGTTCTGGGCACTGCTCGCCCTGGTCGTGGGCAACATGATCGGCTCGGGCATCTACCTGCTCCCGGCAACATTGGCACCACTCGGCTGGAACCAGGCGATCGGCTGGATCGTGACGCTGGGCGGCGCGCTGTGCCTGGCCGCGGTCTTCGCCGGTCTGTCCGCCCGTATCCCTCGCGCCGGTGGTCCCTATGCCTACGCCGATGCCGCCTTCGGGCCGGTGGCGGGCTATACCGCTGCGTGGTCGTACTGGGTGATGACCTGGGTCGGCAACGGCGCCATCGCCATCGCCGTGGTCAGCAACCTCAGCCTGATCTTCCCGGCCATCGGCACGACCCCGTTCCTTCCCGCGGCCATCGCGGTCGCCTGTGTGTGGCTGCTGACCCTGGTTAACCTGCGCGGCGTGCGCGCCGCGGGCCGGGTCCAGGAAGTGACCACCGTGCTCAAGGTCCTGCCGCTGCTCGCGCTGGTCGCTCTCGCCGCATGGTTCTTCCTCAGCGGCGCGCCCCGCGCCCCCGATCCCGGCATTGCGCTGACATCCGGCACCATCGCCACCGCGGCGGGGCTGACGTTCTGGGGCTTCCTTGGTCTCGAATCGGCGACTGTGCCGGCCGACAAGGTCGAGAACGCCGAACGCAACGTGCCCCGCGCGACCATGATCGGGGTGGCGCTGACCGGGGTCATCTACCTCGGCATCTCGATGGCCTTCGCGCTCTACATGCCGGCGGCCGAGGCTGCGGCATCGCCGGCCCCGGTGGCGGACTTCCTGGGCAAGACCTTCGGCCTGGGGATCGCCGTGGTCGTGGCCCTGTTCGCCGCGATCAGCGCCTTCGGGGCACTCAACGGCTGGATCCTGGTCCAGGGTGAAATGCCCTGGGCAATGGCCAAGGGCGGGGTCTTTCCGGCCTGGTTCGCCCGTGAAAACGCCAGCGGCACCCCGGTCCGCGGTCACCTGGTATCCAGCGGTCTGCTGACCGTCATCGTCCTGGTCAATTCGCAGAAGGGCATGGGCAAGCTGTTCGAATTCGTCGGCTCGGTCAGCATATCCGCCGGCCTGGTCGCCTACCTGCTCAGCGCACTGGCTGCGCTTCGGCTGGTAAAGGGCAGTCCGACGATTACCGTCTATGCTGTAATCGCTGCTGCCTTCACCCTGTGGGCCGAATGGGGTCTGGGACTGGAAGCCAACCTTTATGGTGCGCTGCTGATCCTTGCCGGACTGGCGCTCTACCCCTTTGTCAGGAGCGCAGGATCTTCCGCAGCACCGGCCGGTCAGCCAGGATAGCCGCCGCCGCGTTGTGCCCCGGCGCGCCGGTCACCCCGCCGCCGGGATGGGTTCCCGCGCCGCACATGTAGAGCCCCTTGATCGGCCCGCGATAGTCGCCGTGGCCCAGCACCGGGCGCGCCGCCCACAGCTGGTCGATCCCCATCGAACCGTGCATGATGTCGCCGCCGATCAGCCCGAACTTGCGTTCCAGATCGAGCGGCGAGTGGATTTGCGTCGCGATCACGCTCTTCTTGAAGTTCGGCGCATGGTCGTTGACCGTGTCGATGATCATGTCCGCCACAGCCTCGCGGTGGGTGTCCCAATCGACCTTGGGATCGAACTGCTGGCAGAACAGGCTGGCGACGTGCTGTCCCGGGGGGGCAAGACTGTCGTCCACGGTCGAGGGGATCTTGATCTCGACGATCGGCTTCTTCGACCAGCCGTGCTGCTGGGCATCGATGAAGGCCTGGTCCATGTAATCCATACCTGGAGCGATGATGATCCCGGCGGTGTGATGCTCGGCCTGCTGCTTGCCGGGCAGCACGGTGAACGAGGGCAGCTCGGACAGCGCAACGTTCATCCGGAAGGTGCCCGAACAGGTCTTGAAGCCCTTGATCCGGCGCTTGAAATCGTCATCGAGGTCGCTCTGGTCGACGAGCTGGCGATAAAGCAGCGCCGGGCCGGCGTTGGACGCAACGATCGATGCAGCGATTTCCTCGCCGCTTTCCAGCTTCACGCCGGTCACCTTCTTGCCGTCGACCAGCACCTGCGCCACCGGAGCTTCCAGGCTGATCTCAACCCCGGCGTCCTCGCAGGCCCGGGCCATGGCCTGGGTGATCGCGCCCATCCCGCCGACCGAGTGACCCCAGGCGCCCAGCTTACCGTTCACTTCGCCGAAGACGTGATGGAGCAGGACATAGGCGCTGCCCGGCGTGGAAACCCCGGCATAGTTGCCGACCACCGCATCGAAGGCGAAGGCCGACTGGACGCAGTCGTTCTCGAACCAGCCGTCAAGGAATTGGCGCGCCGACTTGGTGAAGATGTCGAGCAGGTCGCGCTGGACCGCAATGTCCATCTTGGCCATCGGCCAACCCTGCTTGGCCGCCGCGATCAGCGACGAAATGCCGCCGCCGACATTGGGCGGGATCTGCAGGGACAGGTCGCGCAGCACGTTGGCGACCTTTTCCAGCGCCGCGTCATAGGCGGGATAGGCCGCCGCGTCCTTCTGCGAAAAGCGCGCGAACTCCGCCTCGGTCCGGCCCGGCGCGCCGCCCAGCTTGAGGTAGTCGTTCTCGAACGGGAAGAAGTTGCTGATCGTCCGTTCGATCACACGGTAACCGTAATCGTGCAGCCGCATGTCGGCGATGACCTTGGGGCGCAGCAGACTGACGGTATAGCTGGCGGTCGAATTGCGGAAACCGGGATGGAACTCCTCGGTCACCGCCGCCCCGCCGACAATGTGGCGGCGCTCCAATACCCGCACCCGCATTCCCGCCTTGGCAAGGTAGAAGGCACAGGTCAGGCCGTTGTGGCCCCCGCCGATGATCAGCGCGTCATAGGTCTTGGTCATGGGCGGTTCGTCTCGCTTGGAAGTTCACAATATTGACAGGGTGGCGGAAATTAAAAAGTGGCCGATTCCCGCCGGATCGCGAAAGATGACAGCGGCTGGACAAGTAGGAAAATCAATTACCGCGCCGACCATCCCGGCGGCGGGGCAAATGGCAGGCGCGCTTCGGGGATCAGCGTGCGGATCTTCTTGGCAAAGCTGCGCAAGCAAACCTCGCTTTCCGCCAGCGGGCCGACGCCATAGCTCTTGCTGGCCATGCCCTGCTGGACCCGGCTGATCAGCCAGGTATCCTCGGCATTGACCACGCGGTTGATCCGCCAGTTGGCATAGCGCACCAGCTTCATCTCGCGGCGCGAATCCGGCAGGCAATAGGCCACTTCGCGCAGCAGGCACTCGGTGGCGCTGACCGGCAGCCACTGCATGAAATCGATCTGGTCGGCGTAGATGTCGAAGGCCATGTTGGGCCACAGTTTGTAATACAGCCAGCGCCCGTGGACCTCGTCGGACAGGTGTTCGACCCTCGGCATATGCGCCGAATAGAACCGTTCCCAGAAATTCTGCCGCCCGCTCTTTTCGACATCGCCATAGAGCCGGTCGGCCCAGCCGTGCGCCTCGATCCGGTAACTCTTGCCGACAAGGCGCGTCAGCCCGTCGTGCGCCACCGGGATGTGCAGGTTGTCCGAATAATTGTCGCCGACGTTCTTCCAGTTGACGTCGCGCGGGCGCAGCCGGACATCGCCCATCGGCTGCATTTCAGCCAGGCGATAGGGGGCAATCTCGTCCTCGAACGGGGCCATCATTTCGCCGACTGACGGAAAACCGCCGTCTTCCAGCCGGACAAAGACAAAGCCGTGCCAGACCTCGACCGCGACCGCGACCAGGCCGTTTTCTTCCAGCTTCAGCGCCGGATACTCGCGGCGGTTGGGCACCCCGGTCAGCCGCCCGTCGGTTTCATAGACCCAGGCGTGATAGGGGCAGACCAGCTTTTTCGTGCAGCCCGACGGCCCTTCGACTAGCCGCATCGCGCGGTGGCGGCAGACGTTGGTGAAAGCGCGGACCGCGCCGTCGTCGCCGCGGATCACCACCACGCTTTCGCCGCAATAATCGATCGTGCGGTAATCGCCGGGCGCGGCCACTTCGCTGACATGGCAGACTATCTGCCAGCTTGGGCGGAAAATCCGCTCCAGTTCCAGCGCGTGGAATTCGGGATCGGAATAGATCCAGCCCGGCAGGCTGAAATCGGCATCGGGATCGGCCACACTGCCGGCGATCTGCGCCATGACGTTTTCGACCTTACCCATTGCTGCGGTCCGACTCTCCAAGCTTGTTGGACATTCGTACAACAAGTGCTAGGCCTGCGCAAGTGAGCGCCAGACCCGCCTTTAGCCGCGCCGAACCGGATACCCGCCGGCTCAGCCTGATCGCGGCCGCAGCCAGAGTGCTGGCGCGCGAGGGAGTCGCGGGAACCAGCGTGCGCGCGATTGCGCTTGAGGCAGGCGTCTCGCCGGGGCTGGTCGGCCACTACTTTGCCGGGATCGATGCGCTGGTCGCGGAAACCTATGCCCACGTCGAAGCCCAGGTGGCGGAAGCGATCGATCAGGCGCTGGAACAGGCCGGGCGCGATCCGCGGGTCAGGCTCGATGCGTTCGTCACCGCCAGCTTTGCCGCGCCGGTGGCCAGCGGCGAACTGCTCGCCACGTGGATCGCTTTCTGGAGCCTGGTCCGCTCGCGCCCGGAGATCGCCCGCCAGCACGACGAGCAATATGCCGCCTTCCGCGCGCGGCTGGAAAGCCTGCTCGGCGAATGCGGCCTGGCCCCGGCCCGCCGCCGCCACGCCGCGATCGCCATCACCGCGCTGATCGACGGGCTGTGGCTGGAGCTGTGCCTTTCGCCCCAGGCCTTCAGCGCCGCCGAAGCGGGCGCGATCGCCCGCGCCGCGCTCGACGCCTTATTGCGCTAGGTCGGTGAACAGGCTGGCATAATAGGTCAGCGCCGGGCGGGTGTTGCGCAGCGCGATCCGCTCGTTCAGCCCGTGGGCGAAATCGTCCGAATCCTTGCTGAACACCGGACTGGCGCCATAGCTGGGGACACCCAGCGCGCGGTACCACATCGAATCCGATGCGCCCGAGGCCTGCGACGGGAAGATCGGCGTGTTCGGCCAGGCCTTGCCCAGCGCCTTGTTCACCGCCGCGATGAAGTCGGGCCGCAGCGGCGATGCGGGGGACGAAATCGAATCCTCGCCCGAAATGGCGGTGACCTTCAGACCCGGCACGGCGGCGATCTTTTCCAGCTGGGCGCGGATTTCCTCGCGGCTATGGCCGGGGAAGACGCGGCAGTTGATATTGGCGGTGGCGCGCTGGGGCAGCGCGTTCTGGGCATGGCCGCCGGTGATCATCGTCGGCACGCAGGTGGTGCCGACCTTGCCGACATAGGCAGGGTTGGCACGCAGCGTTTCCAGCGCCGCAGCGTCGCCCGGATTGGTGGCGAAGGCGCGCATCGCCGCGGCCAGCGCCGGGTTGCTTTCGAACTGTGCGGCCTTTTCGAAATAGGCCTTGGTCAGCGGGCTTTGTTCGGCAGGAAAGCGGTAGTTGCCGATCCGCTCAAGCGCCTGGGCCAGCTGGACGATGGCATTGTCCGGGCGCGGGGCGGAACTGTGCCCGCCGGGATTGGTCATTTCCAGCTGATAGTCGTCATAGGTCTTCTCGGCGCCCTGCCAGGTCCAGTACACCGGCTTGCCGCTGGCTTCGTCGAAGGTGCCGCCGCCACCATCGATGTTGATGACCATTTCGGCGCCCTTCAGCCGCTCGGCGATCAGCCGGCTGGTCTTCATCGTGGTTTCCTCGTCGCCCGAGAACTGCAGCACGATCGTCCGGCGCGGCTTGTAGCCGGCCTGGCGCAGCGCAATCAGCGTCGACGTGGCCAGCGCGGCGTCATATTTCATGTCGCTCGCCCCGCGGCCAAACAGATAGCCATTCTCAACTATCGGAGTGAAGGGATTGCGGGTCCAGTCCTTGGGATCGGCCTCGACAACGTCGAGGTGGCCTGAAATGACCAGCGGTTTCAGCCTGAGATCGCTGCCCGCCCAGGTCGAGATCAGGTAGGCGGTATCATCGACCGGGACGATTTCGATTTCGCTGCCCTGCCAGCCCGCCGCCGTCAGTGCGGTGGCGACGGCCCTCAGCGCGTCCGGGGTGCGATTGTCCGGCCCCCTGACCGAGCGAATCGCGATCAGCTGTTTGGATAGATCGAGCACCTGCGCTTCGGCGCGGGATAGATCGATGGCTGGCGTCTTGGCTGCCGCAGGCACGCCAGACACGGCAGCAACGGCGCAAATCAGGGAAATCGCGGGGCGCATCAATCGTACTCCTATGGGGCCTGGGCGCAGGGGCGCAGACCAGGCCAAAGCTACCTTAGCGAAGCATTTACCTGTCGCCATTAGTTCGTTCTCATAACGAGGCAGGGGCGCACTACAAGCAATGGTCAGCAAGCAGGCAATGCTGCGCAGTGCCGTGGCCCCAGAATTGCGCGATTGGGTCGATAACCGCCTGATCAGCGCCCATATCCGCATCGTCAAGCCGATGGTTGCCGCCACCGTGCTCAATGCCGTGGTGGTCATTGCCGCGCTGGTCGGCCAGGTCGGCTGGCCGCACCTGTGCCTCTATGCGTTCTCCTCGCTTGGTGCCGCACTGCACCGGGTCTGGCTGGCCGCCGGCATCGCCCGCGGTCGGCGCCAGAAGCGCCCGCAGAAGATCATGCACGCGTTCTTTCTCAACAGCCTGTGGCTCGGGCTGACGCTGGGCATCTTGCTGGCCTTGTGGTTTCCGGTCGTATCGCCCGATGCCCAGATCCTGCTGACGATTGCCGCCACCACGCAGATCGCCTCCGCCGCCTACACCGTGCGCACCCTGCCCGCTTCGGCAACGGTCTATGTTGCCGCTCAGGCGCTGGGTCTGGTCATCGCTCTGGCGCGAATCGCCACCCCGACTGCGCTGGCCGGGCTGGCCATCCTGATGCTGTCCAGCGCTCTGCTGATCCGCATGGCCCGGACCGCCCGCGACCTGTTCGTCACGCGGATCCTGTCCGACCGCGATCTTGCCGCCAGCGCCCGTACCGTGAAGCTGCTGCTGAGCGAGTATGAGGAAAGCGGGTCCGACCTGCTGTTCGAGCTGGACCGGCAGGGCAACCTGGTCGGCGTGTCGCAGCGCTTTGCCGCGGCCTTGGGCCAACCGGCCGATGCGCTGGAAGGGACTGCGTTCCAGACCCTCTTCGCCGCCAGCGAGCAGCAAGCGGCCCTGGCCGATCTGCTGGACCGCCGCGCCCGGATCAGCGATCTGGTGCTCGCCTGCTCAACCTCTGGTGAGGAGGCCCGCTGGTGGTCGGTCACCGGCCGCCCGTGCTTCCAGGTCGAAGGTGATCGGGCTGCGTTCCGCGGCGTCATTACCGACGTCACAACCCAGCGCCTTGCCGAAAGCCGCGCCCAGCGCATGGCCAATTTCGATACGTTGACCGGCCTGCCCAATCGCGCCCGCTTCGATGCGGCGCTGGCGGACATCCTGGATGGACGCAGCGCAGGTGAGCAGATTGCCGTCGTAATGGTCGACGTCGATCACTTCAAGGAAGTCAACGACGTCCATGGCCACCCGATCGGCGATGCATTGCTGCGCACCCTGGCCGATGCGATGGCGGCCTGGATCGGCGAAAGCGGCCTGGGCGGCAACTCGCCCTTGCTGGCGCGGCTGGGCGGCGACGAATTCGCGATCGTGGTGGCCGGGCACGATGCCTGCGATCACGCGGTGCGCTTGGCCGATCTGCTGGGCGAACAGCTGTTCGCGCCCCTGCCTGTCGACGGCCACGAAATCGCCACTTCCCTGTCGATCGGCATCGCGCTGGCACCGTTCCACACCGACCAGAAGGCGCAGCTGCTGTCCTATGCGGGCATTGCCCTCCACGCCGCCAAGCAGGGAGGCAGGGCGATGTGGGAAATGTTCGAGCCGGGCATGGATACGGTGCTGCACGAACGCCACGCCCTGTCGCGCGATCTGCGTCATGCGGTGACCCGCGGTGAACTGCGGCTGTTCATCCAGCCGCTGGTCGACATCACCAGCGAAGCCAAAACAGGCTATGAGGCGCTGCTGCGCTGGCAGCACCCCACCCGCGGGCTGGTCGCGCCCGACCAGTTCATCCCGCTGGCCGAAGAGACCGGCCTGATCGTGCCGATCGGCGAATGGGTGATCCGCCAGGCCCTGGCCGAAGCGGCGACCTGGCAGAACGGCGAAACGATCGCGATCAACCTCTCGGCGGTGCAGATCGGCAGTCCCGGCCTGCTGCCGGTGATCGTCAATGCGCTGGCCGAAACCGGGCTGGAACCGGCACGGGTGGAATTCGAGATCACCGAGAGCGTGCTGCTGCACAATTCGGCGGCCAATATCGAAGTGCTCAACAACCTGCACAAACTGGGCGTGAAGATCGCGCTCGACGATTTCGGCACGGGCTATGCCTCGCTGACCTATCTGCTGACCTTCCCGTTCGACAAGATCAAGATCGACCGCCGCTTCGTCTCCGAGCTCGCCACGCGCGAGGAATCGCGGGCGATCGTTGGCGCGGTCATTGCCTTGGCCAACCAGCTGGGCATGTGCACCCTGGCCGAAGGGGTGGAAGAGCCCGAACAGCTTGCGACCCTGCGACAGCACGGCTGCCGCATGGTCCAGGGCTGGCTGTTCGGCAAGGCGCTGCCGTTCGAGGACTATCACCCCCGGCGCATCGCGGCCGCGCCGGTCGATCCGCCCTTGCGGCTGCCGCCGGCGCGCAAACGACTCCAGTCACAGACGTATTCACGCCGGGCACGCGCCTGAAAGAGCCTGAATTGCTTTGCGCCGGACTGGCGCACCCCCGCCCCTGCTGCTAACCCGGACCCATCCGGGATTGCGTGCGATCTCCCGGATTTCGGGAGTATTGACGATGAGCTTTACCGCGGACCGGCTGTTGCTGTTCGGCGCCACCGGCGACCTTGCCCAGCGGATGCTG
This sequence comes from Novosphingobium aquiterrae, assembly GCF_042434435.1. Lineage (NCBI taxonomy): Bacteria > Pseudomonadati > Pseudomonadota > Alphaproteobacteria > Sphingomonadales > Sphingomonadaceae > Novosphingobium > Novosphingobium aquiterrae. The sequence continues at coordinate 546,410 of NZ_JBHLTL010000006.1, read as the reverse complement.
CTGCCCTCGCTGTGCGCGCTGCACGATGACAAGCTGATCGCTCCCGAACTGCGCATTATCGGCACCGCGCGGTCGGACTACGACGATGACAGCTATCGCAATTTCGCGCGCGAGGCGCTGGACAAGTACCTGCCCGACTTTCGCAAGGGCGCAATCGACAGCTTCCTGCCGCGGCTGTCGTACCAGGCGCTCGACGCCACCGATGCGAGCCACTTCACCGACCTGTCGGATGAGATCGGCACGATCGACAAGGGCATGGCGATCTTCCTGTCGACCGCGCCCAGTCTGTTCGAGCCGACCATTGCCGGGCTGACCCAGGCCGGCCTCACCGGCGACAAGGTCCGCATCGGCCTCGAAAAGCCGCTGGGCACCGACTTGCAGTCGAGCCGCGAGATCAACGATGCCGTGTCCAGCGCCTTCAGCGAGGACCGGATTTTCCGCATCGATCACTACCTCGGCAAGGAAACCGTCCAGAACCTGCTGGCATTGCGCTTTGCCAACATCCTGTTCGAACCGCTGTGGAACGCGGCGCATATCGATCACGTTCAGATCACCATCGCCGAAACCGTCGGGCTGGAAAGCCGGGTCGGTTATTACGACGGCGCCGGGGCGCTGCGCGACATGGTCCAGAACCACATGCTCCAGCTCCTCGCGCTGGTCGCAATGGAGCCGCCGTCAAGTTATGACGCCACCGCGATCCGCGACGAAAAGGTCAAGGTGCTGCGCGCGCTGCGGGCGATCCACCCGTCGGAAACGGTCACGGGGCAGTACCGCAAGGGCGCAATCGATGGCCAGCCGGTGCCGGGTTATGACGATGAACTGGGCAAGGATTCGGACACCGAAACCTTCGTCGCGATCAAGGCCCATGTCGACAACTGGCGCTGGAAGGGCGTGCCGTTCTACCTGCGCACCGGCAAGCGGCTGCCCGAACGCAAGACCGAGATCGTCATCAACTTCCGCTGCATCCCGCATTCGATCTTTGCCGCGCGCGGGGCCAAGACCCAGCCTAATGCGCTGGTCATCGGCATCCAGCCCGAAGAGAACATCCAGTTGCAATTGATGGCCAAGGTGCCGGGGCTGGACCGCGACGGGATCCGCCTGCGCCAGGTGCCGCTCGACATCGCCATGCTCGATGCCTTTGCCGGACCGAAAAAGCGCATTGCTTATGAACGGCTGCTGCTCGACCTGATCGAGGGCGACCAGACCCTGTTCGTCCGCCGCGACGAGGTTGAGGCGCAGTGGACCTGGATCGACGGGATCCGCGCCAACTGGGCCGAGCACAACCACAAGCCCAAGACCTATTCGGCCGGCAATTGGGGCCCATCCGCGGCGATTGCCCTGGCCGAGCGCGACGGGGTGACCTGGCATGACTAAGCTTCATCCCGTTGTCGAACGCGTCACCCAGCGGATCATCGACAAGTCGCAGGACAGCCGCCGCCGCTATCTCGACCTGATCGACCGCGAGGCCCAGCGATTTCCCGGGCGCGGGGCGCTATCGTGCTCCAACCTGGCCCACGGTTTTGCCGCGGCCGAAGGCGACAAGCCGGCGCTTGCCAAGGGCCACGCCCCCAACCTGGCGATCGTTACCGCCTATAACGACATGCTGTCGGCGCATCAGCCCTATGCCCGCTATCCCGAGGCGATGAAGCTCTATGCCCGTGAGGTCGGCGCGACGGCGCAGGTCGCGGGCGGGGTTCCGGCGATGTGCGACGGGGTCACCCAGGGCCAGGACGGCATGGAGCTGTCGCTGTTCAGCCGCGATGCCATTGCGCTTTCGACCACGATTGCAATGAGCCATGCGATGTTCGACGGCATGGCCCTGCTCGGCATCTGCGACAAGATCGTCCCCGGTCTGGTGATCGGCGCGCTGCGTTTCGGCCATCTGCCGGCGATCTTCGTGCCTTCCGGGCCGATGCCCTCTGGCCTGGCCAACCGCGAAAAGCAGAAGGTCCGCCAGCTCTATGCCGAGGGCAAGGCGACCCGCGACGACCTCCTCGCCAGCGAAAGCGCCAGCTATCATTCGCCCGGCACCTGCACCTTCTATGGCACCGCCAATTCCAATCAGATGATGATGGAAATGATGGGGCTGCACGTGCCGGGGGCCAGCTTCATTCCGCCGAATACCCCGCTGCGTTCGGCACTGACGCGGTCCGCGGTGCACCGCCTGACACAGATCGGCCGCGAAAGCGCGGACTATCGTCCGATGGGCCGGGTGGTCGATGAGAAAGCGATCGTCAACGCGGTGGTCGGGCTGCTCGCCACCGGGGGATCGACCAACCATGCGATCCACATTCCGGCCATGGCGCGGGCCGCCGGGATCCGCATCGACTGGCAGGACATCGACGAACTGAGCGCCGTCGTGCCGCTGGTCGCCCGGGTCTATCCCAACGGCGCGGGCGACGTGAATCACTTCCATGCTGCCGGCGGTATGGGCTTCGTCGTGCGCGAACTGCTGGGTGCCGGGCTGGCCCACGGCGACGTCCTGACCGTGGCCCAGGGCGGCATGGCCGCCTATGCGCAGGAGCCGCACCTCGACGGCGATACGCTCGCCTGGCACCCAGCCCCGGCGCAAAGCGGCGACGATGCGATGTTGCGCCCGGTTGCCAGCGCTTTCCTGCCCGACGGCGGGATGCGGCTGGTCAAGGGCAATCTGGGCCGCGCCACCTTCAAGACCAGCGCGGTCGATGCCAGTCGCTGGACGATCGAGGCACCGTGCCGGGTGTTCCAAACCCAGGAAGACGTCCAGGCCGCGTTCAAGGCGGGCGAGCTCAATCGCGATGTGATCGTCGTGGTCCGCTTCCAGGGCCCGCGCGCCAACGGCATGCCCGAACTGCACAAACTGACCCCGCCGCTGGGCGTGCTCCAGGACAAGGGCTTCAAGGTTGCGCTGGTTACCGACGGGCGGATGAGCGGCGCCTCGGGCAAGGTTCCCGCGGCGATCCACGTCACCCCCGAAGCGCTCAACGGCGGCGCGCTGGCGCTGCTGCGCGACGGCGATGTGATCCGCCTGTGCGGCCATGACGGGGTGCTGCAGGTCAAAGCCGACCTCTCGGATCGCCAGCCCGCCCCCGCCCCCCGCGCCGAGATGGGCATGGGACGCGAACTGTTCGCAATGCTGCGCAACCACGCCGACGGCGCCGAAGAGGGCGGATCGGCCATGCTGGCGGAGGCCGGACTATGAGCACCGAACTCGTCGCCGTCGACATCGGCGGAACCCACGCCCGCTTTGCCCTTGCCACGATCGGCGATGACGGCAGCATCACCCTGGGCGAGCCGTCGACCCAGCACACCAAGGACCACGCCAGCTTCCAGACCGCGTGGGAGGATTTCGCCCGCCAGCTCGGACGCGATCTGCCCCGCGCCACCGCCATCGCCGTGGCCGGGCCGGTCGGCGGCGAAGTGATCCGCTTCACCAACAACCCGTGGATCATCCGCCCGGCGCTGATCGGCGAGAAGCTGGGGGTCGACCGCTTTACCCTGGTCAACGATTTCGGCGCGGTCGGTCATGCCGTGGCGCGCGCCGGGGCGGACCATTTCATCCACCTGGCCGGACCGGACGTGCCGCTGCCCGGCGAGGGCACGATCAGCATCGTCGGCCCCGGCACCGGGCTGGGCGTGGCGCATATCTGGCGCGACGGCGTGGGCGGCTACCGCGTCCAGGCGACCGAGGGCGGGCACATCGAATTCGCCGCGCTCGATTCGATCGAGGACGCCATCCTTGCCCGGCTGCGCCAGCGCCACATCCGCGTTTCGGCCGAGCGGGTGGTCTCCGGCCCCGGGCTGATCGACATTTACGAGGCGCTGGCGGCAATGGAAGGCCGCGCGATCCAGCAGGTCGACGACAAGACCCTGTGGACGCTGGGGACCAGCGGGGAAGACAGCCTGGCCGCCGCCGCGGTCGACCGCTTCTGCCTCTCGCTTGGCAGCTTTGCTGGCGACATTGCGCTGGCCCAGGGCGCGGCCGGGGTGGTCATTGCCGGGGGGCTGGGGCTGCGGATCAAGGATACCCTGCTCAAGTCCGGCTTCGCCAGCCGGTTCAAGGCCAAGGGCCGCTTCGAAGGGCTGATGGCCGAATTGCCGGTCCGCCTGATTACCCATCCGCAGCCGGGCCTGTTTGGCGCCGCGGCCGCCTTTGCCAAGGAGCACGCCGCGTGAGCCCCATCGAAACGATCATGCGCATGGCCCCGGTCATTCCGGTGCTGGTGATCGAGGACGTCGCCCATGCCCGCCCGATCGCCGAGGCCCTGGTCAAGGGCGGGCTGCCGGTTCTCGAAGTCACCCTGCGCACCGCCGGCGCGCTCGAGGTGATCCGCGAGATGAAGCAGGTCGAAGGCGCGGTGGTCGGCGCCGGGACTGTGCTCAACCCCCATGCGCTGGAAGACGCGTTGGAAGCAGGGAGCGAGTTCATCGTCTCGCCCGGGCTGACAGATCCCCTGGCCAAGGCGGCGATCGCCGCCGGGGTGCCGTTCCTGCCCGGAACGGCGACCTCGTCGGACATCATGCGCGGGCTCGACCTCGGGCTCGACCGCTTCAAGTTCTTTCCGGCCGAGGCAAATGGCGGGATCCCGGCGCTGAAGGCCATCGCCGCGCCGTTCGGCTCGGTGCGGTTCTGCCCGACCGGCGGGATCACCGCCGCCACCGCGCCCGACTGGTTGGCGCTCGACGCGGTGCTGTGCTGCGGCGGGTCGTGGCTTGTACCAAAGGGACCGCCTGACGTCGCCGCGATCGAGGCGGCAGCGCGCGCCGCGGCGGCGCTGGCGCGATGAGCTTCCACGCCCGGCTCGACGCGCGGCTGCAGGCGCTGCACGTCCAGACGGCGGAAACCCCGCTGTTCAACCCGGTGTTCCAGCTCGGACTGGAACTGTCGCGCGAGCTGGAAAGCGGCAAGCTCGACCTGGCCGCCGTCGAGGGCCTGCTGGCCGAGCTGGAGTGCGAAGGCCTGGTCGCCCGCGCCGCGCGGCTGCACCGGCTGGTCGAACCGCTACCGATTGCCGAAAACGAGGCGCGCCTGGCCGCGCTGACCCAGGCCGAGAGCTTTGCCGCCTTCGCCGCGCGCTGGCAGCGCCCCCTGGTCCATGTGGTCTTCACCGCGCACCCGACCTTCCTGTTGACCCAGCGCCAGTCCGAAGCGGTTGCGGCGGCCGCCTCCTCGGGTGAGATCGGCGCGCAGACCGCCTGCGTTGCCCCGCATGCACGCGATGCAATCACGCTGGATAGCGAACACGCCGCGGCGATGGCGGCGATTGCCCGCGCCCAGGCGGCGCGCGACCGGATCAACGCGCTGCTGCTGGCCCAGGCGCGGCAGCAATGGCCGGACGACTGGCGCGCCCTCGCCCCGATGCCGGTGCGCTTCGCCAGCTGGGTCGGCTATGACATGGACGGGCGCACCGACATTTCGTGGGCAACCTCGCTGCGCTACCGCCTGTCGGAGAAGGCCGAGCGGCTCGAAAGCTATGCCGCCCAGCTGCGCGGTTTCGCCCCCGAACAGTCCGCCGCGCTGGCCCGCGCCGCCGCCCGCGCCGCGGAAATGGCCGCGCTGTTCGCGCAGGACCTGTCCGATCCCGCCACACTGTCCGCCGCCGCCGATACCCTGACCGCCGAACATCCCGACAAGCTGACCAGCCTGTCCGCGGTGATCAGCGAACTCGATGCCGAAGCGGCCCATGCCGACGACGCCACCGCGCAAGTGTTGCTGGTGGTCGCCGCGGCAATGCGCGCCGACGGGCTGGGGATGGGCTGGATCCATTTCCGGGTGAACGCCAGCCAGCTGCAGAACGCGATCCGCCGCCGCATCGATCCCGAAGGCAAGCTCGATCTGGCCAGCCAGGCCGCGCTGGTACGGATGCGCGAGCTGCTGGCCGAGGCCACGGCGCTGCGGACCAATTTCGCCGCGCTGGCGATCGAGAACAGCACTGCTGTGCGCCAGTTCCTGGCGATGGCGCAGATCCTCCACCATGTGGACAGCGACGCCCCGATCCGGATGCTGGTGGCCGAGTGCGAGCAGCCGACCACGGTGCTCGCCGCGCTGTACTTCGCGCGGCTGTTCGGGATCGCCGACAAGGTCGACGTCTCGCCGCTGTTCGAAACCGAGACCGCGCTCGAACACGGCGGCCGCTTCCTCGACGCGCTGCTCGCCGAGGAGGCCTACCGCGACTATGCCCGCACCCGCGGCCGGGTCGCGGTGCAGACCGGGTTTTCCGATGCCGGGCGCTTCGTCGGGCAGATCCCCGCCGCGCTCGCCATCGAACGCCTGCAGGGCCGGCTGTCCGAAGCCATGGCCGCCAACGGCCTGAGCGACGTCGCCGCGCTGGTGTTCAACACCCACGGCGAATCGATGGGCCGCGGCGCGCATCCCTCCTCGTTCGCCGACCGGGTCGAATGGCCGCTTTCCCCCTGGGCGCGGCGGCGGTTCGCCCGCGCCGGAATCCGGCTGGAGCCCGAAGTCAGCTTCCAGGGCGGCGACGGCTACCTGTTCTTCGGCACCCCCGAACTGGCGCTGGCCACCTTGACCCGCTTCGCCGAGGCCGCCCCGGCCCAGACCGATCCCGAAGCGCCGACCGATCCGTTCTATCGCCGCACCGACCTCTCCCTCGATTTCTACCGCGCAATCCGCCGTTTCCAGGCCGCGCAGCTGACCAGCCGGACCTATCCCCGCGCGGTTACCGCCTTTGGCCTGGGCCTGCTCAACGACACCGGCAGCCGCAAGAGCCGCCGCCAGAGCGACCTTGCCGCCGACCGCGAGATGAGCCTGCGCCAGATCCGCGCGATCCCGCACAACGCGGTGCTCCAGCAGCTCGGCTACCCGGTCAACGTGATCGGCGGGTTCGGCACCGCAGCCGACGGCAATTACGAGGCGCTGGCCGCGCTGCTGCGCGAATCCGCGCGCGGACGCCAGCTGGTCCGCCTGGTCCGTGCCGCCAATGCACTTGCCTCCATCAAGACCGTCGCCGCTTTCGGCGAGCTGTTCAACTCGGCCTACTGGTCAAGCCGGCCCTACCGCGGCGACGAGGACGGGATCGCCGACGCCTGCCTCGCGCTGGCCGAATACCTCACCACCGATGACCGCACGGGCGTGTTCCGCCGGATGGCCAGCCGGCTCAGGGTGGACGCGCTCAAACTCCACCGCCTGCTCGACCTGATCCCCGACGAGGCGCCCTTGGTCGAGCGCGAGCACACCCGCCGCATGCTCGGCGTGCTCCAGGCGCTGCGTCTCGCGCTGTTCCAGCACATGTTCATCAAAGCCGTGTCGGTCCCCGCCTTCAGCCGCGCCAACGACATCAGCCGCGACGACGTGCTGGAAATGGTCTTCACCCTGCGCATCGACGAAGCCCTCGCCCAGCTGCGCCGCGCCTTCCCGGTTCACTTCCCCGGCATCGCCGACTTCACCGTCCACGAACCGAGCGACTACCCCGACGAAGCCGCAGTCGGCTATGGCGCGATCCACACCGACTTCATCGAACCGATCGAACGCGCGCAGGCGCTGTCATTGCGGATAACGACGGCGATCGCGAATGTGTTCGGGGCGCATGGGTGAGGGTCTAGCCGTTTCGTTGCTAGAAGTTGCTAATGACAGTCGAGATTTCAACTTGCGTCATAACAACTGGCGTGTTTCTTGATACGCATGAAATCGACGACCCATCGACATGGATGTGTTTTATTTCTTGCGCTTCTTGTCGCAGTATTCCTGATGATAATCGGACCAATCGAGTGGGGAATGCGCTATCGGAGCTGGTCGCAGCTTACGAAGGAGAAGCTCGTCAAATCTGCCAACTCGTACATGGCGAATCGCGCACTTGGCAACGACGCCTGTATCTTCGCTGTCGAATGCCACCATGGTCGCGCTTCGCTGAGGCTCATCAAGTCTATGGATGAGTGGGACTTCGAGAGAACCAAGAAAATTGTATGGGATCGGAAGTTCAAGAGTGTCTGCCAAGGCCGAACTGCAAACTTCGCCTTGGAGGTGGCAAGGGACAATCCGCGAAGCAAACAGACTTTTGATGGCAACAGACGGGCAGTATGGTCATTCTACAATGACCGTTTTGTCCCCAGTAGAACTAGAATGAGTTATTCAGCATTCAGCGAGATTGAAGCGGAGCCATGTCTCACTAAATTTGCGATTACAACACGCCCCCGCTGAATCTGCTCACCCTCCCCGGTGGGAAGTGGTTGTGCTCTGAGCTCCTATCCAAAGTCCTTCCCGTCGCCCCGTGCTTGACACGGGGCTTCGCTTTTCTTGTCGCCCGGCGCTTGCCATAACGCACGCATGGAAAAGGTTGGCTGGGTCTACATCATGGCGAACCGCTATCGCGGCGGGATGTATGTCGGGGTCACTTCCGATCTGGTCCGGCGAGTTTACCAGCATCGCGAAGGTGAAGGCTCGATCCATGTCGCGGACTTTGGCAAGCGGCGGCTGGTCTATGCCGAGCGGCACGAGGAGATCGAACCGGCGATCGCGCGCGAAAAGCTGGTTAAGAAGTGGCGGCGGGAGTGGAAGTTTGCGCTGATCGAGGCGGATAATCCGGGCTGGAACGATCTGTGGGAGGCGTGGTTTCCGGCGGATGGGGTATTGCCAGCGGGCGACGAAGGGTAGCCAAGCCCCGTGTCAAGCACGGGGCGACGATGTTGGTGTGATGGCTAGGTCGTGGGCCAATCGATCGCCCGCACCGGCCCGTGACGCAGCCTTGCCAATGCCGCATCAGCGAACTCCAGTGCCAGTCTCCCGCGCAGTTTGCGCCAGGCCGGGATCCGCAGGTCGGCCGCAGGCACGGCCTGCGCGCGCGCCGGGGCCAAAATCTCGCGGTCGAAGCTCGCGATCAGCGCCGGGTCGCGGATCACCGCCACATAGTCGCTGCTGGTGCGGTAGCTGGCGAAGTTGAAGTTGCTCGATCCCAGCAGCAGCACCTCGCCGTCGATTAGCAGCGCCTTGGCGTGGGTCATGTCGGGGAGCAGGCGCAGCGCGACCCCGGCGGGTTCGGCCACGCCGATCAGGTAATCGCGCACCACCGGCTTGTTGCTCGCCGCCGAGGTGTAGATCGTCGCCCGCGCCCCGGCCCTCGCCGCGGCCGCGAAGGCGCCGACGAAGGGCATGGTCGGATAGGCGCTGATCATCTCGACCGTATGCTTTGCTCCCTCCACCGCGGCCAGCAGCGGGGCAAAGTGGTCGGCATTGCGTGTGCGGTCGCCGTCGAGCGAGATCAGGTCGAAGTCGCCGAAATTCTGCCGCGCCGCCAGGGGCTGCCCGGCCCAGTCGGCATCGAAATCGGCGACGAGCCAGTCGGCGCTGTCCGCGCCTTCGATCCGCAGCATCAGATCGTGCCAGGCGAAGTTGTGGTCGGAAAAGTTGATCCCGCCGATATAGGCGACGTCATCGAGCACCAGCAGCTTCTTGTGGTTGCGCAAGGGGTAGCGCAGCGGCTGGCCGAGCACCGGGTTGGTGATCCGCACGCCCACCCCGCGCCGCGCCATATCGCCGAACATCGCCAGCGTATCTGCCGCTTCCTGCTTCACCGCCGCAGGACGGAAGGGCAGCGGCAGCATTGTGTCGTTGATGACGTTGCGGGTGTAATCGTCAACCAGCACGCGGCGGTCGATTGCGGTCGCGGCGAGCACGGCATCGGCGACCGAGCGCCCTGCCGCGTCGGCCTCGAAGGTCATCGCCTGGACCAGCACGCGGCGCTGGGCGGCGGCCATGTCGACCCTGGCCCGGTCCCAGAAACGGTCGGCCCCGACCAGCAGTTCGAAACGCGGTGTCGTCATCGCGCGGTCCGTGGCAGGCAGTCCGCGGAAAGGCAAGGCGGCGGGCAGCGTTAACCTTTACCGGCCAGGCAGTCCCGGCCCGGAACGGCGCTGACGCCGCGCTGGCCTTGGCCCGCACCTTGGCCCTATGGCAGGCTGGAACGACGACCCGGGCAAGGACACCATGGCGCTGCGAAGGACATCAACTGCATTCCTGATTGGCGCAATCGCGCTGGCGGCAGTGCTGCTCGGCTATCTGGCGATCGAGCCGCTGACCCGGACCAAGGCGGCTGCAGTGCCGCCTTCGGGCAAGGGCGCCTTCGCCGTTGCAGGTCCGTCCGCCTCCGGCAAACCCGCCGCGCCGCGCGACGAGGCCTTCGTGATCAAGCGCATCCTGCCGATCAGCGGGCCGATCAAGTACGGCGAATGGCACTGGGACGACAAGGGCGTGCCGGAAGGGCCGCTGGTGGTGACGGTCGACCTCGACGCACGGGTGCTCTCGGTATTCCGCGGCGGCTATGAGATCGGCGCGACCGCAGTGCTGCTCGGCACCAGCGAAAAGCCGACGCCGCTCGGCGTGTTCCCGGTCAAGTGGAAGGACAAGGATCACTACTCCTCGACCTATGACAACGCGCCGATGCCATACACCATGAACCTTACCGCCGACGGGGTTTCGATCCACGGCACCAAGGTCGAAAAGGGCTATGCCAGCCACGGCTGCATCGGCGTGCCCAACAGCTTCGGCGCCAAACTGTTCGCCCTCGCCCCGGTGGGAACCAAGGTCTACATCACCAAGGGCAAGATGGTGGGCAAGGGTGACAGCTTGATTTGAATGCCTACCGCGGCGCCATGCGGATCGCGCCGTCGAGCCGGATGCACTGCCCGTTGAAATAGCTGTTGCGCGCCAGTTCTAGCGCGAGGGAGCCGAATTCCTCGGGCTTGCCCAGCCGCTTGGGGAACGGAACTGAAGCGGCCAGGCTTTCCAATACCTGCGGCTTGGCACCCAGCATCAGCGGGGTGGCGAAGATCCCCGGCATGATCGAATTGACCCGGATACCGACGTCCGACAGGTCGCGCGCCATCGGCAGGACCAGGCCGTTGACCCCGGCCTTGGCCGAGCCATATATGATCTGGCCGATCTGCCCGTCCTGCGCCGCGACCGAGGCGGTCAGCGTGATGCAGCCGCGCTCGCCGTCCTCAAGCGGCTTAAGGCTGGCCATCCCTTCGGCCGAGAGCGAGGCGATGCGGTAGGAGGCGACCAGGATGCCCTGAACGCCGTAGATGTAATCCTCGGTCGACAGGCGCTTCAGCTTGCCCGCCTCCTTGTCCCAGGCCAGCGTCTTGCCGCGGCGGCTGGTCATCGCGCAGTGCACGGTGATGCGTTCCTGGCCATGGGCGGCGCGCGCCTTGGCAAAGCCATCGATCACCGATTGTTCGTCGGTGATGTCGACCTTGCAGAATAGCCCCCCGATCGCCTTCGCTACCGCCACGCCCTTGTCTTCGTTGACGTCGAAGATCGCGACCTTGATCCCGGCCGCGGCAAAGGCCTCCGCCGTCGCTTGGCCCAGACCCGATGCGCCGCCGGTGACGACCGCGGCGGTGGTGGAATCGATCCGCATGGCTTGCTCTCCCGCAAATTTAATCGTTCGATTAATGGCGCGGGCATTGACCTTGGGCAAGCACAATTCCAGCATGGCCCCAACGGACACAGGAGATGGTCATGACTGCAACGGCTGCATGGGGCGCGACTGCCCCGGATTCGGGCTTGAACCCCTTGACCATCGACCGCCGCGACTTGCGCGACGAGGACGTGGCGATCGACATCGCCTATTGCGGAGTGTGCCATTCGGACCTGCACGTCGCCCGCAACGACTGGGGCCGCAGCAGCTATCCCTTCGTCCCCGGGCACGAAATCGTCGGCACGGTCCGCGCGGTGGGCGCAGGCGTGACAAGGTTCAAGGCGGGCGATCGGGTCGCGATCGGCACCGTGGTCGATAGCTGCCGGCACTGCGATGCCTGCGAGGACGGCGAGGAAAACTATTGCCGCGAAGGGGTGACCGGCACCTACAACGCCAAGGACCGGATCGACGGCACCCCGACCTATGGCGGCTACTCCGCCGGGATCGTTGTGGCCGAGCCTTACGTGCTGCGCCTGCCCGACAGCCTCGACATGGCCGCCGCCGCACCGCTGCTCTGCGCCGGGATCACCACCTATAGCCCGCTCAAGAACTGGAAGGTTGGCCCGGGCAGCAAGGTCGGGGTGATCGGCCTGGGCGGGCTGGGCCACATGGGGGCCAAGTTTGCCAAGGCGCTGGGCGCCGAAGTAACGATGATCACCACCTCGGCCCACAAGGGCGACGATGCGATGAAACTGGGCGCGGACCACGTTCTGCTTTCAACCGACCGGGCGGCGATGAAGGCGGCGGGGCGCAGTTTCGACTTCCTGCTCGATACCGTGCCGGTCAAGCACGACGTGACGCCATACCTGATGCTGCTCGACCGCAAGGGTGTGCTGTGCCTGGTCGGGATGATCGACATGATGGAAAGCTTTCATTCCGGCCTGCTGCTCGGCGGGCAGAAGGCGGTGGCTGGATCGGGCGTCGGCGGGATCGCCCAGACCCAGGAAATGCTCGATTTCTGCGCCGACAAGGGCATCGTCTCGGAGATCGAGATGATCCGCATGGACGAGATCAACCATGCCTGGGAGCGCATGGAAAAGGCCGATGTGAAGTACCGCTTCGTGATCGACATGGCCTCGCTGTGACGCACACGGTCGATCTGTTCTGGAGCTTTCGCAGCCCCTATTCGTACCTTATCGTACCGCGCCTGATCGACCTGGAACGCGACTGGGATGCGGAGGTCAGGGTCCGCCCGGTGCTGCCGATCGCGGTGCGCCAGCCCGAATTCTTCGCCCACGCCGACCCGCTGTGGACCAGCTACCTGATGCGCGACTGCGTGCGCAGCGCCGAATTTGCCGGCATGACCCTGCGCTGGCCGCGGCCCGATCCGGTGGTGATGGACTTCCCCACGCGGACCTATCCCAGGGAGCAGCCGCACATCCATCGCCTGACCCGGCTGGGCGTGCTGGCCAGCGAGCGGGGTTTCGGGCTGGCGCTGCTGCGCGAAGTCAGCCAGCTGATCTGGTCGGGCGCGGTCGACGGCTGGGACCAGGGCGATCACCTGGCCCGCGCGGTCGCCCGCGCCGGCGGCGACCTGGCCGAGATGGACGCGGTGCAGGCGGCCGAGGCCGAGCGGCTCGACGCGGCGATCAAGGCCAACGAGGCCGACCAGCGCCTTGGCGGGCACTACGGCGTGCCGCTGATGGTCTATGCGGGAGAACCGTTCTTCGGGCAGGACCGCTATGACCAGCTCGTCTGGCGGATGCAGCAAAATGGGATGGCTCAGCGCGCTTAACCGCGCCGCGCCGGTGCCTTGGTGAAGCTCCACCCCTCGGGCAAGGCGCGCGCCACCAGTCCGCCGATCGAAGCCGGTTGACGCGCCACCAGGCTGCCAAACAGGCGGGCGACGGCGCTGCCGCGCGGGGGCGTTCCGTCGAGTTCGGTAACAATCCGGGCCAGCACCCTGAGCGCGACAGCCTTGGGAGCCTGCGGGCGATAGGTCAGCCCCATCGGCGCCTTGACCACGCATTCGCGCCACTCACGCTGCGCCGCCCAGTCGAGCGCGGCGTCGGCGTCTGCGAGATGCGCCGCGCTGGCAGCAAGAGCTGGCATGTCGAGCCAGTCCGCCTCTGCCAGCGCCTTGCGCAGCCGGGCGCGATCAAACCGGTCGTCGCTGTTGGAAGGGTCCTGAACCGGGTCGATCCCCGCAGCGGCAACAACGCTGGCCAATTCGGCGCGCCGCCAACCAAGCAAGGGCCGAAGCAGCAGCAGTCCCGTGTCAGGCACAGTACCTTTGGCACGCACGCCGGCCAGTCCGGCAACGCCGCTGCCTCGGTTCAGCCGCAGCAACAACGTCTCGGCCTGATCGTCGGCATGGTGCGCGGTCAGCAGCGCGGCCAGACTTTCGCACGCCATCCAGTCGGCCAGCGCGGCATAGCGTGCCACGCGCGCCTCGGCTTGCAGGTTGCCGGGTTCGAGCAAGACCTTGAGCGTCGCGTGCGGAACCGCAAGATCGGCACAGAGCGCGGCGACCATCGCGGCTTCAGCGGCGCTTTCGCGGCGCAGGCCGTGATCCACCGTTGCCGCAGCAACCTGTCCGGGAAAGGCCGCATGGGCCAGCAGCAGCAGCGCCAGACTGTCCGGCCCGCCCGACACCGCCAGCGCCAATCGCCCCCCGCCCGGCCACAGCGCGGCCAGGTCGGCGGCGAAGCGCGCGGTCAGTTCGGGAGCGGGCGCCCTATCAATTGCACTTCACCGTGGCGCGGATCGCGTCGTACTGGCCCTTGAGCCGGCCCGCCGCTTCGGCGGCATAGTCCTCACCGAATTGGGTCAGGGCGACGCAGGCGCGCGTGCTGTCCTTCAACTGGCGCATCGCCTCGGCCAGGTACAGCAGGCTGTCAGGCGCGCGGTCGCCCTTGCGACCGGCCTGGTAATTCTGCAGGAACCAGCTCGCCGCCTCACGCGGGTTGTTGTCGTCAAGGTAGGCGCGGCCAAGCAGGTTACGGGCATAGCTGACCCGCGCGTGCTTCGGATACTTCTGCAGGAACATCTTCAGCTGCTGTTGCGCCTCGGGATAGAACTTGGCGTCGAACAGGCGGTAACCATAGCTGTATTCGTCATCGCCGGCATCGCTGGTCGCCGGCTTCTGGATCGCCTTGACCGCGGCCACGCGCGAACTGGGCGCTGCGGCAGGTTTGGCCGGCGTAGTGGCGGTTTTGGTCGTCGTCGCCGTCGCCAGGGCCGAGGCTGTCGTCGCCGCGGGCTTGGGCGCGGCAGCCGCGCCGCCGGTCATCGCCGCCAGGTTGGTGTTGGTGGTCGCACCGTTTTCGGTCCCGGTCGCAGCGGGCGCTGCAGTGACCGCAGTTTCCGTACCCCCGGCGGCCAGCTTCGCCTCAAGCTTGGCCAGCCGGTTGGCATTTTCCTCCCCCTGCGCGGTCAGGCGCGCCATCTGCGCTTCGACCGCATCCATCCGGGCGAGCAGATCGCTGACCGGCGTCGATGCCGGGGTGCCGGCCGCCGGGGCTGCCGTCTGCCCGGGCTGGACCTGCGGCGGGAAGTACTTGCCGTCGCCACCCGGAAAAACGGTGCGCTGCAGCGCCTTTACCTCTGCCTCGACCGCGCGAAGCCGGGTGTCGACATTGGCAGGGGTGCTCTGGGCAAAGGCCGGTGCGGCAAGCGCCAGAACCAGAGTGAGCAGAACCGGGCGCGCGGCGCGGAGCTTAAGTGTCATGCTGTGTTTTCCGTCCCTCAAATCGAACTGCGCCCGCCCCCTAGGACGGCGAAGCCAAACCCGCGATGAACCGCGGATCGTGTTAGCCAAGGGTTAGCCGCGGTGTCGAGCGCTGCATGGCGGTTTTGCGCAGCTAAAGTCCGCTTCAGGTCGCGGCGGGCGATGGCGTCACCGCGGGCGCAGGGGCCGCGGCGGCGGCCGGAGCAGAACTGGGCGTCACGCCGGCCGGCACCGTGGTCCGTTCGGCCACGCGCTGGGTTATGCGGCGCGGCTGGCTCGGCGAAGCGCGGTTGCGCGCCTCTGCATTGGTTGCAACCGGCGGTACCGTGGTGGACGATGGGCCGGGCGATTGGCTGGCACTGGCGGCTGTGCGCGCCAGCAGCGCCGCTGCGGTAACCGGAACGTCCTTAACCGTCTGCTGGGTCTCGGCCAGCTTGGCGACCGGCTGCCCCCCCACGGTGATCGCCAGGGCTTCGGGGTGGGCGGTCCAGATCTTCACTTCAGCGAGATCCTGCGGAACGGTAAACGTTTCGCCCTGGGCCATTTCCTTCTGCATGATCTGCTTGCCGCTGCCATCGGTGAACTTGACCCAGACGGCCGGCGCCAGCGCGGTGAACACCACCGGGCCGTTTGCCGTTGGCGCCACTGGAGCAGCGCTGGCGGAAGCGGGCGGAGCGGCGGTTTCTTCTGGCAAGATCGACGGCAGGGTTCCCGCGGGCGCATAGTAGCTCCGCCAGGCAAAGGCGATCCCGGCAACGATCACCACCAGCGCCGCCAGCGCGGCCAGCCAGGCGAAGCGGGCGGCGGGAACGCGGGCCGGATCTCCGGGTTCGAAAGCGGGGGCGGCACGCACTGGAGCAGGGTGATGCTGCGCCAGTTCGGCGCGCACGGCATCGACCACTTCGCGTTCATCGAGGCCCAGCGCCTTGGCATAGCTGCGCGAGAAACCGACGGCATAAGTCCGCGCTGGCAGGGCCGAGAAATTGCTTGCTTCGATCGCGGCAAGATGGCGTTCCGGGATCTTGGTGACATTGGCCATGTGCGCGCGGCTGAGCCCCGCGGATTCGCGCGCACGCAACAGGCGCGCGCCAACGGTTTCGAGAGGCAATTCGGCCTCAAGCACAGCATTCTCCGACATTTCGACCCCGATGTTCGCGACATTATTCTGTTTCAGGCCGGGACAATCGCCGCTTCACCGCGCAAGTCAACGCGATTTCGCGCACACATCCGGGCCCCATCGCCAGAATGGGCAGGAATTGTGACAGGATGGTTGAGGAACCGACTTAATCCACTTCGATCCCGCGCTCGTGCGCCCATTGGCCAAGCGCGTCGCGTAGGCTGGGGGGGGGTGGTGCCAGCAGCCAGCCGCTCATTGCCGCGCCGATTTGGTCAAGGTCGACCTTGCGGACCAGCTCCTTGATCGGCCCGACGCTGGCCGGGGTAATCGACAGGCGGCGGATTCCGATGCCAAGCAGCGCCAGCGCTTCGAGCCGGCGGCCGCCCATTTCGCCGCAGACCGTGACGTCGACGCTGTGTCCGGCCACGCCGGCCAGCACGCGGCGCAAGAAGCGCATGATCGACGGGCTGAGCCAGTCGTACCGCTCGGCCAGTTTGGGGTTTGAGCGATCGGCGGCGAACAGGAACTGGGTCAGGTCGTTGGTCCCGATCGACAGGAACGACAGCTGCGGTGCGAGTACGTCGAGCTGTTCGGCCAGCGCCGGCACTTCCAGCATCGCACCATAACGGACCGCTTCGGGAAGCTTTTTCTTCTGTCCCTTGAGGTACAACCGCTGGCTTTCGAACACCGCCTTGGCAGCGTCGAACTCCCACGGTTCGGAGACCATCGGAAACATCACGTTGAGCGTGCGGCCTGCCGCGGCTTCGAGCAGCGAGCGCGCCTGGACCTTGAGCAGGCCTTCACGCTCCAGCGCCACGCGCAGCGCGCGCCAGCCCATCGCCGGGTTCTCTTCGTGCTCACCGTTGTTGTGGCGCAGATAGGGCAGCACCTTGTCGCCGCCGATGTCGACAGTGCGGAACACCACCGGCTTGTCGCCAGCAGCGTCGAGTACGTCGCGGTACAGGCGGGTCTGACGCTCACGTTGGGGCAAGGTGGCACTGACCAGAAACTGGAACTCGGTGCGGAACAGCCCGACCCCGTCGGCCCCGGTCAGCGACAGGTTGGGCATGTCGTCGCGCAGCCCGGCGTTCATCATCACGGTGATGCGGGTGCCGTCGCGAGTGAAGGGCTCGACATCGCGCAGCGCGGCATAGGCGGCGGCGCGCTCCTTGCTCTTGGCGAAGCGCGCTTCGAAAGCTTCGGCCACGGCGTCCAGCGGCCGGGCGACGACGTGGCCCTGTTCGGCATCGAGCAGCAGCGCATCGCCGTCCCGGATCACCCCGCGCAGGCCCCGCACCCGGCCCAGAACCGGAATGCCCATCGCCCGCGCCACGATGACCACGTGCGCAGTCAAGGAACCCTCCTCGAGCACCACGCCCTTGAGCCGACGCTTGTCGTATTCAAGCAATTCGGCCGGCCCGAGATTGCGCGCGATCAGGATCGAATCCTGGCGCAGCCCCATACTGGCGGCGGTGCCCATCTGGCCCGAGACGATCCGCAGCAGGCGGTTCGACAGGTCTTCCAGATCGTGCATCCGGTCGGCCAGCAAGGGATCGTCGATCTGGCGCATGCGCATCCGGGTGCGCTGCTGGACCCGCTCGATCGCGGCTTCGGCAGTCAGTCCGCTGTCGATCGCCTCGATGATCCGGCGGCTCCAGCCTTCGTCGTAAGCGAACATCTTGTAGGTCTCGAGCACCTCCTCGTGCTCGCCCCCCACGCCGAATTCGGCCTGGGCCTGCATCCGGTCGATCTGTTCGCGCATCTTGTCGAAGGCCAGATAGACCCGCTGCAGTTCAGCATCGCGGTCTTCGGCCATCACGTGTTCGATCGTGATGCGAGGCTGGTGATAGACCGCGACCCCCGCCGCCAGCCCCTTGACCAGGGTCAGCCCGGGCAGCCGCTGCGGCCCCGACAGCTGCGGAGACAGCCCGGCAACATCCTCTTCATCGACCAGATCGGCATTGGCGATAAGCTCGGACAGGACCATGGCGACGGTCTGCAGTGCCTCGATCTCGACCTCTTCATAGCGGCGCGGATCGGCATGCTGGACGCACAGCACGCCCACTGCCCGTTCGCGACGGACGATCGGGACGCCGGCGAAGGAGTGATACTTGTCTTCCCCGGTTTCCGGCCGGTACGAAAAGTCCGGATGGGCCGTCGCCTCGGCCAGATTGAGCATCTCGATATTGTCGGCGATCGTCCCGACCAGGCCTTCGCCGATCGCCATGCGCGTGACGTGGACCGCTTCCTGCGCCAGCCCGCGGGTTGCGAACAGTTCCAGCATGCCTTCGCGCAGGAGGTAGATCGAGCAGACCTCGCTATCCAGCCCCGCGCCGATCACTTCGACCACGGTGTTGAGCTTGGCCTGGGCATGGCTGCGCGAGGCCATGACATCGTGCAGGCGGGTCAGGATCGTGCGTGCGGCGGATACGGCGCTGGGAACGGTCATGAGCCCAGCCTAACCGAAAGCGGGTCGCAAGAAAACGCGGCGTCCGAAATATTCCCGTGGCCTGCCCTGCCGGCACAGGCCAGCAGGGCGGGCGCGAAACCGGGATCAGAAGTGCGCGAGTTCTTCCTTGATGCGCAGCTTGCGCTTTTTCAGGGTCTGGACAATCGACAGGTCAGGCAGGGGTCGGTTCATTTCGTCCTGAAGCTGCCGTTCGATACCGGCGTGCTTCGATTGCAAAGCGCTGACATGCGACTGTTCCATACTGGAATCTCCTTTTGCCAAGCCCCCAGGGGCGCAGGGATCCCGCATGTCATCGAGTGGTTGCCCGACTCGGTAACCGGCGGGGACTGCGATTGTCAGGTAAGCACATTAAGCCTATCTTGCGAAGGCCATCCGTGAGGTGGTGCGGTCAGCACAATCGGGGCTGCGACGAACGGGCCCGTCGACGAAACAGGCAAGGGGAACCTGCGCGTGAATGAAGAGGAAATGCGCAAGCGCCTGGAAGTGCTGCGGATCGAACATCGCGACCTCGACGCGGCGATCGATGCCCTGACCGGCGGGGGCAGCAGCGACCAGTTGCAGATCGCCCGGCTGAAGAAGCGCAAGCTCAAGCTCAAGGACCAGATCGCAATGATCGAGGACTATCTGATTCCCGATATCATTGCTTAGTTGGCCGAATGCGCCAATCGCCTCCGCGATTGGCTTCAAAACCGGCCCGCTCCCCCGGCCCGACCACCCATAGGGTACCTTAAGCGGGTGGTCGGGCCGGGGGAGCGGGCCGGTGTTGCAAAGGGCAGGCCGGATGGCCTGTCCGTGCAAGCCAAACGTCCCCCGGCGGGACAGTCCCAAATTGGTGTGCGTAACTTGGCAATCCCCTGTTGGCAGAGGCGAATCGCCGGGCCTATCGCGTCATCCATGGCAAGCCCGGCAAGCATCAACCCGCGCATCGTGGAAGGACTCTATGCCGAGGCTCTGGCCCTGTCGGACGATGTCCGCGCCGCCTTTGCCAGCCATGGCCGGATCGAAGGCGAAGATGCCGACCTGGCTGCCGTGGCCCTGTCGTGCGAGGCCCTGCGCACCACCACACGGATGATGCACGCGGTGGCCTGGCTGCTCAATCACCGGGCCTATTTCGTTGGTGATCTGTCGGAATTTCAGCTGCGCCGTTATGGCAAGCTGGTCGATTTTCCCGAAGGCGATCCGATCCATCTGGTCCAGCTCAAGCCGGAAATGCGCGAGCTGATCCGGGCAACCGAACTGTTTCACGCGCGGCTCAAGCGGCTCGACAACGGCTGGCGTGAGCGTGAGGCCGGCATGCCCAGCGCGATTACCCGCCTGCGCGAACGACTCGCCCAGCAGGCCGTGCGCAGCAACTAGGGTCAGGTCGCCGCCAGCGCGCGGTTCCATGCCGCACGGCGGATCGTCATTTCGGTTTCACCCGGCTCGAAATGCTCGACCGCGCCGCGCATCGCGGCTGACGCGCTGTCGAGATCGGCATGAATACCCGCCCCGACTGCCGCAAGCATTGCCGCCCCCAGTGCGGTCGTTTCGACGAACACCGGCCGTTCGACAGGCACCTGCAAGACGTTGGCCAGATCCTGTGCCATCCAGTCGTTGGCGCTCATCCCGCCATCAATGCGCAGCGCGGTCCAGGCGGCACCATCCGCCGCAAAGGCCTCGGCCAGCTCGAGCGTCTGCATCGCCATGGCTTCCAGTGCGGCGCGCGCCAGATGGGCCCGCGTGGTCGAAAAGGTCATGCCGGTGACCACCGCGCGCGCTTCGGGCCGCCAGTGCGGCGCGCCCAGCCCGGCCAGCGCGGGCACGATCGTCACCCCGCCATTGTCCGGGACCGAACGCGCCAGGTCCGCGGTCTGCGCCGCGCTGGCGATCAGCCCCAGGTTGTCGCGCAGCCACTTGATCAGGCTGCCGGCGACGAAGACTGACCCCTCCAAGGCATAGCTGCGTTTTCCGTCAAGCTGGCACAGCACGGTGCCGAGCAGGCGGTTGGCGGACTGCGGAACGGTCTGGCCCATGTTGGCAAGGACAAATGCCCCGGTGCCATAGGTCGCCTTGGTCTGTCCGGGTTCGAGACAGCCCTGCCCGATCGTCGCGGACTGCTGATCCCCGGCCAGACCGGTGATCGGGACTGCCCGGCCAAGCAGGTCGGGCAATGTCGTGCCGAAGTGACCGGCATTATCGACGACTTCGCCCAGCACGACCTGCGGCACGCCGAACAGATCGCACAAACCGGCATCCCAGCTGGCCCCGCTCAGCGGCAGCAGCAGGGTGCGGCTGGCATTGCTGGCGTCGGTCAGGTGGGCGCCGCCGGTCAGCTTGAACACCAGCCAGTCCTCGACCGTGCCCAGTGCCAGCCGTCCAGCCTTTGCCGCTTCGCTTACCGGTGCGGCATTGTCGATCAGCCAGCGCATCTTGGTGGCCGAGAAATAGGGATCGAGCAGCAGGCCGGTGGCCGCCTGGACCCCGGCCTCGTGACCGGCATCTTTCAGCCCGGCGCAGAAATCGGCGGTCCGCCGGTCCTGCCAGACCAGCGCGTGATGCAGCGGCTTGCCACTTGCCTTGTCCCAGGCGACCACGGTCTCGCGCTGGTTGGTGATGCCGATCGCCGCAACGCCCGCCACCCCGCCGCCCTTGGCGATCACGTCCTGCGCACAGGCCAGCGTCTTGTCCCAGATTTCCGCGGCGTCATGTTCCACCCAGCCAGGCTGGGGATAGAACTGGGTCAGCTCACGCTGGGCAAGCGCGCGCAGCACGCCATCGGCGCCCAGCAGCATGGCCCTGGTCGACGTGGTGCCGGCATCAAGGACAAGGATCAGCGGATCGGACATCATCAAATCTCCCGCCTTGTTCCGTAACGCTTGGATTGCGCGAAACAAGACGCCATATCACTGCCTATGGATGCGCCCCCAAAACCCTGGCCGACCGGCCTGGCCGAGCAATGCGAACCCTTGGTGCGGCGCGTGCTGGCACCCAATGCCTCGCCCTATACCTATACCGGCACCCAGACCTATCTGGTCGGCGCGGGACAGGACGTTGCGGTAATCGATCCGGGTCCGGCGGGCGGCGGCGTTGCCGGCCACGCCGATACCAACGGGTCCGGCCATGTCGAGGCGATCCTGGCGGCAGTCGGCGAAGCGCGTATCGCCGCGATACTGTGCACCCATACCCACCGCGATCACTCCCCCGCTGCGGCCGTGCTCAAGGCGCGGACCGGCGCGCCGATCATCGGCTGCGCGCCGCTGTCCATGGATGATGACGGCCCCCGCGCCGATGCCGCCTTCGATCCAGACTACTCGCCCGACCGCGTGCTGGAAGATGGTGAGCGGCTCGGTGGCAGCGACTGGACGATCGAAGCCGTCGCCACTCCCGGCCACACCAGCAACCACCTTTGCTATGGCTTGGTCGAAAGCGGCGCGCTGTTTACCGGCGATCACGTGATGGCCTGGTCGACCAGCGTCGTATCGCCCCCCGACGGCGACATGAGCGCCTATATGGCCAGCCTGCAGAAGCTCTATGACCGCGAGGACCGGGTCCTTTATCCCGCGCACGGTCCGGCAATCGACAAGCCGCGCCAGCTGGTCCGCGGCATGCTGGGCCACCGCCGCCAGCGCGAAGCGCAGATCCTGCGCCTGCTCGGCGATCGGCCGCAAGCCATAACCGACATGGTCCCGGTGATGTACAAGGGGCTCGATCCGCGGTTGACCGGCGCAGCGGGCCGATCCGTTCTGGCGCACCTGATCGACCTGAGGCACCAGGGCCGGGTAGCGAGCGAGGGCGAGCTATGGTCGATACCCGCCTGACCCCCGCTCCGCAGCGTTTCGCCGCGCCGTGGCTGGGCCTGGCCAGCGCACTGGTGCTGGCCGCCTGGTTCGGCTGGAAGGCCTATGGTCCCCGCGACCTGGGCGATCCGATTGCCAACAGCCTGGTCGCGCTGGAAAAGCAGGACAAGCTGACGGTGTTTTCTGCGCAGCTTTCCCCGGTGGTCGCCGCCGACGACGAACGCCTGTTCGGCATCCTCAAAAGCCGCCAGGTCGCGGTAATCCCGGCGCGGGTCGACTATACCATCGACATGGACGCGATGGACCGCAACCGCATGAAATGGGACGCGGCGGCCAAGCGGCTCGACGTGATCCTGCCCCCGTTGCAGATCGGCCGCCCCAACCTCGACGAAGGCCGCGCGCAGTACTTGCGCGAAGGCGTCTGGATCACCCCCGATGCCCAGGCCAAGCTGACCCGTGACAACACCCTGCTGGCTGAAAAGCAGGCCGGTGCCCAGGCCGCCAATCCCGTGCTGGTCGATCTGGCCCGCAGCGCCGCCAAGGACGCCGTGCGCCGCAACCTGGCGATTCCGCTGCAGGTTGCGGGCTATGGCGATGTCACGGTGACGGTGCGGATCGAGGGGGAGCCCGCCGCCAACTAGGCCGCTTGCAAAGCGTCTGGACTGCGTGTAGTATACGCCTATAACACCTGTTCGAATAATGCAGGGTCGCACAACTTGTGGGGAGATTCACGATGGCGACGCTTGCCGGTCCTGCAGTGCAGGACCCAGACTTTCAGGTTCCCGCGCGCGCAGAGACGTTCTTTGCCAAGATGGCGATTGCCATGGCCGTGGTCGTTGTTGCGGGCTTCTCGTTTCAGCTGGCCATGGGCCGGTCGAGCTTCGGCTCGCCGCTGCGGGTCCACGTCCATGCCGTGCTGTTCATGGGCTGGGTCGCGATCTTCGTGACGCAGTCGCAGCTTGCCACCCGCGGGCCGCTGGCGCTGCACCGCAAGCTGGGCTGGATTGCGGCGGGCTGGATGGTGTTGATGCTGGCCGCGGCGATGACGGTAATCGTTGCCATGGCGCGCAATGGTACGGTGCCGTTCTTCTTCACCCCGCAGCATTTCCTGCTGGCCGATCCATTGACTCTGGTGGGTTTCATGGGCCTGACCGGCAGCGCCATCGCGATGCGCAAGCGGACCGATTGGCACGCCCGGCTGCACGTCTGCGGCATGGCAATGCTCACCGGACCAGCCTTTGGCCGGCTGCTGCCGATGCCGTTGCTGGTGCCGTGGGCTTTCGAGGCTGCCGGCGTTGGCGCATCGCTGTTCGTGTTCGCGGGAATGATCCGCGACAAGCGGCGCAGCGGCGCGGTCCACCCGGCATGGTGGATAGGGCTGGCGACGCTGATCGGGATGCTGGTACTGGCACGGGTGCTGTCGGTCACGCCGGTGGGCGAGGCGATCTATCAGGCAACCGTTGCGGGCTATCCTGGTGAGGCCGTGCCGGGCCTGGCCTATGCCGCGCCGCCAACCGCACCCTTGATCACCGGACGCTAAGCGCCCATTGAAGGGGCATGACCGACCAGCCCCAGAGCCTCACCGGCCTTGACCTGCGCGCCGAGATCGATCGCCTGCGCAAGGAGCGCAACGCGATCATCCTGGCGCACTATTACCAGCGCCCGGAAATCCAGGACCTTGCCGACTTTGTCGGCGATTCGCTGGAGCTGAGCCGCAAGGCGGCGAGTTCCGACGCCGAGGTTATCGCCTTCTGCGGGGTCAAGTTCATGGCCGAGACGGCCAAGATCCTGGCTCCCGACAAGATCGTCGTGCTGCCCGATCTCAATGCCGGATGCAGTCTGGAAGATTCGTGCCCGCCGGAAAAATTCGCCGCGTTCCGTGCCGCCCACCCCGATCACATCGCGCTGACATACATCAACTGCTCGACCGAGGTGAAGGCGCTGTCCGACATCATCGTCACCAGCTCCAGCGCAGAGACGATCCTGGCCCAGATCCCGCCCGAACAGAAGATCATCTTCGGCCCCGACCGGCACCTGGGCGGCTACCTGTCGCGCAAGTTCGATCGCGAGATGCTGCTGTGGCCTGGCGTGTGCATCGTCCACGAGGCCTTTAGCGAGACCGAGCTGCTCAAGCTCAAGGCCCAGCACCCCGGCGCGCCGGTTGCGGCCCATCCCGAGTGCCCGCCCTCGATCATCGATCACGCCGACTATGTCGGTTCGACCAGCGGGATCCTGACCTTCGCCAAGACCTTCCCGGGCGACACGCTGATCGTCGCGACCGAGCCGCACATCATCCATCAGATGGAAAAGGCCCTGCCCGAAAAGACCTTCATTGGTGCGCCGGGTGCCGACGGGCAATGTGCCTGCAACATCTGCCCCTACATGGCGCTCAACACGCTGGAAAAGCTCTATGTGACCTTGCGCGACCTGCAGCCCCGGATCGAGATCGAGGAGGGGCTGCGCCTGCAGGCCAAGAAAAGCCTCGACCGGATGCTGGACATGGCGAGCGGCAGCGTCGGCAAGGGGGATTTGGGGGCGCGCTAATCCTGGCTTGACCGCGCCAGTGCCAAAGCCCCCGCAACCAGCGCCATGCCCAGCAGGTCGGGCCAGCCCAGCACTTCGCCAAAGGCCAGCCAGCCGACCGTCACGGCAATCGCCGGTTGGCTGAGCAGGGCCAGACCAAAGACCATAGAACTGAAGTGGCGCAAGGCGAAGATCAGCAAGCCCTGCCCGATGACCTGGCTGGCCAGTGCCAGGGTGATCAGCGGCCACCACTGGCTTGGCCAGAACGGTTCACCCAGCGCCAGCGCGATCGCCAGCAGCACCGGCGCGCCGACCAGGCTGGACCAGGTCAGCAGTGCCCAATTGCCCAGGCAGGCCCGCGGGCCTTGCAGCAGGATGATATAGCCGGCGTAGAGCAGGCCGGCGAGTACGCAGAACAGATCGCCGATCAGGGTGGTCCGATCGATTTCCAGCGACCGGCCCAGCAGGATCGCCGCCCCCATCAGGGCCAGGCCAAATGCCAGCCATTCCACGCCCCGCGGCCAGCGCCGCAGCGCAAACATCCCCCAGGCCATCACGACCAGGCTTCCGGCATTGCCAAACAGCGTCGCGTTGCCCATGCGGGTGTAGTGGATGCCCACGTGCCAGGCGCCGAGGTCTACTGCGAAGAACACTCCGGCCCCCAGGATCGCCCACCATACCGCCGGGCGATAGCCGGTCAGGGTCTGCCTGGTAGCCAGCGCGATTCCCGCAAGTAGCGGCACTGCCAGCAGCAACCGCCAGAAAGCCGCCGACACCGGCCCGGCATCGGTCAAGCGGACGAACCACGGCCCCACCGCCAGTGCGGCATTGCCGCCCATCAGCGCAGCAAAGTGCCACGCGTTCCAGTTTCTGGCGGCCCCCGTTGCATTCCCCATGGACTCGCCTTAGCTCCACCCGGTCGATTGCAAAACGAAATTGAAGGGCACCCCGATCCATGCACGAAGCTTTGTTCCAGCCACTGCGCCTTGGCGCTATCGAAGCCGCGAACCGGATCCTGATGGCCCCATTGACGCGCGGCCGGTCTGAAGCGGGCTCGGTCGCCAGTGCGATGATGATCGAATACTATCGCCAGCGCGCCAGCGCCGGACTGATCATCAGCGAAGCGACCGGGATCAGCGTCGAAGGGTTGGGCTGGCCCGCTGCCCCGGGGATCTGGAACGAAGCCCAGACCGAAGCCTGGAAGCCGGTAACCGAAGCGGTGCACCAGGAAGGTGGCAAGATCGTGCTGCAGCTGTGGCACATGGGGCGGATCGTCCATCCCGATTTCCTAGGCGGCGCAGCGCCGGTTTCGGCCAGCGCCACCACTGCGCCCGATCATGCCCACACCCCGACCGGGCGCAAACCCTATGAACAGTCGCGCGCCGCGACGCTTGCGGACATTGCCCGGATCATCGACGATTATGGCCGCGCCGCTGAGAACGCCAAGGCCGCCGGGTTCGACGGGGTCCAACTGCACGGCGCCAACGGCTATCTGGTCGACCAGTTCCTGCGCGCCGGGACCAACCTGCGCGATGACGATTACGGCGGCTCGCCGGAAAACCGCACCCGGTTCCTGCGCGAAGTGCTGGAACGGCTGGTGGCGGTGTGGGGCAAGGACCGCGTTTCGGTGCGGCTTTCGCCCAACGGGGATTCGCAGGGCTGCGACGATCCCGATCCGGCCAGCATTTTCGGCGCGGCGGCCAGGGTCTGTCAGGATGCCGGCCTTGGCTTTGTCGAGCTGCGCCAGCCCGGTCCGGAAGGGACTTTCGGGCGCACCGACGTGCCGATGCAGGACGCGCTGATCCGCTCGATCTATACCGGGCCGCTGGTGCTCAATTCGGACTACACCGCCGCGCAGGCCGAAGCCGACGTCGCATCCGGCCGGTGCGATGCGATCAGCTTTGGCCGTCCGTTCATTTCCAATCCGGACCTGCCGCAGCGCATCCGCACCGGCGCCGAATGGGCCCCCAACGTTAACGTTCCGCAAAGCTGGTATCTGCCAGGTTCAGCCGGTTATATCGACTATCCGGCGCTCGAGCCGGTAAGCTGAAGGAAGGCGCGACGATGGCACTGCGGTCCTGGCTGTTCGTTCCGGGCGACAGCGAAAAGAAGCTGGACAAGGCGCCCGGCGCGGGTGCCGACGTGCTGATCATCGATCTGGAAGATTCGGTCGTCCCGGACAACAAGCCCCGCGCCCGCGACATGGCGCGGGGCTGGTTGCAGAACCACCGCCAGCAGGTGACCGGGGGCAAGCGGACCGGCCGCTGGGTGCGGATCAACGCGCTGGACACACCGTACTGGCGCGACGACCTGATCGCGGTGATGCCCGGTGCGCCTGACGGGATCATGTTGCCCAAGGCGGCCGGGCCCGAATCTGTGCAGCAGGTCGCCGCCGAACTCTACGAGCTTGAGGGCCGCAACGGCGTGCCGACGGGTTCGACCAAGATCCTGCCGCTGGTCAGCGAAACCGCTGCGGCGGCCCTGACGATACCGGCCTATGCGACGGCGTCGCTGCCACGCCTGGGTGGGCTGACCTGGGGGGCCGAAGACCTTTCCGCGGCGCTCGGCGCGTCGCGCAAGCGCGACGCGGCCGGCCAGTGGACCGATACCTTCCGTTTCGTCCGCAGCCAGACGCTGCTGACCGCGCACGCCCGCGGGGTTGTCGCAATCGATACGCTGCACGCCGATTTCGCCGATGCAAAGGGTCTCAAGCTGGCGGCCGAGACGGCAAGGGCCGACGGCTTTACCGGAATGCTGGCGATCCATCCGGCCCAGGTCGAAGTGATCAACAAGGCCTTTTCGCCCAGCCAGGCCGAGCTGGACGAGGCGCAGGCTATTGTCGATGCTTTCGCCGCAGATCCATCGGCCGGCGCGCTGCAGATCGCCGGAAAAATGATCGATCGCCCGCATCTGATGCTGGCCCAGCGCATCTTGGGAATGACGCAATAGAGCGCCTCTGCGGTTTGAAGTGTGTACTAGTATTCTCATAAATACATAGAATACAAGACAATTTTTTTCAGACAGCGGAACAATGGGCCGCTTGGTCACTTTCCTCTTCGCCCACACTCCGGGAGAATGAGGAAGTCATGACCATGAAAAAGACCACGTTGCGCCTTGGCGTAGCTTTGACGGGGAGCGTTTCCGCCCTCGCCTTTGCATCCCCCGCTTTCGCCAATTGCGATCTGACCACGCCGGATACCTATACCTGCGTGGCGACCACAACCACGGACACCACCTTGGCGGTGACGCCGAGCGTCGATCGCCATGCGGTTCTCACGGTTGGCGCGGTGACCACGCCGGTTCAGGTGGTCATCAACGGTGCGGTCGATGGCTACGGCCTGGCCTTTACCCAGGGTGACACCGCCACGAACGGCATCGTCGTAACCAACAGCGGTTCGATCGCGGTCAATGCCGGCAACACCGCCACCGCCGGTGGCAACAATGGCGCACTTGCGATCGTCAGCAACGGTACGCCGGTTTCCTATTCGGGTGCAGGTACGATTTCCAACCTGGGTATCGGCGATGCGCTGCAGATCAACGCGAGCGGTTCGGCTGTTGCCGTGCCGATCACCGTCAACGCGGGCGGATTGATCACGTCGGCCAACGGCAACGGCGCGACGCTGAACGCCGCTTCGACGGGCAGCACCATCAACGCGACCTTCAACGGGATCAATGCCGGTTCGGTGGGGATTGCAGCCCAGACCACCAACGGCGCACTCACGCTCAATACCGGTGCGATCCAGGCTGCAGGCGCGGGCGTCACTGCCAACAGCACGACCGGCACGATCACGACCAATGTCACCGGCAACGTCACTTCGACCGGGGCTCCTGCCGCGGCACTGCTGCTGACTTCGACCAGCGGCCCGATCAACGTCAACGTCACCGGCGGCAACGTCACCAACGCGACGTCGACGGCGATCAGCGCCGATACCGCCGCTCTTGCAACCGTGAACGTGGCCGCGGGCCGTACTGTTTCGGGTGCCACCGCAATTGCCGCGCCCAACGCCGCCGGCTCGCTGACCGTTGTCAACAACGGCACGCTGACCGGAACCACAGCCGCCGTGAATTCGGCTGCGGTGACCAACCTGACCAACAGCACCACCGGCGTCATCAATGGCGGGTTGATCCTTTCGGCCTTCAACGACATCGTGACCAACAACGGGACGCTGAGCCTCAGCGGGACCAGCGATTTCGGCCTGGGTGCCGATCGGCTGACCAACAACGGCACGGCGACCCTGGCCGGCACCGTCGGCTTTGGCGGGGGCGATGACACCCTGGTCAACACCGCCGGGCACACCCTCACCATTTCCGGGACGACCGACCTCGGCGCCGGTTTGGACACGGTAACCAACGCCGGCACCCTCAATGTCACCGGATCGCTGCTTGCCGGCGACAACGCCGACAGCGTGGTCAATCAAGGCACGATGACGGTAGCCAGCGGCGCCACGGTCGATCTGGGCCTGGGCGACGACACGCTGAACAACACCGGCACGCTGACGGTCACCGGCACCCTGCTGGGCGGCGACGGCAACGACACGCTGATCAATGCAACCGGCGCGACCACGACGATTGCCGGCACCGCCAATCTGGGCCTGGGCAACGACACGATCACCAATGCCGGAACCTTCAACGTCACCGGTACGCTCAACACCGGTGACGGCAACGATACGCTCAACAATTCGGGGACCTATTCGATCTCGGGTACCCAGGACTTCGGGATCGGTACCGACGCCGTCAACAACACCGGAACGTTCAACGTGACCGGCACCGGCAACCTCGCCAATCTCGAAACGTTCAGCAATTCCGCTGCTGGCGTGGTCAACTTCGCATCGGGCTCCAGCCTGACAGCGGGTGCTGCGACGACCTTCACCAATTCCGGACGGTTCAACGCCGAAGCCGGTCCAGTGAACATCGTCACGCCGACCTTCACCAATGCCGCCACCGGCATCATCGACATGCAGGACGGCGCCAATGGCGACGTGACGACGATCACCGGCAACTATGTCGGCACTGCCGGCAGCCGCGTCGTGATCGACGCCAATGCCGATCTGACCGCATCCGATCGCCTGGTCGTTACGGGCAATATCAGCGGCACCAGCACCCTGGCCGTCGCCTATCTGGGTACTGCGGCCACCTTCAACCCGACCGGCGCGCTGGTGGTTGATGGCGCCGGCACGACTGCTGCGGGTTCGTTCGTGCTCGATCCGGCATCGGTCAACAATGGCCTGCTGACCTACGCGCTCGATCAGCGCGGTTCGGACTACTACCTGTCCAGCAACTTCAATGCCGGCGTTACCGGGCTTGCCCCGCTGGCCCGCATGGGTTCGGACATGTGGTACCAGTCGTTCGACGCCTATCATGACGGGATTGCCGGTCGTCATGGCGTTCGCCAGAACAACAACACGCCGTTCGGTGTGTGGGGCAACATGTACTGGAGCCGTGACAAGTGGGGCGATGTCGCCGCCACCAGCACGCTGTTCGGCCAGAACCTGAGCTACTCGAGCGAGGTCGAAAACCACCGTCGCGGTGCGCAGGGCGGTGTCGATATCGGGTTTGGCGGCTTCACGGTCGGCATCACCGGCGGCTACGAGCACAACAAGGCCAACAACGGCACCTTCGCCGACTATGACGTCGAAGGCTACAACTACGGCGCCTATGCCCTCTTCGGCAGCGAAGCAGGCATCTATGGCGGCGTGATGTACAAGCGCGATAACTACGACGTCCGCTACAGCGACAACGTCCGTGGCTTCCAGCAGGAGTTCAACAATGCCCACTCGGACGGTTGGGACGGTGAACTGGGCTTCCGCACTGGCGGCGAAACGGTCAAGTTCGACCTCAACGCCGGCCTGTCGTGGGTCAAGACCAAGATCGATCCGGTTACCCTGTACGGTTCGACCTTCAGCTACGACGATGCGGAATCGATGCGCGGCCGCCTTGGCGCGCGGATCATCCTGCCGCAGACGCTGGGTGCATTCGTGGGCGTGAAGGCGTTCCACGAATTCAAGAAGGACAACGAAGCGCTGTTCATCACCAGCGGCACCACCACCGGCGCGCTGCTGCCGGATCCGCGCGGCACGACCATCCGCGTCGAAGGCGGCCTTGGCGGCGATGCCAAGGGTGGCCCGCTGCTCACCGTGTGGGGTGACTTCGGCGACTCAAAGGGTCTGGGCGTGCGGGCGGGCTTCCGCTTCTAAACGCCGGTTCAGACGAACCACCGGGAAAGGGGCGTACTTCGGTACGCCCCTTTTTCTTATTGCGATGCGGGCAACGCTTCAGCCGCAGCCGGAGTTGTAGCTGGAGCCGCAGTCGGCGCGTCCGGCGCTGCCGGGGCATCCTTTGGCGCGGCCTTTGGCGCGGCGTCCTTGCCCTCGCTCTGCGCCTTGGGAGCCAGCGGCGGCTGCGAGGTTACCGTATCGAGCGGGAGCATGGCATCGCTGGCCGATCCGGGCAGCACTTCGCCCTCTGCCGTCCCGGCGCCTTGCTGCTTCTTGTCGCCGCCGCAAGCGGCCAGGCTGAGGGCCAGGGCAAGCACGATCGGGGCACGGGTCATAGGCTATCAGTCCTTCGGACAGGGACGCTCCAGTTGAGCGAGAAATTCGTCGAGCCGCGCCAGCATTGCCCGATCCCAGGTCGCCGAATCAAGCGCAACCCCCAGCCTTGCCAGGCTGGTCACGCCAAATTCCTCGATCCCGCAAGGAACGATCCCGCCGAAGTGGGACAGGTCCGGGGCCAGGTTGACCGAAAAGCCGTGCATCGTCACCCATCGGCGGATGCGCACGCCGATCGCGCCGATCTTCGCCTCGCGCCCGTCGATGTCGCGGGTCCAGATGCCGATCCGCCCTTCGGCCCGCCAGCTGTCGACGCCGAAATCAGCGAGGGTGGCAATCACCCAGCCTTCCAGCGCGTGGACAAAGCCGCGCACGTCGCGTGCCCGCCGTTTGAGGTCGAGCAGGACATAGCCGATCCGCTGGCCCGGGCCGTGATAGGTATAGCGCCCGCCGCGCCCGGCCTCGACCACTTCGAAACGCGGATCGAGCAGTTCGTCCGCCGCTGCACTGGTTCCCGCGGTGTAAACCGGCGGATGTTCCAGCAGCCAGATCAACTCTTGCCCCGTACCCTCGGCGATTTGCGCATTGCGCAGCGTCATCGCGTCGAGCGCGGCGCGATAGGGCACCTGGTCCTGGGCAACACGGATCTCGATCTGGTCGCGGGCACTGTCGGGCATCACGGTTGCGTGGCGGCAATTGCTGTGGTTATCAAGAGCCAACACTTCCAAGGGGCGCGCGCAATGAAATTCGACAGCAATCTGGCGTGGAAGGATGCCGCGTCATCGGTTTCGGCCAACCGCGACGTGCTACTCGCGCTGGCCGGGGTCTTCATTGCCTTGCCGACGTTCGCCATGGCGATCTTCGTCCCGCCGCCGGTCCCGGCAGAAGGTGCCAAGGCGGAAGCCTCCTTGGCACTTATGGGCGAATACTACAGCCATGCCTGGCCGATGCTGATCGGCCTCGCCCTGCTCTCTCTGCTGGGCACGCTGACTATGCTGACCCTGTTCACCGATCGCAGCCGCCCGACCGTGGGTGAAGCGATCAAGCAGGGTGCCCGCGCCGTGTTGCCGGTGATCGCGGCGCAGCTGCTATTCGGGCTGGCGATCGGCATTGCCGGTTCGGTCTTGCTGGGTGCGGCGATAGCCAGCGGTTCGACAGCGCTCAAGCTTCTGGTCGGTGCCGGACTTCTTCTGGGGATTGCCTACGCCGCTGTCCGGGTGTCGCTGGTCAGCCCGGTTGTGGTGGTCGAAGGCCTGCGCAATCCCGTGGCGGCGCTGCGGCGTTCGTGGATGCTGACCAGTGCCAACGTGCTGCGAATCTTCCTGTTCTATGCCCTGCTGCTGATCGCCTTCCTGGTGATCTACATCCTGATCGGCAGCGGTCTCGGTCTGCTGGTCGCTCTGGTCTCATCGGGCGAGGTTGCCGCCGGCATCAACAACCTGATCGCTGCATTCCTCCAGTCGGTGCTCAGCGTCTATTCCGTCGCCGTGGCAGCCGCCGTGCATCGCCAGCTGGCCGGGCCAAGCGCCGAAGCCGCAGCCCGACCTTTCGAATAACCTCTATTCCTTCCAGCCCCAGAACAGCTTGCAGGGCAGGACGTTGAGCAGTTCGAAGCCTGCATCGATGTGGCCGAAATGCTTGGCCATGAAATCGCGCGCGGCGGCGGTAAACTGATAGACCAGGAAGGCACCGCCCGGGCGCAGGACGCGGTGGGTGGCCGCAGCGATCTCTGCCCCGACGCCGTCGGGCAAGGTCGAGAACGGCAGGCCCGACAGGACATAGTCGGCATGGGCATGGCCGTGGGCGCGGACGATCGTTTCGACATCGGCAGCCGATCCCAGCACCGCGGTAAAGCGGCTGTCAGCGATCGTTGCCTTGAGATAGTCGATGTAGAGCGGGTTGGTGTCGATCACGATCAGGTTGCCGTCACGCGGCAGCCGTTCCAGCACCGGGCGGCAGAACGTGCCCACACCCGGCCCATACTCGACGAACAGCCTGCATTCGTTCCACTTCACCGGACCAAGCATCTTGGCAATGGTATAGCGCGACGACGGAATGATCGAACCGACCATCACCGGATGTTCGATGAAGCCCTGCAAAAACACACCCCACGGCCCAAGCATTCGCTTGATCCGGCGCTTCAGCTTCTGCGGCAACGCCTCGTGGGCGAGCTCGGTGCTGGTCATGCTGAAATATCGATCCTGTATGCCGCAAGGGGGAGCCGCGCGTTTCACAAATTTGCCTGCCCATTGCAAGGCAAGAGCGACAGGACTAGCGACGAAAGCATGTCGCGCGACGACCAACCACACGCGGATCCGGCGATCACGGCGCAAAGCGGTACGGCCAGCCTGCCGGTTCCGCGCCTGGTGCTGCTGTTCACGGTCAGTCTGGTCACGGCGGCGGGCAACACCGCGATGCAATCGGTCATGCCGTCGATCGGCACGGCGCTGCACGTCCAGGATTTCTGGATCAGCCTGGCCTATACCTGGTCGGCGCTGCTGTGGATGATCTGCGCCCCGCTGTGGGCGCGCAGGTCCGACAAACGCGGGCGCAAGGCGATGATGGCGATTGGCCTGACGGGCTTCGTCTTCAGCTTCAGCCTGTGCGGACTAGCCTTGTGGCTGGGGCTCAACGGTGTGCTGTCCGGTGTGGGCACGCTGTTGCTGTTCGCGCTGTTCCGCTCGCTGTACGGCGGCTTCGGGTCAGCCGCGCCGCCTGCGGTCCAGGCCTATGTCGCCAGCCGCACCGGCCGGGCAGAGCGGACCAAGGCGCTCTCGCTGATCTCGTCCAGCTTTGGTCTTGGCACGGTTATCGGGCCGACCCTGGCACCCTTTTTCATCCTGCCGGGGGTCGGACTGGTCGGTCCGTTCCTGGGCTTTACGGTCATCGCCGTGGTCGTGCTGATTGCGCTGCGCTTGCGCCTGCCCGACGATGCGCCGGCCTATGCCGCGCGTGGCGACGTGATTGCGGCCCCGTTCAGCACCAATTCCGATTCGCGCCCGCTGGTGGCCGACAGCAGCGACGACGATCATTCCCTGCCGGGCAACGTGCCCAAGGTCAGCTGGTTCGACCGGCGCCTGCGCCCATGGATGATCGCGGGTCTGCTGGGGGGCCATGCCCAGGCTGCGGTGATGGGCTTTGTCGGGTTCCTGGTGCTCGACCGCCTGGGTCTGCGCAGCGATCCGGCCGCGGGGGCGCAGCCGATCTCGCTGGTGATGATTTCGGGCGCAGCGGCAACCTTGTTCGCGCAGTGGGGCGCGATCCCGTTCCTGCAGCTAGGTCCGCGTGCCTCGTGCCTGTGGGGCATCGTGATCGGAGCGGCGGGGACAGCCGTCCTGTCCGTCGCCCACGATCTCCATGCAATCACCGTCAGCGTTGCCATCATCTCGCTGGGTTTCGGGCTGTTCCGCCCGGGCTTTACGTCGGGCGCATCGCTGGCAGTAAGCCGGGCCGAGCAGGGCCAATCTGCGGGTATCGTCGCCTCGGTCAATGGCGCGGCCTATATCGTCGCCCCGGCGATCGGGGTGTGGCTCTATGGCCATTCGCCGGCGATCGGCTTCACGGTGATTGAATTGTTGTGCCTGTCGGTACTGGTCTTCGGCGTCCGGGGTATGGCCCGCGACGAGGTGCTGACCCGCCCGCGCTAAAGAATTTCGCGCACCACGTCTTGTGGCCGGCACAGCCGCACGCCCTTGTCCGTTTCAACCAGCGGGCGTTCGATCAGGCTGGGCTGGGCCGCCATTGCCGCCAGCACTTCAGCATCGCTTGCAGCAGGCAGGCCGCGCTCTTCCGCATCGGTGCCGCGCAGTCGCAGCCCTTGTTGCGGGGTCAGGCGGGCATCGCGGTACAGCTGGGCCAGCTTGGCCGCGCTCGGCGGGGTCTTGAGGTACTCGGTCACCGTCAGATCGATTCCCGGCACTTCCTGCAGAATCGCCAGGGTCTTGCGCGAGGTGCCGCACGCCGGGTTGTGCCAGATCGTCGCTTTCATTGCCGCCTCCTGCCGATTAGGTGCCAGCCCGGTAAAAAGTTTTGCTGCCCGGCGCAATTTGATCCTTGTCAATGCGAACGATTCGCATTAGCGGCCATTCTCGTTATTGAGAATTAATCGCAACAAGATCGGGATCAACGTGACGCTTTCGTACCGCCTGCTGCTTACCACTGCCTCGCTCGTCCTCAGCTGCGCCGCCCCCTTTGCGGCATCTGCGGAAACCGATGCGGCTGCAGAGGCGGACCAGGCCTCGATCGTCGTCAATGGCCAGCGCAGCACCTATGGCCCCGACAGCGCCGATGCGACCAAGACCGGCACCCCGCTGCTCGACACCCCGCAAAGTGTGACCGTGCTGGGCCGCGAACAGCTCGACGACCAGGCGGTCGAGCAGCTCAACGATGCGCTGCGCTATGTCCCCGGCGTTACCCTGGGCCAGGGCGAAGGCCACCGCGACCAGGTGGTCCTGCGCGGGCAGAGCAGCACCGCCGACTTCTTCCTCGACGGGCTGCGCGACGATGCTCAGTATTACCGCCCGCTTTACAACACCGAACGGGTCGAAGTGCTGAAGGGCGCCAATGCCCTGCTGTTCGGCCGTGGCGGCGGCGGCGGGATCATCAACCGCGTGTCGAAAAGCGCGATCTTCGACCGCAACGCCGGAAGTGTCGCTGGCGGTGTCGACACCTTCGGCGCGTGGTCGCTGTCGGGCGACGTCAACCTGCCGCTGGGCGATGCGGTCGCGCTGCGGCTCAACGGCACCTACGAAGCCTTCGCCAACCACCGCGACGTCTATGACGGCCACTTCATCGGCATTGCGCCAACCCTGGGGGTCAAGCTGGACGAAGCGACCACGCTGACCCTCGCCTACGAATATGCCCGCGACGACCGCGTGATCGACCGCGGCGTGCCCTCGCTCGGCGGCGTGCCGATTTCCAGTTACGACAAGACCTTCTTCGGCAGTCCGGCGCTGAACCATGGCACGGTCGATGCCCATATCGCCCGCGCCCGGATCGACCACGAACTGTCGGACACCCTGACCCTGTCGGTGTCGGGCCAGTTCGCCACATACGACAAGTTCTATGCCAACGTCCTGCCGGCCAGCGCCACGGCCAGCACAGTCACGCTCAGCGGCTATGAGAGCGGCAATGGCCGGACAAACTGGATCGGCCAGGCCAACCTGGTGTGGAAGGGCGAGACCGGGCCGATCAAGCACACCCTGCTCGCCGGGATCGAAGGCGGCAGCCAGATCAGCGATGCCACCCGTCGCAACGTGCTGTTCGCGACCAGTGGCGGCGGTGCTTCGGCGAGCACAACCGTGCCGCTCGCGCGCAGCCTGATACTTCCCGCGCTCAGTTGGACCGGTCTGGTCACCAATGGCCATACAAACGTCACCAGCCTGTCGGCTTACGTACAGGATCAGATCGAGCTGGCGCCGTTCCTCCAGGTGATTGCCGGGGTGCGTTATGACCGCTTCGAGATCGACGCGCTCAACCGCCTGAATGCCGCCGCCTCGACGCGGCAGGACAGCAAGTGGTCGCCGCGCCTGGGCCTGGTGCTGAAACCGCGCGAGAACGTGTCGCTTTATGCCAGCTATGCCAAAAGCTTCCTGCCGCAGTCGGGCGACCAGTTCTCGGCGCTGGATCCGGCGTTCCAGACGCTCGATCCCGAAGCCTTCCGCAATCTCGAACTGGGGGTGAAGTGGGACGTCACCCCGGCGCTGGCCTTCACCGCCGCGGCATTTCAAGTCGACCGGACCAACACCCGCGTCGCCGATCCGGCCAATCCGGGTTTCTTCGTCCTGACCGGGGCCAGCCGGGTCAAGGGGCTGGAAGCGTCGCTGGCGGGGACTTTCGCGCCGCGCTGGCACGGCACGCTGGGCTATACCTACCAGGAAGGCGAGATCCGCGCCGCGACCAGCGCCGCCCCGGCCGGCCGGCAGCTCGACAAGCTACCGCACCACCAGTTCAGCGCCTGGACCCGTTATGACCTGACCGACAAGCTGGGGCTGGGCCTCGGCGTGGTTCACCAGTCGAGCCAGTTCGCCACGATCAGCAATGCGGTGCGCCTGCCCGGCTTCACCCGGATCGACGCGGCGGCCTATTACGACGTCAGCGAGCGCTTCTCGCTCCAACTCAATGTCGAGAACCTGGCCGACACCCGCTATTACCCCAGCGCCCACACCGACAACAACATCGCCACCGGCGAACCGATCAACGCCCGGCTGACAGCGCGGGTGAAGTTTTAGGGCACAGCCGGCTTCATCGCCGGAACGGCCCGCGCTGCATCCTCTGGCGCAATCCCCGGCGCGGGCGCGGCGCTGATCGTTTCGACCCGCCGCGCCACCCGCCCGGCGCGCTGGATCGCGCGGACCAGCCGGGGATAGACGCCGCAGCGGCACAGGTTGGGCACCGCAGCCTTTATATCGTCGTCGCTGGGATCGGCATTGCGGGCGAGCAGCGCCGCCGTGGACATGACGATCCCCGGGGTGCAGAACCCGCACTGGATCGCCTGTTCGGCGACCAGCGCCTGCTGCACCGGATGCGAGCGATCGGCCGACAGCCCTTCGATCGTGATGACATTGCGCCCCTCGGCCTCGGCCAGGGTGATCAGGCAGCTGCGCAGCGCCTGCCCGTCGATCAGCACCATGCAGGCGCCGCAATCCCCCACCCCGCAGCCGTATTTGGTGCCGGTCAGGTTGGCGGCATCGCGCAGCGCCCACAGCAAAGGGGTCTGCGGATCGAGCTGGAAATCGACCGCGCGGTCGTTGACGGTCAGGCCGGTCAAGTGGTCGGCAGCCTCAGTCGCGCCACGAACGGTCGATGGTGTCGATCCGGCGGGTCCAGGCGGCAAAATCGGCTCCGCCCGGCATGGTCCCCGGAACCTGCGCCTCGTGCAGGTCACGCTGGTGCACCGCGATCACTTCGTCGGGAACGACGATTGGCTTGCCCGCGGCCATGGTCGCCAGCTGGATTTCGCAGGCCCGCTGGAACGACCAGTGGGTAATGAAGATTTCCGGGATCGAGCGGCCCAGGATGACCGGTCCGTGGTTCTTGAGCATCAGCACGCGCTGGTCGCCCAGGTTCTTCAGCAAGCGCTCACCCTCTTCGGCGCGGACCGTCACGCCTTCGAAATCGTGATAGCCGATCCGTCCGGCAAAATTGCAGGCATAGAAATTGACGGGTTGCAGCCCGCCTTCAAGGCTCGCCACCGCCATCGTTGCGGTGGTGTGGGTGTGGCAGATCGCATGGGCCCAGGGGACATGGCGATGGAAATAGCTGTGCTGGACGAACCCGGCCTTGTTGACCGGATAGGGGCTGCCATCCAGCGTGTTGCCATCAAGGTCGATCTTGACCAGGTTCGATGCGCAGACTTCGGAATAGAGCAGCCCGAAGGGGTTGATCAGGAAGGCGCCTTCCTCATCCGGCACCTTGACCGAGATGTGGTTGTAGATCGATTCCGACCAGCCAAGGTGGTCGAACACGCGGTAGCAGGCGGCCAGTTCCAGCCGGGCCTGCCATTCGGCTTCGCTGCAATCGAGGTTACGGCTGTGTGCGCTGAGTTTGGTCGCCATCGAGTCTCTCCGGTTCGGGTTTGCAACCAATGTAGCCAATCAGCGCGGCAGGGCAACGCGCAATCCGGCCCATAGCGTGCGCGGCACGCCCAGATCGAGCGATCCGCCCTGGTTGCGGGTGACGATCCGGGTGTCGGTC
Source organism: Novosphingobium aquiterrae (assembly GCF_042434435.1). NCBI lineage: Bacteria > Pseudomonadati > Pseudomonadota > Alphaproteobacteria > Sphingomonadales > Sphingomonadaceae > Novosphingobium > Novosphingobium aquiterrae. The sequence continues at coordinate 507,197 of NZ_JBHLTL010000006.1, read as the reverse complement.
AGGTTCTCGCCGCGCAGCACCAGGCTGATCCCGGCGCGCAGCGGCACCTGGACAAAGCCGTCGAGCGTGGTCGCCGCGGGCAGCACGTCGGTCTGCAGATCGTCCTCGAACTGCGCACCGACATGCTTGACCGTCGCGGCGATCCGCCAGCCGGTGCGCGGCTGCCAGGCCAGCGTGGCGCTGCCCGCCAGTTCGGGCGTCTGCGCCGGGCGCTTGCCGTTCAGCGCGCCGCTCGCCTCGACCTTGGCCTCGGTCCAGGCGAGCGAGCCGTCGAGACTGACCGTACCGATCCGTGCCGATCCGCCTAGTTCGATCCCGCGGGCATGGACCGCGCCGACATTGCGCCGCTCGCGCAAGTTGGTCGCCACAGTAACATTGGCGATCGCATGGCGGACGCGGTTGTCGAAGGCGGTCAGGCTGAGGCGCAAGTCCTTGGCCGGAACCAGGTCGAAGCCGCCTTCGAACCCGACCAGCCGCTCATTGCCCAGCGCGGCATTGGCGCGAGTCACCACCGGGAATACCGTGAAGGGCCGGTAGAGCTCGTTGAGCGTGGGCTGGCGCAGCCCCGAATAGGCCGAACCGCGCAGCGTCACTCCGCCGCCCAGGCGCAGCAAGCCGCCGCCGCGCAAGCTTTCCGCCCAGCCGCTGCGATCGGCAAAGCGGTTGTCGGTGGTGACGGTGCCGACGCCGCTGACGTCGCGGAAGAAGCCCTGCGCAATGGTCCAGCGATCGAGCCGTGCGCCGCCGGTCAGGGTCAGCGCGCCCATTTGCCACTCATCCTCGATGTAGAAGCCAAGGTCGGTGTTGCGCCCTCCGGCACTGCGCCGTGCGGTGACAGTGCCCGCCGCATTGTAGGCATCCTCGAACATCGTGCCGTCGGCCCCGCGCCAGTCGGCCCCCAGCCGCAGCACATGCGCTTCGCCCACCGGCGGTCGCAGTTCGGCCTTGCCGCCCCATCCGGTCGACGGCGTGGCGCGCTGGTCCAGCGTCTTTCTGAAACTGGTCGCGCTGACCACAACGTTGGAATAGTCACGCGCCTGGATATAGCCGAGCACGTCGAAGGCCCAGGCCCCGCGCCCGACCAGGCGCAGGCTGGCGTCCTGGCCGCTGCTGGTCGAATCCGCGCCCTTGAAGCGCAAGGTCCGGTGATCGTCGAAGATCAGCCCCCGCGCCTGCAATTCGACATCCGGAGCCAGCGGCGCGACCCCGCGCAGGCTGGCCGACCAGCTGTCATACCGCGCCCGCGCAGACGCCGGCACACGCTGGCTCTCCGGCGTGGTCCAGAAGCCCTGCCCCCGGTCCCACCGCGCCGAGGCCACCGCAAAGCCGCTGCCCAGCCGCGGTGCCAGCGTGGCCGACAGCGCGCTCTCGCCGCGGTCATCGCTCAGGGCTTCGCCTTCGAACAGCTCAAGCGCATCCGCGCCGGCGCTCTCCAGTTCGATCGTTCCAGCCACTGCGCCCGCACCGAAGGGTCCGGCCCCGCCGCCACGTGTTACCCGGGCCAGCGCGAGCCGTTCGGGCGCCAGCGCCGACAGCGGAATATGGCCGAAGAACGGATCGGCCACCGGAACCCCGTCGAGCAGGACCAGACTGCGGCTCGAGGCATTGCCGCCCAGCGCCCGCAGCGTCACCCCTTGCGACGTGGGGTTGGAGGAACGGCTGTCCGAGCGGCGAAACTGCTGGAAACCGGCCACCGCAGACAAGGCATCCTCGATCCGCCCCGACGCCGATGCGCGGAGCCGATCGGCAGCGATGATCTGCTGGTCATAGGCCGCGACCGATTCCGGCGCGGCTAGCGGCTGCCCGGTGACGACGATCTGCGGGGTGGTCTGCTCCTGCGCGAAGCCCGCAGCGGGACAGGAAACAAGCGCAATCCCGGCCAGCGCGGCCCGGGATGCAAGGTGGTGCCGCTTACGTGACTCGAACACGTGACCCCATCATTACGAATGATGTGCTCTACCGACTGAGCTAAAGCGGCAACTCACAGTTGTGGAGGCCCGAGCCGGAATCGAACCGGCGTAAACGGATTTGCAATCCGGTGCGTAACCACTCCGCCATCGGGCCATCCATCCCGCCGAAACGGGAAAGGCGCCACTAGCCGAGGGTGCAAAGCGGCGCAAGGCCATTCCGGCGCCCTGCCTATGCGATGCCTATGCGATGCGGCTGAAGGCCAGTTCGCGGCGGATGGGGTCGGCGCGATCAAGCCGGACGGTGATCTTTTCGCCGGGGGTGACCGCGTGGGCGGTGGTCCGCGCAACCACTGGCAGGTCGCACAGCTGGATGCGCGCCCCGGTTTCGCCCAGGTCGGTGACCATGGCGCTGAAGCTTTTGCCTTCCTGTCCGGCGAGCATTGCCGCTTCGGCCAGATCGACGACCGCGCGCTCGATCTGGTTGGCGCGGGCATCGGCCTTGGCCATGACCGGGCCCAGCTTCTGGAAGGCTGCGTCGACGTCGGCAGGTACGACTTGCCCGTTGGCCACGGCCAGCGCGGCACGCACGACATAGCGGTCGGCCAGGCGGCGCAGCGGCGCCGTCATATGGCAATAGGTTGCCGCCATCGCCGAATGCCACGGCTTTACGCCGTCCTGATAGGGTACATAGGACGCCCCGTTGCCGGCGCGGCGGATCGCCAGCATGAACGCGGCCTGGGCCGGGTCGCGCTGGTTCAGTGCGGCCTCAAAATCCTTGAGGCTTTGCCCCTGGGGCCAGTCCAGTCCAAAGGCCTGCGCGGTGTGGCGTAGGCGCAGAACCGCGCTGGCGTCCGGTTCTGCCATGACGCGGAACAGCCCAGTCTTCGCAGCATAGAGCGTATCGGCGACAGCCATGTTGGTGGCCAGAGACAGCGCGGCGTTGCGCGTCTCTGCCAGTTCAAGCGGACGCAAGCGCAGCGTGAAATGGCCGTTGCCGTCATGCTCGACCTCTTGCTCGGGCGGATCGACCCGCGCCGCGCCGCGTCGGTCTTCGGCTTGGGCGATACGCTGGGACAGGTCGGCAAATCCGGCGGGCAGGTCTTCATCGCGCACCGCGTCGTAAGCCAGTTTGGTACGGCTGCGAATCAGCGCGCGTTCGGCCCCAACCAGTCTTACCGACCCGTCAGGTGCGACGCGGGTGGTGAAGACCACCGCCGGTCGCGGGCCGTCGGGCAGCAGGCTGGCAGCCCCTTCGGCGAGGACGCGCGGATAGAGGCCGGCCTTGCCGTCGGGCAGATAGAATGTTTCGCCGCGGCTCCACGCCTCGACATCGATCGGATCGCCATCGGCGACGAACCAGGCGACATCGGCAATCGCATAGTGCAGCAACAGATCGGAACCCGCCGCCTCGATCGTGAAAGCCTGATCGAGATCGGTCGACGTCGCCGGATCCAGCGTGACGAAGGGCATGGCGGTGCGATCGACATGCTCGGTCGGCACGCGCTGCGCGGCGGCAGCGGCGGCGGCATCGACTGCTGGGGGGAAACCTGCCGGCACCTTGAACTGTTCGCGGATCGCGGCCAGTCCATCGCTGAGCAGGCGATCGGGATCGCGCAGGGCTTTCATTGTGGCGGGCTAGCCTGCGGCTGGCGTCTTGCCAAGCGTCTGGCGCGCGCGCAGACACAGGCACCGCACAGCCAATCCAAGGAGACAGCGATGTTCAGCCACATGATGCTTGGCACCAATGACGTTGCCGCGGCCAAACGCTTTTACGATGCGGCGCTGGGCGCGCTGGGCGTGCCGCCGGGCGAGATCGATGTGCAGGGCCGCGTTGTGTATATGCACAATGGCGGGCGCTTCGTGGTCCGCACGCCGCTGGACGGCGCGCCGGCGCACGGTGCCAACGGCGGCACGCTGGGTTTTCTTGCCGCCTCGCCTGCCGAAGTCGATGCCTGGCACGCAGCGGGCCTGGCCAATGGCGGGACCGCGATCGAAGACCCGCCGGGCGAGCGCCGCCCGCCCGATGGCCGCGTGCTGTACCTTGCCTATCTGCGCGATCCGTCGGGCAACAAGCTCTGCGGATTTCACCGGATTGCCTGATGGCTGAACGCATTCTGGGTGCAGTGCTGGCGGGAGGCCAATCGAGCCGCTTTGGCAGCGACAAGGCGCTGGCAGAGCTTGACGGCCACAGCCTGCTGACCCTGGCCGTCGATCGGCTTTCCGAATGGTGCGAGAAGGTTGTGGTGGTCGGACGAGAGGAAGCGCCGGCACCGACCCTGCCCGACTGGCCGCGGCCCGGCATGGGTCCGCTGGGCGGAATCGCGGCGGCCTTGCGGTTGGCCCGGCAGGACAGTTTTACTGCGGTTCTGACGATCGGAGTGGATTCGCTCGGCCTACCCGAAGACTTGCCGAAGGTGCTGCACTCCGCCCCGGCCTATGTCGTGGCGCAGCCAGTGATCGGATTATGGCCAGCCAATGCCGACAAAGCCGTAATGGAAATTCTGGAAAGTGACGGCCGCCACTCGCTGCGGGCATTCGCTGAGCGGATCGGTGCACGCGGCATAGACCTGGCCAGCGACCCGGCCAATATCAACACGCCCGCGGATCTGGCCGCAGTGCGCGGCAGGAAATGAGGGGGCGAGACCAGCCCGCCCCCGATAGTCCTAAAGCCCGTCGACGCTCTTGCTGACGAGGATGTTGACCGCAACGCGGCGGTTCTGTGCGCGGCCTTCCTCGGTATCGTTGCTCGCGGCAGGGTCGGATTCGGCCATGCCGGTCGGCGTCATCACCCGATAGGGCTTCCAGTGGCACGCCTGCTGCAGATAGTTGATCACCTTGCCGGCGCGCTTTTCGCTGAGCGTCTGGTTGTAGTCCTCGTCACCAACCGAGTCGGTATAACCGATCACCAGCAGCAGCGAATTGTTCATGCCGTCGGCCTGGCTGGCGGCGGAGCAAAGATCAGCCTTGGCCTTTTCCGAGAGCTGCCACTTGCCCGTGTCGAAATAGACGTTGGTGGTGCCCTTGACGTTGTAGTTGTCGATATCGGCGACGCGGCTGCGCAGCGCGTTGGTGGCCGCGGTCTGCTCGGCAAAGCCCTGGGCAGTGCCGTTGCGGATCATGTTGGCGACCTTTTGATCGCTGTTCTTGTAGACCACCTGGCTGGCCAGCAGAACCGGGCCGGCCTGCATCGTCTTGACCGTCACCGGCAGGCCGTTCAGCAGGGCAGACGCCGTCTGGTTGCCCTTGCCGCCGAACAGGCCGCCGCCGGCCTTGATCTTGGTGGTTTCGTTGATGAACACCACCGTGCTGGTGCCGTCGGCGGTGGTCACCTTCATCTTGTCGCGGGTCCGGGCGGTAATCACGCCCTTGATTTCGGGTCCGGGGGTCATCGCAGACATGTCGGGGACCATCTCGCCGTTGACGATGATGCTGGGGTTGTTGGGCGATTCCTGCTGCGCCAAAGTGCCCGTCGCGGGCACTGTCAGCATGGCCATCAGGACAAGAATTCCTGGCTTCGTGGAAATGACACGCATCTGGTTACTCCTAAAAATTTCACCGGCCGGCGCTGCCTGTTCATACAAACCTTGCTGTCAGATGAACAATGTCCGGCTGCCCCCCTATTGTCCCGCTGGCGCGAGCGCGCCGTGCGGTGAACCGATCCCGAGCGCGACGCAAAAGCGCAGATTTGCGCCGGGTCGCGACGCCACACTTACGATTCTCCGGCCCAGACGCAACGCCTGGAAGTCAGATATGCTCAACGATCGGAAGAGACGGCCCGGTGCTTTTCCTTCTGGCCGGTCACATCATGGTCTGTTTGCAGGCCCGTTCGGTCAACCCGGTGCGCTTGCTGCCGCGGCCACGTCCCTGGTCCGCGGCGCCACAGCGCCCGCCCGCCAACCAAGCCACCCCGCCAGGATACCTGCAGCCATTCCTGCCGGTGCCGTCACCGTCAAGGGAAGGCGGGCATAGAGGCCGAACGCATCGCCAAGCTGCGGCACAAACGGCGCGAACCACATCACCAAGGCCTGAACCGCAATGAAGCCTGCAGCGACAAGCCACGGCGCGCCATGCCTGCGATTCATCGCATAGAGCGCGACCGCAAAGGCAAAGGCCATCGCGTCACTGATGACGATGGTATCCTGCACGGCGTGGATGTCGGGGCTGCCGATCACGTTCATCCACGGCAGAAACTCGCCGATCACGCGCGAAAATGGCGATTCGAAGAGGATCAGCGGCGTTGCCAGCATATACCCCGCATGCAGCCGGACATTTCGACGCGTTTTCAGCGCCTGGTAGAACAGGGTCAGATAAGCGGCGATCGCAATCGCGGTGCCGATGCCGAACGAGGGCGAGTTGTGCAGGACGAACGGGCTCTCGCGCGCCGCAAAGCGCTGCGCCGCCACGTCCATGATCATGACCAGGCCAAGGATCAGGAATGGAAACAGCGCCAGGCTGGCCAGACCCAGCTGCTTGTGCAGCGCGTTTGCGCGCCGGTGGATCGAAACGCTCTGCACGATCAGCAAGGTCAGCCAGGCGACGGCGCTGACCGCATGAAAGTGAAAGGCCGTCGGAACGGTGGCGATCGGCGACCAGTAGCTGGCCCAGAAGCCCGCCAGTATGACCAGCAGAACGAGGCCAACGTAATAGTGCGCGTGGCGATACGGCATCGAGCGAACTCCCCTCCCGATGCGACCCTTGCCTGACCTAGCACCTCGTGCGCGGCTTGGCCATGCTTGCCCCGGATCAGGGATCGATGAAAACGGCGGCGCGCTTTTCCATTTGGCTCATCACCGCTTCGATCTGGTTCTTCGATCCGATCAGGGCTTGCTGCTCGACGCTTTCCGCCATCAGGATCTCGTCGCTCGAGACTTCGAGATAGCGGTTGAACAGGCGCTTGGCCGCGCGCTGGGCGTGCGGATTGCGCTGGGCAATCTCGGTAGCGATTGCGGTCGCCCGCGCGACCGGATTGGCATCGACGATGGTGGCAAAGCCATATTGGCCGGCCTGCTCACCGGTGAATTCGCGGTTGGTATAGGTCAGCTCGCGCAGCACATCGTCGCGCACTTGCCCCTTCCACAGTGCATACCCGGCCATGTCGGGCACCAGGCCCCACTTCATCTCCATTACCGCCAGCCGCGCGGCCGGATCGATCACGCGGATGTCGGCACCACTGGCCACTTGCAGGCCGCCACCGAAACAGACGCCGTGGACCGCGGCAATGACCGGCACGGGCAGCTTGCGCCACTGCAGCGCAACCTGCTGGGCATGATTGGCATTGCCGTGGGTCCGCTCGGTCAGCGGGGTGCGATCATGCCGCCCGGTCTGGGCCATGCTTGCCATGTCCAGCCCGGCGCAGAAACTGCGGCCTTCGCCCGACAGTACCACAGCACGCAGGCCCTTCATCTCGTGCAGCGCGTGACCCGCGGCGATCAGCGCCGCAAACATGTCGGGATCTAGCGCATTCATCTTGTCGGCGCGGATCAGGCGGACCTGGGCGACGCCCTGGTCATCCAGTTCGATCGATACGCGACCGATGGGGGTAATTTCCTGCTGCATCGCCTTGGCTGCCCTCTGTCTTACGTTTGCTCGCAGAACTGTTCCTTGCGCAATCGGATGTGGGCGTCCAGCGGCAATTGGTCGGCAGACGCGGCTTGCACCGTTGCCAGTGGGCCTGGCCCGGCAACAATGGCGAGACGATAGGCACCATCCGCGGTCGTTTCGATCAGTCCGTCCAGTCCGGCCAGGCGCAGCTTGGCCCGCACCCGGCTGACGTGCACGGCAAGGCTATTGGTCTCGGGACGGAAGCTGAGGCGCCACACATCGCCAAGCAAGGCGCCGCTTGGCACAGCCCGGCCCGGATCGTCGGCGAGCCGCCACAACAAGGCAAATTCGCGCGGATAAAGCCCCAGGGCACGCCCTGCGACAAAGCCTTCGCGCAGCACCAGATCAAGCAGCAGGGCGCCAACCTGGCGCCGCCGCCCGACCATCTGCGCCCGTTCTACCATGCGCAGAACGCGTGCCTCAAGTTCATCCAGCGACAATTGCCAGGATGCGGCTTCGCCAAAACCCATATTGAGCAGGCGGGCCCGCTGCATCGGGTCGTCGATCCCCAGCATCGCCGTCAAGCTGCGCTGCGTGTCACAGACGGTGTTCAGATCCAGCCAGCGCGCCAGCGGCAAGCCTGCAGGCATCGCCAGAACCGGGCAGCCGACGGCCCGCCCGCAATCGGGCGAAACAACACAGAGGCGCCAGCCAAGTCGGCGCAGATCGAAGGCAGCGGGAATTGCCCCCGTAGCCAACCAGCGAAACCGTCGCAAAGCGACCCCCAATGCACTGTTTGCCCAAACAGCAGACAAGGTAGGTCCGGCGCGGCAAGCACCGTTGCAACGAAATCGGCTTACAGGAGACGGATCGCAGGTGGACGGTCAGGCCGCGGTGGTGTTGACGCCCATGCTGGCAAGGTAGCGCCGCACATTGCGCGCCGCCTGGCGCAGCCGCTGTTCGTTTTCGACCATGGCGATTCGAACGAAGCCTTCACCCTCTTCGCCGTAGCCGACGCCCGGGGCCACCGCGACTTCGGCATGGGTCAGCAGCTGCTTGGAAAATTCAAGACTGCCCATGTGTTGCAGGGCCGGCGGCAGCGGCGCCCAGGCGAACATCGAGGCCTTGGGGCTGGGTATTTCCCACCCCGCCCGGCCGAAACTTTCGACCAGTACATCGCGGCGCTTCTGATAGAGATTGCGATTCGCCTCGACGATGTCCTGCGGTCCGTTGAGCGCGGCGCAGGCCGCCGCCTGGATCGGCGTGAATGCTCCGTAATCGAGATAACTCTTCACTCGGGTCAGCGCGGCGATCAGCCGCTTGTTGCCAACGGCGAAGCCGACTCGCCATCCGGCCATCGAAAAGGTCTTCGACATTGAGGTGAATTCGACGGCAACGTCCTTGGCTCCGGGCACTTGCAGGATCGAGACTGTCGGGTTGCCATCATAGTACAGCTCGGAATAGGCCAGGTCGGACAACACCCAGACCTTGTTCTCGCGCGCCCAGGCGACAAGTCGTTCGTAGAAGGCCAGATCGACCGTCTCGGCCGTCGGGTTCGAGGGATAGTTGACGATCAGGATCGAGGGGCGCGGCACGGTGTAGGCCATCGCCCGGTCAAGCGCGCGCCAGTAGTTCTCGTCCGGGGTGGTCGGGACCGAGCGGATCGTTGCCCCGGCGATTATGAAGCCGAAGGTGTGGATCGGATAGCTGGGATTGGGGGCCAGCACCACGTCGCCCGGCGCGGTGATCGCGGTCGCCAGGCTGGCAAGGCCTTCCTTCGATCCCATGGTCATCACCACTTCGCTTTCGGGATCGAGATCGACCCCGAAACGGCGGGCGTAGTAATTGGCCTGAGCCTTGCGGATGCCGGGAATGCCCTTCGATGCGGAGTAGCCATGGGCGTCGGGCTTCAAAGCCACTTCGCACAGCTTGTCGATGACGTGCTGGGGCGGCGGCAGATCGGGATTGCCCATGCCAAGGTCGATGATGTCCTTGCCCGCGGCGCGTGCTGCGGCCCGCATGCCGTTGACTTCGGCGATGACATAGGGCGGCAGTCGCTTCATGCGGTAGAACTCTTCTTCCATGGTACCTTTCCGGTTGATCGCGCCTCAGGTGGCGCGCGCTGGCCTTATCAGGATTGGGACGGGTTTGCGCCAGTCCTTTTCGCAAATGCCCCTTGCGCGTTGCTTCGCCAGACCTTTGCTGGCAGGGACAGGAGACGGGGAGAGACCCAACGCGCATGTGCCGAAAGGCATCCGGTGATGGAGCCCGATGATGAGTGTTCAATCTTCCGATCCCGCCGATTTTCTGGCCGAGATGGCCAATGCACCGCGGCGCTTGCTCGCACAGTTCATGGCGGCTGCCGGCGCAGGCGATGAGACGCCGGGAGCCGCCGACCTGGCAAAGTGGGCGGAAACGACGCAGCGGTTGCAAGGCCTGTGGTTCGACTTCCAGCGCGAGCAGATGGCCGGCGCGGCGCAGAAGCTGCCTGCAATGCTGGCCGAACCGGGCGGCTGGATGGGCATGATGCAGGGCTGGCTTGGCGCCCTGCCGCTGGCCAAGCCCGATGTGCAGAAGCGTTTGTGGGAAGACAGCATGGCCTTGTGGGAAGGCGTGCTGGGGCAATACGGGATCGGCCCCAAGGCGGTCGAGCCTGGCGAAGGCGGCCCGGACCTGCCGCGCAAGGACCGCCGCTTTGCCGATCCAAAGTGGCGTGAGCAGCCGCTCTATGCGGTGATCCATCAGACCTATCTGATGCTGGCCGAGCAGGTTCTGGCAATGGCGGAGGCCGTCGATACCGGCGATCCGGCCAAGACCGAGCAGCTGCGCTTTGCCGCGCGAACCCTGGTCGAGGCGCTGAGCCCGGCGCATTTTCCGCTGACCAATCCGCTGGTGGTCGAAAAGACCCTGGCGAGCCACGGCGAGAACCTGGTCAAGGGGATGGAGCATCTGCTTTCGGACCTGCGGCGCGGGCAGTTGACCCATGTCGATCCGGACGCCTTCCGCGTTGGCGAGAACATTGCGACCACTCCGGGCAAGGTCGTTCACCAGACCCCACTATATCAGCTGATCCAGTACAGCCCGGCCACGGAAAGCGTGCTGGAGGTGCCGCTGGTGATCTTCCCGCCGTGGATCAACCGCTTCTACATCCTCGACCTCGCGCCCCAGAAGAGCTTCATCAAATGGGCGGTCGACCAGGGGGTGACGGTCTTCGTCGTATCGTGGAAATCGGCCGACGAGAGCATGGCCGATGTCATCTGGGACGATTACATCGCCGCCCAGATCGACGCGATCGACACCGTGCGCGACCGGCTGGGGGTCAAGGCGGTGCACGCCATCGGCTATTGCGTCGCCGGTACCACCTTGGCCGCGACCCTGGCGGTGCTGGCGCGGCGGGGCCAGCCCGACACAGTCAAGAGCGCGACCTTCTTCACCGCGCAGGTCGATTTCGAACGCGCGGGTGAACTCAAGGTGTTCATCGACGATCAGCAGCTTGCCACACTGGAAAAGCTTTCGGCCCAGAACGGCTATCTTGACGGGCGCACGATGGCGGCGACCTTCAACTTGCTGCGCGGCAACGATCTGATCTGGAACTATGTCGTCAAGAACTACCTGCTGGGCGAGGACTATCCTGCGTTCGACCTGCTCCACTGGAACGGCGATGTCACGAACCTGCCGGCAAAGTGGCACATGGCCTATCTCAAGGATCTTTACCGCGACAACAAGCTGGTCGTCCCCGACGCGCTGTCAGCCGGGGGCACACCGATCGACCTGACCCGGATCGAAACCCCGGCCTATATCCAGGCCTGGCGCGAGGATCACATCGCTCCGGCGGAAAGCGTCTGGCGGCTGACCCGCCATCTGCGCGGGCCGTGGACCTTCCTGCTCGCCGGTTCGGGCCACATCGCCGGTGTGGTCAATCCGCCCGCGGCCAGGAAGTACCAGTACTGGACCAACGACGGCCCGGCAGAGACCTTCGCCGACTTCGTGGCCGGAGCCAGCGAAACGCCGGGCAGCTGGTGGCCGCACTGGATCGACTGGCTGCGCCGCCAGGACCATGCCGAAGTCCCGGCCACGGGTCTGCGCGTCCCCGGCCGAAAAGGCGATACGGTGCTGGAAGACGCGCCGGGGAGCTACGTGAAGGCGCGGTAAGCTACGGATTTCACGTTACGAATCGGTCTTATGCTGCACTGCACAAAAATGCCTTGACTTCGCAGGTGCAATACCTATTTTGTGCACTGCAACATAGACCGTGCCGAAGGTCGGCGCGGCTTAGCCAAGGATGTGACAGATGGCCGAAGCCACTGAAGCAAAGATCGACGCCGCCAAGGCCGCTGCTGAAGCCGAAAAGGCCTATGCCGCTGCTTCCGAGAAGGTTGAGGCCAAGCCGGTCGTAGTCGCCAAGGCCGCCGAGGCGGCGCCGGCTGCCGCACCAAAGGCGGAAAAGCCTGCCGCTGCTCCGAAGGCTGCCCCCAAGACCGCGAAAGCCAAGCCGGTTGCCCGCAAGGCCGCTGCAAAGGCGACCGTCGTCAAGAAGGCCGCGCCGAAGAAGATTGCCAAGCCTGCCGCTGCCAAGGCCGTCAAGCCCGCAGCCAGGGCCAACACCCTTACCCAGATCAAGGACACGCTCATGACCAAGACCAAGACCACCACCGAAGACTTTACCGCCAAGGTGAAGGACGCCATGACCGAAGCACAGGACCGCGCCAAGCTGGCCTTCGAAAAGAGCCAGGCCGTGTTCGGCGACGCTGGCGAATTCACCAAGGGTAACGTCGAAGCCCTGGTCGAATCGGGCAAGATCCTTGCTGCCGGCCTGCAGGACATGGGCAAGGACTATGTCGCCGATGCCAAGACGGCCTTCGAAGTCGTTCAGGACGACGTCAAGAGCCTGGCCGCGGTCAAGTCACCGACCGACTTCTTCAAGCTTCAGGGTGAAATCCTGCGTCGCAACTTCGACGCCGCGGTTGCCACCGGTTCGAAGCGTTCGGAAGCCATGCTCAAGCTGGCAAACGACGCTTTCGCCCCGCTTTCGACCCGCGTCAGCCTGGCTGTCGAAAAGGTCAAGCAGGCCGCCTAAGCGCAGCCGTTCCTCGCGACCGGGCGCACGTCTCCGCCAGGTCGCGAGCCGAAATCGTCGGGCCGGACAGCCAATGCGCTGCCCGGCCCGTTCGGCTTTTGGCAAGACCTGGAGCGCTAAGGCTTGTCCTATCCCCCCACGATGCGATAATTTGGCATGATGCAACCCGACCGCAATCCCTACCTGATGGCGCCGCGTGCCGGCGAAGACCCCGACCAGGGCGGCGATTCCGGCGGCCAGGACCAGATCGGCGTCGCCACCAAGACCCGCGCCAAGCCGAAGAAGCCCAGCCAGTTCAAAGTGCTGATGCTCAACGACGATTACACTCCGATGGAATTCGTCGTGATGTGCCTCAAGCGGTTCTTCTCGATGGACCTGGAACAGGCCACCCGCGTCATGCTCCACGTCCACCAGAAGGGCGTCGGGGTCTGCGGCATCTTCACTTACGAAGTGGCCGAAACCAAGGTCAACCAGGTGATGGACTTCGCCCGGCAGAACCAGCACCCGCTGCAATGCACGCTGGAAAAGGCGTGATCTGAAGCCTCTGCCGGCCGCCTGCGGCCGGTCCTAAGCCACCGACGTCCCGAACAGGCTGCCGATCGCATAGGTCGCGGCCATCGCCAGCGCGCCCCAGAACGCGACGCGGACGACGCCTTTCGCCACCGGCGCGCCGCCGGCTGCCGCGCCGACGCCGCCGAGCAGCATCAGGAAGGCCAGCGCGGCCAGCGACACAGTGAACGGAATGCGCGCCAAGGGCAGCATTATCGCGGCGATCAAAGGCAGCGCCGCGCCGACGGAAAAGGTCGCAGCCGAAGTCAGCGCCGCCTGGATCGGACGGGCGCGGTGCATGTCGGCCAGGCCCAGCTCGTCGCGGGCATGGGCGCCCAGCGCGTCGTGCGCGGTCAACTCCTGGGCCACCTGCCGGGCCAGATCGTCGGACAGGCCGCGCGCGCGGTAAGTGGCGGTCAGCTCTTCCAGCTCGAATTCGGGCATCTCGGCCAGTTCGCGGCGTTCCTTGGCCAAGTCCGCTGCTTCGGTATCGGCCTGGCTGGAGACCGAGACATATTCCCCCGCCGCCATCGACATCGCCCCGGCGACCAGACCTGCCACGCCGGCGACGACCACTTCCTGCTTGGAACTGGCCGCCGCTGCCACCCCGACCAGCAGGCTGGCGGTTGAAACGATTCCGTCGTTCGCCCCAAGGACAGCCGCGCGCAGCCAGCCAATCCGCTCCACCGCGTGGGTTTCCGCCGGCTTTGCTTTCCCGTTGGCCATCGCCTTGCTCCTCCTGTCGACAACGCCACCCTAGTTGCCCGCACGCCGGCGCGCCAGCGGCCAATTCGCGCTTTCGCCCGTGGCACGGCGCGGTTATGGAAGCTTTCACCCGACCGGAACATGACTGCGCCCCCTTGAAATTTCTTCCCGCCATCGATCGCTACATCCTGCGCCTGACGCTGGTCCCGATGGGCGCGGTCTTCCTGATCGCGGCCTCGCTGCTGATCCTCGACAAGATGCTCAAGCTGTTCGATTTCGTCGCCAGCGAAGGCGGGCCGATCGGCGTGGTGTTCCGGATGCTGGCCAACCTGCTGCCCGAATATGCCAGCCTGGCGATCCCGCTGGGGCTGATGCTTGGCATCCTCTTCGCCTTCCGCAAGCTGGCGACGACCAGCGAGCTCGACGTGATGCGCGCCGTCGGGCTCAGCTATACCCGGTTGCTGCGCATGCCCTATGCCATCACCCTGGTGCTCGCCGCGCTCAACCTGGTGATCGTCGGATATCTCCAGCCGCTGTCGCGGTACTGGTACGAACAGCTCGAGTTCGAACTGCGCTCGGGCGCGCTGGGCGCCTCGATCAAGGTGGGTGAGTTCACCACGCTGCAGGACAAGATGGCGCTGCGGATCGAGCAGAGCCGCGAGGACGGGCGCCGCCTGATCGGGATCTTCGCCCGGGTCAACAGCCCGCGCGGCGAAGTGCTGACGATCAGCGCGCGCGAAGGGCGGTTTCTGGCGCTCAAGGAAAACCCCGACACGATCATCCTGCGCCTGACCGACGGGCAGATCATCCAGGACGATCCCAAGCAGACCGCCCGGGTGCTGAGCTTCACCCGCCACGACTTGCCGATCGACCTGCCAGCGCTGGAAAAGTTCCGCCAGCGCGGCGGCAAGGAGCGCGAATATATCCTGCCCGAATTGATGAAGATCGGCTGGAGCAAGGACGCGACAAAGCAGATGAAGGACGAAACCCGTGCCAGCCTGTCGTACCGGCTGGTCGAAGTGGTGATGATGATGATGCTGCCCCTGCTGGCGGTGGCCCTGGCGATCCCGCCCAAGCGCTCGACCTCGTCGCTCGGGCTGTTCGTCTCGATCGTGATGGTCGTCGCTTATCACAAGATCAACGAATACGGACAGGCGGTAGCGGCGCTGGGGCGGCTTTCGCCCGCGGTGATCCTGTGGGGGCCGTTCGTGCTGTTCGCCGCGCTGATCGTTTGGATGTACTGGCGCGTCGCCTATGTCCCCGGCGGCCAGGCGATCGGCGCGCTCGAGAAGTTCACCGGCAATCTGGGCAAGCGCCTGATGAAACTGGTCCGCCGGCGTAGCGGCACCGCGGCGGAGACTGCCTGATGTTTGCCGCGCTGTTCCCCTCGCCGACGCTGACCTGGTATCTTGCCCGGCTGTTCGTCGGGCGCATCCTGGGCGTGCTGGTGCTGCTGGTGCTGGTCCTGCAGGCCTTGCAGCTCTTGTCCGAAAGTGGCGATATTCTGGCGGTTCCGGGCAACGGTCAGGCCGAGATCCTGCGCTATGTCCAGCTCAACGTGCCGGCGCTGATCGCGCGCTTCCTGCCCTATTCCGTGCTGCTGGCGACGCTGTTCACCTTCTGGCCGCTCAACCAGAATAGCGAGGTGATCGCGATGCGCGCCGGCGGGCTTTCAGCGCACCAGGTGCTGGCCCCGCTGCTACTCACCGCGGCGGCGATTTCGGCGATCAGCTTTGCCTTCAACGAAACCGTGGTGGCGAAATCGACCGGCACGCTCAAGCTGTGGACCGAGCTGCGCTATTACCCGATCCCCAAGGAAACCGGCACGCGCTCCAACGTCTACCTGCGCGACGGCAACGATATCATAGCTGCGCGCACCGTCAGCGGCAGCGGCGAGCGCACAGTGATGCGCGACGTAACCTACTATCGCCGCGATGCCGGGGGCATGGTCATTCAGCAGCTGCGCAGCCCGCAGGCGACCTATGCCGCGCCGGGCTGGAAGCTGCAGGCGCCGACTGGGTTCACGGTGGCCGCCACAGCCACGCAGAAGCTGGGAGATACGGTGATCTCGCCCAACCTCACCCCGGCGCAGGTGGCGATCACCAAGACCGATGCCGATGGCGAGAACATCGTTACCCTGGGCCGCAAGATCGATGCCTTGCGCGCCGCGGGACGCCGCACCGACGAGCTTGACGGTAAATGGTGGCACAAGATTTCCGGGCCGCTGTCGGCACTGCTGATGCCGCTGCTCGGCTCGGTCGCGGCCTTCGGCCTCGCCCGCTCGGGCCAGCTGCTGATCCGCGCCGTGGTCGGCATGGCGCTGGGTTTTGCCTATTTCGTGGTCGACAACGCCGCCCTCGCCATGGGCAACTTCGGCAGCTACCCCCCGCTGATCGCCGCCTGGGCGCCGTTCTTGCTGTTCGCCCTGGTCGGCGAAACGGTGCTGGTCCGGACGGAGGAGTAGGCGTTCCAGCCTAGCGAGAATGGATGTTTCTGCTGCGCGGACCGACGATCCAACATTCGCCAAGGATTTTCTGTTGAGTCCCGGTTTGATGTTGCATCAGTGACATCGACGTGGATTATGTTCGTTAGATTCAGTCGAGAAAAGACGTATTTCTGATCGAGATTTGGAAGGGGCACGAATTGTCGATTTTTTACACGAAAAGGTTTTATTTGCGCGATTACCTGCGCACCTCTCGGTCAGCACAGGTGGTCATTCCGATCCTGATCGATGCATATAAGAATGGCTTGCAGAGTGTCATCGACATAGGTTGTGGCCGGGGGGTTTGGCTAGACGAGTTCAAAAAGCTCGGCGTCGTCAAGGTGAAAGGCAGGGATGGGCCTTGGGTGCAAGGCGCTAACCCCCTAATCAACGACGTTGAATTTGAGGCTACTGACCTTTCCACTCCATACACCGAGCCGAAGAAGTTCGATCTGGCAATGACGCTGGAAGTTGCTGAGCATATCGACGAAGAAAATGCAGATACCTTCGTGGACAGCCTCGCCAAATTGTCAGACACGATCATGTTTTCTGCAGCGATTGAAGGGCAGGGTGGACAGCATCACGTCAACGAACACCCTCTGGCCTATTGGATCAAGAAGTTCGCAAAGCATGGTTTCAGGCCCTTCGACCCGATCCGTCCTCGGGTATGGGAGGACGATGAGGTTTGCTGGTGGTATCGCCAAAACATCGTAATTTTTTGCCGTGAAGGCTCAGTGATGGAAGCTCGCTGGCAAGAACTGCATTTGTCAGCCCCGCACACTTTCGACTTAGCGCATCCGGTCGGATTCCAACAGAAGGCCGATCTGGCAAACTGGTTTTCGCCTGAGGAATACATTGGGCTCTGGTTTGCCCGAACTAAGTGCAAGCTTTTGGGCAAGCCTAAAGGCGGAACCCCGTCGCTGCAGCCCTGAATGTCTGGCATTCAAGATCCAAAAGTCGGGGTACTCAAACGGCAGGAGCATAAAGCATCGACAACGATGCCTGCCTCCCCAGACATTCGCACCATGCAGGCCGCGCTCAGGAATCAGTAGCAGCTGCCATTCACCCCGGTCAGAACGTGTCCACCCCGCTTAACGCGCCCCCATCGTGCTCTTCGCCAGCCGCGACAGCAGCGGGAACAGGCCGGGGTAGTTGGCCTTGTCGTAAGTCGATCCGGCCCCCAGCGCGGCGCGCAGGCGGCGGTGGGCTTCGGGCAGGGAATGGTAAGGCATCGACGGCAGCAGGTGGTGCAGCGCGTGATAGCGCAGGCCGACCGGGGCCCAGATCTCGGCCCACAGGCCGGGCGGCGGGACATTGACCGAATCGAGGTACTGCGCGGTGACGGTCATCGCCTCACCCTCGTTCTCCCACAGGTGCGCCACCAGCGTACGGACCTGATTGAACAGCGCGGTCAGCGAGACGATGCCCAGCGCGATCAGCAGCGGGCGCCAGCCCAGCCATTGCGTGCTGGCGAGCAGGCACCACGCCCAGACGCTGGCACCCAGTTCCTGCCAGAACACCATCCGCGCAAAATCGCCCTCGGGCGGACGGCGGCGGAAATCAGGGTTGATCGACAGCGCGCTGGCGCGTTCCCACACCAGCTTGCGGAGCGGCGGAATGGCGACGCCCAGCGGCACCAGAACGGCAGAACGGATCAGCAGGCCGACCGGCAGCAACAGCGCGACCAGGGCAAAGACCGGCAGGCTCCATGGCTTCATCAGCGCGAGCGGCAGGTATTCGGGATCCTCGCCCGTGCCATAGCGGGTGCGGGCATGGTGCAGCTTGTGAACGCCTTCATACATCAGCGAGGGCGTGAGCATCGGAATGCCGACCAGCAGGTTCCAGGCAAAGCGAAAACCCGGCAGCGCGGTACGGTGGATATGGGTCAGCTCGTGGATGAACAGCAGCGCGCGGTACAGCGCGATAACCGCAACCGCGGCGCTGGCCGCAGCGGCCCACGGGCTGACCAGCAGCACCGCCCCGGCGATCCCGGCATAGCCCAGCGCAGCCGACAGCAGCATGTCCGGCCAATAGATCGACGCCTTGGCCGCGGAAATGTCGCGGGTCTGCTCGACCGCGGCGCGCAGCATCGCCATATCGTCGGGAATGGCCGCGATCCGCTGGGCGGTGGTGGCTGCGCCCTTGGCGGCTATCGGTTGATGTACGCTCATTCTACACTCTATCCACTTTGACCGGTTAGCCGACGAATTGCGACCCGTTCACATTTTCGCCGAAATGGGGCTGCAAGGCATGCTTGACAAGCCGTCCGGCCCAATCGCAGTGCGCCCTTGCACCTGAACAAAGGCATGATCGTGGCAAAAGCAGATTTGATTATATCCCCGGTAGAAACCAAGGCCGATCGCGCTGCCTTCGTCGACCTGGCCTATCGCCTCAATGCCACCGATCCGGCCTGGGTTCCGCCGCTGCGGATGGAGGCGCTGGAGCTGGTCACCCCGGGCAAGAACCCGTTCTTCGACCATGCCGATGTCGAGCTGTTCCTGGCGCGGCGCGGCGACAGCGTGGTCGGGCGCATTTCCGCCCATATCGACCATCTCGCCATTGCCCAGCCGGCCGAACAGGGCATGGGCCCGGGCACCGGCAACTGGGGCCTGCTCGAGGCCGAGGATGAGGACATTGCCCGCGCGCTGATCGCCCGGGCCGAAGACTGGCTGCGCGGCAAGGGGATGAACCGCGTCCTGGCCCCGCTCTCGATGTCGATCTGGGAAGAGCCGGGCCAGCTGACCAAGGGCTTCGATCATGCCCCGACGGTGATGATGGGCCATCAGCCGCAGCGTTATCAGCGCTATATCGAAGCGCTGGCCTATACCCCGGCCAAAGTGCTCAAGACCTATGAGCTCGACATCGTCAAACCCTTCCCGCCGCTGATCGAGCGGATTGTCCAGTCGGGTGAGAAGAACGCCAAGATCCGCATCCGCGGCGTCGACAAGAGCAAGTTCGACCAGGAAGCAGCATTGATCCTGCACATCCTCAACGATGCCTGGTCGGACAACTGGGGCTTCGTCCCCTTCACCGACCGCGAGATCGCCTATGCCGGCAAGAAGTTCAAACCGATTGTCCGCGAGGATCTGATCATGATTGCTGAATACGAAGGTGCGCCGGTGGCCTTCATGATGACCTTGCCCGATCTCAACGAAGTCCTTAAGCCGATGGGCGGAAAGCTGTTTCCGTTCGGTTGGGTCAAGCTGCTGGCGTGGTTGCGAAAGCCCAGGGTGCGGACCATGCGCGTGCCGCTGATGGGGGTAATCAAGCAGTACCAGTCCAGCCGCCTGGCCAGCCAGCTGGCCTTCATGATGATCGAATTTATCCGCCGCAACGCCGTCAGCCGCTATGGCGCAACGCGGGGCGAGATCGGCTGGATCCTGGACGACAACCAGGGGATGAATGCCATCGCCGAAGCAATCGACAGCCACGTCAACAAGGAATACACAATCTACCAGAAAGCCTTGTAGGGGAGCTTTCCGGTCCAAGCTTCGTTAGCGCCTCGGGTCAACGACAGAACCGGAACTATATTGCCATGGATGACCGCCAGCACAGCGCCGAAGACCTGCATCCCGACCGCGGCGCGCAGCAGGTCCGCATGTTGTCGGCGATCGTGCTGCTGCTGAGTATCGGCGTGCTGCTGGCGCTGCCCTTCGTGTTGTCGATCGGTGCGGTGGTGTTCATGCCGCTGACTGCGGCGCTGATCCTGTCGATCCTGATTTCGCCGCTGGCCGACCAGTTGGCCAAGCTGGGCATGCCCAATTCGCTGGCCTCGTTCCTTGCCCTGACTCTCGCCTTGATGATTTTCGGCGTGCTGCTGTCGGCAATCATGCAACCATTGATCGATACCTTCAGCCAGCTGCCATCGATGACCCAGAAGGTGGCGCAGCGGATATCGCAATTGCGCGGCAACCTGGGCTGGCTCAACGACATCAACACCTCGCTCGACCGGCTGGCCGGGCACAACAAGGCGCGCGAAGTGGTGCTGGCCGGGCCCAATGTGGTCGAACAGTTCGTCTTTGCCACCCCCGCAGTGGTGATCGAACTGATCGTCACCGTGCTGATGAGCTTCTTCATGATCGAATCTCGGGTGCGGATGCGCGAGCGGTTGCTGCAGGACCGGGTCCACGGGTTTGCCGGGCTCAAGGCGGCGCGGGTGCTCCGCGAGGTGCAGGACCTGGTCGCGTCGTACATGGCCACTGTCGGGCTGATCAATCTGGGGGTCGGGGCGATCGTGACGCTTGGTGCTTCGCTGCTGGGGATGGAGGCCCCGCTGATGTGGGGCGGGCTGGCGGCGATGCTCAACTTCCTGCCCTATGTCGGGCCGCTGGGCATGGCCGTGCTGCTTGGCCTGTTCGGGCTTGGCACCGCGCAGAACGTGTTCGAAGGGCTGCTGCCCCCGGCGCTCTACCTGGGGCTGCACGCGGTCGAAGCCAATCTGGTTACACCCGCCGTGCTGGGACGCCGCTTTACCCTCAACCCGGTGCTGATCCTGGCCGCGATTAGCTTTTTCTACTGGATCTGGGGCGTGGTCGGGGCGCTGCTGGCCATGCCGATGCTGCTGGTGCTGACCGCGCTGTTCCACCACGTCGGGCGGCCCAACCTGATCGGCTTCGTCTTTGGCGAGCCGCTGTTCCCCGAAAGTGAACCCGAGGCCGCCTAGTCGGCCTGATGCTTGCGATCGACGGCAGCAGTCACCGCAACGTCAGCGGTCACATTGCCCAGCGTGCGCATGATGTCGGGCAGCACCTCGACCGCGACCAGCAGCGCCAGCGGGCCGACCGGGACGCCCATCGCCAGCGCGATCGGCCCGACCGAGACGACGAAACTGAGCGTGCCGGGCAGCGACACCGAGCTGAGCGAGACCAGGAACGCCACCAGCACCCCGGCACCGAGGGCAAGAGGGGAAAGCGGTGTGCCGGTCAGGTAAGCGACATAGATCGCCACAGCCATGTTCATCGCCGGGCTCGTTGCGCGGAAGATCGCCACGGCCAGCGGCAGCACGAAATCGGCAGTCGATTCGCGCACGCCCAGTCGGCGCGTTGCGGCTAGCATTGCCGGGAGGCTGGCCAGCGATGACTGGGTCGAAATCGCCACGGCATGGACCGGCAGCATCGCCCGGACAAACCCGGCGACCGGCTGACCACCAAGAGTGATTGCCACGACATATGCCCCCACCAGCACAACGGTGCCTGCGGCAACCACGATAAGGATATAGTGCGCCAAGGCCGCGATGGCGTCGGATCCGCTGGCCGCCGCCAGGGTAATCGCCAGGCCGAAGACCCCGACCGGCGCGAGCATCAGCACCCAACCGACCACCACCATCATCGCCGATGCCAGACCTTCGAACAGCAGCCCAAGCTGGCGTCGCGGTTCCGCGGAGATCCGCGTTGCCGCCACCGCAAAGACCGAGACGAACAACACCACCGGCAACATCGCCCCGCTCGACGCGGCAGCGAAGATGTTGTCAGGCATCATCGCCAGCAGGATTTCGGAAAAGCCCGGCACCGTGCCCGCCTCCGCCGCGCCGCCGCTGAGCGCGGCCGCGGCACGGGCGGGAATCGGAAAGGCCGACAGCAAAGCCGGAACCACCAGCGCCGACATGGTCCCGGCCGCAAGCAGCACCACGCAGAACAGCGTCACCGCGCGCCTTGCCAGGCGCCCGCCGCCGGCCGCGGCCAGAGTCTGTGAAATGCCGGTATAGACCAGGCCGATCACCAGCGGGACGATCGTCAGCTGCAAGGCACGCAGCCACAGCTCGCCGGCCGGCTTCGCAAAGCGCAGCAGCGTATCTAGCGTGGGCGTGCCCGCGAGCAGGACGCCGACAGCGAAGCCCAGCACCAGTCCGGCAAAGGTAAGGCCTGCCGGAACCCGGATTTCCGGAAACTTGGCGGCTTCGGCGTATTCACTCATCAATCTTGGCTCCCCGGCGCAAAGCGTTATCGTGGCGTGACTTTAACAACGCTGCGCGACATAGCAATTTTTCACAGATCGGCGCATTGGGCAGGGGCATGGGACGCAATTATTTCGGAACCGACGGGATTCGCGGACTGACCAACGCCGGGGTGATGACCGCGGCGACGGCAATGAAGGTTGGCCAGGCGGCAGGCACCCGCTTTCTGCGCGGCAGCCACCGCCACCGCGTGGTGATCGGCAAGGACACCCGCCTGTCGGGCTACATGATCGAGAATGCGCTGGTCGCGGGCTTTACCAGCGTCGGGATGGACGTGGTGCTGACCGGGCCGCTGCCAACCCCGGCCATCGCCATGCTGACCCGCGAGCTGCGCGCCGATGTGGGCGTGATGATCTCTGCCAGCCACAACCCTTACGAGGATAATGGCATCAAACTGTTCGGCCCCGATGGATTCAAGCTGTCGGACGCGGACGAACTGGCGATCGAGGCGATGCTCGATCAGGATCTGGCGCTGGCCCCGGCGGCACAGATCGGGCGGGCCCGCCGCATCGAAGACGCCCGCGGCCGCTATATCCACGCGGTCAAAAGCGCCCTGCCCGACGATGTCCGGCTCGACGGGCTCAAGATCGTGGTCGATTGTGCCAATGGCGCCGCCTATCAGGTCGCCCCTTCGGCGATGTGGGAGCTCGGGGCCGAGGTAATCACGATCGGCGTGCAGCCCAATGGCACCAACATCAACGACAAGTGCGGCTCCACCCATCTCGATCTGATCAAGGAAACCGTCGTTGCCAGCGGCGCCGACATCGGCATCGCGCTGGACGGCGACGCCGACCGGCTGATCGTGGTCGACGAACAGGGCCAGACCGTTGATGGCGATCAGATCATGGCGCTGATCGGCACCCAGCTTGCCGCCCGCAGCGAATTGCGCGGCGGCGGCTTGGTGGCGACGGTGATGTCGAACCTGGGGCTGGAGCGCTATCTGGCCGGTCAGGGCTTGACTCTGGAGCGCGCAAAGGTGGGCGACCGTTACGTTCTTGAGAAAATGAAGGCCGGCGGCTTCAATGTCGGCGGTGAACAGTCCGGCCACATGATCCTGCTCGATCACGGCACCACCGGCGACGGCACGGTTGCTGCGTTGCAGGTGCTGGCGGCTCTGGTCCAGTCGGGCAAGAAGGCCAGCGAACTGCTGCACCTGTTTGACCCGGTGCCGCAACTGCTCAAGAACGTGCGCTTTGCCGGGGGCAAGCCGCTCGACGACCCGCAGGTAAAGGCAGTCATCGCCGATGCCGAGGCGCAATTGCAGGGCAAGGGCCGCCTGGTGATCCGCCCCTCCGGCACCGAACCGGTGATCCGCGTCATGGCCGAGGGAGACGATGCGCGTGAAGTCGAAGCGGTGGTCGATGCAATCTGCGCGGCAGTAAAGGAGGCAGCGGTATGAGCCTGGAAATGCGCCCCGATTGCGAACGCTGCGGTGCGGACCTGGCGGCCGATCTGCCCGGCGCCTTCATCTGCAGTTTCGAGTGCACCTTCTGCACTGATTGCGCCGATGCGCTGGATGAGCGCTGCCCTAATTGCGGCGGCGAACTGCTCGACCGGCCGACCCGGGCCAAGCACCTCCACGCCAAGCATCCGCCCAGCACGGTGCGGAAGTTCAAGGGCTGATGCCCCCGCCGCGCATCCTCTCCATCGCCGGGTCCGACAGTTCGGGCGGCGCCGGGATCCAGGCCGACATCAAGACCATCACCATGCTGGGCGGCTATGCCATGACCGCGATCACCGCCATCACGGCGCAGAACACGCTGGGCGTGACGGCGGTTGAAGTGCTATCACCGGATCTGGTCGGCGCGCAGATTGATGCCTGTCTGTCCGACATCGGGGTCGATGCGGTCAAGATCGGGATGCTCGGTTCACCCGCCATCGCCGCCGTGGTGGCTGACCGGCTCGAGAAGCTGGGTGCGCCAGTGGTGTTTGATCCGGTGATGATTGCGACCAGCGGCGCGGCGCTGGCCGATACGGAAACGATCGCCGGGTTCGAGCGATTGATGCGCCTTGCCACCGTCACGACGCCCAATGTCGCCGAACTGGCTGCGCTGGGCGGGCACGAGGGCATGGCGGCGCACGGCGTGGCCTATTTGGCAAAGGGCGGCGACGCAGAGGGCGAGCGGGTCGAGGACATGCTGTGCCTGCCCGGCCAGCCGCCCCACGTCATGGCTGGCACCCGCATCCATACGCGCCACACCCACGGCACCGGATGCACCCTGTCGAGCGCCATTGCCATTTACCTTGGCAAGGGTTTGCCTCTGGCCGAAGCAGTCGACCGCGCCCGGCTGTTCGTCAGGTCTGCTTTGCGGGCCGCGCCGGGCTTCGGCGGGGGGAGCGGCCCTTTGGGTCACGCGGCGGCACGCGGCTGACCTTGGCGTCAAGCTCGTAGAAGTCGCAGATGATCTTCCAGCCTTCCTCGGCGGTTTCGACCCAGTGGAACAGGTCGAGATCGGCGGGGTTGATCACACCTTCTTCGGCCAAGGCCTCGAAGTTAAGCACCCGGGTCCAGAATTCGCGCCCAAACAGCAGGATCGGGATCGGCTTCATCTTGCCAGTCTGCACCAACGTCAGCAGCTCCATGAATTCGTCGAGCGTGCCGAACCCGCCGGGGAACACCGCCACCGCCTTGGCGCGCAGCAGGAAGTGCATCTTGCGCAATGCAAAATAGTGGAACTGGAATGCCAGGTGCGGCGTCACATAGTGATTGGGTGCCTGCTCGTGCGGCAGGACGATGTTGAGCCCGATCGTTTCCGCCCCGGCCTCGACCGCACCGCGGTTGGCGGCTTCCATGATCGATGGTCCCCCGCCCGAACAGACGACGAACTGGCGCATACCCTGCTCGACGATCTTCTTGCTCGACGCGATGTGGGCAAGCTGGCGCGCTTCCTCATAATACTTCGAATTGGCCACCAGCCGCTGGGTCACCGCCTTGCGCTCGGGCGTGGTCGCCGCCTTCAGCGCTTCATCCGCCATCTCCGGTGAGGGAATCCGCGCCGATCCATAGCAGACCAGGGTCGAGCCGATCCCGGCCTCTTCCAGCAGCATCTCGCACTTGAGCAGCTCAAGCTGGAAGCGGACCGGGCGCAGTTCCTCGCGCAGCAGGAAATCGGTGTCGCGGAAGGCCAGCCGATAGGCCGGGTCGCGGGTCTGTGGGGTAGAGTGTGAGTACGATTCGACGAAGCTGGCTTCCTGCTCCGCCTTGTAAAAGCGGCCGCGCTGCAAGCGTTTGCCGTTGGTGTCCGAGGTGTCTTTTGCCATTTCGCCCTGATCGCCGGATTGCCGGCGCGTGTCAAAGCGCGATTGGCGCGTCACGCATTGCCGGCTGTGCGATGGAGGGATGGATGCCCGACAAGGACTCGAACCTTGATTGACGGAGTCAGAGTCCGCTCTCTTACCATTAGAGGATCGGGCAATCAGGCGAGTGCCTCTAAGACCGAGGGCGCAGTAGGTCAACCCCGTGCGAATGGCCACTTTGATACCCAAGCCTTGCCCCCTGCGACTGCCGTCGCTACCATCAGGCGCAGGTACCCGTCACACCTGACGGGATAATGATAAAGAGTGCAGAGATCATGGCGGAGAACCATCCGCCGGCCATGCGCGAGGAGAACGACAACCGGCCTGACGAAGATTCCGACGGACGCAAGCCTGCAACCGGCGATTCGCCAGCCGACAGTTCCCCTCCCCGCCCGGGCGGCCACAATACCGATCCAGTACCGCGTCCTGGCGCGCAGTGGGGGGTATTGCCTTTTCACCGCCAGGCCTTTGCCGCGATCGATCTTGGCACTAACAATTGCCGTCTGCTGATTGCCCGGCCGCAAGGTGAACACTTCGTGGTCATCGACGCTTTCAGCCGCGTGGTGCGGCTGGGCGAAGGTCTGGCCCAGTCAGGCCGGCTGAGCGAAGCGGCAATGGACCGCGCGCTGGGCGCACTGACGGTCTGCGCCGACAAGCTGCGCCGCCGCAATGTCTATCTCGCCCGCTCGGTCGCGACCGAGGCCTGCCGCCGCGCCACCAATGGCGAGGAATTCATCGAGCGTGTCCGCCGCGAGACTGGCATCGCGCTCGACATCATCAGCGCCAAGGAAGAGGCGCGGCTGGCCGTGCTCGGCTGCCATCTGCTGCTTGAGCAGGGCGAAGGTCCCGCGATGATCTTCGACATCGGCGGCGGATCGACCGAGATGGTTCTGGTCGAATCGGTTCGCGGTGAAATCCCGCGGATCCACGACTGGCAAAGCGTGCCGTGGGGCGTCGTTTCGCTGACCGAAACCTGCGGTGACGAACCCGACGACGATGACGGCCGTGCCGCGCGCTACGCCAGAATGCGCGAGCTGGTGCGCGATAGCCTGGCCCCGTTCACCGTGCGGGTGTGGGACCGTTTGCAGGTCGAGCAGGAAAAGCAGACACCGCTGCGCCTGCTTGGCACCAGCGGTACGGTAACCACCCTGGCCAGCGTCCACCTGGATTTGCCGCAATATGATCGCCGCGCGGTCGACGGGTTGATCGTCCCGGCCGAATCGATGCGCGGCATCGCGGCGCGGCTTTCGGAGATGAGCCCGGCCGTGCGCCGGACCCAGCCTTGCATCGGGCGCGAACGATCGGATCTGGTCGTAGCGGGCTGTGCGATCCTTGAGACAATCCTCGATATCTGGCCGGCCGACCGGCTGGGCGTGGCCGACCGCGGCATTCGCGAAGGCATTTTGCGTAGCCTGATGGCCGCAGGCGGGGCTGCGGAAAAAAGCCGCGCGGCGCTGCGCGAAGCCCGGCGAAACGCGCGGGCATGAGCCGTTCCGGGAAAGACCCCGTTACCCGGGTCAAGACTGCGAAGAAGCGCACGCAAAGCTCGACCAAGTGGCTGCAGCGCCAGCTCAACGATCCCTACGTCAAGGCGGCCAAGGCCCAGGGCTGGCGCAGCCGGGCTGCATTCAAGCTGATCGAACTTGATGACAAATTTGCCCTGGTCAAACAGGCCCGGCGGGTAGTCGACCTGGGCATCGCACCCGGCGGGTGGAGCCAGGTCGTGCGCCAACGCAGCCCGCAGGCCGCGGTGGTCGGGATCGACCTGCTGCCGACCGACCCGATCGAAGGGGTGTCGATCTTCCAGATGGACTTCATGGCCGACGAGGCGCCCGCTGCCTTGCTGGAAGCCCTTGATGGCCCGCCCGATCTGGTGGTCTCAGACATGGCCGCCAATACTGTCGGCCACAAGCAGACCGACCATCTGCGCACAATGGGCCTGGTGGAAACCGCAGCCGACTTTGCGATCCAGCACCTTGCCCCCGGCGGTGCCTTCGTCGCCAAGGTTCTGGCCGGCGGGACCGATGCCGAGCTGCTTGCGCTGCTGAAAAGGCACTTCACCAGCGTCAAGCATGCCAAGCCACCGGCCAGCCGCAAGGACAGTTCGGAATGGTACGTGATCGCCCAGGGCTTCAAAGGCTGAAGCGCGCTTATCCCTTCGCGGGCGCGGTGACG
Organism: Novosphingobium aquiterrae; assembly: GCF_042434435.1. NCBI lineage: Bacteria > Pseudomonadati > Pseudomonadota > Alphaproteobacteria > Sphingomonadales > Sphingomonadaceae > Novosphingobium > Novosphingobium aquiterrae. The sequence continues at coordinate 479,508 of NZ_JBHLTL010000006.1, read as the reverse complement.
AATTCTTCCAGCTGATCCAGCGTTTCCTGCATCCCGTCGGCAGCCCCGCCCGAAGCGATTTCTTCGTCGAGCGCTTCCTTCGAGGGGTAGCATTCGTGAATTTGGACCTTGGTCAGGCCGTCCTCTTCGGTGAATGTCACCGTGGTTACCGACCCTTGCGGGTTCTCCTCGTTGGTCCAGGCGATGTGTGAATTCGGCACCACGTCCTGGTAGGTGCCAAAGAAGGCCATCGGCGTGTCCGACTGCGGGTGACCGAATTCCAGGCGGTAGGTCCCGCCGGTGCGCACGTCCATTTCGCAGCTGAGCAGGGTTATCCCCGCCGAACGCGGCACCCACCACTGGCGGAACAGCTCTGGCCGCGACCACGCCTCGTAAACGATCGCCAGCGGCGCGGCGAAGCGGCGGGTGATGTAGACATCCCGGTCGGTGCGCCGTTCTACGCTGGTCTTGGCGGGCACCGCAGCGCCCGGGGTTTCACCCATGCTCATTGGTCTTCTCCTTCTGTAAGTCGGCTATCACGCTATCGAGCGCGGCGAAGCGGGCGTCCCAGGTCTGGCGCAGCTGGTCGATCCAGGCCGCTTCCTGTTCAAGCCGCCGCGCGCCCAGCCCGCAGGTGCGCACCCGGCCCACCTTGCGCGTGGCGACGAACCCGGCGCGTTCGAGGACGCTGACATGCTTCTTCATGCCCGTCAGTGTCATTCCGAATGTTGCGGCAAGGTCCGAGATCGAGTGATCGCCGCTGCCAAGCCGTTCCAGCACCCCGCGCCGGGTCGGATCGGCCAGCGCGGCGAATGATGAATCGAGCGTGGGCGGATATTGCTGAACCATATGGTTCACTATCTGGTCGCGAAATCCCGTGGATGCAAGAGTTGTTTGCTTTGCCAGACTGTGAAGTGGCAGGTCTCGCGTCGCGGCCATACGAAAGGGGCGGAGCCTTGCGGCCCCGCCCCTTTGGTTTCGCCATGAAAGCCAGTGCTACTTGACGGTCTTCAGATAGGCGATGACGTTGGCGCGTTCCTGGGCATCGGCGATGCCGGCAAAGGTCATCTTGGTGCCCGGGGCAAAGCTCTTGGGGTTGGTCAGCCAGGCATCGAGGCTGGCGTCGTCCCAATTGCCGCCCTTGCCCTTGAGTGCGTCGGAGAAGGCAAAGCCGCCGCGGCCCTGGCCGATCGGTTCGCCATGGACGCCGGCCAGGTTCGGACCGATGCCATTGGCGCCGCCCGGCGTGATGGTGTGGCAGGCCTTGCACTTGGCAAAGCTCTTTTCGCCGGCGGCGGCATCGCCAACAACAGCGGCAGCGGCAGGCGCGGCGCCTTCTTCACCAGCAGCCGGAGCCGCCGGAGCGGCGGGCAGCGGCAGGTTCGAGCCGAGCGTGTTGAGCCAGGCCATCAGATTGGCGCGCTCAGCCGCGTCGGGGATCCCGGCGAAGCTCATCTTGGTGCCTGGAGCAAAGGCCTTCGGGCTCGTCAGCCATTCGTTGAGGCTGGTGAAGTCCCACTTGCCGCCCTTGGCCTTGAGCGCGTCGGAAAAGGCAAAGCCGCCGCGGCCTGCGGCCACCGCTTCGCCCAGCACGCCGTAAAGGTTCGGCCCGATGCCGTTGGCCCCGCCCTGGTTGAAGGTGTGGCAGGCGGCACACTTCTTCGAAGCGGCTTCGCCCTTGGCCGGGTCGGCACTGGCCAGCAGCGTTTCGATCGGCACAGCAGCCTTGCCGCCGCCGCCTTCTGCGGCTTCTTCCTTGGGTGCGTGATGCTTGTCGGCCTGGAAATAGCCGCTCGACACGGCCGAAAGGCCCAGCGCGATAATGCCAGAGAACAGCACCCAGCCGGCGGTGGTATTGAAACGGTCAGACTCAGCCATGGAAAAGCCCCATTGGGAAAACCCTGCAATTGCGCGTCGCTCTAGTGGCGGCTTTTGCCGAGTGCAAGGGGCATTGCGGCCCGCGCCGCAGCGGCCTAGCGACTATCTTGAGGATTTCCTGTTGGGAGCGCGCATGACCTGGAAAAGCGAAGTCGAGGAACTGCGCCGCCGCCGCAAGCTGGCCGAGGCGATGGGCGGGCCGGAAAAGGTCGGGCGGCAGCATGGCCGGGGCAAGCTGGACGCCCGCGCGCGGATCAAGGGACTGGTCGATCCGGGCAGCTTCCGCGAGATTGGCAAGATCGCCGGCAAGGGCAGCTATGACGAAAACGGCGACCTGCTCCATCTGGCCCCGTCGAACCTGATTTTCGGCCGCGCCGACATCGAAGGCCGCCCGGTGGTGGCCAGCGCTGACGACTTCACCGTGCGCGGCGGCGCTGCCGATGCCGCGATCAAGCGCAAGTTCGAACAGTGCGAGGCGATGGCGCACACGCTGAAAATCCCGCTGATCCGGATGATCGACGGCACCGGCGGCGGCGGATCGGTCAAGACGCTGGAGACGATGGGGGCGACCTATGTACCCGCGGTTCCCGGCTGGGGTGACGTAGTCAAGAACCTGGAGACTGTGCCGGTCGTGGCGCTGGCGCTGGGGCCGACCGCCGGCCTTGGCGCGGCGCGCGTGGTGGCGAGCCATTACTCGCTGATGGTCAAGGGGCTGTCCCAGCTGTTCGCAGCCGGACCTGCCGTGGTCGAGGCGATCGGCGAGGCGAGTGACAAGGAAAGTCTGGGCGGCAGCGACATCCACACCCGCAACGGCGTGGTCGACGAGGAAGTCGGCAGCGAGAACGAGGCCTTCGCCCGCGCCCGCCGGTTCCTGTCCTATCTGCCCAGCCATGTCGGCCAGGCCGCGCCGCGCACCCACTGCGCCGATCCGGTCGACCGCCGCGAACAGGCGCTGGTCGGCCTGGTTCCGCGCGAAGCCAAGCAGGTCTATTCGATGCGCCGCCTGCTCGAAATGGTCTTCGACAAGGACAGTGTGTTCGAAATGGGCAAGCTGTGGGGCCGCGCCGCGATCACCGCCTTTGCCCGGCTTGACGGCTGGCCGGTGGCGGTGCTGGCCAGCGACCCCAGCTTCCTCGGCGGATCATGGGAAGCGCGGACCAGCGAAAAGGTTGAACGCTTCATCAAGCTGGCCGACCAGTTCCGCCTGCCGGTGGTCCACCTGGTCGACAACCCCGGTTTCATGATCGGGCGCGAGGCGGAGATGGCCGGGACGATCCGCTACGGCGTCCAGGCGATGAACGCGGTCTACCGCGCCACCGTGCCGCTGTGCTGCGTGGTGATCCGCCGCGCCTATGGCATCGCCGGATCGGCGATGAGCAATGCCGAGACCTTTCAGTACCGCTTCGCCTGGCCTAGCGGCGACTGGGGCAGCCTGCCGATCGAGGGCGGGATCGAAGTGGCCTACAAGGCCGAGATCGAGGCGGCGGACGACCCCGCCGCGCATCTTGCCGCGATCCGCGAGCGGCTCAACAAGGTGCGCAGTCCGTTCCGCACCGCCGAGATCTTCGGGATCGAGGACATCATCGATCCGCGCGAAACCCGGCCGCTGCTGTGCGAATTCGCCGACCTGGCCTGGCGGAGCCTGGGGCAGGGTTGAGCTAGTTGCCGAGGTACTCCGCCAGCGCCGCCCGCTGCTGCGCGTCTAGCCGCAAGCCCAGCTTGGTCCGGCGCCACAGCACGTCCTCGGCGGTCCTGGCCCATTCCTCGGCCACGAGATAGTCGACCTCGGCCTGGCACAGACCGCCGCCGAAATCGCGCCCACGGTCCTGGTCCAGCCAGCGGCGCGCGCGGGTCCCATAGGCGCGGGCAACGCGGTCGATCGTGGCCGCGTCGAGATCGGTGTGCTCCGCCGCCAGCGCGGCCTTGAGCGCCTCGAGACCGTCGACCGCGAAGTCTCCCCCAGGCAGCGGCTGGGTCGTGGACCAAGGCCCGCTTTCCAGCGCTGCCAGGCGCGGTGAAAGCAGGTCCACGGCTTCCTCGGCCAGATGGCGATAAGTAGTGATCTTGCCGCCATAAACGCTGAGCAGCGGCGCGCCTTCGCCCGCCTCGGACAGGTCGAGCCGGTAGCCGCGGGTTGCCGCTTCGGGCCGGCCCGAGCCATCGTCGATCAACGGCCGCACCCCCGAATAGGTCCAGACGACATCGGCCGGGGTGACCGCGCGGTCGAAATAGGTGCTGGCCCCTTCGCACAGATAGGCGATCTCTTCCGCCGAGGCCGCAATCGGCTCGCCCTCGCGCTGGTCGACATCGGTGGTGCCGATCAGGGTGAACTCGCGCTCGTAGGGAATAGCGAAGAAGATCCGTCCGTCGGGCAGCTGAAAGAAATAGGCGAAGGGATGATCGAACAGCCGCGGCACCACGATGTGGCTGCCGCGCACCAGCCGCATCCCGGTGTCAGGCGTGTCCCCGACCAGCCCTTCGACCTTGAGTACCGCCGGCCCCGCCGCATTGACCAAAGCGCGGGCACGAAACGTCCCGGCCGGGGTTTCGATCACCCACAAGCCGCCCTCGCGCCGCGCCGCCTGCAGCGGCGTGCGGGTCAGCACCGTACCACCGCGATCGGCGACGTCACGGGCGTTGAGCACCACCAGCCGGGCATCGTCGACCCAGCCGTCGGAATATTCGAAGGCGGTGTGAAAGCCCGGCTTGAGCGGCCTTCCCGCCGGATGCGCGGCCAGATCGACCGTGCGCGTCGCCGGCAGCAGCTTGCGGCCGCCGATGTGATCGTAGAGGAACAGCCCCAGGCGCAGCAGCCAGCGCGGGCGCAGGCCCTTCACATGCGGCAGGACGAAGCGCAGCGGATGAATGATGTGCGGCGCAATGCGCCACAGCGCCTCGCGCTCGGTCAGCGATTCCCGCACCAGCGCGAACTCGTAGTGCTCAAGATAGCGCAGCCCGCCGTGGATCAGCTTGGTCGATGCCGAAGAGGTCCCACTGGCCAGATCCCCGGCTTCAAGCAGCAGCACGCGGGCGCCGCGCCCGGCGGCATCGCGGGCAATCCCTGCGCCGTTCACGCCCCCGCCGATTACCGCAATGTCGAAGCTGTCAGTCACGGGGGGTCAGCTCCTAATGCGCCGGGTCGGGCACGGGCCGCGGTTGTCCCGGCGGGGTCAGGCGGCGGAACAGCCGCCCCTTCTCGCTGTAAAGTACAAGCGCCAGCGCCGCCAGACCGCACAGGAACAGGGCCCATGACAAGGGCCGCGCACTGCCGTCATAGGCCTGACCGACCAGGGCCCCCAGCGCCGATCCGCAGACCATGCGGAGGAACGCCTGGAGCGAGGCCGCTGCTCCGGCGATGCGCGCGAACGGCTGCAGCGCGATCGAGCCGAAGTTGGCCCCGGTAAAACCGATCATCGCGCAATTGAGCGTCATCAGCGGGATGAACTGCCACAGGGTCTCATTGGGCTGGTGCGCGAACCACACCTGCAGCGCGCCGACCGCGATGAAGGCGAGCAGGGCGGCATGCGACACGCGCCGCGCGCCGAAGCGTTCGACGATGCGCGAATTGGCCAGGTTGGCAACGGCAATGCCCCCGGCCATCACGGCGAACAGCAAGGGAAAGCGATCCCCGGCGCCAAGGTGCTCGGCAATCAGCTGCTGCGCCGAATTGATATAGCCGAACAGTGCCCCGATCAGCAGGGCGCCGCCCATGACATAGCCGAAGGACGCGCGATTGGTCGCCGCTTCCCACATGTTGGCTGCAATCGCCCGGGCCTCGATCGGCTGACGGTATTCCTCGTGCAGCGTTTCAGGCAGGCGCCAATAGACCCAGGTGGCAACCACTGCGCCCATCAGCGCCATGGCGCCGAAGATCCAGCGCCAGCTGGCGAACAGCAGCACCGCCTGGCCAAAACTGGGGGCGAGCATGGGTACGATCATGAAGACGACCGAAATGGTCGACATCATCCGCGCCATCGCATCGCCGTGGTAGCGATCGCGGATAATCGCGCCGGGCAGGACCGACAACCCGGCGGTGCACAGTGCCTGCAGCGCGCGCAGGACCAGCAGCATGGTGAAATCCCGGACCAGCGCGCAGGCCACCGACAGCACGACAAATCCCGCAAAGCAGACGAACAGCACCGGGCGGCGGCCATAGCGGTCGGCCAGGGCCCCGGGCACCAGCGATCCGACCCCGGCGAAGAACAGGAACAGGCCGACCACCAGCTGGCGGCGATTGGGATCGGTGACGTCGAGATCGCGGGCGATCAGGCCCAGCGCCGGCAGCATCGAATCGATGCACATCGCCTGCAGCGCCATGGTCATCGCCATCAGCGCGATGAACTCGCGCGGGCCGGCACCGAAACCGGCGGCAGAGGGATGACCTTTGGGCATGGCATCGCTCATGGCCACATCGCGGCGCGCGCGCTACCCTTTTCCGCCAGCTTTTTCGTATGCATTTCGCCGTGCCGCCGATCGCGCTAGGATCACCCAACATGGCCGAGGAACCTGAGGAGACCGACGACGACGGCGCAGCCCCTGGCCTGCGCAAGATCATTCACGTCGACATGGACGCCTTTTACGCCAGCGTCGAGCAGCGCGACGATCCCAGCCTGCGCGGCAAGCCCATCGCCGTCGGCGGCGACGGTCCGCGCGGGGTTCTGACCACGTGTTCGTATGAAGCGCGCAAGTTCGGCTGCCGCAGCGCGATGCCCTCAGCCACGGCCAAGCGGCTGTGCCCCGGGCTGATCTTCCGCCGTCCGCGCTTCGACGTCTACACCGCGGTCTCGCGCCAGATCCGCGCGATCTTCCTTGACTATACCCCACTGGTTGAGCCGCTTAGCCTGGACGAAGCGTTTCTCGACGTGACCGAGGACCTGCGCGGCATCGGTTCCGCCACCCGTATCGCCGAACTGATCCGGCAGCGGATCAAGGACGAGACGGGCCTCACCGCAAGCGCCGGGGTCAGCTACAACAAGTTCCTGGCCAAACTGGCCAGCGACCAGAACAAGCCCGACGGGCTCTGTCTGATCCGCCCCGGTGAAGGCGCCCAGTTCGTCGCCGGGCTGCCGGTGCGGCGTTTCTTCGGGATCGGACCCAAGGGTGCGGAGAAAATGGCGGCACTGGAGATCGAAAGCGGGGCCGACCTCGCCGCCAAGGACATCGATTTCCTGCGGCGCCATTTCGGCAGCCAGGCCGACTATCTCTATCGCGCCGCGCGCGGCATCGACCTTCGCCGGGTCAAGGCGAACCGGGCGCGCAAGTCGCTGGGGGCAGAGCGGACCTTCGACAAGGACATCTCCTCCGGCTCGGCGCTGCGCGAGGTGCTGGAACGGATCATCGCGATCACCTGGGACCGGATCGTCAAGGTCGAGGCGCAGGGGCGGACAATTACGCTCAAGCTCAAGCACGCGGACTTCACCGGCCTGACCCGCGCCCGCTCGCTGGCCCGCCCGGTCGCCACGCGCGAGGAGTTCTCGGCGATCGGCCATGCCTTGCTGGACGAGGTGCTGCCACTGGCCCAGCCGGTGCGACTGATGGGGCTGACGCTGTCGCAGCTCGACGGTGAGGACGAGGTCACTCCGCAGCCGGTGGGCGGGGCAGCACAGCTTTCGCTGCTGTGACCCATTCGGCCATGCCGCGCTCCAGCGCCGCGGCCATGTTGGCGGGCAGAGCGGCGGGATCATGGAACGCCGCTTCGATGATCTCACGCCCGTCGGGGCGCAAGTGACCGTCGATCAAGCCGCAGACCAGCTGGACCCGGTTGGTCGTGCCCGAAAGCGGTTCATCGACGCGGAAGAAGACCTGGGCATGGTGCAGGCCGCAGCCGACCTCTTCGCGCAGTTCGCGCAAGGCGGCACTTACTGGCGGTTCAGTGCGGCCGATCCCGCCGCCGGGCAGCATCCAGCGCCCGCTACCATAGGAATGACGGACCAGCAGGACATAGCCGCGGTGATCGAAGGCCAAGACCCGGCAGCCGTGCAGCAGCGGTTTGCGCAGCCGCCACCAGACCTGGCGCAGCCGGTGCGCCGAAACCAGCGCGGCGCGGTGCAGCGGGGCCGGGATCAGGCGAAGCATGTCACCGGCTGATGCGCCGCGCCTAGCAGACGCGCGACCGGCAGGTCGCTCTCGCCCGCCCGGGCCGCATCGAATACCGCGCGCTTGTCCGCGCCGCGGATCACGAAGACCAGCGCGTCGCTGTCCAGCAGCGCCGGGATCGTCAGGCTGAGCCGGGCAAAGGGTGCCTCAGGCGGCAGCGGATCGGGCATCAGGCGGCGGACACGTGCCGGGTCATCGACTTGCGGATCGGTATTGGGAAAAAGCGAGGCAATATGCCCGTCCCCGCCCATCCCCAGCCACGTCAGTGCGAAATGCGGGGGCGTTGCATTCTCAGTCAGGGCAACGACCCGCGCACCAAGCGGTTCAAGTGCCCGGCGGATGCGGCCGACATTGCTGGCAGGATGGTCTTCGGGCACGACCCGGTCATCCCCCGGCCAGACGACGATCCGGCGCCAATCGACGGCCCCCGATTCAAGCCGCGCCAGAATCGGAAACGGCGTCGAACCACCGGGAATGGTGATCGCCACCGATCCATCCGTGGCGGACAAGGCAGCGCCCAGGGTTCGCTCAAGCCATTCAGCGATCCGGGCATCGCTGGCGTCGGAAACGATCGTTACCTTGGTCATGTCCAGGCAATAGCATTGCTGTGCCCTCCGCGAAACGTCGCGCATTGCTATGCAACACGGCCCGCTAGACCAGTCCCAGCGCCCGCAGGCCAAGCAAGATGGCCCCGAGGAAAACGACGAGGCCGAGGACCCTGCGCAGCTGCATCACGTGCGGATGGCGCATCAGGTCGCCGGCCATCCACGCCGCAACCGCCAGCGCAAGGACCGCGGCACCAGCGCCAAGGGCTGTGAGCAGCGGCGCGCGGCTGGCAACCGCCATGCCCATGGCGACGAAGCGCACCGCGTCGGTTACCTGTCCGGCCAACAGGACCACGGCAAAGGCACCGAGCGAATGGGTCGGCTCGCGCGGTACCGGCCGCCGCGTCAGCAGCAGCATCTCCAGCCCGGCCAGTGCCAGCGCGATCGCGACAAACAGCTGACGGGCCGGTGCCGGCAAGGCTGCAGCGATGACTTGCGAGAGCCAGATCGCCGCGATGACGCTGACGATTCCGGTCACCCCGGCCATCAACAAGAGCATTGGTCGCGCGCCCTGACGCGCCACCATCGCCGCCAGCAAGGCCTGATCGCGTGCGCCAAAGCCCGTCACCACGACGGCCAGCAGGGTAAAGAGCAGCGCGGCCATGGCCATCACGGTTGCGGTATCCGCGGTTACCGTCAAGCGCCCCGAATTGCCCGTCCCCCGCACAACTCCGCAACGATGCGTTAACTACGTGCCTACACGTAACCTTGAGCAGCGCCGGTCAAATTGGTGCCATGATCCGCACCAGGACCCTTTGCGCCGCATTGCCTGCCGTTCTCGGCACGGTGCTGCTGGCCCAGCCGGCCGCCGCGTCGTTTGGCGTGGCGACCTTGCCGATGGCCGTTGCCGCCTCGGCCTTTGCCAATCCGCAAGCCTGCCCGACTTCGATCGCCCCGGCGCTCGGCACGGTTGCGGCGCAGGCCGCGCCTGCGCCAAGCAAGTCTGCGGCAATTCTGGGAGGGCAGGTCAGCCAGCTCGATCTGATCAGGCAGCAACAGGCCGCTTTGGTCCAGCCGGCATCGACCCACGCTCTGGCGGGAACCCTGGAGCCGGCGGCAGGGATGTCGTACACGCCGGTGTTCGCAACATCGTCCTGCGCAGCGAGCGGCTTTGTCACGGCGATCAAGCCGGTGGCACCTGCGCCCCAGCTGAGCGCGGCCGTGCTGCACCCGCTGCTCCCCGCGTCGCCCGACAACTTCCTGGCGAGCAAGCGCCTTGAAATCCGCAAAACCGGCTTCGACCGCGACTGGAACCGCGTGCGCGGCAGCGGGCTTTCGGGATCCTTTGCCGCGCGCATGGTCGATATGGGCCGTGCAGCGCCATCCATGGCAACCCTGGCCGGCGTCAACAGCTGGACCAATGCCAAGGTCCGCTATGTCGAGGACCGCGAGCTTTACGGCAAGGCCGACTACTGGGCCAGCGCGGGAGAGACCTTGCGTCGCGGTGCGGGCGACTGCGAAGACATCGCCATCGCCAAGATGCAGCTGCTTGCCGCGCTGGGCGTGCATCGCGACGCGATGTACCTGACCATTGCCCGCGACACGGTCCGCGCCGCCGACCATGCCGTGCTGGTAGTGAAGCTGGACGGCAAGGCCTGGCTGCTCGACAACGCCACCGATCGCGTGCTCGATGCCAGCGAAAGCTATGACTACCGGCCGATCGTTTCGTTCAGCGAAAACAAGCGCTGGATCCACGGGTACTGAATAGGGGCTAAGCGCGCCTAGCGCTCGGTCATCGCCTCGCCGAATGCTTTCAGCACCGGCTTGAACAGATAGCTCAGGATCGATTTGCGTCCGGTGATGATTTCGGCGTCGCAGATCATTCCCGGCATGATCGGCAATTTGCGGCCGTTCTTCTCGATGAAGGCGCGGTCGGTTTCGATCACCACGATGTAATAGGCCTGGCGCTCGTTCTCGTCATAGATCGAATCGGCGCTGATGTTGCGGACCTGGCCGGTCAGCCCGCCGTAGATCGAGAAGTCATAGGCGGTGACCTTGACCACGGCGCGGTCGCCTTCCTTGATGAAGGCGATGTCCTTTGGCGTCACGCGCGCCTCGATCAGCAGCTTGTCGCCCTGCGGGACGATCTGCATGACCTTCTCGCCCGCGCCGACGAAGCCGCCGACGGTGTTGACCTTGACGTCGTTGACGAAGCCGGTGACCGGCGCGCGCAGCTCGGTCGCCGAACCCTTGATGGTCTGCTCGTTGACCGCCAGCTTGGTCGCCACTTCGCTGCGTTCGTTGAGCGCCTGCTGACGGAAATCGAGCCGGGCCTCGCTAAACTGGGCCTGGGCTTCCTGGATCGCTGCCGAAGCGCGGGCAGCACCCTGGCGCGCAGCCGACAGCCGGCCTTGCACATCGACTAGCTCGCGCTGGGCGGAAATAAGTTCGGTCTGGGGGATGACCTTCTTGGCCACCATCGGAGCCAGGGTATCGACCTGTTGCTGCGCCAGTCGGACACTGCCTTCAAGGCTGGCGATCGTGGCCTGGCCTTCGGACAGATCGCGGCGGCGCTGTTCGATCTGGGCGGCCAGCGCGCTCTGCTTGCTTGCGGCAGTGGCGCGGCGGACCGCGGCCAGCTGGGCTTCCTCCTCGCAGGCCACGCCTTCGCAGGCGCCGCTGCCCGCGCCGCTACCTTCGCCCTGCAGGCGGTTCGCGCGCGCGGTCAGGCGCTCGTTTTCGGCCTGAAGCTGGCCCATCTGCGACTGCGACTGGGCGTTTTCAAGCTGGACCAGCAGATCGCCCTTCTTGACCAATTGGCCGGGGCGGACCTGGATCGAGGCGATCGTGCTGGGCTCCGACGCCTGGATCAACTGGACCTTGCTCGACGGAATGACCTTGCCCATCCCGCGCGTGATTTCATCGACCTGGGCGATCGCCGCCCAGCCGATCAGCAGGAACAGCCCGATCGCGCAGACGGCGATCAGGCGGCGGTTGGCATCCCAGCCATGCCAGATGCTGCGCAGCGGGTTCATGCTCATTGCGGGGCCACGGGTCCTGCAATTTCGCCCACGGCAATCTGCTTCGGCGCTGCGGCCGGTGTGGGAGCTGTGGTTGTGGCGGCGACGGTTTCCTGGAAGCGGCTGTTCATCGCCACCGGATCGGGCATCGCGGGGCGCCAGGTCTTGGTCATGTCGATCCGTCCGCCGACATCGTTTTCGGCATGGCGGTCCTTGACGTCGGGGGTGACAGTCAGGCCGGGAACGAAGCTGTCCGCAGCGACGATCTGGCCGTCGATCGTCAGGCCATCGGACAAGGCACGGTCACGCAGCGCAGCAAAGTCCAGCGCGGGGATCCGCTCGGTCCCGGCATAGCGCCCGGTGAAGGCCGATGCCGTGCCCCAGTTGCCGCCGAAGCGATAGAAGATGTGGCGGCCGATCTGGCCGATCTTGCCCAGGGTGAAGGCCCATTTCGGCAGGACATAGTCGGCGTGATAGAACGTGGCGGTGCCAACGCTGGGTTCGACATAGCCGGCCAGCGCGGCCCGGGCGACCAGCGCGGCTTCGTTCCAGCGCACCGCAGCGGGGACGCGCAGCAGCGCGCCGTCACAGGTGAAGCTGAACTGGCAGCCGGTGCGGCGTTCGGCCCCCTGATAGACCACGCCGCAGACGCTCTTGGGATAGGCCGGGTGGCGCATGCGATTGAGCACGACCTGGGCCACGGCGCGGCGGCCCTGCAGCGGTTCGTTCGCGGCTTCGTAATAGACCGCCTGGGTCAGGCACTTGAGCGCGGTGGCATAGGTTTCGTTCTTCGCCGCCTGGATGCCGAAGGCCTTCATGTGTTCAAGCGGAAGGTTGAGCGTCGGGATCGCGGCGTTCTGGTCCTGCGCGGCCTGGCCTTCGACCACGATCTGGCTCTTGTCGTCGACCGAGATGTTGGCGACATTGCCGACTTCGGCCAGATTGACGCTCGCTTGCGGTGCGGGTGCTGCCGAAGCAAAGGCGCGGGTCAGCGGTTCGACCGCGAAGGACAGCGCCAGCGCCGCGATCATCGCCACAATCGCCGCGGCCAGCCAATGCTCCGCCTTCCAGCGGCGCACCAAGGTGCCGGCTTCAGCCAGGTCGAGCGGGTGCGCCAGGTCCAGGATTGCAGCGTTGTGCGTGTTCATGGTTTCAGCCCCACTCCTGCCGAGGCGATGATCTCGTCCCGCGGTCCGTCCGCCACAATCCGTCCCTTGTCCAGAACGATCAGGCGGTTGCAGATGGCAAAAAGCGCCGGACGATGGGTCGAAATAACCAGTGTCTGTTCGGGTGTCAGCGATTGGGACAGACGGTCGACGAATAGTTTCTCGGTCTGGCTGTCCATCGCCCCGGTCGGCTCATCGAGGAACAGCAGCTTCGAGGGGCGGACGAAGGCCCGGGCCAGGGTCAGGAAGCTGCGCTGGCCGCCCGACAGGCGGCTGCCGGCCTCACCCACGCCGCGGTCGAATCCGCCGGCATCCTGGCTGAGGAACTGGTCGGCACCGACGAAGCGCAGCGAATCGATCAGGCTTTCGTCCGCGACAACGCCCGCACCCAGCGCCAGGTTGTCCTTGATCGTGCCGGAAAACAGGCTCGAGTCCTGGCCGACAAAGCGGAAGGCATCGCGCAGTTCCTGCGGGCGGTACTGGCGGCTGTCGATCCCGTCGATCAGCATCGCCCCGCCGCTCGGCACATAGAGCCCGCACAGCACCCGGCCCAGCGTCGACTTGCCCGAAGCGACCCGCCCGACCACGGCGATCCGGTCGCCGGGGTTGATGATCAGATTGATGTCGGTGAGCGATTCGGCCGAGGCATCGGGATAGGAGAATTCGAGGCCCTCGCAGCGGATGCTAGCCGAACGCACAGAGGGGGTCAGCGTGGCGCTGCCCATCCGGCGTTCGTCGGGTGCGTCCCACAGCTTCTGGATCGATTCGAGCGTCTGCTGGGCCTGCTGGCCGCGGGTCAGGAGGAAGGCGAGCTGGCCGGCCGGGGCAAGCGAGCGCGACGACAGCATGACGATCGCGACGATCGCCCCCATGGTGATCTTGCCCGCATCGAACAGGTAATAGCCGCCAACGATTAGCGCGATGTTGGAAACCTGCTGGAAGGTCGAGGCGAGGCCGATCGCGGTGGTGCTGACATCCTTCAACCGCTGCTGCGAATGGGCGCCCAGTTCGGCCAGCTTGCGCCAGCGGCCCAGCATCGCCCCTTCGCCCGAAATAGACTTGAGCGTTTCAAGGCCGGCAATCGATTCGACCAGCAGGGTCTGCTGCAAGCCGTGATCGGCCTGGGCCTCGCGCGCGGCGTGGATGACCTGGCTGCGCAGGCGCAGGCCGATCAGCGCCATCACTGCCATCGCGATCAGCGGGACAAGCGCCAGCCACCCGGCGATCCAGGCGATCAGCGCGACGAACAGCACCAGGAACAAGAGGTCGATGACCAGCATCACGGTGGTCGAGGCATAGAATTCGCGAACGATTCCGTATTCGGAAACCCGCGCCACCATATTGCCGGTATGGCCCTTGCGATCGGCCAGCGGCGCGGCGAGGATCTTGGAATAGATCTTCTGCGACAACTTCATGTCGAGCTCGTGCCCGATCTCGTCGAGCACGGCCGAGCGCGCGCGGCGCAGCGCATATTCGATGGCAAAGGCGCCGAGCACGCCAACCGCCAGCACCCACAGGGTCGCCTGGGTGCGGTTGGGAATCACCCGGTCGTAAACGTTCATCGAGAACAGCGGCAGCGACAGCGCCAGCATGTTGATGATCAGGGTCGAAACCCATACCGGGGCGAAACGGCGGCGCAGCTTGGCGACTTCGCTCCAGAACCAGTGCGACCGAGCGCCAACTTCCCATGGCTGGCCTTCGGCGCGGATCGCGCTGGGATCGCCGAATACAGTCGCCATCCAGCCCGAATAGTCCGCTTCGATCCCGGCCAACGGCTCCCACTGGGCAGCTCCGGTCTCCGGACGCCAGACCAGCGCATCTTTGTCGCGCAGTTCGTGGACCACGCACAGGCCATCTTCACCCAGCGAAACCAGCGCAGGATAGGCCGCGCCGCGGTGGGGCAGGCGCTTCAGCCGCTGGGCATCGCAATTGAGGCCAAGCACTTCCAGCGCCGGTTCGGCCTGGTGCAGCGGCAAGCGTCCGCGCGTGTCGAGAGCAAGACCGGCAAGCATTGCCGGTGAAAAGGGAACGCCGAAGCGTTCGGCCAACTGGGCAAGCGCCGCGACCAGCGGGTCGGCAGGCGGTACAAGGGTGGAAGGCCCATCGGCCATAAATGCAATATCCCGGTTGTGGGGCGTCCCTGCATCCGAGGATGCAGGGACCCACTGTCATGTCAGGAACGGAACGCCCGTCCCTTCACACGCCTGCCGTCACTTCGGCAGGGTGCGGTATTCCAGTTCGGCCGGCTTGGGCGGACCGTAGTTGAAGCGTTCCCGCTCTTTCTCGCCCGCGCCCGCGCCCGGCGCGATGTTCATCGCCGAGAGGAAGCGGTTGGTCGCCGCCAGCGTCTGATAGCGCGCGAACATCGCCGAGAAGCGCGACGTCTCCAGGCGGACCTGGGTGTTGTAGCGCGCGTTCTGCGAATCGAGCACGTCGAGCAGCGAACGACGACCGACGTTGAACTGGCTGCGGTAGGACAGCAGCAGATCGTCGCTGACCTTGCTTTGCAGTTCGAGATCGTTGGTCAGCCGGGTCTGGCTGTCGAGCTTGGTCCAGGCGGTGCGGACGTCCTCTTCCGACTGGCGGACCACGGTGTAGAGCCGGTAGCGGCTCTCGCTCGCGCGGCGGACCATCTCCTGATAGTTGGCGCGGTTGATCCCGCCATCGAAGATGTTCCAGCGCAGATAGGCCCGGGCCTGAACGTCGCGGGTCGCCCCGTCGACGCCGTCGATGTCGTGACCGATGCGGCCGGTCAGATCGACTCCGATCTTGGGCAGCTGGTCGGCCTTGACGCTGCTCGCCAGGGCATGGCTGGCATCGACATCGGCTTCGGCTTCGCGCACTCGCGGGTTCTGCGTGCGGGCCAGGCCCACCGCTTCGGCGACCGAGCCGGGCATCGATTCGGCCAGCAGCGGCGGCTGGACCACGGCATCGACATCGAGCCCGGAAAGCGTGCGCAGCTGGATCTTGGCTTCGGTCAGGGCCTGTTCGGCCTCGATCGTGCGGACCCGGGCGGCCTGGAGCCGTTCCTGCGCCTGCTGCTGATCGGCGATCGAGATCGAGCCCTGCTCAACCCCCGAACCCAGATCCTTCACCAGCGCTTCGTGGAACGCGACGTTATCGACGCTGGCCGCGACCACGCGCTGCTGCAGCAGCACGTCAAGGTACTGGCGCGCAACCTGCAGCGCGATGAACTCCGAACGTTCGACGACGCGGAGCGAAGCGCCGTCGACCCGCGCCGCCTGGCGCAGCAATTCGCCGCGGCGACGACCGAAATCGATCACGGTCCAGTCGGCCCGGACTTCTCCGGTCACCGGATAGAGCGCATTTCCATCGATGTTCTGGATCCGGCGCGCCGGGTTATCGAGATAGCGGATCCCGCCCGAACCTTCGACGTCGACCCGCGGGGCGTAGAGTCCCTGGGCCTGCTTGCGTTCGAACTGGATCGCTTCCTTGTTGTACTGCGCCTGGGCGATCTCGGGATTCGAGTTCACCGCGACGGCGATTACGTCCTGCATCGACACCGGTGCCGACTGGGCCAGCGCGGGCGTGGCGACTCCGGCGAGCAGCGTTGCGAGGCCGGCGGCGAGCGATTTACGAATGGTCATTGTCCTGCCCCCTGCAATCAGTTCTGTACGGTGATTTCGACACGGCGGTTCTGCGGGTTCCGCTCGCCATCGGCGGTCGGCACCTTGGGTTCGCCTTCACCGCGGCCAGAGACCGTCAGCTGCCCGCCGTCTGCACCCTGCGCGCCCAGCATCTGGGCAACCGCAGTGGCGCGCTTCGTCGAAAGGGCGTTGTTGTAGGTATCGCTGCCCGACCGGTCGGTGTGGCCGGTCACGATCAGGCCCTTCCAGCCGCAGACCTTGAGGTTCTGCGCGGCGGCCTGTATGATTGGCGCGGCGCTTTCGGGCGGAACCGCGCTGTCCCATTCGAAGAAGACGATCCCGGCAATGCTTTCGCGGCAAGCGGGATTGTCGACCGGCGGGGGCGGCGGCGGCGGCGCAACGACCGGCTGCTCCTGCATCCGGGTGTAAGCATCGACGCACTTGCCGATCGAGACCGGATCCTTGGTCCCGCTCTTCAGGAAGCCGAGCGCGATGCCGCACTGCGCCTTGGCCTGGAGAGCCCAGAGGTAGCGCGGCGTGTCCGCGCCCTGGATTGCCCCGTCCCGGGTCAGGGTCAGCGCGGCATCGTAACGATTGCCGATCTCTCCCTTCAGCGCCGAAACCGACATCCCCATGAGGTCGGTTGCGGTGGCCTGGGCCTGGGCCGCAGCCGGAAAGGCCACGGTGGTGGCGGCAAGCAGTGCCCCCAGTGCCGTCTTGTTCAGTTTTGCATCAGTGCGCATCGCGATATTCCCCAATTTCGCTGCAGTCCCGTATCCCAGTCATCACGCCAAGGCAGCGGCCTGTTCGTGATCGAGCACCTGCATCAGATTGAAATGCGGCGCCCCCGCGTCATGCCCGCTGCCCTGCACACTGCTGTCGAGCAGTCCCTGGAGTGCAAAGTCACCGGCCTTCGGCGAAGCTCCCAATTGTGTGGCCGTGGTGGCCGCGAAGTGATCGACGATGTGATCCACTGCGTGGTTGCCAGCGGCATCCGACAGCGCCTCGGCCACGACCGGCTGCGCCGCAGGGGCCGCCTTTGTCTGGGTCTGGGCCGCGACCGTCAGCAGTGCATCCATCGCCGCATGACCCCCGTCATGATCGGCGAACAGTGCGCTCTTCCCGGCAGTCTGGGCCGCGGTATCGATCTTGTCGGCGTGATCCACGATCCGCGCCAGCTCCGCATGGCCACGATCGGCGTCGGTGTGATCGCCGCGGCTTTCAACCAGCGCCGCGACCTTGGCCGAAGCCGGCGAAGTGAGCTGGGCGAAGGCCGGCTGGGCCGCCGCTTCGGGCAGATCGGCGCCGACCGGTGCCGGAGCCGCGGGCAGATCGGCGGTGTGCGCCGCTGCCGTACGCAGCCCGGTGTCCGCCACGGCATTGGCGTGGTCGAGCGCCATCGCCGCAAGCAGGCCGGTTGCCGCCGCGCTGACCGCAGCCAGCTCGGCCGGCTGGGCCTGGCGCTGCAGGGCGGAGGTGGCGAAGGCCACATCGGCTGCCGTGCCGGTGGTGCCATCGGTGCGGGTGAAGGTGGTCGTGCCCAGCACCGTCACGTCGCCGCCGGCAGCCGTGCCGGCCTGGCCATCGCTGGTCAGGTTGATGCTGGCAATGCCAAGCTCGGTCAGGCTCTTGAATTCACCTGCGTCGCTGACACCATTGCTGTTGGCATCCTGCCACACGCCGAACTGGGCAAAGGCCGTGTCCTGCGCGTTGAGCACACCGTCGTGGTTGGTGTCGTAGGTTGCGGCCAGGCCCTGAAGGTCAGTCAGACCGTTACCGCCAAAGACGATCTCGGTGCCGTTGTCGACCTTGCCGTTGTGGTTGGCGTCTATCGCCAGCAGGCCGTCGTGACCGTCGACCCAGGCGGTCGCAACCTTCTGGCCGTTGCCGTAGTCGAAGGTCACGCCCGCATCGCTGGCAAGGTAATGCACACCGTCGCCATTGAGATCGATCGCGATCGGCGCGGCTGGGGCCAGCGGCGACAGGCCGGTGGCGACATGGACCGAGAAGTTGGCCGTCGCGGTCGGGTCGCCGTCGCCATCGGTCAGCTGCACGGAAAAGGGCAGGGTGCGGTCGATGGAAGTCTGCGTGACACCAATGTCGGTCAGGTTGAGCTTGATCGATCCGGTTGCCTCATAGACGTCGATCCATGCGATCTGCGTCCCCGAAGGCGAATTGATCGTGAGGGTCGAAGGATCGACTCCGCCATTCAGCGTCCACGATGCGGTCGTGCCATTGGTATAGTGCGCGACGAACTCGATCTTGTCGCCGGTCCCGAAGTTGAAGAACGAGAAGGCCGCGTAACTGACGTTGGCATAAGGCCCGGCAACGGGCGGGGTATAGCCGCCTGCGCCGTCATAGTCGTTGAGCGCGCCAAAATCGAAGCGGAGGAACTCGCCCGCATCGAAGTTGTTGTTGGCCAGGCCCCAGCCGCTGGTCGAACCGTTGACGTCATTGCGCTGGGTCATGTCGGGCGTGCCGCCCGCGAGCCAGGCACCTTCTTCCCCGCCGGTGAAACCGCCAGTCGCGGCCCAGCCGGTAACCAGCGTCAGCTTTTCCGCCGTGGCCGAATTGGTCACTTCGATGCCGTTGCTGGGTCCGCTTCCGAATGCACCGTTCGACAGGATCGAGACGTTGGTCGTAAGCGTATCGAGCGGAGCGATCAGGTTGAAGGTATATTGGCCCGATGTGCCGGCGTTGGGATCGACCGTCAGCGTGAACACTGCGGTGTCGTCTCCGGTGAAGCCATTGCCGGTAATATCGGCATAGGCCGTCAGCACATTGCCAACCTGCTGGGTAACCAGCGCATGTCCGCCCGAAGTGATCCCGGTCAGGTTGGCGCTGATCGTCATTGCGCTGCCTGCGCCATCGGCGCCAGCGGCGAAATGCAAGGTGCCAACGGCCGGAGCCTGGGTCGGATCGTTGTTGGCCTGCTGGTTCTGGACCGCACCCAGCGTCGGGGTGTCATCGTTGAAGGTGATTGCCATCACCCCGGTGCTGTTGGTGTCACCGTCGCTGTCGGCAGCCAGGTAGTTGAGGTTGACCACCGTGCTGGTTTCGTTGCCGCCCGCGGCGTGGAGCACGTTGTCGACCAGCGTTACCGTATAGGCGCCCGACGGAGTCAGGCTGACCGTGAACAGTACGCCGCGCGGACCGGTGGCGGTCAGCGTGTTGGTACCGGCGTTCCAGGCATAGTTGACCGTTTCGGTGCCGACCGTGCCGGTCGTGCCGTTGAGGTTGGCGAAGCTGACCGTGCCGGTATCGTTGCCGAAATTGACCGCGATCGCGCCGGTGTAGAGCGCCTCGCTCGGCGTCGCGCCCGGCTCTCCGGCATTGGCGTCGATATCGCCGGTGCCGCCCGCAATCCCGCCGGCCAGCGCGTCATCATCGACCGCTGCCACGACATTGACCGGCTGCGGAACCGAGTCGGCCAGCAAGGTGATCGTCGCGGTCGCCTGCGAGGTGTCCCCGTCGGCATCGGTGATGGTGTAGGCGAAGGTGACGGTGCCTTCCTCGCCCGGGCCGGGCTGGTAGGTGAAGGTGCCGTTGCCGTTGTTGGTCAGCGTGCCGCTGGCCGCGCCGACGCCATTGTGGAGCGAACCGGCCACCAGCGCCACGCTGGAAGCCAGCGCGCCGTCGGCGCCGCCCTGGTCGTTGGCAAAGACATTGATCGTCACCGGAGCATTCTCGCTGCCCTGGGTGACGCCGTCGTTGACCGCAGTCGGCGTATCGTCGTTGAAAGTGATCGCCAGCACGCCGGTGCTGTTGGTGTCACCATCGCTATCGGTCGCCAGGTAGTTGAGGTTGACCACCGGGGCGCTGGTTTCATTGCCGCCGGTCGCATGGAGCACGTTGTCGACCAGGGTTACCGTGTAGGTACCCGACGGCGTCAGGCTGACAGTGAACAGCAGGCCGCGCGGACCTGTCGCACTTAGCGTGTTGGTGCCAGCGTTCCAGGCATAGTTGACCGTTTCGGTGCCGACCACGCCGGTCGTGCCGTTGAGGTTGGCAAAGCTGACCGCGCCGGTATCGTTGCCGAAGTTGACGCTGATCTGGCCATTGAACACTGCTTCGGTGGCCGAAGCCGGGTTCGATCCGGTGTTCGTGGTGATGTCACCGATTCCGCCGGCCAGGCCGCCCGCCAAAGCATCGTCATCGACCGCGGCCACGACGTTGACCGGCTGCGGAACCGAGTCGGCCAGGAGGGTGATCGTCGCGGTTGCCTGCGAGGTGTCGCCGTCACGATCGGTGATCGTATAGGCGAAGGTGATCGTTCCTTCCTCGCCCGGGCCGGGCTGGTAAGTGAAGGTGCCGTTGCCGTTGTTGGTCAGCGTGCCGCTGGCCGCGCCGACGCCGTTGTGGAGCGAACCGGCAACCAGCGCCACGCTGGAAGCCAGCGTGCCGTCAGCGCCGCCCTGGTCGTTGGCGAAGACGTTGATCGTTACCGGAGCATTCTCGCTGCCCTGGGTTACCCCATCGTTGTTCGCCACCGGAGTATCGTCGTTGACCGTCACACTGAAGGTGCCGGTTGCCGTGGCGCGGTCGCCGTCGGCGTCGACCGCCTGGACGATCCCCGCGAAGTTGAGCACCAGGTCGTTCTCGTTCGCGCCACTGGCGTGATCGATCGGCCCCTGCAGCGTGAAGGTCCAGCCGCCGGTCGCCGAATTGAGGTTGAGCGTGAAGATCGGGGTCGCCCCGGCCGTCGCGGTCAGCACATTGCCGACCAGCGAATAGGTGATCGCCGTTCCGCCCGAAGTCAGCGTGGGCAGACCCGCAGTCGTGGTCAGCAGGTACTGCGGCGACGTATCGGCACCGCCAGAGAACAGGCCGACTACCGAGCCCGTCGCCACGGTAGCAGTCCCGGCAACGTCGCCGGTTCCGCCGGCAATTCCGCCCGACAGGCCGTCTTCGTCAACCGTGCCCGAGGTGGTGCCGGTGGTCGCGATCGGACTATCATCCTCGATCGAGACCGTGATGGTGCTGCCGGTCGTGGCCGTACCGTCCGATACGTTGACCGGTACAACAAGGTTCAAGCTGTCTTCTGTCGTGGTGCTGGGGTGATCGACATGGCCGAGCAGGGTAACGGTGTAGCCGCCGCTCGAATTGATCGTCACGGTGATGATCGGCGTTGCGCCGGCCGAACCGGTCAGCGTGCCGGTTCCTGCGCCCGACCAGGTCACCGCTACGCCGCCCGAAGTGAGCGCCGTGGCCGGCGTACCAAGCGTGTAGGTCAGCGGTTCGACATCGACATCGGTGGCGACGATCGTGCCGCTGGCGGTGGCGCTGTTGGTGGTGTCGGTGTTGCCGATCGTGTCCGGATTGCCCAACGCCAGACCTTCTTCCGAAACTGCCGCGGTCGATGGGGTCACCACCGGGGCATCGTTGGTGCCGTTGATAGTCACGGTCAGCGTCGCCGTGGTGCTGTCCCCGTCACGATCGGTGATCGTGTAGGTGAACACGTCGGTGCGGGTTTCGCCGCTGTCGAGCGCCTGGACCAGCGGGCTGGCGTTGTTGAGCGCATAGGAGTAGCTGCCGTCGGCATTGAGCGTCAGCGATCCGTAAGTGCCCGCCAGCGCGCTGCCGAGCGTGCCAGTGGTCGCCCCGAAGGCGATCGCGGTGACCGCGCCGCCCAGCGCCGCGCCGTCGGCTCCGATCGAGTCCTTGGCACCGTCGGTGGCATTGGCATCGCTGCCGCCACTGCCGGTGTAGACATTGCCGTCGGCCACGATCGCGCCGTCTTCGGTCACCGAGTCGACGTCGTTGACGGCGATCGGGGTATCGTCGTTGACGACGATGACCAATGAGCTGGGCGCGGTATCGCCGTCACCATCGGTGACCACATAGTTCAGCGTGAAGGCTTGGTTTTCTTCGATCGTGCCGGGGGTGCCATGCAGCACCGGCGCGTTCTGGGTGATCGTGTAAGCCCCGCTCGCGCTATTCAACGTCACTGTCACGACGGTGACGAAAGTGCCGCCCTGGTTCTGCTGGATCAGAATGTTAGAGCCCGAAGCGACGTACTGGAAGCCGCTGGGCGCACCGGTGGTAAGGAAGGCGAGCGAGCCGCCATCGTTGCCGTAAGTATGCGACAGCACACCGGTCGTGGCCTGGATGCCCCCGATATCGCCACTGCCGCCGGGATTGCCGCCGCTCAGCGCATCGTCGTTGAGGAAGGCAGTAAGGTTGCCGCCCGCGCTGGGCGCATCGTCGACGAACTGCAGATGATCGCCGATCCCGACCGTCGCCGAGGCGCTGTCGCCGTCGTGGTCGGTGACCGTCTGGGTCAGCGTGACCAGGTTGGCGGCCAGGGTCTCGACGTCATTGGGGCCAAGGTTCGGATCGTGGACCACGGCGCGGCTCTGATCGAGCGTGACGTTGCCGCTGGCATCGACGGCAACCGTGAAGACCAGATCGCCAGTGGTATTGCGACCTTCGACCACGGTGCCGTTCATGGCGAGGGTGATCGGCTGCCCGGTCAGCGTGTCGACCAGCCCGCTGGGCCCGGCGACCACGCCCAGGGTATAGCCTACACCGCCGCCCACTGCGGCGCCGTCTGCCCCGAATGAATGGGTGAAGACACTGCTGAGGTTCTGGGTCGAATTGGGCGTGAAATTGGTTTCGTCGACGGTCAGGTTCGGGACGGCGCCGGTCACCGAAGCGGTCGGGGTATCGTCGTTGACGCTGATCGCCAGCGTGCCGGTGGCCTGGTCGCCGTCGGCATCGGTTACCCGGTAGCCGAGCGTGAAGGCCGTGTTGTTCTCATCGAGACCGGCTACGTGATTGATCGGCGCAACCTGGGTCACAGTATAGGCACCGGTCGCGGTGTTGAGCGTGATCTGCATCACCAAGGTCGAGCCTTGGCGGATCTCGAGCAGGCCGGGATTGACCAGCGACGCGCTGAAGCCGCCAGGCGAGGTGAACGAGGTCAGCGCCCAGGCGAGCGCACCGTCGCCGCCCGATGCCGCCAGCGTCCCGCTGGTGTTGGCGGTGTCCGGGTTCACGTCGCCGGTACCGCCAGGGTTGCCACCGGCCAGCGCATCGTCGTCCAGCAGGACCGTGGCATTGGGTCCGGTGACCGGACGCGCATCCTCGATCGTGATCGTCAGCGTCGCCGTTGCCGTATCGCCGTCATGATCGGTGATCGTGTAGGTGAAAGTGTCGGCGACATTGCCCGGCGTGCCGCTGGCGCGGACATAGGTGTAGCTGCCGTCAGCATGGAGCGTCAGCGTGCCGTACTGACCGACGGTGGCCCCGTCGATCGTGCCCGCACCGTTGAAGCCGGATATTGCGGTAACTGCGCCGCCCGCTGCCGGACCGTCAGCACCGATCGAGTCGGCACCAGCCGGATCGCCGTCACTGCCAAGGCCGGTCAGGACATTGCCGCTGGCGGTTGAGCCGCCACCAAGGATGGCGTCGGTGTCATTGACCGCGATTGGGCTGTCGTCGTTGACGCTGATCGCCAGCGTGCCGAAGGCCTGGTCGCCGTCGGCGTCGGTCACCCGGTAGCCGAGCGTGAAGCCCGAGTTGTTCTCATCGAGGCCGGCCGCATGATCGATCGGCGCGACCTGGGTTACCGTGTAGGCACCGGTCGCGGTGTTGAGCGTGATCTGCATCACCAGGGTCGAGCCCTGGCGGATCTCGAGCAGGCTAGGATTGACCAGCGAGGCGGAGAAGCCGCCCGGCGAGCTGAACGAGGTCAGCGACCAGGCCAGCGCCCCGTCGCCGCCCGATGCGGCCAGCGTCCCGGAGGTGTTGGCGGTGTCCGGCGTCACGTCGCCGGTGCCGCCGGGATTGCCGCCGGCGAACACGTCGTCGTCGAGCAGCACCGTCTGGTTCGGCCCGGTGATCGGCGCGGCATCCTGCAGCGTGATCACCAGGGTCGCGGTCGCGGTATCGCCGTCGTGATCGGTGATTGTGTAGGTGAAGGTGTCGGTTGCGTTGATCGCACCGGTGGTCGAACGGACATAGGTGTAGCTGCCGTCGGCATTGAGCGTCAGCGTGCCGTGTTCACCGGTCGTGCTGCCGCCGATCGTGCCAGCGCCGCCGAAGCCGGTAATCGCGGTAACCGCGCCGCCCGTTGCCGGGCCATCGGCGCCGATCGAGTCGGCACCGGCCGGGTTGCCGTCGCTGCCCAGGCCGGTCAGGACATTGCCGCTGGCAGTGGTCGCACCGGCGAGCAGGGCGTCGGTATCGTTGAAGGCGACGGGCGTATCGTCGTCGATGTTGATCGCCAATGATCCGCTTGCAAAGTCACCGTCGACGTCGACAACCCGGTAGCCGAAGCTGAAGCCGGTGTTGTTCTCGTCGCCGCCGGCCGCATGGTTGATCGGCGCGAGCTGCGTCACCGTGTAGGCGCCGGTCGTCGTATTGAAAGCGATAGTGAAGACCAGGGTTCCACCCTGGCGCACTTCGATCAGTCCCGGATTGACCAGGGTGGGCGAGAACCCGACAGGCGAGGTGAACGAAACGGCTTGCCAGATCAGCGGCCCGTCGCCGCCGGAGCCGGTCAGCGTGCCGGTGACATTGGCTGCATCGACATCGTCCCCGGTGCCGCCAGGATTGCCGCCGGGCAGCGCATCGTCATCAAGCAGGACGGTGGCATTCGCTGCGGTGATCGGGCGCGCATCTTCGATCGCGATGATCAGGGTCGCGGTGGCAGTGTCGCCGTCGTGGTCGGTCACGGTGTAGGTGAAGGTGTCGCTGACCCCGCCCGCCGTGCCCGGATTGCGGACATAGCTGTAGCTGCCGTCGGCATTGAGCGTCAGGTCGCCGTACTGGCCGTGGGTAACGCCCGCGATCGCGCCAGCGCCGCCGAAACCGCTGATCGCGGTGACTGCACCGCCCGCGGCCGGACCGTCAGCGCCGATCGAATCGGCCCCTGCGGCGCCGCTGGTCGTGCCGGCGCCGGTCAGGACGTTGCCGGTTTCCGGGCCATAGGTACCGCTCGCGACAGTGTCGGTGTCGTTTGCGGCAAGCGGCGTGTCATCGTTGACGCTGATCGACAGCGTGCCGGTGGCGGCATCGCTGTCCTGATCGGTCACGGTGTAGGTGATGTTGAAGGGCTGGTTGTTCTCGTCGCCGCCGGCCGCATGGTCGATCGGCGCAACCTGGGTCACCGTGTAGGCGCCGGTCGCGGTGTTGAGCGTGACCTGCATGACCAGGGTCGAGCCCTGGAGCACATTGATGCCGGTGCCGTTGGCGACATAGCTGAAGCCGGCCGGCGCGCCGGTGGTCGACAGCGACCAGGCCAGCGGTCCATCGCCGCCAGCTGCGGAGAGCGTGCCGGAAACATTGGCTGCATCGACAGTGTCGCCGGTGCCGCCGGCATTGCCATTGGCCAGGGCATCGTCGTCAAGCAGGACCGTCGCGTTCTCGCGGGTCAGCGGCTGGGCATCGCCGATGTTGATCGTCAGCGTGGTCGAGGTGTTGTCGCCGTCACCGTCGCGGATCGTGTAGGTGAAGGTGTCGGCCACGCCGCCCGGCGTGCCCGGATTGCGGATATAGCTGTAGCTGCCGTCGGCATTGAGCGTCAGCGTGCCATAGTGACCGACAGTGATTCCGCCGATCGTCCCTGCACCGCCAAAGCCGCTGATCGCAATGAGCGCGCCGCCCGCAGCCGGACCGTCCGCCCCGACGTGGTCGGCACCCGCGGCACCGCTGGTCGTCCCGGCGCCGGTCAGGACATTGCCGGTTTCCGGACCATAGGTGCCTGCGGCAACCGTGTCGGTGTCCGGATTGGCGACCGGGGTATCGTCATCGACATTGATGCCGAGCGTTCCCGATGCCGTATCGCCGTCGATGTCGGTGACCGTGTAGGTCAGCGAGAAGATCTGGTTGTTCTCGTCACTGCCGGCAACATGCACGATCGGCGCGAGCTGGGTGACGGTATAGGCACCTGTCGCGGTATCGAGCGTGACCGTCAGAACGCGGACCGCGCCCTGGAAGACGTCGAGCCCGGTGCCATTGGCGACATAGGAGAACCCGCTGGGTGCGCCTGCGGTCGACAGCGACCAGGTCAGCGCGCCGTCGCCGCCGCTGCCGACCAGCGTGCCCGCGGTGTTGGCGCTGTCGGCATCGTCACCGGTCCCGCCGGGATTGCCGCCCTTCAGCGCGTCATCGTCAAGCAGCACATCGGCATTGGGGCCCGTGATTGGCTTGCGATCGATTCCGGGGACGATTTCGCGGATCCGCGGTTCGGGAAACTTGAGTTCGGTGTAAGGCAGCAGATCGCCGATCTTGTAGGCGTCCTGGATCGAACCGACCGGCACGGCGAAGTTGCCGCCCGAGCTGCGAATCGCGCCGGCAGCAGGTTCGGGCTCGTGCCCGATCAGCAGTGCGGCAAGGTTGAGCGGCGGAACCGTCACGCCCTGGGCAACGATCTGCGGCACGAAAATCGCGCCATCCGCGATCACATAGGTGCGCCCGTCGTCGGTCTGGATGACCAGATCGCGTCCGCGCACGGTGATGTCATCAAGCGAGGCGCCGTCGGGCAGGACCACCGTGTTGTTCGCGTCCGGGACCAATGGCGTACCGCCGGTGCGCGCTGCCGCGCTGGCCGCAGCAGCCAGTTCAGGCAGGGCCCGAGCCAGTGCCGGATTGTTCAGCACGGTATCGCCCAGGGCGATTTCGGTGTCGGTGTCGCGGGTGCCTTCGTAGTCCATCGCCGTCGTTCGCTCTCTTCGGGCTGCCAGGTCCAGACGGACCGGGGAACCAGTGAGGGACGCAGAACATCTGACACGGACGCAGCGCAAAATGGCTGGTGTGAACCTAGCAAACGTTCTGCGACCTGTTGGGGGCGTGTGGCGCTTATCTGTCGGATTTCGTTATCCGAATCGTTAGCGCGCCCTTCGCCTTGGCTGCGTTAGAACACCCGGACCGATTCCTTGCAAGTTCGTTAACCGC
The DNA here is from genome assembly GCF_042434435.1 of Novosphingobium aquiterrae. Lineage (NCBI taxonomy): Bacteria > Pseudomonadati > Pseudomonadota > Alphaproteobacteria > Sphingomonadales > Sphingomonadaceae > Novosphingobium > Novosphingobium aquiterrae. The sequence continues at coordinate 452,317 of NZ_JBHLTL010000006.1, read as the reverse complement.
CTTTGCAAACCATGCAGAGGCAAGTGTGTCCGCGACTCCACGCCTTGTTTTTCCACCGGTCCGTCGCAACCCCGCGCAGACATCGCTACGCCCACTCTTTATTTCCTTTATTTTCAATTGATTATGCTGAATTGCGGATCACTTGACGCGTTAACCAAGAATCGCAGCAGCGCATGCAGATCATGTCCCGTCCTGACGCATTCTTGCGATCGCGTCGTGGTGTCAGCTAACCGACAAAATGGAACTATCCCTTTTCGTCAATTATTTATGCAAGGTCTGCGATCTCAGAACAAATCCGGTTTGACTCTTCCATGCGAATCAACGGACACTTGCCCGCGGAATCTGGCCGCCGGGGGAAGGCGAAGATGGACACGATAGAACCCACATTCATGCTGCTAGGTGACCGGCCTTTGTTGGGCGCGTTGGCTTTGGCAGCATGCCTCGCCGGTGGTAGCGGCTCGCACGGCGCGGTTCGCTCCGATCTTAGCGGCATACCGCATCGCATCGATGGCGCGGGTTTCGCGCCGGGCTGGGAAAGCGGTGCGCCGGCCGCGCCGCATGCCGCGATCGTCGCGCTGCAGGCACACCTGGCTGAGTCGTCGACAAAGGTAAGCCGTGTCGCCCATTCCGCATATCACGCACCGGCTGCGGCAGAACCGCGTGTCAAAGCCAGGCCAGCATTGGCCGCCAGGCCCATCGCCAGCGGGATCGATAGCTCCACAGCTGGGCTGACGCGCCAGATGTTGACTGAGCCGGCCGCGCTTTCCGCTGGCACTGCAAAGTCCGAGACTGTGCCAGCTCTTGCGCCCGTTCCGGCGGTGCAATTGCCCCAGCCTGCCCCCACGGCAGCCCTGGCCGTCGTCAGTGTTCCGTTGTCTGCGCAGCTCGGTACGGAACCAGCTGCAACATTTGCCTCGCCAGCTACGATGATCGAATCGCAGCCACTGCGGATTGTTTCGTCGCCAGAACTGCGCCGCTTCGACCTGGCCAAGTTCCGCGCAGCCCCCGCGAAGCCAGTTGCCAAGCTTGCCGCGAGCCGCACGTCCTCCGCGACAGGTACCAAGGTCCGCCAAGCCGACCGCCTTATCGACGATGTCGTCTATCATCACGCAGCGGTTTCCGTGGGTGGCCAAGCCGGCGGCGATATCGCGGTTCGGATCGGGCCCGATATGAAACCATCGGTCAAGGTCGCAGATCTGCTCGGCCTGGTCTCCGCACAGATGGATCCGGATTCGCTCGCACGCTTCACGCAGGCCGGCAGCGCGGGCGAATACGTCAGCTTTGCCACCCTGCGCAGCGCCGGCTTCGATGTCAGCTACAACGCCGCTGCAGACAGCATCGCGATCAGCGTCACGCCCTAGTCGCGTCACTGCACAGATATTTGCCGCCGTTCGTCCCGGCGTTTCCGGTTGGAGGATCGTCGGTCCGCAACGTCACGTCACGATGGCGTTAGCAGGGCCTGTGTACCGGTATCTCGCATCGGTAGGTTGCGTGCGCCTGTCGCAATACAGCTCCGGCAGATATGACCCGATTTTCGCTACATCCTGGCGTGACGGCCATTGCTGGTCTGATGTTGATGTTGTCTGCCTGCGTAGGGAGACCGCAATCGGCACATGCTCCGTCGCATGCGTATTCGCCCGAGGAAATTCATGCCGCGGTCCGTAATCCTGATCCGGCGCGGCTATCTAGATTGCTCAGCGGGGGAGCCGATCCCGATGCCCGCAACGCCGAGGACGGTCGCACGCCGTTGATCACGGCGTTGTATTTTGAAAACAAGGCACAGTTCCTGATGCTGCTGCGGGCCGGCGCGCAGCCGGGCCTGGCCGATCAAATGGGCAACACTCCGCTCCACGTGGCGGCGGAAATCAATGAACCTTGGCGGGTCCTTGACCTGCTGCAGGCTGGCGCCCCTCCAGAAGAGCGCAACTTGCAGGGACAGACGTTCCAACGCTATTTGTTCATGACGCCCGATCATATGCTAAACCGGTCCACGCTTGCAGGGCGGCAAGCCGTGCTCGCCTGGCTAATCCGCCATGGCATATCTGCCGAACGACCAGTGGAGGAGGCATCGGGCTCTTCGACGGAAAGTGCGGAACCGGAACAGTTACGCTACACGATCATTGGAACCCGGGCCGGCAATCACCTCTATTGGCGCATGGATCGGAACGGCAAGGGCGAGGTTGCAGTGCCCATTTCAGGTGGCTTTCGACTTCCCGACGCACCCGGCTCTTCGGAAGAGCCCTTCAGGTTCATTGAAGGTCACCACAGCTTCGATATTGGCGCTGCGGGCTACGCCGAGATAAGGGCACAATTGGCTGGAATCCTCTCCAGTTCGCTCAACCCGTTCACATTGGGCAACAGCGATCTCTCATGCTTGCGCGCAATGGACTTCGGCGCGGCCAATCTGGTTTGGAGTGGATCAAATTCCGGTAACTTTTTCCACGACTTCGCATGTCCTGGTGCGCGCGCTCAATTCGTTTCGCGCCGTTTTGATGCGGTGTGGCGGATCATCGCAAGATACATGCGTCGTCTCGGCCAATCTGGCGTGATCGGCGAGAGCAGACCCAACTAAGAATCAGCGAATGGCATGGCGACCAGTCCGGTCGATCAGTTCCAATCCGTCATAAGATCGTCATCATGGAGAATGCCCACGACCCGCCGATGACTGTCCAATGCGGTCAAGGCGGTCCAAGTCTCTCCCGATTCGTAGCCGAGACTGATAAACACCGAGCCATGCACCGCAATCACTTCAAATCGCCCTGAAGCAATGGTGCAGCCATTCGCGTTGAGTGCCGCAAGCTTGGCGCTCACCTGTGGGGCATTCATCACACCTGGCTGCTGGACAGCCGGAATTGCGGAAATCACCTTTTGCGCCGCCTGCGGCGTTGGACACAGATAGCTCGGCTTCTGCGCCGGCGATTTCTGCGGGTCTGGATTCAGGAATCCGCCGGTTGCATAGGTAGCAATCCACCGTTCAAATGCGTTGCGCGGTGCCCGATTGTTCCCCTCTTCATCGACCAGGCCAAAAACCGTCGCACCAGTCGATCGGCTTCCCCGGTAAAGGATTTGGTGCGTAGCGCCGACACGCTTGCGGGCCAGGACCTCCTCGATGACAATCGGGCCGCCCGCTTGCTGGCAGCCCGTGACTTTGAGACCATCAAAGAAGCGATATACATCGAACGCCCCATTGTCATTGGGACGGTAATAGTCGGAAATCATGGCGCGGGCACTTGCTTCATTCGAACATGTGACGGTGCTGTAATCCGCCGGGATATCGCGCTTTTCAGGCTTGGCTTCTCCGGCGGACGTTGGTGACACGGTGGCCATGGCGCACCCGGCAAGGATCAACGCGCACATACTCGATCGATCGATCGCCATGGCAAACCGCGCTCCATGCTTTTTACTGGTCAGCATCCTGGCAACTCCTGATCGCCAGCCGGGTCGGGCCGGACGAACACCTCTCCCTTACGGACGTAATGATGCATGAAGTTGCGCGTTCCCCGGAAGCGCACGTCAAACGAATTCTGCCGCATGTTGATGATTTCACCAGTGATCGATTCGACCCGTTCCGGATCCTCCACCGCGCCGCCGTTTTCATAGACTGAGCTGAAGCTGGCGACTGTGACGGGACCGGAAGGACGCAGCTCGGTCACCGTCGTCGATTCGCAGCGATAGCCCTGCCAGACCCCGCCACCCGTGGCGACTATAACGGGATTTGGGCCAAGGCCGCTGACAAACTTCCAGGCTGGCGGATTGCCCATGATGCTTCCATCGATTGCGTCAGGCCAGCGGCGAACAACGCGGAATGCGCCGTTCTCCTCCTTCAGATAAAATATGCCGAGCGCGCCGATCGACACTGGACTCGGTTCCGCCAGGTTATCGGCAGGCAAGACAAGGACTGGACCAAACGCTGCCCAGGCCAGCTTGCCCGCCTTGTAGGTGTAATCGATTTGATTGCTCGTGCGGATTTTCGGCGGGCCGTCGCCGAACAGGGCATCGAACGCGCGTTGCGCCTGCTGACTTGGCGAAAGGCTTTGGCGCAAACTGGTCTGCGGTATCGACGAAACACTGGCTGCGGGGGTTGAGAGCAGACTTTTTGCGGCAGGCGCCGCCACAGACTTGCCACCCGCGAAATCGGCTGTGCTCCAGCGCGCCAGCACGATACCAACAGCGGCAGCCAACCCAAGGGCCAGAGGCACGGCGATCGTCCAAAAGCCAAAACGTCGCGCTGGCGCCGGATGCGGGCTTCCGGGCGCCCCGCTTAAGCCTCCTGCAATGACAAGCGCCTTCTCACGCTGAAATTCGTCTTCGGTCAAAGCGCCACTATCTCGCAAAGAGACGAGGCGCTCCAAATGGTCCATACGGTCAGTCATTGTGCGTTTCTTGCCGTTGCGTTGTCAGGAAAGTGCAGCCAGCAGGAGCAGCCAGGCAATCGCACAAACCATTATCAAAAGCAGTGCACCGCCAGCCCATACTGCGACGACCCAGGGTCGCTTGCGGATTGCGCCTATCAGCAGGATCAGCCAAATCGCGAAGGGACCCAATATGCCGAAGTCATAAATCAAGTTGATGTTTGCGCTGTCCTGACACCAGGCGCCTGGCGCGTCGCAAAACAACATGGCGAGCGCAAGCAGTGCATAGATCGGCAATGCCAGGCTTGTGATCCCGAGCAGTATCCAGAGATTGAACTTGCGCCATCTGGTGCTGCCCCGATTTGACATCTGCGTGATCTCCGCCGCCTGCTCCATCAGGCAATATCCAGCGCAATGGCGAATCCATCGCTCATGGCATTGGCTGCCGCTGACCGGCGATCTGTCCCGACTCGATAGCGGCAGCACGCGCAATGGCCGCGTTCGCTGCTGCTCTATCAATTGGACCTAGCGTCCCTTGACCGATCAAATTGCCCAGGTTCCTGCAACCGGTAGCAGAGCCGCTTTCACAGGCTTGCCTGAAAAGTCGCAGCGCCCGTTCGGGATCGACCGGGCCGCCCTTCCCCTCACCTGCAAGGACACCCAGCGCATTGCATCCTGCTGCAAGCCCACCTTCACAGGCAGCATTGTACCAGGAAGCCGCAGCGTGCCAGTCAGGCACCTTGGCGCTTTGAGCCAGCTGATGTCCGCGCCGGTAGCAGGCTTCGGCATGACCGATACGGCAAGCATGCTCGAGCACCGGCAGACCTTTCAGCGTATCTGCCCTGCCACCGAAAAGACCTTCTTGCAGCAAGGCCAGCCCGAAACAGCCGGATGGCGACTCGTAACGGCAGCTTCGCTCCAGCAGCGGCTTTGCCCTTCGCCGATCGGCAGGGACGCCGTCACCGGTCAGCAACTGTGTGCCCAGGTTGGCACATCCATCGATATTGCCAAGATCGCAGGCCCGGCGATTGAATGCGGCTGCTCTCGCCAGGTTGCGAGGGCCTGCAAGTCCTTCATGTTCGAGCACCGCCAGATCATAACAGCCCAGGGCCCCGCCCTGCCTGCACGCAGCATCGAGGTGCCGGGCCGCTTGCGCATAGTCCTCACGCCCGATTGCAGCTTCGGCCTGACGCATGTTGGCGCTCAGGCCATTTTCGGCAGCAAGGCAAACCGCGGGCATGACTGCCATGAGAAAAGCCAGCAACGTCGCCGAAGTTCGTCCGACCGTGAGGCTGCTCACCCTCTGCCGCCGCGTCGATAGCGGATATCGGCTGCAAGCTCCCAGCAATCGGCGGTCGGTTCGAAAAGCAACTGACCATCGGTACGCCCGCTCGGATCATAAGGCTGACCATCGAGATCGAAGGCATTGCCCAGATCGTCTCCGCCTTCCGACTTGCCGTCGAAATGCACACGGGTCCACTCAACCGAAACCTGATTTGACTGGCTCTGATTGATGGAGATCATCACAAATTCATCCCGGTCACCGGCTCGAAATGGCTCAGCCGCCTTGCGATAGTAATCCTGCATGATGATTGGTGACCCAGCGAAATCGGCGGCAGCGACTTGTCTGGAACTGAGCGTTTCTCCTTTGGACCCCAGCACCGCCAGGTTGATGGTCTTGGCCAAATATTTTCGCTGGACGACGCGCGAACGAATGAATGCGTCGAAAAATTCAGCCTTGTCTTTCGCGCGGCATGCAGTCTCGGCTGCGCCAAGTGAAATTCTGTCGGACTGCGACAACGTGTACGCGCCGCCGACGGCTGCAATGGTCGTGGGCGGGAAGGCCGCCGTGGCGGCAGGCGAACGCCCAGCCGAACTTTCGGACTGTGCAACCTTTGCTGACCCGTCACCACAGCTGGACAAAGCAAATGTCAGAGCCAGGAGCAGCTTCTGCGCCAGGCTGATGCGTCCGTGCATACGCTTACCTTCTGGAAAGTTGATGGTTCTTGCTGGCACCGACTGATCACATCCGCGCACGCGGGCTATTTTCGGTGCGATCGCGGTCGGGCTGATCCTGATGGTCACTGATTGGAATGGCGTCATGCAGTGCGCGGCGAATGTCGCGGCGGGTCGGGATGTTCAATATCTGCATGAGCTTGGACACATGATTTCGCACGGTGAAATGCGAAATCCCGATGCGTCGGCCGATGGCCTTGTTCGACAACCCTTCCAACATCAGCGCAAAAATCTCGCTCTGACGACTGGTCAGAAGCTGCGGATCGGGTGCTGCCTTTTCGGCGTGCGAAGTTGTTGGAACCGGGGTGGCGTGAGGGGAGGACAAATCGACAAAGCGGGCGTTGGGCAGCACCGACATGAGACGATCCAAAGCTTGTTCGTCATCGGAATCGACCAAGGCAAGCAATGTTCTTCTGCGGGGGGCGTCGCTGCTACGGTCAGCCGGATGGAGAGTGGCCGTTTGCATAGACTGCGTTTGTGACAAGTAGGGCAGATGTACCAGTTCCATATCGGCCGCTATCCAGGATCAAACTGAATGCTACAATCCGGTCGCTCGCCGCTAGCTTTGTACGGCCGATGAAATACATCGAAAATGTACGAATGGCGTGAAATGAATGACGAACGGCAAAATAAGCGGTTCACATCGCTGGCGTTTCGGTCCGACCGGAGCGTTCGCTACCGGGTCCAAGGCTCGTACGCATGGCTGGGTCGGAGTGGGGAAGGAAGCCTTGATCTGGCTTCAGGGGGTTATCGCAATCAGGCGGCTATCGTATCGAACGAACGAGCGATCCGCACGGCGTCATGTTGCATTTTCCGCATGCACGTCTCGTCCGCCGCCGTTGCGATAGGAATTGGGGAAATTGAACAATGGCGCAGCGCAAATGACAGATATCCAACATATTTCGTACCTTCAATCTGAAGCATTGACACCGTTTGCACACCCTCATTCTGGCGCGCGGCCCAGGGAGCATGGTGATTCCGGATTTTGGGATACCCTGGCCGGAACAACGATTAAGCTGGCAGCAGTTTTCTGGACCGCTGTACTGCTGACAGACAGCATTCTGTGGGGCGTGGCTGGGGTCGATCCGATCAGGTCTTTTTTCGGGAAGCTGATCATCGACAGCTTTGGCGCGTTACTGACGCTGATAATAACCGGCGTCCTATACCGTTTGCGCAATGCCGGCATCCTCACCAAAGTTGGACTGGCCTTCGTTTTTTCCAGCATTGCCGCACCGCTGTTCAGCCTGATCGATTTTGCGTTCTTTGCACTTTGCATTTCGCCAAAAGTGCCTGTGTTCGATTGGCATATGGCAGGTGTTACAATGGTTTCCAGCTTCGGAACGTTTTTCGGCTGGTCCTGCCTTTTCATCTCGCTGCTCTACAGTTTCGAAGTGCAGGACCGGGAGCGCCGTCTGGCATTCGTGCGTGAAGAGGCTTTGACCGCGCAGATGCGGGCACTGCGGTATCAGATAAGCCCGCACTTCTTGTTCAATACACTGAATTCGATTGCCGGGCTGATCGAGGAAGGCTCTACCAAGCGCGCCGAGCGGATGGTGATTTCGCTGTCGACGTTTTTGCGCACCACACTGACCTTGGACCCGATGAGCGACGTGACGCTGGCCGAGGAGCTGATGTTGCAGGAGGAATATCTCGAGATCGAGCGCGAGCGTTTTCCCGACCGGATGGATTTCAGCATTGATGCTGCGGCGAGCACAAAGGCGGGACGCGTGCCCAGTCTGATTCTGCAGCCCCTGATCGAAAATGCGGTAAAGCACGGCTTGAGCAGATCGATAAAGGCAATCACCATCAGTATTCGCGCTCGGCGGCATGGTGACAGACTCTTCATCGCTGTCGAGAACGACCTCAGTGCCAGCAACCATTCTCGTGACTCTGCGTCGCAGGGTTTTGGCATTGGCTTGCGCAACGTGGCTGGCCGCATTCGTGCACGATACGGCGATAACGGTCGGTTCACCGCCGGAATGACGACCGATCAGAACTTTCGTGCCGAAATCGACGTCCCCTGGCAGGCCGCATGAACCGGGTCGACGTCCTTGTTGTCGATGACGAGCCACTCGCGCGCCGCCGTGTTGTCCGTTTGCTCAAACATCTGGCTTGGGTCGGTGCCGTGGAAGAGGCCGGCAATGTGGAGCAGGCCATCCAGCGCCTCGCCACATTCCAGGCGGGTCTGGTGCTGCTCGATATCCAGATGCCGGGTGGCAGCGGGTTTGATCTGGTCGAACGGCTACCCGACCCGGCACCTGCCATCGTCTTCATTACCGCTTTTGACGATCAGGCACTGCGTGCCTTCGATTCGAGGGCAGTGGATTACATCACGAAACCCATTGATCCGGGCCGGTTTCACGAGGCGCTGGAGCGCGCTCGCATCGCCGCAGAGCAACGATCCAACACCGATCGCATCCGTGAGCTTGAGGAGGTTGTAACTGCCCTGCGGAAGCAATCGAGCACGCAGCCGGATCGAAGACTGGAAATCTGGGTAAAATCGAAGGGCGACTATGTCCGGCTGGCGCCGGGCAACATTTCGCACATAGCGGCGGAGCGTGACTATGTCCGCATCCATGCCGAAGGCGTTGAATATCTGTATAATCGCAACCTTGCCGCTTTGGAGCGCAGTCTGCCGTCTGCTCAGTTCATTCGCATTCATCGAAGCACCATTGTACGCATCGACGCCATCAAGCGGATAAAACAAGACGCCTTCTCGGCACTTGTTGTGGTACTTGGGGGGGGCGTCGAACTGCGCGTTGGGCGCACTTACACGTCGAACATCCGCAGCCGACTCATGAATCAGGGCTAGTGGGCGCTTGACGCAATTGCTGGTATCAGTTTTGTCCGGCTCAACATTGTGTCGCCATTGCGCTTGGCTGCAGGCGTCCGGAGGCGACTGACTGACAGGATCAGGTGTCCATCCCGCCTATGAACCATGACATGCAGCGAAGTGCCCTCTGCGGTCATGTGATGCTGCGTTGGAGTATCAACGGGAAGGGCAACTGAAAACGTCCCGCGACCGATTTCATCCCGGTTCCGGGCACTGGCAAAAAAGCTGACACCCTCTGCATCGCGATCCGCAGTGTCGCCATTCTGCCGAATTGCGCGCTCGTGGAAATTCTCCCGGTCACGCTGCAATATGGCGAGTTGATCGCTGAGCGGCTTGCCCTTCGCATCAAGACGATCTTCGTCCGCGATGACTGCGTCATATTCGGTGACGTAGCTGATCGCGACCTCTTCCACATCGAACGGTTCATGGAACAATGCCAAGGAACGTGCGACAAGGATGTAGGCCACAAGCAGCAAGGCGGATACGGCGATTGCTGCCCACGCAAATGGCAGCCAGCCCTTAGGCGGCCCTGACCATTTGCTCATTCGCGGCAGTTCCCTGCGCCCGGATTTTTTCGGTCAAGGCCGCTCACTGCGGGGGCGTCTTCGCAAGCGGCTCGAAAGTCGACAGCGTATAACCCTGGGCGGTGTTGGTGATCAGCACACGCCCCCGGCATTCATAGCTGTGGGATTCCCAACTGTGATTGTATTCAATCTGGTTGAGGTCAGGGCGCGTCACGCCATTGCGGTACCGGATCCGGGCGGCGTAGCGGGCATGGTCACGGCCGATGCGCTCCACCCCCTTGCTTTGAACTTCAAGCGAAACATCATGGGTCGTTCCATCGCTTGACGCAGCCATACCTTTGTCCTTCCGGCGCGCTACTAGCTGGCGATCCGCTCCGGCAGCAGATTGAAGGCGGGAGAAGCATGTGCGGTAGCTGCGCAGAGTTTCGCGCAATTCAGGCATGGGCAAATATCCGCTCGCCACAGTCGGGGCCGCGGTCAACAGCAGAGTGAATGGCACGCTTGCCCGGAAAAGTGCTTTGATCATGGTCATTACCTGTCGAGAACAATCTGCGCCTGTGGCACGATTTCTGTGTCGCCATCGATCGTCCAGACCACCGTATGGCGATCGCCCGAGACGCTTTCCTCACCATTCGAGGCGGTCAGATCGGTATCACTGGTCAGCGTGAAACGACCTCTCGCGCGGTTGAACATCGGAACATCATTGCGGTCCGAAGTCCCGTTCGCACCTTGCAATGCGCGCAGCATGACCTCGCGCAGTCGGTGCGGCGTCAGGCCCGGGGCTTCCACCTCAACCACCATGTCTTTCGCGCGCCGGATAGTGAGGAATGGCATCACCATCTGCGCTTGTGGCAGCACGGGGAATGTCATTTCGCGCTCCAGCGTGCCAGACAAGCGGTATTCCACCGCAAACACGCCGTGACCTTTGTAAGCCACCTTGTCCCAGCCTTTGAAATTTTCCATCTTTCGGGCGAATTCTTCATTGGCAGCCTCGTCGTAAGCATCGTATCCAACGAGCTCGGCGATGTCTGCAGCCTGCTGTTCACGGGCGTTTTCGCTGGCGTCAAAGCGTGTCCGCTGCCGCGCAATCTCATCGGTTGCACAGGTCCGCTCATCGTCCGAATCTTCGCGGTAGCAATGAGCCATCGCGGGATCCCATTTTCGGGCACCGCCTTCTTCCGGCAGTGTGGTGACGATTTCCCCGACATAAGTGAAATCGAACGTGCCATCGCGCCGGACGTCGAGCTGCGAGACGAAATTGCCGGGGAGAAAGAAGCATCCCGTCAATAGCGAACAGAGCATGACCCCGATGCTGCTCCGAAGCAACGAAAACCCGTGCAAACGCATTTGTTCAATAGACCTCGGTAGCTGCCTGGAAGCATTAGCTCTGCCGCGCCGGCGCGTCATTCGACGTAATGTACCGGTTCAATTCGGCGTGCGATCCGCCAACGCGGTCTGTTATGAGTGCTCTGTGCAAATCATGACGTTCAGCAATGGCATCCTTTGCACTCCGAAAGGGATACGCGATTGATTGGACTATTTGCCAGATATGCAAGTTGGTCGAGCCATTGGCTTGGCCTGACCCTGATGGCCGCCCCCGCCTTTGCCCAGCCCACCTATGAAGAAGACATTGCGCGTCAGCGTGCGGAAGAAGCGCGAATTCAGCAGGATTGGATCCAGGATGAAGACGATGCGGCAGCGGCAGCAGCGGAAGACGATTACGAATCGGAACGACGCGCCTACTTTCCGCCCCCGCCCCGTTTCGCTGACAGCCACATGGCAGTAGCCTGGAATTTCGACACGTCCGAGGTTTGGGCTACGTCGGGGCATCGCACGGGTGATGAAGCGGAAAAGGCAGCATTGTCGGCATGCAACCGGATCATGGGCGGAGGCTGTATGATCGGCGCACATTGGATCAACAACAGCTTCATCGCGGTGGCGCACGATGCGTACGGCCTCCCTTGGGTTCGGGGCGGCGCGAACGTCATTTCGGTCGCCGAAAGTGATGCGCTGGAATACTGTCGGAAGAACTCCGTCGGCTGCAGAGTGACACAGGTCTATGCCTATACGCCTCTGCCGCTTAGCGCCCCGGCCGGGCTCGACCTGACCGAAAATCATTTCCCACCCGGCCCGGTCGCTCGCCACAAATTTGCTTTGGTCGCATGGCCGGAAAGCCAGCCAGCCGATCGCTGGCGCGGTTCGGTCTGGCTATCGACCGGAGAACAAAACTGGCGGCAAGCACGGGATCGCCTTCTGGCGAAATGCCAGGCCGACACCGGAACGCCATGCACTATGGGTACGACGGTGGCCAATGGCGTCCTGGTCCGTTACGTCAATGACAAGGGCGTGATATTTTGGGTTGGTGCACCCGATGCGGCGACGGCCTCAACCCGCGTCAACAAGCTCTGCACCAACGGCTCGCGTTGCTGGGTGGTCGAGACGACGGATACCGGCACGCCCCGGTTCAAGATCATCGATGAAAACAAGATGCGCGCTCCCGGCCGCGGCTTCTTTTCGCTGGCCTGGGGAAGCAAGTGGCCCAAAATGGTTGTCGTAACGGGGCGCAGGACCAGCGCAGACGCTATCGCCGCAGCTGTTTCGCAGTGCGCGGCGCAAAGCAAGGAACGCTGCGTTTCCTACTTTGACGACGAGGATCTCGGCAACGGACAATACCTGGCGGTCTACAAGGACACCGCCGGCAACGTGCGGACCTATATCGGCTTTGCACCTGACGAGCTGGAATATCGCGCGAAGCTTGCCTGTACCAAGGCGCAAGTGACCTGCACCCAGCGCGCCATTATCGACTTGAGCCAAACCACCACGCAGACTTTTGGCATCTGATGCGGCGGCATCGGCATGCCCGGGGGCTGCGGTGGTAATGCCGAAAAGTCGATAAGCGGGATAATGGCGGCCTTTGCTTGACTGTCAGTCCAGTGCGAGGTTCTGAAAAACGCCAATGACAGCCTGGAGTTCAATTGAACGGCCGCTTCTGCGGAAGCCATGGCAGTGGTACATTGCAGCGGCGTTGGCTTTTGACACATTGTTGACCAGCGGGTGCCGCAGCTGGTCAGATCCGGCGCCGCGCGGTGCATTGATGCTTTATGATTATCCCGCGGTACCCGCGATTTATCACGGCGAATGGGTTGGCCGCTTACAGGACTGCGGCGTGACAGGGGACCGCGGGATCCACTTGGCTGTCACCGCGCAAACCGTTGAACTGCAGCCCGTTATCGCAGTTGAGGGCTATAGCGACTTTGAAGCGGTATTCGTTACTGTGCGCAGGGATGATGGGACCGATCAGCGGCTGAATCTGGACATCTCCACCGATCACCGCGGCATTCGCGTTTCGACCGGAAATGGTTCGCGCGAGACTGTGCTGCGACATTGCCCTACGAACGCCCCTTGAAGCACTGATCGCGTTGTACTGGTACCTTCCGGTGGCTTGCAGAATGCCCTCAGGCAGTAGAAACATGCTCGCAAGAAGAATATCACGACAGCTAAGAGCCGTCGGGTCGCACTTTAAATGAATGCTATTGCGGCGCAACGTTGACGCGCAGGTCATGCCGCCGCGTGGCTGCGCTCAACTTTGGTCTTCGCGATGGCAAGACGACCGACTGCGCGCTCATGCGCAGCGAACATAGGCCCGTCGTGGTTGACCCACTTCCTCGACGATCAAGCGCGCTCCGCCGTACCCGAAGCGGAAATGAATGTAGCGCGGCTCCCGGCCCTGCTGACCAAACCGAACCAGAATGTCGTCGGCATTGGCGTAGTCCCTTGCGCGCGGCGATTTGCCGTCATCGCCCGCGCTGTCGGGATCAATTTCCACCAGTGCTGCCTGGACGGCCAAGCGCGATTTGCCCATAATGGCCAGGCGTTGCTGCAATTCGATGTGGCCGGCGCTTTCCCGGCGTCGGCATGAATCCCGATCTATTGCCCATTTCCCAAGGAATCGCGGCAAAATCACCGCTTGATCCAGAGCTGCATATACAGCCCGGCCCGTGCCTGAAGCGGGCTGCACAATCTCGCCAATCCTGTCCTGCGCGCCACTTTTGCCCACCCAGGCAATGCTGGACAGAAGAATGGCCACAATCGAGGCGACGTTGCTGGTCAAACGGTTTCGAATGGGCGTGGGCCTTCAGATCGTTGCATGTCTATCAGCATTATTGTGCCGTCAGACGATGACCGTACGAAGGGCCAAGGATGTACCAGTTCCATTTTCGCGGAAAGGTGGCTGCGCCGGTGGTGTAGGCATGGTGATCTTACCCACCGGAGGATCGCCGTGGTGCAAGAAGACCCGCAGCCCAGCCCTGGCGTACAAACACCGGAACCGGTTCCTTCGCCAAAGCGCAATGTCCGTATCGTCGCTACCGTATTGATCGTTGGCATGATCATCTGGCACGCCGCGCAAACGGAATTTCGCTTTGCGCAACTGCGTGCCGATGGCTTCAGCGAATTTGTGATCGAAAGTACCAGGAACCACGCCTATTTCCCGTTGATCGGCGGCCTGTCGGGCGCTGCCTTCTTCATCTTTGCCGGACGTGCCATCAGACGGACCTTTCGCAAGCCCCCAGATAAGTGATGAAGGGCGGGAAAGCCGATGACCATGTCGACCATCATCATGCCCGACGACGGGCTCGAAGACGAAGTTGAAGCGGTCGAGAGTTTCTGCTGGCTCATGAACAGTACGCTTACGCGCGAGGCGCTCTGGTCTCCCACTGGTGCGGACGAAGCCATAAATCTCTACCATGCGTTGTACTACGAAGGCAGTGTGAACAACGGTGGCCATACCGGATACATAGCCAACTGCGACAACCGGGCCGAAATGTTCGGTGCGGCGCTGAACGGAACACGATTAGTCGGCGCGCAAGCATACGAGGGCATTATCGTCGCGCTGATAGCCTGTTCGCAGCGCAATCCGGATGAGATCATGCGGTTGATCTCCGAGCTGAGCGAGTCGCGGTCCCGGCTGCCCAAGCTAGACCATCTCGACGACCTGTTTTTCGCTGCCCGCGACCAGCGCGCCATGCGAAGTTTCGCTTATGACTGGCTTTGCCGGTCGCCAAAGGTGCGCACTGTTGCAAAAGAAGAGTTCCTCGAGGTGGTACTTCGGGCCGGGTCCGCAAGCGGCAGCAACAGCAACGACCGACCCGCCGCACAGTAATTCAGCTCGTCGGCCAGTCCTCCAAAATGCCTGGCCTCAGGCGGACGAAACAGCATCACCCAAAACCGCACCGACATGAACGCAGCACCGTCAGAACTGCCGACAAAGCAGCGATTGAAATCACCCGTCGCGCAAGTGAAAGCACGATCAGGCGCAATCGCCTTCTGATGTTTTAGGGGGAAAACTGGAGCGGGCGAAGGGATTCGAACCCTCGACCCCAACCTTGGCAAGGTTGTGCTCTACCCCTGAGCTACGCCCGCTCGAACGCCTGCAACCCTGTGCCAAAACGGCGGTGGGTCCGGGGTGAGGCGCGCCGTTAGCATCGCCCCAAGGGCTTGCCAAGGGGAAAAGTGGCAATCGCGTGCCCGCGCGCTTTGTCCCTTCACAAATGACGCCGAAGGCCCACATTGGCGGCCAGTTATCCGCAAACAGTCTATGGAGTTTACCCTTGGCGAGCATGGGCCTCAATCTCGACGAACAGAAGGCCGTCGACCGGTTTCGCAAGACCGTGGTCGAACCTTCGATGCATTCGCTCGTCATCCTCGATTTTTGGGCCGAATGGTGCGGCCCGTGCAAGGCGCTGTCGCCGGTGCTGGAGAAGGTCGCAGCAGACTACGCTGACAAGGGCGTGGTCCTGGCCAAGGTCAATGTCGACGATGAACAGTTCATCGCCGCCCAGTTCCAGGTCCGCTCGATCCCGACGGTCTATGCGCTGTTCCAGGGCCAGCCGGTCGCCGACCTGACCCCCGCCCGCAGCGAATCGCAACTGAAGCAGATGCTCGATCAGTTGCTTGCCCAATTGCCGATCAATGCCGGCGCCGCGCCCGCTGCGGATATCGAGCCGCTGCTGGCCATGGGCGAAGCCGCGCTGGCCGAAGGCGACGGCGCGCGCGCCGCCAATATCTTTGCCCAAATCAGTGAGATTGCGCCAGAAAACGGCGCTGCGCTGGGTGGTCAGATCCGCGCACTGGCCCTGGCCGGCGAGCTCGATGCCGCCGATGCGGTTGCAGCCGGCGTGCCCGAAGCGCTGCGCAGCGATCCCGACGTGCACCGCGCAGTGGCCGCACTCGAACTGGCGCGGAGCCGCCCGGAGGACAGCGAGCTTGCTGGCCTGAAAGCCGCCGCCGACGCCGCACCGCAGGACCACGACGCCCAGCTGGCCTATGCGTCGGCCGCCTTCGCGGCGGGCGACCGGGACAGTGCGGCGGAGCGCCTGCTGGCCGCGATCGCCGCCGACCGCGAATGGAACGAAGGCGCGGCCCGGGCCAAGCTGCTGCAGATCTTCGAGGCAGTCGGGCTGGAAGATCCTTGGGTGGCCGCCATGCGGCGACGCCTGTCGCTGATCCTGTTCGGTTAGGAGGCGCGGCCCTTGCGCATTTCGATCTTCCCCCTGCCCGGTGCAATCCTGTTTCCTGGACTGCAATTGCCGCTGCATATCTTCGAGCCGCGCTATCAGGCGATGGTCAAGGACGCACTGGCGCGCGACCGGCGGATCGGGATGATCCAGCCGCAGCGACCGGACGAAGGCGCACCGTTGTTTGCGGTCGGGTGCCTTGGCCGGATCGGCGAGGTCGAGGCACTGGAGGATGGCCGCTTCAACATCGTGCTCGAAGGCGAATCGCGCTTTCGCGTCCTGCGCGAGCTTGATGCCGCCACCCCGTTCCGCCAGATCGAGGGTGAACTGATCGGCGAAGAGGACGAGGATGCAGCACTATCCCCCGTCGAACGCGCGAGCTTTGAACGCGAGGCGCGGCGCTTTGCCGATGCCCAGGGCTATTCGGTCGACTGGGAAGCGGTAACCCGGCTCGACGATCGCTCGCTGATCGACGGCGTCAGCCAGATCGCCCCGTTCGATGCCGCGGCCAAGCAGGCGCTGCTCGAAGCGTCCGATCTGGCCGCGCGGTGCGAGCTGCTGGTCCAGCTGATGCAATTCTTCGGCCGCCGCGACAGCGACGACGGCCGGGTCACGTTGCAGTAAGTACCGCTTTCACCCCGTCGATCACGTACTGCGCCGCCAGTGCGGCCAGCAGCACGCCGAGCAGGCGGGTGATGACGGCTTCGACCTGGCGGCCCAGCAGCTTCATCAGTGGTTTGGCGGCAACAAGGGCCAGCAGGGTAAGCGCCAGTACCGCAGCCAGCGCGCCGAGTATCACCAGCGTTTCCGACGTGCCGTGGGCGCGGCCGGTCAGCAGCATGATGGTTGCGATCGAGCCGGGCCCGGCAATCATCGGCATGGCCATGGGAAACACCGAGACGTCTTCGATCTCGGGCGTCTGGGCATTCTGCGCCTTGACCTTTTCGGCGCGCTCCTCGCGCCGCTGGGTGCGCTTTTCGAAGACCATGTCGAGCGCGATGACGAACAGCATGATCCCGCCAGCCAGGCGGAACGAATTGAGTTCGATGTGCAGCGCGCCAAGCAGATCCTCGCCAAACAGCGCGAAGACGATCAGGATCGCCAGGGCGATGAGACATGCCTTGACGGCCATCGCCGTCGCCTGGCGCGCGGTGGCGTCGCTGACCAGACCGGCATAGATCGGGGCGCAGCCGGGTGGATCGATCACCACGAACAAGGTGATGAAGGCTGATAGGAAAAGATCGAGCATCGCGCAGCCAGCCCTATCTGGCGGGGGCTTCGACCTGAAGGTCCTGCACCGTCACCGGCTGACCGGCACTGACCATGGTGACGATGAAGCGGCGCGCATTGTCCGGCGCGACCGTGGCGGTCCAGGTCAGGGTGCCGTCATCCGACTTGCCCGCGCGCAGCGCCGGATCGAACGGCGCGGGCGGCACCTTGGCCGGCTTGGGCGACTTGCCGCGATAGCCCGGCGGACAATCGGCGACCTTGGCCATGATCATTTCGGGCGCATCCATGGGAAATGGGAGCGCATCGCCCTGGTCCATGATCCACTTGTATTTGCCGTCCTTCTGGCGCTGCCAGACGGTGGTGAAATAGCCGGTGCTGCCCTCGCGCTGCCACGCCCCGCGCGTCACGGCATAGCTGCCGTCGCAGCTCGACCAGACCTGGTGCGGTTGCCAGGCGACCGACTTCGGCGGGTCGATCCTGGTCTTCAGCCAGTCCTGAGCCAGCACCATGTGCGGTTCGAACATCACCGCATCCTTGGTTGCGGTGGCACGGAACGCGGTCCACTGGCCCTTCTCGGCAGCCAGCTTGGCAAAGGCGATTTCCGCGGCAATCACCGCGCTGGGGTTGGCATAGCCGCGCCCGGGATCGCGATCACGGGCCAGGGCGGGAGACAAGGCAATCGATGCGGCCACAAGGCCAAGGAGCGCGCGCTTCATGGGCAAGGGCTTACAACGCTGCTTCAGCCAGCGCCACCCCGGCATTGCGATGCGCCGCGACCAGGGCGTTGCGCAGCAGCACCGCGATGGTCATCGGACCGACCCCGCCCGGCACCGGGGTCACGGCCCCGGCCACTTCAAGCGCTTCGGCAAAGGCGACATCGCCGACCAGCCGGCCTTTCGCCTGACCCGCTTCGGGCGGCAGGCGGTTAATGCCGACGTCGATCACCGTCGCGCCCGGCTTGATCCAATCCCCCCGAACCATTTCCGGCCGGCCGACAGCAGCGACGACGATGTCGGCGCGGCGAACCACTTCGGGCAGGTCGCGGGTGCGGCTGTGGGCAATGGTGACCGTGCAGTTCTCCGCCAGGAGCAGCTGGGCCATCGGCTTACCGACAAGGATCGAGCGGCCGATGACCACAGCATCCAGGCCGGAAAGATTGCCGAGCCGGTCCTTGAGCAGCATCAGGCTGCCCAGCGGAGTGCACGGCACCAGGCCCGGCTGACCCAGCGCGAGCCGCCCGCTGCTGAGCGGGGTGAGCCCGTCGACGTCCTTGTCCGGATCGATCCGCGCCACCACCTGCTGCTCGTCGAGGTGGCCCGGCAAGGGCAGCTGGACCAGGATGCCGTCAACCGCAGGATCGGCGTTGAGCGCATCGACCAGCGCCAGCAGATCGGCCTGTACCGTATCCTCGGGCAGGCGGTGTTCGAAGCTGGCCATGCCGCATTCGGCGGTCTGCTTGGCCTTCGAGGCGACATAGACCTGGCTGGCTGGATCGCTGCCGACCAGCACGACGGCAAGGCCAGCCTTGCGTCCGGCCGCCTGCTCGAACGTCGCTGCCAAGTCCGCGACCCGCGCACGAAGACCCGCGGCAAAGGCTTTTCCATCAATGACCTGCGCCGTCATGCCAGCACCGAAACGGCCACGGCATTGAGGATCGATTGGAGAATCCACAGTCCGAACAGCAAGACCATGTACGAGAAATCCATGCCGCCAACGGCCGGCATCCGCCGCCGGATCGGTCCGAGCATCGGCTCAAGGATGGCATTCAGCGCTTCCCACAGCCCGGCAACGAAGCGGTTGCGCAAGTCGATCACGTTGAACGCGATCAAGAGGTAAAGCACGAACTGGCAGATGAGCACCATCCGGACGATCCAGATCAGATAACCCAGCGCCGACAAAATCGACATCAAAAGCAAGGCGGTTTCCCTTCAACGCCCGCGTTTGGGCTGGAATCCGCCCTAGGGCTTCAGCGTGGTGCTTTCAATATGCCAGCGCAGCTGCTCTGAAGTAGCGCCATCGACGTCATTGACGCGGCGCAGCACGACTTCGCCGGGAATGCGGCGCTGGCCGTCGATGATGGTGATCGGGACGGTGTAGTAGGATGAGCCGGCCGCGCCTTCCTGGTCGCCCTTGCCAATCTCCAGGTCCGGCTGCTGCAGCTTGCCCCAGCTGGCCTTGAACTGGTCGAGAGTCATACCACTCTGCGCGCCATGATCGCCCCAATAGCCGTAAGCTGTGGGCCAGTCCTTCAGGCTGACGGCCTTGGCCCAGGATAGCAATACTTCCTGCGGGTCGCGCGAGGTCGACGGCGGCACGGCCTTGGGCAGGATGGCCAGCGACGTTTCGACAGGCGCGGGCACAGCGGCCGCCGATTCCGCGGTAACTGCTTCTGCAGTACCGCTGGCCTGCGGCACCGGCTCAGCCCGGTCGCACCCGGAAAGATGGATCGCCAGGGCCGAAAGCACCGTCATGGCGGACATTCGTGAAAGCATGGGCCTAAGACGCATGAAGCCTCCTTGCAGTTCCCGCCGCCAGGCAATGATCAGGCGCGGATCAGCGTACCTGCGCCGCGAGAGGTAAAGAATTCGAGCAGCATCGCGTGGGGCACCCGGCCGTCGAGCACGACCGCCGCCTCGCACCCGGCCTCGACCGCGTGAATGCAGGTTTCCAGCTTGGGGATCATCCCGCCACTGATCGTGCCGTCGGCCTGCAGCGCGGCAATGTCTGCGGGATTAAGGTCGGTGAGCAGCTGCTTGTCCTTGTCGAGCACGCCGGCAACGTCGGTCAGCAGGAACAGCCGCGATGCGCCCAGCGCCGCCGCGATCGCCCCTGCCATGGTATCGGCGTTGATATTATAGGTCGCACCGTCGCTGCCTGCCGCAATCGGCGCGATCACTGGGATCATCCCGGCAGCGCAGGCGGTTTCGATGATGGTGATGTCGACCGTTTCCGGCTCGCCGACAAAGCCCAGGTCGACCACCTGTTCGATATTGCTGTCCGGGTCACGGGTGGTGCGCTGGACCTTGCTCGCGGTAACCAGTCCGCCGTCCTTGCCCGATATGCCGATTGCCTTGCCGCCGGCCCCGGCGATCCAGCCGACCAGCTCCTTGTTGATCGCGCCGGACAGGACCATTTCGGCGACTTCGGCAGTTTCCTTGTCGGTCACGCGCAATCCATCGACGAAACGGCTTTCGACCCCCAGCTTCTTGAGCATTGCGCCAATCTGCGGCCCGCCGCCATGAACCACGACCGGATTGATCCCGACCGCTTTCAGCAGCACGACGTCTTCGGCAAAGTCGCGTGCCAGTTCCGGATCGCCCATGGCGTGGCCGCCGTACTTCACGACAAAGGTCTTGCCGGCATAGCGCTGCAGGTAAGGCAGCGCCTCGATCAGCGTTTCGGCCTTGGCCAGGTTGCGGGTGCGTTCAGCGTCAGGGTCGGTGGTATTCGGCATGGGCCGCCTTTACCCCGCTTTGCCGCGAATTGAACCTGTTTTAGGCCGTGTGCCCGTCAAGCCAGCGGCCCAGCCGGACAAAGACCACGATCAGCGGCGGGACCATGATGGTCGAAAGCACCAGCTTCGAAATGATCTGGCCTTCCATGATCTGCATCAGCGGCATGTCCTGGCCATAGAAACTGATCGTGATGAACAGGATCGTGTCGACCACCTGGCTGAGCAGACTGGCAATCCAGGCGCGGACCATCAGTTGCTTGCCCTGCCCGCCCATCAGGCGCGAGAACAGATAGACGTTGAGCGTTTGCGAGGTGCCATAGGAAATCAACCCGGCAAACTGCATCCGCGCGCCCTGACCCAGCAAGCGCGCGAAGGCGTCCTGATCGTTCCAGAACGGCGCCGGCGGCACCAGGCGGATGACGATCGTCAGCAAAATCATCGAGACGATCAGCGGGATGAAGCCATAACGAACCATGCGGTTGGCCGTCGCCTGGCCGAACAGTTCGGACACGGCACTGCTCATCACGACCAGCAGCAGGAACGCGAAGATCCCGCTTTCCACTGCCAGATCGCCCAGCACAGGCCAGTGTCCCAGCGAGGCGATCTTGGTTCCCAGCACCCCGGCCAGAACGCACAGGCCGCCATAAAGCAGCGAAAAAACGAAAAGCGATTTGGGGATCGAGACGACCCCGGCCGGGCTGGGCTTATCCATCCGCGCAGGCTTAGCGAGGGCGGGCACGGTGCGAAAGTGGCGCGAGCACATTCGTCCCCAGCCCTGACGCGGCGGCGATTTGACTGCGCAGGCAGAGGCGTTACCACCCGGTCTCGAGAGCAATTAGGGAACGCTGGGCCGCCATGAAAATCCTGTTGAGCCTGCTGGGCATGCTGCTGATCCTGGGCATCGCGTTCCTATTGTCGTCGGACCGCCGCGCGATCCGGCCGCGCGTGGTCGGAGCCGCCTTCGCCCTGCAGGCTGGCCTTGCCGCGCTGGTGCTCTATGTGCCGTGGGGCAACCGCGCGCTGCAGGCGATATCAGGGGGCGTATCGGCGCTGCTCAGCTATGCCCACGCCGGGACCGAATTCATCTTCGGCCCGCTGGCCAAGCCGGAAATCGGCGGCAACAGCTTTGCTATTGCCGCACTGCCGGTGATCATCTTTTTCGCCGCACTGATCTCGATCCTTTATTACGTCGGGATCATGCAGCTGGTCATTAAATGGATCGGCGGGGGACTTGAAAAGATCACCGGCATTTCGCGCGTGGAAAGCCTGTCCGCAGCCGCCAACATCTTCGTCGGCCAGTCGGAAAGCCCGCTGGTGATCCGCCCCTATCTGGCCGCGCTGACGCCGTCGCAGCTGTTCTGCCTGATGAGCGTCGGCATGGCCGGGGTCGCCGGTACGATCCTGGCGGCCTATGCCAGCATGGGCATCCGCATCGACTATCTGGTTGCCGCGGCCTTCATGTCGGCACCGGGCGGCATTCTGATGGCCAAGATCATCATGCCCGATCCAAAAGATGAGGTCGTCTCCGAACCCGACGTCGTCGCACTGGACGGCGACAATGGCGAAGAACGCCCGGCAAACATCATCATGGCTGCGGCGCAAGGCGCGCAAACCGGGGTGCGGCTGGCAGTGGCAGTCGGCGCCATGGTGCTGGCCTTCGTCGCGCTGGTCGCGCTGGCCAACGGCATCGTCGGCGGTATCGGCGGATGGTTCGGTCATCCGGAACTGTCGTTCCAGCAAGTGTTGGGCTATGTTTTCGCCCCGGTATTCTATCTGCTCGGCGCGCCCGACTGGTCCGAATCGATGCGCGCCGGTGGGTTTTTCGGGACCAAAGTGGTGCTGAACGAATTCGTTGCCTTCATCGACCTGGGCAAGGCCAGTGGCCTCAGCCCGCAGACCCAGGCGATCGTCACCTTTGCGCTGTGCGGCTTTGCCAATTTCAGCTCGATCGCGATCCAGATGGCGGTCGCCGGAGGGCTTGCCCCCAACCAGCGTCCGGTGATCGCGCGCCTGGGCCTGAAAGCCCTGGCCGCGGGCAGCCTGTCCAACCTGATGAGCGCAGCGCTTGCGGGCATGTTCCTGACGCTTGCCGCGGCTTGAATCCGGGCTTTGAAGCTCCGTAACGGAGCGAAACCACGTAGTTGCCCGGATAGTGAAAAGCCCATTTCCGCGACCAGTTCGCGGGCATGGACATCCTCACTTTGGCGGCTGCCGCCTTCGCCCTTTGCCCGTCCGGACCGCGCGACACCTGCGTGGTCGATGGCGACACGTTCTGGCTACACGGCGAGAAAATCCGCATCGCCGACATCAACGCGCCCGAGACACATGGCGCGGGCTGTCCGGCCGAACATGTGCTGGGCGAACGCGCCGCCAGTCGCCTGGCCGCGCTGCTCAATGCGGGCCAGTTCGTGCTGGTCACCCAGGGCCGCGCGGTCGATCGCTATGGCCGACAGTTGCGGGTCTTGACGCGCGGCGGCAGGTCGCTGGGCGCGCAGCTGGTCGAAGAGGGACTGGCCGAAACCTGGCGAGGGCGCCGCTCGGACTGGTGCACGCTGCTTGCCTCGAGGGGCTGATGTGGCCTAGCGCGGAGGAATGGGTGACCTGCTTCCCTTCCGCCGCCGCCGCAAATGGACCCGCCCCGGCGATTACGGCCAGGTCCTGCCGACCAGCCAGTGGCAGGGCGGCAAGCGGCGGCGCGACTGGCGCCGTCTGGCACGGACCTGGCTGCCCTTGGCGGCGATCGTCGCGATCAGCATATGGCTGGGCGTACGCGAAACGGCGGTGCCAGCGCCCGATGCCAGCAGCGAGACCGTCTCCCCCGCCTTTACCGTCTGCGGCAAAGGCCGCGCCACCAATTGCGTGGTCGACGGCGATACGATCAAGCTGGGCCAGCGTTCGATCCGCATCATCGGCATCGACGCGCCTGAACTGCATCCGCCGCGCTGCCTCGACGAAGCGAAGAAGGGGCTAGAGGCACAGTCCAAGTTGCTGGCCGTGCTCAACCGCGGCTCGTTTTCGTTGACCGGCCCGGCAGGGCGCGATGAATACGGCCGCGAGCTGTTCAACCTGGTCCGCGTGCCGCCCGGCAGCAGTGTCCAGTCGATCGCCGACGAAATGGTGGCCAGCGGCACTGTCCGGCGCTACGCCGGCGGCGCACGCCAGCCGTGGTGCTAAGGGATACAAGGGAGAGACGATATGCTGCTGATCGAAGGCTGGATAAAGCTGGCGACTGGTGAATTCGACAAGGTCGCCGACCAGGCCCGGGCGATGGTCACCGCGACCAACCAGGAAGCGGGTTGCCTGCACTATTCTTTTGCCCGCGACATCGCCGATCCCGATCTGATCCGCATTTCGGAACGCTGGGACAGCCAGGAAGCGCTCGCCGGCCATTCCGCCAGTGCGCATATGGCCGAATTCAACAAGGCGATGGGCAGCGTCCGGCGCGAAGGCGCGGACCTGTGGCTCTATTCGGCGGAACAGGTACGCAAGCTGATCTGATCAGATCCCGGCGTACCACTGGTAGCCGAGCGCGTCTTCCCAGCGCCCGCCCTTGCCGCCGTGGAGCCCGGCCAGGGTATCGCGCAGTTCGATCCGCATAATGTACTTGGCTTGCTTGTAGCCCAGCTGGCGTTCGACGCGCAGCCGGATCGGCGCGCCATGCGGCTCGCTCAGCGGCTGGTCGTTCATACGCCAGGCCAGGATCGTCTGGGGGTGGAAGGCATCGACCAGGTCGATCGATTCGTAATAGGGCGCGCCGCGCAGCATGTCGGCGCAGTGAAACACGACATAGCGGGCGGATGGCAGCAGGCCTGCCTGGGCCAGCACGGCGGCGAGCGGCGGCCCCTGCCACTTGCCGATCGCGCTCCACCCCTCAACGCAGTCGTGCCGGGTGATCTGGGTGCGCTGCGGCAATGCCCTGAGCGCGCTGAGCGGCAAGGCCAGCGGCTGCTTGACCAGGCCGTCGACCTGCAAGGTCCACTGGGCAAAGCCCTGGTCGAAGTGCTGGCGATAGACCGGATCGCTCACCCCCAGGCTGCCGTTGGCCTTGAACACCGGCGACATCTCGGCCTCGGTGAACTCGCGCGCCAGGGCATCGCCCATCAGCAGGCGCTGGCTGCGCATGGTCAGGTCGGTTGCACTGCCAAGCGCGCCGCGGAAGGTTTCAGAGCCATTGAGCTTGTCACAGCCGCCCAGCAGCAGCCCGCCCGCGCCGGCCGCGCCCATTCCGATCAGCTTGCGGCGGGAAACGATCATGGCTGTTGCTCCGGATTGCCGGGCAAACGATACCAGCCCGTGATCATCGAGCGCACTTCGTTGATCGGCCCGGCCAGCACGACCATCGCAATATGGACAAGGAAGAAGGCGAACAGTCCGCCTGCGCATAGAAAATGCAACGATCGCGCCGATTGCCGTCCGCCAAACAGGTCCAGCAGGAACGGGGCCGCCGCGCTGAACCCGGGTGACATGGTCAGCCCGGTCAGGACCACGCCAGGCAGCAGCACGGCCAGCACGCTGCCATAGGCCAGCTTCTGCAGGATGTTGTAGCGCAGCGCCGCCACGCCCGTGGGAAAGCGCAGCCGGGCATGGTCCAGGATATCGTGCCACAGGTGACGCGGGGCCAGCTCGGCTCGATCTGGCGCGAGATCGCGCTTCAGATGACCACTGACCAGCGACCATAGAAGATAACCGACCAGGATCGCTACCAGCAGCCAGGCAAATGCGAAGTGCCACAGCCGCGCGTCGGCCAGGCTGTAGTTCGACGGGATCGTGGCCCATCCGGGAAAGGGTATGCCGTTGTTGACGTGAGACAGGTCCAGCCAGGCGTAATCGCGGCGTGCGGGGGCGTTTGCGCCGTATTCCCCCCAATAGAGCCGCGGATGGGCGTTGAAGATCATCAGTCCGCTCATCAGCATGACCGCGACCGTCACGACGTTGGCCCAGTGCCACAGCCGCGTGACCAGGTGATGTCTGCGGACGAGGTCGCCGCTACGGGGTTCAGCCTGTTCCACCCTATCCATGCTCCCGATGCACCGGTCCTGCGACGCTCGCCAATGGTTACACTGTTTTTTCCAAACGACGAAAACTATCATTTCGACGCTTGTCGCGACTCGCTGCTAGGTGCAGTGGCAAGGCAAGATAGCGAGAGGATTATTTCATGCGCGTGGTCGATCATTTCATCGTTGGCGGTACGGGCGGCCTGGCTTCCACGCGCACGGCCCCGGTCATGGACCCCAACAACGGCGGCCAGCAGGCGGAAGTCGTGCTGGGCAGCGCCGATGCGCTTGATCGCGCAGTAGCTGCGGCGCAGGCCGCGCAGCCCGCCTGGGCGGCGATGAACCCGCAGCGCCGCGCCCGGGTGATGTTCAATTACAAGGCGCTGGTTGAAAAGCACATGGACGAGCTGGCGGCGATGCTGTCGGCCGAGCACGGCAAGGTCATCGCCGACAGTAAGGGCGATATCCAGCGCGGGCTGGAAGTGGTCGAATTCTGCTGCGGCCTGCCCCACGTGCTGAAGGGCGAATATACCCAGAGCGCAGGTCCGGGGATCGACGTCTATTCGATGCGCCAGCCGCTCGGCATCGGTGCCGGCATCACCCCGTTCAACTTCCCGGCGATGATCCCGCTGTGGATGGGCGCGATGGCGGTCAGCGTCGGCAATGCCTTCATCCTCAAGCCGAGCGAGCGCGATCCCTCGGTGCCGGTGCGGCTGGCCGAACTGTTCCTTGAAGCGGGTCTGCCCGAAGGCATTTTCCAGGTGGTTCACGGCGACAAGGAAATGGTCGACCTGATCCTCGATCACCCGGCGATCTCCGCGGTGAGCTTTGTCGGCTCCAGCGACATTGCCCAGTACGTCTATTCGCGCGGGGTCGCCGCGGGCAAGCGGGTCCAGGCGATGGGCGGGGCCAAGAACCACGGCATCGTCATGCCCGATGCCGATCTTGACCAGGTGGTCGGCGATCTGTGCGGCGCGGCTTTCGGTTCGGCGGGCGAGCGCTGCATGGCGCTGCCGGTAGTGGTGCCGGTGGGCGAGGACACCGCCGAACGGCTGAGGGCCAAGTTGATCCCGGCGATCCACGCGCTCAAGATCGGCATTTCGAGCGATCCCGAGGCCCAGTACGGCCCGGTCGTCACCGCGCAGCACAAGGCCAGCATCGAACGCTGGATCCAGACCGCGGTCGACGAAGGCAGCGAACTGGTCATCGATGGGCGCGGCTTTAGCCTGCAGGGGCACGAGGACGGATACTTCGTCGGCCCGACGCTGCTTGACCGGGTGACTCCGGCGATGTCGAGCTATCAGAACGAAATTTTCGGGCCGGTGCTGCAGATCGTCCGCGCGCACGATTTCGAAGAGGCGCTGACCCTGCCCAGCAAGCACCAGTACGGCAACGGCGTCGCCATCTTCACCCGCAACGGCCACGCCGCGCGCGAATTTGCTGCCCGGGTCAATGTCGGGATGGTCGGAATCAACGTGCCGATCCCTGTCCCGGTGGCTTACCACAGCTTCGGCGGGTGGAAGCGTTCGGGCTTTGGCGATACCGACCAGTACGGGATGGAAGGGCTGAAGTTCTGGACCAAGGTCAAGAAGGTCACCGCGCGTTGGCCCGATGGCGGCGGCGATGGGTCGAACGCCTTCGTCATCCCGACGATGGGGTGAGGGCTTGACCAAGCGCCGTATCAGCAGCGGCTCGCCGCTCGAACCGGTGATCGGGTTCTGCCGGGCAGTGCGCACCGGCAAACAGATCATGGTCGCGGGGACGGCGCCGATCGAACCCGACGGATCGACCACGCCCGGCGATGCCGCGGCGCAGATGGAGCGGTGCTGCGCAATCGTCGCCAAGGCGATCGCCGATCTGGACGGCCATATCGATGAAACGGTGCGGACCTGCATCTATCTGACCGACCGCGCCGATTTTGACAGCGTGGCGCAGGTCCACGGCAAATGGTTCGGCGATGCCCGCCCTGCCTGCACCACCTTGATCGTCTCTGGTTTCATCCGCCCCGAGTGGAAAGTCGAGATCGAGGCCGAGGTGATGGAGGCATGACGGGTGCCCTGCCCCGCGCAGCAGTTACGGTGACCGGCACGGCCGGAACCGATCCGGTCGCCGACGCGTTTGTCGAGTCTTGTCGCTCCAGCCGGGGCGGCCCTGGATTGGAGACAAAGCGATGAAGCCGACCTCTGTTTTGGCCCTTGCAGCGATGCTCGCCCTCGCCGCCTGCTCGAACGAAACACCGGCGCCCGTGCCCAGCGAAGACGCTGCAACCTTTGCCCCGCCCCCGCCAGCGGCCAGCGAACCCGCCGCACCGACCGCGACTCCGACCGCCGCACCGTCCGGCCCGGTTGCGGCCGCCGCCTTCCCGGCGGCGATGCTGGGCCGGTGGGGCCTGGTTCCGGCCGACTGCACCTCGCAAAGGGGTGACAACAAGGGCATGATCACCGTCTCGGCCCGCGAAATCCGTTTCTACGAATCGGTTGCGCGGATCGACAAGGTCAAGGACAGCAGTGAAAACCGCATGCGCGCGACCCTGGCCTATGACGGCGAAGGCATGCAGTGGAGCCGCGATGCACAGTTCGAAGTCAAGTCCGGCGCGGGCCAGCTGGTGCTGCAGGAATACGGCGACGATGCGGTGCCGGGGCCGCGCACCTACACGCGGTGCAAGTAAGCAGAGGAGGACCGATTGCGCACAGCTGTGAAACTGACACTAGTCGCAGGTACGTGCCTGCTGGCCGCCTGCGCCCCGATGGACGGCGCGGCTACGCCCCCGCCGCTTGCTGCCAACAGCTGTGACGCCGCGCCAGGCCAATCGTTCATTGGCCAGACTGCTAGCAGCAGCCTTGGTTCGGCCCTGCTTGCCGCCACCGGGGCAAAGGAAATTCGCTGGGTCCCGCCGCGCACCGCGGTGACCATGGAATTCAAGTACGGCCGGCTGACCGTGGGCTATGACGACGCGATGGCAATCGCCAGCGTTGGCTGCAGTTAGTTGGCCGCCAAGGGGGAAAAGACAGAATGCACGATCAGTTTGCGCTGACCGAGGATCAGCTGGCCATCCAGGACATGGCGCAGAAATTCACGGCCGACCGCATCACGCCTTTTGCTGCCGAATGGGACGAGAAGGCCCACTATCCGGTCGAGGTGTGGAAAGCCGCGGGCGAGCTGGGCTTCGGGGCGATCTATGTCTCGGAAGCGAACGGCGGGATCGGCCTGGGTCGGTTGGAAGCCGCGCTGATCATGGAGGCCATGGCCTATGGCTGCCCGGCGACCAGTGCCTACATCTCGATCCACAACATGGCGGCGTGGATGATCGACCGCTTCGGCGGTGACGAGATCAAGGCGCGCTACCTGCCCAGCCTCGTCTCGATGGACAAGATCGCCTCTTACTGCCTGACCGAACCGGGCTCGGGCTCGGACGCGGCAGCGCTCAAGACCAGCGCCCGACTTGATGGCGATCACTACGTCCTCAACGGCACCAAGCAGTTCATCAGCGGCGCGGGCTACAACGACATCTACGTCTGCATGGTCCGCACCGGCGAGGACAAGTCCAAGGGCATTTCCTGCCTGGTCGTCGAAAAGGACACACCCGGCCTTTCATTCGGTGCGCCCGAGAAGAAGCTCGGCTGGAATGCCAGCCCGACCGCGCAGGTGGTGTTCGAGGATTGCCGGGTACCGGTCGCCAACCGCGTCGGCGCCGAGGGCGAAGGCTTCCGCTTCGCCATGGCTGGGCTCGATGGCGGACGGCTCAACATCGGCGCCTGCTCGCTGGGCGGGGCACAGCGCTGCCTGGATGAAGCGGTCAAGTACACCAAGGAACGCCAGCAGTTCGGTCAGCCAGTGGCCGATTTCCAGAACACCCAGTTCATGCTGGCCGACATGGCCACCGACCTGGAAGCCGCACGCGCGCTGCTTTATCTCGCCGCCGCCAAGGTCAATGCCGGAGCGCCCGACAAGAGCCGCTTCTCCGCCATGGCCAAGCGCCTGGCGACCGACAGCGGCAGCAAGATCGTCAACGACGCGTTGCAGCTGTTCGGCGGCTATGGCTATCTCAAGGACTACCCGATCGAACGCTTCTGGCGCGACCTCAGGGTCCATTCGATCCTTGAAGGGACCAACCAGGTGATGCGGATGATCGTCGGGCGGGATCTGCTGCGGCAATGACCGCGCTATCGCTGGGCATGGTCACCCTGGTCGTGCCCGACTACGACGAGGCCATCGCCTTTTTCGTCGGAAAGTTGGGAATGCGCCTGGTGGTCGACCGGCAGGAAAGCGCGACCAAGCGCTGGGTAGAAGTGGGCGGAAACGGCGGCCTGCGATTGCTGCTGGCACGCGCTGCGAGCCCGCAGCAGGCCGCAGCCATCGGCAACCAGGCCGGCGGGCGCGTCGGTTTTTTCCTCTACACCGACGATTTTGCCGCCACCCACACCGCGATGCGTGCCAAGGGCGTGGCATTTGACGGCGAACCGCGCCATGAGGGCTATGGGTCGGTCGCGGTGTTCACCGATGTGGCCGGCAACCGCTGGGACTTGATCCAGCTTGCAGGAACCGAACAATGACCGAAGACGTCCTGATCCGCCGCGAAGGCGCTGCCGGGTTCCTTTCGCTGAACCGGCCCAAGGCGATCCATGCGCTGACGCTCGATATGGTCCACGCCATGACTCAGGCCTTGCTGCAATGGCGCGAGGATCCCAGCGTCGAGGTGGTAATCATCGACCACGCCGAAGGACGCGGGTTCTGCTCGGGCGGAGACATCGCATTCCTGCGCAATTCGGCGCTGAACGATGGCGGCATTTCGGGCCGCCGGTTCTTCCACGACGAATACCAGCTCAACCATCTGATCTTCACCTATCCCAAGCCGGTGGTCGCCTTCATGGACGGCATCACCATGGGCGGCGGGGTCGGGATTTCGCAGCCGGCCAGGTTCCACGTCGCGACCGAGAATACGCGCTATGCCATGCCCGAGACGGGAATCGGTCTGTTCCCCGATGTCGGCGGCGGCTGGTATCTGTCGCGTCTGCCCGGGCGGATCGGGCAGTTCCTGGCGCTTACCGGCGCGCGGCTCGACGGCGCGGAGTGCAAGTGGGCCGGTCTTGCCACGCATTACCTGCCGCACGACGGCCTGGCCGACGCCAAGGCGCGCCTTGCCGCGGGTCACGACCCGGCACAGGTCCTTGCCGCGCTGGCGGTGACCCCGCCCGAAGCGCGGATCGAAGGCAACGCTGCCCGGATTGCCAGGCACTTTGCCTCCGACCGGTTTGAGGACGTGCTAGCCAGCCTTGAAGGCGAAGACAGCGACTGGGCGGCCAAGGAGCTGGCCACGCTGCGCACCAAGTCGCCGCAGACGTGCAAGGTCGCACTGCGCCAGCTGAAGGACAGCCTGACCTGCACGGATTTCGCCGCCAACATGGCGATGGAATACCGCATAGGCAGCCGCGTGCTGACCCTGCCAGACTTTGCCGAGGGTGTGCGTGCGGTGATCGTCGACAAGGATGGCGCGCCCAAGTGGGATCCGGCCTCGCCCGAAGGGGTCACCGACGCCCTGATCGACAGCATTTTTGCGCCCTTGCCGGCGGATGAAGAATGGAAACCCCTATGAGCTTTGAAAGCATCCTCGTCGAACAGCGCGGCGCGGTCACCCTGATAACCCTCAACCGTCCTGCCTCGCTCAACGCCCTCAATTCGGGCGTGCTCGAGGAACTGATCACCGCCTTCGCCGCGTTCGAGGCTGATCCGACGCAGCGCTGCGCGGTGCTGACCGGGGCAGGCGAAAAGGCCTTTGCCGCCGGGGCCGATATCAAGGAAATGGCCGACAAACCTGCCGCCGCGTTCTACGCCGACGACTTCTTCGCCCGTTGGACCAGCCACCTGGTCAAGACAACCCGCAAGCCATGGATCGCCGCAGTCAATGGTTTCGCGCTGGGCGGCGGGTGCGAGCTGGCGATGATGGCGGATTTCATCATCGCGAGCGAAAATGCCCGGTTCGGCCAGCCCGAGATCAAGCTGGGCGTCGCCCCCGGAATGGGCGGATCGCAGCGCCTGACCCGTGCGGTGGGCAAGGCCAAGGCGATGGAAATGTGCCTGACGGGCCGCATGATGGACGCTGCCGAAGCCGAACGCTCCGGCCTGGTCGCCCGCGTCGTGCCGCTCGCCAGTCTGGTCGAGGAAGCAGTCAAGACGGCCGCCGAAATCGCCGCGATGCCGCCGCTTGCCGCGATCGCCAACAAGGAAATGGTCAATGCCGCGTTCGAGACCGGGCTGGATCAGGGCATCCTGATCGAACGCCGCATCTTCCAGGTCCTTACTGCGACCGAAGACAAGGCCGAGGGCATGGCCGCCTTCATCGAGAAGCGGGCCGGGGTGTGGAAGGGGAAGTGACATGAAAATCGCTTTCATCGGCCTTGGCAACATGGGCGGCGGGATGGCCGCCAACCTGGTCAAGGCCGGGCACGTGGTTCGCGCTTTCGATCTATCCGCCGAAGCTGCAACGCGGGCCGAGGGCAACGGCTGCTCGGTCCATCCGACCGTTGCCGAAGCAGTCCAAGGCGTCGATGCAGTGGTTTCGATGCTGCCCAATGGCAAGATCGTCGAAAGCGTCTACACCGCCGAGGTGATTGGCAAGGCCCCCCCGTCGGCGCTGCTGCTCGATTGCTCCACGATCGACGTCGATACCGCGCGCAAGGTTGCCGGGGCGGCCGAGGCCGCCGGCTACGCCATGGTCGACGCCCCGGTTTCGGGCGGGATCGCTGCGGCCAATGGCGGCACGCTGACTTTCATGGTCGGCGGCGGCGATGCGGCTTTTGCGCGCGCCGAACCGATCCTGTCCGCGATGGGCAAGGCGGTGATCCACGCCGGAGCATCGGGCGCGGGCCAGGCGGCCAAGATCTGCAACAACATGATCCTCGGCGCGACGATGATCGCGACGTGCGAGGCCTTTGCCCTTGCCGACAAGCTCGGGCTCGATCTGCAGACCTTCTACGACATCTCCAGCAAGGCTTCGGGCCAGTCATGGTCGATGACCAGCTATTGCCCTGTCCCCGGGGTCGGCCCAGCCAGCCCGGCCGACAACGGCTATCAGGGCGGGTTCGCCGCGGCGCTGATGCTCAAGGACCTCAAGCTGGCGATGCAAGCTGCCGCCAGCGTCGGCGCCAGGGTGCCGATGGGCCAGCGCGCCGAAGAGCTCTACGCAGCGTTCAGCGATGCCGGCAACGGCGGCAGCGACTTTTCGGGGATCATCAAGACGCTGTGACCTTGCCCTGATCGCCGGGCTCCCCTACCCAGCCGGGCAGGGGAGAACCAAGGTGCCTGCGGGCCAGCATCGTCACCACCATCTGCTGCCCTTCGTGGCGGTCACGATCGGAATCGCCTGCTTTTCGATCATGGACGCGCTGATGAAGGGCGCGAGCCTGGCAGTCGGGGCTTACAGCGCGATGCTGTGGCGCTCGGCCGCCGGGACTGTGCTGATGGCGCCGCTGTGGAAGGCGCGCGGCGGCACCCTGCCACCTGCTCCGCGAATGCGGCTGCACGCGCTGCGCGGGGCCAATACGGCCGGCATGGCGGTGTCGTTCTTCTATGGCATCACCAAGCTGCCATTGGCCGAAGGCATCGCGATTTCGTTCATTGCGCCGCTGATCGCGCTCTACCTTGCCGCGATCCTGCTGGGCGAGAAAGTGACGCGCAAGGCGGTCCTTGCCTCACTGCTTGGCTTGGCCGGAGTCGCTGTTATCTGCGCGGCGCGGTTCAGCCAGGGCGGGCTGGACGACGAAGCCGTGCTGGGGATCGCCGCGATCCTGCTGTCGGCGGTGCTCTATGCCTGGAACCTGATCCTGCAGCGCCGCCAGGCCCAGATTGCCGATCCGGTGGAGATCGCCCTGTTCCAGGCGGTGTTTACTGGCCTGGTCCTGTCCGTCTTCGCGCCGTGGTTCGCCGTCTGGCTGCCCTTGGCGCAATGGCTGGGCGTCGGCCTGTCGGCGGTCCTGGCGATGACATCGCTGATGCTGATCGCCTGGGGCTATGCCCGGGCCGAAACCCAGGTGCTGCTGCCGATCGAATATACCGCCTTCATCTGGGCTGCGCTGATGGGCTGGCTGATGTTTGACGAGAAACTGACAAGTGCAACCGTGGCCGGTGCCGTGCTGATCGTGATCGGCTGTTGGATCGCCGCGCGCGGGCACACCGAACAGACCGCACTTTAATCGAATAGTGCGTCCCGCACCCTTGACGCGCAATGGAATCACGCGCATCGGCGGCGCCGACAACAGGCCATGCTGCTGCTGCGAATACGGTCGCGCGGCGCGCAGGTTCCACAGTTCAGGAGATCACGCGGGATGACCCAGGTCGGACAGGATACACTCGGCACGCGCAGCACGCTTAGCGTCGGCGGCACGGATTATGCCTATTACTCGCTGGCCAAGGCTGCGGCCAAATTAGGTGATGTCAGCCGCCTGCCCTTTTCGATGAAGGTTCTGCTGGAAAACCTGCTCCGCTTCGAAGACGGCGGCTTCACCGTCTCGACCGACCACGTCAAGGCGGTGATCGACTGGCAGCACAATCCCACCGAATCGTCCGAGGAAATCCAGTACCGCCCGGCCCGCGTGCTGCTGCAGGACTTCACCGGGGTGCCCTGCGTGGTCGATCTGGCGGCGATGCGCGATGCGATCGCCACGCTGGGCGGCGATACCTCACGGATCAACCCGCTGGTCCCGGTCAACCTGGTGATCGACCACTCGGTCATGGTCGACGAGTTCGGCCATCCCAAGGCCTTCGAAGAAAACGTCGAGATCGAATACCACCGCAACATGGAGCGCTACGACTTCCTCAAGTGGGGATCGAAGAGCCTCAACAACTTCTACGCCGTGCCCCCGGGCACCGGAATCTGCCACCAGGTCAACCTTGAGAACATCGCCCAGACGGTGTGGACCTCGAAGGACCAGGACGGCGTCACCGTGGCCTATCCGGACACCTGCGTCGGCACCGACAGCCACACCACGATGATCAACGGCCTGGGCGTGCTTGGCTGGGGCGTCGGCGGGATCGAGGCCGAAGCGGCAATGCTCGGGCAGCCGGTTTCGATGCTGATCCCCGAGGTGGTCGGGTTCAAGCTGACCGGCGAACTGAAAGAAGGCGTCACCGCCACCGACCTCGTCCTGACCTGCACCAACCTGCTGCGCCAGCACGGCGTGGTCGGCCGCTTTGTCGAATACTACGGCCCGGGCCTTGCCTCGCTGAGCCTGGCTGACCGCGCGACGCTGGCCAACATGGCCCCCGAATACGGCGCGACCTGCGGCTTCTTCGGGATCGACGACAAGACGCTTGACTACCTGCGCCTCACCGGCCGCGAGGAAAGCCAGATCGCGCTGGTTGAAGCCTATGCCCGCGAACAGGGCTTCTGGATCGATCCGTCGGTCGAACCGGTGTTCTCGTCCACCCTCGAACTCGACATGGGCAGCGTGGTGCCCTCGCTTGCCGGGCCCAAGCGCCCGCAGGACCGGGTCGACCTGACCCACGTCGACGACGTCTTCGCCAAGGACATGGCCGAGGTCTACAAGAAGGCCAACAGCCGCGTCGCGGTCGAAGGCAAGGATTTCGACATCGGCGACGGCGACGTGATGATCGCCGCGATCACAAGTTGCACCAACACCAGCAACCCGGGCGTGCTGGTCGCCGCAGGGCTCGTCGCCAAGAAGGCCGACGCGCTGGGTCTGAAGCCCAAGCCGTGGGTCAAGACCTCGCTCGCTCCCGGCAGCCAGGTGGTGACCGACTATCTGGTCAAGGCCGGACTGCAGCAACACCTCGACAATATCGGCTTCAATCTGGTCGGCTATGGCTGCACCACCTGCATCGGCAATTCGGGTCCGCTGGCCGAACCGATCAGCAAGGCGATCAACGACAACGGGCTGGTCGCCGCGGCAGTCATCTCGGGCAACCGCAACTTCGAAGGTCGCGTTTCGCCCGACGTGCGCGCCAACTTCCTCGCCAGCCCGCCGTTGGTGGTCGCCTATGCGCTGAAGGGCACGGTGATCGAGGATTTCACCACGACCCCGATCGGCACCGGCAGCAACGGCCAGCACGTGTTCCTGAAGGACATCTGGCCCACCAACCTCGAGGTCGCCGAAACCATGGCCTCGTGCCTCGACCGCTCGATGTTCCAGGCACGCTATGCCGACGTCTACAAGGGCGACAAGCACTGGCAGGCGATCGACGTCACCGGCAGCGAAACCTACCAGTGGCGCGCCGGCAGCACCTATGTCGCCAACCCGCCCTATTTCGAGGGCATGAGCATGACCCCGGCCCCGGTGCTCGACATCGTCGATGCCAAGCCGCTGCTGATCCTGGGCGATTCGATCACCACCGATCACATCAGCCCGGCCGGTAACATCAAGGCCGACAGCCCGGCGGGGCAGTGGCTGATGGAGCACCAGGTCGCCAAGGCCGACTTCAACTCCTACGGCGCGCGCCGCGGCCATCACGAAGTGATGATGCGCGGCACCTTTGCCAATATCCGGATCAAGAACGAGATGGTTCCGGGCATCGAAGGCGGAATGAGCCGCTATAACGGCGAAGTCATGCCGGTTTACGACGCGGCGATGAAGAACAAGGCCGACGGCGTGCCGATGGTGGTCGTCGCGGGCAAGGAATACGGCACCGGTTCAAGCCGCGACTGGGCGGCCAAGGGCACCAACCTGCTGGGTGTGCGCGCGGTGATTGTCGAGAGCTTTGAGCGCATTCACCGCTCAAACCTGGTCGGCATGGGCGTGCTGCCGTTGCAGTTCAAGGACGGCGACACGCGCAATTCGCTCGGCCTCGACGGCGATTGCACCTTCACGATCCACGGTGTCGCCAGCCTGACCCCGCGTCAGGACGTGACGGTCGAAGTCACCCGCAAGGACGGCTCGACCTTCACCTTCACCGCGCTGTGCCGGATCGATACCGCCAACGAGATCGAGTATTTCAACAACGGCGGTATCCTGCACTATGTGCTGAGGAAGCTGGCAAGCTGAACGACGCTGGCAGTAGCCTGGCAAACAACGGAAAAGGGCGGCCTTGCGGGGCCGCCCTTTTTTGTTTGTGTGATGCTATCCGGGACTATGCGACCCTGTCGCCCTTGGGCTGGCGGCGGCGGTTGATGACCGCAGCAGCTGCTGCACCAAACAGGACCAGCATCGGGGGCGCCGGAACTTCGGTGCCGCTAGTGGTACCCGATGTAGTGCCAGAGGTCGTTCCCGAAGAAGTTTCACCGCCGGTGCTGGTCGAGGTCGAAGAAGAGGTCGACGACGAGGATGAGGTGGACGAGGACGTCGAAGACGAGGTCGAGCTCGACGATGACGTGCTGCTCGAACTGGTGACATTGCCCGACGAGGTCGAGGTGCTGCTCGAGCTGGTTACGTTACCCGACGAGGTCGAAACATTGCCCGAAGTCGTGGTGCTTGAGACACCGCCGGTCGAGGTCGAGACGCCGCCGGTCGATGTGGTCGAGCTTGACGTGATGCCGCCGGTGGTGGTGGTGCTTGTCAACCCGCCGGTCGACGACGATGTCGATCCACCCGATGTGGAAGTCGAACCGCCCGAGCTGGAGCTGGAGGTCGACCCGGTGGTAGTCGAGGTGATCACGACCGAGCCGCTCGATCCGCCGCTGCCGCCGAAGAAGCCACCGAAGAACCCGCCGCCGAAGCCGAAGCCGCCCGAACCGCCGATCACCACGGTGCCGCCGCCGCTGCCGCCTTCGGGCGCAGGCTGTGCGGGCAGCTGGGGCATATATGGCATGGCCATCGCCATCTGCGGTGCCGGATCCTGCGCGGCGCAAGTGTAGCTCTTGGTGACGACGCGACGGATGCGCTTCATCTTGCGCGGTTCGCCCTTGGCAATCCGGCGCACCGCCTTGTGGCGAACCTTTGCCGGGGCGGCCGCAGCATGCTTGACATATTGCACCCGCTTTGCAGGGGCTTCGGCAACGTGAACGGCACCGCCGCCAATTACCGCGCCGCCGGCAGCAAGCGCCGCAAGTTTCGCAATGGCCATCCTTACCGACATAAGCTTTGCTCTCTTTGCCCTGTTGAGCGAAACTGCACCGACCGACTGGCCGGCCAATGCGCCCCCTTAGCTGCAAGAGGACAGAGAGAGGTTAAGCCGACAATGGGGTTAACCGTCTTTTGAGGTGCCGGATGCGCGAAAAAGTGCCGGTTCAGAAGGTCGGCAGCAGTTGTGTGCCATTCTGAAACCGTTAGCTGACGGCTTATAACGGAATGGCGCGGCACCGATCAATGCGGAGACGCTCTTGACAGATGTAACCCAGGCGTTACATGTAACCCGAAGGTTACTTGGAGAGGAAGATCGACGATGTCCGAATCAGCATCGAATGGCGCACTCGTGGAACGTCTGGCCCGCCGCCGTACGCGGATCCTGCCGGTGCTTGGGCTGTTCATGATCATTCAGCAGTCGGCCTATTTTGCCCATGGCGACGGCTCGCGCTTGGTCGACCAGGTGCGAATCAGCGCCTGGGTTGTGACCAGCGCGATGATCCTGCTGGTCCTGACCACCGGCGGGTTCTGGCTGCGCAGCCACGAAGTGCGGGCCATGCTCGACGATGAGGGCACCCGCGCCAACCGCGCCGCGGCGCTGTCGCTCGGCTTCCTGTGCGCGATGCTGACGGCGATGATCCTGTTCGTGCTGCAGCGCGTTTGGGCGTTCACTGCCGGCGAGGCGATCCACCTGATCGTTACCGCGGGGGTGTTTTCGGCACTGATCCGCTTTTCGATCCTGGAGCGGCGCGCCCTTGGCTGAGCACCTGACCAACCGCCTGAAGGAACTGCGTGAGGCGCGCGGCCTGACCCAGGCGCAGTTGGCCGAAGCGATCGGGGTCAGCCGCAAGACCGTGAATACGGTCGAGAACGGGGTGTTCGTGCCCTCGACGATCATAGCGCTGAAACTGGCCGCGGTGCTCGGCGAGCCGGTCGAGGCGCTATTTTTCCTCGCCGAATAGGTCGGGCGCCGAACCGCCCGGCGGGGTCAGCCCCAGGTGCTGCCAGCCGCGATCGTTGAGGCAGCGGCCACGCGCGGTCCGTGCGATCAGGCCCAGCTGGATCAGGAACGGCTCGATCACGTCCTCGACCGTGTCGCGCGGTTCGCTCAGGCCTGCGGCGAGGGTTTCCACACCGACCGGGCCGCCCTTGTAGATGTCGGCGATCATGTGGAGATAGCGTCGGTCCTGTGCATCAAGACCCAGTGCATCGACTTCGAGCCGGGTCAGCGAGGCATCGGCGAGGCCCTGCGTGATCGTGCCATCGCCGCCGACATGGGCAAAGTCGCGCACCCGCCGCAGCAGCCGCCCCGCCACCCGCGGGGTGCCGCGCGCGCGCCGGGCAATCTCCTGCGCCCCGCCCGGATCGATCCCGATGCCGAGCAGTCCAGCGCCGCGCGTCACCACGCGTTCCAGTTCGGGCACCGAGTAGAAATTGAGCCGCACCGGGATCCCGAAACGGTCGCGCAGCGGTGTGGTCAGCAGCCCCTGACGGGTCGTCGCGCCGATCAGGGTGAAGGGCGGCAAGTCGATCCGCACCGAGCGCGCCGAGGGTCCCTCGCCGATGATCAGATCGAGCGCGCGGTCCTCCATCGCGGGATAGAGCACTTCCTCGACCACCGGATTAAGCCGATGAATTTCATCGATAAACAGGACGTCGCCGGGCTCGAGATTGGTCAGCAGGGCGGCAAGATCGCCCGACTTGGCGATCACCGGACCAGAGGTGGCGCGGAACCCCACCCCCAGCTCGCGCGCGACAATCTGCGCCAGCGTGGTCTTGCCCAGCCCCGGCGGGCCATAGAACAGCACATGATCCATCGCCTCGCGCCGCGAACGGGCGGAATCGATGAACACCTTGAGGTTGTCCTTCGCCCCCGCCTGCCCGACAAACTCGGCCAGCGTCTTGGGCCGCAGCGCCGCATCGGCGTCTTCGGGCTGGCGCTGGGCGGACAGGAGGGGATTGGGATCGCTGGCCATCGGATTTGAATTAGCAGGACGCTGCCGCTAGACCAGCATTTCCTTTGGGGGAAGGCCAGCCGAAATGTTGAACCGCCGCACAATGATCGCCGGATCGCTCGCCGCTGCCGCCGCAGCCACGGTCGAAGCCAAATCCAGGGCAAAGGATGACTGGTTCGACCGGGCAATCGTCATCGACGCGCTGGGCGGCCTGGACGATCCTTACGGCGAGGAATCCATCTCGCGCCTGTCGGATCGGGCGATTTCCGAGATGATGGCGACCGGAGTGACCATGCTGCGCGGCACGGTAATGCCGGTCGGCAACGTCGCGGATCCGTGGGACGAATACCGCAAGAGCATGGACCAGTTCCATCAGGCCCTGGCCGCCAATCCCGATCGGCTGGTGCTTATCCGCGGCGCGGCTTACATCCTCAGGGCCAAGCGCGAAAAGAAGTTCGGCGTGATGATCGGAACCCAGGACACCTGCATGATCGGTCCCGCGCTCGACCGGGTGGCCGAGATGAAGAAGGACGGTGTGCTTTCGATCCAGCTGACCTACAACAACGGCAACCTTGCCGGAGACGGCGCGCTGGAGCCGCGCGACGGCGGCCTGACCAAGCTGGGCAAGGCGACGATCGCGCGGATCGAGGCGGAAAAACTGCTGCTCGACCTTAGCCACGGCGGCGCGCGGACCATGATCGAGGCCGCCCAGTTCGCCAAGCGCCCGCTGGTAATCAGCCACACCGGCGCCCGCGCCCTCAACGATCACCCCCGCAACATTGCCGATGAGGTGATGCGTGCAGTGGCCGAAAAGGGCGGCGTGATCGGGGTCTATTTCATGCCGTACCTGACCGCTGACAGGCACCCCAGCGGCGCGGCGCTGATCGCCCATATCGAGCATATCGCGCGGGTCGCCGGCGACGATCACGTCGGGATCGGCACCGACAACGGGGTGCTGCCGACGCTGCTCGACGAAAAGAGCAAGAAGGCGATGGACGACTGGACGCTGGAGCGGATCAAGCGCGGCATCGCCGCGCCGGGCGAAGCTGTGGGTGTCTACACCCTGGTCGCGGACTACAATACGGTGGACCGCTATCGCCGCCTCGCCGCTGACCTTGCCAAGCGCGGCTGGAGCCAGGCGCGGCTCGAGAAGCTGTTCGGCGGAAATTTCCTGCGTGCCTACAAGGACGCTTGGGGCGGCTAGGTTACCCCGCCGCCCTCTTCAGCGCGACCCGCACAAGGTCGTTGAGCACCGCGCCCTCGCCCAGTTCCTCGATAGCCCGTGACACCGCCATGGTCGCCACGTTCGGCTTGAAGCCCAGGTTCTGCAGCGCCGAAACTGCGTCGGCGCTGGCCGAACCCGCCGGGACCGCCGCCATTGCCGCGCCCGGCCCACCGGGCACGCCGCCGGCCTTGTCCTTCAGCTCGTTGACAATCCGCCCGGCCAGCTTGGGCCCGACGCCTTGCGCCCGCGCCACCATCGCCGCGTCGCCGGCAGCGCAGGCGCGGGATAGCTCATCAGTCGAAAGCGCCGAAAGCACGGCGAGGGCCATCTTGCTGCCCACCCCCTGCACCGCGGTGAGCAGGCGGAACCAGGCCCGTTCCTCGCCGCTGGCAAAGCCGACCAGGCGCATGTCGTTTTCCGAAACCTGCAGTTCGGTGTGGACCGTCACCCGATCCCCGCGCGCGCCCAAGGCATCGAGCGTCTTGGCGCTGCAATGAACCAGATAGCCCACTCCGCCGACGTCGATCACCGCCCAGTCAGGGCCGAAATCGTCGAGCGTACCGGAAAGGCGGGCGATCATGCTTTGTTCCTGACGGAAAACGCCGCGCCCGTAAAGGCGCGGCGTCAGATTTCCACCGGGACAGGTCTTGCGGGGTTAGAGACCAGGGATCCGTATGTCCGCGGCCAGCCCGCAGGCCAGCGCAGCACCGGCGACCTGCAAGGTGGTCTGGTTGTCGCGCAGCGAGCCGGCGACACGCACCAGATCGCCGAAGGTCGGCGAGCCGCCGGTGTCGTAATCGCGCGCGGCGCGGGCTAGGCGATCGACCTGTCCAGTCGTCAGATGTCCGCGCAGGAATTCTGCCGCGCAGCTTGCCTTGTTCTCGGACAGGCCATAGCGCTGCAGCGCATCGGAAATCTGGTAGCGACTGGCGGTGCAGGCCGACAGCGAGAGGCCGGCAACGGCGGCGAGCGAAAGGGTCTTGGCAAGGCGCATGGGGAAACTCCGGCTGCGAAACAAGCGCCGCCCCTAGCCCGTGGTCCTTGAACCTCAGATTGCTCCGCCGGGCAGGCCGACGAAAGGTGCACGCTTCAACCCGGTAAATGCCCGGACTGGCGGCTTGTTCCCAAATGGGCGTGAGCAATTGCGACGGCCAGCGCATCGGCGGCATCGGCACCGCTCAGGACCACCCCCGGCAGCAGCACCTTGACCATCGCCTGAACCTGGGCCTTTTCCGCGCCGCCGGTACCGACCACGGCCTTCTTGACCAGCCGCGTGGCATATTCGCTGATCGGCAGTCCGGCGCGGGCCAGGGCGAGCAGGCAGACCCCGCGGGCCTGGCCGAGCTTGAGCGTCGATTGGGGGTTCTTGTTGACGAAGACTTCTTCGACCGCGCTGTCGGTGGGTTGCCAGCGGGCGATCACGTCGCTGAGCTCGCGGTCGAGCACGACCAGCCGTTCGGGCAACGATGCCTTCGCATCCGTCCTGACCTGGCCATTGGCAATGTGGCTCAGCCGATTGCCGCTTTTCGCGACGATGCCCCAGCCGGTGCAGGTCAGGCTGGGGTCAAGGCCGATAATGATCAACCAAGCTTTTCCATCACCGCGTCGGGAATTTCGTAATTGCCCCACACGGTCTGGACGTCGTCATCGTCGTCGAGCACGTCGATAAGCTTGAGCAGCGTGGCGGCGTCGGCCTCGCCCACTTCGGCCTTGAGGCTGGGCTTCCACGCCAGCTTGACGCCCTCGGCCTCGCCGAGCGCCTTTTCCAGCTCGCGCGCCACGGGATGGAGGTTTTCCACCGCGACCCAGATCGCGTGGCCGTCGACATCGCTTTCGACATCGTCGGCGCCGGCTTCCAGAGCGGCTTCGAACACCCTGTCGGCATCGCCCGCCTTGGCCCCGTATTCGATCAGCCCGAGCCGCTCGAAGCCGTGGCTGACTGCGCCGCTGGCACCCAGATTGCCGCCATTCTTGGCAAAGGCGGTGCGCACGTTGGTGGCGGTGCGGTTGCGGTTGTCGGTCAGCGCCTCGACAATCAGCGCGACCCCGCCCGGGCCGTAGCCTTCGTAGCGCACTTCCTCATAGTTCTCGCCATCGCCCTTGGCGGCCTTGTCGATCGCGCGCTGGATGTTGTCCTTCGGCACCGACTGCGCCTTGGCGGCATTGACCGCAGCACGCAGGCGCGGATTGAAGTCGGGATCGGGCATGCCCATTTTCGCCGCGACAGTAATTTCGCGGCTAAGCTTGGAAAACAGCCCCGCCCGCTTCTTATCCTGCGCGCCCTTGCGGTGCATGATGTTCTTGAATTTGGAATGGCCGGCCATGGCGTCCTGTTTCGACTGGAAGTGGATTGCGCGCGCCCTTACACCGGGCAAGGCCTTTTGGGCAAGGATGGGGAAGCAATTCCAGCATGACTGATTATACTGAACTTGCGGCAGTCTTCGAGGATGGACCCACCGACGCGCCTGAGACTGCGAAATCATTCCTCGGCGAATTTCTGAAGTTCTTGCGGAGGCCCGCCGTTCTCCCGCCTTTAGGTTGGCGCAATGGAGGCGCTAGGCGCTGGGCGGTGATGACAGCCTTGCTCATTGCCGGCCTGATCGGGGTGCTGCTGCCTTTCCTTGGCGCCTGGCAGAAGGCCTTCGATCTGCCCTCGCCCACGGCCTTCGACGCTTTCCCGAAGCAATGGCTGGTCCCCGTGACCGTGCTATTTGCGCCGGTTGCAGAGGAACTGTTGTTTCGCGGCTGGCAGCGGGGAAGTGCCTCCGCGCTTTGGTTGCTGCTTTGCGCCCTTGTCGGCGCGGCCGTGCTGACCCTGGTGACCGATCCGGCGCAGGCGCGGCCGGCTGGCGGCATCCTGCTTGCAGCCCTGGTCGCCGCGCCGATCGGCTGGTTCCTGCTGCGCAAGCGTCCAGCGCCGCTGGACTGGTTCG
This sequence comes from Novosphingobium aquiterrae, assembly GCF_042434435.1. Taxonomy (NCBI): domain Bacteria; kingdom Pseudomonadati; phylum Pseudomonadota; class Alphaproteobacteria; order Sphingomonadales; family Sphingomonadaceae; genus Novosphingobium; species Novosphingobium aquiterrae. The sequence goes on along the minus strand of NZ_JBHLTL010000006.1, from coordinate 408,275 downwards.
CGCGGTTTTTTCCGTGGATTTTCTACGCGGTGGCGGTGGGCTTCGCGCTGTTCCACCTGACCAATTACCCGCGGCTCAGCCTGCTGATGGTCCCGCTGGTCCTGCCGCAGCTATGGGCCGCACTGGTGCTGGGATACCTGCGCCAGCGGCTGGGGCTGGCGCAGGCGATCCTGGCGCACGTGGCGGCCAATGCCTGCAGCATCGGCCTCGCCCTCGCTTCCGGCTCAATCGGGTCCTAAAGGACGACCGCCGTGCCCGAAGTGCTGACCATCAGCATCGACCCGTTGGCGCCCAGCACTTCGTAGTCGATATCGACCCCGATCACGGCATTGCCGCCCAGCGCGGTGGCCTGGCCCTCCATCTCCTCAAGCGCCTGCTTGCGCGCGCGGGCCAGCACGTCCTCATAGCTGCCCGAGCGCCCGCCAACGATGTCGCGCACGCTGGCGAACAGGTCGCGGAACAGGTTGGCGCCGACGATCACTTCACCGGTAACGATGCCCAGATACTTCTGGACCGGGCGGCCCTCGACGGCATTGGTGGTGGTGGACAGCATCGCGTTACTCCCTTGTGGCATGGACAGCCGAGATAGGGAGCCTGGCGCCGCTGCCAAGATCAACCCAGGCCGAGCGCCGCCTTGTAGGTATCGAGCAACATTTCCATTTCGGCACGGTCGTCAGGCTTCATTTTGCGCAGTCGGACGATCTGGCGCATGATCTTGCCGTCATAGCCCACCGCCTTGCCCTCGGCGTAGACGTCGCGGATGTCGTCGGCGATGCCCTTCTTTTCCTCTTCAAGGCGTTCGATCCGCTCGATCAGCAGGCGCAGGCGGTCGTCGGTGGCATCGGCCATGGTGGGGTAAGCTCCGGTTGAAGTGAGAATCGGTCGAGCGCGCTCTTAGGGGGCGGGCGCGTTCTTCTTCAAGCTCTCGGCCATGCGATCGAGCTGGTCCTGGGTCGCTTCCCTGTGGAAACGTGTTTTCCATTCGGCCGCCGGCATGCCGTGGATCACTTCGCGCGCGTTGTCCTTGTCCAAGGGCGCGCCCGCGTCGCGGATCCAGTCGGCCAGGCAATTGCGGCAGAAACCCGAAAGGATCATCAGATCGAGGTTCTGGGCGTCATGGCGGTGACGCAAATGGCGGACAAGGCGGCGGAACGCGGCGGCGGCGACCGCATCGTCGAGCGCCTCGAGCGGATCGCCCGGGGTCGCATTCGTATTTTCGCTGCAGCTCATGGCTCGGTCCTTGGTCTTTCCCGGCGGCTTTGCCATAGGAGAGGCCAACAAAGGAAGATGGTACAGTGGCAAAGATCGACCCGCGCGGGCGCAAAGTGAAAATCCTGGCAACGCTGGGTCCGGCCAGCCGCAGCCCGGAAATGATCACCAAGCTTATCCAGGCCGGGGCTGACGCCTTTCGCGTCAACATGAGCCACGGCGATCACGAGACCCACGCCGAGACCATCGCCGCAATTCGCGCGGTGGAAAAGGACCTGTCGCGGCCGATCGGCGTGCTCTGCGACCTGCAGGGACCCAAGCTGCGGGTCGGCCAGTTTGCCGGTGGCAAGGCGGTGATCCGCCATTCGGGCCATTTCACGCTCGACCGCGATCCGACGCCGGGCGATGAAAATCGTGTCTGTCTGCCCCACCCCGAACTGTTCGGCATCCTCAAGAAGGGCCAGCGCCTGTTGATCGACGACGGCAAGCTGCGCCTGAAAGTGATCGAGGCAGACGAAAACAAGATCTTCTGCTCGGCCGAAGTCGGCGGGGTGATCTCCGATCGCAAGGGGGTCAACGTCCCCGACGCGGTTGTCCCGGTCCCGGCGCTGACCGACAAGGACCGCCGCGACCTCGCCTTCGCCCTGGAGCAAGGAGCGGACTGGATCGCGCTGTCCTTCGTCCAGCGGCCCGAGGACGTGGCCGAAGCGCGCAAGCTGATGGGCGGCAGCGAAACCGCGCTGATGGCCAAGATCGAAAAGCCCGCCGCTGTCGAGCGGCTGGAAGAGATCATTGAGCTGGCCAACGGCATCATGGTCGCCCGCGGCGACCTCGGGGTTGAGCTCAACCCCGAGGAAGTGCCGCCGCTGCAGAAACATATCGTCGCCATGACCCGGCGTTCGGGCAAGCCGGTGGTGGTGGCGACGCAAATGCTCGAATCGATGATCGAAAGCCCGGCCCCGACCCGCGCCGAAGTCTCCGACGTGGCCAATGCGGTTTACGACGGGGCCGATGCAGTGATGCTTTCGGCCGAAACCGCCAGCGGCGCCTGGCCGGTCGAGGCGGTGACGATCATGCACCGCATCGCGGCACAGGTCGAACGCGATCCCGGCTATGCCGAGCGGGTCCACTTCACCGAAGTTCGCCCCGATGCGACCACCGCAGACGCCCTGGCCCAGGCCAGCGCGACCATCGCCAACACGGTCAAGGTCGAAGGGATCATCGTCTTCACCGGATCGGGATCGACCGCGCGGCGCGTCGCGCGCGAACGGCCATCAGTACCGATGCTGGTGCTGACCCCGTCGCAACGCATCGCCCGCCGCCTGGCGCTGCTGTGGGGCGCGCACCCGGTAGTGACCAAGGATATCGGCAGCTTCGAAGAGATGATTGCCAAGGGCAAGCGCATGGCGCTGCGCCACGGATTTGGCGGCGCAGGATCAAAGTTGATCGCATTGGCCGGCGTTCCCTTCGGCACGCCCGGTTCGACCAACCTGCTGCATGTGGTCACGCTGAGCGGGGACGAGCTGAAGAAGCACACGTCCGCGGAATGAGCGACAACGGCACCATCGTGAACGGCGATGCCTGCGTGGTCGTTGCCGGAACACACAAGGGCCGCGGCGGCGTGGTCGAGGACTGGAAGCTGAGCAAGACTGGCCATGCCACAGTAACCGTGCGCGAACCGTCTGGCGAGCGGTTCAAGACACTCGCCCGGAATGTTGCCAAGACCTAACTCCGCTCGCCAAACAGCGCCGAACCTACCCTGACGTGGGTTGCGCCCAGCATAACCGCTGTCTCAAAGTCCTCCGACATCCCCATGCTGCGCCCGGCCAGGCCGTGTTCGCGCGCCAGCTTGTCGAGCAGCGCAAAGAACGGCGCGGGTTCGATCCCCAGCGGCGGCACACACATCAGGCCGATCACCGGAAGGTCGGCAGCGCGCGCCTCGGTCAACAGCGTCGGCAAGTCAGCGATCGCACAGCCGCCCTTCTGCTCTTCGGCGCCGATATTTACCTGAACAAAGCACGGCAGCTGCCGTCCTGCCCGGTCCATCGCCCTGGCCAGTGCGGCGACTAGCGAAGAGCGATCGAGCGAATGGATGCAATCGAACAATGCCACCGCTTCATCCGTCTTGTTGGATTGCAATTGCCCGATCAGGTGAAGCACAAGGCCGGGGTGGGCTTCGCGCAGCGCGGGCCACTTGGCCTGGGCTTCCTGCACTCGGTTTTCGCCGAACACGCGCTGGCCGGCCTGGATCAGCGGCACGATCGTTTCGGCCGGATGGGTCTTGCTCACCGCGATCAGTGTCACTTCGCTGGTATCGCGCCGGGCGATTTGCGCGGCATGGGCAATGCGGTTCCGGATATCGGCAAGGCGGGTGGCTGGATCGGTCATGGGGCGCTGCTATAGCGGTGCGATGGCGCGAATGAAGCCCCTGACGAAACACTGGCCCAAAGTGTGGATCGTTTCCGACGCACGCAATGATGCGGCGCTGGGCCGCGCGCTGAAAATGTTGCCACGCGGCAGCGGGCTGATTTTCCGCCACTATCACTTACCCTTGGCAAAGCGCCGCACCCGTTTTGCCGCGCTGAAGCGCCTCGCCCACGCCCGGGGGCATCTGATCGCCTGGTCGGGCAGCGTTGCCGAGGCGCGCCGCCTGGGCGCGGATGCCGCCTATGGTTCGAGCACGGCCTTGCAAAATGGCAGCGCCTTGCCGCGCCTGGTGACTGTGCATTCGCTGCACGAACTGGCCCGCGCGCAACGCGCCGATGCCGTGCTGCTCTCGCCGGTATTTGCCACCCGCAGCCATCCCGGTGCGAATACGCTTGGTCCGCTGCGCTTCCGATTGATCGCCGCCCGCGCGCAAGTTCCGGTCATCGCGCTGGGGGGCATGAACGCCAAGGCGGCGCAGCGTCTGGACTGGCAGATGTGGGCTGCAATCGACGCCTTTTGCGGCAAAGCGACTCCGCGGAATCCCTTGGATTCTTGACGGGGAGTCAGTGCTGCGCGCATAAAGCCCCGCAAGACAAGGGGAGCATCATGGCGACACGACCGGTTTCTGCGGGGCAGCGCGGCGCGCGGGTCGATTGGCGTGCGGTGTTCCGGCGCGCGGTGCGGCGCAGCGCCGAGATCGGCGGGGCGCTGCTGCTGGGTGCCGGGATGGTGTTCTTCACCCTGGCGCTGCTCAGCTATCACCAGACCGATCCCAGCGCCTCGACCGCGGCAGCGGGCCCGGCGCAGAACTGGATGGGCGGCGCCGGCGCCTGGGTAGCAGAGCGCGCGCTGTTCCTGTTCGGCCCGGTATCGGTGCTGTTCCTGCCGCTGATGTATGTGGTGGCGCGCAAGCTGTGGCGTCTGGTCGAGGAAGAAGACCAGGACCTGCCTCACGCCAATCATGCCTGGTGGCGGCCGATCGGCCTGCTGCTGTTCGCCATGGCCCTGCTGTCCACGGTGCTGTCGCTGATCGTCACCGAAACCCGCGGTTCGTTCCCGGCCAGCTTCGGCGGGATTTCCGGCCTGCTGGGGGCCAGCGGACTGCGCTGGCTTGCCGCGCAACTGCCCGAAGCCGGGCAGGCGTGGGCGATACTGGGCGGCGGCGTGGCCTGCCTGGCCGGGGGGGCGATCCTTGCCGGACGGGTCTTTGCGATCGACTGGGGCAGCCTGTTCACCCTGCCCGGGGTGTTGCGGCGCCGGCCCAGCCTGGAACGCCTGGGCAACGCCATTCCGCTGCCTTCGGTGCGCGAAAAGAGGTCGCGTGACGAGCGCGCCGCCGCGCCGGTGCCGCTCGCCGCGCCGCGCAAGCCGCCCGAGATCAGCGACCCGACCCGGCCCGCCAGGCCCGCACAGCTGGCCAATACCAGCCGCCAGGGCGACCTTTTCGACACCTTCGAGTTGCCCGGGCTCGATTTGCTCAACGAACCGCCGCCGCAATCGGGCAAGAAGATCGACAAGCTGGCACTGGAACGCAATGCCCGCCTGCTCGAAACCGTGCTCGACGATTTCAACGTCAAGGGCGAGATCACCGCGGTGCGTACCGGTCCGGTGGTCACCATGTACGAGCTGGAACCCGCGCCGGGGATCAAGGCGAGCCGGGTGATCGGCCTGGCCGACGACATCGCCCGCAACATGAGCGCGATCAGCGCCCGCGTCTCCTCGATCCCCGGGCGCACAGTCATGGGGATCGAGCTGCCCAATGCCGACCGCCAGATGGTCAGTTTCAAGGAACTGGTCGCCTGCGAACAGTTCGCCGGGGCCAAGGGCATGCTGCCGATCATCCTGGGCAAGGACATCGCCGGCGAACCGATCGTCGCCGATCTGGCGACCATGCCGCACCTGCTGGTGGCGGGGACCACCGGATCGGGCAAGTCGGTCGGGCTCAACACCATCCTGCTCTCGCTGCTCTACCGGCTGACCCCGGCGCAGTGCCGCCTGATCCTGGTCGATCCCAAGGTGCTCGAACTCAAGTCCTACGACGATATTCCCCACCTGCTGTCGCCAGTGGTGACCGAACCGGCCAAGGCAGTCCGCGCGCTGAAATGGGCGGTCGAGGAGATGGAGCGGCGTTACCGCCAGATGAGCGAGCTGTCGGTGCGCAACCTTTCGGGCTTCAACGACAAGGTCCGCACCGCTCAGGCCAAGGGCAAGCCGCTGGGCCGCCGCATCCAGATCGGCTTTGACCCCGACACCGGCGAAGAGATGTTCGAGGAACAGCAGCTCGATTACCAGCCGCTGCCGCAGATCGTGGTGATCGTCGACGAGCTGGCCGACCTGATGGTCACCGTCGGCAAGGAAGTCGAAGTGCTGATCCAGCGGCTCAGCCAGAAGAGCCGCGCCGCCGGCATCCACCTGATCATGGCCACCCAGCGCCCCTCGGTCGATGTCATCACCGGGGTGATCAAGGCCAACCTGCCGACGCGGATCAGCTTCGCCGTGACCAGCCGGATCGACAGCCGCACCATCCTGGGCGAACAGGGCGCCGAACAGCTGCTGGGCAAGGGCGACATGCTCTACAAGCCCAACACCCTGCCGATCATGCGCGTCCACGGGCCTTTCGTCAGTGACGAAGAGGTCGAGCGGATCGCCGATTTCTGGCGCGGCCAGGGCAGCCCCGAATACGTCGATTCGGTCACCGAAGAGCCCGAGGACGGCGGCTTCGGCTTCGACGATCTTGACGCCACCGCCAGCGACAGCCCGGACGAGCGCAAGTACCGCCAGGCCTGCCAGATCGTGTTCGAAAGCCAGAAGGCCAGCGCCAGCTGGCTCCAACGCCAGCTTGGCGTCGGCTACAACACCGCGGCGAAATGGGTCGAACGGATGGAGGCCGACGGCTTTGTCGGCCCAGCCAACCACGTCGGCCGCCGCGAGATCTACCGCGACAAGGACGGCAGCCCGCTTTAGCCCAGGCCGAGCACCTCGCGCTCCGGACCGAGTCTTACGGTGAGGTCGGCATAGGCGGGCATGGTCGCAAGGATGTGACGGGTCAGCCGCTCGTAGTGCTGGATGAAGCGCGCGACACCGGCCGGGTCCATTACCGCAGCGCCGCCCTTGGTCCGCAGATCGGTCTCCTGTTGCTCACGCCAGGTCGCGACGACGGACCATGACGGTGCGGCCAGGAGAATCAGCCGATCGATCCGCGCGAACAGGCGCTGATAGTCTTCTGCGAGCGCCGCGTTAGCGTGGCGACGCCATATGCCCTGCGGATCTTCGTTGGCTTCGAGGGCATTGATCGGCTCGGCCAGTGCGGCCTCCGCCTGCGGGCCGGCGCCAAGGCACCAGCCCTCGAACAGCAGCACCTGGGTATCGGCGGGAGCGCGGGGCCATTGGCTTTCGGGCGCGCGGTCGTCGCTGGCCTTGTCGAAACGCGGCAAGGGTGCGGGTTCGCCCTGCGTCAGCGCGCCCAGCACAGCGAGACCAAGCGCGATGTCGTGCGTCCCCGGCACCCCGCGGGTGGCGAAGAGCGGATGGACCTCGCGCGCCAGCCGCTGCCGCGCGGTGCGGGTAAGGTAAAGATCGTCGAGCGACAGCGTCGCAACCCGCACACCTTGCGCGGCTAGCTGTCCGGCCAGCGCCGCGACCAGCGTGGATTTGCCCGAGCCCTGCGCGCCGCAGATGCCAATGGTGGTGAAGCCCGGACCGCGCCAGCGCTCGATCCGCGCCAGCAGCGTGCCGACAAGGCCGGAATCGGCGGTCAAGGCGCGGTCCGCTGCTCCGGCGGACGCGGGCGGAAGGTGATGCGCAGCGGGGTGATGTGGCCATCGGGGCGCAGCCGGATGCGGACCACGCCTTGTTGTTGGGGATCGCGCAGCCGTTCTTGCAGACGCAGTGCTTCGGACCGCGAGGCATAGAGCCGCCCCTGCTGCGCTTCGCCAGCGCGAATGAACCCGGGACAAGCCTCCGTGGTCCGTTCCTGTACTTTGGTAATGACCGGGGCGTTCCCGGTCAGGCACAGGTCTTCGAATGTCAGGTCGAACCGCTTTCCGTCAGCGGGCAGCCCGGTTGGCCAGTCATATTGAAACTGCACGTAGTGCCCTTGCAGCAGATCGCGCGGGTCGTAGCCCTGGATCGGCACGTCCCATTCGGTGCCCTGGCGGCTGAGACGATCGGCCTGGAGCCACATTCCGCCAAGCCCGAATAGCGGCAGCGTCAGCGCGGCGATATGGAGCAACGCGCGGTTCATGCCGCATCCTCCTTCGCCGGGGCATATTTGCGCGCCACCCGCACCGCGACCCACGCGATCCCCAGGATCAGCAGGCCCGAGACGATCAGCCCGGCACCGCTGGACAGCAGGTCATCCTCCAGCTCGAAGCTCAGCACGATCAGCCGCAGCGCCAGCACGGCGACCGCGAGCTGGAACACCCCGCGCCAGCCGCCGCGCAGCGCGCAGGCCGCAACCACCGCCCACAGCGCCATGAACAGCAGCGCGCCCGCGACCTGCATGCTCTGAATTGGCCATGCAAGCAGGGCTACTATGCCCGCAGCAGCGAGTACGACTGCAGCAGTGCGGTTCGAACGGTCGGAGCGAACAAGCCAGACCGCTGCCGCCGCTGCAAACGCAGCAGCAGCCCAGATCATTAGGTTCGTCCACGCCCGATCAGCATACCAGCCAGTCGCCCGTTCCTGTATCCCGCTCGTTATGGCAATCAGGCTTGCCCCGCCCAGCGCATAGCCGAAGCCGAGCTCTTCCAGCCGCCGCCAGAACGCCGCGCGGTCCGAGCGCACCCGCAGCACCGCCCCCAGCGGGGCAAGGACCAAGGGCAGCGCCGTCGGCAGGGCAAAGACCAGGAACGATCCGTCGCGCGCGTCATGGTCGGCGGCGAAGCTCCACACCGCGACGATCAGCACGCCGCCCAGCCCCAGCGCCGCCAGCCAGCTTTGCCCACGCAGCAGGAACAGCGGCGCGAACAGCACCAGCCAAATGGCCAGCGGCTGCCACAGCGGGGAGGTCGTCTGATAGGCCTGGCCTATATGGCCCATGAAGGTCAGCCCCAGCGCGCCGAAGACGAACAGCAGCGCCTCCTCGCCCCAGGCATTGCGCCCGCGCAGCACCCACAACGCGATCGCCGCGCCCGCCAGCAGGGCAAGGTGAATCCCCAGCCGGACCGTGGCCGGGATCGCATCCCAATTGGCCGCAACCACCGAGATCAGCCCCAGCGCAATCGCCAGCGCGCCGATCCCGATCACCGCCCACAGCGCCAGCGGGCGGCTGTGCTGGCCTTCGAAGGCGCGGATCCGCGCTGCCGCCGCGGGGTCGATCACCCCGGCTTCGACCCAGGCGGAGAGCTTGCGTTCGTTCACATGCGCAAACCTATCGCACAGAGGCGCGAATGCAATGGCTTAGCCCCGCGGCACCGGATAGCCCTGCCAGCGCTTGATCCGGCGGATCGCGAAGGCCGATCGCATCGCAGAAACCCCGGGCAGGCGGGCCAGGCAATCGCGGTGGATGCGGTCGTATTGCTCCAGATCGATCGCCGCGACGCGCAGCAGGTAGTCAGCCTGACCGCTCATCAGGTGGCATTCCAGAATATCGTCGAAATCGCCGACCGCCGCCTCGAACCGGTCCATCGCCTCGCGGCTCTGGCTGGTCAAGGTGATCTCGACGAAGGCCTGCAGCTTGAGACCCAGCCTGCCGCTGTCGACCTGCGCGGCATAGCCGGTGATGATGCCCGCGTCCTCCAGCGCCTTGATCCGCCGGTGGCAGGCCGAGGACGATACGCCGGCCAGCTCCGCCAGCTGGGCCAGCGAGCGCGAGGAGTCGTCCTGCAGCGCTTCGAGCAAGGCAATATCGGCACGGTCCATGGAAAATTTGTCCGGCAGTTGGCTACAAGACGGGAAATATCACCGCATCGGCTCAAATCCAAGGCAAACTCTGGAGAAACATTCGCTGCGAACCGGCGTACTCTAGGCGCACAAGACTATCTGCGGAGAGCTCCCATGCGCGTCGGCACCGTCAAGGAAATCAAGAACCACGAATACCGCGTCGGCCTGACGCCCGAAAGCGCGCGCGAACTGGTCGCGCATGGCCACGAAGTGTGGGTCGAGACCGGTGCCGGCAACGGGATCGGTTCGTCCGATGCCGATTATGTCGCAGCGGGCGCGGCGATCAAGCCGACCGCCGCCGAGATCTTTGCCGCTTGCGAAATGGTGGTGAAGGTCAAGGAGCCCCAGCCGGTCGAGCGCGCGATGCTGCGCAAGGGCCAGATCCTCTATACCTATCTCCACCTCGCCCCCGATCCGGAACAGACCGCCGATCTGGTCAAGTCCGGGGTCACCGCGATCGCCTATGAAACGGTCACCGGGATCGACAATTCGCTGCCGCTGCTGAAGCCAATGAGTCAGGTTGCAGGACGCATGTCGATCCAGGCCGGCGCAACCGCGCTGGAAAAGGCCAACGGCGGGCGCGGCGTGCTGCTCGGCGGCGTCCCCGGGGTGCTCCCGGCCAAGGTCGTGGTCATCGGCGGCGGCGTGGTCGGCTTCAACGCCGCGCAGATGGCGGTCGGCCTGGGCGCCGACGTGACCATCCTCGACCGCGATCCGGGCGTGCTCGAACGGCTCGACAGCCATTTCGAAGGACGCGCCCGCACGCTCTATTCGGGCCGCGCTGCGCTGGCGAGCGAGGTTGCCGCGGCCGATCTGGTGATCGGCGCGGTGCTGGTCCCCGGCGCCGCCGCGCCCAAGCTGGTCACCCGCGACATGCTCAAGACGATGATGCCCGGCGCGGTGCTGGTCGACGTCGCGATCGACCAAGGCGGCTGCTTTGAAACCAGCAAGGCAACCACCCACGCCGATCCGACCTATGTCGTCGACGGGATCGTCCATTACTGCGTCGCCAACATGCCCGGCGCGGTGGCGCGGACCAGCACCTATGCGCTCAACAACGTCACGCTGCCCCACGCGCTGCGCATCGCCGATCTGGGCTGGAAGGCGGCGCTGAAGGCCAACCCGCACCTCGCCGCCGGCCTCAACGTCCACGAAGGCCAGATCACTTATGAGGCGGTGGCCCGCGACCTGGGCTATGACTACGTGCCGGTAGAGCAGGTGCTGGGCTAAACCTCGTCGGCGAAGGGCCGGAACGGTTCGGCGACTTCCCTGGGCACCCGGACCAGCCGGCCCGAGGCGCGATCGAGGATCGCCCAGGTGGTGTTGGCGCTGACGATCACCTTGCCATCGGATGCGCGAAAATCGACCCGGCGCTGGAACCGCGCCCCGGTCGGGCCGGTCGGGATGAAGGTCTCCCCGGTCACGCTTTCACCCAGCGCGATATTGCCGCGATAGTCGATCTCGTGCCGGGTCACGACCCAGACATAGGCCGCCTGGTGATCGGGCGCAGCCACCGCGGCCCAGTGGCCGGTCGCCAGATCCTGGATCCAGGTGACCCAGACCGCATTGTTGACGTGGCCCAGCTCGTCGATGTGCCCGGGCCCGGCAGTGAAGTTCATTTGGAATTTCGCCATGGTTTCGTGGCATAGCCCGCGCCATGACGGGGAAAAAGCCCAATCGGTTCGGCTGGTTCATGCAGGGGCCTTTGGGCACGTGGGGGCGCAAGCTGGGCTTTCGCTGGGTCTTCCCGATCGGCACCATGCCGGTGCCGTTCCACCCGCTGGTCTTTCCTGTGGCGATTGCGCTGATCATTGCCTGGGGCATCCGCAGCGCGTTGACGCCGGTGGCTCATGCGGTAGGGCCGGGCTGGCCGGGCATGCTGTTCGCGGCGGGCTTGCTCGGGTTGACCATGTCGGTCCCGATCCTGGCCTGGGCGGTCATGGCGCTGGGCGGCCGGATCATCCAGGCCGTTCTGATCCTTTGTGCCATGGTCGTGCTCGCTGCGCAGGCCATGGCCGGTAAGGTCACAATCTGGCTGAGCGTGATTCCGGCAGCCTACTTCGGCTTGTGGGTGGTGCTGTTTGTCGTCGGACAGGTCCAAAAACGGCGACTGCTGGCCGGATGGAAGGCCTTTTCACCGCCGGCGATTACGGACCAGCCTGTGGCGCTGGGCGACAATTTCACCTGGGGCACGCCGTACGACATCCTGAACCGGTATGCGATTGCGGACCTGTGGATGATCGACCGCGATGATCCGGCCAGCGGGCGGGGCTGTTACCGGCTCGATCCCATGTCACTAGAAGCGGTGCGCGAAATTGCTGGTGCAGCCATGCCCGAAGGGTGGCAACTCACGAACCATGGCGCGTTCTCGATGCTGGAGCGGAAAGGTCAGGTTCCAAGCGACGCAGTTCGACTCACCAGCACGCCCTGGAAGGCATCGTTGCGCGCCCTGGCTCCCGGTCTGCTGAAAGTGACGGTCGATGACGGAGTGTGCCGGTCGCTGGTGTGGGGACAGGTTCACACGATTGCCCTTCTGCCGCTGTTCGAAGCCTTTCACTGGACCGCGATCTTCGGCGGGCAAAGACATTGGCGGATCGGCTATGTCTATGGCCGGGGGAAGTGGATCGGCAAACTCGATGACCGCCTCGCCGGGATCGTAACCTTGCCCGAAACGGTGATGCCGCTGCCTGCCGAACGGCTCGCAGCATTGCGAGACGATCTCGCCGCCGCTGTCGCCAGCCGCCAGATCGCCGTGGCCGCGTTCAAGGCCGCGGTCGCCAGCGATCCCCTTGGTCACTCTGTGCACAAGGAGACGGTGCGGCTGTTGCAAAGCGCCGGATCCGATCCGCTTGGTCCCGATGCCGGGCCGTTCCTGCTCGACTGGCTGCACCGCGCCCGGGATGGCCGCAAACGCTACGCGGTGGCGATCGCTGCAGGATTGATCGCCAAGCTGTCCGATGACGCATTCGCGGCGCTCGCGCCAGAGCTCTTCATCACGCTCAACAGCCGCAAGCTGGCACTGGAATGGAAACTGGTGCCCGGGTTCGATCCTGCGCCTCTGCCCAAGGAAACCCCGCGCTTCGGCGATCGCGGCGGTTTCGGTCTGATCTTCACCAATTCCGCGCTCTACGTCCGACTTGGCGAAGTGCACCCGCCCGCGCGCGACCTGATTGCCGAGCTGGCCAAGGAGATGGACCTGCCCAAGCCGGCGATGAAAGCAATCGAACGCTGGAAAGGCGAAGAGACCGTCTAGGCCTAGATGCTCAGCTGCCACAGGATGAAAGCGAACTCCTCCGCCGTTTCCTTGAGGCTCTCGAACCGGCCCGACTTGCCGCCGTGGCCCGCGCCCATGTTGGTCTTGAGCAGCAGTTCGTTGTTGTCGGTCTTAAGTTCGCGCAGCCGGGCGACCCATTTGGCCGGCTCCCAATAGGTCACCCGCGGGTCATTGAGCCCGGCGGTGACCAGCAGCGGCGGATAGGCCTGGGCCTTGACCTGATCGTAGGGGCTGTAGCTGCGGATCAGTTCGAACGCGGCCTTGTCCTCGATCGGGTTGCCCCATTCGGGCCATTCGCCCGGGGTCAGCGGCAGGCTGGCGTCGAGCATTGTGTTGAGCACGTCGACGAAGGGCACATGGGCGACCACCGCGCCCCACAGGTCGGGGTCTGAATTGATCACCGCGCCCATCAGCTCGCCCCCGGCCGAGCCGCCCGAGATGCTGATCTTGCCCGCGGCGGTATAGCCGTGCTCGATGAGGCCCTTGGCGACATCGACGAAGTCGGTGAAGGTGTTGGTCCGCGCTGCCAGCTTGCCCGCCTTGTACCACGCCCGGCCCAGATCGTCGCCGCCGCGGATGTGGGCGATGGCATAGGCGAAGCCGCGGTCGACCAGGCTAAGCCGCGTGGTCGAGAAGCCGGGGTCGATCGCGATGCCGTAGGCGCCGTAGCCGTAAAGATGGAGTGGCCCGCCCGGCTGGCGATCCTTGCGGTAGACCACGCTGACTGGCACCATGGTCCCGTCGCGCGCCGCGATCTCCAGTCGTTCGGTGGCGTAGAGCGCGGCGTCGTAGCCCGAGGGGATTTCCTGGACTTTCAGCGTGGTCAACGTCCGCGCCGCGACATCGTAGTCGATCACCGAGGCTGGGCTGACCATGCTTTCGTAGGACAATCGCAGCGTGGTCACTGCCCATTCGGGGTTGTCGCCCAGCCCGGCGACATAGCTCGCTTCGGGAAAGTCGATCGGCTCGACCCGGTCATCGTCGCCGTAATAGCGCACCTCGATATGGTCGAGCCCGCGGACCCGGCTTTCGACCACCCAGAAATCCGCGAACAGTTCGAACCCGGTCAGATAGACGTCGTCGCTGCCCGCGATCAGCGGCGCGGTGACGGTCGGCTCGGCCAGCGGGGCAAAGTCGATAGTGAAGTTCTCGTGGTGCGCATTGGAGTGGATGAAGACGATGTCCTCAATCAGGTCGACATCGTACTCGACCCCGGTCTGGCGCGGCCAGATCAGGATCGGAGCGGCCAGCGGATCGGCGGTCGGCACCAGCCTGATCTCGCTGGTTTCGTGATCCGAGGTACCGATGATCAGCCATTCCTCATTGGCCGAAAGCGAGGCGCCGACGCGGAAACCTTCGTCGTCTTCGTGGTAAAGCTCAACGTCGCTTGAGATCGGCGTGCCGAGCCAGTGCAGCCGGGCATTGTCGATGCGCCACTGCTCGTTGGCGAGGCTGTAGACCAGGCCCTTGTCCTGCGCGACCCAGACCAGGCTGGACAGCGTGCCGGGGATCTCATCGGGGAGCATTTCGCCGGTGGCGATCACCTTGATCCGCGCGGTAAAGCGTTCCGAGCCGTTGTCATCGACCGACCAGGCGAGCAGCTTGCCATCGTTCGACACCGCGATCGCGCCGAGGCGGAAATAGTCGAGACCGGCGGCGAGGGCGACCTCGTCGAGGATCAGTTCGTCCGGCCCGCCGGCCACAGGTTTGCGCCACCACTTCTTGTATTCGGCGCCTTCCTCGAACTCGATCCAGTAGAGCCAGTCGCCGTCCCTTTGCGGGACCGACTTGTCGGCCTCCTTGATCCGCGCGCGCATCTCCTTGAACAGCATGTCGATGCGGTCCTGCTGGCCGGCCATGCGGCTCTCGAACCAGGCGTTCTCGGCCTCGAGATGGGCGAGGATCGCGGGATCCTTGACCTCGGGATAGCCCGGATCGCGCAGCCAGGCATAGTAGTCGGACAGCGCAATCCCGTGTTGCGTTTCGACGTGCGGATGCTTCGCGGCGACGGGGGGTGTGGTAAGAGCCATGATCCGGCTCTATGTTGGGGGCAGAAGGACTGCAACCCATGCTGATGAACACCCACGAAGCGCGGCTTGACGCGCTGCGCAAGGAACTGAAGAAACGCGGCCTCGACGGGTTCGTGGTGCCGATCTCGGACGAGCACATGAGCGAATACGTCGGCGGCTATGCCCAGCGGCTCGCCTGGCTGACCGGCTTCGGCGGATCGGCCGGCAGCGCGGCGGTGCTGGCCGACAAGGCGGCGGTGTTCGTCGACGGGCGCTACACCCTGCAGGTGCGTGAGCAGGTGGATGGCCGCCTGTTCGAATACCAGTCGGTTCCCGCCACCTCGCTCGCCGCCTGGCTGGGCGAGAATGCGCGTGAAGGAGCGAAGATCGGCTTCGATCCGTGGCTTCATGGCAAGCCGTGGGTCGATGCCGCCACGACCGCGCTGAAAGCCAGGGGCGCCAGTCTGGTCCCGGTCGAGGGCAATCCGATCGACGCGATCTGGTCCGATCAGCCTGCGCCCAGCCTGGCCCCGGCTCTGGTTCACCCGACCGATCTGGCCGGTCAGTCGAGCGAAGCCAAGCGCAGCGACGTCGCCGAATGGCTGACCGCGCGCGGGCTGGACGCGGCGGTGGTATCGGCGCTCGACGGGGTGGCCTGGCTGCTCAACATTCGCGGCAGCGATGTCGAGCGCACGCCCGTCGCCTTGTCCTTTGTCCTTGCCCATGCCGACGGCACCGCCGAGCTGTTCATCGCCGAGGACAAGGTCACGCCCGAGCTGCGCGCGCACCTCGGCAACGCGGTGACGGTTCGCACACGCGAAGCTTTCGTCCCGCAATTGCAGGCGCTGGCCGGCAAGAAGGTCGCGGTCGATCCAGAGCGCTCGGTCCAGGCGGTCTTCGCCGCGCTGTCCGGCGCGGGCGCGCAGGTCGTCGAGCTGACCGACCCGACCGTGCTGGCCAAGGCGGTCAAGAACCCCGCCGAACAGGCCGGGCAGCGCGCCGCTCAGGCCCGCGACGGCGCGGCCATCGCCCGGTTCCTGCACTGGCTGAGCATCGAAGCGCCCAAGGGCGGGCTTGACGAGTTGTCCGCGGCGGCGCGGCTCCAGGCGTTTCGCGAGGAAACCGGATTGCTGCGCGACCTGTCGTTCGACACGATCAGCGCCGCCGGGCCGCACGCCGCCAGCCCGCACTACAAGGTCGACGAGCACAGCAATATCCCTATCGCGCCATCGTCGGTCTACCTTGTCGACTCCGGCGGGCAGTATGCCGATGGCACCACCGACATCACCCGCACGGTGTGGATCGGACCGGGTGAGCCAAGCGCCGAACACAAGGACCGCTTCACCCGCGTCCTCAAGGGCCACATCATGCTCGCCCTGGCCGTTTTCCCCAAGGGCACCGTCGGCAGCCAGCTCGATACGCTGGCGCGCTATGCGCTGTGGCAGGCCGGGGTCGACTATGCCCACGGCACCGGCCACGGCGTCGGCAGCTTCCTTTCGGTCCACGAAGGGCCGCAACGCATCGCCAAGGCCCAAGGCGGCCAGGCCGGTACCGGGCAGGAACTGCTGCCCGGCATGATCCTTTCGAACGAGCCCGGCTACTACAAAGCGGGCGACTTCGGCATCCGCACCGAAAACCTGGTGCTGGTCGAGCGCCGCACGATCGCCGGGCAGGAAGGCGAATACTATGGCTTCGAAACCCTGACCTTTGCGCCGATCGACCATACCCTGGTCGATGACAGCCTGCTGACGCGCGAAGAGGTCGACTGGTGGAACGCCTATCACGCCAGGGTTTGGGCGCTGCTATCGCCGCAACTCGATGGTGCAGCGCTGGCCTGGCTCAAGGATGCCTGCGCACCCTTGTGACCGCAGCTTTGTTCCTGTAATGTTCTACCCGACTCGCAAAGGAGCAGGATCATGATCGGATATGTCACCGTCGGCACCAACGACTTGCCGCGCGCAGCCCAATTCTATGACGCGATCGCGGCAGAAATGGGCACCGGGCGCATGATGGAGTTCGACACTTTCATCGCCTGGGGCACCCCGGGCGGCGGCTGCGGGATTGCCGCGACCAAGCCGTTCGATGGTGCGGCCGCGACGGTCGGCAACGGGGTGATGGTGGCGATCGAAGCGCGCGACCAGGACCAGGTCGACCGGCTCTACAAGATCGCGCTCGACCATGGCGGCAGCGATGAAGGCGCGCCCGGACCGCGCGGCGACGGCGGTTTCTATGCTGCCTATTTCCGCGACCCCGACGGCAACAAGCTCAACGCCTTCGTCATGGGTTGAAGGCGGCAGGTGTCGCCGGGATGAACGCCCTGCGAAGCCTGCGACAAATTGCGACAAATAGGGTGCCGCGCGGCATAATCGCGCGACATCCGCAGCCTACAAAGCGTACAGGAAGCCGCAGAGCCAAGGTTCCCCCTCCCCCCTTGACAGGCTCTGCGGCTTCACCTGTTTCCGATTGAAGGAGTTTAGCGATGAAGACGATCACCAAGGGCCTGTCGGCCGTTGCCATGGTTCTGGCCGCTGCCGGGATTGCGCACGCAGCCCAGGACCAGCGCGGCTGGGGCGGCCCCGACGCCAATGCCACCGTGACCCGCGCCGATGCGCAGGCCAAGGCCGAAGCAATGTTCGCCAAGCACGACGCCAATGGCGACGGCAGGATCGACCAGGCCGACCGCGCCGCGATGATGGGCAAGAAGTTCGATGCGATGGACACCGACCGCAATGGCGCACTGTCGCGCGCCGAATTCATGGCCGGCCACCAGAACCACGGCGACCACGCCGGCATGGCGATGGGCGATGAAGGCGGCAAGATGGGCCGGCACGGCGGCAGGCACGGCCGCGGCGGCGGCATGATGATGAAGATGGCCGATACCAACAAGGACGGCGCAGTGACCAGGGACGAAGCCGTCGCCGGCGCGCTCAAGCACTTCGACATGACCGACACCAATCGTGACGGCAAGGTCACCCCGGAAGAGCGCAAGGCGGCCATGGCCAAGATGCGCAGCCACATGAAAGGCATGCGTGGTCAGATGGGCGACGACATGCCGCCGCCGCCGGCCGGCTAACGCTGACCCTGCGCCCGCATGAACGACGCAGTGCAATCCCGCATCCTCCTCGTCGATGACGAGGAGGCCCTGCGCCAGCCCCTGGCCGACTATCTGTCGCGCCAGGGGTTTGGCGTGCTGCAGGCCGCCAACGCCGCGGAAGCGCGATCGGCGCTGCGTGACGGGGCACCCGACATCGTCCTGCTCGACATCATGATGCCGGGCGAGGACGGTCTGTCGCTGTGCCGGCACCTGTCGGAAACCCGCGGCATCCCCACCATCCTGCTGACTGCCAAGGGCGAAGCGATGGACCGCGTGGTCGGGTTGGAGATCGGTGCCGACGACTATGTGGTCAAGCCTTTCGAGCCGCGCGAACTGGTCGCGCGGATCCGCTCGGTCCTGCGCCGCGCCGCGAAGGGCGGAACCAGTCCAGCCGAAGACGAACTGTTCGAATTTGAAGGCTGGACGCTCGATCCGCTCAAGCGCCGCCTCACCGCCCCCGATGCCGCCCTGGTGCCAATCTCTTCGGTTGAATTCCGCCTGCTGATGGCCTTTGTCGAACATCCCCGTCAGGTGCTTGATCGCGACCGGCTGCTCGACATGGTCCAGGGGCGCGAGGCGCACCTGTTCGACCGCGCGGTCGACAACCAGGTCAGCCGCCTGCGCCGCAAGATCGAACCGGACAGCCGCAATCCGACCCTGATCCAGACCGTCTGGGGCGGCGGCTATATGCTCGCTGCCGACGTCCGGCGCGTATCCGCTCCGCAGGACTAGCACGCACGTGCCCGCCAATCCGCTTCGCCGGTTGTGGCCCCGCAGCTTGCAGGGGCAATTGCTCCTGGCGGTGGCGCTCGCCTTGCTACTGGCCCAGGCGATCAGCGCGACCCTGCTCTACTCGGCGCAGAATGACCGCCGCAACGCCGCGCTGGTGCACACTGCGGCAATGCGCCTGCTGCCGGTGGCGCGCGGCGACGTTGCGCTGATTCCGGAAGATTCGCCGATCACGCGAACCCGCCCCCGCGGCATGCGGCTGCAGGTGGCTGATGCTGTAGCAATGCTGCCGACCGACCGCCGCGACGCCGAGAGCGAGGCCGAACTGCGCCGGGTGCTGACCGAACAGGGCATCGACTTTGCCGATGTCCGGGTGATTCACCGGGCCTTTGTTGATGACCTTCCGGCTCAGCGCCGGCTGGATGAGCGGCGCCGGCTGCGCCCCGATCGCCGCTTGCTCAAGCCCGATCGCGTCATGCTTGCCGCGGTCAGGATGGACAACAATCCGCGCTGGCTGATCGCCCGTGTGCTGGTCCCCGCGGCGGGCTTCCGCCCCGGGCTGACTCTCGTCGGCCAGACCCTGCTGCTTTACGGCCTGCTGGTCGGCGTCATTGCCCTGATCCTCGGGCGGCTGACCCGTCCGCTGCAGGCCTTGACCCTGCGCACCGAACAGTTCGCCACGACCCGCGACACCCAGGGCCAGCTTGCCCCGCAGGGGCCCGATGACATGCGCCGGCTGATCACCGCGCACAATGCGATGGAGGGGCGGATCGCTTCGCTGCTGGACGAAAAGGACGTCATGCTCGGTGCGATCGGCCACGATCTCAAGACTCCGCTGGCGGCCCTGCGGGTGCGTATCGAAGGCGTCGAGGACGAAGGCGAACGCAGCCGGATGGCCGCGACGATCGAGGACATTGTCCGCACGCTCGACGATATCCTTTCGCTTGCGCGGGTCGGGCGGCCAAGCGATCCGCGCGAACCGACCGATCTCACCGCGCTGATCGGCCAGGTCGCCGAGGAGTTCGAAGATCTGGGTGAAGCAGTCGAATTTACGCCTGTCCAGCGCATTGTCCTGAACGTCCGTCCGACCTGGCTGCGCCGCGCGGTCCGCAATCTGGTCGCCAACGCCTTGCGTTACGGCAAGACCGCGCGGATCGCGCTAACCCGGGACAACGACGACATCGTGATCCGGATCGGGGACGATGGCCCGGGCATTGCCGAGGAGCACATCGGCCGCATGCAGGAAGCCTTCGTCCGCGGCGATCCGTCGCGCAACAGCGCCACTGGCGGAGCGGGCCTGGGTCTGGCCCTGGCCCGCGCCATTGCCGAACAGCATGGCGGCCGGCTGGAACTGACCAACCGCCCCGCCGCGACTGGCGCGATTGCCGGCCTGACCGCGACGATCCGCCTGCCTGCGGCTTGAATTCTACTTCAGCTTGGCGAAGGCCCGCGATGCCTCGGCCCCGCGCGCGTCCTTGAGCACGCCGCAGCTGCGCACGCGCTCGATTGTCCGTTCAAGTTCCAGCGCACCGGTCTTGCCCGCCAGCTTGGGCCGCATCAGCGCGGCGATCTCGTCCGCATCACGGACCGAGCAGAACCCGCCGACGATCTGCGGCAGCCGCGAGGCAAAGAAGATGCCGCCGCCGCTGTTCATCAGTGCGTCGAAATTCGACTTGAGCCAGGCAAAGCCGATGTCGCGGGTTTCGCTTGTCCGGACCACGCCGCCGATCAGGCTGAGCCGTTCATTGGGGCGCAGCCGCTTGTCCTGGAATTCGGTCAGGATCCACTTCGCCACATCGGCTTTGCCGCTGCCGCCAATCACGCCAAGCGACGCCGGGCGGAACACCGAATCCTGCGAGGCAAGCGCCTTGTCGGCCAGGTCCTTGGCCGCGGCCAGACCGCCTTCTTCAACGACGATGCCAAGGCCCAGGCCCAGCCACGACTGGTCGATCGCGTCGGACTTGCCAGCAAGATAGTCCCGCGCAGCCTGGCCAAGCTGCTTGCGCACCGCTGCATCGCGGGCCGTGACGGCCAGTCGGCCGACGATCTGTGCGCGCTGTTCCGACTTCTCTGGATCTTCCTTGGCATAGGCCCCGGCGCGCGGATCGAAGCCCAGCGCGGCGAGGCGCGGGCGGTAAAGGCTTTCCACCAGACGGCGATAGCCGGCCTTGCCCGCCTCATCGAGCATGCCGCTGCCGTAAAGCGCCTGCAGGGTGTCGATCCCGGCAGCGCTGGCATAGCTGTCTTTGTTTTTGGCGAGTTCGCGCGCCGATGCGATCAGCTGATCCGGACTGGCCCGGCCGGCGCGGAAGCTGGCCAGCAGCGAATCGTCTAGCGCCAGCGCTTCCCCGCTGGACAGGGCCGAGGCCCGTGCGATCAGTGCGTCCCAATCGGCCGTGGGCAATTCGAAGCGGTAATATCCCGTGCCCCCGGCATTCGGAATGAAGGCGCCCTTGCCCGGCAGCTTCACAGCCGCGCTCTTGTCGGTCAGCAGTTGGCAGCTCTGCGTGGTCGCGCCGATCCGGCGAAGGCACAGAGGCACGCCCCAGCGCGTGTCCGGCCCCTGCGTGCCCAGCCGGACATAGCGGCTCTGCGTGGCGGTATAAGCACCGCCCTTGCCGCGGCTGAATGTCACCAGCGGAACGCCCTGCTGATCGGTGAAGCTCTGCATCGCCGGGATAATCCGGGGATCGCCGGCCGCTTCGGCCATGGCAGCGAAGAAGTCCTTGCTGGTGGCATTGCCGTACTTGTGCGCGGCCATGTAGCGACGCACGCCGTCGCGGAACTTGGTGTCGCCCATATAACCCGCGATCATCGCCACGACATGGCCGCCCTTGCCATAGGTGATCGAATCGAAGGCTTCGTCGATCTGGGCATTCGTCGTAATCGCCTGATGGATCGGCCGTCCGGCAAGAAGTGCGTCGGTGCTCATCGCGCCAAAGCCTTCGACCAGGGCGCCTGCCCCGATGTTGAGATCCGGCCGCCATTCGCCGCCGATGCGATAGCCCATCCAGTTGGCAAAGCTTTCGTTCAGCCAGATGTCGTCCCACCAGGTCGGCGTCACCAGATCGCCAAACCATTGGTGCGCCAGTTCGTGGCTGACGATCATGCCGAAATCGCGCTTCTGCCTGGTCGAGGCGGTCTCATCCATGATCAGGATCGGGTCAGCATAGAGATCGGCGCCGGCGTTTTCCATCGCGCCGGGCAAGATCGGCGTCGTGATCTGGTCCAGCTTGGGATAGGGGAAGGCCTGGTTGAAATAGGCTTCGAGATGGCGAACGATGCCCTTCGATCCTTCCAGGGCAAAGGTCATCTGCTTGGCATTCTGTTTGGTCGTGACGATCCGCAGCGGCAGCGGCGTGGCGCGCTGCGGGCTGGGCGGAACGGTGCCTTCGGCTACCGCGAACGGCCCGACCATCATCGCCACCAGATAGGTCGGCAGCGGCAGCGTCGGGGCGAAGCGGTGAACCTCCAGGCCGTCTTCCAGGGTCTTCGACACCTCCGGCGCATTGCTGACCGCAACCTGGCCGGGTTTGGTGCGCAAGGTCACCGTGAACGGCTGCTTGTAGCCGGGCTGGTCGAACGACGGGAAAGCGGCACGCGCATCGATCGATTCAAACTGGGTCCACGA
Source organism: Novosphingobium aquiterrae (assembly GCF_042434435.1). Taxonomy (NCBI): domain Bacteria; kingdom Pseudomonadati; phylum Pseudomonadota; class Alphaproteobacteria; order Sphingomonadales; family Sphingomonadaceae; genus Novosphingobium; species Novosphingobium aquiterrae. Next base: position 386,019 of record NZ_JBHLTL010000006.1, on the reverse strand, counting down.
ATACCAGTCATCACCGACCTTGACCCGGAACATGCCCGCAGGGCTGCTCTGAAACGCCGCATCATAATCGAAAGCGAAGGTAACCGCGCCAGCAGGCAGGGTTTCGGCAAAGCTCAGGCGAACAACCCCGCTGGGATCGACGTCACGCCAGGTTCCGACATAGGTCCTGCCGCCCACCGTGGCGACGGCCCTGGTAATGTTCAGGTCGCGGCCGTGCAGATCGACATAGCTGCTTGACGCCTTTAGCACGGCGTCGATCTCGACCTTGCCGCTGAAACGGTCCTTGTCCGGATTGACCGTCAGATCGAGGCGATAGGCCGAAGGCCTCACCGCGTCGGTCAACTGCCCCTTCGGCACGTCGGGCAGCGTCGCGGCGGCGCCAACGGGTGCCTGAGCCAGCGCCGGGGCGGCACAGACAAGCGAAATCAGCGAGGAGGCAAGCAGCAAGCGGCGCATGGAGTAACGTTCCCTGAAGTGTGTGACGGCTTTGCCGCCCTATCACCCCAGCTTGGTTGCAAATGCAACGGTCCCGCTCGACGAAGAGCGCTTACCCTTCGATCAGCGCAGCAGTCCGCCCAGCAATCCGCGCGCGAAGCGGCCCAGCATGGCCCCGCCCAACGCAGTACCAATCGCCCCCGCCGCGGCGCTGGCCGCCGAAGCGCCGACATTGCCGCTCGAACGGCGTCCAGTAACGCTGCGCGCGATCATCGTCCCGGCCGAAGCAGCCGCGGCGCCGAACGCGGCCTTGCCGGCCCTTTCCCACATGCTGGGCGTGGCGCGCGGCTGGGCCCGCTGGGCGTCGACGCCCTGCTCGTCGACCACCTGGGCCGCGGCAGCCGCATCGGCCGCCTTCTGGCTCAGCACTTCGGCGGCGCTCTCGCGATTGACCGCAGTGTCGTACTTGCCGTCGAACGGACTGATCGACTGGATGATCGCGCGCTCCTTGTCGCTCACCGGGCCAAGCCGGCTGCGCGGCGGCGCCACTAGAGTGCGCTGGACCACGGTCGGCGCGCCGTCATCGTCCAGCGTCGAAACCAGCGCTTCGCCGACCTTGAGTTCGGTGATCGCGGTTTCGACATCAAGGTCCTTGTTGATCCGGAAGGTTTCCGAAGCGGCCTTGATCGCCTTCTGGTCGCGCGGGGTGAAAGCGCGCAGTGCATGCTGCACCCGGTTGCCCAGTTGCCCGGCAATCTTTTCGGGAATGTCGATCGGGTTCTGACTGATGAAATAGACCCCGACACCCTTGGAACGGATCAGCCGGACGACCTGTTCGACCTTGTCGAACAGCGCCTTGGGCGCGTCTTCGAACAGCAGGTGGGCTTCGTCGAAGAAAAACACCAGCTTGGGCTCTTCCGGATCGCCGACTTCGGGCAACGCTTCGAACAGTTCGCTCATCAGCCACAGCAGGAAGGTGGAATAGAGCTTGGGGTTCTGCATCAGCTGGTCGGCTGCGAGGATGTTGATGATCCCCTTGCCGCTGTCGTCGCAGCGCAGGAAATCGTTGATCTCGAACGCCGGCTCACCAAAGAACATGTCTGCGCCCTGGCTTTCGAACGACAGCAGCTGGCGCTGGATCGTGCCGACGCTGGCCTTGGAAATGTTGCCGTAGGTGGTCGCCAGTTCACTGGCCTTGTCACCGCAGGTCATCAGGACCTGCTGCAGGTCGTCGAAATCGAGCAGCAGCAATCCGTTGTCATCGGCCCACTTGAAGCAGACGGTCAGCACCCCTTCCTGGGTATCGTTGAGACCAAGCAGGCGCGACAGCAGCAGCGGACCCATTTCCGAAATCGTCGTGCGGATCGGATGGCCCTTCTTGCCGTAGAGATCCCAGAACACCGCCGGATTATCGTGGTATTCAAAAGGATCGATGCCCAGTTCGGCAGCGCGCGATTTGATCTTGTCGGCATGGGCGAAGCTGTCACTGCCGGCCATGCAGATCCCGGAAAGGTCGCCCTTCACATCGGCCAGAAAAACCGGCACCCCGGCCTGGCTGAACTGTTCGGCGATGGTCTGCAGCGTTACCGTCTTGCCGGTTCCTGTTGCCCCGGCGATCAGGCCGTGGCGGTTGGCCTTACCCAGCTTGAGAACCTGCTTTTCACCATTGCCGGCCAAGCCAATGTATATGTCATCCATGGGTAACTGCGCTCCCGCTTCGAATTCCGTCACGAACTGCCGCATAGACCGCGTGAAGTTCCTGCACGAGAGGCATTTTGCAAGTCGCGCGCGCCGCGGCTAGAGCGGCGTCATGGCTGCGCCGTTCATCCTGCTTGACGATGCCCGACCTGACGGGGCGAGCGCCGCTCGACTGTACGAAAATCCGCTTCATGTCGTCATTGCCCGACGCCCGAATGAGGTTGAAGGCGCACTTGAGCAAATCGAATCGCTGCACTGTGCCGGACATCACCTGGCGGGCTATCTGGCCTATGAGGCCGGGCTTGCGCTGGAAGAAAGGCTGGCACCGCTCGCCGCGACGCGCACCGGCGCCAATGGACCGCTGCTTTGGTTCGGGGCCTTTGCCAATCACGAGACGATTGCCGCTGCCGATGTTCCGGCATGGCTGGCTGCGCGTAGCCTGGGGCCAGCCAGTGTCGGCCCGCTTGATCCGCAGCTTTCACCCGGGGGCTACGCCCGCGCCTTTGCCGCGATGGAAGAAGCGATCGCAGCGGGCGATATCTATCAGGCCAACCTGACCTTCCGCCTGGCTGGATCGTATCGCGGCGACCCGCTGGGGCTTTATGCGGCGCTGCGTCCGGCAGCGGGGGCAGGCTATGGGGGTGTGCTGTTCGACGGGTCTCACTGGTTGCTCAGCCTTTCGCCCGAACTGTTTTTTGCGCTCAAGGACAGCATGGCACGGGTCAAGCCGATGAAGGGCACGCGTCCGCGCGGCCGCGATGCGGCAGGGGACGCGCTGCTGAAGGGCGAGCTGGCTGCATCGGTAAAGGACCGCGCCGAAAACCTGATGATTGTCGATCTGATGCGCAACGATTTGTCGCGCGTGGCGGAAGCGGGCAGCGTCAAGGTGGACCGGCCCTTTGCGGTCGAGAGTTACCCGACCGTGCACCAGATGGTCACCACCGTCACTGCGCGGCTCCAGCCCGGTCGCGGCGCCGCTGCTGTGCTGCGCGCGCTGTTCCCCTGCGGATCGATCACCGGCGCGCCCAAGATCCGCGCGATGGAGCTGATCCAGGCCAACGAGCGCGACGCGCGCGGTCCCTATTGCGGGGCGATCGGACGGATCGACCCGCCGGGCGACGGCGGGGCTTCCGAGACCGCCTTCAATGTGGCAATCCGCACCCTGCGCCTGACGCCCGAAGAGAACGGACGGGGCCGGGCCGTGCTGGGCGTTGGATCGGCCATCGTCGCGGATTCGGACTGCCTGCCCGAATGGCGCGAAAGCCTGATCAAGGGGGGATTCGTGCGTTTGGGTGCCACCGGGGCCGATCTGATCGAAACGATGCGCTTTACCCCGGACGAGGGTGTGCCGCTGCTCGAACTGCATCTCGAACGGATCAAGGCCAGCGCGGCAGAGCTGGGCTTCGCCTTCGACCGCCACGCGGTGCGCAACGCGATTCAGGCGCTGTGTTTCGATGCCGAGGCGCCAGCCAGGCTACGGCTCTGCGTGGCGCGCAGCGGCGCCTATGTGCTCGATCTTGCCGCGCTGCCCGATCCCCTTCCCGATCCGCTGCCCTGCGCGGTGCTGCGCTTGCCGGTTGATCCGGGCGACTGGCGGCTGCGCCACAAGACGAGCGACCGCGGTTTCTACGAGGACGGCCTGGCCGTGGCACGCGGCGCCGGGGCGAAAGAGGCGCTGCTGATCCGCGACGACGGCTTGCTGACCGAAGGCTGCTTCACCAACCTGTTCGTGGCGCGCGGCGATACCTTGATCACGCCGCCTGCCGCGCTCGGCCTGCTTCCCGGGGTTCTGCGCCATTCGTTGATCGAAGCGGGCACGGCGACCGAAGGACCGGTTACCCTCGACGATCTGGCGAACGGGTTCTTCGTCGGCAATGCCCTGCGCGGGCTTATGCCGGCGCGCCTGCTGTGAAGACTTCCGCCGCCCTTTCGCGGATTGCGCCATCGCGCACTGCCGCGATGAGCGACCGGGCCAGCGCCCTGCGCGAGGCCGGGGCCGACATCGTCTCGCTGGCGGTGGGCGAGCCCGATTTCGCCACCCCGCCCCACGTCGCCGCAGCGGCCAAGCGCGCGATCGACGAGGGGCAGACGCGCTATACCCCGGTTGCTGGAACCGCCGCGCTGCGCCGGGCGGCAGCACTGCATTTTGCCCGCGACCTGGGGATCGCTGCCCTGCCGGAGCAGGTGATTGTCAGTTCGGGCGGAAAGCAGGCGATCTTCCACGCGCTGCTGGCCACGCTCGATCCCGGCGACGAAGTGCTGATTCCGGCGCCGTGGTGGGTCAGCTACCCGGAAATCGTCCGCTTTGCCGGCGGCGTGCCGATCGACCTGCCGACCCATGCCCCCGGCGGTTACCGTATCACTGCGGCGCAGCTTGATGCCGCGATTACCCCGCGCACCCGCTGGCTGCTGCTCAACAGCCCCGGCAACCCGACCGGATCGACCTATCCGGCGGCTGAACTCGATGCGATCGGGGCGGTGCTGCGGAAGCATTCGCAGGTCATGGTGCTGTCCGACGATATCTACGCGATGCTGCGCTACACGCCCGGCGCCCACGCCACTCTGGCGGCGCAATGCCCCGATCTTGCCGACCGCGTGCTGACCGTTTCAGGGGTGTCGAAAAGCCATGCGATGACCGGCTTTCGCATCGGTGTTTCCGCCGGGCCGGACTGGCTGATCAAGGCCATGGGCAAGCTGCAATCGCATTCGTCGGGCAATCCCTGCTCGATCAGCCAGGCCGCTGCAGTGGCCGCGTTCGAAGGGCCGCAGGACTATCTAGCCGCCTGGTGCGACGTGTTCCGCGCACGCCGCGACGCGGTGGTGGCGGCAATCAATGCCATCCCCGGGCTGTCGACCCCGGTGCCCGACGGCGCGTTCTATTGCCTGGTCGATGCCGCGCCGCACATGGCGCGCTTCGGTGATGACGAGGCGCTGTGCCTGCACCTGCTCGATCACGGCGTCGCGGTGGTCGCCGCCTCGGCCTTCGGCGGCAAGGACGGTTTTCGCATCAGCTTCGCCGCCGACCAGGAGGCGCTTGACGAAGCCTGCCGCCGCATCGCCAGGGCGCTGGCATGATCCAGCTGCCGATCCTGTTCGAAGACGGCGAAGCGCTGATCATCAACAAGCCCGCAGGCCTGTCGATCGAGCGCCCACGCGCAGGCGGGCTCAGCCTGGAGAACTATCTCGAAGCGCTGAAGCTGGGCTTCCAGCGCGTGCCGGTTGCGGTCCACCGGATCGATACCGACACCTCGGGCTGCCTGCTGCTGGCGCGCAATCCCAAGGCGCTCAAGCGGTTCAATGCCGCTTTCGAGGCGCGCGAGGTGGACAAGGTCTACCTCGGCGTGGTCGCCGGCGCGGTGAGCGGAGACGCCGGTACCATCGACCTGGCGCTGAGCAAGATCAGCAGCGCCGAAAAGGGCTGGCGGATGATTGCTGCAAAGAAGGGCAAGCCCTCGGTCACCCATTGGCGCAAGCTGGCCGAGACCGGTGGCAATACCCTGGTCGAGTTCCGCCCTGAAACCGGCCGCACCCACCAGATCCGGATCCATGCCGCCGAGGCCTTTGGCCATGCCCTGCTGGGCGATCCGGTCTATGGCGACGGCAAGGGCGCGAAGCGGGCCATGCTTCATGCCCTGGCGCTGACGGTTCCGCGCGGCGACAAACCGCCGGTCGCGGCCCGCGCGCCGGTGCCGGCAGATTTTCATGCCCTGGGTTTTGGCGATGTCGACCACCCCGCTTGAAGCGATCGACCGTGCGATCGCGCTGGCCAGCGAGAGCTTCATCACTGCCTCCGGCCCCGGCGGACAGAACGTCAACAAGGTCGCCAGCGCGGTGCAGCTGCGGCTCGACGTCTATGCCTTGCGCCTGCCGGTCGAGGTGTTCGCGCGGCTGAAGCAGCTCGCGGGGAGCCGAATGACCGCCAAGGGCGAACTGCTGCTTTCTGCACAGCGCTTTCGTACCCAGGAAGCCAACCGCGACGATGCCCGCGTGCGGCTGGGCAAGCTGATCGAGGAGGCCTTCAACCTCCCCGAAAAGCGCGCCAAGAGCCGCCTCAACCGGATCAACAAGGGCGAGCGGCTGGAAGGCAAGAAAAAGCGTGGAACGATCAAGGCAGGGCGCGGCAAGGTCCGGCTCGACTGATCAAACGGCCGCGCTGGCGCTCATCACCTGGCGGCCGTCGGCGGCGTAGGCACCCAGTTCGAATGCTGCATCCTTGCTGCGCAGCACCAGGTGCAGCATTTCCCCGGCTACGGCAGGTGATATCCCGCGGAAGGCAAAACTTTTCAGAGTGTTATCGCCCAATTCGCGCGCGGCAAGGTCAAGCAGCATGGTCGCCATAAGCGGACCGTGAACCACAAGACCGCGATAGCGTTCGACATCACGGGCGTAGGGCAGGTCATAGTGGATGCGGTGGCTGTTGAAGGTTAGCGCAGAGTAACGGAACAGCAGCGCTTCGCCTGGAACCAGTGCGCGGTGCGCCTGCCATTCACCTGGGTTGAACGTACCTTCACCTCGTGCGGGCGGACTGAGCGGCGCATCGGCAGCGGCTTCGGCGCGGTAGACCAGCGACTGCACTTCGCGGATTGCAGTCGCGCTTTCGCACCACGTTTCGTGTGCGATCTCGACAAAGGCCAGCGGCCCCGACGCGCCGCTTTTCTCTGTGATCGAAACCACTCGCGATTTGCGCCGCACATCACGATCGAGCGCGATGGGCGCGAGGAAATCCACCTTGCTCGAAGCCCACATGCGTCGCGGCAGTGGCAGGGGCGGCAGAAAGCTGTCGGGGCGGTCGCTGCGCAGCGGGTGTCCGTCGGTGCCAAGCAGCGCCGTCGGGGCATCAGGCGTGCACAGGCACCAGTGAAAGCCCTGTGCTGCCACGCCCATACCCGGCGCCGCACGATCAAGCGTGGCCAGCCAGCGGGCGAACAGCCCCGGATCGGCAAAATCGTCGCGGACCTCCTCACGGCCGATCCAGGCGTTCCAGTCAGGCATGCGACACGTCGCTCACGCCTTCTCGAACACAGCGGCGATACCCTGGCCGCCGCCGATGCACATCGTTTCCAGGCCATAGCGCACGTCGCGGCGCTGCATCTCGCGAGTCAGGTTGGCCAGGATCCGGCCGCCGGTCGCGCCGATCGGATGGCCCAGCGAAATGCCCGAGCCGTTGACGTTGAGCATGTCGTGACGGCTGTCATCATCGCTCCAGCCCCATCCCTTGAGGCAGGCGAGCACCTGCGGGGCGAAGGCCTCATTGAGTTCGATCAGGCCGATGTCGGACCAGGTCAGGCCATTGCGCGCGAACAGCCGCTCGCTCGCCGGGACCGGGCCGAAGCCCATCCGGCTGGGATCGCAGCCCGCTGCGGCCCACGAATGGAACCATGCGATCGGCTCCAGCCCCAGTTGCTCCAGCTTGTCCTCGGCCACCACCAGGCAGGCGGCGGCGGCATCGTTCTGCTGGCTGGCGTTACCGGCGGTGACAACGCCGCCTTCGAGCGCGCGCAGCTTGCCCAAAGACTCCATCGTCGCATCGGCTCGATAGCCCTCGTCGTGATCGAAGACGACTGGATCGCCCTTTTTCTGCGGGACTGCGACCGGAACCAGCTCGTCGGCGAACTTGCCCTCGGCCCAGGCGGCGGCGGCGCGCTGGTGGCTGCGCACGGCATAGGAATCGCAGGCCTCGCGGCTGATGTTCCAGTCCTTGGCCAGGTTCTCGGCCGTTTCGATCATACCGCTGATCACGCCGTAACGTTCGATCGGCTGGCTCATTACCCGGCCGCGGGTCAGCCGATCATGCAGCGTCAGGTTGCCGGCGCGCACGCCCTTGCGGATGTCGGTGCTGTAGTGCTCGACGTTGGACATCGATTCGCAGCCGCCGGCGACCACAACGTCGCTCATCCCGGTCTGGACCATCATCGCGGCATTGACCACCGCCTGCAGGCCCGAGCCGCAGCGGCGGTCGAGCTGGTAACCCGGAACCTGCTCGGGCAGGCCAGCAAGCAGCCACGACCAGTGGCCGATGCACGGCGCCTCGCCATTGCCATAGCCCTGGCTGAAGACGACATCGTCGACCCTGTTGGGATCGATCTTTGTCCGTTCGACCAGCGCCTTCAGGATCACCGCGCCAAGCTGCCCGGCAGTCAGCGACGACAGCGTCCCGCCGAACTTGCCAACAGGGGTGCGGATGGGAGCAACGATGGCGGCGCGGCGAAGCTGGGTCATTTGGAATCCTTGTCGGAAGCGGCGACCACGCCGCGGTCGATCAGCCGGGCAATGTCGCCGGAGGAAAGCCCGAGTCGCTCAGCCAGGATCTCTTCGCTGTGCTGACCGAGATAGGGCGCGGGCTGCGGGTCGCCCACCGGCTCACTCGGCAAATTGGCGAAAGAGCGCGTGGCGGGATAGACGAAGCCGCTGGGGTTGGCCGGCGAGGGGCCGAACAGAGGATTGTTGGCGACAAGTTCCGGATCGGTCGCCGCCTCGTACATCGTGCGATAGCGTTCGAACGTCGCCCCGGCCTTGGTCAGTCGCATCGCCAGCGCATCATAGTCGAACCCGGACGCGGCGCTCTGGAACAGATCGAACAGGCGTTCGCGGTTGACGAAGCGGTGGTGGTCGCTGGCGGCGAAATCGACGCCGAGTTCGGCTTCGATCGCCGCCACGGCGCTGGACACGCCGAACGCATCGACCGTGGCCTTCCACTGCTTGGCGGTGAGCGCGGCGACCATGAAGCGCTTGCCGTCGCGGCTGATGAAATCACGCCCGAAGGCGCCCCAGATCGCATTGCCCAGCCGCTCGCGGTCGCTGCCGCGATAAAGCATTTCGGCCATGGCCCCGGCGTTGGCCATGGTGCCGATGGCGACATCGCCCAGCGGCACGCGCATTTCCACGCCCTTGCCGGTGGCGTCGCGGTGGCGCAGGCCCGCCAGCAGGGCAAAGGCGCAATAGGCGCCGGTGATGAAGTCCCACGCCGGCATGACCTGGTTGATCGGCGGCGCAGTGGCCGGGTCCCATTCGGCCGGGCCGGTCATCAAGGGATAGCCGCTGGCGGCGTTGACGGTGAAATCCATCGCCTGGCGCCCGTCGTGCCAGCCCATGATCCGCACCGAGATCAGATCGGGCCGGCCCTCGGCGACTTTGTCATGAGCCAGGAAGCTGTTCACCGGCAGGTTGGTGACCATCTGCCCTGTCGCCCGCACCAGTTCGACCAGCAGTTCGCGCCCTTCGCCCGATTGCAGGTCGAGCGCGACACTTTTCTTGGCGCGGTTGAGGTTTTCCCATGAGAGCGAGCGACCCTCGCGGGTCTGCATGTAGCGGTCGTAGTCGAGCCCCCCGGCCTTGTGATCGACGCGCACCACCTCGGCTCCGAACTGCGCGCAATAGAGCCCAACGGTGGGCGAGGCGACGAACGAGGACACCTCGATGATCTTCAGCCCGGAAAGCAGATCGTACATTTACTGGTTCGCAGCCCATTCGCGCAGCATGTGCTTGGCGATCTGCAGCTGGAGAATCTGGGTGGTGCCTTCGTAGATGCGGTAGATCCGCGCATCGCGGAAGAAGCGCTCGGCGTCGTATTCGGCCAGGTAACCCGCGCCGCCATAGATCTGCACCACGCGGTCGACCACCCGGCCGCACATTTCGGTGGCGAAGACCTTGGCCGCGGCGGCCTGGCGCAGCACCTTCTCCCCGGCATCGGCGCGGCGGCAGGCATCCTCGATCATGCATTCGGCCGCGTAGATCTCGATCTCGCTGTCGGCCAGCATCTGCTGGATCAGCTGGAAATTGGCGATCGGTTCGCCAAAGGCCTTGCGCTCGTTGGCATAACGCAGCGCCGAATCGAGCGCGCGGCGGGCATAGCCGGCCGCAGCCGCGCCAACCGACAGACGCCCATTGTCGAGGCTCTGCATCGCGGTGACGAAGCCCTTGCCCTCCTCGTCGCCAAGCAGCGCATCGGCTGGCAAGTGGACATCTTCCATGACGATGTCGGCGATGTGGCTGCCGGCCTGGCCCATCTTCTTGTCGCTTTTGCCCACCGAAATGCCGGGGGTGTCCATCGGCACCAGGAAGGCCGAAACGTGGGCGTTCTTGGGCAGGGCTTCCTTGCTGGTCCGGGCCATGATCAAGGCGACATTCGCAAAGGGCGCGTTGGTGATGTAGCGCTTGGTCCCGTTGACCACCCAGCCGTTGCCGCTACGCACCGCCATTGTCTGCATCGCTGCAGAATCCGATCCCGATCCCGGCTCGGTCAGCCCGAAGCTTGCCACTTCGCCCGCGGCAAGGCGCGGCAGCCATTCCGCCTTCTGCGCCTCGGTCCCGCCCTTCATGATCGCCGAGCAGACCATGCCGATGTTGATCGAGGTGATCGAGCGGTAGCATGGCATGGCATAGCTGAGCTCGCGGATCGTGCGTACGTACTGCGAGACGTTCATCCCAGCGCCGCCGTATTGTTCGGGCATGGTGATCCCGAACAGTCCCATGTCGCGCATTTCGGCCATGATATCGTCGGGGATCCGGTCAGTCTCGAGGATTTCCTTTTCCGCCGGAACCAGCCGTTCACGCACATAGCGGCGCAGCTGGTCGATGAATTGGTCAAAGACGTCGGCGTCCATACCTGGATTCATTGGGCAGGTTCCTCAGATGGGATCGTAAGGGAAGACGTGTGCGCTGACCTCGTCGCCGCGCGCCATGCTGGGGCGGAACGAGGGGATCAGTTCGTCGGCAATGGCTTCCGGCGTCCAGCCCTCCAGCTTGGTCATCGAGCGCACCGGCCGCGGTTTGTTGTACAGCACGATCTCGTTCTTGCGGACCGAGAAGATCTGATTGGTGACGTCCTTGCTGGCATCTGCGGCGAGATAGACCACCAGCGGCGCGATCTTGTCGGCACTCATGGTCTTGAGCCGTTCGACCCGCTGCTGCTGTTCAGGGGTTTCGGCGGGGATCGAGGCAGTCATCCGGCTCCACGCGAAGGGCGCAATGCAATTGGAGCGCACGCCCGCGCGCCCCATGTCGAGCGCAATCGACTGCGACAGGCCGACAATCCCCAACTTGGCCGCCGAATAGTTGGCCTGGCCGACGTTGCCGATCAGCCCGCTGGTGCTCGTGAAATGAATGAAGCTGCCCGACTGCTGCTCGCGAAAATAGGGCGTCGCCGCCTTGGACACCAGGAACGCGCCGTTGAGGTGGACGTCGATCACCGCGCGCCAGTCCTCGAAGCTCATCTTGTGCCAGATCGCGTCGCGCAGGATCCCGGCGTTGTTGACCACGGCATCGATCCGGCCGAAGCGCTGGACCGCGTCTTCGATGATCGAGGTGGCCCCCGCCGGATCGGCTACCGAGGCGAGATTGGCGTAGGCCTTGCCGCCGGCAGCGACGATATCGTCGACAGTCTGCTGCGCCGGGCCGGCATCGCCGCCCTCTCCACCGCCGCCGACCCCGGGATCGTTCACCACCACCGCCGCGCCGTGCGCCGCGCAGAGCAAGGCGATCTCACGCCCCACCCCGCGGCCCGCGCCGGTTACAGCAACAACCTTGCCTTCGAGCATGCCCATGGCGGCGAATCCCCTGCCGTTTAATCGATCGCTTAAGCGGTCATTACGGCGGCGTCCGCGAAAATCAACCGGCGGGCTTGGCGGCAGGCGTCGACGCCGGCGCGGTCGGGGCGGCTTGCGGGGCGCGCGCGCCGGGATTGGGCAGCGCCTCCTTCGTCAATCGCTGATCCTCGATCATCTCCGCCGCTTCATCCAGCGCCTTGGCTTCGCCGACAGTGACGCCGCCGGGACCGGGCTGATTGTCCGCCTTCTGACAGGCCGTGAGCAGAACGAGCAGTGGAAGCAGGAGGATCGTGCGCATGACACCACCATACCGCGTTGGCACAAAAGCGAAAGGCGGGCCGCCCTTTGCTGGAGCAACCCGCCTTCTGAACTGCTTTCGAACGTTACTGCGGCGCTGCCTCGCTGGCCGGGGCGGCATCGGCAGCATTGGCAGCGGCGTCGGCAACCGGGGTGGCGTCGATATCGCCCACCGCCTCTTCCGCCGGCATTTCAACGTTTTCGGGCTGGCCCTCTTCCTTGGCGCTGTCCGATTTGCCGCAGGCCGACAGAGCAAGCGCGGCAGCGGAAAAGAAGGCAAGGGCGGCGTATTTCTTCATGGTTCAAGCCTCGAATAATGGCAAAGGAGTGGCGGCGGGTGCGACCCCCAAGACCCTGATCTAGCCAAGCGGTGCCTGCCTGCCAAGGTAACAAACCCAAAGCGGCTCCAGGATGCTCCCAGCAAGGTGGTTGTATACATATAAAGATTTCTTTATATGATGTGGAAATGCGGATCGATCCTACCTTGCGCGCACTGGCCGACCCGACGCGGCTGCGCATCATGCGCCTGCTTTCCACCATGGAGCTGGCGGTGGGCGAACTCGCCCAGGTGCTGGGGCAAAGCCAGCCGCGGGTATCGCGCCACATCCGCATCCTGTGCGATGCCGGGCTGGCCGAACGGCGCAAGGAAGGCAGCTGGGTGTTCCTGCGTAGTGCGATCGGTGCGCACCGCGCCCCGCCGCTGGGTGCCGCCGCCGCCCGCCTGCTCGACGTGGCCGAGGCCGACGACGCCGCCTTTGCCGCGCGCTGCAGCGAAGACCGCCGCCACCTCGCCGCGATCCGCGCCGCGCGCGAGAGCAGCGCCGAAACCTATTTTGCCCGCCACGCCGCCGAATGGGACACCCTGCGCGGACTGCATAGTCCCGATGGCCCGGTCGAAGCTGCGCTGGCCAAGGCGCTGGGCAAGGCCGATCTTGGCGCCCTGCTCGATGTCGGGACCGGAACCGGGCGCATGGCCGAGCTGTTCGCCCCGGCCAGCCGCCACATCACCGCGTTCGACAAGAGCCCGGAAATGCTGCGCATTGCCCGCGCCCGGCTGCAGAACCTGCCGGCCGACTGTGTCGCGCTGGTCCAGGGCGATTTTGCCGCACTGCCCTTTGCCGACGAAAGTTTCGATACGGTGCTGTTCCACCAAGTGCTGCACTATGCCCAAGCGCCCGAGCTGGTGCTGGGCGAAGCGGCGCGGGTAACCCGGCCGGGCGGCACCGTGGCGGTGATCGACTTTGCCGCGCATGACCGTGAGGAACTGCGCGAGAAGCACGCCCATGCGCGCTTGGGCTTTTCGGACGAGCAGATGCTCGCGTTGCTCAGCGCCGCGGGTTATGTCGCCGCACCGCCGGTGGCGCTGCCGGGCAAGCCGCTGACCGTAAAGATCTGGACCGCGCGCCGCGCGGCGCTGACCCCGACCCGAAAGGCCATACCCGCATGAATACCGTCAGCGAAGCCCGCCGTGCCGCTGCCTCGCCGCTGTTTGCCGGGCTGGACGGCGATATCGGCGTATCGTTCGAATTTTTCCCGCCCAAGACCGAAAAGATGGCCGAAACGCTGTGGGACGCGGTCGGCACGCTGGCCCCGCTGGCCCCGCGCTTCGTTTCGGTAACCTATGGCGCGGGCGGTTCGACGCGCGAACGGACCCACGCCACGGTCGAGCGGATCGTCAAGGAAACCCGCATTCCCGCCGCAGCGCACCTGACCTGCGTCGAGGCGAGCCGGGCCGAGATCGAAGAGGTTGCCCGCGCCTATTGGGACATCGGGGTGCGCCACATCGTGGCCTTGCGCGGTGATCCGCCGACCGCGGGGGCGCGCTTCGAAGCACGACCCGACGGCTATGCCAGCGCAGCCGATCTGGTCGCCGGGCTGAAGGCGATCGCCCCGTTCGAGATTTCGGTCGGCGCATACCCAGAGACCCACCCCGAAGCGGCCAGCGCGGTCGCCGATCTGGATAACCTCAAGCGCAAGATCGATGCCGGGGCCGACCGCGCGATCACGCAGTTCTTCTTCGAACCGGATACCTTCTTCCGCTTCCGCGATGCCGCCGCCGCCGCCGGGATTGCTGCCGAAATCGTTCCAGGGATCATGCCGGTCAGCAACTTTGCCGCAGTCAGGCGGATGAGCGGGATGACCGGCACCTCCGTACCCGACTGGCTGGCCCATCTTTTCGACGGACTGGACGACCTGCCCGCCGCGCGCCAGCTGGTTGCAGCAACTGTCGCGGCCGAAATGTGCCGCAGGCTGTATGCTGGCGAAGTCCGCCAGTTTCATTTCTACACCCTCAATCGCGCCGAGCTGAGCTACGCGATCTGCCACCTTCTGGGAGTGCGCCCGCAATGACCCTGATCCCCAGCGCCGCGCGCGCCGCCCTGCTGGCCCAGGCGGCCCAGCGCATCCTGATTACCGACGGCGCGTTCGGCACCGAGATCCAGAACCGCAAGCTGGCCGAGGCCGACTATGCCGGCACTCTGGGTCTGACCCACGACCAGAAGGGCAACAACGATATTCTTGCCCTGACCCGCCCAGACGTACCCGAAGCGATCCACCGCGCCTATTTCGACGCCGGAGCGGACATTGCCGAAACCAATACGTTCTCGGCCAACCGGATCAGCCAGGCCGATTATGGCGCCGAGCATCTGGTGCGCGAGATCAATATCGAAAGCGCCCGGCTGGCGCGCCGCGTCGCCGATGAATATGCCGCCCGCGATGGCCGTCCGCGCTTTGTCGCCGGGGCGATCGGCCCGACCAACAAGACCCTGTCGCTAAGCCCCGACGTCAACGATCCCGGCTTTCGCGAGATCGACTGGGACGAACTGGTCGCGGTCTACCGCGAACAGGCCGATGCGCTGGTCGCCGGCGGGGCCGACTTCATCCTGGTCGAAACGGTGTTCGATACGCTGAACTGCAAGGCCGCGATCATGGCAGTGCGCCAGCTGGAACAGGCGTTGGGCCGCGAAGTGCCACTGATGCTATCGATGACCCTGACCGACCTGTCGGGCCGCAACCTTTCCGGCCATACGGTCGAGGCGTTCTGGCATGCGGTGCGCCATGCCCGCCCGGTGACCATCGGACTCAACTGCAGCTTCGGCGCGCAGCAGCTGCGCCCCCATGTCAAGGCGCTGGCCGAAATTGCCGAAGCGTTGATCATGGTCTATCCCAATGCCGGCCTGCCCAATGAACTGGGTGCCTATGACGAAGAGCCCGAAACGACCGCCGCGCTGGTCGGCGAATGGGCCGAAAAGGGCCAGGTCAACATCCTTGGCGGCTGCTGCGGATCGACCCCGGCGCATATTGCGGCAATGGCGGCGGCCGTTACCGGTCTGGCCCCGCGACAGACCCCCAAGGTGCCCGTCGCGACCCGCCTGGCCGGGCTTGAACCCTTCATCATGGCCGCGTGATGGGGATTGACGGTCCCCTCAAGGCGATTATCCGCCCGGCGCAGGCAGATGATGTCGCGGCGCTGGCGCTGGTCGCGCAGGCGACCTTCCTGGAAGCCTATGCCGGGCTGGTCCAGGTTGCCGACATGATCGCCCATTGCGAAGCGCAGAACAGCGTGCAGGCCTTTCGCAGTGCCATGGCCGAAGGCGCACGCACTTGGCTGGTCGAGGCCGAGACGACCGGTGCACCCCTGGGCTTTGCCTTGCTGACGAAGTCTGCACTGCCCGACCCGCGGCCCGGCGATATCGAATTGAAGCGCATCTACCTGCTCGATCGCTGCAAGGGCCAGGGGCTGGCGAACGTCCTGCTTGAGACGGTCGTCGCCGCTGCCGCCGACTATCAGCGGCTGGTGCTGGGCACCAATCGCGACAACGCGCGGGCACTGGCGTTCTATCGCAAGTCCGGGTTCAAAATCATCGGTACCCGCAATTTCACCGTCGGCCACGAAGTGTTCGACGACTACATCCTTGCCAAGTCACTGGAACAGTCATGACCGCCGCCAATTCCGCCCGCTTCGTCAATGTCGGCGAACGCACCAACGTCACCGGCAGCGCGGCGTTCAAGAAGCTGATCATGGCCGACGACTATGCCCGCGCGGTCGAGGTTGCGCGCCAGCAGGTCGAGAACGGCGCCCAGGTGATCGACGTCAACATGGACGAAGGGTTGCTCGATGCGGTCCACGCCATGACCACTTTTCTCAAGCTGATCGCCGCCGAACCCGACATCGCCCGGGTTCCGGTGATGATCGACAGTTCGAAGTGGGAAGTGATCGAAGCCGGGCTCAAATGCGTGTCGGGCAAGCCGATCGTCAATTCGATCAGCATGAAGGAAGGCGAGGAGGCTTTCCTCGATCACGCGCGCAAATGCATGGATTACGGCGCGGCGGTGGTGGTGATGGCCTTCGACGAGGCGGGCCAGGCCGACACCAAGGCACGCAAGGTCGAAATCTGCCAGCGCGCCTATGCCTTGCTGACCAGCATCGGCTTCCCGCCCGAGGACATCATTTTCGATCCCAACGTCTTTGCCGTCGCCACGGGAATCGAGGAACACAACAATTACGCGGTCGACTTCATCGAGGCGGTCAAGGAAATCCGCGCCAGCTGCCCGCATGTCCATTTCAGCGGCGGGCTTTCCAACCTGTCATTCTCGTTCCGCGGCAACGAGCCGGTGCGCCGGGCGATGCATTCGATCTTCCTCTATCATGCAATCCCCGCGGGCCTCGACATGGCGATCGTCAATGCCGGGCAGCTCGACGTCTACGACACCATCGATCCCAAGCTGCGCCAGGCCTGCGAGGATGTGATCCTCAACACCGATCCGGGTGCGACCGACCGCCTGATCGTCCTCGCCGAAAGCTTCAAGGGCACCGACGCCAAGACCGAGAAGGAAGCCGAGGAATGGCGCGGCTGGGACGTGGTCCGGCGCATCGAGCACGCGCTGGTCAAGGGCATCGATGCCCATATCGTCGAGGATACCGAACTCGCCCGGCAGGACATCTTCGCCCGCGGCGGGCGTCCGATCGAAGTGATCGAAGGCCCGCTGATGGAAGGGATGAATACTGTCGGCGACCTGTTCGGCAGCGGCAAGATGTTCCTGCCGCAGGTGGTCAAGTCGGCCCGCGTGATGAAGAAGGCGGTCGCGCACCTGATCCCGTTCATCGAGGCGGAAAAGACCGCGGCGTCGAAGCCCAAGGGCAAGATCGTGATGGCCACGGTCAAGGGCGACGTCCACGACATCGGCAAGAACATCGTCGGGGTGGTGTTGCAGTGCAACGGCTATGAAGTGATCGATCTGGGCGTCATGGTGCCGTGGACGAAAATCCTCGAAACCGCGCAGGAAAGCCAGGCCGACATCATCGGGCTGTCCGGGCTGATCACCCCCAGCCTCGACGAGATGGTCACCGTCGCCGAGGAAATGCAGCGCAGCCAGTTCACCGTGCCGCTGCTGATCGGCGGAGCGACCACGAGCAAGGTCCACACCGCACTGCGGATTGACCCCGCCTATGACGGACCGGTGATCCACGTGCTCGACGCCAGCCGTGCGGTCGGCGTGGCCAGCCAGCTGCTGTCGGACACCCAGCGGGATCCCTTCGTCGCCGCCACCGCTGCCGACTACCAGCACGTCCGCGACGTCCGCGCCGGCAAGGACCCCTCGGTCCTGCTCAGCCTCGAGGACGCGCGCGCCAATGCCTTCAAGGCCGATTTCAGCGACAAGCCGATGCCGCCCGAACAGCCCGGGCTGCACGATTTTCCCGACTGGCCGCTGGCCGATTTGGTCGAATGCTTCGACTGGACCCCGTTCTTTCGCGCGTGGGAGCTTGCCGGCACCTATCCGGCGATCCTCAACGACGAGGTCGTCGGCGAAAGCGCACGTGCGCTCCACGCCGATGCTTTGGCCATGCTCGACAAGATCGTCTCGGAGAAGTGGCTGACCGCCAAGGGCGTCGCCGGGTTCTGGCCCTGCGCGCGCGAAGGCGACGATGTGATGCTGCACCTGGAAGGCAATGTTCCTCCGGTGCGACTGCCGTTCCTGCGCCAGCAGATCCGCAAGAGCCGCGACCGCGCCAACTATTGCCTGGCCGATTTCATCGATCCCGATGGCGACTGGATCGGCGGTTTCGCCGTGGGCATCCACGGGATCGAGTCGCACCTCGAACGCTTCCGCGCCGGGCATGACGACTATTCGGACATTCTGCTCAAAGCCCTGGCCGACCGCTTTGCCGAGGCCTTTGCCGAACGCCTGCACCAGCACGTGCGGACCACGCTGTGGGGCTATGCCCCCGGCGAACAGCTGACCAATGAAGCGCTGATCAGGGAGCAATACCGCGGCATCCGCCCCGCCCCGGGCTATCCTGCCTGCCCCGACCACAGCCTCAAACCGGTGCTGTTCGACCTGCTCGAAGCCGAGGCGCGGACCGGGCTGACCCTGACCGAAAGCTTCGCGATGTGGCCCACGGCGGCGGTATCGGGCTTCTATTTCGCGCACCCGCAAAGCGAATACTTCGGCGTGGCGCGGATAGGGCGCGATCAGCTGGCCGACTATGCTGCGCGGCGCGGGATCGACGAAAGCGTGGCCGAACGGTGGTTGCGGCCTAACCTGGATTGACGGTTATTCCGCTATCTGGCGGTCCGATCCGCCAAACGCGGCGGGAAAATCGGCAAATTTGGGCAGGCCATCCTGCATCGGCAGCACCGTTTCGGCATAGTTGATGTGCAGACCCGGCTGAAAGGCCAGTCCGGGCAAGGTCGCCGAAAAGACATCGACGACACCCAGGCCGGGATGATCCGTGAGCAGGTGCCCGCCGCATTTGCGGCAATAGGTACGGCTGCTGCCCTCGGTCTTGTTGAAGGTGGCGACACTGTCCCGGCCCTGGGTAATCTCCACATTGCCTGGCTGCCAGAGCGTGAAGGCATTGACCGGGCCGCCCGACCACGATCGGCACGACTGGCAATGGCAATAGCCCATCCCTTCGGGTTCGCCGGTTACGGTCAGCTTGACTGCGCCGCAGAAACATTCGCCGGAATAGGTCATTCGGCAATCCTCCATCGCTTGCGACCGGCTATCAGATTATCAGCCCGGCCCACGGCTGCAAGCGGGTGATGGCCGGCGCTATTTTCGGCCGATGCGCCGGGCACAAACCTTGGCTGGATTTCTGTATTGTTTCCGCTAGCTTGACGTTCTGCAGATAGGGGGAAAGATCATGGAAAGCTTCAGTTTCGGGCGCACGCTATCGCGCACCTTCGGCCTGATCCGTGACGGACTGCCGACGGTCGGGGTCTTCCTGCTGATCGTCCAGGTGATCAACACCATCTTCTCATTCGGCCTGCAAGGGCAGATGGCTGCCGAATTTCAGCAGCGGGCGGCAGCCGGACTAGTTGAGCCGTTGGCGGTCTTTTCATCGCTGTGGTACTGGCTGACCGTGATCGTCGGACTGGTCTTGGGGGTGATCGTCTATACCGGGTCGATCCACGGCTACCTTGCGGTTGAGCGCAAGGCGCCGTTGTCGATCGGGGAGTGCTTTACCTTCGGCCTGTCGACGTTCCTGCCGGGGCTTGGCTTGTTGATCCTGTGGATCCTCGGCGTTGGCCTGGGCTGGGTTCTGTTCCTGATCCCGGGACTGATCCTGATCACGATGTGGAGCGCCGCGCTGCCGGCACTGGTTGCCGAAGGCCAGGGTGTTATCGCCAGTTTCGGCCGCAGCCGGGCCCTGACCAAGGGCTATCGCTGGACCATCTTCGGGACGCTGATCGTCGCCCTGATCATTATGTACATCCCGGTCGTGCTGTTCGGCGGCGCGATGCTCGGCTCATCGGCAAGGCTGATGAGCGGCGAAGCCTTGTCGCCGCTGTTCTACCTGTTCAGCGGGGTTTACGGCTGGGTGGTCGGCATGTTCCTCAACGCGCTGCTCGCCTCGATCTATCTCGATTGCCGCCTCGCCAAGGAAGGCGTGACATCGGGCGCGCTGACCGACGTCTTCGCCTAAGCACTTTGCCCAGGCGGTAATTGTGGAGAGAGCGGGCCGCGCGGCCTTCCGCAAATAGCGGGGGCAGGCTAGGCGCTGGCACGTGTCCGCGCCCGCCCTGCTCGATCAGCTTCACGCCACCTTCGGCTTTTCCGCGTTTCGCGGGGTGCAGCAGCGCGTGGTCGACCGCGTGTTGGCCGGGCAATCGACCCTGGCGGTGATGCCGACCGGGGCAGGCAAGAGCCTGACCTACCAGCTGCCTGCCGTTATCATGCCGGGAACCTGCGTCGTCGTATCGCCGCTGATCGCGCTGATGCACGACCAGCTACGCAGCGCCGAGGCCAACGGCATCCGCGCCGCCAGCCTGACCAGCGCCGACAGCGAGGATTACCGCGAGCAGGCGATCGACCGTTTTCGCGGCAGCGATCTCGACCTGCTCTACGTCGCGCCCGAACGCGCCAGCCAAGGCCATTTCCGCGAGCTGTTATCCAAGGCCGAAATCAGCCTTTTCGCCATCGACGAGGCGCACTGCGTCTCCGAATGGGGCCACGATTTCCGCCCCGACTACCGGATGCTGCGTCCGCTGATGGATGCTTTCCCGCACGTTCCGCGCCTCGCCCTGACCGCCACCGCCGATGCCCACACCCGCGCCGACATCCTGGCCCAGCTGGGGATCGCCGAGGACGGACTGATCGTTGCCGGGTTCGACCGGCCCAATATCCGCTATGCGATCCGCCCGCGCGACGGCGGGCTGCAGCAATTGCGCGCGCTGCTCGACGAACAGCCGGGACCGGGGATCGTCTATGCCCCGACTCGCAAGAAGGTGGAGGAGCTGGCTGAAAAGCTGGCGGCGGCGACCGGGCGGGCGGTGCGGCCCTATCACGCCGGGCTCGACCCGCAGGTGCGCAGCGCCAACCAGGCCGCGTTCGTCGCCAGCGAGGACATGGTGATGGTCGCCACGGTCGCCTTCGGCATGGGCATCGACAAGCCCGACGTGCGCTTTGTCGCCCACGCCGGCATCCCCAAGTCGATCGAGGGCTATTACCAGGAAACCGGCCGCGCCGGGCGCGACGGCGATCCGGCGCTGGCGCTGATGCTGTGGGGAGCCGAAGACTTTGCCCGCGCCCGCCAGCGCCTGGGCGAGGTCGAGCCGCACCGCCAGGCCGGTGAACGCGCTCGGCTTGATGCCCTGGCCGCGCTGGTCGAGACCGGCGAGTGCCGCCGTGCGGTGCTGCTGCGCCATTTCGGCGAAGAGCCGCCGGCGCAGTGCGGCAACTGCGACAATTGCCTCGACACGCCGGGGGTGGTCGATGCCGGGCAGTTGGCGCAAAAGCTGCTGTCGGCGGTCTATCGCACCGGCCAGAGCTTCGGCTTCGGGCATATCGAGAAAGTCCTGACCGGGGTGGCCGACGAGCGCGTGACCCAGCGCGGGCATGACCAGCTCAGCGTATTCGGCATCGTCCCTGCCGATGAGGCGCCGCTGCTGCGCCCGCTCGCCCGCGCCCTGCAGGCCCGCGGCGTGCTGGTGCCGACCGAGCATGGCGGTCTGGCGCTGGGCGGCGCGGCGCGGGCGATGCTCAAGGGCGAAGTTCCGGTGCAGATCGTGCTGCCGCCCAAACGCGAGCGCAGCCGCAACCGGCGCGGGCGCGGCGATGTGATCAACCCGGTCGGCGACCCATTGTTCGACGCGCTGCGCGCACTGCGCCGTGATCTGGCGGCAGACGGCGGGGTTCCGCCCTATGTCATCTTCCACGACGCGACGCTGCGCGAAATGGCCGCGCGCCGCCCCGCCAGCCTGGCCGCGCTGGGCGAGGTTGGCGGGGTCGGCGCGCGCAAGCTGGAAGCCTATGGCGAGGCCTTTCTTACCGTTATCCAGCAGTTCTAGGGCCGGATCGCGTCGTGCGGCAACTGCGGCGCGGCATCTTCGCCGTGGCGGGTCTTCCACAGCGAATAGCCGACCCCGCTGGCGATCAGGGCAAAGGTGACGCCGAGGCTCAGCACCGGCGGGAACTTGGCTCCGCCCAGCACGAAGTCGGAAACGAAGATCTTGCTGCCGATGAACACCAGCACCGCGGCCAATGCATACTTGAGGTAGTAGAAGCGGTGGATCATCGCCGAGAACGCGAAATAGAGCGCGCGCAGGCCGAGGATCGCCATGATGTTGCTGGTATAGACGATGAAGGTATCGGTGGTGATGGCGAAGATCGCCGGCACCGAATCGACCGCAAAGACCAGGTCGGCGAGGTTGATCACCACCAGCGCCAGGAACAGCGGGGTGGCCGCCCGCACCAGCTTGCCGGTCTTGTCGTCGGGCACCTTCACGAAGAAATGCTGGTCGTGAAGATCCTTGGTCACCCGCATATGGGTGCTGATCCAGCGCACCGCCGGGTTTTTGGCGATGTCGGGGGCGTGGTCCCCGGCGAAGAACATCTTGATCCCGGTGAACACCAGAAATGCGGCAAAGATGTAAAGCACCCAATAGGCCTGCTCAACCAGTGCGGCACCCGCCGCGATCATCGCCCCGCGCAGCACGATCACCGCCAGGATGCCCCACAGCAGCGCGCGGTACTGGTACTTTGGCGGGATGGCGAAGAAGGTGAAGATCAGGCTGATGACGAAGACATTGTCGATCGACAGCGCCTTTTCGATGAAGAAGCCGGTATAGTACTTCATCCCCAGATCGGCGCCCCTGGCGACCCATACCCAGGCCCCGAAAGCCAGGGCGATGGTGATGTAGAAGGCGGTCAGCTTGAGCGATTCGGCGATGCCCATCTCGCGGTCGTCCTTGTGCAGTACGCCAAGGTCGAAGGCGGTCAGAGTGAAAACGATTCCGGCGAACGACAGCCAGAACCACAGCGGCGTGCCGAGCCAGTCGGCATTCAGGAATTCCATGGATTGCCCCTCTGTGGGATGCGCGAAAAAAGCCGGCGCTCCCACGAGGGAAGCGCCGGTTTCAGGCCGGATTGTCAGGCTTGCAAGCGGCGCGCCGAAAGCCGCATCAGGCGGTCCTTCAGCGCGAGCTTCAGCTTCTTGAGCCGCGCGATCTCGAACGGATCGGCGGTGCGGCGCGCCTGCAGGCGGCGCAGCATCTCATCGAGCTTCTGGTGACGTTCCATCAGGCGGAACACACGATCTGACATGGGTCATGCTCCTATCGCACAAGGTTGCGTACGATCGGATGTGCCGAGCCCGGCCACGGATGCTCAAGGAGGGGGGAAAAGAACCCGGACCACGGCATCGGCAACATCCGATGCGGTCCGACATCACGCTGCATTTCCCGTTTGGGCAAATGCCGCGCCAGAGGGGCCCGGTCCCGCCCCACTGATATACGACCGATTCGTTCGTATTTCAAGGCTGTTGACGCGGCCCGTTGAACTGATATTAATGTGATATCAGATTTAAGGGGAACTTCGATGACCGATTCGCATGCACCAATGACCGCGAGCGTTGAACGCCGCGCGTGGAGCACCAGCGGCTACTTGATATTCGTGGCCTTTCTGGCGCTGCTGGCGTTGACCGTCTGGCGGATCATTTCCTTCGTTGGCAGCAATCCCGAAGACAGCGCGGTGTTCGGGTTTCTGGTTTCGACCGGGCTCAGCATGGTCGCGCTGGTGGTCCTGGCCAGCGGGTTCTACATGATCCAACCCAACCAGGCCGCGGCGATCACGCTGTTCGGATCGTACCGCGGCACCGATCGCGCCACCGGGCTGCGCTGGGTCTGGCCGTGGATGGGCAAGACCAAGATCTCGGTTCGCGCCAACAACCTGGTGTCTGACAAGATCAAGGTCAACGATCTGCGCGGCAACCCGATCGAGATGGCCGCCCAGGTGGTCTGGCGGGTCACCGACACCGCCCAGGCGCTCTACGACGTCGACGATTACAAGGCCTTCGTCATGGTCCAGATCGAGGCCGCGGTGCGGACCATCGGCTCGCGCTATCCCTATGACGACTTCACGCATTCGGAAATCACCCTGCGCGGCAACCACGACGAGGTCGGGGTCGAACTGCGCAAGGAATTGATCGCGCGGCTGACGATGGCCGGGATCACGGTCGATGAATGCGGCTTTACCCATCTGGCCTATGCCCAGGAAATCGCCGGGGCGATGCTCCGCCGCCAGCAGGCCGAGGCCGTGGTCGCGGCGCGCAAGACCCTGGTCGAAGGCGCTGTCGGCATGGTCGAGATGGCGCTGGCGATGCTGTCCGAAAAGGGCGTCGTCCACCTCGATGACGAACGCAAGGCGGCGATGGTCAGCAACCTGATGGTCGTGCTGTGCGGTGAGCGCGATACCCAGCCCGTGGTCAACACCGGCTCGCTGTACCAGTAAGGCCGGCTTGTGCCCCCGCCGACCGCCCGCAAGGCTTTCCCGCTCCGGCTCGATCCCGCGCTCTATGCAGCGCTGGAACGGTCGGCAGCGGGCGACCTGCGCTCGGTCAACGTGCAGATCGAAGTGCTGCTGCGCGAGGCGCTAGCCCGGCGCGGTACCAAGGTCGCCCTGCCCGAGCCGGTGCGGCGCGGGCGCCCGCCCAAGGAGACGTGAGATGCGCGATAACGACGACAGCGCGTGGTTCGCCCCAAAGCGGTTCGGCTATGGCGCCGGTCTGCCTGTCCGCTGGCAAGGCTGGGCCGTGCTGCTGGGCTACCTGAGCCTGCTGATCCCGTTCCATTTCCTGATGCAGGGACCTGGTGCAGCGCCAAGGGCTTTGGCCATCGTCATGATGCTTGGCGCAACCGTCGTGCTGGTCGCCCTGTCGCGCGCCAAGACCAGGGGCGGGTGGAAATGGCGCTGGGGCGGGCGCGACTAGGCGGAATGTCCCCGCGCGGGACAGCGCCGACAGGCTTTACCATTTGCTGAGCGCCGGGTGGTATGGCGCGGCCATGTCGAACGCACTCCGCCTTGCCGCCGCCACGCTTGCCCTGGCCATTGCCCTTCCCGCCGTTTCCCTGGCCCAGCAGGGCGCGCCTTATGTGCTGGCCGAGACCGGGCAGGGCTATTCGCGCCTGCAGGACGCAGTCAACGCGATCGGCGCGGGCACCGGCACGATCCGGGTCGCCAGCGGCCGCCACGCCGACTGTGCTGTGCAGAGCGTGGGCGAGGTCGCCTTTGTCGCGGCAGTCAATGGCCAGGCGGTTTTCGACGGGACGGCCTGCGAGGGCAAGGCGGCGCTGGTGCTACGCGGCCGCGGCGCCCGGGTCGAGGGGCTGGTCTTCGCCAATATCAAGGTGTCCGACTTCAATGGTGCCGGGATAAGACTTGAAAAGGGCGCACTTGCCGTCAGCCAGGCATGGTTCCGCGACAGCCAGCAGGGCATCCTCACCGGCGACGACGAGTCGGCAACGCTCAGCATCGACAAATCGACCTTTACCCGGCTCGGCACTTGCGAGGGACCGGGCGGCTGCGCCCATTCGGTCTATACCGGCAATTACGGCCTGGTCCGCGTCACCCGCAGCCGTTTCGAGGCAGGGCGCGGCGGCCACTATCTGAAAAGCCGCGCGGGCAAGATCGATGTGAGCAACAACAGCTTCGATGACAGCGCCGGCAAGGGCACCAATTACATGATCGACCTGCCCGGCGGCGCGTCGGGAAGGATAGCGGGCAACTGGTTCGTCCAGGGCGCCGACAAGGAAAACCATTCCGCCTTCATCACCGTCGCCCCCGAGGGCCGCCAGCACGACAGTTCGGGCCTGGTGATCGAAGGCAACGATGCCCGCTTCGTTCCTGCTGCGACCTGGCCCAGCACTTTTGTGGCGGTGTGGGGCGACGAAACGGTCCAGCTCGGCCAGAATCGGCTTGCCGCCAAACTGACCCCGCGCGACCGGCGCTGATCGCTAGAGCAGGTGCCCGGAACGATCGCGTTTTGTGGCAAGGTAGCGGGCGTTGTGGGGATTGGCCGGAAGTTGGTGCGGGACCCGTTGGGCCACTGTTACCCCGGCAGCTGACAGCGCTTCGACCTTCGCGGGATTATTGGTCATCAAACGGATTGCGCCGACGCCCAGCAATTCAAGCATGCGCGCCGCCACCGGAAAATCGCGCGCTTCGGTTGGCAGGCCAAGGCGGTTGTTGGCGTCGACCGTATCGAAGCCCTGGTCCTGCAACTGGTAGGCGCGCAGCTTGTTGATCAGGCCGATCCCGCGCCCTTCCTGGCGCAGGTAGAGCAGTACGCCCCAGCCGCCTGCGCGGGCCTCTTCGGCCATTGCTTCGAGCGCGGCGTCCAGTTGCGGTCCGCAATCGCATTTGAGGCTGCCAAGAATGTCGCCGGTCAGGCATTCGGAATGAAGCCGGACCAAAGGCGCCCGGTCGCCCGAGCGCTGGCCGATCACCAGCGCGACATGTTCGCGCAGATCGTCGGCCGAGCGGAAAGCGACGATCTCGGCGTCATCGGCAGCGGCAACGGGCAGCCGCGCGCGGGCGGCAACGGACAGCGCCGACGTATCCTGCCATGTGGCCAGATCCGCAGCCGACACGCCCTGCGCTTCGCCGCCATTGCCGGGATCAACCAGGAAGGCCGGCAGGATTCCGGCCAGCCGCGCCAGATCCATCGCCGCGGCGGCCGCTGCCGGCCAATCGAGATGTTCGGCCCGGAACGGCCCCTTCAGGGGATAGCGCAGGTCCAGCGCCGGATCGGCCAGGGCGCGCGCCTGGGCCAGGTCGAAAGGCTCGGCAGCGCGGATCAGCACCGGGGCGTGGGGCTCTGCCGCTTCGCGCTGGTTGGCCAGCTTCAGCGTGGCGGCGCGCGCGGCGCTGATCAGCATGGTCGAACTGGTCGCCCCGGCGGCAAAGCCGGTCTCCGCCGGCAGCAGCGTGGCCCCGCCTTCGACCGCGATAGGCCAACCGTGGCGCAGCGCGTCGAGCGCCAGCGCCACCCGCCGCGCCGGGCTTGTCAAATGTCGAACTCCGTCACCAGCGGGATGTGATCGCTCGGCTGGTCCCATTTGCGGGTTTCCTCGACGAAACGGTGGCTGCGCGATTGCGCCGCGAGATCGGGCGAGGCCCACATGTGGTCGAGCCGCCGCCCGCGGTCCTTGTCCTGCCAATAGGTGCGGTACGACCACCAGGTCCAGTTGCGCTGCGGCGCGGGGATGTGCTTGCGGCCCAGGTCTTCCCAGCCGTGGGCATCGCGGAACCGGTGGAGCGCTGCGATTTCGATGGGCGTATGGCTGACCACCTTGAGCAGCGCCTTGTGATCATAGACGTCGCAGTCGAGCGGGGCGATGTTGAAATCGCCGACGATCAGGGTCGGCCGGTCGAGCGCATCGGCCCAGACGGCCATGCGCTCAAGGAAGTCGAGCTTCTGGCCAAACTTCGCGTTCTGCTCGCGGTCGGGAATATCGCCGCCGGCAGGGATATAGACGTTTTCGACAACAACGCCCTGCCCCCGGCCGAGCAGCTCGACCCCGACATGGCGGGCTTCGCCATTGGCCTGCCAATCGTGCCGGTGCAGCTCGCGGAACGGCAGGCGGCTGACGGTGGCGACGCCGTGATAGCCCTTCTGCCCATGGACTGCGCGGTGGGTGTAGCCCAGGTCTTCGAAGACCTGGTGGGGGAAGTGCTTCTCCTCGGTCTTGATCTCCTGCAGGCACAGCACATCGGGCGCGTCCTGGGTCAGGAAGCGGGCGACCTGATCGGCGCGCAGGCGGACGGAATTGATGTTCCAGGTTGCGATCGAGACCATGACCGGGCTTTAGGTGCGAAGGCGGGGGGCGGCAAGGCCGAGACTTGGCTTGGGAATGGATTGCTTCAAGCCGGAGCGAGAATGGCGTCGGAAGAGAACCGGAGCGCAGCGGCCATAAAGGCCGTGAGCACCGGAAGCGCATGCCGATGCCGTTCGCAGCCCGGGTTCAAGCAATCCAGCCCAAGACAAAAGAAAACCCCTGCTCCGGGGGCATTGGAGCAGGGGTTCCTTTGTGCGTTCGTCACGCTTTGACGGAGCGTCCGTACTGGAGGTGCGGGCAACAGGGGGGAAACCCGCCTCAGGCCGCGCCGTCGAGAACAGTTCTAGGCCAATTTGGCTTGCTGGCCCATGAACAATCGCCACGCAATTGTCGCAGTTTGTCGCACCGTGGGCACGGCCCACGATAGGCCGTTCGCCCCTATCGACGAGTGGTAGCGCGCGGGTCGTTGAACCTGAACGTGCTGTCGGGAACCGCGAGGCCGTACTGCTGTCCCGAGAGGCTGATCACCGTGCGGTTGTTCTGCGAGTCGAGCGAGGCCCAGCTCGACAGCTCGAGCCCGCCCGGGGCCGAAGCCTTGCGCACGAACAGCAGGGTGATCACCCCGTATTCGGGATGGGCCTTGTCGCGCACCTCGATCCCGACGACGTTGCGATTGTCGACCGGGATCAGTCGGCCGTACTTCATCACGTCGCGATTGGGGTCGAGCAGAGCGCCCAGCGGGCTGTTCCTGATCGGCCAGCGCTGCACCTGGCGCACCGAATAGTCGATGAAGGTCAGCGCCGACCCGTCCGACACGACCAGAATCGGTACCCCCTTTTCGTACTGGAAGCGGATCCGGCCCGGGCGCTTGAGCGTCAGGACGCCGGAGAGCTTGCGGCCGTTGCGGTCGGTCTGGACGAAATTGGCGCGCATCGTGCCGATGGCGCGCAGCGCGCCGACGGCCTGGGCGAGATCGCCCTGGGCCGCAGGAGCCTGGGCCGAGACGGCGACTGCGGCGGAAACGACAAGCGCCGCCGAAGCGGCGGCACCTGCGAAAAGGCGGACATTTTTGATCAAGCGGTTCATGCCAACTCCGTTAAGGATCGAGGCTTGAACTCTGAATGAACCCGCGGGTTCCTTACTTGATCTTGGCTTCCTTGAACTCGACGTGCTTGCGCACGACCGGATCGTACTTGCGGAAGGTCATCTTCTCGGTCGTGTTGCGCGGGTTCTTCTTGGTGACATAGAAGAAACCGGTGTCGGCGGTGGAGACCAGCCGGATCTTGACGGTTGCGGGCTTCGCCATGGTCTTGTCCTGAACTCTCGATTCGGGCGCGAAGGCCCATGAAACTGCGGAAGGCGGCACACGTGCGCCGCCCCGGAAGTGCGCGCCAATGCGTCAGCGAGGGGCGAAAGTCAAGGGTTGCAGCCGCTCAGTCGATGTCGAAGCTCTTGATCGGCTTGAGCACGGTATAGCCTTCCTCCGACGGAACATGGCCCAGCGGAACCAGGTCGATCGCTTCGGGCGGGACGGTCGTATCCGGCAGCCGGTCGAGCAGGTCGCGGATCAGGGTCAGACGGCCGCGGCGCTGGTCGTTGAAATCGACCAGGGTCCACGGCGCCTTCTTGGTGTGGGTAGCCTTGAGCATGTCTTCCCGCGCCAGTGTATAAGCATCGTATTTCTCGCGCGCGGCAAGGTCGATCGGCGAGAGCTTCCAGCGCTTCAGCGGATCTTCCAGACGCTCGGCAAAGCGCTTTTCCTGCTGCTTCTGGTCGGTAGTGAGCCAGTATTTGAACAGCAGGATGCCGTCGGCCACCAGCAGCTCCTCGAACCTTGGAACCTGATCCAGAAAGGCGGAGACCTGATCGGGCGTGGCATAGCCCATGACCTGTTCGACCCCGGCGCGGTTGTACCAGCTGCGGTCGAACAGCACGATCTCTCCCGCTGCAGGCAGGTGCGCGACATAGCGTTGGAAATACCATTGGGTCTTCTCGCGCTCGTCGGGCTTTGGCAGGGCCACGGTGCGACACTGGCGCGGGTTGAGCGGGGTGCGCACCGCATCGATCGCCCCGCCTTTGCCCGCCGTGTCGCGGCCCTCGAACAACACCAGCACCCGCGCCCCGGTCTTGGCGACCCAGCGCGACATCGCCACCAGTTCCTCTTCGAGCGACGCGTAGAGCGCGTCGAACTTCTTGCGCTTGAGCGATTTCATCGGGGAAGGTCCTTTCACCGGCCAGCTTGCGCCAGCAATCAGCGCCAGGCAATGCTCCTGCGAAGGGCGTTGCTGTCCCGCTTTGAACAAGTTACACCTGTAACCATGTCCGACGGAGCCACTCTTGACCAGCCCGACTTTGCGCGCCTGCCCGATGGCGATCCCGCAGTTTACACCGCGCCGCTGAAGCGCCCCGATCACATCGGCGAGGACTGGATCGAACCGCAGCAGCGCATCTATTCCAGCGATGAAGACGCGATCTGGAACGATCTCTATGCCCGCCAGATGGACCTGCTGCCCGGGCGCGCGGCCAGCGCGTTCCTGGCCGGAACGCAGAAACTGGGGCTGGGCCGCGGCGGGGTGCCGGCCTTTGCCCGGCTATCGGAAGAACTCGGCGCGCTGACCGGCTGGTCGGTGGTGCCGGTGCCGATGCTGATCCCCGATCACGTTTTTTTCTGGCACCTCGCCAACCGGCGCTTCCCCGCCGGCAACTTCATCCGCACGCGTGAGACCTTCGACTATATCCAGGAACCCGATGTGTTCCACGACGTGTTCGGCCATGTGCCGATGCTCGCCGATCCGACCTATGCCGATTACATGCAGGAATATGGCCGCGCCGGATGGAAGGCGATGCGCTATAACCGGCTTAAGGCACTGGGTTCGCTATATTGGTACACGGTCGAATTCGGACTAATCCTCGAAGGAAAGGACCTGCGCACATACGGAGCGGGAATACTCTCGGGACCGGCCGAGGCGGTGTTCTGCCTGGAGGCGCAAAGCCCCAACCGGATCATGCTCAATGTCGACCGGGTGATGCGCACCGACTATGTGATCGACGATCTGCAGCCGACCTATTTCGTGATCGAGAGCTTTCAGGACCTCTATCACCAGACCGTCGACCGCGATTTCGACCGGCTCTATCGAAGCCTGGCACCGGGCTTTACCTATGCCAACACAGCGGTGATCGACATCGACGATGTCCTGCACCGCGGCAGCCTCGAATACTTTTTGCGCGGCGGTCGGGGTAGCGGGGCCAGCCCGGTCTGAGCATGCAAAAAGGCCGGCGGTCGCTGCATCCGCCGGCCCCTCGGTGGCCCGTCCGGTTTGACCCGGTCAGGCGCGCAAGACTTATTCCGGCTTGGCGTCGCGCTTGTCGGCCTGGTCTTCCATCTTGTCGGCCTTGGCATCCGCGGCTTCGGCAGCGGCGTCGCCCTTGGCTTCAACAGCCTTGACCTGATCAGACGTCGCGCCCGACGCTTCCAGCGC
This sequence comes from Novosphingobium aquiterrae, assembly GCF_042434435.1. Lineage (NCBI taxonomy): Bacteria > Pseudomonadati > Pseudomonadota > Alphaproteobacteria > Sphingomonadales > Sphingomonadaceae > Novosphingobium > Novosphingobium aquiterrae. The sequence continues at coordinate 355,005 of NZ_JBHLTL010000006.1, read as the reverse complement.
GGCAGCGCTGGCGTCGATCGACGCTTCAGTCGCTTCGCCCGATTCGCGCACGGCCTGTGCCGCGGCTTCGTCGGCGTTTTCCTTGGCGCTGTCGCAAGCCGAAAGGCCCAGGGCCATGGCGGCGGTCGAAGCCAGCATTACGGATTTGTAGAAAGCCTTCATGATCTCATCCCTTGTTGATGCCCACCGTAACTGCGGTGCGCGTGGAACGCATTGGCGGCGGGAAATCCCTCGCCGACAGGCTCAACAATGAACGATGACCGGGATGGTTCCCGAATGTGTCAGCGGCTCAGCAGAAAAACCGCCAGCGCGCCGGCCGCGATCCGGTACCAAGCAAAGGGCGCGAAACCGGCGCGGCTGACATAGGCGACGAAGGCCTTGATCACGGCCAGCGCGACGATGAACGCGACGACGAAGCCGACCGCGATTTCGGTCCAGCCGACCGGCCCGGTCCCGGCCATCAGTTCGGCGCGCGAATCCCACAGTTCCAGCGTGGTCGCCCCCAACATGGTCGGGATCGCCAGGAAGAAGCTGAATTCCGCCGCGGTGCGCCGCTCGATCCCCATGGCCAGTGCGCCCATGATCGTCGCGCCCGATCGGCTGACCCCGGGGATCATCGAGACGCATTGGAACAGGCCCACGCCCAGCGCCTGGCGCATCGGCAACTGGCCGACGCCGCTTGGCCCGCCCGGCTTGGCCACGCGCTCGATTCCCAGGATCGCGATCCCGCCCAGGATCAGCGCCCAGGCCACGATCATCGGGCTGCCAAGCATGGCACGGATCTGGTCCTTGAGCAGCAGCCCCAGCACCGCCGACGGCAGGAAACCCAGCAGCACGTTGCGCACGAAGATCAGGCTGACCCGCTCCATCCGCAGCAGGCCCATGCCCACCGCCCAGAACGTGCGCCAGTACTGCACCACCACGGCCAGGATCGCGCCGAGTTGGATCACCACGTTGAACACCGCCCAGGTCTTGGCATCGTAGCCGAACACTTCGGAGGCCAGGATCAGGTGCCCGGTCGAGGAGACCGGAATGAACTCGGTCAGGCCCTCGACAATGCCGAGCAGGATTGCGGTGATGATCAGGTCCATGGACTATGCCTTCAGTGCGGCCGCAAAGGCCTTGTCGTCGAATTGCAGCGCGGCCAATCGCGCATAGAGCCCGCCGGCCTTGCTCAGCTGCTCGTGGGTTCCGGTCTCGACGATCCGGCCCTGGTCCATCACCACGATCCGGTCGGCCGCGCGGACCGTCGCCAGGCGGTGTGCGATGACCAGTGTGGTGCGGTCCTGCATCAATCGGTCGAGCGCGTCCTGAACAAGGCGTTCGCTTTCCGCATCGAGCGCGCTGGTCGCTTCGTCGAGCAGCAGGATCGGCGCCTGGCGCAGCACCGCGCGGGCGATCGCCATGCGCTGGCGCTGCCCGCCCGACAGCCGCGCGCCGCCCTCGCCCAGGAAGGTGTCGAGCCCTTCGGGCAAGTCGCGCAGGAAGGTTTCGGCATTGGCGGCGCGGGCGGCGTCCCAGATTTCGTCCTCTCTGGCCTGCCAGTTGCCATAGCGCAGGTTGTCGCGGGCATTGGCCGCAAACAGCACCGCTTCCTGTGGAACCAGCGCCATGCGGCGGCGAATTTCTGCGGGATCGACCGCAGTCAGCGGGACGCCGTCGAGCTTGATGGTGCCGGCCTGGGGATCATAGAACCGCTCCGCCAACTGAAACAGCGTCGACTTGCCCGCGCCCGACGGGCCGACGATGGCCACCGTCTCGCCTGGCTCGACCGTCAGCGAAAAGTCGGACAATGCCGCGGTTTCAAGGCGCGTGGGATAGCGAAAGCTGACGTGCTCGAAAGCCAGCTTGCCACGCCCCGGGCTGGGCAGTGCCAGCGGACGCTCCGGCGCGGCAATGGCGGGCTTTTCGTTGAGCAGCTCGTTAAGACGGCTGGCCGCGCCCGCGCCGCGCAGCAGATCGCCATAGACCTCGGTCAGGGCGCCGAATGCGCCGGCGACAATCCCGGCGGTGACGACGAAGGCAAAGATCGTCCCGCCCGACACCGTGCCGCGGGCCACGCCCAGCGCGCCGTCCCAGACCAGCATGACGATCGAGCCGAAGATCGCGGTGATCGCCACCGCGGTCATCACCGCGCGCAGGCGGATCCGGCGCCGTGCGGTATCGAAGGTCCGTTCGACCGCGCCGGCGAAGCGTTCCTGCTCACGCGCTTCCTGGTTGAAGGCCTGGACCACGCGCATCCCGCCCAAAGTTTCGGCGATGATCGTGCCGATATCGGCGACCCGGTCCTGGCTGGAGCGCGAGACCGAGCGGACCCGGCGGCCGAAGAAGACGATCGGCAGGATCACCAGCGGAATGCCGATGACCAGCCCCCCGGCCAGCTTCGGCGCCAGCACGAACAGATAGCCGATCCCCAGCGTGCCCATGATCAGGTTGCGCAGCGCGACCGACACCGTCGTGCCGACGACCTGCTCGATCAGCCCGGTATCGGCAGTCATCCGCGAGGAGATCTCGCTGGGGCTGTTGGCTTCGAAGAACGAGGGCGACAGCCGCAGCAGGTTCTGTTGCACTTTCAGGCGGATATCGGCGACGACGCGCTCCCCCAGCCATGACACGAAATAGAACCGGGTCGCTGTGCCCAACCCCAACACTGCGACCAGCAGCAGCAGGTAACGGAACCAGCGTCCGATCGCCGCGACATCGCCGCCCTGGGCAAAGCCGCGATCGATGATCAGGCGAAAGCCCGCCGGAATCGCAATGGTAGCCGTGGCGGTGACAAGCAGCGCCAGCCCGGCAAACAGCACCTGGCGCGGATACTTGGCGGTTTCGCGCCAGATCATCCGCAATGGCCCGAGGCTTCGCGCCGGCTTTGGATCGGGGGTGGGCTGGCTCGCCGCGGGGGCAGCCGAGGTGTCGGAACTCATGGCCCGCGCTCCTAGCACAGGCTGGCTATGACGTAAGTGGCAATTACGAACCTGGCGGCCCTAGTGTGCACTGCGGCATGATTTATTGCATTGCACAATGAAACGATTGCCGCCACGATGCGACGCAAATCAGCCGCATGAAAGCGGCCAGGCAGGGAACGCAGCACAGTGCTTTACACGGTTTACGAACTCAATCGCTCGTGGCTCAACGCCGCCAGCACCTGGGCCTCGGTCGGGGCGGAGATGCTCAGCAACCCGGCGCTGCCGTTCGGCTACGGCGCTGGCGGCTCGGTCATGGCCTCGGCGCTGGAGGTCTTCGCCCACGCCTCGGCCAATTACGGCAAGCCCGCTTTCGACATCGAAACGGTCGAGGTCGACGGCACGTCGTTCCCCGTCACCGAAGCGATCGTGGTCCACAAGCCGTTCGGCAACCTGCTGCGCTTCACCCACCCGGGCCTGCCCAAAGACGCGCCGCGACTGCTAATTGTAGCGCCAATGAGCGGCCATTTCGCCACCCTGCTGCGCGGCACCGTGGCGCGGATGATCGAACGCTGCGAAGTCTACATCACCGACTGGGCCGACGCACGGATGGTGCCACTGAGCGCGGGCGAGTTCGACCTGGACGACTATATCGACTACCTGATCGAATTCTTCGAACACATCGGCCCCGGCGCCCACGCCCTGGCGGTGTGCCAGCCGTCGGTCCCGACCCTGGCTGCGACCGCGATCATGGCCGATATCAAGCATCCTTGCCGGCCGCTGACCCTGACCATGATGGGCGGGCCGATCGACACCCGCGAGGCACCGACATCGGTCAACGATCTGGCGATGCAGCGCCCGATCGAATGGTTCCGGCACACCGTGATCGCCACTGTGCCGCTGCAGTATCCCGGTGCCGGACGGCGGGTCTATCCGGGCTTCATGCAGCTGGCCGGGTTCATGAGCATGAACCTGGGCAATCACATGCTGAGCCACTACCACATGTTCAAGCACCTGATCGACGGCGACGACGACAGTGCCGATGCGACCAAGGCATTCTATGATGAATACCGCTCGGTCTGCGACCTTAACGCCGCCTATTACCTCCAGACGGTCGAGGAAGTGTTCCAGAAGCACAGCCTGCCCAACGGCACGTTTGTGCACCGCGGCAAGCGCGTCGATCTGGGCCAGATCAAGGATACCGCCATCCTTGCGGTCGAGGGTGAGCGCGACGACATCTCCGGGATCGGCCAGACCAAGGCCGCGCTGCATCTGGCCACCGGACTGGCGCAAAGCCGCAAGCAATATCTGCTCGCCCCTGAAGTGGGCCATTACGGCATCTTCAACGGCAGCAAATGGCGCACCCAGATTGCTCCGGTGCTGGAAGAATGGATCACCCGCTTCGACAAGCTGGCGCTGAAAGTGGTGGCCTAACCTTCAACCACCATGCCCGCGGGTTCAGGCTGGACCCGCAGGAAGATCCGCCTGAGCACCCGCCAGGCTATGATCATCAAGGCGATCGCCAGCACCAGCAGCACCGCCGCCACCGCGCCGGCGGCGATCGGGTGGCTGTAGGCGAGGTAGAGCAGACCGGTGGTCGCCACGTCCTCGATGGTCGAAACGGCGACGTTGCTGAAGGGTTCGGGGCTGGTATTGACCACCGCGCGGGCGCTGGCCTTGCCGCCGTGGGCCAGCAGACTGGCTCCGCCGCCAAGGATGAAGGCGATTGCCTGCGTCGCGGGATCGGACGGATCGACCACGGCCAAGGCCAGCAGCGCCCCGCCCAGCGGGCGGATCAGGGTGTGGATCGTATCCCACACGGTGTCGAGCCAGATCACCTTGTCGGCAAAGAATTCGAGGAAGGCGGCAGCGCCGGCAGCGCCCATGACCCAGGGATTGGCCAGGACCTGCAGCGAGGCGAGATGTTCGGGCAGCGGTAGCGCGCCGTAATGCATCGCAAGCCCCGTCGCCAGGACGCAGAGATACAGCCGCCAGCCGGCAAGCAGGCTGACGCTGCCAGCCACGCCGAGAATCTCGATGATACCAAGATGTTCGGTCATTCCGCCCGCCCCTTCTTCGTTCGGAACGCGGACGATGCGGGCAAAGCGCTGAAATGGCAAGGCCGCGCGCTCCCGGTCGGAACGCGCGGCCCTTGGCGCCTTAAAGGGCGGCGATGCTTAGAGAACTTCGAACAGTCCCGCCGCGCCCTGCCCGCCGCCGATGCACATGGTGACGACCACGTACTTCGCGCCGCGACGCTTGCCTTCGATCAGCGCGTGGCCGGTGCAGCGCGCGCCGGTCATGCCGAAGGGGTGCCCGATCGAGATCGAGCCGCCGTTGACGTTGAGCAGTTCGTCGGGGATGCCCAGCTTGTCACGGCAATAGAGCACCTGGACGGCGAAGGCCTCGTTCAGTTCCCACAGCCCGATGTCGTCCATCTTGAGGCCGGTCCTTTCGAGCAGCTTGGGGATAGCAAAAACCGGGCCGATGCCCATTTCGTCGGGCTCGGTCCCGGCAACCGCCATGCCGACATAGCGGCCGAGCGGGGCCAGCCCGCGCTTTTCGGCAACCCTGGCTTCCATCACCACGCAGGCCGAAGACCCGTCGGACAGCTGGCTGGCATTGCCGGCGGTGATCACCCCGCCTTCGCCCACCACCGGCTTGAGGCTGGCCAGGCCTTCCAGCGTAGTGTCGGGACGGTTGCAGTCGTCGCGGTCGGCAGTGACCTGCTTGTAGGAAACTTCCTTGGTCTCCTTGTCGACCACCGCCATGGTTGCCTCGCAGGCGACGATTTCGGCGTCGAACCTGCCGGCAGCCTGGGCGGCGGCAGTGCGCTGCTGCGACTGGAGCGAGTATTCGTCCTGGTATTCGCGGCTGATGTTGTAGCGCTTGGCGACGACTTCGGCGGTGCCGATCATCGGCATGTAGATATGCGGATGCATTTCCAGCAGCTCGCGGTCGGGCTCGACGAACATCCGGCCGCTGCCGACCACCTTGGAAATGCTTTCCAGGCCGCCGGCGACACAGATGTCCATGTTGTCGACGATCACCTGCTTGGCGGCGGTGGCGATCGACATCAGGCCCGACGAACACTGACGGTCGATCGTCATCGCCGGAACGGTGACGGGAAGCCCGGCGCGCAGCGCGGCAAGACGCGCGACGTTGCCGCCGGTCGAGCCCTGCTGGGCCGCGGTGCCGATCAGGACGTCGTCGATCTCCGCGCCGTCGAGGCCAGCACGCTCGACCGCGGCCTTGATCGACCAGGCCCCCAGCGTCGCGCCGGTGGTGTTGTTGAAGGCACCGCGCGCCGCCTTGGTCAGCGGCGTGCGGGCAGTGGAAACGATGACGGCATCACGTGACATGAGAAGATCCTTATAGACGTTTGAGTTGAACGCTTCCGGGGAGGAATGCGATCAAACGAACAGCATCGTGATCCATTCGCAGATCAGCGCGGGCTTGTCCTCGCCTTCGATCTCGATGGTGATCTCGTTGGTCTGCTGCCAGGTGCCCGGGCGCTTTTCGACCAGTTCGAGCAACTTGGTGTGGGCGCGCACGCGCTTGCCGGCGCGCACCGGGCTGATGAAACGGGTTTTGTTGCCGCCATAGTTGACGCCCATCTTCACCCCGTCGATCCGCGCGCCTTCGGTCATCGCGCCCAGCACCGGCAGCAGCGACAGGGTCAGGAAGCCGTGGGCGATGGTACCGCCGAACGGGGTCATCTTGGCCTTTTCCTCGTCGATGTGGATGAACTGGTGGTCGCCGGTCGCGTCGGCGAACATGTTGATGCGTTCCTGGGTGACCTGGAACCAGTCGGACACGCCGATCACTTCACCGGTCTTGGCTTGCAGTTCTTGCGGGGTCATCATGCCTCTCCTGGCTTTGGAAAGGCGTTGTCATGGCCCAAGCCGCGCGGCGGCGCAACACGCCCGGCGCTGCCGCTACGGCAAGCGGCACGCGCGGCGCCGCGAAAGGCGAATCAGTCGGCCAGCGGACGTTGAATTGGTCTGCGCCAACGCGGCGGATTGGCGTTGAGCCAGCGCTGTGCCGGCTTTTCGAGTCCATGGTAAAGCACCACCGACGCGGTCAGAACCATGGCGAGATAGGCAGCCAGGCCGAACCATCCGATCTGCAGCGAGCGATCAACGAAGGCGAGCTTGAACAGGATGAACAGCAGGAAGTGGACCAGATAAGTCGAATAGCTGATCTCGCCCAGATAATGCAGCGCGCCCCCACCCAGGACGCGGGACAGCGGTCCGTGGGCCAAGGCAAGGGCTAGCAGTCCGGCAAAGAACGCGGCCGGGACAAAAGCCGTCTCGGCCAGCGACAGCATGGCCGCAAGGCCCAGGATTGCCGCGCATGCGGTCGCCGCGATCAGCCAGGCAATGCGATAGGCCCGCCAGCGTTGCCACAGCTGGCACATCAGGCAACCGAGCACGAAGCCCGCCAGGCACCGCCACAGCCCAAGGTGGGTGATATCGCCGCCAAGCCCGTCATATCCCCGCGCGGCGAACCCGGCGTGAAGTGCAACGGCGACTGCGCCGGCCAGCGCAAGCAGGGCCAAAGTCGGCACGCGCGCCCACTGCATGGCGACGACCAGTGCCGGAAAGACCAGATAGGCGGCCATTTCGGTGCTGATCGACCAGGCCGGATGGTTCCAGCTGAGCCGCGGCGTAAAGCCCCAGTTCTGCAGCAACAGGACATGCAAGGGCAGCTCGGCCAGCGGATAGCCGGCCGTGTCGCGCCCGGTTGCGGCCAGAACGGCGACCAAGCCGATGAAGGCCAGCAGGATTGCTCCGTGCAAGGGCCAGACGCGGGTGAACCGGCGCCACAGGAACAGCCGCGCCGCCGCCCAGCCGCCCGCGGCGATCCGCTCGGCATAGTTGTACCAGATGACGAAGCCGGACAGCATGAAGAACAGATCAACCGCAAGATAGCCGCGGCCCAGGATCGCGATCAGCCATGGCGGACAGATCATGACCAGCGACAGGCGGATATGGTACAGCACAACCCCCCAGGCTGCGATGCCGCGAATGCCGGTAAGCGCGTCGAGATGACGCGGAGCCTGTGCCTGCGCCATGTTCAGGCTGTCCCTGTCCGCATTACGAGGGGACCGCGGCGGACCGGCGGCCGCGACGGCGTGTCGACGCGGCGCAGATAGGTCCACAGCCCGCACTGAATGCCGATCAGCATGAACATGAACGGCTGGAAGGCAATGCCGACAAACAGCGCGCCGAACAGATAGACGAACTGCGCCTGCTGCAAGGCATTGGCCAGCGGGGCTTGCCATTCCTGACCGGGACCGCTGCGCTTCTTCCAGCGCGCGCGGATCCGCTCCATCTGCCACAGGCCAAGCAATTGCAGCCACAGCCACAGGATCAATCCCGGCCAGCCCTGTTCGCCCAGCATCTCGAAATAGGCCGAGTGATAGGCGCGGGCCTTGTCAAAGGTCTGGCCCACCTCGACCGCGACATTGTTGTCGCCGGCGCTCAGCTCCTTGCGGGTTTCGACCCGGATCGAATTGCCGCGATAGGCATCGAAACCGCCGCCGAAGGGATGATCACGCACATAGTCCAGGGTCCATTTCCACACCTCGACCCGGGTCGAGGCAGACTGGTCGGAACGATGGTCCTCGATCGTGCTCATGCGCTGCGTATAGCTGGCTGGCAGCAAGGGGATCGCCACCAGCAGCGCCACGGCAGCCCCGGTTACATACAACAAGCGGCGCTTGACGCTGCGCAGGGTCAGCAGACCGACCAAGGCTATGCAGATCAAGCCGGTGCGGGTCTGGGTACCGACCGGGATAAGCAGGCATGAAAAGGTCAGGGCGACCCCGAACAGCACCGACAGGCTGCTGCGCGGAATGATCGTTCCATGCCGGACCAGCCACCAGATCAAGGGAATGATCGCGATCGCCACGGTTGACAGGGTCGACCCTTCGCTGAGGCCGGAATTGTCGTTCACCAGCACCCGCAGCGTGCCGTAGCCCCCCCCGCCGGCCAGCGTCTTGATCCCCCCGTCGATGATCATCGCCGCGGCGGCCAGGGTCATCACCAGTGCCGCCGCCTCGATCCGCAGCCGGGTGCGCAAGGTCAGCGGCAGGAACAGCGCAAAGACCAGCGCTTTCCACACCCAGGCCCATTTTTCGGCGGCGTTTACCGGGAAGTCGGCGCCCAGCGTGGTCAGCCCGCAATAGACCAGCAGCACACCGATCAGGCCCTGGCGCAGCGTGAAGCGGCTGTCGCGCTTGTCATCCAGCAGGGCCCAGCCGGCGAAGGCCAGGATAAACGCAATCAGCGAGATCGGGATGACCGACAGGAAACCCCAGGCAATCTTCTGCGGAGACAGGATGTCGATGTAGAGATAGGCCAGCACCCAAACGAAGGGCCGACGCAGGCCCAGCGCAAAGAACAGCCCGACGATCGCAGTCAGCGCCAGATTAAGCACGCGGCGGCTCCGGCTTGCGCGCGGCGCGCGGCGCCTCTTCCGGCCCTTCGCGGTCCAGCGTGCCATCCTGAACCAGCCGCCATAGCGCGAACAGCAGGACGGCGTGCGACACCGACAGGGCAAAGATATCGATCATGCCGCGCGGCTTAGCAGGACGCGGTTGACGCCGCGTTAAGCCTTGTTCGCTTAGGGAATGCTGGATGACCCGGGTGCTCCACGTCCTTGACCATTCGCTGCCGCTGCACAGTGGCTATACCTTTCGCACGCGCGCCATCCTGACGGCCCAGCAGGCCATGGGGTTGGAGGTGCGCGGCATAACCGGGCTGCGCCACCTGTCCGCAGGACCCGATCCGGAACAGGTCGAAGGCCTGACCTTGTACCGCACCCCGGGTGCAGCCAGCGGCCCGCCGGGCCTGCGCGAATGGCGCGAGGTTTCCGCTCTGGCCGATGCGATCTGCGCTTTGGCCAGGCAGTGGCGGCCCGACCTGCTGCACGCCCATTCGCCGGCGCTGTGCGGGATGGCCGCAGTCATCGCGGGCAAGCGCCTGGGGCTGCCCGTCGTCTATGAGATCCGTGCCTTCTGGGAAGACGCCGCGGTGTCGAACGGCACCGGCAGCGAGGGCAGCGTCAAATATCGTCTGACCCGTGCGCTGGAAAACCACGTTGTCGCCCGCGCCGATGGGGTCGTGACGATCTGTCAGGGATTGAAGGACGATCTGGTGGCACGCGGCGTCGCGCCGGCGAAGATCGCGCTCAGTCCCAATGGGGTCGATCTGGCGCTGTTCGGTGAAGCGGCCAGCCCCGATCCGTTGCTGCGTGACGCGCTGGACCTGGGCACCGGTCCGGTCATCGGCTTCATCGGCAGCTTCTATGATTATGAAGGTCTGGACGATCTGATCGCGGCCATGCCGGATCTGATCGCACGGATCCCCGCTGCCCGTTTGCTGATGGTCGGCGGCGGACCGATGGAGGCCGCGCTCAAGGCCCAGGCAGAAACAAGTCCGGTCAGCAGCGCAATCCGCTTTGTCGGCCGCGTTCCGCACAGCGAGGTCGAGCGCTATTACGCGCTGGTCGATGTCATGGCCTATCCGCGCAAGCGGAGCCGGCTGACCGATCTGGTAACGCCGCTCAAGCCGCTGGAGGCCATGGCCCAGGGCAAGCTCGTCGCCGCGTCCGACGTCGGCGGGCACCGCGAACTGATCAGCGACGGCCACACCGGCACGCTGTTCGCGCCTGACAATCCGCCGGCCTGCGCCGCTGCGCTGGCCGATCTGCTGGGCAACAGCGACCTTTGGGACGCCCGCCGCGCGGCAGGGCGCGCGCATGTTGCAGCCAGCCACGACTGGGCTCGCAATGTCTATCGTTATCAAGATGTTTACCAAGTCCTGTTAGGCGAAACACTGGATTTCCGCACCCGCGCCGCCGCCTGACGGCAAACCGGGACGGGGACAAAACAGGAAACGGGACGTCTAATCGTGGCCAAGCAGCAGCGCCCTGCGCCGAAGAACAAGCCGATCACCGCCAATCCGCTGTTTCCTGCGGTCGTGGCCCTGTGGTTTGGTGCCTTGTTCGGCCTCAGCAGCTTGGCCGTGCGCGTCTCCGTTATCGAATCGCTGGTGATGGCAAGCGGGATCGACTTGATCGTTCCTGCCGCTGCGCCGCCATTGGGCATCACCGCCCGCATCCTTATGGCACTGCTCCTGGCGGCTGTTGGCGCGCTGATCGGCGCGATGATTGCGCGCCGCCTGGCGCGGCCATCTCCAGAAGTCCGCGAACGCAAGCGCAACGTACATGGTCAGGATGCGCCACAGCAATCGGTGCGGGTACGCGACAGCCATCCCGATGCGCCCGCTCGGCGGCCGATCTCGGCGCACGAGGAGCTGGGCGAAGGCGGCGCGGTCGGTGCCGCTGCAACGCCCGGCCTGCTGGCCGGTCGCCGTCGCGCGCTGACCGTCGAAGCAGATCAGGGCCATTTCGTGCCGCCGGAATTTGCGCGGCTACCTGGCGGAGACCCGCAAATTCTTGACCTTGCCGGAGCGGAAATCGAGCCGGTCAGGGCCGAGCCGGCATTGACTGCCGCCCCGCTTGCCGCACCGCAGCACGCTGCGGCTCCGATTACCGAGGATGCGACAGATCTCAACGCCTATTCCGATAGTCCGGCAAGCAGCAGCGAAGACGCTGCCCCTGCCCCTGCGCCATCGCCCTTCCAGCCGCAATTCGCGGCAGTGACGGATGAACCACAGGAAGAGATCGCCGTTATCGACCATGGTCTCGAGGGGCGCCAGGTCTTTGGCATGACGCCGGTCGAACCCCAGGACCCATCTACACGTCAGATTTTTGGCGAAAGCGGTCCCGGTGACGGACCTTCTATCGATCCTGTCAGCGCCCATGGTATCCCGAAGTCGGTTTTCGATAGGCCGGCGGCCGATCCCCTGTTTGCCAAGCGTAGCGAACCCCTGCCGCAACTGCCTGCCGCAGCGGATCGCGCGCCGGCTGCCATCACAGTGGCGATCGCGCCATTGGCCCCCGAAACAACCGAACCGCTATCGCCGGTTGCGGATCTCGACATGACTGCGCTTGCCCTGCGGCTGCAGGAATCGCTGAGGCGCCGCCGAGCCGCACGGGCTGCGGCGCAGACCGAAGCGGTCGTAGCGCATGAACCGCAACCAGTACTTGCGCGCTTTGCGCCTGCGGTTGAGGCGGGAGCGTCTTCCGCGGCCCAACCCGCCAGGATTCCCGCCGAACTGCCCCCCGCCATGCGACCCCTTTCGTTCGATGATTTTGACGACGAGGATGACGATGGCGAAGCCCTGGCAGGTCTAGTTCCGCCGCGCCACATAGCGCTGCCCCAGACCGAAGCAGCGCTATCGCCGGCAGAGCCGAGCCCGCCTCCATCCCGGGACGCGGATACGCAGATCGAGGAAGAGGCCGAAGACGGCGCCGAGACGGACGACACCGCCTACGCGTCGCTGCTGGGCGTCAGTGCCCCCGCCATGCGCCCGACATTCGTTCGGATCGACGAGCCCGAAGCGGCAACCGATCATTACGAGCCCGTCGTGATCTTCCCGGGGCAGATCCCGAGTGCACCGTCCGAGGTCGCGCCGGTCATTTCGCCGGTCGCGGAAGAGCATGCCGCGTTCCGCCGGTTCGACGCCCCCGCTTCAGCTGGCCAGGGACAACCGATCGCCGGAAATACCGCGGCCCCCATGCTGGATGCCGACGAAGCAGAACGCTCGCTGCGTGCCGCGCTGGCCAACCTGCAACGGATCAGCGGCGCCGCCTGACCGCGCCCGCGGCGTCCCGCATTGCTATTCACCCGGTCGCCCGCACGGCGCCTCGCACCGGCGCGTCTATTCGCAGTTGCAAAAACAGCTTCCTGTCGTCATGGGGGTGTCTCACGCAATTTTCGCTGCGTTTCGCGGCAGGGATAATTGCGCTTAATTGCCGGATTTCCGCGATTTGCGTGCTTCACGCGGCGAATCGCACTGTCCGGCACGAAAGGATGGACACGTTCGATGGGTTTTCCGGCGCCCCAGGGGCTCTACGATCCGCGCAATGAACATGACGCCTGCGGCGTCGGTTTTGTCGCCCATATCAAGGGCGAACAGAGTCATGCAATCGTATCCCAGGCCCTGGAAATCCTCAAAAACCTCGATCACCGCGGCGCGGTCGGTGCCGATCCGCTGCTGGGCGACGGCGCCGGCATCCTGATCCAGACCCCGGACGCGCTGTTCCGCAAGTGGGCTGCCAGCGAAGGACTGAAGCTGCCGGTGCTGGGCTACTATGCCGTGGCAATGTGCTTCCTGCCGCAGGACCAGGCCGCACGCGACTTCGTTATCGGCACCTTCGAAAAGTTCATCGCCAAGGAAGGCCAGCGCCTGATCGGCTGGCGCGACGTTCCGGTCACGACCGAGGGGCTGGGCAAGACCGTGCTCGAGCAGATGCCAGTGATCCGCCAGTGCTTCATCGCCCGGGGCGACAATTGCCCCGACGAAGCCGCCTTCGAACGCAAGATCCTGGCGATCCGCAAGCAGACCCAGAACCCCTTGGCGGCACTCGCCGAAAAGCACGCGCTGCCCGGCCTGACCGAGCTGTACATGCCCAGCTTCGCGACCCGCACCGTGGTCTACAAGGGGCTGCTGCTGGCGACCCAGGTCGGTGCGTTCTATGACGATCTGCGCGATCCCGACTGCGTTTCGGCGCTGGGGCTGGTCCACCAGCGCTTCAGCACCAACACCTTCCCCAGCTGGAAGCTGGCGCACCCCTATCGCTTCATCGCCCACAACGGCGAAATCAACACGGTGCGCGGCAACGTCAACTGGATGAACGCGCGCCGCCGCACGATGGAAAGCGATCTGCTCGGCGCCGATCTCGACAAGATGTGGCCGCTGATCCCGCACGGCCAGTCGGACACGGCGTGCCTCGACAATGCGCTCGAACTGCTGCTGGCCGGCGGCTATTCGCTCGCCCACGCGGTGATGATGCTGATCCCCGAGGCCTGGGCCGGCAACCCGCTGATGAGCGCCGAACGCCGCGCCTTCTACGAATACCACGCCGCGCTGATGGAGCCGTGGGACGGCCCCGCCGCGGTTGCCTTCACCGATGGTCGCCAGATCGGCGCGACGCTCGATCGCAACGGCTTGCGCCCGGCGCGCTTCCTGGTCACCGATGACGATCTGGTGGTCATGGCATCGGAAAGCGGGGTGCTGCCGATCAAGGAAGAGCGGATCGTGCGCAAGTGGCGGCTGCAGCCTGGCCGCATGCTGCTGATCGATTTCGCCGAAGGGCGGATCATCGAGGACGAGGAGCTCAAGGCCCAGCTCGCCGCGGCGGAACCCTATGAAAGCTGGCTCGAAGCCGCGCAGTACAAGCTCAAGGACCTCGACCTGATCGAGCCCGAACTGGCCCAGTTGCCGGTCGAGACGACCAGCCTGCTCGATCGCCAGCAGGCCTTTGGCTACACCCAGGAAGACATCAGCCGCTTCCTTGAGCCGATGGCCGTCAATGCCGACGATCCGCTCGGCTCGATGGGCACCGACACCCCGATCGCGGTGCTGTCGAACCGCAGCCGCCTTCTCTACGATTACTTCAAGCAGAACTTCGCCCAGGTCACCAACCCGCCGATCGATCCGATCCGCGAGGAACTGGTGATGAGCCTGGTCTCCATGATCGGCCCGCGCCCCAACCTGCTCGGCATGGAAGCCGGCACCCACAAGCGGCTCGAGGTCGACCAGCCGATCCTGACCAACGACGAGATCGCCAAGATCCGCTCGGTCGAGGCCGCGCTCGATGGCGCGTTCCGCACCGAGACGATCGACTGCACCTGGGATGCCGCCAGCGGCGCCGCGGGCCTGGAAATGGCGATCAAGGAGATGTGCTGGGCGGCGACCGAGGCGGTGCTGCAGGACAAGAACATCCTGATCCTGTCCGACCGCGCCCAGGGGCCGGACCGTATCGCCATGCCTGCCCTGCTCACTACTGCGGCCGTGCATCACCACCTGGTCCGCCAGGGATTGCGGATGCAGACCGGGCTGGTCGTCGAAACCGGCGAAGCGCGCGAAGTGCATCACTTCTGCGTGCTGGCCGGCTATGGTGCCGAGGCGATCAACCCCTATGTCGCCTTCGAAACAATCGAGGACATCCGGGCGCGCAAGCATCCTGAGCTCGACGCGAAAACGGCCAAGAAGAATTACATCAAGGCAATCGGCAAGGGCGTGCTCAAGGTCATGTCCAAGATGGGCATCTCGACCTACCAGTCGTACTGCGGGGCGCAGATCTTCGACGCGGTCGGGCTGTCGAGCGTCTTTATCGAGAAGTATTTCACCGGCACCGCGACGATGATCGAGGGTGTTGGCCTGGCTGAGGTGGCCGAAGAGACCGTGCGCCGCCACGCCGCCGCCTATGGCGACAATCCGATCTACCGCCACATGCTCGACGTCGGCGGGATGTACGGCCTGCGCCTGCGCGGCGAAGAGCACGCCTGGACCGCGGACAACATCGCCAGCCTCCAGCACGCGGTGCGCGGCAACAATTTCAAGAACTACGAGGACTTCGCCCGCTCGATCAACGACCAGTCGCAGCGCATGCTGACGATCCGCGGACTGATGCAGTTCCGCAAGGCGGCGACCCCGATCAGCCTCGACGAAGTCGAACCGGCCAGCGAAATCGTCAAGCGCTTCGCCACCGGGGCGATGAGCTATGGCTCGATCAGTTGGGAAGCCCACACCACCCTGGCGGTGGCGATGAACCGCATCGGCGGCAAGTCGAACACCGGCGAAGGCGGCGAGGATCCGGCCCGCTTCACCCCGCTGGCCAATGGCGATTCAATGCGCAGCGCGATCAAGCAGGTCGCCAGTGGCCGCTTTGGCGTGACCACCGAATACCTGGTCAATGCCGACGACATCCAGATCAAGATGGCCCAGGGCGCCAAGCCCGGTGAGGGCGGCCAGCTGCCCGGGCACAAGGTCGACAAGACCATCGGCGCGACCCGCCATTCGACCCCCGGGGTCGGGCTGATCAGCCCGCCGCCGCACCACGACATCTATTCGATCGAGGATCTGGCCCAGCTGATCCACGACCTCAAGAACGTCAACGGCGGGGCGCGGGTCTCAGTCAAGCTGGTCAGCGAAGTCGGCGTCGGCACGGTCGCCGCGGGCGTATCGAAGTGCAAGGCCGATCACGTCACCATCTCGGGCTACGAAGGCGGCACCGGCGCTTCGCCGCTGACCAGCCTGACCCACGCCGGTAGCCCGTGGGAGATCGGCCTGGCCGAAACCCAGCAGACGCTGCTGCTCAACAACCTGCGCAGCCGGATCTGCGTCCAGGCCGATGGCGGGCTGCGCACCGGGCGCGATGTCGCGGTGGCGGCGCTGCTTGGCGCCGACGAGTTCGGCTTTGCCACCGCGCCGCTGATCGCGGCGGGCTGCATCATGATGCGCAAGTGCCACCTCAACACCTGCCCGGTCGGCGTGGCAACCCAGGATCCGGTGCTGCGCGCGCGCTTCACCGGCCAGCCGGAGCACGTGATCAACTACTTCTTCTTCGTCGCCGAGGAACTGCGCGCGATCATGGCCGAACTGGGCTTCCGCACCGTGGCCGAAATGGTCGGCCGGGTCGACAAGCTCGACATGGCGCCGGCGATTACACACTGGAAGGCCAAGGGCGTCGATCTGTCGCGGATCCTGCACCAGGTCCCGCTGGGCGACAGCCCCAGCCTCAACTGGTCGCTGACCCAGGACCATGGGCTGGACAAGGCGCTGGACAACGATCTGATCGCGGCGGCGGCAGACGCGCTTGATAAGAAGCAGGCAGTAGTGATCGAACGCAAGGTGATCAACGTCAACCGCACGGTCGGGGCGATGCTGTCGGGCGAAGTGGCCCGCCGCTTTGGCCACGCCGGACTTCCCGACAACACCATCAAGATCAAATTGACCGGGGTGGCGGGGCAGAGCTTTGGCGCGTTCCTGGCCCACGGGATCACGCTCGACCTGACCGGCGATGCCAACGACTATGTTGGCAAGGGCCTGTCGGGCGGACGGGTGATCGTGCGCCAGCCGGGCCATGTCGAGCGCGAGGCGACCGAGAACATCATCGTCGGCAACACCGTGCTGTATGGCGCGATTGCCGGTGAGGCGTTCTTCAACGGCGTTGCCGGTGAGCGCTTTGCGGTGCGCAATTCTGGTGCAGTCGCGGTGGTGGAAGGCTGCGGCGATCACGGCTGCGAATACATGACCGGCGGTGTTGTCGCCGTGCTGGGCAAGACCGGGCGCAACTTTGCCGCGGGGATGAGCGGCGGGATCGCCTATGTCTATGATCCCGACGGCCAGTTCGCCAAGCTGTGCAATCCGGCCCAGGTCGACCTGCTGCCAGTCAGCGCCGAACGCGACGAGGAAGACGGCGCCGGACGCCCGCAGCAGCGCACCGTCAGCGCCAGCGACAGCGGCATGGGCGACATGCTGCGCCACGATGGTGAACGCCTGCGCGTGCTGCTGGAGCGCCACCACCTCCACACCGGATCGCCCCGCGCCCGGGCGCTGCTCGACGATTGGTCGGCCACGGTCGGCCAGTTCGTCAAGGTCATGCCGCGCGACTATGCCAAGGCGCTGAAGCAACTCGAGGCCGAGCGGCTTGAAGCCGCCTCGGTGGCGGCGGAATAAGGGTCTGCACGATGGGTAAGGAAACCGGCTTTCTCGAGCTTGACCGCCAGGATCGCACCTATGCCGATCCCCGGGAACGGGTGAAGCACTACAAGGAATTCATCGTTCCGCAGGGCGAACCGGCGCTGCGCGCGCAGGCCAGCCGCTGCATGAACTGCGGGATTCCGTACTGCCACAACGGCTGTCCGGTGAACAACATCATCCCCGACTGGAACCACCTGGTCTACGAGGGGGACTGGCAGAACGCGCTGGAAGTGCTGCATTCGACCAACAACTTCCCGGAATTCACCGGGCGCATCTGTCCCGCACCGTGTGAGGCGAGCTGCACGCTCAACATCGTCGATCAGCCGGTCACCATCAAATCGATCGAATGCGCTATCGTCGACAAGGGCTGGGAAAACGGCTGGATCGTGCCCCAGGTCCCGGCACAGCGCACCGGCAAGACCGTTGCGGTCGTCGGCTCGGGGCCGGCGGGCATGGCCGCAGCGCAACAACTGGCGCGCGCCGGGCATTCCGTGACCTTGTTCGAGAAGAACGACCGGATGGGCGGGCTGATGCGCTACGGCATCCCGGACTTCAAACTGGAAAAGGATGCGATCAACCGCCGCCTGATGCAGATGCAGGCCGAAGGTGTGGTGCTGAAGGAAAGCACCGAGGTCGGGGTTCACGTCTCGGTCGATTCGCTGCGCGAGAACTTTGACGCCGTGGTCCTGGCAGGCGGCGCAGAGGAGCCACGCCAGCTGACCATTCCCGGCGCCGAACTGCCAGGTGTGCGGCTGGCGATGGAATTCCTGACCCAGCAGAACAAGCGCAATGCCGGCGACGATGAATTGCGCGCCGCGCCGCGCGGCACGCTGACCGCGACGGGCAAGCACGTCATCGTAATCGGCGGTGGCGACACTGGCAGCGACTGTGTCGGAACGTCAAACCGCCAGGGCGCCGCTTCGGTAACCCAGATCGAAATCATGCCGCGTCCGCCCGAGCGGGAAGACAAGGCGATGGTCTGGCCGGATTGGCCGCTCAAGCTGCGAACGTCATCCAGCCATGAAGAAGGCGTAGCGCGCGACTGGGCCATCAATGCCAAGCGTGTGGCCGGGCAGGACGGCAAGGTTACCGGGCTGGAATGCATTCGCGTTGAATGGATCGACGGTAGGATGCAGGAAGTGCCGGGCAGCGAATTCACGCTGAAGGCCGACCTGATCCTGCTCGCCATGGGTTTTGTCGGTCCGCGCAAGCAGGGTCTGCTCGATCAGGCGGGGGTCGACCTTGACGCGCGCGGCAACGTCTTTGCCGACACCTTCAGCTATCGCACCAGCGAC
Source organism: Novosphingobium aquiterrae (assembly GCF_042434435.1). Taxonomy (NCBI): domain Bacteria; kingdom Pseudomonadati; phylum Pseudomonadota; class Alphaproteobacteria; order Sphingomonadales; family Sphingomonadaceae; genus Novosphingobium; species Novosphingobium aquiterrae. The sequence continues at coordinate 336,183 of NZ_JBHLTL010000006.1, read as the reverse complement.
CCGCAGATCTTTGCCTGCGGCGACATGCGCCGCGGCCAATCGCTGGTCGTATGGGCGATCCGCGAAGGCCGCCAGGCCGCCCGCGCGGTTGACGAGGCACTGATGGGGGTAAGCGAGCTGCCGCGCTAGCGCCGGGCTTCCGAGACGCGGCGCGACACCCTATCGCGGCGCGCATGACCGCGCGTATCGCCTTTCTCGCCTGTCCGACCACCCTGCCCGGATCGCCCACCCGGCGGCCCGATGCCTTTGAGCATGACTTGCTGATCGAGGCGCTGCGCGAGGGGCTGGGAACCCGCGGCGAAGTGACCGCGATCGACTGGCGAGCGCCGCTGGATGAACTCGGCCACTTCGACCTCGCCTATCTTGGCACGCCATGGGACTATACCGAGGCCAAGGATGAATTCCTTGATCGACTGGACGCACTGGAAGCGGCCGGAGTCGTGGTCGCCAACCCCGCTGCGGTGGTGCGCTGGAACGCCGACAAGCTCTATCTCAAGGAGCTGGCCGAACGCGGCGTGCCATCGATACCAACCCTGTGGCCGGACAGCGCCGGTCCAGCCGCCATTGCAGCCGCACTTGACCACTTCGGCGCCGACCGCGTGGTGGTGAAGCGGCGGGTCGGTGCCGGGGCGATCGGACAGGACAGTTTCAGCCGCGATGCCTTGCCAGCCGCGACATGGCGGATCGACCAGCCGGCAATGATCCAGCCCTTTCTGGCAGCAATCCAGCACGAGGGCGAGCTGAGCTTCATCTTCATCGACGGCGCGTTCAGCCATGGCCTGATCAAGCAGGCCGCCAAGGGCGATTACCGCATCCAGTCGCTTTACGGCGGCATCGAGGTGCCGCTCAACCCTGCCCCCGCCGACCGCGCTGCGGCTGAAGCGGTGATGGCGGCGTTGCCGTTCGACCAGCCGCCGCTTTATGCCCGGATCGACATGGTCAGGCTGGACGACGGAGAACTTGCGGTGATCGAAGCCGAACTGATCGAGCCCTATCTTTACCCTCAGCAGGGACTGCAATTCGGGCGCTTGCTGGCCGATGGGATGCTGAAGCGGATCGCCTAGACCCGCCAGTCAACCGGCCCTCGCCCCTGCGCCTCAAGAAAGGCATTGGCTTGGCCGAAGTGCCCGCTGCCGAACCAGCCAGAATGCGCCGACAGCGGGCTGGGATGCGGCGCGGTCAGAACAAGATGATGAGTGTCCGCGCCCAGGCCCGGCACGGTCATGGCCTTTTTGCGCGCATGGTTGCCCCACAGCATGAACACGCACGGATCGCTCTTGGCGGCGACGGCGGCAATCACGGCGTCTGTTATCGCTTCCCAGCCCTTGCCGGCGTGGCTGGCCGGTTTGCCATCCTCGACCGTCAACGCGGTATTGAGCAGCAGCACCCCCTGCTGTGCCCATTTCGTCAGGTTGCCGTGAGCCGGTCGCGGCAGGCCCAGGTCGCTTTCCAGTTCCTTGTAGATGTTGACCAGACTGGGCGGCACTTTGACTTCGTCCTGAACGGAAAATGCGAGGCCATGGGCCTGGCCCGGGCCATGATAGGGATCCTGGCCCAGGATCACGACCTTGACCTGGTCAAGCGGGGTTAGCTGCAAGGCCGCAAGCCGAAAGCCCCGCGGGGGATAGATCGCCTTGCCAGCGGCTTCCTCGGCGCTGATGAAGCCGCCCAGCTGGCGCGCCTCGGGCGTCGCCAGCACAGGATCCAGCGCCGCGCGCCACGCAGCCGGGATGGCATCGCTGCTACCCATCGTTCGATTGCTCCATACGTCGCTCGGGGGCTTTCCTAGCCGCGCTTAACGGCCTAAGCACCTTGGCCATATGGCTGTCCACCTTCACGAAGACGATCTCCCCGCTGACGTTCTGGCCCCTGGCCCGGTCGCGGTCGACACGGAAACCATGGGGCTGATAACGCCGCGCGACCGATTGTGCCTGGTCCAGATTTCCGACGGCCAGGGCGATGAGCATCTTGTCCGCTTTTCGCCCGGCTCAAGCTATGCCGCGCCCAACCTCAAGGCGGTGCTGGCCGACCCGGCGCGGGTCAAACTGTTTCACTTTGCCCGATTCGACCTGGCTGCGATCGAACACTACCTGGGGGTCACGGCAGCGCCGGTGTTCTGCACTAAAATCGCCAGCAAGCTGGTGCGAACCTATACCGACCGCCATGGGCTGAAGGACCTGGTGCGCGAACTGCTGGGCAAGGAACTGTCCAAACAGCAGCAGTCGAGCGACTGGGGCGGCGGCGAACTGAGCGAGGCGCAGCGTGAATATGCTGCATCCGACGTGCGCTATCTCCACGCGATGCAGACGATTCTGGCCGAACGGCTGGAGCGCGAAGGCCGCACTGCTCTGGCTCAGGCCTGTTTCGACTTTCTGCCCGCGCGGGCCCGGCTCGATCTGGCGGGATGGCCGGACAAGGACATCTTCAGCCACGAATCATGAGCCAGGCCGCCGATCTCAACCGCGACAAGCGGCGCCACTGGGCGGCCCCCGGCGGTTCGCACGATCGGCGCGTCCGGCTCATGGCACGCTGGCTGCCCGGCATGGTCGGGGTGATCGTCGCGGCGATGATCATCCAGCCGCTGTTTCCGCGCGGTGAGGTCAGCTTCCTGCTCGACCGGACCAAGGTGGCCGTGACCCAGGACCGGGTCCGCGTGGCAGACGCGATGTACCGCGGGATCGACAATCAGGGCCGCCCCTTCACGGTGACCGCGGGCAATGCCGTCCAACAAAGCGCGCGCGAACCGGTGGTCAAGATGGACGATCTGTCCGCGCGTATCCGGATGAGCGACGGCCCGGCCGAACTGACCGCAGCCAACGGCGCCTACGATTATGACCGCGAACAAGTGACCGTTCCCGGACAGGTGCTGTTCACCGCCGCCGACGGGTACCGGTTGGCCGCGGGGAACGTTTCGATCGACCTTAAGACCCGCCGCGTGGTTGGCGGCGGCGGGGTCAACGGCTCCATTCCGGCTGGCACTTTCAGCGCCAACCGGATAGTGGCCGATCTTGGTGCGCGGACCGTCGCGCTGGAAGGTAACGCCCGCCTGCTGATGGCGCCGGGCAAGCTCAGGATGCCGTGATGCCCGAAAGCTCGTTGACCTCAACCGCGTTGCGCTCGCTTGGTGCTGGCCTTGCCTTAGGCACGGTGGCCATGCTGTCGATCGCGCGGACCGATGCCCAGGCAATTGCCGGGCACAACAGCAACGCGCCGGTCAGCTATGCCGCCGACCGGATCGAGCTGCAGGACCGGCAGAACCGCGTTGTCCTGTCAGGCAATGTTGCGATCAACCAGGCCGGGCTCAACCTGCGCGCGGCGCGGACCACGGTGGCCTATACCGATGCCGGCAGCCTCAAGATCCAGCGGATCGACGCGACTGGCGGTGTCCAGGTGACCCGCGGTGACGAAAGCGCGCGCGGCGACGTCGCGATCTACGATTTCAACCGCCGAATCATCACCATGGCCGGCAATGTCGCGCTGCGCCGCGGTTCGGATACGCTCAACGGCGGACGCCTGACGATCGACCTGGCCAGCGGCGTGTCCAGCGTCGACGGCCGGGCTGGCGGCGGCTCGTCCGCGGTCGGTGCGCCGGTTGGATCGTCCACTGGCGGCGGCCGGGTGACTGGGACGTTTTCGGTACCCAAGAAGTCCAACTAAGCCGCGCCGGCCATGCAGGTTGCGGCGCTGCGGCGCGTCTTGTTCGACCTTTACGGCACGGTGCGTTTTCCCGACCTGGCCGGTCTTGATACGCACGATTGGCAAGCGCTCGACGCAATGGCCGCAGCAGCCCACATGCAGCCGCTGCTCCATGTCCAGCATCGCGGCGACGCGCGCATTCCCGGCGACATCGCGGCGCGCTGGCAGTCCGCCTTTCGCACAGCCGCAATGCAGGCCCTGGCGCGCGAAGCCGATCTCAAGGCCTGCGTCGCCAGCCTGACCGATGCGGGCTTGCAGCCCATTGCGCTGAAAGGGGCCTGGCTCGCCCGCCACGCCTATCCCGAACCGGCGCAGCGCCCGATGCTGGACATCGACCTGTTGCTCGACCCGGCGACCGTGATGGCTGCGTGGGACCTGCTGCGGGCCCAGGGCTATGCCGAAGTGATGGAAGCGGAAATGCCGCTGGCCGACATCCTTCGCCTCGACAAGCACTTGCCGCCGCTGGTCAGCCCGCGCGGCACGCTGGTCGAGCTGCATCAGCGCCTGTGGGAGCTGCCCGGGCGGCTTGATCACCTGTCTCCCGCCGGGCAGGACAACGCGATCCGCGCGCGCGCGGTGACGGTCGATGGCCTGCGCTATCCCTGCGGCGAGGATATGCTGATCCACCTGATCGTCCATGCCGCCTACAGCCACCGGCTCGATTGTGGGCCGCGGGTACTGGCCGACATCGACTTCCTGCTGCGCCAGGTTGCGATCGACTGGACAGGGTTCTGGACCCGTGCGGCGTGCGAGGGTTGGCGTGACGGCGCGCGGCTGGTGCTCGAACTGGTTGCCGCAAGCCGCGCCGGCGTGACCATCGACTTCACCTCTGACAGGGGCAGGCCGGTTCCCGCCGAAGTGCGTGACGGCGCGATCGAACTGTTGCTGATCGATCAGGATCGCCGCGCCAGCGCCGGGGTCGCGGCGTCGGCGCTCAAGGGTGGAATGGGCGCGCTTCTGGGCCGGATGCTGCGTCGCCGCACGGTGACAGGGGAACCGGCAAGCGACGCGGTACGCGCTCCGGGTGGCGGCCTGCGCTGGGCCAGCGGACGCGCCGCGCAGGTGATGCGGGACCTGTCAACGTCCGACGTGCGGCGCCAGGCCGGCAATCTCGCCCGGCTGAGCCGCTGGTTCGACGCGTGAGCGCGACGCGCATTCTTGTGGTCGGGCTCAACTATGCGCCCGAGCCGGTCGGCATTGGCCCCTATTCGCAAGGCCTGGCCGAGGCGTTGGCGGCACAGGGCCGCGAAGTCGCAGTGATCTGCGGCCAGCCCTATTATCCGCGGTGGCAGCGCTATCCGGGGTTTTCGGCTGGCTGGACGAAGGCATATGAAGGTGGCGTCTCTGTCACCCGCTGCCCACACTACATCCCTGCGCAACCGGGCGGGCTCAAGCGGATTGTCCATCTCGCCAGCTTCGCCCTGTCTGCCCTGCCTGCCGCGCTGCGGGCTGCGCTGCGCGGCAAAGGCGCACGACCGCACGTGGTTATCGCGGTCGCCCCGGCCTTGCTCAGCGTGGTGACCGCCTGGCTTGCGGCGCGGATCGCCGGGGCAAAACTGTGGGTCCATGTCCAGGACTTCGAAGCCGAAGCCGCGGTGGCGACCGGTCTGCTGCGCCGTGACAGCCTGCCCGCCCGTCTGGCATTGTGGTGCGAGCGGCACATTCTTCGCCTGGCCGACCGCGTCTCGACGATCGGCCCGCAGATGGCGTCAAGACTGGTCGCCAAAGGGGTCGCGCCAAGCCGCGTGACCGAGCTGCGCAACTGGGCCGATGCGCGGTTCATCCCTGATCCAGCCGGGGCTGCCCAGCTCCGCAGCCAATGGGGGCTGGGGACAAGAACCGTTGCGCTCTATTCGGGCAATATCGCGCTCAAGCAGGGGATCGAGGTACTGGTCGACGCCGCCCGGTTGCTACAGGACCGTACCGACATTGCCTTTGTCATTTGTGGTGAAGGACCAAGCCGCGCCGTGCTCGAACACCACGCCGCAGGCCTCGACAATTTGCAGTTGCGCGATCTGCAGCCGGCCGCGCGAATGGGCGCCATGCTGGCCATGGCCGACCTCCACCTGCTACCCCAGATCGCCGGCGCTGCCGATCTGGTCCTGCCATCGAAACTGACCAACATGCTCGCTTCGGGCAAGCCGGTGGTGGCGACGAGCGAGCCGGGCACCGGACTGTCTGCCGAAGTCGATGGCTGCGGTGTCATGTCCCCACCGGGCGACCCCGCTGCATTGGCGCAATCGATCGCAGCGCTTGCTGACGATCCGGCATGGCGCAGCGCCTTGGGCAAGGCCGCACGCCAACGGGCGATTGAACGCTGGCAGAAAGATGCGATCGTCGGCCGCTGGGCCGAAGAACTGGACGCCTTGGCGGACAGCCGCTCACTCGTTTGACGCATTCTCCGCATCGTGCAGGGCGCTCTGGACGGCCTGCAGATCGGCCGCCTTGGGCTGATCCTGCGGTTTACTCTCTTCAACCGATGGCACTGTGCAATAGGCCGTCAGCAGGATACCCGCAGCCCACCACAGCGCCTTCCAGCGGCTGCGAAAGACGGAAAAGATGCTTGGCCCGAACATGGCGAATAGCCTGCCACACACGCGTTAAGGAAGGATCTCTGCCTCACGCTTGAGGTCATAGAGCAGATCGAGCGCGTCGCGCGGGGTCAGGGCATCGAGATCGAGCGCGGCCAGCCGGTCGCGCAGCGTGTCGCAAGCCTCTTCCTTGATCTCGGCCGCGGCGGCGAACAGCGGCAGGTCGCCCAGACCCGCAGCCAGGCCGCCGCTTTCGGTGCGGTTCCTTTCCAGCCGCTCAAGCACCGACCTGGCCCGCGCCACGACCGGCGCGGGAACGCCTGCCAGCTTGGCCACGGCAAGGCCGTACGAGCGATCGGCGGGCCCTTCCGCGACCTCGTGCAACAGGACCAGTTCGCCTTTCCATTCGCGGGCGCGGACATGGTGGAGCGACAGCGCATCACAACTCTCGGCCAAGCGGACAAGCTCATGATAGTGCGTCGCGAACAGGCAGCGGCAGCGGTTGACCGAATGGACCGCCTCGACCACCGCCCAGGCCAGTGCCAGCCCGTCATAGGTCGAGGTGCCGCGCCCGACTTCGTCAAGGATGACAAAGCTGCGTTCCGTGGCCTGGGCCAGGATCGCGGCGGTCTCAACCATCTCGACCATGAAGGTCGAGCGCCCGCGCGCCAGATTATCCGATGCACCGACCCGGCTGAACAGGCGGTCGACCAGCCCTATGGTGGCCGAAGCAGCCGGAACAAAACCACCGGCCTGGGCGAGCAGCACGATCACCGCGTTCTGACGCAGGAACGTGCTCTTGCCGCCCATGTTCGGCCCGCCGACCAGCCACAGGCGGTCCTGCGGGGACAGCCGGCAGTCGTTGGCGACGAAGCGTTCGCCCCCGCCCTTGCCGCTGGCCGCCAGCGCCGCTTCGACCACCGGATGGCGGCCGCCGGCAATATCGAGCACGGCATCGTCGACCACAACGGGGCGGCACCACCCGCCTTCCGCCGCACGCTCGGCCTGGCCGGCGGCAACGTCCAGCCGGGCGAGCGCCTGTGCGGTAGCGGCGATGGCGTGCCGCGCGGCGACCGCGTGGGCGACCAGGTCCTCGAAATGAGCTTCCTCGGCGGCGAGAGCGTGTCCACCTGCTTCGCCAATGCGGCTGGCTTCCTCGTGCAGCGCCAGTGCGTTGAAACGCACCGCGCCGGCCATGGTCTGACGGTGGGTGAAGCCGCTGTCGGGAACCATCAGCGCATCGGCCCGTCCCGCCGGGACCTCGATGAAATAGCCAAGCACGCCGTTGTGGCGGATCTTCAGTGCGGCGATCCCGGTCTGGTCGCGGTATTTCGCCTCAAGCGCGGCAATCGCGCGGCGGGCATCACCCGAAATGCGCCGCAGTTCGTCCAGCGCTGCATCATAGCCTTCGGCGATATAGCCGCCCTGATCGCGTGTCGTCGGCGGGCTGGGGACCAAGGCACGGGCATAGAGATCGGTCAAAGCCCCGTGTCCGGTCAACTCCGGCAGCAGGGCTTCGAGCAGCGCCGGTCGATCGACCTTCTGACGCAGATGATCGTGAATCCGCCGCGCCTCGCCCAGCCCGTCGCGCAGCTGGCCCAGATCGCGCGGGCTGCCGCGCCCGGCAACGATCCGGCCCAAGGCCCGACCGACATCGGGCAAGGCGCGCAGCACGGTGCGCAAGTCACCGCGCAGCAGGGCATCGTCGTGCAGCCAGCCGACCAGCGCCAGCCGCGCCTCGATCGCGCCGCGGTCGGTCAGCGGCGCGGACAGGTCATCGGCCAGCTGACGCGCGCCGGCCCCGGTGACGCAGCGATCAACCGCTTCGACCAGGCTGCCGCGCCGGGTGCCGCCGCTCGCCACCAGAATCTCCAGGCTGGCGCGGGTCGCCTCGTCCATCGCCAGGTGTGCGTCACCGGTGCGCGCCACCGGCGGCAGCAGCAAGGGCAGATTGCCCCGCCCGACGTGGCGCAGATAGGCGATGAGCCCGCCCGCGGCGGCCAGCATCGCGCGCGAGAACATGCCGAAACCGTCGAGCGTGGTCACGCCGTGGACCGCCTTCAGCGCCGCTTCGCCGCCCTCGCTGGCAAAATCACGTGCCGGACGAACGATCGCCTCTGCCGGAGCGCCTTCCCAACCTTCGGGCACGACCACTTCGCTGGCCCCGAGCCGCGCCAGCGCCGCCCCGGCGCGGTCTTCGGCGCATTCCTCCAGTTCCATCCGTCCGGTCGAAATGTCGCAGGCCGCGATTCCGACCATGCCGCGCACCGCGCAGACCGCGACCAATACATTGGCCCGGCGCGGTTCGAGCAGGGCTTCCTCTGTCAGGGTCCCGGCAGTGACGAAGCGGACGATATCGCGCGCCACCAGCGCCTTCGATCCGCCACGCTTCTTCGCTTCTTCGGGGCTTTCGATCTGCTCGGCGATCGCCACCCGGCAGCCCGCCTTGATCAGCCGCGCCAGATAGCCCTCGGCCGAATGGACCGGCACCCCGCACATCGGGATCGGCACGCCCATGTGCTCGCCCCGGCTGGTCAGCGCGATGTCGAGGATCTGAGCGGCCTGGCGGGCATCATCGAAGAACAGTTCGAAGAAATCGCCCATGCGGTAGAACAGCAGGCAATCCGCCGCCTCGGCCTTGAGCGCAAGATATTGCGTCATCATCGGGGTTGCGGGCGCGGACATGATTGCGGGTTAGCCGGGGCGCGGCGATTCGCGAACCGGCAAGCCCAAGCTTTCCCCTATCGCGTCGCGTTTCGCTGGGTTAGTGCCGATTGCGAACTGGAGATTCCGCGTGGCCGAAGACATTACCCAGACCAACGAAAGCAACGTCCGTTTTACCGAGCGCGAGGCGCTGTTCTATCACAGCACGATCCGCCCGGGTAAGATCGAGATCATCGCGTCGAAGCCGATGGCGACGCAGCGGGATTTGTCGCTGGCCTATTCGCCTGGGGTGGCGGTGCCGGTTCAGGCCATCGCCGACGATCCGGCGAATGCGTACGAATATACCGCCAAGGGGAACCTGGTCGCGGTGATTTCCAATGGCACCGCGATCCTGGGGATGGGCAACCTCGGCGCGCTGGCATCGAAGCCGGTGATGGAAGGCAAGGCGGTGCTGTTCAAGCGTTTTGCCGACGTCGATTCGATCGACATCGAACTGGCCAGCGAGGATCCCGACGCCTTGATCGAGGCGATCGCGCTGATGGAGCCGAGCTTTGGCGGAATCAACCTGGAGGACATCAAGGCCCCGGAATGCTTCGTGATCGAACAGGCGCTGCGTGACCGGATGAAGATCCCGGTGATGCACGACGACCAGCACGGCACCGCCATTATTGCCGCCGCCGGTCTGCTCAACGCCTGCTTCCTGACCAGGCGCACGTTCGAGGACGTCAAGGTGGTGGTCAACGGCGCCGGGGCTTCGGCGCTGGCCTGCACCGCATTGATCAAGTCGATGGGTGTGCGCCACGAAAACGTCACCGTTTGCGACCGTTCCGGCGTGATCTATCGCGGCCGCGAAGGCGGCATGGACCAATGGAAGAGCGCGCATGCGATCGACACTGTCCACCGCAGCCTGGAAGAAGCGCTGGTTGGTGCCGACATCTTCCTCGGGCTGTCGGCGGCGGGCGCGCTGAAGCCCGAATGGGTGGAAAAGATGGCGCCCCAGCCGATCATCTTCGCCATGGCCAACCCCGATCCCGAGATCACCCCGCCCGACGCCAAGGCGGTGCGCCCCGATGCGATCGTCGCCACCGGGCGCAGCGACTATCCCAATCAGGTCAACAACGTCCTGGGCTTTCCCTTCATCTTCCGCGGCGCGCTCGACGTGCGGGCGACCGCGATCAACGAGGAGATGAAGATCGCCGCGGCCAAGGCGATCGCCGAGCTGGCCCGCGAGACCGTGCCCGACGAGGTCGCCGCGGCTTACGGCAAGAACCATCAGTTCGGTCCTGACTACATCATCCCCGCCCCGTTCGATCCGCGGCTGATGGAAGTGGTCTCCTCCGCCGTGGCCAAGGCGGCGATGGACACTGGCGTGGCGCAGAAACCGATCGAGGATTTTGCCGCCTACCGCACCAGCCTGAAAGCCCGGCTCAACCCGACCACCTCGGTGCTCACCCAGGTCTATGACCGGGTCAAGGCCGATCCCAAGCGGATGATCTTTGCCGAGGCAGAGAACGAGATCGTGCTGCGCGCGGCGATCCAGTACCGCGATTATGGCTATGGCGAGCCGGTGCTGGTCGGGCGGACCGAGGCGGTCAAGGCCAAGCTGGTCGAGCTGGGCGTCGAAAAGCCCGAGACCTGGCACATCGAGAACTCGGCGATCAGCGCGCACGTGCCGGCCATGGTCGAGATGCTCTATGAGCGTCTGCAGCGCCGCGGCTTTCTGGAACGCGACGTGCGGCGCATGGTCAACCAGGACCGCAACGTCTTCGCCTCGATGCTGCTCAAGCTGGGCATCGGCGATGCGATGGTGACGGGCATGACCCGGACCTTTGCCCAGACCATGCGCGAAGTGCGCCAGGTGATCGATCCCAAGGAGGGCCAGCTGCCCTTTGGCATCCACCTGATGATCGGCAAGAACTATACCACGTTCCTCGCCGACACGACGGTCAACGAGCGCCCCGGCGCCGAGGATCTGGCCCGGATCGCCAAGGAGACCGCCGCGGTGGCGCGGCGCCTGGGGCATGAACCGCGGGTGGCGTTCCTGTCCTATTCGACCTTCGGCAATCCGCCGGGGCGCTGGCTCGAGCCGATCCGCGACGCGGTGGCGATCCTCGATGCCGAAAATCCCGGGTTCGAATACGAAGGCGACATCGCCCCCGATGCTGCGCTCAACCCCACGGTGATGAAGAACTATCCGTTCAGCCGGCTGTCGCAGCCGGCCAACGTGCTGGTCTTCCCCGGCCTGCAATCGGCCAACATCTCGGCCAAACTGCTGCGCGAACTGACCGGCAACGCCACGATCGGGCCGATGCTGATCGGTATGGAAAAGCCCGTCCAGATCGCCCCGATGACCGCCATCGCCCCCGATGTCCTCACCCTCGCCGTGCTCGCCGCAGCCGGCGTCGCGGGCTAAAGGCGATGCAACCGCCACCCCGCCCGCGCCGCTCGGTGCTGTACCTGCCGGCCAGCAATGCCAAGGCCGTGGCCAAGGCGCGCGAGCTTGATGCAGATGTGATCATCCTTGACCTTGAGGATGCGGTTGCCCCCGATGCCAAGGCCGAGGCGCGCAGCGCGGCGGTTGCGGCGGTGCGCGAAGGCGGTTTCGGGCGGCGCGAAGTGGTGATCCGTTGCAATGCGCTGGATACCGAATGGGGCGCGGACGATCTCGCCGCTGCCGCTGCCGCCGGACCCGACGCCGTGCTGGTCCCCAAGATCCTCTCGGCCGACGATGTTCGCCGCTATGACGCCGCCTTGGCCGCTGCGCCGGCGCAGACCCAGCTGTGGGTGATGATCGAGACCTGCGCGGTGGTACCGCAGCTGAGCGAGGTTGCCGCCTGCGCGCGCGAAACGCGGCTATCCGGCTTTGCCATGGGCACCAACGATCTTGCCAAGGAGATGCGCGCGCGGATCCTGCCGGGGCGCGCGCCGTTCCTGCCGATCCTGGCGCTGACCGTCGCGGCAGCGCGGGCGCAGGGGCTGGTGGTGATCGACGGCGTTTGCAACGCGATCCATGACGAAGCGCTGTTCCAGGCGGAGGCCGCGCAGGGGCTGGAATTCGGCTTCGATGGCAAGAGCCTGATCCACCCGGCACAGATCGATGCGTGCAACGCGGTCTTCACGCCCAGCGCAGACGAAATCGCGTGGGCGCGCTCGGTCGTCGCGGCCTTTGCCCAGCCCGATGCCTCGGGCAAGGGCGCGTTGCGGGTTGAAGGCAAGATGGTCGAACTGCTGCACCGCGATCAGGCGAAGCAAATACTCGCCATCGCTGACATGATCGCCGCCGGTTAGATCAGCCCCAGGCGCGGTAGACGCCGTAGGCGCTGGTCAGGGTCAGGACGATCCCGACCAGGATCAGCATGACCTTGGGGTTGAAATGCTTGGCCGCCCAGGCACCCAGCGGCGCGGCGAGCAGCCCGCCGATCAACAGGCCCAGCGTGGCGCCGGCGACATCGGCCAGACCCAGCTTCCAGATGAAGGCCGCGGAAACGGTCAGGGTCAGGAAGAATTCGACGGTGTTGACCGTGCCGACCACCTTGCGCGGATCGGCCCCCTGGATAAGCAGGTTCGAAGTGACCACCGGCCCCCAGCCGCCCCCGCCGGCGGCATCGAGGAACCCGCCGAACAGGCCCAGCGGGGCGATGAACTTGGCTTCCTTGATCTGCGGCGGCCAGAAGATCCCGCGGATCAGGATGTAGATGCCGATCAGCGAGAGGTAGAGCAGGACGAACGGCTTGACCACGCTGGCGTCAAGCGAAGTCAGCACATAGGCACCCAGCACGCCGCCAATCACGCCCGGCACCAGCAGTCGGAAGAACAGCGTCTTGTCGACATTGCCGTGGAGCAGGTGGCTGATCCCCGACGTCGCGGTGGTGAAACACTCGACGATATGGACCCGCTGCGAAGCCAGCGCAGGGGGTACGCCCATCACTCCGACCAAGAGGGTGTTCGAGATGACACCAAAGGCCATGCCCAGCGCGCCGTCAACCAGCTGAGCCGCAAAGCCCACGCCGATGAAAGGCAGCAAGGCGGAAATATCGAAAGCGCCGAAATCCATCATCGACTCCGCTGGGTCAATTGTCGATCAAAACGATAGAGATAGACGCGTTCGCTAACCAGAAAGATTTTCAGTGGTGCGCCGAAGCGAAGTTATGGTGCGACGGCCGAACTTGCAGGTTTGATCATGGCGCGAAAACGCGCTGGATCCGGCACGAGGTCCGCCAGGGTGTAGCGATCCAGTCGCGCCATGAAGTCCCCCAGAGCAAGGTTCAGCGCACCCTGCAAACCGCAGGCACCGGCAATGACGCAGGTGTTGCGCGCCCCATCGAAGCATTCGACGAATTGGCCGGTCGGCTCAAGCTTTCGGACAATGTCACCCAGATTTATGCTCGCCGCGGGCTGGGCCAGCATCAGGCCCCCGCCACGGCCGCGCCGCGCCGCGACATAGCCCAGGGCTGTCAATTGTTGCGCCACTTTCATCAGGTGGTGGCGCGAGAGGCCGAAATCGGTCGCTATGGTATCGACCGAAGTCGGTCCTTGGCGGACCGCAAGATGCATCAACATGCGCAGGGCGAAATCGGTGTGCAGGTTCAATCGCATCTGAAGTGGTATTTCACATATTGCTTATCTGCGCAAGCCGAGATAAGAAGCACTTCAAATGCCACTTATCGAGTCGAACAGATGACCGCTACGCACCAGCACGCCAATGTCGTTCGCACCGAAAAGCGCGCTCACGCCGATGCCTTGGGTATCGATGCAGCGTTCATCGACAGTCTGGTCGAGCAGTTTTACGCCAAAGTCCGGACGGACGCGGTCCTTGGCCCGGTGTTCGCCGCGCGAATCACCGACTGGGCGCCGCATCTGGCGCGGATGAAGACGTTCTGGGGCGTCATCCTGCGCGGCGAGGGCGCTTTCAGCGGCAGCCCCATGGCGCTGCACGCGGCAATCCCCGGCATTGATCAGTTCCACTTTCGCCGCTGGCTGGCCCTGTTCGAAGCAACCCTGCGCGAGCTGGAGGGCGATCCCGCGGCAACCGCACTGGTGGCGAGGCGCGCCAGAAACATCGCCGACAGTCTGCTTACCGGAATCCACATTCACCGCGACGGCCGTCGCGATCTTCATGCGATGAAAGGATTGGGCCATGCTTGAACTTTCCCCCATCTGCGATCACGCCGATCTGGCAGACGGCTTCGATACGACGACCCTTGCGGTGGCATGTTCTGCCGAAGCGACGCACCCGAGACATGGCGATCCCGCAGATCTGCAAATGCCGCGCTGGATCTGGAGCACGATGCTGCTTTGCTTCGGCATCTTCTTCAGCGGCCTCATCGCGGCCACTGGCCGCGACGGCGAGGCCCTGTTCGCCCTTGTCATCAGCATTGGCTACACCGCGATGTATTTCGGCAGCGCCAGAATCATGCTTTCAGTAAGCCCGCCACGGAAATCCTCTGCTTTTGCCCGCGGCCTGGCGCCGCTGCAAACCTGGACCGGTCCGATGGAGACAACCGCAGTGGCCGCCCAGCTTCTCACCGTACCGGCCTGCCTGGCCTTGTTCGGGATCGCAGTCGCGGTCATCCGCCGCGTCGTTGTCGGCTGAGCAAGGGGGCAACAGCCATGGCGCAGATGGTTCACGCCTCGATCCCAGCCGATCAGCCAGCCGGACCGGAAGCCTGGTTTGCCTTCCTGATCGAATTGTTCGACCCCGATCAGGCGGCACACTTCACGCAAATCATGTCTGCCCAGCAATGGGCGGAACGGCGCTTGGCAGGACCGCCGCAGACGATCGCGTCGGCATGATGCAAGTCACCGCCGACGATACCGGAAGTACCAGACCTCGTGAGCATAGACCGTGCGGGCCTTGGTTTCGTAGCGCGTTTCAGGCCAGCCGCCAGGGCGGTTCTGAAAATCGGCGGGTTCCTTACACAACCATTCGAATTGATCGGTATGGCGGCGCATGACCATCAAGGCGTGGCGCACATAAACCGCATGATCGGTGCCGAAACGGAACTCTCCACCCGGCTTGAGCTTTGCCGCGAACAGGTCGACCGGCCCGTCGTTCATCATCCGCCGTTTGGCGTGGCGCGCCTTGGGCCAGGGGTCCGGGTGCAGAAGGTAGAGGAACGACAGCGAGCCGTCGGGAATGCGCCGCAGCACGTCCAGCGCATCGCCGTGATGGATCCGGACATTGCCCAGTGGAGGGCGCGCGCCGTTGTCCCCGTCAACATGGGTCAGCGCCTGGGCCACGCCGTTGAGGAACGGCTCCGCCCCGATGAAGCCATGGTCGGGCAGCATGTCGGCCCGCGCCGCCATGTGCTCGCCGCCGCCAAAGCCAATCTCGAAGTGGAGCGGGCGGTCGTCGCCAAACAGCGCTGTGGCCGTGACCGGTCCATCCTGCGGCATCGCGATGCGCGGCAACAGAGTATCGACCAGGGCCTGTTGACCGGCCCTGAGCGGCTTGCCCTTGGCGCGCCCGTAAAGACGGTTGATCGTGGTCGGATCGCCGGATTTGTTCGCTGTCATGGCCCGCGGGCCTTGGCAGGCACCCTGCACAGGGTCAAGTTGCGGTCGGATGGCTGTCGTCCTGCCTCGGCCGTTCCACAATAAAATTGGGATGGACGCCCCGGTGTCGCTGTGGTGAGCAGGCGCCATGTCGATGATGGAAAGCCTATCGACGTCGCGCGCAGCGCTGACGCCCAAGGAGCTGGAGGTACTTCGGCTGCTTGCGGCCGGCCACACCGTCAAATCGATCGCCGTGCAACTGGACCGTTCCGAAGCGTCGATCAACGAACGACTGCGCGATGCACGGCGCAAGACCGGGGTCGGCAGCAGCCGCGAACTGGCCCGCATGCTGTCTGAACAGAAAATCTGGGACAGGAATTTCGATCTTTCGCTGCCGCATTCTCCACCCGAGAGAACGGCGACGCCTTCAGACACGAAGCGTTTGAGATCGAAAGGAACCCTGTTTATGTTTCTTGCCCTGCCTCTTGCCGCAATCGGCATGGTTGTTGCCGCGACCGACTCTGCCCCGCAGATCGCACAGTCCCAAGCAGCAGTTGCCGCTGCCGAGGCGCATTCGCCCCTGGTTGGCAAATGGTCGCTTGATGTGATGCGCATCCCTACCGAGGAACGCCCGCGCAGCGTCACGATTGCATTCACCCAGGTGGGCGGGAAATGGAACACCCAGGTCGAGATCGTCGCGCCCGACGGTAGCGTCCAGCGCGCCGAATCAACCGCTGCCCCGGATGGGGTGTTGGTGCCGGTCAGCGGCAACATGGGCTTCATCGACACAGGTTCGGTCCGTCAGCCCGCACCCAATACTCTGGTGATGACCCTTGCCAAGAACGGCGCGCCGGTTTCGACCCGCGTCTACACGGTGGCAAAGGACGGCAAGACGATGACCGAAACCATCATCTGGGCGTCGGGCGGCATTCCGAAACTGGAAACCACCTACTTCAACCGAATTTCCTGAGCAGCCCCCACCTGCCCGGGCGGCGGACTTCCCACGCCGCCCGGTTAGGGCGTGATTGTCCTGCCCTGTTTCCCGCCAATATCTTGCGGCATCCGACAAAAAAGGACCCGCCGGTGTACCGGCGGGTCCCGATTGGGGTGAAACTGATAGTCGGTCTGGTTCAGGCGGCTTCGGCCTTGTCCTCCGGATCGCGCAGAACATAGCCGCGGCCCCAGACGGTTTCGATGTAGTTTTCGCCGCCGCAGGCATGGGCCAGCTTCTTGCGCAGCTTGCAGATGAACACGTCGATAATCTTGAGTTCGGGTTCGTCCATCCCGCCGTAAAGGTGGTTGAGGAACATTTCCTTGGTCAGCGTGGTGCCCTTGCGCAGCGAGAGCAGTTCCAGCATCGCATATTCCTTGCCGGTCAGGTGCACCCGCGCGCCATCGACCTCCACGGTCTTGGCATCGAGGTTGACCGCCAGCTTGCCGGTGCGGATGACCGATTGCGAATGGCCCTTGGACCGGCGCACCACGGCATGAATGCGGGCAACCAGTTCTTCGCGGTGAAACGGCTTGGTGACGTAATCGTCAGCCCCGAAGCCGAAGCTGCGGACCTTCGAATCCATTTCCGAAATGCCCGACAGGATCAGCACCGGCGTCTGCACCTTGGCGACGCGGAGCTTCTTCAGGACATCGTACCCGTGCATATCGGGCAGATTGAGGTCGAGCAGGATGATATCGTAATCATACAGCTTGCCTAGATCCAGGCCTTCTTCGCCCAGATCGGTCGAATAGACATTGAACCCCTCGGTCGTCAGCATCAGTTCGATAGCCCGGGCCGTAGTCGGCTCGTCCTCGATCAACAACACGCGCATGGGTAATCCCCCTTTGCCCCCGGTCGACAACCCTTTCGTAAGGGTCGTTGCCCGCCATTAACCATATGACCAATGAAGATGAAAGGTTAATTTCTCGTAAATGGCGGGAATCCGGCGAGTCGCGTCGCACCCATTGCACGGTGGTGGCGATGTTGCTCCGGTTCTTCCCCTAGTGTCCCGTTCCGCGCCGGTCCTAGCCTTCGATGATCCGGGTATGCGGGTGATGCTTGTCGAGGTGACGGCGGATGATCTTCAGGTTCTTGCTGTTGGAGCGGTACATGAAATCGAACAGATCGCCCGCGACGGGCACCGCACCGACCAGCGCATCGATCCCGACGTTGCCGATCATGCGCCAGACCTGCAAACGCGACATGCCAAGATTGCGTGCTTCCCAGACCAGGTACAGGCCCATGGCGGCTGTCACAGCATCGCCAATGCCAGGGACCAGTCCGACAATTGCGTCGAGTCCAACCCTGCGGCCGATCAGCGGAACCTCGAACAGGCCCTCCAGCAAGCGCTCCAGCCCTTCGATCCGCTGACGGACCGAAAGCGGATCGGTGCCGGTCGGCAGCGAGGCCGTCATGCGCCGGAGATTGTCCTGGCCATTGGTACCGTTCATTGCAGCGCCCTTTCGCGGGATGCGGCCAAGTCGGCCGCGGGTGCCTATTTGGGGCGGAGCGCCAGCGCCATCAAGGGATGCGCATTCCAGGCATTGGCCGTGAAGCCCGTAGCCTTGCCCGAAACAAGCGACCAGCGGATCGGTACGCCGAAGGGAATGTAGCTATTGGCAATAGTCAGGCGGGCTTCGGCATCCGCATAGAGATCGGCCCGTTTGACCGGATCGGGTTCTTCAAGCGCCTGCGCGACCAGCCGGTCGGCCTCGGGGCTGCACAACATCCGGCCCGATGCGCAGCTGAGCTGGTTGAGGAACCACGAGGCCCGGCCATAGCGGGCGACAACATCGATCAGCCGCAAGTCGGCCTCGGCATTTTCTCCCACCCTGCGCGTGTCCAGGCCGATTGCCGCGAAATCGGCTTGCAGCCCCGCAAAGAGCAAGTCCGCACCGGGACCAGCAGGCAAAGCGATGCGCAGCGGCGCAGGACCGGTGCCTGCGGCCTTCCATCGCGCGACGCGGCCGGCAGCGACCTGGCGGCGCTCTGCAAGGCTGCGTCCGGGCCAACGCTCCCCGACCGAGCCAGGATCGCCTGCCAGCCCGGGATTGACCACCCGCGAGGTCGCGGTCCAGCCGCCGACATTCAGCGCGGTGGCCAGCGCATCGCGGTCAATGCTCATGGCCAGGGCTTCGCGGTTCTCCGCTTTGGAAAGGAAGCCGTCGTCGTGCACTACGGCAAGGCCAAACAGGCCGCCGACCGGATCCAGACGAACTGCGCCGCGCGGCACGCCCTTGGCGTCGAGTCTTGGAAAATCCGCGAAACGGCCGCCCAGAACGACATCGGCCTGATCGGCGTTGAACCGGTCGATCGCCTTGTCTGCCGGCATCGCCTCAAGCTCAAGGCGGCGCACCCGGTCTTTCCAGCCGGGCTCTTCCGGCAGGCCGCGATCTTCGGGTGCGACAGCACGCAGGATCGCCACATCCTTGTGGCGGGTCAGCCGCATCGGCCCGGCGCCGCGTCCGTTGTGGACGATTCCCAGTTCCGGTTGGGCAAGCAGCTGCATCATGTCCGGCATTTGCTGGCGCAGCCGGATCTCGACCACGCGCCCGGCCATGGCGCGCACCTCGTCGATCACTGCAAGGTCACCCCCCAGCGGTCCGGCGCGGGCCTTGGTCATGGCATCAATCAGGGCGGCGCGGGCGCTGTCCCCGGTAATCGGGCTGCCGTCCGGCCAGGTTCCGTCACGGAGACGGAAAATATAGGAAAGGCCGTCATCGGTAACGATCCAGCGATCGGCCAATGCGGGAATGGCGCGGCCCTGCTCGTCAAGCCCGACCAAACCGTCAGCGGTTGCCGAACGCACCAGTCTGGCGGCCACGGGCAGGCGCGGCGAGACGGCAAAGGGACTGCCAGGATCGCCCAGCACGACAACTTCGACCGGACGATCACTGTCCGATCCGCAGCCGCCGATGACGACGAAAAGCGGGACCAGTAACAGGGCGCGGATGCGAAGCGGCATCATGCCGGCTGCCCTAGCCCAATTTGCGAAAGCCGGACAGAGCGCAGCGACACCGGCAGGCCGTGCCGGTCAGATCTTGCGCAGCTGACCCTGGTCAAAAGTGCCGAGCGGCGGCTTGACGAAGCGCGGGGTCGATTCGCCCGCGGTTACTGGTGCGCGAACCACCAGCGGATCGATCTCTTCGCGGAATGCGATGCCGCAGCGGCTGTCCTGGACCCAGGCGATCGAACCTTCGACCCAGCCGATATTGCGCACGTTGATCCACACCATCTGGCCGCGCTGCACATTCGGCGCGCCTTCGGCCATCAGGCCGCCTGCAGAAAGGTTGCGCACGCGGACGCGCAATTCGCCGGGCATGCCGTCGATACGCAGCTCGGCCATGACGAACAGGCTGTCGCGCGCAATCTGGCGTGGTCGGCTATCGCCCATGTCCACAATATCGCTCCTTGTGTGTCCTTTGGTGCGCCCGCGTTGCCGTGCCCTTTTAACGGCTACTGGTTTGGACAGTCCTAAACCGAATTGCCCAACACCAGGTTAATACCGCCACAGGGGTCAATCGTCGCGTGAAATCTTTTCGCGCCGTTCGTGCGCCTCCTGCGCCTCGACCGTCATGGTCGCAATCGGGCGAGCCGAAAGACGGCCGAGGCCGATCGGTTCTCCCGTAACCTCGCAATAGCCGTATTCGCCTTCCTCGATCCGCCGCAAAGCCGAATCGATCTTGGAAATCAGCTTGCGCTGGCGATCGCGGGTGCGCAGCTCGATCCCCCAGTCGGTTTCACTGGAGGCGCGATCGTTAAGATCGGGCTCGCGGATCGGGCCGTCCTGCAGCGACTGCAGGGTATCCTGCGCCGCCGACAGAATCAGCTTCTTCCATTCCTGAAGCAGGCGCCCGTAGTAGTCGAGCTGCGCTTCGGACATGTAGGGTTCGCTGTCACTTGGAACATAATCGCCGGCAATCGCCCGCTTCGCCTTGGCAAGGACGTCAATCTCATCCCCGAGAACCGTCGCCATACACTCTCCAATTCAAAACCGGACGGCCTGAGGTCCTGCAGTCCCGGGTACTCCCGGTGACCACCCCACCCGTTCGAGCGCGCCTATAGTGCTGGCTAGAATCCCGCACAAGCGCCAATGCGCGGGGCCATTACATTGTTCTGCCTTAGAGCTTTATGAACGACACCCCGGACAATTGAGCGGCCAATTCATCGCCCCGTCACACTATCCTGCAACGACGCGGCGGGGTGGCCGGCAAGAAAGTCGGATAGGGGTTAACCTTTTGTTGACCATGATCGTCAAAGTTGGGCCTGTCGGTGGCCGGGGATCGTTCCGGGGGGACCGCCGGCAGGGGGTACACGAAATGAATGCAGTCTGGATCCATAGCGAAGCGGCAACTGCACCGGCACTGGTCGGGGCACAGACCGAAGACATGCTGGTGGCAAGCTGCCTGGCCGCAGCGGCGGCTGGCGATACCAGCGCCTACTACGATCTTGGCGTCGCCTATTCGACCGGCAGCCACGGCGTCGACTGTGACCTGATCGAAGCGCACAAGTGGTTCAACCTGGCTGCGGTAAACGGCCACGGCGAAGCCCAGATGTGCCGCGCCGACATTTCCGATGAAATGACCGCCCGCGAAATCGCCGAAGCTCAACGCCGCGCCCGCGAATGGATCGCCGCCTCGGCCCGTCGCGCCGCCTGAGCCCTACCCTTGCTTCTTGAACGGCGTTCGCCCGGACAGATAAACCTGGTCGGACGCCACCCCAGCCCGTTCCCGCTCGAGGAAGCCGGCCACGGCTTCGCGAAAGCCAGGATCAACCAGATAATGCGCGGACCAGGTGGCGACCGGTTCATAGCCGCGGGCTAGCTTGTGTCCGCCCTGCGCCCCGGCTTCGACTCGCGCCAGGCCGCGCGCGATCGCCGCATCGATCGCCTGGTAATAACACAGCTCGAAATGCAGGAACGGCTTGTCGACCAGCGCGCCCCAATAGCGCCCGTATAGCGCGTCAGACCCGATCAGGTTGAGCGCCCCGGCAATCGGCCGGTCGCCGGCGAAAGCCAGGATCAGCAGGATCTGCTCCCCCATCCGCTCCCCCAGCAGATCGAAGGCGGCGCGGGTCAGATAGGGCCGGCCCCATTTGCGCGCGCCGGTGTCCTGATAGAATTGCCAGAACGCGTCCCAGTGCTCGGGCCGGATGTCCGCCCCGGTAAGGTGACGAATCTCCACCCCGTCCTGCGCCGCGGCGCGTTCCTTGCGCAGGTCCTTGCGCTTGCGCGACGACAGGTCGGCCAGGAAGCCCTCAAAGTCCGCATAAGCGCGATTGAACCAGTGGAACTGGATGTCGCTGCGCAACAGCCAGCCAGCAGATTCGAACAAGGGCACCTGCGCTGGCTCGATGAAGGTTGCGTGGGCCGATGACAATCCGTTCTGTCCGCACAGCTGCTCGGCGGCACGCAGAAGCGGTCCGGCCAGCGCCGGATCGGCCAGCAGCAGACGCGGACCTGTGGCCGGGGTGAACGGCGCGGCGATCTGCAGCTTGGGGTAATAGGCGCCCCCGGCGCGGTGCCAGGCATCGGCCCAGGCGTGGTCGAAGACGTACTCGCCCTGGCTGTGATCTTTCAGATACGATGGCAGCGCCGCGATCAACCGGCCGGCGGCATCGCTGATCGTTATCGGCGCGGGAGCCCAGCCGCTGCCCGGGCCGACACTGCCTGAGTCCTCCATCGCGCTGAGGAAAGCATGGCTGACGAAAGGATTTCCGCCGGCCAGTGCATCCCACTCGCCCGCCGGCAATGCCCCGACCGAAGGCCAGACCTGCGCTTCGATCACGGAACCCCCGCGCCCTCCGCAATCGGCGCATCGGCGTAAAGCGCGGCGCGCTCGCGCAGGTCCGGGCTGCGCACCGTCCAGGTCAGCAGCGGCAGTCCGCGCTTGCGCTGGGCGGCGGCGAAGCGGCTGGGCAGGTCGCGCACGTCATAGGCGAGGAAATCCGGCCGGGCGTGCCACAGCGCCAGGCGGCGGCGGATCATCCCGGGCAGCGCGGTGTCGTTCTCCTCGGTCACCACCAGCCCGCGCACGGTCAGGGGCGAGCGATTGTCGAACCAGCGCACGATCCGCGGGTCGAAGCTCATGATCGCGTGCGGCCCGGCATAGCCTTCCAGCACGCGGCGCACCGCCAGGCAGATCGCGCTGGTGCGGGCGTGGCTCTTGCGGCCCGACTTGATCTCGATCAGCAAGGGAACGCGCCCGCCGACCTGATCGAGCAGCTGGCGCAGCGTCGGGATCGTATCGCTCCCGCCCGACAGCACGATCTTGCCCAGCTGTTCGGCGCTGCGCTCGGCAATCGCGCCGCTTTCGGCAGTCAGCCGCTCAAGCGTGGCATCGTGAAAGATCACCGCCTGCCCGTCGAACGAGCGCTGGACATCGCACTCAATCCCCATGCCCCGCGCAATCGCTGCGGCAAAGGCGGCCGGGCTGTTTTCCGGCACGCCTGCCGAATGCAAGCCGCGGTGGGCATAGTCGGCGCTGCCCAGCCAGGCGACCTTGTCCGGCCTGGGCGCCGGCGCGCGCCAGCGATCAAGCAGGGCGAATGGCGACAACGGCATCGACCTCTACGGCTACCCCCAAAGGCAGGCTGTTGGCACTGACCGCGGCGCGGGCGTGCTTGCCCGCTTCGCCGAACACCGCGACCATCAGTTCCGACGCGCCGTTGGCAACCTTGGGCTGGTCGGTGAAGCTGTCGGTCGAATTGACGAAGGCGCCCAGCTTGACCACCCGTTCGACCCGGTCGAGCGAGCCGAGCGCGGCCTTGAGCTGGGCCAGGATCATCAGGCCGCAGCCCTGCGCCGCCAGGATGCCCTGTTCGACCGACACGTCAGCGCCGAGCTTGCCCTTGACCAGCTGGCCGTCGACGAAGGAGATCTGTCCCGAAACGAAGGCCATGTTACCTGCGATCACCACCGGGACATAGGCCGCGACCGGCGCGGCAGCTGCGGGGAGAACGATGCCGAGTTCGGCCAGGCGTGCGTCGATGCTCATGTGGGTCATCCTACAATCGCGAAAGCAGCCAGGGCAAGGCATGCTCCCAGGTGTCGATCCGGGCGTGGGCGTGGCCCGCCTCGAAACCGCAGGTGATGTGCGGGGCCAGGGTGGGTTCACCACATAGGTGAAGTCGGTCGATATGAGGAACCACATCGGCGGCAGAGCCGTGATGCTGGGCCAGATCGTCGATGAACACCGCGTGGCTTGGCTGGTATTCGTCAAGAATCGCCTGCAGCGCCGGGCCCTTGGGTCCCTGATTGGTGAAGACCCGCACGTCGATCCCGTGATCGAGCAGCTGCTGGCGCCGCGCAGCGTTGTGCTTGTCCGACAGGTTGGTCAGGACCACGACGTCGGCGTGGTCTTTCAGCGTGTTGATCGCGCCGACCGCCCCGGCGATCGGGGTCTGGCGGCCCATCTCGTTGTCGAAGAACAGGCCCAGATAGTGCCAGATCTGATCGGGCGGGATCGGCTCGCCGCTGGCCTTGTCGCGGATCGCCTTGCCGAAATCGTTGCCGACCAGCTTGAACGAAACCGGCTGGGTTTCCTCCAGCCATTCGCCGAACGGCACGATCATGTGCAGCAGCACTTCGTCGCAATCGCTGATGATCAGCGGCCTTACCATGTTCTTAAAGCCTTTCCCGTGCGGCCATCAGCGCGGCCGGTGCGACGCCCAGATGGTCGGCCGCGGCGACCAGATCGGGTTCGTGCTGCCCAAGGAATTCCAGCACCGCGCCCAGCACCGCCGGATCGCCCAGCCCGGCGCGCAGGGCATCGGCATCGAGCCCGGTCAGCGCCAGCAGCCGCTCGGCCCGGCCCTGGTCGGCCAGCACCCAGCCCAGCGCACCCAATGCCAGGGCGGCGGGATCGGCAGCAGGGGACGACGGTTCGCGCAACACTAGTCAGGCACTCGGAGTTTGGGCTAGGGCTCTGCCCATGGCAAAGCGCATCCTTGTTGTCGAGGACAACGACCTCAACCGCAAGCTGTTCTGCGATGTCCTGAAAAGCCAGGGCTATGCGGTGGAGCCCTGTGCCGATGGGCTGGAAGCGCTGGAGCGCGCCCGCCAGTTCGTCCCCAACCTGATCATCATGGACATCCAGCTGCCCAATATCAGCGGCCTCGACCTGATCGAAGCGGCCAAGGCCGACGCCACATTGCGCGCGATCCCGGTGCTGGCCGTCACCGCCTATGCCGGCAAGGGCGACGAGGAGCGGATCCGCGATGCCGGGGCCGAGGGCTACCTCGCCAAGCCGGTGTCGATCGGGCCGTTTATGGCTGCGGTGCGGGGGCTGGTGGAGAAGGCTGCGGTTTAGACTACGCTGACGGACTTGGTTCTGCCCGGCTGGTCGGCTTTGACAGGCGATTCAATCGGTTCAAAGGCCAGGAATGTCGGGAGTCCGGAATGTCTGAAGTTAGACGGGAACTTGCGAAAGCTGCCGTCCCCGGGATCTTGTGGAGCGCGGCGGCCAGGGTTGGCGTCCTCAACCTTGCGGATCGATTGCGTCGCGTTCGCGCGGCCTTGCAAACAACAGGACGATCAGGCTGGCGACAGTCAGCAGGGCAACTGCAAACACACTCCCCTCCGGCCCTTCCCCGGCACCGTTGAGATAGGCCGGCCCGACAGGTACCAATTTCACCACCAATGCTGGTAGATCGCTCTCCAAACCCGTAATCGGCACATCAAAGCCGGTGCCGCCAAACCAGTTCCAGCCGGTGTGCCAGCCCATCACCCCCCAGATGGAATTCGAACGATGCGCCCAAGCGCAGGCGAAAATCGAGAAGACGAAGGTCGTGACCAGCATCAGCAGCGGTGTTCTGGGCGAAAAGTGAAGAAAGCTGAAGGCGGCGGACGTCAATATGAAGGCGGCAGTCGTGTTCCAACGCCGCGTGATGGTTGAGAACAACCAGCCGCGAAAAACGAACTCCTCAATGCTCGCTTGCACGGTGAAGCCGGCGAGCAACAAGGCGATCCAGCCGAGCGCAACAGGGCTGGCAAAGGCTGGGGTCAGATCAGCGACACGGTATCCGCCGGAAAGGGCTATCGCCGTTACGATCGCGCCCATCATGGCGATGCCGACAGCCAGTCCCATAAGGAACTTTTTGAGCCGTCGTTCGCCGCGCAGTCCAACACTTGCGAGGCTTCTCTTTTCGACCCAGCGCACCCAGCCTAATGCCGTAAGCCCCATGGCGGTGAACGAAGCCAGGAGAAGGCAAAAGCCCAAAGGCCCCCGCGGCGAACCCTTCGCGTCAGTCAAACCGAGATATTCAAGTCCGAGATCGCCCGGCGTCATGCTGATGGCAAAGAGGAAAATGCAGATGAAGGGGGCGGCAATACTCGGCGCTATCCAGCCCTTGGGCGTCTCGTCGGAAAAGATGATCTGTGTCATGCCGCGAAGGCTAGCCGCCCGCCGAAGACGGCTATAGAATGATCGTGCGGTACAGGTCCGAACGCAGCCACTCCTTTGGCGTAAGACCAACGGCTTTGCGGAATGTGCGGCCGAAATGGCTCTGATCTGCAAAGCCAGCGCCATGGGCGGCCTCAGCCAGCGTCACGCCTTCGCGCAACAGCCGCTTGGCAAGATCGACCCGGCGGTGCTGCAGATAGCGATAGGGACTGGTGCCCAGCAACGCCCTGAAATCGCGTGAAAGCTGCCAGCGGTCGCAGTCGGCAACTTTTTCCAGGTGATCCAGTCGCGCACCGAAAACGAAAGTGGCGTCGAGAATTTCACGTGCCCGCATCACAGCTGTTCGGTTGGCTATCCTCACCTTTGCCGCCTTGCCAGCCGCGTCGTTCATGGCCTGCGCCAGATCGTACAGAGCATCTTCATAGGCACCGGGCTCTGCGACGCCCGCGCAGTCTATCACCATCCTCATGGCCGCGGCGATCAAGGCGGGATTCGTCGAGACGCCATTGGACACGAACGGCAGCTCCGCACCTCCAAGCACTGTCTGCACATGAGCCGGCGGAACATAGGCTGCCCAATAGCTGAAGCCAGCTTCATCGCGGCAATACCCATCGTGTATTTCGTCAGGATGGAGGATCAGCACCTGTCCTGGCAGCGAGTGTCGCATCACTTTGCGATAGTTGAACGCTTGTACCCCAGCCATAGTCAGCGCAATTGTGTAAGTATCATGCCGATGCGGCGAAAACCCGACCCCAACCATCCGGTTTGCGACTCGCTCGATCGGCTCGAACGAGTCGACAGGTCGAGACGGGTTCGAGGAAGGCGTGGCTGAGTGCATCGGTCATATATCGGATGTAAAAAGCAGGATGGCAAACCTTGCAAATTCTAGTCTGCCTGTCCGATCGTTCGCATAACTTTCAGGCTCCTGTTGCATTCCTGCAAAAAGAAGCGGCCTCCTTTGGTTGTGGGCGGTCCGTCGGTGCGGCATTTCCAACAAACCATCTGTTGGCGCTTCATCTGAATGGATGGCAGCAATCCATGGGTACATCCCCGGTGTCGATAGGCGGCAATCTTGGCGTGTCCGGAACGACGGCATTTTGGCTTGAATGGCGGATAGCCGACATTCCGAATGCCTTGGTAATTGTCCGCGCGCCTTACGGCGAAGTTTCGCCTATATTCCGCCCCATTCATCGGCCAAAGGGCCGGCAACACTTACCGGAGTATGTTCATGGACCGCGCCGAAACCGCCGCAAAGATCGCCGCGCTGATCGAACCCTTCAACAAGAAGGGCGTCGCGATCACCGATGCATCGACCTTTGCCGGCGATCTGGAATTCGACAGCCTGACGGTGATGGATTTCGTCGCCGCGATCGAGGACGAGTTCGACATCATCATCACCATGAACCAGCAGGCCGAGATCGAGACCTATGGCCAGCTGATCGACGCCGTGGTCAAACTGCAGGCTTAAGGACTTTACCGACATGAGCGAAGGCATCGACGAAGCCGACCGTCCGCAGGTGCTGGAAGGCCACGGCACCGACCTGTTCAGCAAGTTCGATCCGCTGATCGAAACGCGCCGCGCGCTGCTGGCGACCGGGGTGACCGATCCGTTCAACCTGGTGATGGAGCGGGTCGTCAGCCCGACCGTCGCGGTGTGCAACGGGCGCGAGACAATCCTGCTGGGCACCTACAACTACATGGGCATGACCTTCGATCCCGACGTGATCGAGGCGGGCAAGCAGGCGCTCGACGATTTCGGCAGCGGCACGACCGGCTCCCGCGTGCTGAACGGCACCTATGCCGGGCACCGCCTGGTCGAAGAGGCGCTGAAGGAATTCTACGCGATGGACCACGCCATGGTCTTTTCGACCGGCTATCAGGCCAACCTGGGGATCATCAGCACCATCGCCGGCAAGGGCGATTACATCGTGCTCGACATCGACAGCCACGCCAGCATCTGGGACGGCTGCAAGATGGGCGACGCCGAGGTCGTGCCGTTCAAGCACAACGATATCGAGGCGATGGAAAAGCGCCTCAAGCGCATTCCTGCGGGCGCCGGCAAGCTGGTGATCCTTGAAGGTGTCTATTCGATGCTGGGCGACGTCGCCCCGCTCAAGGAAATGATCCGCGTTGCCAAGGAGAACGGCGCGATGGTCCTGGTCGACGAGGCGCACTCGATGGGCTTCATCGGCCCCAACGGGCGCGGCGTGGCTGAGGACCAGGGCTGCCTCGAAGACGTCGATTTCGTTATCGGCACCTTCAGCAAGTCGGTCGGCACCGTGGGCGGCTTCTGCGTTTCGAACCATCCCAAGTTCGAGATCATGCGGCTGGTCTGCCGTCCTTACGTGTTCACCGCCAGCCTGCCGCCCTCGGTGGTCCACACCGCCGCGACCAGCATCCGCAAGCTGATGCACGCCGGCAACAAGCGCGCGCACCTGTGGGAAAACTCCAAGGTCCTCCACCAGGGGCTGCGCGATGCCGGGTTCCAGCTGGGTACCGAAACCCCGCAGTCGGCGATCATCGCGGTGATCATGCCCGATCTGGAACGTGGAGCGATGATGTGGGAAGCGCTGCTGCACGAAGGGCTCTACGTCAACCTGGCCCGCCCGCCGGCGACCCCGGCGAACATGACCCTGCTGCGCTGCTCGCTCTGCGCCGAACATTCGGCCGAGCAGGTCCAGACCATCATCGGCATGTTCACCCGCGCCGGCAAGGCGGTCGGGATCATTGGCTAGGTGGCTGACGGCCGCCGCGCTGCTGGCTGCCTGGTCCGTCCCGGCTGCGGCGGCTGAACCGGTGAACCCCTACCCCGCGCCCGGGATGAGCGAGGCGAGCTGCCCAGCCAGCCGCGACGGGCTTTGGGCGCTCGATCCCAAGGTGCTGCAAAGCGACTGGGCCTGGCTGTGCCGCTACCGCGCTGACAATGCCGCGATCGATCCGGCCGACCCGCCACAAGTGGTGTTCATCGGCGATTCGATCACCGAGAACTGGGTCGGAGCCGATGGCGACTTCTTCGCCCACGGCAACCTGGGTCGCGGCATTTCGGGCCAGACCAGCCCGCAGCTGCTGGTTCGCTTCTGGCAGGACGTGGTCGCGCTGCACCCGCGTATGGTCCACATCATGGTCGGCACCAACGACATCGCCGGCAATACCGGGCCGACCACCCCCGAAGCCTACCAGAACGCGGTGCGCGCGATGGTGGCCTTGGCCAAGGCCAACGGCATCGCCGTGGTGCTGGGCGCCATCCCGCCTTCAAACCGCTTTGATTGGGCCCCGACGCTCAAACCCGTGCCGTGGATCGCCCGGCTCAACGCATGGCTGAAGGACTATGCCGCAGGCGAGGGACTGGTCTTCGCTGACTATCACGCCGCGCTGGCTGGACCGGAGGGCGAGCTGCCGGCGCAATATGGGCCGGACGGCGTCCACCCCAATGCCGCAGGCTATGCGGTGATGCGGCCAATCGCGGAACGCGCGCTTGCCGAGGCGGAGAAGCAGGGCGACAAAGCAAAGCGCTGAGCGCCGCAGCGTGACACGGGCCACGCTTTCTGCAAGTCTCCCGCGGCAAGGGGGGAACACTGATGCGCCGCACTTACACACTGACACTGGCGGCCCTGCTGGCCGGGACGGCTCTGTCCGCCGCAGCGCAGGACATCCACGATCACGCGGCGACACCGGCGGTGCCTGCGATCAAGGCGGCAGAGGCAAAGCACGAAGAGCACAACCATGCCGACAGCACTGCCCCCCGCAACCCGCAATTGCTGACCGGTTATGGCAACGGCGGCTTCACCATTTCGGGTGCCAATCCCCAGGCCCAGGCGTTTTTCTCCAACGGGCTGGAGCTGCACGCCGCCTTCGCTCACCGCGCCGCGGTGCTGGCGATGAAAGAGGCGGTGCGCCTCGATCCGGCTTGCGCGATGTGCAAGTGGGGCGAGTCGCTGACCGATGGCCCGACGATCAATTACGGCAAGGATGCCAAGGAACGCATGCCCCTGCTTGCACTGGCGCGGCAGGCCGAAACGGCGGCGAAGAGCGGCAGCCCAAAGGAGCGCGCGCTGACTGCGGCGCTAGTCACCCGCTATCGCCCCGTTGCTGTCCACAAGGCCGACCAAGCCTATGCCGCGGCGATGCTGACTGTCGCAAAGACTTTTCCGGCCGACAATGAAATTGCCGTGCTCGCCGCCGACGCGCAGATGGTCTCGGCCTTCAGCGAAGACAGCGACGACTTCGACCATGCCGCGATCGACCGCGCGATCGCACTGATCGAACCCGTGCTGGCAAGAGCGCCCGATCACACCCCGGCGATCCATTTCTACATCCACGCCAGCGAAGTCGCGGGCAGGCCGGCCCTGGCCGAACCCTATGCCGACAAGCTTGCGGCACTGGCCCCGCGCGCCAGCCATCTGGTCCACATGCCCAGCCATACCTTCTATTGGGTCGGGCGGTATCAGGACGCCGCCGACACCAATCGCCGCGCGGTCGAGATCGGCAAGGCCAACGCCCGGGCGCTGGGCAACCCCGATCCGAAAGGCGTGTGGGACCTGCCCTATCACGCGCACAACGTGATCTACGGCCTGGGCGGCGCGCTGATGGCCGGGGATTCGCGCACCGCGCTCGATCTCGCCCGGCCCTTGGTCGAAGCCTCGATGGCGCGGGAAAAGGGCGGGCCGGGCAGCCAGCTGCTCAGCGCCTCGGGTTATTTCGTGCTGGCCCGGTTCGATCCGGCCAGCGTGCTGGCGCTGGGCGAGCCGAAGCTCGATTACCTCAAGGCGGCGCGGCACTATGCCCGCGGCGAAGCGATGGTCTGGCAGGGCGATCTTGCCGCCGCCAGGATCGAGCGCGACGCGATCCCCGAACAGATCGCCAAGGGGCCGCGCAAGGACTGGCCCAAGGATGCGACCGTCGCCGCCGAAGCCATGCTGGGCATCACCCGTGCCGTCCTCGATGGACGGATCGCCATGGCTGAAAAGCGCTGGGCCGACGCCGCCGCCGCCTTCCGCACCGGCGCGCTGCTCGAAGAGACCAAGGACTTCTCCGACTTCACCGATCCTCCGGCTTTCTGGTACCCGGTGCGCCGCGACCTTGCTGCCGCGCTGCTGGCGTCAGGCGATGCCGGCGGTGCCCAGCGCGAGGCCGAAACGGCACTGGTGCTGCGCAAGCACGATCCGGTAGCCGAGCAGATACTGGCTGCCGCGCAGGCGGCGCTGGCCAAGGATTCGCCCCTGATCAGGTAGCGATGGCACCTTCACCCTGCGCCGCCTTGGCGCGCTGGAACGCATCGCGCGAGCTCAGCCGTTCGAAATAGGCGCGCATGCCTGGCGTCACTTGCGCTTCCAGTCCGATGCTGAGCGCCAGCATCACCGCATAGCCCACGGAAATATCCGCCATGGTGAAGCGTCCGGCGCAGGCGTAGTCGGGGGCCATCAGCCCCTCGGCATTGCGCAGGCGGCTGCCGAACCATTCGGCATAGTCCTGCGCCGCCGCCTCGGCGCGGCCGGGTTGGAGGCGGGTGTAGCGCAGGTGGATCGTCTGCGGGAACGTCAGCGTCGCCTCGCCCATGTGGAGGAAGTTGAGGTAGGCGGGATAGGCTGCCTCATCCGGGGCGACCGCCAGATCGCTGGGACCATACCGGGTGGCGAGGAAATGCGGGATTGCCGCGCTTTCGGTCATCAGTTGGCCGTCCGCAACCAGCGCGGGCACGGTGCCGAGCGGGTTGATCTGCTTGAACCCTTCGGCCCGGGCGCGCGGCGGGAAGGGCAGCACTTCCAGCGCATAATCCAGCCCCAGTTCCTCCAGCGCCCACAGCGCGCGGAACGAGCGGGCATCGCGACAATGGTACAGCGTGATCATGCCGTAGCCACCTGTGCTGCAGCGGCGGCACATTTTTCCTCGGTCTTGTGATTGCCGCCACTGAGCATCACTGCGGCAACGAATCCGCCGACGACCAGCACGGCAAAGCCGGCGGTGGCGAGCGCGAGGTACTTGTCGATGAACGCCTTGATCGGCGCCCCGAATATCCGGAACAACACGCCGACGATCATGAAGCTGATCGCCCGGCTGACCAGGCTGGCGAGCACGAAGGGGACGAGCGGCATTGATATGAACCCGGCCGTTATCGTCAGCAGCTTGAACGGGATCGGGGTGGCGCCCTTGATCATGATGATCTCGGCCCCGTATTCGCGCAGATAGCACGCCGCCTTGGGGAAGCTTTCGCTCAGCCCGAGCAGGTGGAGCAATTGCGCACCGACAGTGTCGTAGAGGAAGTGCCCAATGGCATAGCCGAGCAGACCCCCGGCGACCGAGGCCAGCGTGGCGACCAGGGCAAAGCGCACCGCCTTTTTCGGCTGGGCCAGGCACATCACCCCCAGCACCGGATGCGGCGGGATCGGGAAGAAGCTCGCTTCGACAAAGGCGAACAGCGCCAGCCACCATTCGGCATGGCGGTGCGCCGCCTTGTCCATGGTCCAGTCGTAAAGGCGGCGCAGCATAGGATGGTCCCCGGTCGTGTCGAACCGGGCTGCTTTGTCCGACGCGCGGCGCAACTGCAAGCGCTAGCGCCGCTTGCCCTCGACCAGCACGGCCTGCTGCCACTTTGAAGGCGCCTTGTCGGTGCGGTGGATGCATCCGGCCCAGCAGCACGGGCGGCGCTTGCCCTCGTGCAGTTCCTCTCCGGTGCGGACAATGCGGCGCTGGCGGGTGGCGGGCTGCTTGGCATCCTCGACCCAGCAGATGAATTCGTTGCGGCCGAGCGGGGTCAGCCCCTGCCACAGCGCGGCCAGCGCGGGATCGGCAGCGATCGCCTGGCCGAGGTCATCGGGCAGCAGGTGAACCGTGCCATCGAGCAAGTCTGCGGTCATATCGGCAGGTTACGGCGCGGGACTGCGCTTGGCAATCGGCCAACGTCGCAACAGTAGCGAACCTATTTGGTTTTTTGTGCTTGACATCGTCACGCTCATTCGGTACATACAGGGAACATCGCGATAGACCGAGTCGCCCCGGCGGGCAGCTTCGGCGCTTCCCCCTCGATCACCGGACCGACAATGGCGAAACGCGCTTCCAACAAGGCGTGCGGCAAGACCGCGCAGCCCACATTCAAGGTATGGTCGCCGAAGTTCCTCAGCGAACTGGCCCGCACCTCCAACGTCACCGCCTCGGCCACACGCGCCGGGGTGGTGACCAGCACCGTCTACGAGGCCCGCCGGGCCAAACCCGAGTTCAACCGCGCCTGGCAGCGGGCGCTGTGCGAAGGCTATGAGTACCTCGAGATGGAGCTGCTCCACCGCCTGCGCACCGGCGAGGTCAAGCCGGCCAGCGGGGCCAAGCGCGGGGTGCGCAGCTTCGACAACGGCATCGCCTTTCGCCTGCTGCTGGCCCACAAGGACAGCGTATCGCGCCAGCGGGCGATCCGCGACAACGAGGACAGCGAGGCGATCGTCCAGGAGATCAACGCCAAGCTCGAAAAGATCCGCGAACGCCGCCTGGCCCTGCCCGCCCCCAAGCAAGGCGCGGGCGAGGGCGCGGAATGAAGCGCAATCCGCTGGTCGACACCCTGCTGGGCATGGAAACGCCCAAGCGCCTGCGGGCCTTGCGCGCCTTGAGCGACGAGGAAAAGAAGGAAATCCGCCATTTCTGGCCGGCCTGGGCGCGCGACGAACAATTGCCGCCCGCCGGGCCCGACTGGCGG
The DNA here is from genome assembly GCF_042434435.1 of Novosphingobium aquiterrae. Taxonomy (NCBI): domain Bacteria; kingdom Pseudomonadati; phylum Pseudomonadota; class Alphaproteobacteria; order Sphingomonadales; family Sphingomonadaceae; genus Novosphingobium; species Novosphingobium aquiterrae. Next base: position 302,721 of record NZ_JBHLTL010000006.1, on the reverse strand, counting down.
CTGTGGCTGATCCTGGCCGGGCGCGGTTTCGGCAAGACCCGCGCCGGAGCGGAATGGATCCGCCACGTCGCCGAAAAGACGCCCGAGGCGCGCATCGCGCTGGTCGCCGCCAACCTGGGCGAAGCGCGCGCGGTGATGGTCGAGGGCGAGAGCGGGCTGATCGAGCGCGCCTCGCCCGGACGGGTGCCGCAGTTCGAGCCGAGCCTCAAGCGGCTGACCTGGCCCAACGGGGCCCAGGCGCTGCTCTATTCGGCGGGTGAACCAGAAAGCCTGCGCGGTCCGCAGCACAGCCACGCTCTCTGGCCAGGCCCAGAAAGAGCTGTTCGTGAACGAGGCGGTGTCCCGTTTGGACGCACTGGTACATCTCGCTATCGAGGGGGAACGCCCCGATCCTCCGGCAACGCCGGTCGATGGCCAGGCGTGGCTCATCGGCGCAGGCGCAACTGGGGACTGGTCTGGCCGATCGGGGCAGATTGCGGCACGCCAGGGCGGAAGCTGGCAGTTTTTCGTCGGGTGCGACGGGATGAGGGCACTCAACAGAACCACAGGGCAGGACCTGCGGTACCGAAATGGCTGGACGTCAGTGCCGAAACCGTCGTCTCCGTCCGGTGGAACGACCGTCGATGCCGAGGCACGAGCGGCCGTAGTCCAGATCCTTGCGGCGCTCTCGGCTGCGGGCATCACCACGTGAACGTTCCGCCTGACCACTTGCGTGGTTGATCTTTTTGCGTCGCATAGGAACCTTGAGCGCCCGGTCGCATTTCAACAGGACGGTTCAGAAACAGCGACATAAATGCCACACTGCGCATTTTTGAGCGCTTGCTTCGGGAACTCTATGGAGTTAGACGAATTGTACTCGGTGGCTCTAATCCTAAAAAAGGGGAAATCCAAAATGCGCAAACTGGTCATTGGAATGGCGCTTGCCTCCACTGCCCTTGCGTCGCCGGCTCTCGCTCGCGACGACTCGTGGTATGTTGAGGCTGATGCGGGCGCTATGATCGTTGAAGACGGTCATTTCAACATCGATGGCGTCGCTGACGTCGTTAAGGCAGACTACAAGACTGGCTATGATTTCGGCGGCATCGTCGGTTACGACTTCGGCGCCTTCCGTCTCGAAGCCGAAGCCAGCTATCGTCGTGCGGGCGTCGATGCTCTGACCGCTGGCGGTCAGACCTTCAGCGGCGCTGATGCCGGTGGCAGTGTCAGCGACCTCAGCTTCATGCTGAACGGCCTTCTTGACTTCGGTCCTGACGATGGCCTTCAGGGCTTTGTCGGCGGCGGTGTCGGCGTTGGTCGTGCCAAGTACACGGCGAACGACGATGTGGGCACCTTGCTCGATGATTCCGACACCGGTTTCGCATGGCAGGCTCTGGCCGGCATCCGTTTCCCGGTCAGCGACAATGTCGATCTGGGCCTGAAGTATCGCTTCTTCAACCAGAACGACGTCAACCTGATCGCGGTCGATGGTTCGGACGTACAGACCAAGCTGCGTTCGCACTCGCTGATGGCGACTCTGGCTTACAACTTCGGTGCGCCGGTGGCTCCGCCCCCGCCGCCTCCCCCGCCGCCGCCCCCGCCGCCCCCGCCGCCTCCCCCGCCGCCTCCGCCGGTCGTGGAATGCAACAAGGGCCCCTACATCGTGTTCTTCGACTGGGATAAGTCGGACATCACGCCGGAAGCCGCGTCGATCCTCGACAGCGCGATTACCGCCTATGGTAACTGCGCCAACACCCCGATCATGCTGGCCGGTTATGCCGACCGTTCGGGCAGCCCGACCTACAACCAGGGCCTGTCGGAACGTCGCAACACCTCGGTGCGCGGCTACCTCAGCTCGCATGGCGTGCCGGACGGCGCGATCACCAGCCAGGGCTTCGGGGAAAACAACCCCCGCGTGCCGACCGCCGATGGCGTTCGCGAACTCCAGAACCGCCGGGTGGAAATCACCTACGGTCCGGGTTCGGGCATGTAAGCTGCCTTTGCAGCAAAACGATTGGGGGGCCGGAGCAATCCGGCCCCTTTTTCGTTATAGCCCTGTCGAGGCTTCAAGAAGGACATGACGATGCGTGGATTTGCTGCTGCCGCTACCGCTCTGGTTGGTCTCGCCGGCTGTACAACCTTGGGTGACATACCCACCAAGCGCGTTGCATCAGCGACATTGCGCCTCGCCAATGGCACCCCCGCCGGGGAAGCCTTCATTACCGCGTCTGGCGAACGGCTGACGCTTTCCGTCGCCGCGATCGGACTGCCTGCTGGCGCGCACGGCATACATTTGCACACGACCGGAAGCTGCGATGCACCGACATTCGCAAGCGCGGGCGGTCACCTTAATCCCGCCGGACATCAACACGGAACGGCCAACCCGGCAGGCAGCCATCTTGGCGATTTGCCGAACCTGATTGCCAATACTGCAGGCCTTGCCAGCCTGAGCGCGCCATTGAATGGCCTGCGCAGCGATACCGAATCCGCGCTGTTCGATGGCGACGGGACGGCGTTGGTCATCCATGCAGCCCCGGATGACTACAAGACCGATCCGTCGGGCAACAGCGGCACCCGCATCGCCTGCGGTGTGATCAAGCGGGACTGAAGCGGGCCAGCTCGCTAAACCTCGCCGCTGCGCTCGACCAGGGTGCGTTCGGCTTCGGGGACCGAGCGGTAAGCGTAGATCAGAAGCGCCAGGGCGACCGGCGCAACGCCGATCAGCGAGAGAATGCCGGTGCGCAGGTCACCCATCGGCTTGCCATTCACCACCTCGCCGGCAAGATCGGAAATCTGCCCAACCATATAAGGCCCAAAGGACAAGCCGACCAAGGTTGTGCCAAGGAAGAAGGCAGCCGTTGCCGTTCCGCGCATCCTTGGCATGACCAGATCCTGCGTCGTTGCAGCAGCGGCACCAAGGGCTGCCGCCCCGCACATTCCGGCGACAAAGTTCATGGCGTAGAACAGAGTCCCGTTCTCGGTCGAATAGCCAATCCAGATTGGCACAATCGGAGCGATCACTCCAAATATGATAACCAGCACACGTCCAGCCGGGTTCCGGACCCGCAGCCGGTCAGCCACCCAGCCGCCAATAATTACGCCCAGGAACCCGGCAATCGCGCCATTGGCACCTAGCCAGAACGCAAGTTCCTGCTTGGGCAGCTGCAAAACGCGTTCGGCATAGGGTGCAGACCAGGCCCCCAGAGCCCAGGCCACCAGCGAGACGAGACTGTAGCCAAGCGTCGTGCAGATAAACGCGGGCGTCCCCCAAATAAGTCGAAACGTGGCCGGATCGCGGGCCTTCAACGTACACGCCCAGGAGAATACCGCGTAATAGCCAAACGCAATCGCGGACCATTGCGGCAGATTGTGAGTCAGGGCGATCATCAGCCACGCGACCAGCGCAGCAGCTCCGGCCACCGCCAGATTGATCGCCAAAGCAGCAGGGCCGCGCTGCCACGCGCCAAACAGTGTGAATGGCGGAACGATGCTCGACAGATCGGTGAGGAAGCTGCGGAACGGGGTTGGCGCCACGGGACTTACCGTTCCGTCCATCGCCCCGCGGATCGGTTCGCGAAGCGTTGCAACCCAGGCCGCCATTATCAATCCAGGCAATCCGACAATCAAAAACGCGGCCTGCCAGCCCACCAATCCGAATGGCCCGCCAGCGGGATAGGTGTGGTTCCAGGCCTGCCCGATGCGCGCGCCGATCAGCAGCGACACGCCGCCGCCAAGATAAAGGCCCGAGGAATAGATCGCCAGAGCCGTCGCGCGCTGGCGCTTGGGGAAATAGTCCGAGATCAGCGAATAGGCGGTCGGGCTGGCAGTCGCTTCACCGACACCCACCCCCATCCGGGCAAGGGACAGGGTCAGGTGGCTTCGCGCCAGGCCCGACAAGGCAGTCATCGCCGACCACAAGGCGAGTCCGACGCTCAGCAGCTTTTTGCGGTTCCAGTTGTCGGCAAGCCGTCCTAGCGGAATCCCGAACAGCGCATAGAAGACGGCGAAGGCGGCACCGAACAGAAAGCCGAGATCGGAATCGTTGAGTCCGAAGTGGGCCTTGATGTCTTCTGCCAGGATGCTGAGAATCTGCCGATCGATGAAGTTGATGATATAGACCAGCACCAAAACGCCGAGCACGTACCACGAATAACGCGTCGCGGTTCCCTGCGCAGAAACCGCATCCTTTTCATCCGACACCGCGTAGTCTCCCTAACGATTATGCCGCAGCGTAGCGGGTTCCGTCGACAATCCCAGCCTTTTCAAACCCCTCCTGGCGCAGCCTGCAGCTGTCGCAGCGCCCGCAGGCGCGTCCGTCTGGCAAGGGATCGTAGCAGGACCAGCTCAGCGCCGGATCAAGGCCCAGCCGGATGCATTCACGTGCAATGTCGGCCTTGCCCATGAATTGCAGCGGCGCATGGACGGTAAAGCGATCGCCTTCACTGCCCGCCTTGGTTGCGAGTCGCGCAAGCTCGGCAAAGCCGGCGATGAATTCCGGACGACAATCAGGATAGCCAGAGTAGTCCAGCGCATTGACCCCAATAAAGACGTCGCGTGCGCCCAGCGCCTCCGCCCAGGCCAGGGTGAGCGATAGAAAGACCAGATTGCGGGCCGGAACATAGGTCACCGGAATTTCCGGACCGACTCCGTCCTTGGGTACGTCGATATCCGCGGTCAGCGCCGACCCGCCGAACTGCCGCAAATCGAGCGGCAAGGTTACGTGGCGTTCCGCGCCAAGCACCGCGGCGATTTTGCTGGCCGCGTCCAGCTCGATCCGGTGACGCTGGTTGTAGTCGATCGTCAGGGCGTTGATGGCAAAGCCCGACTCCCGCGCCAAGGCGGCGGTGACCATCGAATCGAGACCACCTGACAACAGGACAACCGCACGCTTTTCCGATCCGGTACCAGGGTCGATCATCCCTTCCGGCTAGCGGGTGGATGCCGCCGAAGCAACCTTGCTCAATTCGCGCAGTCGCCGATCCGGCGCGCCTCGGCCGTGAACTCAAACGGAAGACCCTTGGCGATGCCCTGGCTGTCGATCTGGACCAGGCGGTTGGTCTCACGCCGGATATGGGTCCGGCCATAGCCGCGTCCACGGCAGGTGTACTGCACCGTGACTTCGTTCGCGCCGTCCTGCACGACAAAACGGTCGCACATGTCTGCCTGATGGCGCAGCTGGATCAGCTTGCGGCCGTGATCGATACAGATGCGCTGGGGCGCACCGCCCTCACCCCGCACGCGAAGTTCCCAGTTGCCGGCATCGAGTGCGTCAAGCATGCCAAGCGACTGACCTCCCCCGTTGGCCGGGGCAAGGCCAAGCAGGAAAACCGCGGTTGCTGCAGCAGCTTGTCGGAACAGTTTCCTACGCACGTCTTCCAATCCAATCGAACGCTTCGCGCACAGCATTTCGCGCGGGATTCGCCATCATCCTTGTAACATGGCGACGATCCGCGACCAAGTGTGTTTTTTTGTCGACGAATTGAGCAGCTAGTCGGCTATCTCGAAGACCTTCGAGCAAAATGCGCAATCGACCAGGATCAGACCCGCGTCATTGCGCATTTCAGCGCGATCCGCCTCGGCGAATTGTCCGATCACCGACTGATAATGCGCCACGCTGCAACGGCATCCGCGCGAAAGCCGTCGACCAGCCTCAACCCGCACTTCGTCTTCCTCGTGGAAGAGCCGCCAGACCAGAGCCTCCAGCGACAGATCCGGATCGACCAGTTCATCGTGACGCGTGCTCCCGGCCAGAACGGCAAGGTGTTCCCATTCGGGATGATCGAGCCGGACGTGCAGTCGCTCGCGCCCTTCCTCGCCGTCGGCGAGATGCTGGATCAGCAAGCCTCCGGCGATGCAGCCCTGACCATCGGAACGAACACCGACGCGGATCAGGGTCGGCACCTGCTCGCTCTGCGCGAAGTAATTCTGGCACGCTTCGGCCAGTGAATTGCCTTCCAGCGGGACGATACCCTGATAGCGCTGGCCGGTGGTCGCCATATCGAGAGTGATCGCCAGATAGCCTTTGCCGAACAGGGCATAGAGCGACGGATTGGCACCGATCAAGTCCAGCCGGTCGGCATCGAAGCGAACGTAGCCGCGCAGTTCTCCGCCGCGATAGTCGCAGACCAGCAGATCGACGACACCGCTTTCGGTTTGCGCCTGCATCGTCAGCTGACCTTCGTCATCCTTGAGCAACGAGCCGATCAGCGCCGCAACCACCAGCGCTTCGGCCAGGATGTGCTTGATCGGCGCCGGATAGGCGTGGGCCGACAGGATCGTCTCCAGCACCGGCCCCAGCCGCACCACCCGGCCGCGGCCATTGCGCGAAGGGATGGTAAAACCGAGAATCCGGTCAAAGCCGGTTTCGTCGGCCGGGATATGCTCTGGCGCGCTCACAGTTGACCGAAGACCCAGCGCAACACCGATTTCTGGGCGTGAATGCGGTTTTCCGCCTCGTCCCAAACCACCGATTGCGGCCCGTCGATCACCGCGTCGGTCACCTCCTCGCCGCGGTGCGCGGGCAGGCAGTGGAGGAACGCTGCCTTGGGCGCGGCCTGTGCCATCAACGTCGCATTGACCTGGTATGGTGCCATCGCGGCAAGCTTATTATGCGCATGCTCCTGGCCCATCGACACCCAGGTATCGGTGACCACAACATCTGCGCCGCGCACCGCTTCGGCAGCGTCGCGGGTCAGGGTGATCGTCGCCCCGGCGGCGCGGGCGCGCGCGACGAAATCCGCGTCAGGCTCGTAACCCTGCGGCGTTCCGGCGCGGACATTGAACTTGAGCAGCCCCGCCGCCTCGATGATCGAGCTCAGCACATTGTTGCCATCGCCCAGCCAGGCCAGCTCAAGCCCGGGCAGTGCCTTGCCCTGCTCGATCAGGGTCAGCAGGTCGGCCATGATCTGACACGGGTGCGACTGGTCGGTCAGCCCGTTGATCACCGGGACTGTGGCATGGGCAGCCATCTCCTCGATCTTGGCGTGATCGTCGGTGCGGATCATGATCGCATCGACCATCCGGCTGAGCACCCGCGCGGTATCGGCGATGGTTTCGCCGCGGCCGAGCTGGGTCGATCCAGCCTCGAGGATAATGGCGCTGCCGCCAAGCTGACGCATCGCCATGTCGAAAGAGACGCGGGTCCGGGTCGAATTCTTCTCGAAAATCATCGCCAGAACGCGGCCCGACAAAGGCGCATCGGCATCGGGCTTGCCCTTGGCCCACCCCTGCCGCGCCGCCTTGCGCTCGATCGCGTCGTTCAGCATTGCCGCGATCGCGTCGCCCCCGGCATCGGCCAGGTTGAGGAAATGGCGGGTCATTGCACCGGCTCGGGCGGCTGGTAGCTGGCGGCACCAGCCGACAGCTTGTCGAAGAACTCGTCCATCTCGGCATCCTCGATCACCAGCGGCGGAACCAGGCGCAGCGTGTTGTCGCCCGCGGCCACGGTCAGCAGCTGGTGATTGTCGCGCAGGTGGGCAACGAATGCGCGGCTTTCGTGAGTCATCTTGACCCCCAGCATCAATCCCTTGCCGCGGACCAGTTCGAACAGCCCCGGATAGTTGCCGATGAACTGCTCGAGCCGGCTGCGCAACCGCTCGCTCTTGGCGCGGACCTCGGCCAGGAATTCGTCGTTGGCCACAGCATCGAGCACCGCTTCGCCCGCGGCCATTGCCAGCGGATTACCGCCGTAAGTCGACCCATGTGTGCCAATCACCATGCCGCGCGCGGCCTTTTCTGTGGCCAGGCAGGCGCCGATCGGGAAGCCGCCGCCCAGACCTTTGGCCGTGGCCAGCACGTCGGGCTCGATCCCGTATTGTTCATAGGCATAGAACGTACCCGAACGGGCTACACCGCATTGCACTTCATCCAGTGCGAGCAGCAGGCCGTGTTCGTCAGCCAGCGCGCGCAGCCCCTGCATGAAAGCATCGGAGGCCGGACGGATACCGCCTTCGCCCTGCACCGGTTCGACCAGGAAGCCGGCGGTGTTGGGGCCGATCGCGGCCTTGGCGCCTTCGAGATCGTCGAAGTCGACGTACTTGAACCCGGCGAGCAACGGCATGAAGCCCTTGTGCATCTTCTCCTGGTTCGACGCGCTGATCGTCGCCATCGTCCGGCCGTGGAAGGCGTTCTTGAAGGTGATGATCTCAAACCGGTGATCGTCGCCGCCGTGCTGGTGATAGGCGCGCACGGTCTTGATCGCGCATTCCACCGCCTCGGCCCCCGAATTGGTGAAGAACACCGTATCGGCAAAGGTCAGGTCGACCAGCCGCTGGGCCAGACGCTCACCCTGCGGGCTTCCATAGAGGTTCGACACGTGCATCAGCGTCTCGGCCTGCTTCTGAATCGCGCCGATCAGGCCGGGGTGCGAATGGCCCAGCAGGTTGACCGCGATGCCCGCCGCAAAGTCGAGATATCGCCTGCCATCTTCCCCGATCAGGTGGCAGTGTTCGCCGCGCACCGGGCGAAAGCCGCAGCGGGGATAGACTGGCATCAGCGGGGTAATCGACATGGGTACTTCCTTCGCTTCACTTGAATTGCGGGAAAACGAAAACGACAAATGGCGGCCCCCAGAGTCCGAGAAGACTTAGGGGCCGCCATTTGCACGCGTTTATAACTAGGCAGGCCCGGGGACAACCCCCGGTGCGGCTGCAATCGGGATCAATCCTGACGCGGCGCCAGGTTGACCGCCGAGTACTTGCCTCGTCGATCGACTTCGATATCGAACTCGAGCCGATCGCCTTCGTTGAGACCCTGCATACCCGAACGCTCAACCGCACTGATGTGAACAAAGGCATCAGCCTGTCCATCGTCGCGGGTGATGAAGCCGAAGCCCTTCATGGCATTGAAGAACTTGACCGTGCCGGTTGCCCGTTCACCGGTCAGCTCGCGCTGCGGTGCCTCGGGGCGCTTGGCCACAGGAATCACGTCGCCAACCACTTCGAGGTCGCTGGCCGAGACCTTGCCACCGCGATCAACCAGCGTGAACTTGAGTTGCTGCCCTTCGGCCAGGCCTTCCAGCCCGGCGCGCTCGACCGCGCTGATGTGGACGAAGACATCTTCGCCGCCTTCATCGCGCTGGATAAAGCCGAAGCCCTTGCCGCCGTTGAAGAACTTGACTGTGCCGGTTCCTTCGCCAACGACCTGGGCCGGCATTCCGCCGCCACCACCGCCGCCGCCGCGCGGGCCGCCGAAGCCGCCACCACCGCCGCCGCCGCCACGCGGGCCGCCGAAGCCGCCGCGATCACCGCCGCCAAAACCGCCACGACCACCGCCGCCGCCGCCGAAGCGGTCACCACCGCCACCGAAACGGTCGCTGCCGCCGCCGAAACGGTCACCACCACCACCGCCGCCGCCAGCGAACGGATCAAAGCTCTCTTCGCCGAAACCGTCCCGCTTGTCGCGACCCCGGCCGCGACGTCCTCTATCAAAACCCATAAACCCGAATAAACCTTCGCATCGCCCCACGAAACATGGCCAAAACGCGGACGAATCGTCACGGCCAAGCGGTTGCAGGCCTGAAGCCGTCTATCCGCACACTGCCTGATAGCCGATCTTGCAGCGATTGGCGAATCGATTCAGGCAGGTGGCTGCGGCGTGCGCCCCCCGTGACATTTATGCACGATTTACACGCGATCGCGGCCGAAGCGCTTGCCACCGAAAGGGGCGCTTGGCAGAGGGAGTTGGCAATCGGCGCGAACCTGCGCCGCCCCGTCCGGAGTGAACGATCCCCCATGTTCCGCGCCTTGAACGATCACTTTTCCGTCAGCCCGCAGATCACAACGGACGATGTCGCCGCCGCCGCCGCGCAGGGCTTCGGCCTGGTCATCAACAATCGCCCCGAGGACGAGAGCGAGGACCAAACCCCTGGCGACGCCATCGCGGCAGCGGCGCAGGCCGCCGGAATGGCATACGTCGCAATACCCGTTACCCATGCCGGGTTTTCCGAAGGCCAGTTCAAGGCGATGGCCGCCGCGCTGGCATCCACCGACAAACCGATACTGGCCTATTGCCGCTCGGGTACGCGTTCGACCCTGCTGTGGGCGCTGGCCGAAGCAAGCAGGGGCAAGAACCCCCAGGCCCTGAGCGCGGCTGCGGCGCGCGCCGGCTATGACCTTTCGCCGGTGCAGGCGATTATCGACATGCTGGCGGCCAATGCCGACTAGCGCTGTCTTGCTGTTCGAGCTTATCAAGCTTGCCGCCTCGCTCGCCGCGATACTCGGGGTGGCCTGGCTGGTCGGGCGGCTGCGGCTGGGCAGCGACGTGCGCCTGCGCGACGAGGCCGAGGCAGCCGAACTGGCGCGCGGCGCGCTCTGCGGGTTCGAGCCCGCCGAAATCGTTCTTGATCGGGCCGGCATCGGGGCCTTGCTGCGCGATGCCTCGGGCCGCGTCCTGTTGCTGCGCCGCCACGGCGCGCAATTCGCCGCGCGGGTGCTCGATTCCCATGCCCATGCGCGGCTCGACCGCAATTTCCTGACGATCGGGACGGAAGAGCGCCGCTTTGGCTCGGTCACGCTAGACCTTGGCGACCAGGCCCAATTGTGGGCCAGCAGCCTGCGCCGACTGGGGACCTGAACCATGCCAGCACTGAGCCCGGTCGACTATGCCGTCCCCTTTTTCATCCTGCTGATCCTGATCGAGGTCGCCTGGGCCCGGCGCCGCGCACCCGCTTCGTATGAAGCGCGCGACACACTGGCATCATTGGCGATGGGGCTGGGCAGCACCGTTGCCGGGGCGCTTTTCGCCGGATTGTTCACCGTGCTGGCCCTTGCGCTCTATGGCCTTCGCGTGGCCGAAATTGGCTGGGCCTGGTGGGCGTGGATCGCCTGCTTCGTGCTCGACGATTTCAACTATTACTGGGCGCACCGCACGGGTCACCGGGTCCGCTGGTTCTGGGCCAGCCACGTCAATCACCATTCCAGCCAGCACTACAACCTGTCGACCGCGCTGCGCCAGACATGGACCGGGTTTCCGGCGCTGTCCTTCGTGTTCCGCATCTGGCCGGTACTGATCGGCTTCCACCCGGCGATGATCGCGACGGTCGGCGCGGTCAATCTGGTCTACCAGTTCTGGATCCATACCGAGGCGATCCGCCGCCTGCCGCGCTGGTTCGAAGCGGTAATGAACACCCCCGCGCACCACCGCGTCCACCACGCGATCAATCCGCAGTACCTCGACCGCAATTATGCCGGAGTGTTCATCGTCTGGGACCGGATGTTCGGCACGTTCCAGCCCGAGCTGGACGGGGTGCGGATTCACTACGGCATCGTCAAGCAGCTCGGCAGCTTCAACCTGCTGTGGACCGCCTTTCACGAATGGATCGGAATCTTCCGGGACGTGTGGCATGCGCCATGGTCTGCCAAGCTGGGCTACATGGTCCGCGCGCCGGGTTGGACCCACGATGGCAGCCGCGACACCTCCGACATGATCCGGGCGCGCTGGCAGGCGCTGCAGGATAATCGCGGCGGCACGGTTGCACCCGATTAATCGAACGCTTAATCCCCCTTGGCAGAGGAGCCGAGGGAAATGGACCAGTTCGACATCATCGTGATTGGCGGGGGCAGCGCGGGCAGCGCCGCGGCCGGCCGGCTGAGTGAAGACGGCCGCCGCCGGGTCTGCCTGCTCGAAGCCGGCGGAAGCAACGATACGATCCGGGTGAAGACCCCCGGTTTCATGCCTTTCATCCCCGAGGCGTCGAACTGGCGGTTCGAAACGGTCCCACAGAAGGGCTTGAACGGCCGCCTGGGTTACCAGCCGCGCGGCCGCGGACTGGGCGGCTCGTCGGCGATCAACGCGATGGTCTATATCCGCGGCAACCGCTTCGATTACGATCAATGGGCCGCGCTGGGCTGCATCGGTTGGTCCTATGACGATGTCCTGCCCTATTTCCGCCGCGCCGAGCACAATGAGCGCGGCGCCGACGCCTTTCACGGCGGGGACGGGCCGCTCAACGTCATGGACCAGCGCTGGCCCAATCCCGGCAGCAAGGCCTTCGTCGCCAGTGCCGCGGCACTGCAGCTAGGCGCCAACCCGGATTTCAACGGGGCCGCACAGGACGGCTTCGGGCTTTACCAGGTCACCCAGAAGGACGGCGAGCGGTGGAGCGCGGCACGCGCCTACCTCACCCCGCGTCCCAACCTGACGATCCGCACCGGGGCGCTGGTCGAGCGGCTGGTGATAGAGGAAGGCCGGGTTACCGGCGTGGCGGTGCGGTTCGGCGGCCAGCAGGAAGTGCTGCGGGCCAGCGGCGGGGTCGTACTGTCGGCGGGTGCCTTCGGATCACCGCAGATTCTGATGCTGTCGGGCATCGGACCGGCCGCGCATCTTTCCGGACAGGGCATTCCCGTTGCGCTGCACCGCGAAGCGGTCGGCAGCGACCTGCAGGATCATATCGATTACGTGTCGAGCTGGGAAACGCAGTCGCGCGATTTCTTCGGTGACAGCCTTGCCGGTACCTGGCGCATGGCCAAGGCGGTGATCGAGCACCGCTTCAAGCGCACCGGCATCATGACCACCTGCTTTGCCGAAGGCGGCGGGTTCTGGCGGACTTCGGCAGACGTTCCCGCTGCTGATATCCAGTACCACTTCGTCCCGGCAATGCTGGAGGATCACGGCCGCGAAAAGGTCAAGGGCCACGGCTTTTCGATCCATGCCTGCGTGCTGCGCCCGGAGAGCCGCGGCACGGTGCGGCTGGCGTCGAGCGACCCCGCCGCCGCGCCGGCGATCGATCCCAACTTCCTCGACGATCCGCGCGACATTGCCGTGCTGCGCAAGGGCGTGCGCCTGTCTCACCGCATTGCCGAGGCGCCGCCACTCAGCGATTACAAGCCCAAGGACCGCTATCCGATCGACCTCGACAACGATGCGGAACTGGACGCGCTGATCCGCGAGCGGGCCGACACGGTCTATCATCCGGTTGGCACCTGCCGGATGGGCAGCGATGACTTTTCGGTCGTCGATCCGACACTGAAGGCACGCGGTATCGACGGGCTGTGGATCGCCGATGCCAGCGTGATGCCGCGGCTCGTATCGGGCAACACCAACGCGCCCTCGATCATGATTGGCGAACGCGCCGCCGATTTCGTCAAGGCCGCGCTGGCGTGATGACCCTGCCATGAGCGTCGCCTTCCGCCGCGAGAGCGATGAGGAGCATCTCGAACCCCGGTTCGAGCTGCCGATCCCGCCGGGGCCGAACCTGGTCACGGCGCGCGGCTTGCGATTGCTGGAGGCCAAGGTCGCAGAGCTGGAAGTGGCGCTGCCCACGCTGAGCGAAGACGATCAGCGCAAGGCGCATCTGCGCGACCTGCGTTATTGGCGCACCCGGCTGGCCACGGCGGAGCTGACCGAACCGCGCGCCGACGGCATGGTCGGCTTTGGCAGCAAGGTTGAAATGCTGCTGGGCGGCAAGCCGCGCAAGATCGACATTGTCGGCCACGACGAAGCTGATCCAGCCAGTGGCAGGATCGCCTTCACCGCGCCGCTTGCCCGCGCGCTGATCGGTGCCGAGGTTGGCGATCAGCTCGATTTTGGCGGGAAGGATGCGGCCATCGAAGTGGTCGCGATCAGCCTCGACTAACTGCGCGGGCCTTTCGGCTTGCCCTTGTGGAACACGCGCGGTCCCGTTCTGGGGCCCGCGCCGCCGGGTCCGCCCTGACCGCGATGCGGCTTGGGCGGCGGGCCCTTGCGGCGTTCGCGGGCCTGCTCGCGCGGGGCTTCCGACTGTTCGATCGTGATTCCGCTTTCGTCGTCGCCGTCGATCCCGGCGGTGCGCTTTACCGCGTCGGCGAACTTGCGCGCCACCGCGGTGGGCACCTGAAAATGCGTCTCACCCTGACCGATGCGGATTGCACCGACTTCGTTGCGGGTGATGTGGCCGCGGCGGCAAAGCAGCGGCAGGATCCAGCGCGCGTCGGCATTCTGACGGCGGCCGACGTCCATGCGGAACCACACCACGTCCTCGAACCCCGGGCGATGCCGTTCGGCCTGGGCGGCGCGCTGAGCCTCGTGCGTGCCGGCGATCAGCTCCTCAGGCGCAGGCATGGCGGCGCGGTGCGCGCGGACGAGTGAACCGGCGATGTCTTCAGGGCTGCGCTCGGCAAGCAGCCGGGCAGCGATCTCCCGATCTTCCTCGTCCAGCTCAACCGGCGTGAGCAGCGCCGCGATCAGGCGTTCGCGGTCATTGCGCCTGATGTCGTCCGGGGTCGGTGCCTCGCGCCATTCGGCCTCGATCCGCGCGCCGCGCAGCATCGATTCGACGCGCTTGCGGCGCGGATAGGGGACCACGATCACTGCGGTGCCCTTCTTGCCCGCGCGCCCGGTGCGGCCCGAGCGGTGTTGCAGCGCTTCGGCATCGCGCGGGATCTCGACATGGATCACCAGGCTCAGCGTCGGCAAGTCGATCCCGCGCGCGGCGACATCGGTGGCGACGCAGACCCGCGCGCGGCGGTCGCGCAAGGCCTGCAGGGCGTTGTTGCGCTCGCTCTGGCTATGCTCGCCCGACAGCGCGACAGCCGCGAAACCGCGCTCGATCAGCGTCGCGTGCAAGTGGCGGACGTTGTCGCGGGTAGCGCAGAACAGCATCGCGGTTTCGGCTTCGTGGAAGCGCAGCAGATTGACCACCGCGTGCTCGATCTGCGCCGGGGCGACCGTCACCGCCTGATAGGCGATGTCGCCGTGGCCGCGATCCTCGCCCACGGTCGAAATCCGCACCGCTTCGTGCTGATAGCGCCGCGCCAGGGCGACGATCGGCTTGGGCATGGTCGCCGAGAACAGCAGCGTGCGGCGGCCTGACGGGGTGGCATCGAGGATCTCTTCGAGGTCCTCGCGGAAGCCCATGTCGAGCATCTCGTCGGCCTCATCGAGTACCACCGCGCGCATCGCCGACAGGTCGAGCGCGCCGCGTTCGAGGTGATCGCGCAGCCGCCCCGGCGTGCCGACAACGATATGCGCGCCATAGCTGAGCGCACGGCGCTCCTTCGACGGGTCCATTCCGCCGACGCAGGTGGCAATGCGCGCACCGGCCTTGGCATAGAGCCACATCAGTTCGCGGCTGACCTGCAGGGCCAGCTCGCGGGTCGGCGCGATCACCAGTGCGAGTGGTGCGCCGGCTTGCGGTAGCCCCGATTCGCCCAGCAGCTCGTCGGCCATGGCCAGCCCGAAAGCGACGGTCTTGCCCGATCCGGTCTGGGCCGAAACCACCAGATCGCGGCCCTTCGCGCCTGTTTCGATCACCGCCGACTGGACGGGGGTTAGCGCAGTATAGCCATGGGCGGTGAGCGCTTCGGCAAGAAGCGGCGTTACATCGGGGAAGGTCATGATCTGCGCGCCCCTACAGCGTGCAGGCGCTTTTGGCTTGCGTTCTTTTCAATCAGTGGTTGCAGGCCAGGGCTTCGACCACGTCCTCCAGCCGCGCCGGATCGCCCAGGGCCAGGACGCGGCCGTCGCTGGCGGCGTGGAGCGGTTCGCCGTTCCAGTCGGCCATGGTCCCGCCGGCGCCTTCGACCACCGGGACCAGCGCGGCATAGTCGTGCAGCTTGAGATTGGCCTCGCAGACCACGTCGAGCTGGCCCATCGCCAGCATGGCATAGTTGTAGCAGTCGCCGCCCATCACCATCCGCTTGTGATCGGTCTTGGCGGCCAGGCCCATGAAATGGGCGCCGTCGTGGTCATCGAAATAGTGCGGCCCGGTGGTGGCAATGGCCGCATCGGCAAGCGAGCGGCAAGCCCGCGTCCGCACCGCGCTGCCGTTTAGGGTGGTCGCCTGCCCGGTCGCACCGATCCAGCGTTCGCCAAGCACGGCCTGGTCGATCACGCCCAGTACCGGCCATCCTTCCTGGACCAGCGCGATAAGCGTGCCGAAGATTGGCCGGCCGGCCAGGAAGGCGGTGGTCCCGTCGATGGGATCGAGCACCCAGGTCCGCCCGGAATTGCCAGCCTCCGCACCGAACTCTTCACCGTGGATCGCATCGCGCGGAAACTCGGCCTTGATCAGCCGCCGCATTGCCTCTTCCGCGGCGCGATCGGCCTCGGTTACCGGGGAACGGTCGGCCTTACGTTCGCTGCCGAGTCCGGTGCGGAAGAAGGGCAGGATGACATGGCGCGCAGCATCGGCGAGCCGGTTGGCTAGTGCGAGTTCCGCGTCGAGCGCCATCAGTCGAACAGGCTCGAGACCGAGCTTTCTTCGGCAATGCGGTGGATCGCTTCGCCGATCAGCGGGGCGATGGTGAGAACGCGGATCTTGGCCGAAGCCAGAGCGGCCTCGGTCGGCTGGATCGTGTCGGTAATTACCAATTCCTTCAATGCCGAATTGGTCACGCGTTCCACCGCGCTGCCCGAGAGGACGCCGTGGGTCAGGTATGCGGTCACGCTGGCGGCGCCGTCATCCATCAAGGCCTGGGCCGCGTTGCAAAGCGTGCCGCCCGAATCGATGATGTCGTCGATCAGGATGCAATGGCGTCCTGTTACGTCGCCGATGATGTTCATCACTTCGGACGAACCGGGCTTGTCGCGGCGCTTGTCGACGATCGCCAGCGGGGCGTTATTGAGCCGACGGGCGAGCGCGCGGGCGCGGACCACGCCGCCGACGTCGGGCGAGACGACCATCAGGTTTTGCTCGCCCGAGCGGGTCAGGATGTCGGCCGCCATGACCGGGGCACCATAGAGATTGTCGGTCGGGATGTCGAAAAAGCCCTGGATCTGCCCGGCGTGGAGATCGACCGCCAGCACGCGGTCGGCGCCGGCAGTTGTGATCAGGTTGGCCACCAGCTTGGCCGAAATCGGCGTGCGCGGGCCTGGCTTGCGGTCCTGCCGAGCATAGCCGAAATAGGGCAGAACCGCCGTGATCCGCTTGGCCGAGGCGCGGCGCAGCGCATCGATGCAGATCAGCAGTTCCATCAGGTTGTCATTGGCCGGTGCGCTGGTCGACTGGACCACGAAAACGTCCTCGCCGCGGACGTTCTCGTGGATTTCAACAAAGACCTCGTCGTCGGCAAATCGCCGGACGTCGGCATGGGTCAGTGGCAGTTCGAGATAGCCCGCGATCGCGCGCGCCAGCGGCAGGTTGGAGTTGCCGGCCAAGATCTTCATGTCGTCGCCCTTCCCCGCGCGATTCAGCCTGCGCGGGCCTTGGCCAAAGGCGCGCGCGAATGCAAGCCGTCGCGGTCCGGAAAGGTGGGTATCAGCCCTTGTTGCGGTGTTCGCCGCTGACCCAGCGTACTGTCCCCGTGCTGGCCCGCATCACCACGGAATGGGTGGTGAGCAAGCCGCCGCGCAAACGCTTGACCCCCTTGAGCAGCGAGCCATCGGTCACGCCGGTCGCGGCAAAGATGCAATCGCCCTTGGCCAGTTCATCACGGGTGTAGATTCGGTTGAGATCGGCAATGCCCCACTTGCGGGCACGGGCGCGCTCGTCCTCGTTGCGGAAGACCAGGCGGCCATTGAACTGCCCGCCGACACAGCGCAGCGCCGCTGCCGCCAGGACACCTTCGGGTGCGCCGCCCTGGCCCATGTAGAGATCGATGGTGGTTTCGGGATTGGTCACCGCGATCACTCCGGCGACATCCCCGTCCCCGATCAGCACGACGCCGCAGCCCAGGCCGCGCAGTTCGGCGATCAGATCGGCGTGGCGCGGCCGGTCAAGCACGCAGACGATGATTTCGTCGGGCGCAACGCCCTTGGCCGCGGCGACGGCCTTGACGTTCTCGGTCGGGCTTTTGGCAAGATCGATAATGCCTTCGGGATAGCCCGGACCGACCGCCAGCTTGTCCATGTAGACGTCGGGCGCGTTGAGCAGGTTGCCTTCTTCGGCCACGGCCAGCACGGCCAGCGCGTTCGGCCCGGCCTTGGCGGTGATCGTCGTGCCTTCCAGCGGATCGAGCGCGATGTCGATCTTCGGGCCGGTGCCGATCGCGCTGCCGACCTTTTCGCCGATGTAGAGCATTGGCGCCTCGTCCCGCTCACCCTCGCCGATCACCACGGTCCCGTCCATCGCCAATTCGTTGAGCGCGGCGCGCATGCATTCGACCGCCGCTGCATCGGCGGCCTTTTCGTCGCCGCGACCGATCAGCTTCGAAGCACCGATCGCAGCCGCTTCGGTAACGCGGACCATTTCCAGCACAAGAACGCGGTCGAGGACCTTTGAAGCGGGCGTCGTCATGAATGTCTGATCCTTGCGCGTCGGCATTCTGAACGGAATGCATACCTATGTAGCGCGCCGCTTAGCCAGCCCGCCGGACAATGTCGAGGTCTGGCGTTCACAGAGAGTTAATTGCCGTTGGGCTTGATCCTGACGCAGGGTCAGGCGGGGAATCGCGTGTCAGTTCGAGCCACGTCTGTGATTGCTGCGCTTGTGCTGGCATGGCCTGCCCACGCGCAATCGCAAGCCGGTACCGATGCACGCGTCGCCGAAGTTCTGGCCAATGCGCAGCGCGTGCTGTCTGCTGTTCCACCCAAGAAAAGCTGTGCACCTGTGACAGGCGACGAGATCGTTGTCTGCGCTCGTGAGGATGGCGCGCGTTATCGCGTGCCCTCATCGGCCGACAGTGATCCCACATCGCGCGCTGCCTTGCGCACCGGCATGCCGTCAGCGCCGCAACTGGACCGCGGATCGTGCAAGGGTCAGCCCAACTGCATAATCGGCGGCTATGTTCCGCCGCCCGTCTATTACATCGATCTCAAGGCGATCCCGGAAGCACCGGAAGGGTCCGATGCGGATCTTGTCGCCAAGGGTGAAAAGGCGGCGCGCTAGTCAGCCAGGATGTGAAGTACCAGTGGCGGCTCGGCCAGGCTGTCAGAGCCGCTGAGCAGGCGCACAGCCTCGGCTACCGCGCTCTCCGGCCCTTCATGGGTAACCAGCGCGACCATGACGGGCTGGTCGTCGGACCGCCCCTTCTGGATCAGGCTTTCGATCGACACGCCGGCATCACGGAACGCGGCGGTGATCTCTGCCAGCACACCCGGACGGTCGGCAGCCATCAGGCGGACATAGGCGCGGCCCGTGCGGCTGCCCGCATCGGCGGCTGACATGGCTTCAAGCTCGCCAACCGGAACCGAGAACGGTGCGCCGATCTCACCACGGGCGATATCGATCAGATCGGCAACCACGGCACTGGCCGTCGGCCCATCGCCAGCACCGGCACCCTGGAACAGCAGGCGGCCCGAGAAATTACCTTCGGCCACGACGGCGTTGGTCGCGCCATCGACGTGCGCCAAGGGATGATCGAAAGCCACCAGGTGCGGCTGGACCCGCTGGAACAGGACCTTGCCGGCCGGCGATTCCATGGTTTCCGCCATGCCGATCAGGCGGATGACATAGCCAAGCGCATCGGCCTGGGCGATATCGGCGGCACGCAGCCGGGTGATCCCGGCGGCGTCGACCGCCGCAAAATCGAGCCGTGCGCCAAAGGCAATCGCCGCCAGGATCGACAGCTTGTGCGCCGCATCAATGCCCTCGACATCAAAGGCCGGATCAGCCTCGGCATAGCCCTTGGACTGCGCTTCGGCGAGGACGTCGGCAAAATCCCGCCCGGTGTCTTCCATGGTCGAAAGGATGTAATTGCAGGTCCCGTTGAGGATGCCATAGACCCGCTCGATCTCGTTGGCGGCGGCGCCTTCGCGCAGGCCCTTGATCACCGGTATCCCGCCGGCCACTGCCGCCTCGAACTTCATTGCGACCTTGGCCTCCTCGGCCTTGGCAGCCAGTTCCAGGCCGTGGTGCGCAATCATCGCCTTGTTGGCGGTGACCAGCGCCTTGCCCGCCTCGATCGTGGTCCGCGCGCAGGCCAGCGCCGACCCGTCCGATCCGCCGACCATCTCGACGACCACGTCGACATCGGCGCGTTCGCCCATGATGACCATGTCGTCTTCCCAGGCATAGCGCGACAGATCGACGCCCCGGTCCTTTGTCCGGTCACGCGCGCCAACCACTGTGACTTGCAGCGGCCGACCGGCGCGGCGCGCGATCAGCGCCGCGTTCGCTTCGATCAGCCGGATGACCCCGGCCCCGACGGTGCCGAGCCCGGCCAGCGCGATCCGCAAAGGTGCGGGAGTGTCTGCCATATGATCCCCTTTTGCCGCGCGCCTTAGGCAGCCCGGCTTGCCGCGGCAAGCAAGAATCGGCGGCTTCTCTGCCGACTTCGCGAAATATCCTTACGCTGTGCCTGGGCTAGCCGCGGCTGCGCGCGCAGGGCCCCAACTGCTCGACGATGGCGGCATAATCCAGCGCCGCGGCAGCGCGATCCGCGACCGATTCTGCGATATTGGCTCGGGCCGGAAGCGTCTGCGGGAGGAAGCAGGCCAGGCGGTACCAGGCCAGGCTATCGCGCGGGGGCAGGCCCTGTGCGGCGCCGACCAGCTCGGAAAAGGATGCACCGAACTGCGGCGCCTGCCCCGGCACGCGCGAAACGGTGAGCGCCGCCGGCTCGCCATTGGCGCTGCTCAGGAAGACCTGGCTCTCGCCTTCTCCGGCAAGGGCGCCGCCAACATGCAGCGCCTCGCGCACACCGGTGATGCGCTGGGGTGCGCCGACCGCGAACAGCTCCTCGAGCACGCTCTTGACCCGCGATTCCAGCGGTGCGCTCCAGGGCAGTTGCGCGTCGGGGGCAACCAGTTGCAGCTCGCTCGGCCGGCCAACCACGGACCGTGCGAACAGGATCACCGACTGCTTGCCCAACTTCGGCGGGCGTCCCTTCGCATCGGCCTTCACGTCGACAAGGTAGACCAGCTTTTCACCCAACGGGCGCGTGCCCCCGATCAGTGCCTCGGTCCGCGCTTCAATATAGGTGCGGATCCAGCCTGCCCGGACGCCCTTGGCGCGCGCTGGCTCGACCGGCACGGCCCTGCGCACTTGCGCGCGCACCACCATCGGGGCGCCATCGGCCAGGTCGACAAGATCGGCATAGGTTGGCGAGGACGGCGCCGCGCGAGTCGCCGCAGCGTTCTGCGAATCGGCCAATGCGGGGGCGCTGCCAAGCGGGGCAAGGGCAGCAATCGCGACAGGAAATAGGAATGCGGCGGTACGGGTCATGGGTACTCCTGCCCCATCGGGCAATCGGGAAAAATCATCAAAATTGACGGAATCATGCGCAAACTATGGGTTTTTGATCTTAACACAGGTGAATTGTCCGTTAATGGATAAAGCGTTGCGCACCTGTCGCCGCGCGGTTAAAGCACGGGAAAAGCCGGGCCAAAATACAACAAAGGTCCGCGATCCGGGCAGTCAGCACATCGGGAGCGAGCTGGATTTCCGGATTGACCGACAGGGTGGATGTAAACAAATTTGGGCGTCCGGATCCGTTTTGCGGCTTCGGACGTCGGATCCGGGTTTTGGCCCGGTGGGACTGTTAGGAGTGATCCGTCTGAATGGCCTACGCTGACCGAGAAGTGAGTGGCAATCGCATTGCTGCCTTTGTCGTCGTTGCCCTGCTCCACCTGGTGGTCGGCTATGCGCTGATTACCGGGCTGGCTTATGAGGGTGTGAGGAACATCCTCAAGAAGGTAACGACCGTCGACATCAAAAAGGAAGAGCCCAAGAAGGAGCCGCCGCCGCCGCCCAAGCAGGCTGCTGCGCCGCCGATCGTGGCTCCGCCGGTGAAGATCAACGTCAACGTCGCGCCGCCGCCGATCACTACGGTGACGACGCCGCCGCCCGTTGCGCCGGTCGTGCCGATCATCGCCCCGCCCGCGCCGGTGCCGGCTCCGCCGCCGCCGCCCAGGTTCCAGCCCAAGAGCGCACAGCCCAAGGGCAATCCGGGTTCGTGGGCCAATGCCAACGACTATCCCTCGGGGCCGCTGCGCCGCGAGGAAGAAGGCGTGACCCGGTTCCGCGTCACTGTCGGCGCCGATGGCCGCGTGACCTCGTGCGACGTCACCGGGTCAAGCGGATCGGGCGAACTCGATTCGACCACCTGCTCGCTGATCACCCGCCGCGGCCGCTTCAATCCGGCCATGGACGGGGAAGGCAATCCGGTGGCGGGTGCCTGGTCCAGCTCGGTGCGCTGGCAGATTCCGAAGGACTGATTTTTCCGCTGCCGCGGCGTCCCCGCCGGGTCACGTGGCAAAATCCTGGTTTTGATTTTAAGTTATTTCTCTTGAGAGGACTATCGCATGGTTTTTGAACTTCTCGCCGCTGCAGCCAACGCGGCCCCGCAGAACAAGTTCGGCATTCAGGAAATGATGTTCCCGGATGGCAAGCCGAACTGGATCGCCCTGGCGGTTGCCGCCATTCTGGCGATCATGTCGTTCGGTTCGTTTTTCATCCTGTTCACCAAGTGGGCCGACCAGAAGCGCATCCTGAACCAGTACAACGACCTGCGCAGCAACTTCTGGCGCGCGCCGTCGCTGAAGGAAGGCGCCGCCAAGCTGGAAAAGAACAGCGCCTGGCGCCAGATCGTCGACGACGGCCTCGCCGCTGAAGAACAGCACGCGAAGATGACCGATTCGATGGAAGCGCATGACTGGCTGCACGGATCGCTGGCCCGTTCGGAAGCTTCGGTCAACGCCCGTCTCGCCACCGGCCTGCCGTTCCTCGCCACCGTCGGCGCGACCTCGCCGTTCATCGGTCTGTTCGGTACCGTGGTCGGCATCTATCGCGCGCTGATCGCCATCGGCATCGCCGGCTCGGCCTCGATCGACAAGGTCGCCGGCCCGGTCGGTGAAGCGCTGATCATGACCGCGGTTGGTCTGCTCGTCGCCGTTCCGGCCGTGCTTGCCTACAACTACCTGCAGGCCCGCAACAAGCGCATCTCCGAGCTGCTTTCGGGCTTCTCGACCGACGTGCTGGCCTACATCAACTCGCGCGGCGCTGTGCGTCCGTCGGTTGTTGCGGCTCCTGCCGCCAAGCCGGCTGCTGCGCCGGCCCCTGCCGCCAAGGCGTAAGCATAATGCCCGGACTGCGGCGGGACCTGTCCCGCCGCGGTCCGCGGCTTCCGCCGGGATCGATACCAGCCTTTCGGCATGATCCCGGTCCGGTAACGCTAGAATAGGATGTAACACATGGCTATGGCAGTTGGCGACGCCGGCGGCGATGAAAAGCCGATGTCGGATATCAACACCACGCCCTTGGTGGACGTGATGTTGGTGCTTCTGATCATCTTCCTGATTGCGGTTCCGATCGCTATCCAGACGATCCAGAAGCTGAAGATCCCGATCATGGTGTCGCAGGAATCGAAGGACAAGGTCGAAAACTTGCTGCTTACGGTCAGCACGACCGATTCGGCCGGACGCTCGGCCGGCGATCCGGGTTTCGAGGGTGCGTCGCTGGGCGGTGAATGCCGGATCTATTTCAACAACATTACGCCGGTCGATTCGAACGAACTGCGCGATATGGCGTTCAAGCGCCTTGACAACATCGTCAAGCGTGCAGGCGGGCCGGAAGCGCTGCGAGACAACCCCGAAATGGTGCCCCAGGTCCACATCCGCGGCGATCAGTCCGCGCCGTGGCGCTGCGTCGCTGGCGCAGTCTACAACGTGCAGATTTCGGGCTACCCGACTGTTGGCTTCATCTCGACCCCGGTCGATCCGAACGGCTAACGCCGCTCGGCCCCTAGATTCAGGAGTAACCCACCATGGCAATGTCAGGCGGCAAGGATGATGGCTCGCCGATGATGGAAATGAACACGACGCCGCTTATCGACGTCATGCTCGTTCTGCTCATCATGTTCATCATCACCATCCCGGTGGCCACCCACGCGGTCAATATCGACCTGCCCAACCCGTCGGCTCCGCCGCCGGACACGATCATCAAGCGCGACAAGAACAAGGTTGTCGTGATGCCCGACAGCTCGATCCTGTGGAATGCGACCCCGATGAACGAAGGCCAGTTGCTCGGCGCGCTGCAATCGACCCTGGCGATCAAGCCGGAACCCGAACTGCAGTTCCAGCCGGATCCGCAGGCACCATATGATACTACAGCCAAGGTGCTGAACATCATCAAGGGTTCGGGCGTGACGGCATTCGGTTTCGTCGGCAACGAACAGTACTCGGAATTCACCAGAGCACCGGGCACTGCCAAGCCGAACTGAGCTGGCAAATCATTCCAGACATGACGAGGGGGCGGAGCAATCCGCCCCCTTTTCTTTGCAGCCTAATCCGCTTCGCCGGGAAATTCGGGCGTGTCGATCCGCATCGCGGCCCCGGCGAGTCCTTCCGCTTCCAGCAGCAGTTCGTCGTCGGCTGCGCCTTGCGGCAGGGATTCGCGTCCGATCATGACCAGAACCGGAACGGCCAGCGGGCTGACCCGATCAAGCGTCACGTGGACCAGGGCGGACTGGGCCCGTTCCAACACGCCCGCCAGCCGGTCGATGTCGGTCATCCGCGCCCGGGCATCGGCCCAGGCCGCGCGCAGCAGCACGTGATCGGGTTCGTACTTGCGCAACACGTCGTAAATCAGGTCAGTCGAGAAGGTGACCTGCTTGCCGGTCTTGCGCTTGCCCGGTTGCTGTCGTTCGACCAGCCCGGCGATCACGGCCACTTCCTTGAATGCCCGGCGCAGCAGATAGCTTCCCTCGACCCACTGAATGAATTCGTCCTGCAGAATTTCGGGCGAAAGCAGCCGCGCCGGATCGGTCACCGGACGCAGGCCCCACACGGCTAGTGCATAGTCATTCGCGACAAAGCCAAGCGGCCCCAGTCCCTGCTCCTCCATCCGCCGCGTCACCAGCATCCCCAGCGACTGGTTCGCCGGCCACCCTTCGAAGGTATAGATCACCGCATAGTGGCGCTTGTCGTGCGGGAAGCTTTCGACCAGCAGCGTGCCAGGTGCGGGCAGCTGTGACCGCCAGTCCTGGACTTCCAGCCATTCGCGCACGTCATCGGGGAATCGCGCCCACCCCGCACGGTCGGCGAGCAACCCCTGGACCCGCTGCGACAGATGCGTGGTCAGCGGCAAACGCTGGCCCATGTAGCTGGGGATCTGGCCGGTCTTCTTCGCCGCCCGCACCAGCATTTCGGTCTCGCGCAGCGCCTCGACCTCCAGATCGAGCCCGGCAAAGCGAAACGTCGCGCCGGGGGCGAGGCTGGCGGCAAAACCCTCTTCGACCCGGCCGAGCGAGCGTCCGTTGCGGAAACGCACATCGATCATCTCGCTGTCGACGATGATCCCGGCATTGAGCCGGTAGCGCGCGGCGTGTTCGGGATGGGTCAACCGCCAGAGTCCATGCCCGCCTTGGCCATCACGATCGCGCACGATGCGCTGGAACCGGTCATAGGCCTTGAGCGCATAGCCGCCAGTGGCGACGAAGTGCAGCACCCGGTCCCACGTCGCCGCATCGACCCCGGCATAGGGGAGCGCCGATTGCACCTCGTGCAGCAAGGCGTCACCGTCGAAAGGTCCAGCGCAGGCTCGGCCCATGACGTGCTGGGCCAGCACATCGAGCCCGCCGGGACGGAAATCCTCCCCATCGCGCTGGCCCTCTTCGACGGCCTGGAGCGCCGCCAAAGCCTCGAGGTATTCGAAGCGATTTCCGGGCACCAGCAAGGCGCGACTGGACTGGTCGAGCCGGTGATTGGCCCGCCCGATGCGTTGCAAAAGGCGCGACGATCCCTTGGGCGCGCCCATCTGCACGACCAGATCGATGTCACCCCAGTCGACCCCCAGGTCGAGGCTGGCAGTCGCAACGAGTGCGCGCAACTCGCCCCGCGCCATCGCGCCTTCGACCTTGCGCCGCGCCTCTTTCGACAGCGAGCCGTGATGAATCCCGATCGGCAGGTGATCGGCATTGACGTCCCACAGCTGCTGGAAAATCAGCTCGGCCAGGAAGCGCGTGTTGCAGAACACCAGCGTGGTGCGGTTGGCGCGGATCGCGTCATAGAGCTGTGGTACTGCCCAGGTCGCAGCGTGGCCGCCCCACGGCACCCGGGCATCTTCGGGCAGCAGCACCGCCAGGTCGGGCGGTGCGCCGCTTTCTCCCTCGACCAGGGCAACCGTGTCGAGATCGCCCCACGGTGCCAGCCATGCCCGGAAGTCATCCGGATCGGCCACCGTTGCCGACAAGGCAACACGCTGCAGGGTTGGCGCCAGCGCCTGCAGCCGGGTCAGCGACAGTGCCAGCAGGTCCCCCCGCTTGCCGGTGGCAAAGGCGTGGACTTCGTCGATCACGATCCGCTTGAGCGTGCCGAACAGCGTCTCTGCTTCGGGATAGGACAACAGCAGCGCGAGCGATTCGGGCGTAGTCAGCAGGATGTGCGGCGGACGCGCGCGCTGCCGCGCCTTGCGGTCCGATGGCGTATCGCCGCTGCGCGTCTCGATCCGGATCGGCAGGCCCAGTTCTTCCACCGGGGTCAGCAGGTTGCGCTGAACGTCATGGGCCAGCGCCTTGAGCGGCGACACGTAAAGCGTGTGGAGCCCCTCTGGCGGCAGCTGACCAGCCAGGCGTGACGGGCAGAAATCGGCCAGCGTCGGCAGAAACCCGGCCAGGGTCTTGCCCGCGCCGGTATCGGCGACGAGCAGGGCGTGCCGGCCACTGGCAGCAACATCCAGCATGTCCGTCTGATGCCGCCGCACGCGCCAACCGCGCTGCGCAAACCATTGAGCAAGCTCGATAGTGAGGTTCGCCTTCGTCACCGGCGGGTACCGATGCTGTCATCTCTGGTCAGAAAGGCCCGGATCATGGTAAACACGTCATACACGCGGAAACGAATAACGCGCGCATCGGGTTGCAACCAGCCCCGGGATTGTCCCGGCAGGAGTGACGCAGCCATGCACCTCGTCAAGTTCGAAACCCAGGGCGAAAGCCAGACCGCGCTGATCAATCCCCAGCAGGTCGCCTATATCGCCGAAGGACTCTACGGCACCTCGATCCATTTCGCTTCAGGTGAATACGTGATCTGCCACGGCGATATCGACGATATCGCGCAGCGGCTGACCGAAGGCGGCGGCAGCGACAGCTATCTGATCTCCGCGACGGAGCCAGCACGCACCTGATTGGTGCTTTGCGCCGGGCTTCAGCGGTGCCATCAATGCAGCGATGAACGTTGGAGAGCCATTTTCCTGGGGTCAGTTGCAAGGTGTCGGCCTGGCCCTGGCACTGGGCCTGCTGGTCGGCGTGCAGCGCGGCTGGGTCCAGCGCAGCGAACCGGCAGGCAGCCGCTTTGCCGGGATCCGCACCTATGGGCTGCTTGGCCTGGCCGGGGGCATGGCCGGCGCGCTGCAAGCCATTGCCGCGCCGGTGGCCGCCATGCTGCTGCTCGCCGCAGCCGCGCTGGTCGTGCTCGGCTACTGGCGATCGACCCAGCTGCGCCCCTCGATCAGCGGAACGGCCAGCATTGCCGGGCTGATCACCCTGGCGGCGGGCTATATGGCAGGGCTCGGCGCCTTCGCCCTGGCCAGTGCTGTCGCGGGCATGACCGTGCTGCTACTCGCCTTGCGCCGCCAATTGCATCACATCTTGCGCCATATCGACGAACAGGAAATTGCCGCAATTGCGCGCTTTGCCCTGATCGCGCTGGTGATCCTGCCCTTGCTGCCCGACACCCCGATGGGACCCTATGGCGCCTGGCGTCCGCGCCAGTTGTGGCTGGTGGTGGTCCTGGTCTCGGGCTTCTCCTTTGCCGGCTATGTCGGCGCCAAATGGCTGGGCGCGACCCGCGGCGTACTGGCAACGGCAGCGGCCGGATCAATGGTCTCGTCGACCGCCATAACCGCAGCCCTGGCCGGCAAGCTGCGCGATGATAGCGGGGACCGGACCGTGGCCAATGCCGGGATCGCGCTGGCATCGGCGGTAATGTTCGTGCGGGTGATGATCCTGACAGCAGCGCTCGCCCCACGCGCGTTACCCACCTTTGCCATGCTGGCAGTGCCCGGTATGCTGGTCAGCCTGACCGGTTTCGCGCTGATCTTCCGGCGGGGGCGGAGCACCGCCACGGGCGATGCGGCTCCGGTTCCGCGCAATCCGTTCGATCTCAAGCCCGCCGTGCTGTTGATGGTGCTGACCATGGTCCTGACCGTGGTCGCCCGCTGGGTGCTGGCGCGCTTTGGCGATGCCGGACTGGCGACTGTCCTGGCGATATCGGGGGTGGTCGATGTCGATTCGGCCATCATCACCCTGGGCAACCTGCCCGAAGCGACGCTGGCCCCGAAAATCGCCGGACTGGTGCTTTTGCCGCCAGTGGTGCTCAATACCCTGTTCAAGGCCGGTGCCGCGGTAAGCCTGGCGGGCTGGCGCAAGGTCGGGCCGGGGGCAGCGACGCTGGTTGCGGCAGCGGTCGGAGCGTCCGTGCCGTTGGTCTTCCTGCTCTAGCCGCGCGAAACACCGGACTG
Organism: Novosphingobium aquiterrae; assembly: GCF_042434435.1. NCBI lineage: Bacteria > Pseudomonadati > Pseudomonadota > Alphaproteobacteria > Sphingomonadales > Sphingomonadaceae > Novosphingobium > Novosphingobium aquiterrae. The sequence goes on along the minus strand of NZ_JBHLTL010000006.1, from coordinate 274,496 downwards.
GGCCAACTGCGCATCGGCCAGCGCCAGCAGCCGTGCCAGCCCTGCTTCCGACGCGCTTTCCGCACGCAGGGTCACCGCGTCCTGGGTGTTCGAGGCGCGCAGCAGCCACCAGCCATCGGGCGTCGAAACCCGCACCCCATCGATTGTGATCACCTTGGCACCGCTTTGGGCAAGCCGCGCTGCGACCTCTTCGACCACGGAAAACTTGCGCGCATCGGCGACGGGAAGACGCAGTTCCGGCGTGTTGAAAGGCTCGGTCATGGCATCGCGCAGCTGGGTGACAGACTTGCCGAGCCGCCGGGTCGCGGCAATCAGCCGAAGCGCGGCGTACAGCGCATCGTCAAAACCGTACCAGTCATCGGCAAACATCAGGTGGCCGGTCATTTCCCCGCCCAGCGGCGCGCCAATTCGCTTCATTTCGGATTTGATCAGGCTGTGTCCGGTTTTTCCCATAACCGCACGTCCACCCAGCGCTGTCACCCGGTCGAATAGAACCTGCGAGGCCTTCACGTCCGCGATTACCGTGGATCCGGGGCTGCGCAGCAGGAGGTCTTCGGCCAGGATCATGAGCAGCTGGTCGCCCCACAGCACCCGCCCCCTGGCATCGACCACCACGATCCGGTCGCCATCGCCGTCGAAAGCCACTCCGAAGTCGAGCGACTTGGCCGCGACCAGCGCCTTCAGATCGGCAAGGTTCGCCTCGACCGTGGGGTCAGGATGATGGTGCGGGAACGTCCCATCGACATGGGTGTAGAGCGCGAGATGTTCGCCGGGAAGATTTTCGATCAATCGCTCCAGCGCGGGGCCGGCGGCCCCGTTGCCGGCGTCCCAGCCGATCCGCAGGCTGGCGAGGGCATCCGGGTCGAGGCCATGCAGCGCACTGAGCAGCCGCTCGACATAGGTGCCGAGGATCTGGACTTCCTCGCAGCCACCCTGTCCGGCAGACCAGTCTCCAAGGGCGGCCCGGCGGCCGAGTTCGCGCAGGTCTTCCCCGCAGAACGGCCGGCCACCAAATACTATCTTGAAGCCATTGTGATCGGCGGGATTGTGGCTGCCAGTTACCTGAATGCCGCCCTGCACCTGTTCCATTGAGGCTTCGGCGAAGTAGAGCATCGGGGTTGGCCCCAGCCCGATCCGCACGACGTCCACACCGCCCGCGCGCAGGCCGCCAACCAACGCTTCTTCAAGTCCGGGCGAACTGACCCGGCCGTCGCGGCCGACCACGACCGTGCTGCCGCCCGCTTCGCGCAGCACCGTGGCAAAACCGCGGCCAAGAGCCTCGGCATCGGCAATGCCAAGCTGACGCCCAACTTCACCCCGCACATCATATTCGCGCAGGATCGCGGGGTCGAACCGGTGCGATTTCACCGTGCAGCTCCGCTCCGTTCGATCCGGGCGAGCAGCAGGTCGCGAGCGCGCGCCGCGGCATGGACCTGGTCCGAGGTGCCGCCGCGATCCGGGTGCGCCGTCATCAGCAGCCGGCGATGCGCCTCAAGGACCTGCTCGCGCCCGGCATCGCGGCCGACCCCCAGCAAGGCGCGCGCCTGCGCCTCGTCCTGGGCGCGTTCGGACTGCGCCCACAACTGCCACGGCCAGCGGCCGGTCAGCAGCCGGCACGCCAGCGTACCAAGCAGCAGCAGTGTAATCAGTTTGCCCACCGGCGGGCTCAGCCCTGGGCGGTCAGGGCCAGCTGCGGTTCGCGCGCGGCGGGCATGGGCAAGCGGAGCGAGGCAACCAGCGCGCGCAATTCCTGCCGCGCGACCAGGTGACTGGTACCCAGCTCGCCCAGGTGCCCCTTGTCGAGCAGGGTCAGGCCGGAGGGAAACAGCTCACGATAGATCACGCGTTCGGACAGGCCGCTGGCGATGCGAAAACCGACGCGCTTCGACAGTTCAGTCAGGGCCTGGTCGAGCCGGCGCATGTTGCGCGCTTCGACGTGCTGGGTGCGGTTGCGCACCACCACCCAGTCCATCTCGCGGCGATTCTGCTCGATTGTCGCCATCGCCCGCTTCTTGCGCGCTTCCCAGATCAGTTCGGCATAGAACGACAGTTTGCGGACCTTGAAGGTTTCGGCATCGACCTGGCCGATCAGATCGAAGTCGACGAAACTGTCGTTGAGCGGGGTAATCAGCGTGTCGGCACCGGTCGCAACATGGCGGGCAAAGGGATCGTCGCGCCCCGGGGTGTCATAGATGATGAAGTCCGCGCCTTCACCGACCCGCGCCGACAGGTCGTCCAGATCCTCGGTGGTTTCGCCGCCGAACACGTCGAAGCGCGCAGTGGGCAGGTCGATCTCGCGCCGGCGTGCCGTTTCGGCGCGGTTTTCCAGATAGCGATGCAGGGTGCGCTGGCGCGGATCGAGATCGATCGCGGCGACGCTGGCGCCCTGGTAGGCCAGCGCGATCGCGACGTGGACTGCCGTGGTCGATTTGCCGGTGCCGCCCTTTTCGTTGGCGAAGACGATGCGGTGCGGGACGGATTGCGCTGACACGGGATACCTTAACTGATCGATTAAACGGGTTGCCCCATACCGCAATGCAGCATAGGGATCGGCACGAAAGCCGCCCGCGCTTTCTACAGGAGGGGATTTGGCCGTGCAAACGGTGACATCGCTTGATCCACTGCGCAGTGCCCTGGAGGCATTGCGCCGCGACGGCACCCTCGCCCTGGTTCCAACCATGGGCGCGCTGCACGAGGGCCACCTGGCCCTGGTCCGCGCCGCCCGGGACCGCGCGCGCCACGTGATCGTGTCGATCTTCGTCAATCCGCGCCAGTTCGGGGTGAACGAGGATCTGTCGCGCTATCCCCGCCAGCTCGAACGCGACAGCGCCCTGCTGGCGGCAGAAGGCGTGAGCCTGCTGTGGGCCCCTTCGGTCGAGGCGATGTATCCCACCGGCTATGGTACCGAAATCAGCGTCGCCGGGGTCAGCGAGGGGCTGTGCGGCGCAGCGCGGCCGGGCCATTTCGACGGGGTCGCGACAGTCGTCGCCAAGCTGTTCAACCAGGTCCGGCCGGACACGGCGCTGTTCGGCGAGAAGGACTGGCAGCAGCTGGCGGTGATCCGCCGCATGGCCCGCGATCTCGATCTTGTCGCCCCGGCGGCAGACGCGATCATCGGGGTGGCGACCGTGCGCGAGGTCGATGGCCTGGCCCTGTCATCGCGCAACGCCTATCTCTCTCCCGAGCAGCGCGCCCAGGCTGCCGCATTGCCGCGCGAAATGGACCGGGCCATCGCAGCTTTGCGCAGCGGCGCGGAACAGGCGGTCGTGTTGGCAGGTTTGGTGGGCGGGCTGATCGCCGCCGGCTTTGCGTCGGTCGATTACGCCGAGCTGCGCGAGGCGGAAAGCCTGGCCCCGGCAACGCCCCTGGCCGCCGTGCCGACCCGTCTGTTTGTCGCTGCCAGGATCGGCGGAACCCGACTGATCGACAACAAGCCGGTGTGATTATTCCTGCGGCGATGGCGCAAATCGCCAAGCGGGTGTAGCAGTGACGCAGTAAACCAAGGCATTCCCGGGTCGCGCAGGGAAGCGGTATCCCGCAAAGGGGCCGCAGTTCGAACAGGGAGTTTGAAATGCGCAAGTCTATTTCCGGCGCGCTCGCGCTGGCACTCGTGGCAACCACCGCCGCACCGGCCATGGCCGGGGACAAGGGATCGTCGGGGCGCCAGGCCCAGACCAAGGGTACTCGCGAGATCCCGCACTGCACCCGCAACCTCGGGACCGTGGCGATCGTCGAGCCCGACAACCAGTGGTGGCGCGAACTGAGCCTGGGCAGCCCCGAGGCGATCATCAAGATCTTCGTCCAGCAATCGGGCTGCTTCAGCCTGGTCAACCGCGGACGGGCGATGCAGAGCCGGGCGATGGAACGCGCCATGGCCGACAACGGCGAACTGCAGTCGGGATCGAACCTGGGCAAGGGCCAGGTCAAGGCGGCGGACTATTTCCTCCAGCCCGACATCGTCACCACCAACAAGAATTCGGGCGGCAATGCCATCGGCGGGATTCTCGGCGGGATCGGCGGCGGGCTGTTCGGCCGCGGCGCCGGGGCGATCCTCGGCGGGATCAGCGTCAAGAAGGGCGAGGCCAGCGTCACCCTGTCGGCGGTCAATGCCCGCACGACTGAGGAAATGGCCCTGACCGAAGGCTATTACCGCAAATCGGATCTGAGCTTCGGAGCCGGTGGCGGCCTGTTTGGCGGCGGCACCTTCGGCGCGGCCGGCGGCGGCGGCTACCAGAACACCGAGATCGGCCAGATCATCGTGTTGGCCTATCTCGACGCCTATACCAAGATGGTCACCCAGCTTGGCGGCCTTCCCGCCAATGCCGCAGCAGCGGCACCGCCGGCCAAATAGCGTTGCGATAGCGACGGCTTAGCGGCGGGTTAGCGACAGGCTGGCCCGCCGCTCTGCTATCCTGCGACGACCCGCGCAGCGCGGCGCACGCGGAGTGGCGGGCGATCCGATCCAGCGGGCGGGATGAAGTCGAACCCGTCGGTTGCCGGGTCCTGCCATTGGCCCGGCGTCATTTCCTGCCCATCGGGGTGGTTCCACACGCCGCCCTCGGGAAAACTGCAATAGCCCGCCAGCCGTCCGGCGCGGGCCTGGGCCAGCGCGGCGATGTAATCCTCCAGCGCAACATCGCGGCTCTCCCAGTCGATCCAGCCGATCGCATTGTCCTGGCAATAGGCGTTGTTGTTGCCCTGCTGGGTGCGGCCGAATTCGTCGCCCGCGGTGAGCATGATCGTGCCGGTCGAAGCGAACAGCGTGGCGAGGAGGGCGCGCTGATCGGCCTGGCGGCGGGCGATCACGTCCGCATCGGCGCTCGGCCCCTCGGCACCGTTGTTCCAGCTGAAGTTCTCGCCGTGGCCGTCGCGATTGTCCTCGCCGTTGGCATGGTTGTGGCGCGCGGCATAGGCTGCGCAATCGGCCAGGGTGAAACCGTCGTGCGCGGCGAGGAAATTGACGCTGCGGCAGTCCTTGCCGAACAGGTCAGACGATCCGGCGAGCCGCGTGGCAAGATCGCCCACCGCGGCGTCACCCCGCCAGAACCGCCGGACATCGTCGCGGAAGCGATCGTTCCATTCGAGCCATTCGGGCGGAAAATTGCCCAGCTGATAACCGCCGGGGCCAATGTCCCACGGTTCGGCGATCAGCACCCGGTCGGCCAGATCGGGATCGGCGGCAAGTTCGGCAAAGAAGGGCGCTTGCGGATCGAACCCGGGACCGCGCGCCAGCACCGGGGCGAGATCGAAGCGGAAGCCATCGATGCCGCAATGACGGACGAAGTGGTGCAAGGTTTCGCGCGCCAGCGCCCGCACGGCGGGCTGCGCGAAATCCAGGGTGTTGCCGCAGCCGGTGTCGTTGATCAGCTGCCCCGCCGCGTCATGGGCATAGGCGGCGTCGTCCAGCCCGCGCAGCGACAGCACGCCGCCGTGCATATCGCTTTCCCCGGTATGGTTGAGCACCAGATCAAGGATCACCCCGATCCCCGCCGCGTGGAGCGCCGCCACGGTATCGCGTAGTTCGGCCACGCCGCCCGGACACAGCCCCGGATCGAGCGCCATCGGTGCGACCGGGTTGTAGCCCCAGGCATTGGTCAGCCCGAGCGGCGGCAGGTGGCGCTCGTCGATGCACGCGACGATCGGCATCAGCTCAACCGCGCCGACCGCCAGCTTGCGCAAATGCGCGATGACCGCCGGATGGGCCAGCGCCGCAACGGTACCGCGGATCGCCTCGGGCACGTCCGGATGCAGGATCGTAAACGCACGGACGTTGAGTTCGTAGATCAGCCCGCCGCGCGCGAACCGCGGCTTGCGGCGCCGAACCTTGGGCAGCGCGCCGGGGACGATGGCGCGTGGGACGAAGCCCGCGGTATCGACGCCAAACGTGGCCAATTCGGAAACCTGCTGAAAGCGCCGGTCGAGTTCGAGAGCGTAGGGATCGACGAGCAGCTTGGCCGGGTCGAACCATTGCCCGCGTTCGGGGGCGCATTCGCCCTCGGCGCGGTAGCCATAGCGGGTCCCGGCCAGATCGCCGGGCAGCGCAATAGTCCAGGTGTCGCCCTGGCGGGCCATCGCGTGGCGCGTTTCGGACTCGCCATCGAACAGGCACAGCCAAAGCGCTGCGGCTTGCGGGGCGCGGACGACGAAGGCAGTCTTTCCGCGCGCAACCCGCGCGCCCAATGCGGTCATGTCACGACGTCGGGCGCGGTCCGTCCGGTGTGCTGCGCGATCCCGGCAATCGATTCGGCGGCGGCGATCAGGTCGGCCAGCATGTGCGGGGTTTCGGCGGCAAGATTGCCGCCGACCGGTTCATAGCGTTCAAGGTAGACGCGCAATGTCGCGCCTTCGGTTCCGGTGCCCGACAGACGAAAGACCACCCGCGAGCCGCCCGTGAACAGCACGCGCACGCCCTGGTTGGCGCTGGTCGAGCCATCGACCGGATCGCGGTAGGAAAAGCTGTCGGCGGCCTCAACCTCAAGTCCGCTATAGCTTTGCCCGGCAAGCCCCGGCAGGGCCGCCATCAGCGCCGCCATCAGCACATCGGCGCGGGCGCTCTCGATCGCTTCGTAATCGTGGCGGGCATAGTAGTTGCGCCCGAACCGCGCCCAGTGTTGACGGGCGATTTCGGCCACGCTTTCCCCGCGCGCGGCCAGAATGTTGAGCCACAGCAGCACCGCCCACAGCCCGTCCTTTTCGCGGACGTGGTCGGAGCCGGTCCCGGCGCTTTCCTCGCCGCACAGCGTGGCCATGCCGGCGTCGAGCAGGTTGCCGAAGAACTTCCAGCCGGTGGGTGTCTCGAAGCAGGGGATGCCGAGACCATGCGCGACACGGTCGGCGGCGGCGCTGGTCGGCATCGAGCGGGCGATGCCCTTGAGGCCGGCGGCATAGCCCGGGGCAAGGTGCGCATTGGCGGCCAGCATCGCGAGCGAGTCCGACGGGGTGACGAAGATCCCCTTGCCCACGATCAGGTTGCGGTCGCCGTCGCCGTCCGAGGCCGCGCCGAAGGCCGGGGCCATTTCCGGGTCCATCATCAGGTCATAGAGCACCTTGGCATGAACCAGGTTGGGATCGGGATGGTGCCCACCGAAATCCTCGAGCGGCACGCCGTTGCGCACGGTGCCGGAGGCAAAGCCAAGGCGGCGCTCCAGCACTTCATGGGCATAGGGCCCGGTGACCGCGTGCATCGCATCGAAGGCCATGGTCAGCCCGTCCGCCACCGCGGCGCGGATCGCGGCGAAGTCAAACAGGCTTTCCATCAGGTCGGCCCAGTCGGCGACGGGATCGATCACGTCGACCGTCATGCCCGCCACCGTGACCGTGCCAATCGAATCGAGATCGACATCCGCCGCCTCGACCGTCAGCCAGCGGTCGATCTCCAGCGTTCGGGCAAAGATTGCCTCGGTCACGTTCTCCGGCGCGGGGCCGCCGTTGGCGCCGTTGTACTTGATCCCGAAATCCTCGTCCGGGCCGCCGGGATTGTGGCTGGCCGACAGGATCAGCCCGCCGCTGGCCCCGTGCTTGCGGATCACGCAGCTGGCCGCCGGGGTCGAGAGGATCCCGCCCTGCCCGACCAGCACCCGGCCATAGCCATTGGCCGCGGCCATGCGGATCGCCGTCTGGATCACCGCGCGGTTGTGGAACCGCCCGTCGCCGCCGATCACCAGCGTCGCGCTGGGATCGGCCTGGACCACGTCGAACACCGCCTGGATGAAGTTTTCCGCATAGTTCGGCTGCTGGAAATGCCGCACCTTCTTGCGCAGCCCCGACGTGCCCGGCTTCTGGTCGGTAAAGGGCGTGGTCGGATGAGTGATGACGGTCATGAACGGGCCTCGATCAGGCGTTTGTACAGCGCGGCATAGGCCTTGCCGCTGGGTCCCCAGGAAAAGTCGCCGGCCATGCCATTGGCCTGCACGCGCTTCCACGCCGGCTTGTCGGCATAAAGCGCGATGGTGCGGCTGATCGCCTGGGCGAACGCGGGATAGTCGACGCCAGAGAACTGCACGCCGGTTGCCACGCCTGCGGCCAGCGCCGCGACATTGGCGTCAATCACCGTATCGGCCAGCCCGCCGGTCCGCGCCACCACCGGCACGCAGCCATAGGCCAGACCGTAGAGCTGGGTCAGCCCGCAGGGTTCGAACCGGCTGGGTACCAGGATCGCATCGCCGCCGCCCTGCATGCGGTGCGACAGCGCCTCGTCATAGCCGATCCGCACGCCGATCCGGCCGGGATGGCGCGCGGCGGCGCGGTGCAGCTCGCGCTCGATCGCCCCGTCGCCTGATCCCAGCAGCGCCAGCCGCCCGCCCAGCCCGACCAGGTGGTCGAGCACTTCGGGCAGCACGTCCATGCCCTTCTGCCAGGTCAGTCGGCTGACCACGATGAACAGCGGGCCGTCGTCCTTGGTCAGGCCGAACTCGGCCTCGAGCGCGCGCTTGTTGGCCTTGCGCGCGGCCAGCGTCTTGGCCGAATATGTCCTGGCCAGCGCCGGATCGCTCGCCGGGTTCCATTCCGCCGCGTCGATCCCGTTGAGGATCCCGGTCACGTCGCCGCCGCGGTTGGCGATCAGCCCTTCCAGCCCCATGCCGAATTCGGGCAGGCGGATCTCGGCGGCATAGCTGGGGCTGACCGTGGTGATCGCATCGGCGGCCTGCAGCCCGGCCTTGAGGAACCCGACCCCGCCATAGCTTTCCACCCCGTCCATCGCCCAGGCCGCCTTGGGCAGGCCCAGGCCGCGGAAAATGCGCGCGTCGTAATAGCCCTGGAAGGCCATGTTGTGGATCGTCATCACCCCGGGCAGCGGCGCCGAAACGGGGGCGAAGCGGTTGTAGGCCAGCGCCATGCCGGCCTGCCAGTCGTGGGCATGAATCAAGTCGAAGGCCAGGCCCTTGACTGCCCCGCCGGCGACATCGGCTGCCGCCCGGCCGAAAGCGGCAAAGCGGCGCCAGTTGTCTTCCCAGTCCCTGCCCTGCGCATCGCCATATGGCGAACCATCGCGCTGGAACAGGTGCGGCGCATCGAGCACCAGCAGCGGATGCCCGGCGATCTTGCCCGCCAGCAGCCGCGCCTCTTCGCCCAGCAGATCGGTCCACGCGTGCACCGCCTTGGCCCGCTTCAGCGCCGCGACAACGGCGGGATAGCCTGGCAGGATCGTCGTCAGGGCGACCCCGTGCGGGGCCAGCGCCGCGGGCAGCGCCCCTGCGACGTCGGCCAGCCCTCCGGTCTTGACCAGCGGCACCGCTTCCGAAGCGACCGAGAGGACGCGCAGAGTCATCCCAGCCGTTCGATCATCGCCTTGGTGATCAGGCAGACCCCGCTGTCGGTCCGGCGAAAGCGCTTGCCGTCAAGTTCGGGATCCTCCCCGACCACAAGGTTTTCCGGAATGCGCACACCGGAATCGACGATCACCCGGCTCAGCCGCGCCCCGCGGCCGATGTTGCAATGGGGCAGGATCACGCCTTCGTGGACGCTGGAAAAGCTGCCCATCTTGACCCCGGTGAACAGCAGGCTGCGATGCGCCGTGGCGCCCGAGACGATGCAGTCCTGGCTGATCAGCGACGCGACCGCTTGGCCGCGGCGGCCCTCTTCGTCGTGGACGAACTTGGCCGGGCTGGAGACGATCTGGTCGGTCCAGATGCGCCAGTCGCGGTCGTACATGTTGAGCTTGGGAACCACGTCGGTGAGGTCGAGGTTGGCCTCGAAATAGGCGTCGAGCGTACCGACGTCGCGCCAGTATTCCTCGATCTCGTCGGCGGCGCGGATGCAGCTGTCGGTGAACTTGTGCGCCACCGCCTTGCCGTGCTTGACGATGTAGGGGATGATGTCCCCGCCGAAGTCGCGCTTGCTGGCGGGATCGGCGGCATCGCGGCGCAATTGTTCGAACAGGAACTTCGTCTCGAACACGTAGATGCCCATCGAGGCGAGCGCCATGTCGGGGTTGTCCGGCATCGCCGGCGGATCCTTGGGCTTTTCGACGAAGGCGGTGATCCGGCTGGTCTTGTCGACCGCCATGACCCCGAACCCGCTGGCTTCGGCGCGCGGCACCACCAGGCAGCCGACAGTGACATCCGCGCCGGAATTGACGTGCTGCTGCAGCATCAATTCATAGTCCATCTTGTAGATGTGATCGCCGGCCAGGATGACCATGTATTTGGGCGCGTGGCTCTCGATGATGTCGATGTTCTGGAACACCGCGTCGGCGGTGCCTTCGTACCATTGCAATTCCGACACGCGCTGGCTGGCGGGGAGGATATCGAAGCTTTCGTTGCGTTCGGGGCGCAGGAAGTTCCAGCCGCGCTGCATGTGGCGGATCAGGCTGTGGGCCTTGTACTGGGTCGCCACGCCGATCCGGCGGATCCCCGAATTGATCGCGTTGGACAGCGCGAAATCGATAATCCGGCTCATCCCGCCGAAATAGACCGCCGGCTTGGCCCGGCGGTCGGTCAGTTCCATCAGCCGCGAGCCGCGCCCACCGGCTAGGACATAGGCCATCGCATCGCGGGCCAGCGGGGCATGCAACCTTTGCTTGGTCATCGCTCTCTCTCCTTGCCGCGCCCTTGGGGGCGTCTCAACCTTCGTAAACCAGTATCAAAGTGGCCAGCGGCGGCAGCACGATCAGCGCCGCACCGTCCTGTGCGGTCACCGTTCCGCCATTGCCCTGTCCGCTGCCGCCATAGATTGCGGCGTCCGAATTGACCGCCTCGCGCCAGCGTCCGTCATGGGGCAGCGGCAGGCGGTAAGACCCGTGCAGCTGCGGTGTCAGATTGCTGATCACCGCCACCGGCGCTTCGCCCGGGCACTTGCGCAGCCAGGCAAAGACCGAAGCCCCGGCGTCGTTGACCACCAGCCATTCGAAGCCGTCGCCCTCGCAGTCGCGGGCGTGGAGCGCGGGCAAATCGCAGTAGGCACGGTTGAGGTCGCGGACCAGGGCCTGCACCCCGGCATGTGCGGGTGCACCGATCAGATCCCAGTCGAGTCCGCGCTCCTCGCTCCATTCGCGGCGCTGGGCAAACTCCTGCCCCATGAACAGCAGCTTCTTGCCGGGATAGCCCCACATCAGGCCGTAATAGGCGCGCAGCGAAGCGAACTTCTGCCAGTCGTCGGCGCCGCTCATCTTGGTCAGCAGGCTGCCCTTGCCGTGGACCACCTCGTCATGGCTCAGCGGCAGGACGAAGTTTTCGCTGAAGGCATAGGTCAGCCCGAAGGTGATCTCGTTATGGTGGTGCTGGCGGTGGACCGGATCGCGCTGCATGTATTGCAGCGTGTCGTGCATGAAGCCCATGTTCCACTTGAAGCCGAAACCCAGCGCGGTGCGCGGGCCTTCGTCATAGGCGGGGAGTGAGACGCCGGGCCAGGCGGTGCTTTCCTCGGCAATGGTCAGGATGCCGGGGTGGCTGGCGTGGAGCGCGCGGTTGGTGGCGCGAAGGAAATCGACCGCTTCCCAGTTCTCGCGCCCGCCCTCAGCATTGGGGATCCATTCGCCGGCCTTGCGTGAGTAGTCGCGGTAGAGCATCGAGGCAACGGCATCGACCCGCATCCCGTCGACGTGATAGCGCTCGGCCCAGAACAGCGCGTTGTTGACCAGGAAGCTCGCTACCTCGCGCCGCCCGAAGTTGTAGATCGCGGTATTCCAGTCGGGATGGAAGCCCAGCTTGGGGTCCTCATGCTCGTACAGCGCGGTGCCGTCGAACCTGGCGAGGCCATGTTCGTCGACCGGGAAGTGCGCCGGGACCCAGTCGATCAGCACGCCGACGCCGGCGCGGTGCGCGCCATCGACGAAGCGGGCAAAGCCCTGTGGATCGCCGAACCGGGCCGATGGCGCATAAAGCCCGGTGGTCTGGTAACCCCATGAGGGATCGTAGGGGTGCTCGCTCACCGGCAGGAACTCGATATGGGTAAAGCCCATGTCGACCACGTAGGGGATCAGTCGGGCGGCCATCTCGTCCCAGGTCAGGAACCAGCCATTGTCGTCGCGCTGCCACGATCCGGGATGGACTTCATAGATTGAAATCGGCTGGCGGCGCGGATCGACAGAGGCCCAGAATTTGCGGTGCGCGGCGTCGCCCCAGTCGCCCTTGCCGGTGCGGGTGGTCAGCGATGCGGTCTTGGGCCGCAGCTCGCTGGCGAAGGCATAGGGATCGGCCTTGAGCGGCTGGACCGTGCCGTCGGCCCCGACAATCCGGTACTTGTAGGCGCGGCCCTCGCCCAGGTCGGGGACGAACAATTCCCACACCCCGATGTCGAGCCGCTTGCGCATCGGATGGCGGGCACCATCCCAATCGTTGAAGTCGCCGACAAGGCTGACCAGCGCGGCATTGGGTGCCCAGACCGCGAAGTGGACCCCGTCGGCCCCTTCATGGTTGAGGCAATGCGCGCCCAGCTTGTCGAACAGGCGCAGGTGGGTGCCTTCGTTGATCAGGAAATCGTCGGTCGGGCCCAGCACCGGGCCGAACGAATAAGGATCGGTAACCCACCACTCATGGCTTCCGGCGCGGCAGCGGTATTTGACCGGTCGCGGCTTGCCCTTGACCTTGCCTTCGAACAGCCCGCGATCGTCGACCCGGGCCAGCTTGCCCAGCGCCGCACCTTTCAGCGAAAAGGCGCTGGCCTGTTCCGCACCGGGCAGCAGCGCGCGGGCGAAGGTGCCCTCGGGCCCGGCATGCAGGCCGAGCAGCGCAAAGGGGTCGGCGTGGGTGCCCGCAAGCAGGGCGGTCATCGCCGACGCCGGGGGCTTCACCGCACGCCCCAGATGTCGCGGGCATATTCGCCGATCGTCCGGTCGGACGAGAACCAGCCCATGTTGGCAACGTTGCGCAGCGCCGCGGCGCGCCACCCGGCCTGATCGAGCCAACGCCGGTCGACGCTGCGTTGGGCATCGGTGTAGTCCTCGAAATCGGCCGCGACCATGAACCAGTCGTGGTCGTAAAGCCCGTTCATCAGATCCTTGTAGCGGTCCGGATCGTCGGGCGAGAACACGCCGGAGGCGATCGAGTTGACCGCCTGGCACAGTTCGCGGTGGCCTTCGATCACGGCGCGCGGCTCATAGCCATTGGCGCGCTTGGCCGCGACCTCGTCGGCGGTCAGCCCGAAGATGACGATATTGTCGTCGCCGACCCGGTCCTTGATCTCGATATTCGCCCCGTCGAGCGTGCCGATGGTCAGCGCGCCGTTGAGCGCGAACTTCATGTTGCCGGTGCCGCTGGCTTCCATGCCCGCGGTGCTGATCTGTTCGGACAGGTCCGCCGCCGGAATGATCCGTTCGGCCAGGGTGACGTTGTAATTGGGGACGAACACCACCTTCAAGAGCCCGCCGACCGAGGGATCGGCGTTGACCCGCCGGGCGATGTCGCCGGCCAGTTTGATGATCAATTTGGCGTTGTGATAGCTCGCCGCGGCCTTGCCGCCGAAGATCTTGACCCGCGGCACCCAGTCGCGCTCGGGATGGCTGCGGATCTGGTCATAGAGCGCAACCGTCTCGACCAGGTTGAGCAGCTGGCGCTTGTATTCGTGGATCCGCTTGATCTGGACGTCGAACAGCGCGTCGGGATCGATCCGCACCCCGGTCAGGTCGGCAACATGCGCCGCCAGCGCGACCTTGTTCATCCGCTTGACCGCGTGGGCGCGCTCCTGCAGCGCGGCATCACCCGCCAGCGCGTTCAGCTTTTCGAGCTGGTTGGTATCGTCGAGGAAGCCGTCGCCGATCGCTTCGCGCAGCAGGCTGGTCAGCCCCGGATTGCACTGCTGCAGCCAGCGCCGCGGGGTGACCCCGTTGGTCTTGTTGTTGATCCGCGCCGGATAGAGCGCGTGGAGATCGGCAAAGACCGTCGATTTCATCAGCTCGGTATGCAGCGCCGCCACCCCGTTGACGCTGTGCGCCCCGGTGAAGGCCAGGTTGGCCATCCGCACCCGCCGCTCGCCGCCTTCGGCGATCAGCGAGATCGCGGCAACCGCGGCGTCGTCCAGCCCGGCCTTGCGCGCTTCCTTCAGCACCCGGCTGTTGATCGCATAAATGATCTGCATGTGGCGCGGCAGCAGCCGTTCGAACAACGGCAGCGGCCAGGTTTCCAGCGCTTCGGGCAGCAGGGTGTGGTTGGTATAGGCAATGGTCCGCCGGGTGATGTCGAGCGCTTCGTCGAAATCGATCCCGTGATCGTCGATCAGCAGCCGCATCAGCTCGGCCACGGCCACCGCGGGGTGGGTGTCGTTAAGCTGGATCGCCGCTTCGTCGGGCAGGGTGCGGACGTCCTTCTGGTACTGCACCTGGCGGCGGACGATGTCCTGGATCGAGGCCGCGGTGAAGAAGTATTCCTGGCGCAGCCGCAGTTCCTGCCCGGCGGCGCTGCTGTCGGCGGGATAGAGCACCCGGACCAGCGAATCGGCCCGCACCTGATCGGCCAGCGCGCCGAAATGGTCGCCGGCGTTGAAGGCGTCGAGCCGGATCGGATCGAGCGCGATGGCGGTCCACAGGCGCAGCGTGTTGACCCGCTTGCCGCGCCAGCCGACCACGGGCGTATCGACCGCGGTCGCCTCGACCAGTTCGGCCGGCTTCCACACCGCGCGCTCACCCTCGGCCACCACCTCGCCGCCGAAACCGATGCGGTACGAGCTTTCCCGGCGTTCGAACTCCCACGGGTTGCCGTGGGCCAGCCAGGTTTCGGGCAGCTCGATCTGCCAGCCGTCCTTGATCCGCTGGCGGAACATCCCGTTCACATAGCGGATGCCATAGCCGTAAGCCGGGATATCGAGGCTGGCGAGGCTTTCCATGAAGCATGCCGCCAGCCGCCCGAGCCCGCCATTACCCAGCGCCGCATCGGGTTCCAGCTCTTCCAGTTCGGCCAGGTCGAGCCCGTGGCTGCGCAGCGCCGCTTCCATTTCGGCGGTCAGCCCCAGGTTCGACAGCGCGTCGCGCAGCAGCCGCCCGATCAGGAATTCAAGGCTGAGGTAATAGACCCGCTTGCCGCCCGCGGCATAGGTCCGCGTGGTCGAATCCATCCACGCGTCGACGATCTTGTCGCGCAGCGCCTTGACCGCAGCGTTGAACCAGTCGTGGGGTTTGGCCGCAGCCTCGTTCTTGCCGACGCGATAGCGCAGCGACGCCAGGATTTCGGCATCGAGATCGAGTGCGCCGGAAGTATCGGAACGGGCCACCAGTTGCGTCTCCACCGAAGGGGCAAACGACCGGGCCGCACAGTGCAGCCGGCGCGCCTTTTTCCAATCCGGTCATCCCCTTGGCGCAAACCTTGGCGGAACTGCTACCCGGCGGCAACCGGCAAAGGGGGCCTGCATTCGTATTTTGCCGGGGCGCAGGCTCAGAAACGCAGCGCCGGGACGGTTTCGCCGGCACGGGCCGCCCCGGCAGCGATGGCTCGCCGCACCAGCCACTGCGCCGACGATAGCGCACCCTGCACCCCCGAATCCTGGTTGCCCAGCGGAACCAGGCCGCGGGGTGATGCCATCATCCGCACGAAGGTTTCGCGCTCTCCGCCGGGCGGCAGGTCCGTGCCCAATGGCAGGTCGGTCCAATCGAGCAGCGCGTCGCCGCGCTGCCCCTGCAGTACCGCCAGCAGCGGGACGAGGAACAGCCGCGCGGTGACCATCGCCGAGGTCGGATTGCCCGGCAGCCCGAGCACCCATTTGCCCTGCGCGCGGCCGAGCCAGACCGGCTTGCCCGGCTTGATCGCCACCTTGGCAAAAACCAGATCAAGCCCGTGCGGCGCGAACATCGCCTTGGCGAAATCCCGTTCTCCGACCGAGGCGCCGCCAGTGATGACGACCAGATCGGCAAGGCCGAGCGCTTCGCCAGCCGCGGCTTCAAGCGCGGGCAGACTGTCGCCCCCAGTGGCGCGGTGGACGATCGCTCCGCCATGTTCGCCAATCATCGCAGCAATGCCGAACGACACCGATTCCGGGATCGCCAGCGGATGATCCCGTGCGGTTCCGGGCGCGGCCAGTTCGTCCCCGGTCGCGATCACGGCGACGCGAGGTCGATTGAACACCATTGCCTGTGCGCGGTCGGCCGCCGCCAGGGTGACCATAGCCAGTGGATCCAGCCGCCGTCCTTTGGGCAGCAGCAAGTCCCCGGCGGCAAAGTCGCCCGCCATGCTGCGGATGTTCCGCCCGGAGCCGAAGGCGCGCTCGATCGTCACCTGGCCGGGACCAGCCTCGCAGTTCTCCTGAATGATTACCACGTCGGCGCCCTGCGGCACCGCAGCGCCCGTAAAGATGCGCACCGCCTGCCCTGGGCCGACCGGTGGTGGCAGCGCGCCGCCGGCGAAACTTTCCCCGACCAGCGCCAGGGTCGAGCTGACTGCCGCATCGGCCAGGCGCAGGGCATAGCCGTCCATGCTGGAGACGTCGCGGCGCGGGCTGGGCAAGGCGGCGTGCACGTCCTCGGCCAGCACGCGTCCGGCAGCCTCGCCGATCGCCAGCTCCTCGATACCCAGCGGCGTGACTGCGGCCGCGAGGAGCGCCTGGGCCTGATCGAAGGTGATCACGCGCAAAGGTCGCGCAGGCGCGGCAGCGCGCCGGCGATCGAGCAGGGCTTGTGGCGGCTGTCGAGTTCGAGTTCGAGCAGGCCGTCCCAGGCATCGCGGCAGGCGCCGGTCGATCCCGGCACGCAGAAGATGAAGCTGTCCCCGGCCTGCCCGGCAAAGGCGCGCGACTGCATCGCCGCGACCCCGACGGTGGTCAGGCTCTTGCTCTGGAAGGCGATGGCGAAGCCGTCCATCTCGCGCCGCAGCAGGGGCCTCACCGCTTCGGGGGTGTTGTCGCGCGGGGAAAAGCCGGTGCCGCCGGTGGTCAGGATGATCTCGATTGCGGGGTCGGCGATCCACGCCTTGAGCTGCGCCTGGATCGCCGCGATGTCGTCGCGGACGATGGCCCGGTCCTTGAGCATATGGCCCGCCCCGGTCAGCCGTTCGCACAGCAACGCACCCGAGGTATCGGTCTCCGCGTTGCGGGTGTCGGAAATGGTCAGCACGGCGATGCCGAGCGGATGGAAGGTCAGCGTTGGGTCGATTCCGGGCATGACTCCTGCGATGCCACGAAAGGCGCTGCCGCTCTAGCCCTCGTCGAACGCAAAGGGCGCAATCGTGCGCCGGGTATCATCGTCGAGGATCTCGCGCCCGACCGGGGGCACGGCCCGCGCGGCGCAGGCCGGGCGATTGCACAGGCGGCAGGTCACCCCGATCGGGGTTGCCTCCACCGTGCGAGGATCGCTGCCGCGCGCATAGACGAGCTGCGGCGCGTGTTCGGCGGCACAGGCCAGGGCAATCGCCCGGGTCACGCGCGGCCGGTCCCAGCTGCCGCCGCCGGCCGATACGGTCCGGGCGATCGAGAAGAAGCGCTGGCCATCGGGCAGGTCGAGGAACTGGGTCACCACCTCGCCGGGGGTGCGAAACACCGAATGGACTGACCACAACGGACAGCCGCCGCCATGCGCGGCGAAGGGAAAGCCCGCCCCGTCGAGCCGTTTGGATACATTGCCGGCGGGATCGACGCGGATGAAGAAGAAGGGAATGCGCAGCTGGCCCGGCCGGCCCAAGGTGGTCAGGCGGTGCGCGACCTGTTCGAAGCTGGCCCCGAACTGCCGGCTCAATGCTTCGACGTCATAGGCCCGCGCTTCGACCGCGCGCGCGAAGCGGTCGTAAGGCATCAGGATTGCCGCCGCGCCATAGGCCGCCAGTGCCCGCCGCACCAGGCTGGTCGCGGTCGGGCTGGCAAAGGCCTCCTGGGCCATGGTTGCGGCGATCTCGCGCTTCAGTGACACGTAGGCGACATGGCTGGCGACCTGAAAGGCGCGACTGGCTCCGTCCAACGTATCGTCGATCAGCAGTTGGCTGTTGTGGCGGTCGTGGCGGCGCAGCGCGTCCATCATCACATCGGGGGGCAGGTAGCGCACCCTGAGGCCGTGTTCGGCGCGCAGCCATTCGGTCATCGATCCCGCCCGGGCAATGGCGGCGGCAAGCTCTTCGGCCTTGGTGTCGATCGCGTGGAAATAGTTGCGGTGCTGGGCAACGAAGCGGCGCGCTTCGGCCACCGGGTCGCTCGCCCGCTCCGCTCCCGGAGCCTCGCGCTGTTCGGCGAGTGCGCGCTGTTCGCGGTTGTAGGCACCGTGGAGCCGCAGCAGCGCTTCGCTGACTCCGGGAAAGCTGGTCGCCAGATCGGCGACTTCCAGCGCCGGCAGATCGATATCGGCAAACAGCGGATCACGCAGCACCTGGCCGATGCGGCGGGCATAGTCCTCGCTGTCGTCACCGGCGAACTCACCCAGATCGAGCCGGTAGCTGCGCGTCAGGCGGACCAGCAGGTCGGCAGTGAGCGGGCGCTGGTTGCGTTCGAGCAGCGCGACATAGCTGGGCGAGATTCCCAGATCGCCGGCCATGGCCTGCTGGGTCAGTCCCAGTTCGCGGCGCAGCCGGCGCAGCCGCGGGCCGAGGTAAAGGGGGCGCGATTCGCTCATTTGCGCCTTTTGTCATGTCTGCACAGCTTTACAAGGAATAGTTGTAAGGTTTGACAAGTCGACTCTGCAGACCCTTCACCGCAGTGCAGCAAAGCGCCATCCCCGGGCCATGACGCGGCCCGGCGGCCGCTTTCACGGGAACGAAGACCATGACCTATCAGCAGACCATCGCCGACGCCGACAAGCAGATCGCGCCCAATGCCGCCAACTGGAGCGGGATCGATGCGACCAGCGTCGCCCGCATGCGCCTGCAGAACCGCTTCCAGACCGGGCTCGACATCGCGCGCTACACCGCTGCGATCATGCGCCGCGACATGGCCGCCTATGATGCCGATCCGGCCCAGTACACCCAGTCGCTGGGCTGCTGGCACGGCTTCATCGGCCAGCAGAAGATGATTTCGATCAAGAAGCACTTCGGCACCACCAAGGGCCGCTACCTGTACCTGTCGGGCTGGATGGTCGCCGCGCTGCGCAGCGAATTCGGCCCGCTGCCCGACCAGTCGATGCACGAAAAGACCAGCGTTCCGGCGCTGATCGAAGAGCTCTACACCTTCCTGCGGCAGGCCGATGCGCGCGAGCTGGGCATGCTGTTCCGCGATCTCGACGCCGCCCGCAATGCCGGGGACGAGGTCAAGGCCAAGCAGATCCAGACCGCGATCGACAATCACGAAACCCACATCGTCCCGATCGTTGCCGACATCGATGCCGGCTTCGGCAATGCCGAGGCGACCTATCTGCTGTCGAAGAAGATGATCGAAGCGGGTGCCTGCTGCATCCAGATCGAGAACCAGGTCTCGGACGAAAAGCAGTGCGGCCACCAGGACGGCAAGGTCACCGTGCCGCACGAGGACTTCATCGCCAAGATCCGCGCGGTGCGTTACGCCTTCATGGAACTCGGCGTCGAAGACGGCGTGATCGTCGCGCGCACCGACTCGCTCGGCGCCGGCCTGACCAAGCAGATCGCCTTCACCCGCGAAGCTGGCGACATCGGCGACCAGTACAACAGCTTCCTCGATTGCGAAGACGTCGATGCGGCGAACCTGGGCCACGGCGACGTGCTGATCAGCCGCGACGGCAAGCTGGTGAAGCCCAAGCGGCTTGCCTCGAACCTGTTCCAGTTCCGCGCCGGCACCGGAGAAGACCGCTGCGTTCTGGACTGCATCAACAGCCTGCAGAACGGCGCCGACCTGCTGTGGATCGAAACCGAAAAGCCGCATATCGGCCAGATCGGCGGCATGGTCAGCCGCATCCGCGAAGTCATTCCCAATGCCAAGCTGGTCTACAACAACAGCCCCAGCTTCAACTGGACGCTCAATTTCCGCCAGCAGGTGTTCGATGCATGGGCCGAAGCCGGCAAGGATGTGAGTGCCTATGACCGGGCGAAGCTGATGAGCGTCGACTATGACGGCACGGCGCTGGCTGACGAGGCTGATGAACGCATCCGCACCTTCCAGCGCGATGCCGCGGCGCAGGCGGGGATCTTCCACCACCTGATCACCTTGCCGACCTATCACACCGCGGCGCTCAGCACCGACAACCTGGCCCGCGAATACTTCGGCGATCAGGGCATGCTGGGCTACGTCAAGAACGTCCAGCGCGCCGAAATCCGTCAGGGCATCGCTTGCGTCAAGCACCAGAACATGAGCGGCAGCGACATCGGCGACGATCACAAGGAATACTTCGCCGGCGAAGCCGCGCTGAAGGCCGGTGGTTCGGCGAACACGATGAACCAGTTCGCGGCTTAGTCCGCACACCATCTTCCTGGGGAGGAAGTTTGGCCCGTCACGCGCCCCTTTCGCGTGGCGGGCCAAGTCTGTTTACGCTTCGGTAAGGGCAGCGCGGCCATAACGGGGACATGGCCCAGGCTCTCACTCTCGCTGCCCGTCAGGCAATCCAGCTTTCGCCCGAAGCGACACGCCGGGCGATGCTTTATACCTGCGCCTTGGCGCTGATCGGTGCCGGCTATTTCGCCCCGGCCGCGGCTGCCAGCACCGCGTGCCTTGCAAGCAAGGCCTTCGCCGCCTCAGTCTAGGTCTGCAGCAGGCGCCACAGCGCCGCTGCCGCCGCCAGCCCCAGCACTGCTCCAGTGAAACTGCGCCACGCGGTTTCGCCGATCCGGCCGAAGGCCTTGTGGCCGAGCCAGTTGCCCAGCAGTACGGCCGGAAACAGCGCTGCGCCCAGCAGCGGCCCGCGCCAGGTTGCAACGCGCAGCACCAGCGCCGAGACGACCCCGGCCAGCGAAGTGGCCAGGAAGATCGTCATCATCGATGCGCGGGCCAGCCCCGGCGGGATCGCCCGGCGCAGGTAATAGGGAACGACCGGCGGGCCGGGCATTCCGGCAAACCCGGTCAGCACGCCGGAAACCAGACCGGTTGCTCCGGTTTCCGCCACGCCCGGCAAATGATGCGCGGGCCGCTTGGGCAACAGCACCAGCACGAACGAACCCAGCGCGATCAGTGCGATGAGCAGCCGCGCCAGAGCAGGATCGGTCACAGCCAGCAGCCACACGCCAAGCGGGGTTGCCAGCACAGCAAGCGCGGAAATGGTGAAGGCACTGCGCTCGCTCTGTCCGATAATGGTCTTGAGCCCGACCAGCCCGATCAGCAGGCCAAGCCAGTTGGCGACAACAACCGCCTCGCGCGGAGGTACTGCCAGGCCCAGCACCGGGACCAGCAGGATAGCCATGCCGAACCCGGCCAGTCCGCGCACGAAGGCCGCCGCCAGCGCCGCGGCCAGTGCGATGGCAATCTGGGCGGGGGTCAGTCCGGCAAAAAGAATGAGGCAAACTCCCGGTCGTAAATGGCGATCACAGGCCGGCCTTCATCGCGATGGCCCGGACCGTCACCATGTGGAACGCCGCGATCGCGAGATTGCTGAGCACGACAGGGTTGGCCAGCGTTCCGACAGTGACCGGCGTAGTGACCTTGTAGAGGATCTGCACGACCAGCAGTGCCGCGACCATGGCCGGAACCGGTCGGAACAGCAGTCCGGCTGAAACCAGCAGGATCGCCAGGTAGATCGACAGCAGGATCCCCCGCGCCGGGCTGGGCGGGCCATAGGCGCTGGCCGTCCACCCCGCGCCGGCCAGCAGGCTGCCGCAGACCGGGACCAGCACGGCAATGTTGAGGACCAGCGAAGCCTTGATCAACGTTTCCATCGTCCCCCCCTTGTCCGGCGTGCCGGCCGCTCAGCCGACGCGCAAATCCGGCGGGGTCGCCTCCGCGGTCAGCAGGGCGATCGCCTCGGCCAGCGGCATAACCTTCTGGTGCTCGGCGCCAAGTGTCCGAAGGGCCACGGTGCCTTCATCGGCCTCGCGCTTTCCGACAACAAGAAGGTGCGGGACCTTCTTGAAGCTGTGATCGCGGACCTTGTAGTTGATCTTCTCGTTGCGCATGTCGGTTTCGACCCGGATACTCGCTGCCGCCAGCTGGCGGGTGACCTCCGCAGCATAGGGATCGGCATCCGAGACGATCGTCGCCACCACCGCCTGGGTCGGGGCGAGCCACACCGGCAGCTTGCCGGCGTAGTGTTCGATCAGGATGCCGATGAAGCGCTCATAGGAGCCGAAGATCGCGCGGTGGAGCATCACCGGGCGGTGCTTCTCGCCGTCCTCGCCGATGTAGCTGGCGTCGAGCCGTTCGGGCAGCACCCGGTCGGACTGGATCGTGCCGACCTGCCAGGTCCGCCCGATCGCATCGGTCAGGTGCCATTCCAGCTTGGGGGCATAGAACGCGCCTTCGCCGGGCAGTTCTTCCCAGCCATACTCCTCGGTCGCCAGGCCGGCGTCGATCACCGCCTGGCGCAGTTCCTGTTCGGCCTTGTCCCAGTCGGCATCGCTGCCGAAGCGTTGCTCGGGGCGCAGCGCCAGCTTGACCGCATAGGTGAAGCCGAAGTCGCGATAAACGCGGTCGGCCAGTTCGCAAAAGCTGCGCACTTCGCCGACGATCTGGTCTTCGCGGCAGAAAATGTGGCCATCGTCCTGGGTGAACTGGCGCACCCGCATCAGCCCGTGCAGCGCGCCGTGCGGTTCGTTGCGGTGGCAGCAGCCATTCTCGACCAGGCGCAACGGCAGATCACGGTAGCTCTTGATCCCCTGGCGGAAGATCAGCACGTGGGCCGGGCAGTTCATTGGCTTGAGCGCCATCCAGTCGCCCTCGCCGCTGATCACCGGGCCGTCGTCCTCGGTGTTCGGAACCTCGTCGGGGATCACGAACATGTTGGCGCGGTACTTGCCCCAGTGGCCGGACTGTTCCCACTGGCGGGCGTCCATTACCTGCGGCGTCTTCACTTCCTTGCACCCGGCGCCCTGCACCGCGCGGCGGATGTAATCCTCCAACTCGCGGTAGATGACATAGCCCTGAGGGTGCCAGAAAACGCTGCCATGCGCTTCGGCCTGAAGGTGGAACAAGTCCATTTCCTGGCCCAGCTTGCGGTGATCGCGTTTGGCCGCTTCTTCCAGGCGCAGCAAGTGCGCGTCGAGCTGCTTCTTGTTCAGCCAGCCGGTGCCATAGATGCGCGTCAGCTGCGCATTCTTCTGGTCGCCGCGCCAATAGGCGCCGGCGACGCGCATCAGCTTGAACGCCTGCGGATCGAGCTTGCCGGTGCTGGGCAGATGCGGCCCACGGCACATGTCGAGCCAGTCGTCTCCCGACCAGTAGACCGTCAGCTCCTCGCCCTCGGGCAATTCGCGCGCCCATTCGGCCTTGAAGCTTTCGCCCTCGCCCGACCACTTGTCGATCAGTTGCTGGCGGCTCCACACCTCGCGGCGCAGCGGCTTGTCGGCCTTGATGATCGCCCGCATCTTGTCCTCGATAGCGGGCAGGTCCTCCATGCTGAACGGCGCGCGGCTGGCCGGGGCCATGACGTCGTAATAGAAGCCGTCGTCGGTCGCCGGACCAAAGGTGATCTGCGTGCCGGGCCAGAGCGCCTGGACCGCTTCGGCCAGAACGTGGGCGAAGTCGTGGCGCGCCAGTTCCAGCGCGTCGGCCTCGTCGCGATTGGTCACCAGCGCCAGCGCGGCATCGCCGCTGAACGGCCGGGTCAGATCGACCAGTTCGCCATCGATACGCGCGGCGATCGCCGCCTTGGCCAGGCCGGGGCCGATTGCCGCGGCGACGTCAGCCGGGGTCGATCCAGCCGGCATTTCGCGGACGGAACCATCGGGCAGGCTGATCTTCAGGACTTCGGACATGGGAGTACTCTCGAACGATTTGGCGCGCTTTGGCACAAGCCGTCACGCACCGGAAGGGGCGGCGTCGATCGTTTCGGCAGGTTCGGAAGGAGACGCCAGCCGCCCGAACCCGGACGGCGGTGCGCCTTGGCCGTCAGGCCGCAGCCACCCGCCCCGGGAATGCCCGGGTGGTAGTAGTAGTCAGCGGCAAGGCGTAGCGCAGTGTCATCGCCTCCGCCGCTAGCAGGCAAACCTTACGAAGTCGAATACTTCCGCTGCCCGGCCAGCACCGTCATCCGCTTGGTCCCCGCCAGAGCCGTGCCCTTTTGCCGGACATTGGACATGAAGCGCCACTCGCTGCTGGCCGCCGCCGGGGTGAGTTCGACCGCCATGTAGCCGCGCTGCGCGGTGTCGCACCATTTGAGCTGCGGATTGAGCCCGACCAGCTCGGCGGCCAGATCGGCGGGCTGCTTCCACGGCAGGGACTGTTCGGCCCCCGGCGAGGTGACCGAATGGCCGCCCATTTCGACCCCGACCCGCGCGCCCTTGCGGTCGAGATCGAAGGCCCAGGCGTTGTGGCTGTCGCCCGACAACACGACCAGATTGGCCCCCGCTTCAAGGCTGGCTTTGTAGAGCCGGTCGCGCGCGGCGGGATAGCCGTCCCACGCGTCCATGTTGAAGGGCAGCCCCTCGTGCGCCGCAGTAACCGTGGTGTTCAGGCGCTGACGCAGCCAGTCGGCGGCGGTCGCGGGCAGGCCGTCGATCACGCCGTCGGGCAAGGCCAGCGACCCCATCACCACTTCCTGGCCCAACACCTGCCACGGCTTGCGCGCCTTGACCGAGGCTTTGAGCGCCGCGCCCAGCCAGGCTTCCTGCTGCGCGCCGAGCAGGGTCCGGTCGGCCGCCTGCCAGGCCCCGTCGCGGAACGTGCGCAGCGCCGCATCGACCGCGCCGGGCGCCGCGGCCTTTGCCGCGCCCACCAGGTCGAGCTGCTGGCTGCGCGCAAGGTGACGGCTTTCGAGCCGAAACAGCGTGGCGAGATCGCCGATCTCATACGTGGCGTAATAGTCGTCCGACACCGGCATCCATTCGCGGTAAGCCTGTTCGGCCAGCCGCTTGCGCGTCTGCCAGTCGCCTTCGCCCGGCTGGTGGTTCTCGGCCCCGCCCTGCCAGGTGTCGTTGGCCACTTCGTGATCGTCCCACATCGCGATCATCGGCAGGACCTGGTGGATCCGCTGCAGATCGGGATCGGCGCGGTAGGCGGCAAAACGTTCGCGGTACCCCGCCAGGGTCACCGCCTCGTCGAGCGGCGATTCGCGTCCGGGCATGACCTGCTTGGCGCTGGGATATTCGCCGCGATGATATTCATAGAAATAGTCACCGAGGTGCATCGCCAGGTCGAAGTCGCCCGCTTCGGCGGCATGGGCATAGGCGTTGAAGAAGCCGAACCCCATGTTCGAGCACGAGAACACCGCCATGCGAAAGCGCGCGACTTTGCCGCTGGGCAGGGTGCGGGTGCGGCCGACATCGGACAACGAACCGTCCGGCGCGATGAAGCGGTAGAAGTACCAGGTGCCGGGGTTGAGCCCGGTCGCCCAGGCCTTGGCACAGCCGTCGCTGGCCGGAGAAGCGGAAACGGTCCCGCCGCTGACGACACGGGTGAAGTCGGCGCTGTCCGACACTTCCCAGCGCAGCGCGGTGTCCGCCGGCGCTACAAAGCGCGTCCACAGCAGCACCCGGTCCGCCCCCGGCTCGCCGCTCGCCACCCCGTGGGTGAACCCGCGCGGCAAGCCCGCCGCGGCCAGCGGCATACCCAGCGCAGCCACGCCGAGCGTTCCCGCCGCCAGCAACTGGCGCCGGCTGGCGGTGATCCGGGCGGTGGAAGGCGGCAATTCTGACATGGTGTTCTCCTGGCAAGTGCGCGGGACACTAACGCAGGCAAATGACACTGCAATGGCGATCATCGACAAGCTTGCGCGTCATTATGTCAATGGTACTTGACACAATCGCGAATCGTTCGTAAAGTGTCCTTGTCATTCAGACAAAGGAGCTTTCCATGTCCACCAAGATGTCCCCAGCCGCCCGGCGCTATACCCTGCGGCTTGCGGTGCTGATGACGATCTATGTCGCCACGCTGTTCTTCGCCAAATGGATGTTCAAGCATCAGCTGGCCCACGGCGCGCTGGCCTATGCCCTGGCGATCCTGCCGGGCCTGCCGATCATCGGCGTGTTCTGGGCCGTGATGCGGCTGATCGTCGAAGAGAAGGACGAATTCGTCCGCCTGCTCCACGTCCGTCAGGCGTTGGTCGCTACCGGCTTCTGCCTGACCGTGATGACGGTATGGGAATGGCTCCAGAATTTCGACCTTGTCGCCCCCGGCAACGGCGGGTTCGGCGCGGCGTTCTTCTGGTTTGCCGGGCTGGGCGTCGGCGCGCTGTACAACCGGCTGACCCTGGGCACGAGCGGGGACTGCGCATGAACAACCGGCTCAAGGTGCTGCGCGCCGAGCGCAACTGGAGCCAGCAGGATCTGGCCGACCGCCTTGAAGTGTCGCGCCAGAGCGTGAACGCGATCGAGACCGGCAAGTACGATCCCTCGCTTCCCCTCGCCTTCCGCATCGCCGACCTGTTTGAACTTCGCATCGAAGACATCTTTCAGCGCGACTGACCGCGCCCACGTAAAGGACACTGACATGAAACGCCTGATCGCCGCCTGCGCGGCCACCCTTTCGCTCGCCCTGCTGACCTCCGCCATGCCGACCCAGGCCCGCCCCGCAGTATCCGCACCTGCCGAACAGCGCTTTGATCACATCTCAGTGGTGCGCCATGGCCAGAACGGCAGCGCGGTGATCCTGATCCCCGGTCTCGCCACGCCGCGCGCGGTGTGGGACGGGGTTGCGAGCGACCTCGCCAGGACGCACCGCGTCTATCTGATCCAGGTCAACGGCTTTGGCGGCGACGCCCCCGGCAAGAACCTCGACGCGCCGGTCCTTGACGGCGTGGTCGCCGATCTGCACCGGCTGATCGAACGGGAGAAGCTGCAAGGCGCGGCGGTGGTCGGTCATTCGCTGGGCGGGCTGACCGCGCTGCTGCTCGGCCGGGACCACCCCAAGGATGCCGGACGGCTGATGATCGTCGATGCCTTGCCGTTCTTCGGCGTGCTCGCCGTGCCGCCGGGCAGCGAGGCCAGCGTCGCTGCCGTCGAGCCGATGGCGCGGGCGATGCGCGACGGGGTTGCGGCAACCTATGGCAAGCCCGCCGATCGGGCAGTGATCGATCGCCAGACCACCGGGATGACGCGCGATCCGGCCGCGACCGCGCTGGTCCGCGCCTGGGCGCCCAAGGCTGATGCGCGGGTCACCGCGCGGGCGATGTACGAGGACATGACCACCGATCTGCGCGGCGATCTACCGCGGATCTCCGCACCGATCACGCTGGTCTACCCGTGGGCCCAGGGGCGCTTCACCGCAGAGCAGACCGCCGCGTTCTATGCCGCGCAGTTTCGCGGCGCGCGTACCTTCAAGTCGGTCGAGGTGCGCGATTCCGCGCATTTCGTGATGCTCGACCAACCCAAGGCCTTCGTCGCAGCGCTGGCCGATTTCCTGCGCTGACGGTTGCAAGCAAAGGCTCCCGCGCGCAGGACAGGTGCAAGGGAGCCTCTGCTTGACCACGACCTTTCACGACCTGCCCGACGGCCGCCGCATCGCCTATCGCCACAGGGTCGGCACCGAACCGACGCTGGTGTTCCTGCCCGGCTACATGTCCGACATGGCGGGGAGCAAGGCGAGCGCGGTGTTCGACTGGGCGGCGGCGCAGGGCCGGGCCTGCCTGCTGCTCGACTATTCGGGCTGCGGCGAGAGCCCGGGCGATTTTGCCGAGGGCACCTTGACCCGCTGGCGCGACGAGGTGGCGGCGCTGATCGAGGCGCAGTGCCCCGGCAAGGCGGTGCTGATCGGCTCCTCGATGGGCGGCTGGCTGATGCTGCTCGTGGCGCTGGCCATGCCCGAGCGGATTGCGGCGCTGGTCGGCATCGCCGCCGCCCCGGACTTTACCGCCTGGGGCTTCAGCGACGAGCAGCAAGCCGAACTGCTCGCCGGCGAAACCGTGTTCGAGGAAAACGCCTATGGCCCCCAGCCGACACCGACCTTTCCCCGCTTCTGGAACGATGGCCAGGCCCAGCTGCTGCTGGGCCGCGACATCGCGCTGACATGCCCGGTGCGGCTGCTCCACGGCCAGTGCGATCCCGACGTGCCGTGGCAGCTTTCGCTCGACCTCGCCGCGGCGCTGCGTTCAGCCGACGTGCAGGTGACCCTGATCAAGGACGGCGACCATCGCCTGTCGCGCGACGCAGACATCGCCGTGCTGCTGGACACCCTGTCCGCGCTGGCCAGATAACGGAACCGCCCATGCCGCTGCCCCTTGCCGCCCTGCTCCCGCTGCTCGCCCAGATCGGCCCGACCGGAACCCAGATCCAGGCTCCGCTGGAAATGCCCAAGCACAAGTCGGTGCTGGTCCAGCCTGTCACCCCGCCGAGTCCAGCGGCGACGCGGCTGAACGAGTGCCTGACCCTGGCGCGGAACGAGCCCACTGCCGCTGTTGACGTGGCCGAGGCCTGGCGCAACAGTCTGAAGGGCTCGCAGCGCGCCGCGCCGGGCCACTGCCTGGGCCTGGCGCTGACCGGGCTGGCGCGGTGGAATGACGCCGAGGCTGCCTTTACGGCTGCCCGTGACGATACCCCCGCGAACGAGCGCGCCGACCGCGCGCGGCTGGGGGCGATGGCCGCCAATGCTGCGCTGGTCGAAGGTGGACCGGACCGGGCCCTGGCCCTGCTCGACACCGCGCACGGCGAAGCGCTGGGCGCGGGCGATGCCCACCTCGCCGCCGAAGTGGCAATCGACCGGGCCCGCGCGCTGGTCGCCCTCAAGCGCGACAACGAGGCCGCCGCCGCCCTGACCGAAGCCCGCGCCGGTGCGCCGGAGAACGCGGTCGGCTGGCTGCTCTCGGCCACGCTGCTGCGTCGCCAGGGCAAGCTGGGCGAGGCCCAGGGCTATATCGAAAAGGCCGCGGCGATCACCCCGCTCGACCCCGAGGTCGGGCTTGAAGCGGGGGTCATCGCCGTGCTCGGCGGGCGCGACGCCGCGGCGCGGCGCAGCTGGCAATCGGTGATTGCCGCCGCGCCGGGCAGCGACAGTGCAAAAACCGCCAAGCAATACCTTGACCAACTGGGGCCTGACGCCGCACCATCGTCCCGGTGATCGCGCTTTCCGTCCTCGACCTGGTTCCCGTCCGCGAAGGCTCCGGCCCGGCCGAAGCGCTGGCCGAGACCGCGCTGCTGGCCCGGGCGGCCGAAGCGGCGGGCTACAAGCGGTTCTGGGTGGCCGAACATCATGCGATGGACGGGGTGGCTGGCGGGGCGACCGCCGTGGTGCTGGCCCATGTCGGCCATGCCACCGCGACGATCCGCATCGGTTCGGGCGGGATCATGCTGCCCAATCACAACCCCTTCGTCATTGCCGAACAGTTCGGAACGCTTGACGCGCTGTTTCCCGGGCGGGTCGACCTGGGCCTTGGCCGTGCCCCGGGTGCCGACCCGCGCATTGGCCAGGCGCTGCGCCGCGATCTTGGCCGGGTGTCCGAGATGTTCCCCCAGGACGTGGTCGAGCTGCGCGCACTGCTGACCGGCGAGCCCGACATCGGCCTGCGCGCCACGCCGGGATACGGCGCCCGGCCCGAGCTGTGGATGCTGGGATCGAGCACCTTCGGCGCGCAGCTCGCCGCTGCGCTAGGCCTGCCCTATGCCTTCGCCTCGCACTTCGCGCCGGACCTGCTTGACCAGGCGCTGGAGGTCTACCGCCGCCAGTTCCGCCCCTCGCCGACGCTCGACAAGCCGCACGTCATGGTGGCGATGAACGTCATTGCCGCCGACAGCGACGAAGAGGCGGCGCTGCTCTGCACGTCGATGGACCAGAGCTTTGTCGCATTGCGCAGCGGGACGCCGGGCAAGTTCAAACCGCCGGTGCCGGGCTATCGCCAGACCCTGCCGCCCAGCGCGCTCGCCATGCTGGAACACATGCGCCAGGTCAGCGCGATCGGCGCCCCCCGAACCGTAGCCGATGGCATTGCCAAGGTGATCGAACGGACCCGCGCCGACGAGCTGATTGTCTCGGGCGCGACCTACGATCCCGCCGCCAGACGGCGGTCGCTGGCGCTGACTGCGAAAGCCCTGGGCATGATTCCCTAGGGGCTAACCGGTTGCAGTGGTGACTAGTTGCTCCTAGGGTCGAATTGCACGTCACGTAAAATTGCTGCATAAGACAGCAACAATCTAACAAGCAGGATGAGGTGGCCGCGGCTGCCTGAGGAGCACTTGCGATGCAATCGAAAACCGCCAGCAACGGCATCCCGGCTGGCCTTGCCAAGGCCATGGCGGAGCGCCTGTCCGCGTCGATGTTGCCGGGCGATGCGCCCTTCGCCGCAGGCGAACTTGACCGCGCCGCCGACTTCGTCCTGACCGCGGCATTGCAGCGCAAGGGCAGCGATCCGGCGATCCTGCTCGAATCGGTTTCAGGCAGTGCCAGCGAACGCTTCATGCGGATCGCCGCGATCAACGACGACATGCCCTTCCTGGTCGATTCGATTGCCGCGGCGATTGCCGCTCACGGCCTGGCGATCGACCGCCTGATCCACCCGGTGGTCCCGGTCCGCCGCGACGGCGACGGGCGTCTGACCGCAATCATCGACGGCGATGCCGCCGGCGAGAAGCGCGAATCGATGGTCTATATGGAAGTGCAGCGCGGCGATGCCCGGCTCCGCCGCCAGATCGAGCAGGCGCTGTCCGCGACCCTGGCCGATGTCCGCGCTGCGGTGGCCGACTGGCCGCGCCTGCAGGACGCGATGGCCGCCGATGCCGATGCCTGCAGCGATAGCGAAGGCGCGGCGCTGCTGCGCTGGTTCAAGGACGGCATGCTGACCCAGCTGGGCCACGTCACCCGCCACCGCGATGGCAGCCAGAGCGACGCCCTGGGAATCTGCCGCAAGAGCGCCAAGGCACTGCTCGGCCCCAAGTCCTATGACCGCGCCTTCGCCTGGTTCGACAGTGCCCGCAAGGGCGGCCACGTCCCGCTGGTGGTCAAGTCCAACGTGACCAGCACGGTACACCGCCAGACCCCACTCGATCTGTTCATCCTGCCGGTGATCGAAAAGGGCCGCGTCAGTGCGCTGTCGGTCCACGCCGGGATCTGGACCAGCGCCGCGCTGGCCGCGCCGCCGATGCAGGTGCCGCGGTTGCGCTCGCAGCTGGCCGACCTGGGCAAGCGCTTCGGCTTTTCCCCGCAGGGCCACGCCGGCAAGGCACTGGTCCATGCCCTCACCGCGCTGCCACATGATGTCCTGATCAGCTTTACCGACGCCGATATCGAGCGCGTCGCGACCATGGCGATGAGCCTGACCGACCGCCCCCGGCCCAAGCTGGCACTGGTCTCGGCGCCGCTGATGCGGCACCTCTTTGCCTTTGTCTGGTTGCCGCGCGATACAATGTCGACCGGCACCCGGCTGCGCATCCAGGCCCGCCTGGTCGAGGCATGCAATGCCCCGGTGCTGGACTGGAGCACCGAGATCGAAGGCAGCCTGGCGCTGCTGCGCTTCGTGCTCGACCTACCCGAAGTGGCGCACATTCCCGACGAGTCCGGGCTGGATGCCGAATTGCAGGCCATGCTGCGCGGCTGGGCCGAAGCGGTTGAGAGCGAGATCGCGTCAAGCGAGGAGCCGAGCCGCGCCGCCGCCATCGCGCTACGTCATGCCGAGGCGTTTCCGCTGGCCTATCGCACCGAATACGGCGCAGCCGAAGCCGCGCTCGACATTGCGCGCCTGCGGCGGGTCGCCGGTGACGGTGAAGCCGGGCCGCACCGCGCGACGCGGCTGCACCAGATGGCTGGCGATGGCCCGGGCCAGCTGCGGATGAAGCTGTACCAGCGGCACGGAGCGCTGGCGCTGTCCGACGTGGTCCCGGCGCTGGAAAACTTCGGCTTCCGGGTGATCGAGGACGTCCCGACCGATCTCGACGAAGGACGGCTGGGAACGATCCACGATTTCATCCTTGCCTTGCCTGGCGGACTGGAACCTGCCGCGCTGATGGCGCGGTCCGAAGCGATCGAGGCCGCCGTGGCCGACGTCCTCAATGGCGCCGCCGAGGACGATCCGTTCAACCGGCTGATCACCGCAGTCCCGCTCCGTGCCGAGGAAGCCAACTGGCTGCGCGCACTGTACCGCTATCTGCGCCAGGCCGGAGTCAACTTCTCGATCGCCACGGTTGTCGATGCCTTGCAGCACGCCCCGGTGGTCACCAAGGGGCTGGTCGAGCTGTTCGTCGCCCGCCACGATCCCGCCTTCCGCGGCGACCGCGCCAAGGGTGAGACCCATGCCCAGGCGACGATTCGCGACGGCCTGGCCCAGGTCTCCGCAATCAACGACGACCGCCTGCTGCGCCAGTACCGCGCCGTGGTCGAAGCCACGCTGCGGACCAATGCCTTCGCCCCCGCCGGGGCCGAAGCGCTGGCCTTCAAACTCGATTCCGCGCTGATCCCGGGCCTGCCCAAACCGCTGCCGTGGCGCGAGATCTTCGTCTATTCGCGCCGGGTCGAAGGCATCCACCTGCGCGCCGGGCCGGTCGCCCGCGGCGGGCTGCGCTGGTCCGACCGGCGCGACGACTTCCGCACCGAGGTGCTCGGCCTGATGAAGGCCCAGCGCGTCAAGAACGCCGTCATCGTCCCCACCGGAGCCAAGGGCGGGTTCTATCCCAAGCAGCTGCCCGATCCGCGCGCCGACCGCGACGGCTGGCTGGCTGAAGGCAAGGAAAGCTACAAGGTCTTCATCCGCACCCTGCTGTCGATCACCGACAACATCGTCGGGACCAAGGTGGTCCACCCGGCCAAGGTGGTGATCCGCGACGGCGAGGATCCTTATTTCGTGGTGGCCGCCGACAAGGGCACGGCGACCTATTCCGACACCGCCAATGGCCTGGCCGAAGACATCGATTTCTGGCTGGATGACGCCTTCGCCAGCGGCGGGTCCAAAGGCTATGACCACAAGGCGATGGGCATCACCGCCAAGGGCGCGTGGCTTTCGGTGCAGCGCCACTTCCTGGAAATGGGCGTCGATGTGCAGGCCGATCCGGTCCGCGTCGCCGGCTGCGGCGACATGTCGGGCGATGTCTTCGGCAACGGCATGCTGCTGTCCAAGGCGATCAAGTTGGTTGCGGCCTTCGATCACCGCCACATCTTCCTCGATCCCGCGCCCGATGCGGCCAAGAGCTGGCAGGAACGCGCGCGGATGTTCGCGCTGCCGCGATCGAGCTGGGACGATTACAACAAGAAGCTGATCTCGAAAGGCGGCGGAGTCTTCGCCCGCAGTCTGAAAGACATTCCGTTGTCGCCGGAAGTGCAGGCCATGCTCGGGCTCGAGCAGGCCAGCATCGATCCCGACAGCCTGATCACCGCGATCCTCAAGGCCGAGATCGACCTGCTGTGGTTCGGCGGGATCGGCACCTATGTGAAATCCTCGGCCGAGAACAACGTCCAGGTCGGCGATCCCGCCAACGATGCCTTACGCATCAACGGCGAGGATTTGCGCGCACGGGTGATCGGCGAGGGCGCCAATCTGGGCTGCACCCAGGCCGGGCGGATCGAGTTTGCCTTGAACGGAGGCCGGATCAACACCGACTTCATCGACAATTCCGCCGGGGTCGATTGCAGCGACAATGAGGTCAACATCAAGATCGCACTGGCCAGCGCCAAGCGTGCCGGGCGGCTGAGCGAAGCGGCGCGGGTCAAGCTGCTCGAAGCAATGACCGACGATGTGTCCGACATCGTGCTCGAGGACAACCGGCTGCAGGCATTGGCGCTGTCGATCGCCCAGGCCGGGGGCAGCAGCGCGATGGGGTCGCACCTGCGGCTGACCGAATCGCTGGAAAGTTCGGGCCATCTCGATCGCAAGACCGAAGGCCTGGCCGAGAACGACGCCCTGCTGCGCCGGGCGATGGACGGCCACGGACTGACCCGGCCCGAGCTCGCCGTGCTGCTGTCCAGCGCCAAGCTGGCGCTGCAGGACGCGCTTGAGCATTCGAACGTCGTCGACGATCCGGGGCTGGCCGACGAAGTGATCGCCAAGTTCCCGGTGGCGATGCGCACGAAGTTCAAGCGCGATATCCTGCACCACCGCCTGCGCCGCGAGATCATCGCGACGCGGCTCTGCAACCGCCTGGTCAACCGCCTGGGGCTGGTCCATCCCTTCGAGCTGGCCGAAGAGGAAGGCGCGACCCTGGCCCAGGTCACCGCCGCCTTCGTCGCGGTCGAGCAGTTGTTTGGCATGGACTCGGTGTGGCAGGCGATCGAAACCACCGCCATGCCCGAAGGCGCGCGGATCCTGCTGTTCGACCGCGCCGCAGCGATCATGACCGATCACATGGCCGACATGCTGCGCGCCGGCGGCGGGACGACTGCGCCGTCGAAGCTGATCCACCAGTTCGCCAGCGGAGTCACCGCGCTGTCGCACGATACCGAGGCGCTGTTGGCGAGCGAGGCCAAGACCCAGTCGGCCCGGATGCGCGCCGATCTGGTCGCCGCCGGCGCGCCCGAAGCCGTGGCCGCCATGGTCGCCAAGCTGTTCGACCTTGACGGGACGATCGGCCTGGCCCGCCTCGCCGCCGACTGCGGGGTTGCCGCCCGCGCGATTACCCAGGCCTTCACCCGGCTTGGCGCCGATCTCGGGCTCGACTGGGCGCAGGTCACCGCTGCGCGGATGAGTCCATCGGACCCGTGGGAGCGCCTGCTGGTCAATGGCCTGGCGCGCGACTTCCAGCAGATGCGGCTCGACTTCCTACGCCGGGCGATGGGCCGCAAGGGCGATCCTGCCGGTGCCGTCGCGCGCTGGACCGAGGTGCAGGCCGGGGCCATCCGCCAGTTCCGCACCGTCGTCGCGCGCGCCCAAGCCGCCGCGCCGGTGTCTCCGGCGATGCTCGCCCAGCTCGCCAGCCAGGCGCGCAACCTGCTGGCACGCTAAGCGGAAAGCTCCGCCAAGGCCCAGGCTGCGGCTTCGGCCACGACGGGATCGGGGTCTTCGATCAAGGCCGTGACTTGTGGCACAAGCGACACCTCCGCGCTGTTGCCCGCAGCGTAGAGGCAATTGCGCACGAACCGGTTGCGGCCGATCCGCTTGATCGGGGAGCCCGAGAACAGCCGGCGAAACCCGGCATCGTCGAGCGTCAGCAGCTCGGCGAGGCGCGGCGCGGTCAGCTCGGCGCGGGGAAGGAACGCCTTCATCCGGTGCGCGGTATCGGCGAACTTGTTCCACGGGCACACCGCCAGACAATCGTCGCAGCCATAGATGCGGTTGCCCAGCGCTTTGCGGAATTCCGGCGGTATCGCGTCCTTCAGCTCGATTGTCAGGTACGAAATGCAGCGCCGCGCATCGACCACGTAGGGGCTGGGGAAGGCGTCGGTCGGGCAGGCCTGCTGGCACGCGGTGCACGAACCGCAGTGGTCGGTCTCGGGCTCGTCGGGATCAAGTGCAAGCGTCGTATAAATCGACCCGAGGAATAGCCACGAGCCATGATCGCGGCTGACCAGGTTGCTGTGCTTGCCCTGCCAGCCCAGCCCAGCCGCCTGGCCCAGCGGCTTTTCCATGACCGGCGCGGTATCGACGAAGACCTTGACCCCGATCTCGCCCAGCCCGCGCATTGCCGCCGCGGCGACCAGCCAGCGGGCCAGCGCCTTGAGCGCCTTCTTGACCGTGTCGTGATAGTCCTGGCCCTGGGCGTAGACCGAGATGCGAGCGCGATCGCCCTGCCCCTCCAGCGCCAGCGGATCGAGCGCGGGGGCATAGCTCATCCCCAGGGCGATCACGCTTCTTGCTTCGTCCCACAGGCCTTCGGGACTGCGGCGGTGATGGGCGCGCGCCTCCATCCACGCCATGTCGCCGTGCATCCCGGCATCCAGCCAGGTCTGCAGCCGCGCAGCGCGCTCCGGATCTTCGCTAGCGACTGCGATGCCACACGCGGCAAAGCCCAGCCGGGCCGCTTCGGCCGCCAGATCATGCTTGAGCGCAGTGGCTGACGCGGAATTAACCAAACTTCCTGTTGCTCCTGTTCACCTGCACTCCATAGTGCGCCGTGATGATGAAGCTAGGGGAAGGTCCGATGACGAGCAACGCGGGCGATGCTGCCGGGCGTCCGCTCGCGATCGAAGCACGCGGACTGGTCAAGCGGTTCGACGGGATCACCGCAGTCGACGGTGTCGACCTGGCTGTGCCCGAAGGCGCGATCTACGGCATCCTTGGTCCCAATGGCGCGGGCAAGACCACGACGCTGCGCATGCTGCTGGGGATCATCGATCCCGACGCCGGCGTGCGCCGCGTGCTCGGCCATGACCGCCCGCACGAAGTGGCCCATACCATCGGCTATCTGCCCGAAGAGCGCGGGCTC
The DNA here is from genome assembly GCF_042434435.1 of Novosphingobium aquiterrae. Classification (NCBI taxonomy): domain Bacteria; kingdom Pseudomonadati; phylum Pseudomonadota; class Alphaproteobacteria; order Sphingomonadales; family Sphingomonadaceae; genus Novosphingobium; species Novosphingobium aquiterrae. The sequence goes on along the minus strand of NZ_JBHLTL010000006.1, from coordinate 238,398 downwards.
TACCCGGCGATGAAGGCCTATGAAGCGATCGCCTTTCTTGGCGCGCTGCGCGGCTTGCCGCTGGCCGAAGGGCGCAAGCGCGGCAAGGCGCTGCTGGAAGAACACGGGCTGGGCTATGCCGTCGACCGTCAGATCCGCCAGCTGTCCAAGGGTATGGCTCAGCAGGTCCAGCTGCTTGGCACGCTGGTCCACAATCCGCGGCTGGTGGTGTTCGACGAGCCGTTCTCAGGCCTCGACGCGCTTAACCAGGGCAAGCTGGAAAAGATGATCCGCGGCCTGGCGGCGCAGGGGACGACGGTAATATTTTCGACCCACGTCATCGCCCATGCCGAACGACTATGCGACGAAGTGGCGATCATCGCCGGAGGCCGGGTGCCTTTCGCCGGGCCGGTCGACGTGGCGCGTGACCGCATCCGTCCGCAGGTCCGGCTCGAGACGCGGGCCAACGACGGTCCGTGGCGCAGCGCCCTGCCCGGCGATGCGCGGCACGAGGGTGCGTTCTGGAACTTCAGCCTGCCCGAAAGCGGGATCGAACCGCTGCTGCGCGCGCTGATCGAGGGCGAGGCGGGGATCCTCTCACTGTCGATCGAACGCGCCGGACTGCACGATGCCTTCGTCGCCATTGCCGGCGAAGCGGCGGCGCGCGCGCTCGAACAGGACAGCCCCGAGGAGCCCGGCCGATGAGCACCCCGCCCCAGACCGGACGCCTTTCGACCCTGGCGGCCGCCTATATCATCGCGCGGCGCGATTTCGTCGCCAGCCTGTTTTCGCGCAGCTTCATCTTCTTCCTGCTCGGTCCGCTGTTCACGCTGATGGTCGGCGGCCTGGCCGGGGGGATCGGCGCGCGGGTCCAGCAGAATGTCGAGCGGCCCAAGCTAGGCATCGCGATGAGCGAATTCGACGTGATCGCGATGACCCGTGCCCGCCACGAACTGGCAGGGAAACTGGGCGGTGCCATCCCCGATCTGGTTGAGGTCAAGCGGCTCAAACCCGGCGAAAGCTTCGACCCGGCTGCGGCGATGCGCAATCCTTCGGCCAACCTGGGCGCGATCGTCAGCGGCACGCCCGCGGCGCCGGTGCTGACCGGTCCGCCCGGACGGATCGAGAACTGGCAAGGCCAGGTCGAGCTGATCGCCGCCGAAGCGACCGGCCAGGGGCCCACAACCTATCCGGCGGTGACGCTGGGCAAGCTGGCCCAGACCACCACCGCCGACACCCGGCAAGGCCACGTGGTCACCGCGCAGCTGGGCCAGGTCGTGCTGTTCCTGCTGACCATGCTGCTGGCGGGGATGGTCCTGTCCAACCTGGTCGAGGAAAAGGGCAACAAGATTATCGAAGTGCTGGCCGCCGCGATCGCGCTCGACGCGGTGTTTCTGGGCAAGCTGTTCTCGATGCTGGCGCTGTCATGGGCCGGACTGCTGGTCTGGGGGCTGTTCGGCGGGGTGATCTGGTTCGGCGGCGGACATTCGCTGAATGATTTCCCGCCCCCGGCGGTTGGCTGGCCGCTGTTCCTGGGGCTGGGCGTGATCTATTTCTCGCTCGCCTATCTGCTGCTCGGCTCCTTGTTCCTGACGATCGGTTCGATCGCCACGACGATCCGCGAAGTGCAGATGTGGTCGATGCCGATCTCGCTGCTGCAGATCCTCAATTTCTTCTTCGCCAGCTATGCCGTGGCCAAGCCGGGCAGCGTGGTCGAACTGATGGCAGCGATCGTTCCGTTCAGCTCGCCGCTGACCATGATCGCCCGCGCCGCACAGGATCCGAGGTTGTGGACCCACGCCCTGGCGATTGGCTGGCAAGTGCTGTGCGTCGCACTTCTGGTCCGCATCGGCGCGCGGTTGTTCCGCACCTGGGTAATGAAGAGCGGTCCGCAGGGAAGCGGCGGGCGGCGCCGCTGGTGGCACCGTCCGGCAGCTGCGGTAGCCGGAGTGGCGGATCGCGCGCTACCCGGCTGACCGTTACGCGTCGACGCTCGCACTTCTATTGACACGAAGGTAAGTTCGGCGGGATAAGTCTCTAGGAGAAACGCATCGCGCCACGACGCGTGCCGAGAGGAACAAACATGGCCACCCAAGCAACCGCGCCAGATCAAGCCTTCACCTATCGCCGTTCGCCCACCGCGACCGAGGCGTTTGAAGCCTGGCTGAAGGAGCACGGGCAGGAGCTGCCGAAACACACGGAAAAGTGTGATGTCAGCCGCAGCGACATCTATGTCGAGGACCGCTGGCAGCCGATCTTTGCCGAGATGCGGGCGCAGGCGCCGATCAACAAGGTCACCGACAGCCCCTATGGCGCCTACTGGAACGTGACCACGGTCAAGACGATCCAGCATGTCGAATCGCTGCCCGAGCTGTTCTCCTCGTCATGGCAGCACGGCGGCATCACGATCGGCGATCCGCCGCCAGAGGCGACCCAGGAACAGCTTGAGGAACGCCGCCTGCCGATGTTCATCGCGATGGACCGGCCCGAACATACCGGCCAGCGCCGCACCGTCGCCCCGGCTTTCACCCCGGGGGAGATTTCCTTCCTCGAAAAGGAAGTGCGCGCGCGCACCGCCGCCACGCTCGACGGCTTGCCGTTCGGCGAGCAGTTCGACTGGGTCGACAAGGTCTCGATCGAGCTGACCACCGGCATGCTCGCGATCCTGTTCGGCTTTCCGTGGGAAGACCGCCGCCTGCTGACCTTCTGGTCGGACTGGGCCGGCGATGTCGAACTGGGCCTGGCCCGCGGGCTGGAAGACATGCGCTTCGAGAACCTGCAGCAGATGGCGCACTATTTCAGCCGCCTGTGGGGTGAGCGGATGAACGCCGCGCCCAGCCGCGACCTGATCTCGATGATGATCCATTCCGACGCGATGAACCAGATGAGCCCGCAGGAGTTCATGGGCAACCTGGTGCTGCTGATCGTCGGCGGCAACGACACCACGCGCAACACCATGTCGAGCATCGTCCACGCGCTCGACAAGTTCCCCGACCAGCGCGAGCTGTTCGAAAAGGATCCCTCGGTGATCCCCAACGGGGTGCAGGAATGCATCCGCTATGCCACGCCGCTGGCCCATATGCGCCGCACCGCCACCGCCGATGCCGACCTGTTCGGCCATCAGATCAAGCAGGGCGACAAGCTGATCCTGTGGTACATCTCGGCCAACCGCGACGAGACGGTGTTCGACAATCCCGACAAGCTGATCCTCAACCGCGAGAACGCGCGCCGCCATCTGGCCTTCGGTTACGGCATCCATCGCTGCGTCGGGGCGCGGCTGGCCGAACTGCAGCTCAAGATCCTGATGGAAGAAATGCACAAGCGGCGGATGCGGGTGCGGGTCACCGGTGACGTCCAGCGTGTGCGCGCCAATTTCGTCCACGGCTTCCGCAAGCTGGAAACCACGATCGAGAAGTTCTGAGACAGCTAAGGCTGCCGCACTTCGAAGGTCAGCACACCGCTGTCCTTTGGCATAGCCACCGGGACCAGCCAGTCGGGCACCTGACCAGTGCTTAGCTGCGCGGCGAAGCCGTGCGGCGCCATAGAGCGATAAACGCCGACCTCATTGCCGGCGGGCGCCATGAACACATAGCGCACCCCGTGCCGGGCGAGGATCGTCCGGGCGACCGGCGGATCGACCAGGAATGCGGTCATCACGTCATGCATCGCCGGAGCGCCGCGATGGTGACCGGTGGCAACGACGCTGTGACGGGTGTTGAGCAAGAGCAGCGGCCCCTGGTCGAGCGGGGCGAAGACGGTGCCGCGCGGCAAGGCGGCGAGCGCGCGGACCGCGGTCATGGCATTGTCGCCGCCGGTTCCGGTGGCGCCGGCCTCACCGCTGTCCGCCTCCTCCGCGGTGCCGAGCAGCGAGTCGGCGAAATAGACCGGCATGGCCGGCATGACCAGAACCAGCAGCAGCGCGGCGATGCCCGCCTTGCGCGGCAGGCCCGGCGCGGATTCCAGCTGCGCCGCCAGCTTGCGCACCAGCCACGCCAGCGGAACCAGGGCAAAGGCGATGGCAAAGGCCATCGAACGCAGCACCAGCGATCCCAGCACCAGACTGCCGCACAGCACCAGCCCATAGGCAAACCAGCGCCGCCGGTCCTCCGCGCCGCCGCTGCGCCACAGCAGAAAGGTGGCGACCAGTCCGGCCAGCGGCGGGACGATCCACTGCGCCTTGGCCGGATTGTCGAGTGCCCACACCGGCATCGCTTCCAGCACGTTGCTCGCCCACATCGTCCGAAGCAGCGGATCGAGCGCGGCGAATGGTCCTGCACGGCACAGCGGGGCAATTGTGATCAGCGTGATCCCGGCGACGATGCTGCTCACGCCCAGTCCGGCAGCAATGGCAAAGGGCTTTTGCCCGGCGAAGCGCGCGGTCAGCACGCTGCCGACCGCGGCGATGGCCAGGCTGGCCAGATAGGCGGGCGAAATCGTATCGCAGTAATTGGTCAGATCGGGCCCGCGGGTCAGCGCGAAGCAGGCGATCGCGGTCAGCGCCAAGGCCGACATGAAACCGAGGAAGCGTTCGCTTTCGCCCGGACGGCGCAGCCAGTCGAGCGCCAGCACCGCGCCGAACAGCGCGGCCAGCGGCAACAGTTCCAGGCTGATCGTCATGCCCAGGGCCAGTGCCACGCCGGCGATCCAGCCGCCGCGCCGCGCGTCGGGATCGGTCAGGCCGAGCAGCGCCGCCACCGCGGCGACGATCTGCCAGCCATGGTGGTCGACGCGGGTCGGGAGGATCTGGGTGACAATCGGAAACGAGGTTCCGGCAAGCAGCGCCGCGTAGCCGATCAGCCGGTCATCGAACAGACGCCGGGACAGCACTGCCAGCAGATAGAGGATCGCGCCGAAGGTCAGCAGCGGGACGATCACTGTTGCCGCCTGTTCGGCAAGCGCCGCGCCGAGCAGCGGGCGCAGCAGCAATTCCACCGCCGCAAGCGGCAGGTCGACCAGCCTCGACCAGTGCATTACCACGCCCTGCGGCGGGTTCACTCGGTACTGGTGCAAATCGAACCAGCCTTGCCCTGCCAGCAGATCGCGGACCTGGACCAGGCGCAGGGTATCATCGGGATCGCCCTGGCGCAGCGCCGCGACATAGGGCCAGCGATAGAGCAGATAGAGCGCTGCAAAGCCCAGCCAGAACGGCAGAACGCGGCGCAGCAGCCCGGCCGGTGCCGGCACTGTCGGCGCCCTCATGCCCGCGCGCTGGCGCGAAACACCAGTCCGCGGCGCAGCAGCCAGTTCACCGTGAAGCTAACCGCAATCGCGACCAACTTGCCCAGGCGCGGGTCGGCGCCCAGAAAATCGGCGGCGCCGACGATGCCGGTGGTGACGCCAACCCCGAACATCGCCGAAAGCAGGAACAGCACTTTTTGCCGGGTCCGCTCAGGACCGGGGGCTGCCAAGCCATCGGTGAACACCGCGCGGCTTGACAGCAACCAGTGCGCGACAATGCCAAGCGAATAGCCGGCGCTTGCCGCCAGCGTCGGCGCGGTGCCGAAATGGAGCAGGGTCAGGAAGGTCACCATGTCCACCCCCAACGCCAGCAGGCTGGCGATGAAGTAGCGGACCAGGACAATGTCGGCGGCGCGGCGCAGCATGGCGGTCTGTCCGGTCAGGCAGCGTCGCGCTTGGCCGGGACAATCCGTTCGGGCACGTCGCGGACCGATGCCAGCGCGGCAGCCTGATCCTCGCTCACCTCGCGGCGCGGCGTTGCGGGCAGCACGCGCTCGGCTCCCTCGTCGCCGGCTTCGTGATACTCGGCATCCTCGTTGACGCACCAGGTGTCATAGATCCGCGAACCCGCCTTGATGTTCTCGACCGTCAGCATTGCGGTCATCATCGCGTGATCTTGGTTGTTATAACGGTGCATGCCATTGCGCCCGACCAGATGCAGCGTGGGATAGGTTGCTTCCAGCTCCTGACGCATTGCTGCGACATGGCTGGCGTAGTCCTCGTCATAGACCGGATAGGCTTTTTCCTGGCGGACGACGGCGCCGCCGATCACCTGATCGGCCGAAACCAGACCCAGCTGGGCGGTTTCGCGGGTGGCAAGCGCTATCAGATCGTCATCGGACATCGACCACAAGCCGTCGCCTTCGAAGCAGAAATATTCGAGGCCGACACAGGCGACCGAGGGATCGGGGACCATTTCGGGCGACCACGAACGGAAGTTCTGAATCCGGCCGACCTTGACCTTGCTGTCGTGAATATAGATCCAGTTGTCGGGGAACAGGTCATCGGACCGGATTTTGAGCGCCACGGTCAGGAAGTCGCGGTAGCGCAGTTCCTTGGCGTTGAGGCTGGTGTCGGGCAGCGGGTGCAGCCGCGCGGCCAGTTCGCGCATCGGGGCCGAGCTGATCGCGTGGCGGGCATTGATCACCACGTCGCCATCGGGCCCGGTCGCGGTCATGCGCCAGCCGCCCTGTCCGTCGCCGGCCAATTGCTTGAGCGCATGGCCCATCAGCACTTGCCCCTTGCCAGTGGCCAGGATCTTGTCGCGTGCAGCATCCCACATCATCCCGGGGCCCTGGCGCGGATAGCGGAAGGTTTCGAGCAGGGTCTTTACTTCCTGGCCGTCGTTGGGACGCTTGTTCAGCCCCAGGCTGCGCTTCAGCCCGTCGACGACGGCGCCCCACAGTGACAGGCCCTTGATCCGCTGGGCGGCCCAGTCGGCGCTCATTTCGTCGCAGGGCATGCCCCAGACCTTCTCGGTGTAGGTCTTGAAGAAGATCGAATAGAGCTTCCAGCCGAACTGGTTGACGGTCCAGTCCTCAAAGCTCTTGACCTGCTTGTTGGGGAATACCTGCGCCTTGGCGAAGCTCGCCATGCACAGGGTCGAGCGGATAATTCCGAGGTTCCACAGCGCCTCGAAGGCGCGCAGCGGGTACGAATAGAATTTGCCCTCGTAATAGATGCGGCTCATCCGTGGGCGCTGGATGAAGTCGTCGGGCAGAATCTCGTTCCAAAGGTCGACGACCTGCTGCGACTTGGAAAAGAAGCGGTGGCCGCCGATGTCGAAGCGGTAGCCCTCATGCTCAACCGTACGGCTGATCCCGCCGACATAGGTGGCGTCCTTTTCGATGATCGCCACCGACAATCCGGCCTTGGTCAGCAAGTAGCCGGCGGTCAGGCCGGCCGGCCCGGCACCGATGATCGCCACGTCAACCTGCGGCCCTGCGGCGCCCGAACCCGAAAATGAAGTAACCACGCGTGTGCCCCCGTCTGTAATCGAGGGCAGGAGTGAAGGAAATTGGCAAACAGATGGTTAACACACCGCACGATTTGGCGCTTCAGCCTGCCTTTCGTGGTGCGGACGGTGGGACTCGAACCCACACGAGCAAGGCTCAGGGGATTTTAAGTCCCCGGCGTCTACCATTCCGCCACGTCCGCGTGATGGGTGTCTGGTGCGCCTATCGCCTCCGCGATTGGCTGGCAACACCGGCCGGATGGCCTGTCCGTACCAATCAATCGCTATTCAAACGCGCGCGCATTTCCTTGCCGGGCTTGAAATAGGGCACGCTTTTGCCCGGCACATCGACACTGTCGCCGGTACGCGGGTTGCGGCCCTTGCGCGGATCGCGCTGGCGGGTCGAGAACGAGCCGAAGCCGCGCAGTTCAACACGCCCGCCTTTGGCGAGACGCTGGGCGATCTCGTCGAAGAAGACGTTCACGACTTTTTCGATTTCTTCGGCACGAAGGCCGGGGTTCTCCTTGGCAAGTGCCTGGAGCAATTCGGATCTGATCATCGCACGCCTTCCCCGGATCGTTGACGACCCGGCCCTGTTGGTTCGCAAAAGCGCGGCACAGCTTTCGACCCGGTGCAAGCGGCACTGCGGGCAGGACTATGTCAGAGCATATCCAGGTGTGCAATCCATAACCCTGAAGGCTAGGCGTTTTCCCCAAGCAGTTCGGCGAGTGACAGACCCAGTCTGTCGATCCGTGCCCGCACAACCGGCCATTCCTGCGCGAGGAACGATTCGCGCTCGCTGCTGCGCAGGCGCTCGGCGGCACCGCGCGCCACGTACATCCCGACCCCGCGCTGGACTTCGACCAGCCCGTCAAGCTGGAATTGCTGATAGGCCTTGGCCACGGTCAGCGGATTGGCCCCCTGATCGGCGGCAAAGGCGCGCACCGACGGCAGCATCGCCCCTTCGGGATAGGTGCCATCGATGATCGCGGCGGCGATCAGATCGCGCAGCTTGAGGTAAACGGGTTTGCCGGTGGGTGCCATGGTGAATGACTGCCATAATACAGCGCGGCAGGCAAGCTGCATCGCGCCGCGACCCGACAATCGCAACAATCGAAAAGGCGCGGCAAATTTCGCTTCACAGGTGGAAAATCATCGGTAGAGTTTTGTCATAATTTGCAGCCTGCCTGCGGGCCGCATTTCCGGGACAAGGGATCGCAAATGAAAGACATGTCACTCTGGACCGAGGGCGACTGGATCGCGGCAATCGGCGCGCTGGCGCTGTTCGCCTTCCTGGCCATCGGCGGAATGATTGCCATGCGCCGCAGCGAAGAGGTGGTCGGCCACCCGCGCGGCCTGTTCGTATTGTTCTATGCCGAAATGTGGGAACGCTTTTCCTATTACGGGATGCGCGCGCTGCTGGTGCTCTACCTGACCAAGCACTGGCTGTTTTCCGACGGCAAGGCCAACCTGATCTACGGCGCTTACGGCGCGCTGGTCTATATCACCCCGGTGCTCGGCGGGATTGTCGCCGACCGCTACCTTGGTCAGCGCAAAGCGGTGATCTTCGGCGGCGTGCTGCTCGCGCTTGGCCACGGCCTGATGGCGGTCGAAGGCAGCGGCGGGCAGGGCGATCCGACGATCAACGTGTTCTGGGCGGCGCTGGCCTTCATCATTGTCGGCTCGGGCTTCCTCAAGGCCAATATCTCGGTGATCGTCGGCCAGCTCTACAAGATGACCGACGTGCGCCGCGATGCGGCCTACACGATCTTCTACATGGGGGTGAATGTCGGGGCCGCGCTGGGGACGATCCTGGTCGGCTATCTGGGCGAGACGCTGGGCTGGGCCTATGGCTTCGGGCTGGCGGGGATCGGCATGGTCGTCGGCCTCCTGATCTTCATCGCCGGGCGCCCCTCGCTGCGCGGCCGGGGTGAAGCACCCCAGCCGCTGACCCGCCAGCGCGAAGTCACGCTCTACGGCGTCGGCGTCGGCGCGGTGGCGGTGATCTGGCTGCTGATCCAGTATCAGGACGTGATCCAGAACCTGCTGATCGTCAGCGGTCTGGCCATGCTCGGCTACACCCTGTTCGAGGCGTTCAAGCTGCCAAAGGAGCCGCGCGAACGGATTTTCGCGATGCTGTTCCTGATCGCGCTCAACCCGCTGTTCTGGGGCCTGTTCGAACAGGCCGGGGGCAGCCTCAACCTGTTCACCGACAAGTATGTCGACAAGGGCGGGGTGCCGACCAGCCTGTTCCAGTCGATCAACCCGATCTACATCGTGCTGTTCGCCCCGGTCTTTGCCGCGCTTTGGCAATGGCTTGGCCGCAAGGGGCTGGAACCATCGGCCCCGGCCAAGTTCGGACTGGCGCTGACCCAGGTCGGGCTGGGCTTCCTGGTCTTCGTTTGGGGGGCCAATTCGGTCGGTGCCGCGGCGATGACCCCGGTGCTGTTCGTGTTCCTGATCTACCTGCTCCACACCACGGCGGAACTGTGCCTGTCGCCGGTCGGGCTGTCGGCGATGGCGCGGCTCGCCCCGCTCCACCTCGCCAGCTTCGTCATGGGGGCGTGGTTCTACATGACCGCGGTCGGCAACTTCGTCGCCGGCAAGATCGGCGAAGCGACCGGCGGCGAAAGCGGCGAGATGTCGAAGGAAGTGACCCTGGCGATCTATTCCAAGATCGGCTGGGTGGCGATCGGCATCAGCGTGCTGGTCCTGCTGGTTTCGCCCTTCGTCAAGAAGTGGATGCACCTCGATACTCTGGAAGACCGCACCCCGCCGGAAGACCACACCTATGGCGGCGGCGAAGGTGAAGCCGCGACAGGGTCGCTGCCGCGCGCATAGGTCACACACCACAGGGGAAAAACGACATGGGGCTAAGGGCAATAGGGGCCGGCGGACTGGCGCTGGCCCTTGTTTTGGGGAGCGGCGCGCCGCTGATCGCCAAGGACAAGAAGAAGGACGAAAGCGCCGCGGTGAAGGCCGCGCGCGATTTCGACAAGAACCCCTTCCCGTCGACCTACAAGCCCTATCCCGGTCGTACCACGCTGATCACCGGCGCCACCGTGTTCGACGGCAAGGGCGGCCGGATCGAGAGCGGCAATGTTCTGATCAAGGACGGCAAGCTGGCCGGGGTGTCCGGGGCGCTCGCCGACATGGACGTGCCACCGGATGCCGTGCGGATCGATGGTAGCGGCAAGTTCGTCACCCCGGGAGTGATCGACGTCCACAGCCACCTCGGCGTCTATGCCAGTCCGGCAGTCGAGGCGCACAGCGACGGCAACGAAATGACCAGCCCGACCACGCCCGAGGTCTGGGCCGAACATTCAGTCTGGCCGCAGGATCCCGGCTTTTCGCGCGCGCTGACCAACGGCGGGGTGACCAGCCTGCAGATCCTGCCCGGATCGGGCAACCTGATCGGCGGACGCTCGGTGGTGCTCAAGAACGTCTATGCCCGCACCGTCCAGGGGATGAAGTTTCCCGGCGCGCCCTATGGCATGAAAATGGCCTGCGGCGAGAACCCCAAGCGGGTCTATGGCGAAAAGGGGCAGATGCCTTCGACCCGGATGGGCAACTTCGCGGTCGACCGCGCGATCTGGATCAAGGCCAAGGAATACCGCGCCAAGCGCGACGCCGGCAAGCTGGAGGAACGCGACCTCGCCATGGAAACCCTCGCCGGGGTGCTCGACGGCGATATCAGGGTCCAGAACCACTGCTACCGCGCCGACGAAATGGCCCAGGTGCTCGATATGGCCAAGGAAGCCGGGTACAAGGTCGCCGCCTTTCACCACGCGGTCGAGGCTTACAAGATTGGCGAACTGCTCAAAGAGAACGACGTCTGCGCGGCAATTTGGGCCGATTGGTGGGGCTTCAAGATGGAAAGCTATGACGCAGTGCCCGAAAACGCCGGGCTGCTGTACAAGGCCGGGGCCTGCGTGGTGATCCATTCGGATGACGAGAACGGCATCCAGCGGCTCAACCAGGAAGCCGCCAAGGCGCAGGGTTCGGCGCGCCGTGCCGGAATTGCGATCCCCGATGAGGAAGTGGTGCGCTGGTTCACCCTCAACGCCGCCAAGGCGATCGGCGTCGATAAAGACACCGGTAGCCTGGAAGCAGGCAAGATGGGCGACGTGGTGCTGTGGAACGGCAATCCGCTCTCGACTTACAGCCGTCCCGAAAAGGTCTGGGTCGACGGCGCGCTGCTTTATGATGCGAACGATCCCAAGCGCCGCCCTGTCAGCGATTTCGAGCTGGGCCAGCCCGGTGAAGGAGAGGTCAAGTGACGGCCCGCACCGCATTGCGCGCGCTGGCTGCGCTGCTCGTCGGAACCGATGTCCCGCTTGCCGCCCACGCGCAAGACATGGCGATCACCGGCGGCCGCGTAGTGATCGGCGATGGCTCCGCCCCGATCGAGAATGGCACCGTGCTGATCCGCGGCGGCAAGGTTGTGGCCGCCGGAGCCGGCGTCGCCGTGCCGCCGGGCGTGCCGGTTGTCGATGCCGCTGGCAAATGGGTCACCCCGGGACTGGTCGTCGCGGTGACCGATCTGGGCCTGGTCGATGTCAGCGCGGTCGACGAGAGCAACGATACCCAGGCCGACAAGGCCACTTTCAACGCCGCGCTCGATGTCTCGGCGGCGATCAACCCTGCCGCCCAGCCGATAGTCAACGCCCGCGCCAATGGGGTGACCCGCGCCGCGGTCGCGCCGCTTGGCACCGGGGCGATCTTCGAGGGCCAGGGCGCGGTGATCGACCTTGGCAGCGATTCCCGGCCGGTGACCGTGGCGCGCGCGTTCCAGTACGTCGAACTGGGCGAGGATGGCGCGCGGCTTGCGGGCGGCAGCCGGGTGGCGGCCTATGCCGTGCTGAAAAATGCACTCGACGAAGCGCGCGAGATTGCCGCCGCCCCGGCCGGCGCGCGGCGCAACGATGCGCTGCTGACCCGCCGCGATGCGGCCGCGCTGATCCCGGTCGTCACCGGCAAGCAGCCGCTCTACGTCCATGTCGAGCGTGCCGCCGACATCCGCATGGCGCTGAGTCTCAAGGGCGACTTTCCGCTGCTGCGGCTGGTCATCGTCGGGGCGAGCGAAGGCTGGCTCGCAGCGCAGGACCTCGCCGCCGCGGGCGTCCCGGTGCTGGCCACCCCGCTGAACGATCTGCCCGCGCGCTTCGAGCAGCTTGGCGCGACCCAGTCTAATGTCGGTCGGATGGCTGCCGCCGGGGTCAAGGTTGCGCTTGGCGCCTACAGCGGAAACTCACCGGTCGTGACGCAATATGCCGGCAACCTGGTTGCGCTGACCCGCCTGCCGCGCGCCAGCGGGCTGAGCTGGGACAAGGCCTTCGCCGCGATCAGCTCGGGCCCGGCCGAGGCGATGGGCATGGGCGACCGGTTGGGTTCGCTGCGTCCGGGGCGCGCCGGCGACGTGGTGATCTGGGACGGCGACCCGCTCGAGGCGCGCTCCGGCGTGGTCAGGGTGTGGATCGACGGGACTGAACAGCCGCTGCGCAGCCACCAGACCCGCCTGCGCGAGCGTTATGCCGAACCGCAGGAGGGATCGCTGCCCAAGGCCTACGACTGGTAGCAGCCCGGCCTTAATCCGGCGCTTGCCAGCCGGTTGCAATCTGCTACTTGTGTTAACGTTGTTAACATGGGGAGATCTGGCATGGACCCGAGCATCGGCTGTCTGATCGCCGCGAATGCACTGTTCGTCGGCACGCATTTCGCAATGTCGCATCCTTTGCGCGCGCCGCTGGTCAAAGCGGCGGGGCCGATGGGCTTCCAGGGTCTCTATTCGCTGGTCGCCCTGGCCACGTTCGCGTGGGTCGTTTTCGCGTTCCGCGCCGCCGATCCGGGCGTTCCCGCGTGGAACGGGCAAGCAGACCTGGCCTGTGCGCTGGCGACGCTGATCATGCTGATCGCTTCGGTTCTGCTGATCGGATCGTTCCTGGGCAATCCCGCGCTGCCCGCGCCGGGCGCGGCAGAACTTGCCGCCAAGGGCCCACACGGGGTGTTCCACGTCACCCGCCACCCGATGATGTGGTCCTTCGCGCTGTGGAGCGTTGCCCACGTGGCGGTAAGCCCCACCCCGCGGGTAATCGTGCTGAGCATCGCGATCGGCGTGCTCGCGCTGGTCGGCGCGCGGATGCAGGACGGCAAGAAGGAAGCGCTGATGGGCCCGGCGTGGCGCGAATGGGAAAGCAAGACCAGTTACTGGCCCCGGCTTGGCGCGCTGGCCCAGGCCGGCGCGGTGCCGTGGCTGGGCGGCCTCGCCCTATGGCTGGCTGCAACCTGGGCGCACGGCTGGCTGATCGGCATGGCCGCGGGGGTGTGGCGGTGGGTGGGCTGACCTAAGCCCTAGCTTCCTCAACCCCCGCCGAGTTGTGCCGCAGCGCTTTCAGCACGGCGTCGACGATGTGCGGGGCGTTTAGGCCAGCCGCATCGTACTGCTTGTCCGGCGCGTCCTGGTCCTGGAAGCGGTCGGGCAGGCGCAGGGTGCGGATCTTGAGGCCGGCATCGGTCAGGCCTTCGTCGCTGGCCATGGTCAGGACATGGGCGCCGAGCCCGCCGATGCTGCCTTCCTCGACCGTCAGCACGACTTCGTGGGTAGTCATCAACTGGCGGATCAGATCGTTGTCGAGCGGCTTGACGAAGCGCAGGTCGGCGACCGTGGTCGACAGCCCCTTGGCCTCGAGCTGATCGGCGGCCTTGAGCGCTTCGGCCAGCCGCGTGCCCAATGACAGGATCGCGACCTTGGTGCCGTGCCTGACCACCCGGCCCTTGCCGATCGCGAGCCGCTCCGGCACTTCGGGCAGCGCTACCCCGGTGCCGTTGCCGCGAGGATAACGGAAGGCTATCGGGCCGCTGTCGTGGCAGGCGGCGGTATAGGTCATGTGGACCAGCTCGGCCTCGTCCGCCGCGGCCATCACCACGAAATTGGGCAGGCTGGCCAGATAGGTCACGTCGAAGCTGCCGGCATGGGTCGCGCCGTCGGCCCCGACCAGCCCGGCGCGGTCGATCGCGAAGCGGACCGGCAGGTTCTGGATCGCAACGTCGTGGACCACCTGGTCATAGGCGCGCTGGAGGAAAGTCGAATAGATCGCGCAGAACGGGCGCATCCCCTGCGCAGCCAGCCCGGCGGCAAAGGTCACCGCGTGCTGTTCGGCAATCCCGACGTCGAAGGCGCGGGTGGGGTGGGCCTTGGCGAACTTGTCGACACCGGTGCCACTCGGCATCGCCGCGGTGATTGCGCAGATCGTCGGGTCGCTGTCGGCCAATTTGGCCAGCGTTTCGCCGAAGACGTTCTGGTAGGACGGAGCGCCGGGTGCGGCCTTGACCTGCTGGCCGGTGATAACGTCGAACTTCTGTACCCCGTGGTACTTGTCGGCCGCTGCTTCGGCTGGGCCGTAACCCTTGCCTTTTTGCGTTACGACATGGATCAGGCACGGGCCTTCGGCAGCGTCGCGGACGTTTTCCAGGATCGGCACCAGCTGATCCAGATTGTGCCCGTCGATCGGACCGACGTAGTAGAAGCCCAGCTCCTCGAACAGAGTCCCGCCCATCGCCATGCCGCGGGCAAATTCGTCGGTCTTCTTGGCTGCCTTGTGCAGCGGCTCGGGCAACTTGCGCGACAGACGCCGGGCAATGTCGCGCAAGCTCAGGAACGGCCGCGAGGACACCAGCTTGGCGAGATAGGCGGACAGACCGCCGACCGGCGGGGCAATCGACATGTCATTGTCGTTGAGGATCACGACCAGGCGGTTGCCCGCCTGCTTGGCGTTGTTCATCGCCTCATAGGCCATGCCCGCGCTCATCGCGCCGTCGCCGATCACGGCAATGCCCTTGCCCGGAGTGCCTGCCAACTGGTTGGCCACGGCAAAGCCCAGCGCCGCCGAGATCGAGGTCGAACTGTGGGCGGTGCCGAACGGATCGTATTCGCTTTCGCTGCGCTTGGTGAAGCCCGACAGGCCGCCGCCCTGTCGCAGCGTGGTCATCCGGCTGCGCCGCCCGGTGATGATCTTGTGCGGATAGGCCTGATGGCCGACGTCCCACACCAGCCGGTCCGCCGGGGTGTTGAAGACATAGTGGATCGCAACCGTCAGTTCGACCACGCCCAGACCCGATCCCAGGTGGCCGCCGGTCTGCCCGACCGCGGCGATGGTTTCGGCGCGCAGTTCATCGGCCAGCTGGCGCAGCTGTCCGGGGGCAAGGCGGCGGAGGTCTTCGGGGGTGTCGACCGTATCGAGCAGCGGGGTTGCCGGAGATTGGCTCATGGCCAGTGCATTACACACTTGCTACAGCGCTGTCGATTGAGTCCGGCGCACGCCCGTACCCTCCTGCACCAAAAGGAACTTGCCCGATGAGCCTGCCTGCCGCTGCCGCGCCGCTTTGCTTCGTGATCACCGCCGACCGGGCGCAATCGAAAGCATTTTACGCCGATGTCCTGGGCCTGCGCGTACTGGGCGAGGACGACCATGCCGTGACTTTCGATCTTGGCAATCGCACCCCCATGCGCCTGACGACGGTCGAGGGCTATCAGGCGCCGGGGCACACGGTGCTGGGCTGGCACGTCGCCGACATTGCCGCCACCGTGGCTGCGCTGAGGGCCAAGGGTGTCGCATTCAAGATCTATGAAGGTTACAGTCAGGACGCCGCGGGCATCTGGCGCGCGCCCCAAGGCGGATCGGCCGTGGCCTGGTTTCCCGACCCCGACGGCAACCTGCTCAGTCTGACGCAATTTGGTTGAGTGCGGACAGGCCACACGGCCTGTCCTAGCAACGCCAATCGCGGAGGCGATCGCGTACCAATCAGGACTCCGAACAGTCACCACACAGACCGCGCAGCTCGACCACCGGGCGGATGTCGGCGAAGCCGGCCTTGTGGGCGGCGTCGACCAGCGCGCCGGTCAGCTTGTCGTCGTCGATGTGGGTGGCCTTGCCGCAGCTGTCGCAGATCAGGAAAATGCAATCGTGGCGGCAGCCTGGATGCGGGTTGGCGACATAGGCATTGGCGCTTTCGACCCGGCGGGCCAGATTGGTTTTCACGAACAGGTCGAGGATGCGGTAAACCGAATTGGCGGCAACGCGCTTGCCCCGCGCCTTGGACACATCCTCGGCAATGTCATAGGCCGAGGCGGGGCGCGGCTGGTCCATCAGGACCTGGAAGACTTCGCCGCGCATGTCGGTCCACTGCTCGCCCGCATCGACAAGCTCGGACCGCGCCGCCTCGATCAGGCTTTCGCCGTGGGGTTCGTGGTGATGATGATGTGCCGCCATGCGGCAGATATAGGACGCCGCAGGCTGCGGCGCAAATCGCGGCTCAGCGCGTCTGGTCGATCGCGATCGGCGCGGCTTCGGCGGCGGGGATCACGCCGCTCTTGGGCGTATCGGCCCAGCTGCCAGCCGTCGCCAGCAATGCCGCCGCGCCCAGGGCAAAGCCGACGGCGAAGGAACGGTACAGATCAGCTTTGAACAGGCCCATGACGGCGGCTTTCGGAAATGCGGTGATTCGCTTGACGGCCCTAGTGCAGATCAGGCCCTTACCGTCGAGTGAACGTGGTCGATTCCCCGACATGATCGCGACGAAATGCAGCGGACTCGCGGTGAAGCGATGCGGTTAATGCCTGTTCAGTGGCGGAAATGGCGCATGCCGGTAAAAACCATGGCCAGTCCGGCCGCGTCGGCGGCGGCGATCACCTCGTCATCGCGGATGGATCCGCCCGGCTGGATCACCGCCGTTGCCCCTGCTTCGGCAGCCGCCAGCAGCCCGTCGGCAAAGGGGAAGAAGGCATCGGAGGCAACCGCGCTGCCGACCGTGCGGCTTTGCCCCCAGCTGAACTTTTCCGCCGCCTCGGCAGCCTTCATCGCGGCAATGCGCGAGGAATCGCGGCGGTTCATCTGACCCGCGCCAATTCCGGCAGTAATCCCGTCCTTGGCATAGACGATGGCGTTCGATTTGACGTGCTTGGCGACGGTCCAGGCAAAGCGGCAATCGGCCAGTTCCTGCGGCGTGGGCTGCCGCTTCGTCACCACCTGCAGATCGCCGAGCGTGCCGTTGTCGCGCGACTGGAGGAGGAATCCGCCGGTGATCGACTTGAGCGTTACCCCCGCACGATGCGGATCGGCGAAAGGCCCGCACAGCAGCAGCCGCAGGTTCTTCTTGGCCGCGAATATCGCGCGCGCGGCGTCATCGGCACCCGGCGCGATCACCACCTCGGTGAAGATCTCGCAGATCGCGCTTGCGGTGGCACCGTCGAGCGGGCGGTTGCAGGCGATAATCCCGCCAAAGGCCGAGACGCTGTCGCAGGCAAAGGCCGCCTGATAGGCTTCAAGCAGGGTATCGCCGGTAGCGACCCCGCACGGGTTGGCATGCTTGACGATGACCACCGTCGGCGGCCCGTCGCGGAATTCGGCGACAAGTTCGAGCGCGGCGTCGGCATCGTTGTAATTGTTGTAGCTGAGTTCCTTGCCCTGGACCTGCTCGGCCTGGCCCACCCCCGGTGTCGCCGGCCCGGCGGGCAGATAGAGCGCGGCCTTCTGGTGCGGATTCTCGCCATAGCGCAGTTCGTCGGCGCGCTTCAGCGGGATTGCGGCGCTTTCGGGGAACATCTCGCCCTGATCGGCAAAAGCGAACCAGGCCGCGATTGTCGCGTCGTATTGCGCCGTCAGGGCAAAGGCCTTTGCTGCCAGCCGCTTGCGCTCTTCCAGCGTGGTCGTGCCCCTCGCGACCAGGGCATAGTCCGCCGGATCGGTGACGATGGCGACAAAGCCGTGGTTCTTGGCGGCCGAGCGGACCATGCTGGGCCCGCCGATGTCGATGTTCTCGATCACCTCGTCGCGCGCCGCGCCGCGGGTAACGGTCTGCGCGAAGGGATAGAGGCTGACCACGACCAGGTCGATCGCGCCGATGCCGTAGGCGGCCATCGCTGCGGCGTGTTCGGGATTGTCGCGCACCGCGAGCAGTCCGCCGTGGACCTTCGGGTGCAGCGTCTTGACCCGCCCGTCCATCATTTCGGGAAAGCCCGTCAGGTCGGAAATGTCCTGCACCGCAAGACCCGCATCGCGCAGCGTCTTGGCCGTGCCGCCGGTCGAAACCAGTTCGACCCCATGCGCGGCCAGGGCCTGGCCCAGTTCGACCAGCCCGGTCTTGTCGGACACCGACAGCAGTGCCCGGCGGATCTTTACTTCACTCACGTTCGCTTATCCCATTTTCTTGAGCAGCCAGGCAAAGCTGCCGCCGCCGCGCGAGGCCATGCCCGAGATGACCAGCTGCTGGATCGGTTGCGGTCGGCCCTGCCCGTCAGCCCACAAGCTTTCTTCAAGTGTGACCTGCCCCTCACCCCCGACCCGGAACTGCCAATAGGACCCGTCGGGCAGGGCCAGCCCTGCGCCCTGGCCGTCCTCGGACAGGCCGACTTCGATCCCGGCGCCAAGATGAAAACGGATGGCGAAGCCGACCTTGCCGGTCTTGCCCTTGCCACTTTTCGGCACCAGCAGATCCTCGCCGCGCAGTTCGCTGCCGTCGTCGCGCAGGATCAGGATACGGCGGTGGATCAGCCCGTGGCGCGAGGCATAGCCGTTGTGGCTGGCCTCGAGCCGGGTCGCCCCGCCCTGGCGCTCGCCCGGAATGACGCGGCGATCGACCTCGACCTCGGAAACGCCGCCGCCCAATTTGCCGCCGATGACCACGGCGGTTGAATTGGCATCGTCGAGCACCAGGGTCGAATGGGCGGCGGTGGCACGCAGGCCCTGCTCCAGCCGCACCGGGATCAATCCGCCGGCGCAGGCCGCGCCGCCGCAGTTTACAATGATTCGCTGCCCCGCCTGGCTGAATTCGAACGCCAGGGTCGAGGCGCAGCCCGAACGGGCATGCTTGGCCAGCGGCGGCGGCGCGGCATCGAACTGCAGGATCGACTTGCTAGCCACGACCCGTTGATAGCCCCATTGCCGAACATCGCGCAGAGGGCGAGTGCGTACACCCGAAGCACCGATCAGCGCGGCAAGGTCGGCCGCATCGACCGCCCAGCCGCCCTGCCACGAACCCAGTGAGCCATCGCCGTGGGTCAGCGCCAGCAGGGGCGGGACCAGCAGCCCCATGATCGCTTCCAGCGCCTGCGGCGGATCGCGCCGCACTGCCTGATAGCAGGCGCGCAGCCGCACCAGGAGGGCGATCGCTTCCATCTGCATCAGGGAACTGCGCGACAGCACCCCGCCATCGTCGCCGACCATTTCGCCCAGTGCCTTGACCAGACCGGCTTCGCCGAACAGGCGGCGCGGCTTGCCATCAGGCAGCAGCAGTCCCGCCGCGACGATCCCGCACCACCCGGCGACTTCGCCCAGCAGGTCTTCGGCGCGGCCGACGTTCTTGTCGAGCCAGCGGGCCGTATCGCCGATCTGGACGAACACCCGGCTGCGCAGCGCGGAGTCGTTTCCGGACAGGATCAGCGGAGCGTGGACCAGCCAGTTGAGCAGCCGGGTTCCGGCATTGCCGACCATCCACGCCGGACCCTTGCCCGGCCGCGACGGCGCGCCGGGATTGGCATTGAGCCATGCCGACAGCACGCGCTCTGCCACAGGCGCGCCCTGTTCGCGCGGCCCGCAGGCGTCGAGATCAGCCAGCCAGGCGAAGGAATGAACCACCCGCTCCAGTGGCGGGGCCATCCGCGCCGCACCGGCAAAATCGACCTGGGCGATCGGTGCCTTGACGCCATGGACCAGGAAATGCCCGGCGCGCAAGGCGGTGCCGGCGACGCGCGATCCGGGCAGTGGGCTGTGCACCGTGGCCAGCAGGCGCGGCTTGGCAGTCTTGCCGAAATGGCCCGACAGCGCCGAACCGGGAATGCCGAGGCGGTAGGCAAAGCGCAGCAGTCGTTCCCCGGCGCCGACCGCGGGCGGGGCAAAATCGGCCAGTGCCAGCGCGCGGCCCGGCTCGATCAGTTCGCCGGGTGCCTGCGAAGGCAGCGCTTCTGCCGGGGGCACGTCAGCCTCGGTCAAGGCGCCCTCCTCGCAGCCCGCCGCCAGCGGAATGGCCGGCCCCGTCCCTTCCGCCGGCGCCACGTGATCCCGGATCGATCCGGCGGCGTGGCGGGTGGAAAGGGCATCGGCCATGGCTCACCCCAGACCCTTGAGCGCGGCGATATTGGCCGCATAGCGTTCCGGACCGCCGCGGAACGTCGCGCTTCCGGCCACCAGCACATCGGCCCCGGCGGCAACACAGAGCCGCGCGATCTCGGCATCGACCCCGCCGTCGACTTCGAGCCGGATGTCGCGCCCGCTCTTGTCGATCGCCTTGCGCACGGCCTCGATCTTGCGCAGCTGGCTGTGGATGAAGCTCTGCCCGCCAAAGCCGGGGTTGACGCTCATCACCAGGACCAGGTCGATCTCGTCATAGAGATAGTCGAGCATCTTGGCCGGAGTGGCAGGGTTGAGCGAGATGCCGGCCTTCTTGCCGTGGGCCTTGATCGCCTGCACGGTGCGGTGGGCGTGCGGGCCGGCTTCGGGATGGAACGTGATGATATCGGCCCCGGCTTCGGCAAAGGCATCGATGAACGGATCGACCGGGGTGATCATCAGGTGCACATCGAAGGGCTTGGCACTGTGCGGGCGCAGCGCCTTCACTACCATCGGGCCGATCGTCAGATTGGGCACGAAATGCCCGTCCATCACGTCGATGTGGATCCAGTCGGCGCCGGCGGCGTCAACGGCGCGCACCTCTTCGCCCAACCGGGCAAAGTCGGCGGACAGGATCGAGGGTGAAATCAGCGGCGCGGGCATGGGGTTTGACGCGGCTCCTTAAGCGGCGCTTAGCCACCGCATCTTGCGTGAACAAGCGCGGAATCACGTGTTTTCCACACTGTATCTGGGGTGGACCGCATCCCATTCGCCCTGCCGCAGAGTTGACCTTGGCCAGAGCGGGGGGCATGCCGCCCGGCAATGTCCCCCGTTTCCGCCATTCACAGCAAGATCGCCAGTGCGCCGGCGCTGCTCGCCGCCGAGGCCAGGCTGCGTGAAGGTACCGTGCCAAGCCAGCTTGGCGGACATGCGGTTCCGCCCGGATCGATGCGGCTTGATGGCGAGGCTTTTATCCTCAACACCACGACGGGCTATGCCTTCCATTACGCGAAGGGCCGTGGCGTGACGATGACCCGCAGCGCGATGGCGGATCCGGCGGAGCAGGAACTATGGCTGAACGGCAGCGTCTATGCAGCGATTGCCGCAATCCATGGCTTCATGCCGTTCCATGCCTCTGCCGTGGCGTGGGACGGCGCGGTCTACGCGTTTTCCGGACCGAGCGGTGCGGGAAAATCCACCCTGACAGCGGCGCTGGGTGCCCACGGGCTGCCGCTGTTCTGCGACGACACGCTGGTGCTGGACATCAGCGATCCGGCGCGGGTGTTGTGCCTGCCCGGACACAAGCGGCTTAAATTGACGCCGCAGGCCCTGGCTCTGACCGGCACGCGTGCGCTGGAGAAAGTCGATCCGGAGATCGACAAATACTACGCCGAACCCCTGGCAGGGCCGGTTGGCGAGGTCTTGCCGCTGGCCCGGCTGATCTTCCTGGAGGATGGGGAGGGTCCGGTCTTTGCGCCGATCGTCGGTGCCGGAAGGGTGGCGCGGATCAACGATGACCACTACACCACAGACCTGTTCGTTGCCGCCCGCAATGATACGCTGGCGCAGCGCTTTGCGCTGGTCGCAGAGCTGGCCCGGACTATTGTGATGGAGCGGCTGGTGCGGCCACGCGATGACGCCAGCTTTGCAGCCGTCACCGCCGGAATCGCCGCACATATCAAGGAACGGGGGTGACCATGTCCGGACTGCTTGCCAAACGTCGCGGCGCATTTTCCGAAACCGCGGTCGACGATGAGATCGTCCTGCTTAATCTGGATGACGGGACGTTCTTTTCTTTGACCGGGACGGGAGCGGAAATCTGGCCGCTGATCGACGGGACCCGCAGCCGCGACAAGCTGGTCACGGTGCTGGCTGCCGCGCACGGCGCTGCGGTTGACGAAGTCGCGGCGGACCTTGACGTCTTTCTGGCGCAGCTGGCCGATGCCGGATTCATCGAAAACACCTGATCCCTGGCGCCTGCGGGTACGAACCACCGAGGCGTTGCTTGCGCTGGTCGCGGCGCGATGCGCACTCGCGCTGGTACCGCTGAAAGCCTGGCAAGGACGCCTGGGCCTGGCTGGCGAGGCTTCCGATACGGCGATGCGGCAGGCGCGAAAGCTGGCGCAACATGTCGATCGGGCGGCGTTGCGCCTGCCCTTCGCCTGCAAGTGCCTGCCCCGGGCCATGGCGCTGAGCCGGATGCTGCGCATGCGCGGCCTGCCCCACCGCGTGATCATCGCTGTCCGACCAGCCGGCGCGCGGGGCGGGGGTGACGATCTTCATGCCTGGGTCGAAATGGGCGGAACGATCGTGCTGGGCGATCTGCCGGGCCCGTGGGTGCCCGTGCTGATTCTGCCGTGACCGTGGCGAGACCTTGCCAAACACTTGGGAATCGCGGATAACGCGGATCAACTATTATCCAGCATTTTGATCGGAGAAGACCCGTGTCCAAGACTGTGCAGACCGCGAAAAGCTGGAGCAAGCCCGAACTGATCAAGCTTGGCAAGATCGGCGACGTCGCGGGATCGGCATCGGCCAACAACAACGGTGCCAGCCCGAACCCGAGATCCTAAGCCGAATAAGCGCCGGTCCGCGCTTGCGGGAAAGCTAGGTGCTGGCACTTCTGATCGGGCCGCGCGCCAGCGAAGACGGTTTGGGCGAGCGGACAGGTGCCTCGCTTGGCTTGTTCGCCGGGGTTGCCGTATCCGCCTGGCGCGATGACAACCGAATTGCGTGGCAGCTGCCCCGGGTTGGCGACCTGCCAGCCCGTTCGCAGCGCCGCAAACTGGCTGGCCGGACAAGCCTGGCTCCGACGATTCTATCCGATGGCACGGCGGTGCAGGTCCACGGTTGGATCGACAACTGCCGCGAACTGGCGGCCGAACTTGGTTGCCCGGCCGACGATCAGGCGCACGTCTATGGCTGCGCGGTCAAGGCCTGGGGGGATGAGGCCGACTGCAAGGTCCTTGGCGGGTACTGCGCAACCTATCATCGTCCGGGATCGGGCGAACTGCGTCTGGCGCGAAGTCCGCTCTACGGGCCGCCACTCTACTACATGCACAATCAGGACGCAGTCGCCGCCGCATCCGTGCCGCGGGTCCTGGAGGCCATGGGTCTGCCGCGCGTGCTCAATCGCCAGCGCCTGGTCGACAGCCTCTATTTCAACCTGACCGACGAAGAGAGCTATCTCAAAGGGTCATTCAAGGTGCCCTACGGCGCTGTCGTCCATGTTTCTGCCCAGGCCCGGCGGGCGCACCGGTTCTATGATCCGCTGAAAGTACCAAAGCAGCCCAGGGCCAGCGCCCGCGACTATGTTGATGAGGCCGACAGGCTGCTGACCGACGCCTGCGCACGCTATCGCGACAGCGCCCATAATGCCGGGGTCCTGTTGTCGGGCGGGCTCGACAGTCCCAACGTGGCGGCCCGCCTGTTGCGCGGAATGCCACAGGAACGCCGGTTGCAGGCCTTCACCTATGTTCCGCTGGAGGGCCACGGCCAGCCCGATATTCCAGGCGGGCTGGCCGACGAGGGGCCCGCAGTGCGGGCATTCTGCGCGATACACCCGGCCATCGAACCGCATTTCGTCGACAACCGCGACTACGAATTCGATCACCGCCTGGAAGACATGTTCCTGGCGATGGGTACGGGAACGGTGAACCTGGCGGCGTTCTTCCGTTATCACGGCATCTTCACCGCAGCGCGCGACGCCGGGTGCGACATGGTGCTCTCTGCCGATCACGGCAACTTCACCTTCAGCGCCTCTGGCAACTGGGGGTATGCCGAATATCTGCGCAAGGGCCGGCTGATCGAGCTGTGGCGCGCCTTGCGCGGCGAGTCCCTTCGGCCTGGCTCGCTCGGCTGGCGCTTTCTCGCCCTGGCGGTTGCGCCGATGTTGCCCTACCCGGTCTGGCGCCTGGCCATGCACCTGCGCGGCCGCAGCATCGATTCCGACAATGTCGAGATTAGCGCGCTGCGCCCCGAAGCCTTGCGAGACTTCGCAGTCGAAGCGCGCGCCAGGCAGGCCGGGACCCGTTATGAACGCCCGCTCTACGGCTGGCGCGAAGGCCTGATCCGCGACAACTTTGCCCGCGGTGACGTCGAAGGCTCGGACATGATCCAGGGCTGGGAACAACTCTATGAAGTGTCGATGCGCGATCCGACGTCCTATCGTCCGCTCGTCGATTTCTGTCTGGGCCTGCCCACCGACATGTTCCTGCGCGATGGCCAGACCCGCTGGCTTGGCCGCGAACTGGGCCGCGGCCTGATGCCCGAGGCCCAGCGGACGATGCCAGGCCATGGCCAGCACAATTCCGATTGGCACAAGCGCCTGACACCGCGACGCGATGACATGCGGCGCGAGGTCGCAGCGATCCGTGCCGATCCCGTACTGGCCGGACTGATCGATACCGACCTGCTGCTTGCCAATATCGATAACTGGCCCGCAGCCCAGTCGATCGAGAACGATATCTATTTTCCGCACGCGTTCCGTCTGCCACGGGCCATCGCCATGGGCCGCTATGTCCGCTTCATGACCGGCAGCAACGCCTCGCACGAAGCCTGAGCGGTTTTCAGCGCAGCCAAACCTGCTAGCCTTGCCGCCATGCTCCAATCGCTCAACCGTCTGATCGGCCCCGCGCACCGCACCGGGGCGGCATGGCTGCTTGTGCTGATGGTGGCATCGGCGCTGACCGAAAGCCTGGGCGTGATGTTGCTGGTGCCGCTGCTGGCCTCGCTTGGCGCGGCAGATGGCGGATTGCTTGGGAGCAGGCTGGCCGCATGGGGGGTCGGATTGACACTTGGTCCGGCGCTGGCCGCGTTCGTGCTGCTGGTCTTGCTGCGGGCAGTGATCAACCAGGCCCGCAACGCCGCGGGCCTGCGCCTTGAGCTGGCCGTGATCAATGCGCTCAGGCAGAGGGCGTGGCGGGCGCTGCTCAATGCCGATTGGCGCAGCCTGGCGCAGATGCGCCGCTCCGACAGTGCCAGCGTGCTGATTTCCCATATCGACAGGTCCGGTTTCGGGATCAATCAGGCGGCAGCCGGGCTGGCAGCGCTGATCACCCTGGCCGGATTGGGTATCGCCGGACTGGCGATTGCGCCGTTCGTCACGATCGGCGGCGGTCTGGGCGGATTGCTGGTGCTGTGGGCCTATGCCGGAACCCGCCGTCGCGCTGCGCAATTGGGTGAGGCGATGGGGCGGGCTTACCGGACAATACATGCCGGTCTGGGCGAAACCCTGGACGCACTGCGCACAGTAAAAAGCCTGCAGGGAGAGGCGCGCGCCGAAGCGGGCGCCTTTGCCGGATTTGCCGATCTGACCCGAACCCGGATCGCCTATCAGCGTGATCTGGGGCGCGGGCAGATCGCCCTGCAGGGAGGCGGGGCGGCCGTTCTGGCAGTGCTGGTATGGCTTGCGGTCGCGCGCTGGGGGCTGAACGGCGTGCAGATCCTGCCGGTCGTCGCTCTGTTCGCGCGGGCTTTGCCGCTGGTCGGATCACTGCAGGAAGCCTGGCAGAATTATGCTCATTCCCGGCCGGCGATCGACGCCGCCTACGCGCTGATCGACCTGGCCGAAGCCGCGCGCGAGGCAGAACTGCCCAAGACCCCGCCACCGTACCTGCGCCAGGCCATTGCCCTGGACGCGGTCACGGTTCGCTATGCCCAGGCAGACGCACCGGCGCTCGATACGGCGTCCTTTTCGATAACGGCAGGTTCGCTTGTCGCGGTGACCGGCGCTTCGGGGGCAGGCAAGAGTACGCTGGCTGACGTGCTCGGCGGACTGATCAATCCCGATACGGGTGATCTGATCATCGACGGGATCCCGCTCGATCCGGCGCAGCGCCGCGCCTGGCGCTCGCAAGTCGCCTACGTTCAGCAGGACCCGGCAGTATTGTCAGACACGGTGCGCGCCAACCTGCTGTGGGCTGCGCCCGATGCAGATATGGCCCGAATCGAAGCCGCGCTGCGCGATGCGGCCTGTCAGTTCGTCCTCGACTGGCCTGGCGGGATCGACACCCGGATCGGGGACGGTGAACGCACTCTGTCAGGCGGGGAGCGCCAGCGACTGATGCTGGCGCGGGCGCTGCTGCGCCGCCCGGGCCTGCTGATCCTCGACGAGGCAACCAGCGCGCTGGACAGCCATAACGAAGCCCTGATCGCCAAGGCTCTGACCGGGCTGAAGGGACGGATGACCGTGGTGATGATCTGCCATCGCGGCGCCTTGCTTGCACTTGCCGATCAGACGATTAGTCTTGATCGAGGAAGAATCGTTGATGACAGCGGTTCAGCGGGGCGGACTGAATGAAGGCTGGATCGGGGCGGTTTGCGCGTTGGGCGGCGTATGGCGCGGCGGCACTGCTGATGGCTGCCAGTGCCCATGCCCAGCCCCTTGCCCCGGCCGATTGCGTCGGCACGCCCAGCGCTGTCTGGCTTCGCGTAACCGTGGACGAAGTGCGCAGCGGCAATGGCCTGATCGCGCTGACACTTTATGCGGACGATCGTTCGCGCTTCCTGGTCAAGCGCGGCTCGCTCGCCGTGATGCGTGTTCCGGCCCGGCCCGGCACGACAGAGGCCTGCATCTTCCTTCCCGCCGCGGGCATTTACGCAGTGGCGATCTATCACGACGAGGACGGCAACCAGAAGTTCAACCGCAGCGGGCTGGGCTTTCCTGCCGAAGGCTTCGGATTCACCAACAACCCTGCAACGCTGGCAGGCCTGCCGAATTTCAGCTCGGTCCGACTGCGCGTGACGCAGGCCGACCTGCACACGCGCATCCGGCTTAGATATCCCTGATCGCCGAATAGACCTCTGCCAGTTCCCGCGGCGCCTGTGCTTCGGCCAGGGCGTGGGCGCGAGGATCGTCGACGTCGAGCCACCAGGCATTGCCGACATCCCACGTCGCCGCACGTCCGACGTCGGCCAGGGCCTGCATCCCGTCGGACAGGCTGCCTGCCTTGCCCGCGGCTATCGCCGCCGCGATGGCTTGCGCCAGCTCAGGAGTGGCCAGGAAAGCACCGCAATCGACCGCATCGTATACGGGAATGGTCTTGCCGATCGCGCGGATAAAGCCGCGATCGCCGGTTTCGACCCAGGTGGCGTCGTCCGGATCGACCAGCGGATTATCCGGCCGGCGATCGATTGCCAGGGTGACCCCACGGTCCGCGCCGCCCTGGCGCGCCAGACCGGACAGGATGCCGGCGGAAAAGATATGGTCGGCCATCATCAGCAGAAAGTCGCCCGCAATCCGCTCCGCCCCGGTCATGACCGACCAGCCATTCGGCTTCGACCAGTCAGCGACACGCGCCGCCTCGACCGGAAGGCCGCACCGTACCGCCAGACCGGGCAGCGCCGCCTCCAGCCGTTCAGCCTCGTGCCCGGTCGCGACAACAACCTTTTGCGCCCCCGCCGCCTTGGCCTGGCGCACGCCGAGTTCAAGCAGGGGAATCCCGGCAATCGGTGTCAGCGGCTTCGAATCGGACAGATCGCGCAGGCGGCTGCCGAAACCGGCGGCGATTATAAGAGCATCCATCGTCTGGTCCCGATACGGAAACGGCGCCGGTTCCCCGGCGCCGTCCCTTTGTTCGCGGAGCGAAGCCTATTCGGCCGCAAGCGGCGTTTCGGCAACGTATTCCTCAACCATCTGGGCGGCGAGGTCATCGACGAACTGCTGCGGCGGATGCTTGCAGAAGTAGGCCGACGGGCCGATCAGGGCCCCGCCTTCACCGCGTTCCAACGCCACCTTGCAGCAGCGGATCGCGTCCATCACGCATGCGGCCGAATTGGGGCTGTCTTCGACCGAAAGGCGCAGTTCCAGGTTCATCGGGACATTGCCCCACTGATTGCCCTCAAGTCGCAGGAAGCACAGCTTGTTGTCCTTCTGCCAGGGAACATAGTCCGACGGACCGACGTGGATGTTCTCATCCTCAAGCCGCTGGGCCAGCATCGCCTGGACGGCTTCGGTCTTCGATTCCTTCTTCGAACCCAGACGCTGACGGTCGAGCATGTTCATGAAATCGGTGTTGCCGCCGGTGTTGAGCTGGTAGGTCCGCTCGATCGTCACGCCGCGGGCAGCGAACAGGCTGGACAGCACGCGGTGGACGATCGTGGCACCGACCTGGGCCTTGATGTCGTCACCCACGATCGGGATCCCGGCATCGCGGAAGCGCGCTTCCCATTCGGGGCGGCTGGCGATGAACACCGGCATGCAGTTGACCACGGCCACGCCGGCTTCGAGCGCGCATTCCATGTAGAATTCGGTGGCATCCTGCGATCCGACCGGCAGGAAGTTCAGCAGCACTTCGGTGCCGGTGTCCTTCAAGGCCGCGACGATGCTGTCGTGGGTTGCTTCGGCGGCATCGGAGACGATGAAGCCCTTGTCACCGACAGTGGTCATGTGCGGCGCGACGCCGTCCAATACCTTGCCCATGATCACCTTGGCACCGGTCTGCGGGACCTGCGGCATGAATACGGTGGTGTTGTTCGGCGCGGCGAAGATGGCATCGGCGATATCCTTGCCAACCTTGCGCGCATCGACGTCGATGCCCAGCACGAAGTCGACATCACCGGCGCCATAGCCACCGATCTTGTCGTGGATCAGGCCTTCTGAAGAGTTGTTCTGGCGGTAAAAGGCAACGCCCTGGACCAGCGAGCTTGCGCAGTTGCCAACGCCAATCATGGCGACCTTGATGGGCTTCATGTGCGATTCTATCCCTTAGCGTGAGGCGACGCGTGCGATTTTGTTACGTTTCCGCGTCATTGTGGCGCAGTCCAAAGCAACTGCGTGGCCGAACGTCAAGCCGAATGGCGATTCTCTGCTGAAACTGCGGTGAATCGGTGACACCTCTATCACCTTGCAGCATTGCTTGCACGGTTAATGACGCTATGCGAACCCGATCGGGTGCAAGTGACGGGGTTTTGACAGTGGATTCGGCATCTCTCGCCGCGCAGGGCGCGCCCAAACGGCCAATGCGTCCACGCGAACTGCAGGATCCGCTCAACTACTATCTCTATCACCCGCTGGCCTGGCAGCTGGCCCGTCTGTTTGCCCGCACGCCGCTGACCCCGAACATGGTGTCGGTTATCGGGGCATTCACCGTGATCGTGGCCGCGGCCGCCTATGCCCAGCCGTACTATCCGTGGAGCGCGGCACTGGGCATGGCGCTGCACATGACCTGGCACGTGGTCGACGGCGCCGACGGCGATCTGGCCCGGCTGACCGGCCGTGCCAGCCCGATCGGCGAAATGGTCGACGGACTGTGCGATTACCTGAGCCACGTGGTGCTTTATCTGGTGCTGGGCTGGCTGCTGGCCGGCCAGGGGCTGCTGCCCTCTGCCGGCTTGAGCTATGCGCTGATGCTGTTCGCGGGGGTTAGCCACGCCGTGCAGTCGAACCATGTCGAGGTACAGCGCCGCCAGTACCAGTACTGGGTCTATGGCACCCCCTGGCTGCGCGCGAGCCATGACGGCGAAGGATCGGCGACCAGGCGAAGCTGGGGGGGCAGGCTGGTTTCAGCCTACCTCGCCGTCGCCAGCGGCATGACCCCCCATGCCTTGCGGATCGACGCGGCGGTCGCGGCGGCACACGGCGATCCGGCGCGGCTCGAAGCGATTGCGTCCGCGGTCCGCGCCGAAGCGCCGCCACTGCTGCGACTGTGCAAGGTCCTTGGCCCGAACCCGCGGGCGATCGTGCTGGGCCTGTCGATGCTGGCGGGCAGCCCGCTATGGTATTTCCTCTACCAGTCGCTCGTGCTCAACCTCCTGCTTGCGGTGTCGGTCGCAATGCACAATGCTGCCGCCCGGCGGATCGCCGCCCGCATCGGAGCATGACATGCTGCACGAATCGCTGATCGAACAGGCCCGCGCCCTGCAGGACGAGATGACCGCCCTGCGCCGCGCGATCCATGCCGAGCCCGAGCTGGGCCTGCACACCCCGCTGACCCGCGACAAGATCCGCGCCGCGCTCGCCGACTTGCCGCTGACCTGGCGCGAGGGCGGGTCGACCACCGGCCTGGTCGCCACCCTGCAGGGCGGCGCGGGCCCGGGGCGCAGCGTGCTGCTTCGCGGTGACATGGACGCGCTGCCCATGCCTGAGGAAACCGGGCTGGACTTTGCCTCGACCATTCCCGGGACGATGCACGCTTGCGGCCACGATGCCCATGTCGCGATGCTGGCCGGGGCGGTGCGTCTGCTGTGCGATCGCCGCGATTCGCTGAAAGGTGAAGTGCGCTTCATGTTTCAGCCGGGCGAGGAAGGCTATCACGGCGCGCGCTACATGATTGACGACGGGCTGATCGGCGGCGGTGCGGATGGCACGCCGCTGCCCGATGCGGCCTTTGCCCTGCACGTCATGCCCAATGCCCGTCACGGCCAGATCGCCGGACGCGCCGGGCCGCTGATGGCGGCGGCGGACAAGTTCGACGTGATCGTGAAGGGCCGCGGCGGGCACGCTTCGATGCCGCATTTCTCCGCCGATCCGCTGCCGGTCGCGGCGGAAATCGTCCTGGCGCTGCAAAGCGCTGTGACCCGTCAGTTCGATGCCCACGATCCGGTGGTCTGCACCGTATCGAAGATTGCCGGCGGCACGGCGCACAACGTCATTCCCGATACGGTCAGCCTGCTCGGCACGCTGCGCTCGCTCTCCCCGCGCCACCGCGCCGCGCTGCATGCCATGGTCGAACGGGTGGCGACGGGGATTGCCCAGGCCCACGGGATGCAGGCCGAAACCACGATCACCGAAGGCTTTCCGGTAACGGTGTGCGATCCGCGCGCGGCGGCGCTGGGCGCGGAGACCACCGCGGCACTGTTCGGTGACGGGGTGTGGCACGCACTGGCCCGGCCGATCATGGGGGCGGAGGATTTCAGCTATGTGCTGGAAAAGGTCCCCGGCGCGATGTTCTTCCTGGGCGTTGCCGCCGAAGGATCGGACTGGAACCTGTGCGAAGGAATCCATTCGACCCGCATGGTGCTCGACGAAGCCGCCCTGCCGCGCGGGGCTGCGCTCCTTGCCGGGCTGGCCGAACGCTTCCTTGCCGCCGGGTTTGCTTAACCGAAGAGGAAATCGCCGGCGGTCAGGGCGGTATATTGAACGCCGAGCAGGATGATCAGGTTGCCGCCGCCCAGATCGAGCGCGCAATCGCCGTCGACCTGGCGAAAATGGCTGAGCGTGGTTGCGAAGTCGGCATAGGATCCGATCAGCCGGATCTTGTCTTCCCCATGATGGAAGTCGCCAATCACGTCCTGGCCGACCACGCCGTCGAAGACGAAGGTGTCGTTGCCGAACGGCCCGCCGAGCAGATCGCCGAACAGCACGTCGTTGCCGCCCTTGCCGTTGAGCGTGTCGTTGCCGCCGTTGCCCAGCAGCCAGTTGTTGCTGGCCGATCCGGTCAGCACGTTGTCGCTCTCGTTCCCCGCGGCAAACGGCGTGGTGCCAAGCAGCACGCAGTTATCGACCTGGTACCACAGGTAATACCCTGCGCCCTGGATATCGGCGTAAACCGTATCGATGCCTTCACCGACCCCTTCGTAGATGATGTCGTCGGGGGTATCGACGTAGTAGGTGTCGTTACCCGCGGCGCCGTTCAGAATGTCATAGTCACCAAGGCCCGAAGCGGCGAAAAGCGTGTCGTCGCCATTGCCGCCGTAGAAGATGTCGGTAGCGAAGTCGGCCCCCCCGGTCAGGCTGTCGTTGCCGTCCTCGCCGTACAGCGCGTCGGTGGCATTGCCGCCAACAAGCACGTCGTTGCCGATCCCCCCGATCAGGTAATCGACCCCGTCGCCGCCACTTAGCGTATCGACCCCGCTTTCGCCGTAAAGCACATCGTTGCCCGCGCCACCGCTGATCGTGTCGTCGCCGGCCCCGCCGAGCAGCAGGTTGTCGCCCTCGTTCCCGGTGATGGTGTTGGCGAGATCGTTGCCGACCCCGAAAATCCCGCCGGCACCCCCGGCCAGAGTCAGGGTCTCGAGATTCTGGTAGAGGTAGAAGTTGCTGCTGGTCGTGACGCTGTCGATACCTTCGCCGGGGTTTTCGAAGATCACGTCACCCTGAGCGTTGACCTGATAGCTGTCATTGCCGGTGCCGCCGATCAGGGTGTCGAGCCCGGCCCCGCCGATCAGGGTATCGTCGCCGGCCCCGCCATCGAGCAGCGATCCGACCAGCACGGTTCCGGCCGCGGTCCGCGTCGTCACCGCCGAGACGTTGAGGTCATAGGTTCCGGCATCGCTGCCGAAGGTGGTGACGCGGACGTAGATCCGCTGATTGCCTTGCGCGACGTTGAGCGAGAGATAGCTGTCGAGTACGTTGGCGCTGCCCACGTCGAGTGCGTTCGAATCGTCGCTCCTGCCCAGCTCGATCGCGCCCGCGCTGTAGACGGTGACCAGCGCATCGATGCCGAAGGTGTTGTCGATATCGATCAGGATGGTGCCGGCGCTGCTCAGAAAGAAGCTGTACCAGTCCTCGCCGCCGCTGTTAAAGCCGTGGACCGTCACGCTTGACTGGCCGCCGCTCGCCTGGATCGCGGGATCGCCGGTATGCGCGGAAAAATGGTAATCGAGATCGATTGCGGCCTGCAGCGTCGTGGCCATGCCGGCCGGCTTGTTCAGGTCGAGCGCGTCGCGCACCACGCTGGCCCCAGCGAAGGCGGTAAGGGTATCGTTGCCCGACCCGCCGCGCGCGTTTTCGATCCCGATAAGGGTATCCGCCCCGTCGCCGCTTGCCGTCCCGGCGGCCAGATTGATGACCAGGTTGGCGCTCACCCCGGAATAGTCGACCGTGTCGAAACCGGCGCCGCCAGTGATGACATTGGCCGCGCCATTGCCATGGAACCAGTCGTCTCCGTTGCCCCCGGTGGCGTTCTCGATCGTGACGCCGTTGGCGATGGTGAAGCCGCCAAGCACCCCGGTGATGCGCGAGACGTAGCCACCGCCGCCAGGCGCGTTGAGCAGCGTCGCGGCGCGCAGGTCGATGATGCTGTCGAGCCCGGTCGCGCCTGCCTGGATCGTGTCGCTGCCGCCAGCATCCCACAGGCACAGCCACGCGGTACCGGTGACGTTGGCCTGGGGCAGGACATAGGTGCTGGTCCCGGCATTGGTGGCATTGTTCGCGCCGTAGATGCGCTGGATTGCGGCGATATCGAAGGCTCCCGGCCCGGCCTGGCTGCCGAAGGACTGGTTGGGCGACGCGCCAACCTGCCAATAGGCATCGAGATCGGACATCACCGTAAAGATGCCCTGGTTGAGGGTGTTGTCGCCATATTCGTAAGGCGAGGTTACCCCCGGAAACGACAGCGCAGCCGGGTTTGTGGCGGGGTCGTTATAGGGGCCGAGCAGGCCGAGGCCGCGACCGATGCCATGAAGATAGGCGGCAAAGCCGCTGCCTCCTTTTCCAGTGCTGCCTGCAAGGAAGATGCCCGTGTCGATGTTGTATGCGCCCAGCGCGGTGCCGACCATCGGCAGGTCGTGCTGGCTTTGCAGCGACGGGTCGAGCGAGCCGAAGCTTTCGATCCAATCGTAATTGGCCGTGCTCTGGGTGCCGTTATAGGGACCCGCCGCCTCCTGAAACACGACGTTGGCCACCGCTGCCCAGCTTTGCAGCGCCAGGTTGAAGCCGGCCCGGCGGCCTTCGTTGGCCCACAGCGTCCCGCCATTGAGTCCGGTATCTCCGGCCGCGCCCTGCAGGACATAGGTGATGACTGTGCCCGGCACATATCCGACCGGCGAAAGCAGGCTGTCGACATAGACGTTGCCGGTGGGTTCGACCGTCTGGATTTCCGAAGCGAGGGCCACTGCGCATCTCCCGGGGGGGTAAAATCACTGCAAGTATTGCGGCCCGCGAGTCGGCTTTTGCCTGTCTTGCTTTCAGGATGCGCGCGCATCCCCCTGATGGCAATGCACAAAGTCAGCTAACCGTATCACTTCGAAACACGTCGCTTGCGCGGCGTCGTTTCACGCCGGAACACCAGCATGTGATCGACCCATTGCGGCCCGTTAAGCAGCGCTTCGCGGCTGATGGGGACGATCCCTTCTTGTGCCTGGATGATTTCGAGCGAGAAGCCGTGTTTCATGATCTCGTCGAGGAAGCCACCCGGATCCTTTAGTCGCCCGACCGTGAATTCCATGAACACGGTCAGCCGCTTTTGCCGGGCCAGCAGCCGGGTCATCCCCTGCCAGACCATCGGTTCAAAGCCTTCGACATCCATCTTGATGAAATCGAGCCGGCGCGCGTGGGTTATTGCATCGAGCCGCTTGATCAGCACGTCGCCGCGCTTGGCTTCGACCGTGCGGCCGCCGCCGGGCTGGTGCGTGCTGGCGTCCATCACGGCGCGGCCGGCCTGCGAACCCAGCCCGATCTCGTGAAAGTCGACGAAGCCGTCGAAGCCGTTGACTTCGATGCTCTTGCGCACCAGCCGGGCCATCGACGGGTTGGGTTCGAAGGACAGAACCCGGCCTTGCGCGCCGGTCAGATCGGCCATCAGCAAGGTAAAGTAGCCCTGATTGGCACCAATGTCGGCAACCACGCTGCCTCGCCGGACGCAGCGCATCATCGCCTTGGTCACCCACAGTTCCCAGAACCCTTCGAGCATCAGGTGGCTGGCAATGCCGATATCGCGGGTGTCGACATACATCTTGTAGCGCCCCAGCACCCGGCACAGCGCCTGCTGATCGCCCATGTAGGCGACCTGGGTCAGGGCCCGGATCTCCGCCTCGGCCTCGTTGCTCGGACGGTCGAGAATGCGCCAGATATCGTAGATCGGATGCGTCGCGTAAGTCATTCCCCGGTGGATCCCCTCAAGCCCCTGACGGCGCGCTTTGCATGGAACAGGCGTCTCATTTGCGCAAGTATGCCCCAAGCCGGCGTGCCGCGTCGGCGATCAGGCGCCACGGCCGCGATGGCAGGTGCGCCGGTCCGCTCGCTTCAAGCCAGTCAAGCAGGTCCTCGGCCTCGCAGCGCCGTTCCAGATCCGGACGAAAGTAATGGGGGTACGCAAGCAAGGCACCGGCAACGAGCTGCGCCAGGGACAGCCGGCGGGTCCGGCGCGGCACCGGGTTGCGGTCTAGGGTCAGCCCCCAGCCGGCAAAGAAGGGTTGACCGTGCACGGTGACCGGAAGGCTGCGCAGCAAGGCTTCGAACCCACCCAGAGAGGTCAGCACGTGGACCGCGTCGGCACAGGCAAACAGATCGGCCAGCCCGGCGTCTTCGATCACGCGATCGGCCTCGGGCGGAACGCGCAAGCCGCTGCGCAGCCCGGCCACGACGTCTGGATGGGGCTTGAACAGCAATAGGGCATCGGGCTCGGCCGCGCGTGCGGCCGCAACCATGCCGGCAACGGTCTGACCGCCCCCACCGCGCAGGACCGACAGGTCATCATCGACCTGGCCGAGCACCAGGACAACCCTTTGCCCTTTGGGCAGGTCGGGTGCCTTCCCGGCCAGGTTGTATTTGGTGATGGCCCCGGCGCGAAGCCTTGCGATCAGGGCTTCGGCGCGGGCCAGTTCGTCAACGGTAAAGTCGCGCGATTGCAGCAGGTCTTCCAGATCGCTGGGAGCGCTGGCATCATAATGCGGGCGCTGACTGTCAAGCACCAGCGAGCAAGGCTGAACCAGCGCCGCGCCCAACCCGGCCGAGCGGATGAAGCCATCCTCGATCGACCAGACCGCCACGCCTTCCTTGGCGGCACGTTCATCGAGTCCGGCCGGCCTGCGCGATTCCCAGACTGCCACGGCGCCTTGGTTGGCCTGGGCCAGCCTTACTGCCAGGCGCGCCGTACGGGCGACCGGCGGTCCATGGCGATTGACGAAGATCGCGCGCAGCCGGCGGCGCTTCCACGGAGTAATCCCGGCAAGGCAGCCGATTCCCTCGATCGGGGCGGTCACCGGGTCAGGACGACGCCAGTGACCACCGGCGAGGACAGCGCACTGACCAGCCGCAGGAACTTGTCGAGCTGATTCGACCGCGCATTGGCGATCAGCATCACGTCGCGCGGACGCATGGCGAACTGCTGCGCGGCGAAGTAGGCTGCGGGATCGAGCAGGTCGAGCCGGTATATCACCGGCTGGCGTATCCGCTGGCCGTCACGATCCCGCCATTCATAGCGGAAGATGAAGACCCCGCGGGCGTCGGCCCGTTCATCCAGCGGGCCGCCGGCGCGGGCGATCGCCTCGCTCAGCGTCATTGTTGCGCCGTCGAACGGCACTTCGGACACCTTCTGCGCCGCGCCCAGCACGGTCAGCGTACGCGGGGTGCGGAGCAATTCGATCCGGTCGCCCGGGGCCACGATCACGTTTTCGGCGCCATTGGGCCCGATCGCATCGAGCCGCGCTTCGCTGACGAAGCGTCCGCGCGCCAGCCGCACCACGGTATCGGCCTTGCGCGCGGTCGGCCCGCCCGACAGCGCGACCAGATCGAGCAGGCGTTCGTGGTCTGAGGTCAGCCCGACCCGCCCCGGTTTGGCCACGTCGCCGCCGATCAGCGCAGAACGGCCCGGTCCAGGTTCGGCCACGGCCATGACCTGGACGTACTGGCTCTTGCCGCGCAGCCGCTGCTCGATCGCGCGGCTGACCTGGTCGCTCGACAGGCCGTTGACATAGATCGTCCCGGCATAGGGAAAGCGGATCTGGCCACTATCGGGCACAGTCAAGGCAGGGAAGGTCCGCGCGGTGCCGTTGGGCAGGGCGCCGGCGCTGTCGGTGCCGGCCCCGGCATTGCCGAACAGCGAATAGCCGACTTCGTAGACGGTGATCGCCAGCCGGTCGCCCGGGGTGATCCGGTCGTTGGCGCCCGATCCATCGGTAATGGTCCACGGCGCCAGCGCCTCGGCATCGGCAGCTTCGCCCGACAGCGTGGCCGGAGTCACGGCGACAACCTCGACCTCGCCCGACTTAAGGCCCGAGACGACCTGATTGGCGGTCGGCGCCGAACTGGGCAGTGCGGCGCAGCCCGCAACCAGCGCCAGAGCGGAGAGGGCAAGGATGCGCCTCATCGCGCCAGCACCTGGTCGTACATGCCGCGCAAGGCCTGCTGGTATCGGTCCATGGTAAAGTTCTGCGCCCTTGCCTTGCCCTGGGCAGAGAGGTTTGCGCGAAGCGCGCCGTCGCCGTCAAGCGCGCGCAGCGCCGCGGCGATATCGGGCACGCTGTAGGGATCGACCTTCAGCGCCGCGTCACCAACCACTTCAGGCAGCGAGGAGGTCGTGCTGGTGATCACCGGGGTGCCGAGCATCATCGCCTCGAGCGCAGGCAGGCCGAAGCCTTCGTAAAGCGATGGGAAGGCAACCGCCTTGGCCCCGCGCACCAGTCGCATCAGCAGGTTGCGCGGCAGGTAGTCGATCCGCCGGATATTCTTAAACATGGCTTTGAACGGCTGAATCTCATCCTTCTGAAGCAGACGCAGTTCAACATCGCTGCCCCATGCGCGGGTCCCGACGATGACCAGCGGTGTGTTGGTCGACAGCGAGAGATAGGCCTCGATCAGGCGGGCGACGTTTTTCTTCGGCTCAACCGCGCCAAAGAACATGAAATAGCCTTTGTAGGGGAGGTTGAAGATCGAGCGGACAGATGTTTCGACATCCTCCTCGCTGGTTTCGAGCACCGACTTGGGCAAACGGACTGCCTGGAATGTGTTGGTGATCTTGCCCGCGGCGCGTGGGAAAGCCGTGGCGATGTCCTGCAGGCTGGCATCGGAGACGGTGCAGATATGATCGCCCTTGGCGACGCAGGCGCGCATCAGTTTGTAATACAGGCGTTTGTTGTCGAGGCTCGCGAAGGGCAGCCGCAGCGGCACCAGATCGTGCAGGGTGTAGATGTTCTTCGCGCCGACCAGCCTGATCGGTAGCGGATAGGTCCAATGCATGATCGCCGGGGGATTAGGCACCCGCACATGCATGAACAGTCCGTAACGCCGGAAATGGCGGTGGGCCATCTCGAACAGCCCGGGTGACGTGAACAGCCGGTCGAAGCTGGGCAGGCGATAGGCGAACTGTTCGGTAACGACGCTGCCAGTTCCGGGCGACGGCAGTTCACGCGCCAGCTTCGGCCGGACGAGCAACGACAGCTCGCGCAGCCCCTTCCATTGCCAGCGCTTGACCCCGGTCGCCTCTTCGCCGCCCAGCGCCTCGTAGAACACGATCTCGCGCAGCTTAGGCGAATAGGGAGCGCGCAGGCCATAAAGACCGTCGACCTTGAGCCCCATGCCCTGCGCTGCCAAGGCCAGGTTGTAGCCATAGGTCGCCACCCCGGTGCCGCGTGGCAGCGCCAGATTGAATCCGTCGATCATGATCCGCTGCCTGTCAGCCACGTATCCTGCCTGCTCCCGATAGCCCTGCCGCCGACCGTTGGACGATAAGGGGTTGGCTTGGCAAGCGAACTTGGCGTGCCTAAAGCCTTGGGCATGATCGTTCTTGACGGCGTGTCGAAAAATTACCGCACCCGGACCGGCCGGCGCACCGTGCTGAGCAATGTCAACCTGACGTTGCAGCGGGGCCAGGCGCTGGGCATCTGCGGCCACAACGGCGCCGGCAAATCGACGCTGATGCGCCTGATCGCCGGGGTCGAGCAGCCCAGCAGCGGGACGATCCGGCGCGACATGACGGTATCCTGGCCGATCGGCTATGCCAGCGCATTCCAGGCCAGCCTGACCGGGGCCGACAACGTCCGCTTCATCGCCCGCATCTATGGCAAGTCGATCCCGCAGACACTGGCTTTCGTCGACGACTTTGCGGAGCTGGGATCCTATCTGGCCATGCCGATCCGGACCTATTCGGCGGGGATGATGGCGCGGCTGGCCTTTGCCGCCAGCCTGGCGGTCCACTTCGACTGCTATCTGGTCGACGAGATCACCGCCGCGGGCGATCAGCGCTTTCGCGAACGCTGCCATGATGCACTGCTCGAACGGCGGCGCAACGGCACCCTGGTGATGATCAGCCACGATCCCGCGACACTGCGCCTGTATTGCGATAGCGGCGCAGTGGTGCGCGACCACCGCTTCATTCCGTTTTCGACCATCGACGCGGCGATAACCGACCACTTCGGGGAAGGATTTTAGACCTGTTCCAGCGCGGCTGAAACAGAGCAACACCGGCCCGCTCCCCCTGCCCGACCACCCATAGGGTACCATGAACGGGTGGTCGGGCAGGGGGAGCGGGCCGGTGTTGCTTCCGCGTTAGCGGACAAACCTAATCCGCCTGATGCTCCCTGATCCCGGCGAGGATCAGCCAGCCGATCGCGAAGGCCACCGACAGGCCGACGAACAGCGCGAAAGCGGTGCGCCAGGGCCGCGGCCTGACCGGCTTTTCGGGCAGGCCGGGCTTTACCACCGCAACGAAGAACAGCCGCTGCTTGTCGGCCTGGGCGCGGGCGCTGTCCAATGCGGCGCGCGCCGATTCGTACCGCTTGGCGGCGAAGTCCTGGCGCAGCTTGAGCTGCTCGAAGGCATTGAGCTGCTGGGCAACGGACTTGCTCGGGCCGGTGGTTCCGCTCTTGAGGGCAGAGACCTGCGCCTCCAGCGCGGCGACGCGGCTGGCCTGTACCTGCACTTGCGGCGCCCCCGCCGAGAGAAAGCCGGACATACTGGCCAGGCTGGCCTTTTCGCGTGCCAGCTGGCCCTGCAACGCCAGCAGCTGGCTGCTTTCGCCTTCAACCTGTCGCGCCGGATCGAGCGCGCCAGAAACATTGCGGAAACTGGTCAGCGCTCCCTGGATCGCCAGCAGGTCGGCCTGCGCCGCGTCCATGTCCTTCTGTGCCAGATTGATCCCGGCTTCGACCGCGCGGCTGTTGAAGACGTTGACCTGTCCCTCGCCCAGATCGATCAGCGCCCTGGCCAGGCGCTGCGCATCACCGGGCGAAAAGGCCCGAACCGCCAGTGTGGTCACGCCCTTGTCCTTGTCATAGTCGACATCGACCTTGCCGCGATAATAGTCGAGCAAGGTCTCCGCCCGCGGCTGGTCAAAGCGCAGCCGCGACAGCAGATCGGCGTCAGGGCGGTTGAAGAGGCGGACCACATCGATCCCACGTGCCTTCAGCGCGGCTATCGCATCGGGCGACAACAGATAGTCCTTGACCA
This sequence comes from Novosphingobium aquiterrae, assembly GCF_042434435.1. Lineage (NCBI taxonomy): Bacteria > Pseudomonadati > Pseudomonadota > Alphaproteobacteria > Sphingomonadales > Sphingomonadaceae > Novosphingobium > Novosphingobium aquiterrae. Next base: position 198,077 of record NZ_JBHLTL010000006.1, on the reverse strand, counting down.
CTGCCGCCTCGCGCGCGGCATTGCCTGCCGTCTGGGTGCCGCCGATCAGATCGGCCAGTCCGCCCGGCGTTGGCCGATCTGCCTCGATCCCGCGAATCACATATTCGGCGCGTGACTGGTATTGCGGGCTGGCAAAGAGCAGCAGCCACAGCAGGGTCAGCACCGCCGGGACGACGACCAGCGCCAGGTAGGCCGGGCCACGCCAGCTGCGTGGCGTAGCCGCTTCCGGTGCCACATAAGCGGTATAGGCAGGCTGGTCGGGTTCGGGCGCCGCCGCTGCACGCGCCGGCGCCGCATCGTCGTCGAGTTCGACGCCGTAGGGCAGGCAGGGGTGATCGAGCGCAGGGCGAAGGGGCTGGGTCATGATGTCAGGTCAGTTCTAACCGCGGGCGCAGCATCCTCAACCCCGCAAGTCCGATCAGCGTCAGAAATCCGCAAACCGCAACGGGATAGGCCAGCCCGGCCCACGAATCGTCATAGCCTTCGAACAAGCCGGTGCGCAGCAATTCGAAGATCGGCACGGTCGGCACCCATTGCAGCACCGCGCGAAACGATTCGGGCAGCCAGACCATCGCGAAGAACGCCCCCGACAACGGCATCGACAGATAGAGCAGCGGGTGGATAAGACGGCCCGAAACCGGGCTTTCATGGGCCAGCGCGGTGACGATCATCGAGCAGGCGAAGGAGAACCAGCCCATCAGGCCCACCGCCGCCACGACCAGCAGCGGGTCGGCCGGCAGATCGGCAAAGCCGCCGATCCACGCCGCGAACAGCAGCAGCGCCAGCACCAGCACCGTGCTGCACACCTCGAGCACGGCGCGCGCCGCCAGCATGTCGAAGATCGTCACGCGGCGGTGGTTGAGCAGCGGGCGGTTGGCCTCGAGCAGGGTCTCGGCGCGGCTGACCGTCGAGCGGAACATGATGAACAGCGCATAGCCGGCAAAGGCAAAGGGGATCGAGCGTACCCCGCCTGAAAGGGGCAGGTGTTGCTGCGAATGGAGCGCCCCAACGGCTACTGCAAGCAGCAGCGGTTCGGCGAACAGCCACAGGTAGCCGATATTCTCGCGCCCGAAGCGGGTGTGCAGCTCGCGCAGGATCAGCGCCCCGATCACGGCGGACTGGATGCCGGCAGACGTCCGGGTATCGGTAGCCCTGCTGCCCATCAGTCAAGCCGCTCCAGCAGTTCGTCCAGCCGCCCGAAGTGGTCCGGCCAGCGCGGCGGCGACCAGGCCGCCAGCCGGGCCAGCTGGGCCGCGCGCCCGGCGGACTGCGGCGCGACGTAGTCCAGCACTGCCCCGATCCAGCCCGGACCGTCAAGCGGATCAAGGTACAGCGGTACGTCGCCCGCGGTTTCGCGGTAGACCGGCAAGTCCGATGCGATCACCGGAGTGCCGCAGGCCAGCGCCTCGTTAACCGGCATGCCGAAGCCTTCGGCGAAGCTGGGCATCAGCAGCGCCCGCGCCCCGCGCACCAGGGCGGATAGCGCCGCGTCGCCCAGCGCATTGTGTTCGATCACCAGCGGGGCCAGACCGCGGCCGCGTTCGAGCAGGTCGACGATGTTCTCGTTCTCCCACCCGCGCCGGCCGACGATCACCAGCCGCGGCGCGTCCGCGCCCAGCTGGTCGGCCAGCCGCCGCCAGACGTGCAGCAGCAGCAGGTGGTTCTTGCGCGGCTCGATCGTGCCGACCGCGATGAAATAGGGGCCGTCCGGAACCGCTGCCGGAGACGGTAGGGGCAGGGGGTCCAGACCGATCGGCGCCACCTGGCACAGCCCCTGCCCCGCGCTGAAGCGGTGGAGCGCATCACGCGTGGCAGCCGAGTTGACTACAAAGGCATCGGCCACGGCCAAGCCATTGCGCAGCCGCTCTTCATGCCGCGCCGCGCCGCCGGTGCGGGCATATTCGGGATAGTCGCTGGGGATCGTATCGTGCAGGAACAGCACCAGCCGGCCCGCTGCGCCGCGCCGCTCTTCCAGCCAGGCGCGGCGGTGCCAGTTCTGGTGCGAGGGAATCACAGTGATTGCCTGTCCCGTGCGCGCTGGGCGCTGGGTGGCGGCAACCAGCCGGGCAATCGCTGCGGCCCCGCCATCCCCGCCGGACGTGGCCCAGCCCGCCTCCATCGCAGCAAGAAAGGTGTCCAGCGCACCCGGCGGAATCGCTCGCGCGCCCAACGGTCCCATCCGCGCCACGAATTGCGCTTCGCGCTGTGTCTGGCCCAGGAAATGCCGCGCGTAGGCCCGCTCCACCCGGTCGATCCCGCTGGGCGTCGGAAAGCGCGCGCGCCACAGCAGCCGGCTAAGGTCAAGGGTCACGCCGCGGGTCATCTCACTCCCTGCCAAGGCGCTGGGCCGCTTCAGCCGCAAGCCGCGCCAGCGCATCCTTGCCATGGAACCCGGCATTGACCAGGCATTCCTGCCACAAGGCGCCAGCAAAGATCGCAAAATCATCCGGCGCCACCGGCTGCGGCGCGGTCCAGAATGGAGCCAGCGGGCCTGCTGTTGCCAGACCCGGCATGGCGTACAGCGCCTGCCCCAGCACATGCACCGCCCGGCCCTGGCGCAGCGCCAGCCCGCCGACGGTGCTGTTGACCGTGACCACACCCCGGCACTGTGCGAGCAACGCATCCAGGTCGGCAAATTCGACGAAGTGCACGCGGCAGGACAGCCCGGCCTCGGCGGCCAGTACGCCGATTCGCCGGCGCCAGCGACGCGGATCGGGGTCAAAGGGATGGCGCTTGACCAGCAGGTGCAGGTCATCGGGTGCATGACTGGCAAAGCTGGCGAATACCGCGGACACGGCCTGCTCCATTGCGGCGAAGGGCGAACGGTAGACCAGCTGTGCATCGCCATCGAGTTGCAGCGGGAAGAGGAAGAAGGGCCGGTTGCCCAAATCTGCCAGAGCCTGCCCACTGGCATCATACTCACGCGAACGGCGCAGATAGCGCCGCAGCCAGGCGAGCATTTCGTTGACCGCAGAAAGCTGCCGATGGCTGCGATAGCGGGGAAACGCCGGCATCAGCAGCACTGTCCAGATCCAATACATGACTGCTTCGCGCCAGCGCCGGATAAAGCGGTTCTCGATCCCGGCCTCGACAAAGACCGTGTTGGCGGCCAGGACCTGGCACGCAGCCAGCGATGTCGGCGGCTCCCACGGCTGTCCGCCCCGCCAGCGCTCGATCGTGACACTGTTCGGGCGCAGATAGCCTTCTTCGAAGACGTGCACGTCGATTCCCGACTGCTGCGCCGCGTCGATCGCCTGGCGGTGGAGCGGCCGCCGGTCGCCCAGCAGGACCAGATCGGTTACCTGTTCTTGCCCGATGCGGTGGCGTAGCCACGTGCCGAAATCGGACGTGCCGCCGCGATAGGCGGTGCCGCGGAAATGCCAGTCTGCCAGATCGCCACCGGTGAAGTTGATGCGCGACGTTCTGTGGCCCTGGGTTTCAAGCCGCCGGGCGATGCAGCGAAAGGCCGGGCCGGGCAAGCCCTGCAGGAAAAGGAAATGACGCGTCTGCATGTTCGATTCGCGCGCGTCAGCAGTCCATTTTCGCGCGGGCAGTGCCGGCAGCGGCGTGGACGATCAGCAGGCTCTCAAGCAGCGCCTCAAGCCGGTCGAGCGGCCAGGCGGTCGCCGCATCGGACAGGGCATTGGCGGGATCGGGGTGCGTTTCGATGAACAGGCCATCGACGCCCACCGCCACGGCAGCGCGCGCCAGCGCCGGAATCAGGTCGCGCTTTCCGCCCGAGGCATTGCCGGCTGCGGCCGGCTGCTGCGCCGAATGGCCGGCATCGAAAATCACCGGGCAGCCGAACTGGCGCATGACCGCCAGCCCGCGCATGTCGACGACCAGATCGCGATAACCAAAACTGGTACCGCGTTCGCACAGCCACAGCCTGTCGCCGATCGGAACATCCTGCGGCAGCACGGCCTGGGCCTTGGCGACGACGTGGGCCATGTCTTCCGGGGCCATGAACTGGCCTTTCTTGACATTGACCGTGCGACCCGTGCTCACCGCGGCCTGGATCAGGTCGGTCTGACGGGCAAGAAATGCCGGGATCTGCAGCACGTCGGCCACTTCGGCGGCCGGCGCCGCCTGCGCCGTCTCGTGAATGTCGGTCAGAACATCCAGCCCGGTTTCACGGCGCACCTTGGCCAGGATGGCCAGCCCTTCATCGATCCCCGGTCCGCGCGGCGACGTTGCGGCAGTGCGGTTGGCCTTGTCGAACGAGGATTTGTAGATCACGCGCAGGCCGAGACGCCTGGCGATACCGGCCAGCGCCGCGGCCACGCCCAGCGCATGGCTTTCGCTTTCAATCACACAGGGACCTGCGACAATCAGCATGGCTGCGGCCCTGTCTGTCGTGAATCCGGCCCGCGGCCCGTGGTACAACCCCCGATTCCCATAGGTGCCTCAATGGTCTGCCAAACGCGCGGTGTAAACGGTCGGAATTGAACCGGGGCGGGCTTTGGGCTAGTCCCCGGGACCGGTCGCGCCATTCCAGCAAGAAGAAGCTGCGCGGTTCTGGAGGTTCGGAGGGCGTGTTGGTGTCTGCAAGCCATGGTCAAAACCGTCTTGGTGTCGCTGCACCATGCGCCGATGGCGACGAATTGCATGCAGCCCTGCGCGTGTTCGATTCGGCTGTGGACAGCCTTGTCGCGCTGCGCGATTCGCTTGGCGCAGAGCTATTGATCGTGGCGCGCCACCTGGCCGAATGCAAAGGCCGCATCGTCTTCACCGGCATGGGCAAGTCAGGCATCGCCGCGCGCAAGATGGCAGCGACCTTTGCTTCGCTGGGCAAGCCGGCCCTGTTCCTCCACGCCGCCGACGCGGCCCATGGCGATCTGGGCAAGATGTGCGGCGGTGATGTGCTGGTGGCAATCTCGGTTTCCGGGGAAACCCGGTCGATCCTGCCGCTCCTGCACTATGCCCGGGACAGCGGAATCCTCTCGGTGGCAATGACTGCGCGCCTGGACAGCAGCCTGGCACGGCAGGCTGACTACGTGTTGGAACTGCCGGTCGGCCATGAAGGCGGTCCGATTGCCTCGGTCCCGATGGCCTCTACCGTCGCCACGATCACGCTGGGCGATGCCCTGGCCGCGCTGGTTGCGAACCGCAACAGCTTCAGCGCCAGCGATCTGGCTGTGCTCCATCCGGGCGGACGGATCGGTCAGAAGCTGCGCCCCGTGCGTCTGCTGATGCACGCCGGAGCACGGCTGCCGCTGGTCGCCAGCGATGCGCCAGGCTCTGTTGTTGTCGACGAAATCACCAGCAAGGGGTTTGGCATAACGGGCGTTGTCGATGCGGCGAGCGGGGAATTGATCGGCGTCGTTTCGGACGGCGATCTGCGCCGTAATCTTGCCCGGATCGGCACGGTGGATGCTACCACGCTGATGAACCCGCATCCGGTCACGCTGCTGCCGCATGAAACGGCTGACCACGCACTCGACCTGGCCCGAGCGCACAGGATTACCGCGATTTTCGTGACCGATCCTGCCAGTGCCGCACCGGTCGGGCTGGTCGACCTGCAGGATCTGCTGCGCGTCAGCATCGACTAGGCGGCAGCCATGCCTGCCGTGCTGCCGCTTGTCATAATTCCGGCGCGCTTCGGTTCGGTCCGCTATCCGGGCAAGCCGCTCATCAATCTGACCGCACGCGACGGGACGACTCGATCGCTGATTGAATGGACTTGGCGCGCGGGCGTGGCGGCCGTGGGCACCGAACGCGCCGTTATCGCCACCGATGACCAACGCATTGCCGACGCAGCCCAGGCTTTTGGTGCGCGCTGGGTCATGACCGACCCCGCGCTGCGCAACGGGACCGAGCGCTGCGCCGCCGCGCTCGACGCACTGCGCGCCTCGGCCGACGTGGTGATCAACCTGCAGGGTGACAGCCCATTGGTGCCCGTCGCGCATCTGACGGCACTGCTTGCCCGTTTTGCCGACCCGGCCGTCAGCGTCGCCACCCCTTATGTCGCTTGTGACGCAGCGATGATGGCGTGGATTGGCGCGGAGCAGGCGGCTGGCCGGATCGGCGGAACCTGCGTGGTTTGCCGCGGCGACGGCACCGCAGCCTATTTCAGCAAGCGCGCGATTCCGTTCGGCGCCACTGTGGACGAGCCGCTCAAGCTGCACTTGGGTGTCTATGCCTATCGCCCGGCCGCAATGGCAGCATATGCTGAATTGCCCCCATCACCGCTTGAACGTGCCGAAGGGCTGGAACAGCTGCGTTTCATCGAGGCCGGCTGGCCGGTCCACATGGTTGAAGTGGAACGACCCAGGGGCGGCATCTGGGAGGTCAACAATCCCGACGACGTAGCGCTCGTCAATCCTCTTTTGCCATGTTGAGAAAGTGGCGCACCCGACAGGATTGACCTCCGCTTCGCTGCGGTCGTCTCCGCTTCGCTCCGACCCGAACAGAGGGTCGACTCCGTGGATACGCCAAGGGGCGGCCTTCTTGCGAAGACCGCCCCCTTGGCGCACCCGACAGGATTCGAACCTGTGGCCTCTGCCTTCGGAGGGCAGCGCTCTATCCAGCTGAGCTACGGGTGCGTGGCTGCGGCGGTTAGCAGCGGGGCGGGGGATGCGCCAGCCCCTTTTCTTACCCGTTGCCCGCGCCGCTGCATTAGCGATTTGGCAACGGCTGGACGCTTATCCAGGGCACATGAACGCGTTTTCCAGCTTCGTCCCTGCGGCCACGACCGCTCCGCCCGCCATGCCAGGTGCCGGAAGGGCCGAATTCGGTCAGGCCTCGGCCAGCGCGATGAGCATGAAGTGGTCGGCGCTGCACGACGCCGCCGGGGTCGTGGCCATGCTGGCCGGGCTGGCACCTGAACCGATGCGCCCCGAAGTGCGCAATTTCCCGGCAGTAATGCGCGATCTGGGGGGGTGGCGCCGCGATCTTAGCGAACAGGGGATCGACGATCTTTCCGCCGTGATGGAGCCTGGCCTGGCCGCGCTGCTGGCGGTCCACGCCCGCGGGGTCAACCCGGCGCCGGCGGCCCTGGCGCTGTGGCAGGAATTTCACGCCGCGCGTGCAGCGCTGCTGTCCCTGATTCCAGCCCAGGAAAACCCGGTCCAGCGCCGCTTTACCTGAAATGGTCTTGCCAGGTTCCCGATCTGTTCCTAAGAATCGGGCATGGCGACCAGCGCTCCGATTCTGACGACCTCGCCGAACGAGGCCGACCTTAAGGCAGCGCGCGCGGTTGCCCGCGGAATTTGCCGACTGTTTGCCCGTAACGATATCTGGTGTCTGGCCGAAATGCCGCTGCGCTCCAATCGCCGCGCCGACCTGATGGGCATCGATGCCAAGGGGCAGCTGGTGATTGTCGAAATCAAGGTCAGTCGCGCCGATCTGCTCGGCGATGCCAAGTGGACCGACTACCTTGATCATTGCGACCGGTTCTATTGGGGGCTGGCCCCTGATCTGGACCGCGCCTGCATGGAAACCGAGGCTTTCCTGCCGGACCGCTGCGGCCTGATCGTGGCGGACGGTTACGACGCGGAGATCCTGCGTCCGGCAGCAACGGTGCCGCTGGCCGCCGCGCGGCGCAAGGCAGAGGTTGAGCGGTTGGCCCGCGCCGCGCTGCGCCGCCAGCTGGCCGCGCTCGATCCGCATCTTGCTGCCTGGCAGGACTGAGCGATCGCCCCATTCCCGCCGCCCCCTAATAGCCGCGCAACTTAACGGTAAGTTTACCATGTTGCGCCAGAACGGGCCGGTAATGGACTTGGTGGGGAAACCACATGGATACGTATCGCGGTACTTTCATCGATCGCAGCGACGCAAGCGATGACTGGCCGACTGTCGACTACGCCGAGGACGAAGGCGTACATGAAGTGCCACCCAGCCCGGTCGGGCAGGACGAGCGGCGCATGCAGGTGCGCGCCTACAACCATTGGGCCAGCCTTCTCGACAACCGCAATTTCCCCTCGATCGAAGATCTTGAGCCGGAAGAATTGCCCGATTTCGGGCCTTACAGCGTGCTGCTGGATTTCACCCAGGGGATCGACAATCCCTCGATCCGCTATCTCGGTGACATGCTCGCCGCCGAATGCGGCGCCCATGACGAAATCGAATCACTCGACGACGTTCCCAGCCGTTCGCTGCTGTCGCGAATCACCGACCACTACATGCAGATTCTGGCGAATCAGGCACCGATCGGGTTCGAGGCCGAGTTCGTCAATCAACGCGAACTGACCACGCTCTATCGCGGCATCCTGCTGCCCTTTTCCAGCGACGATGACACCATCGACTTCATTTACGGTGTGATCAACTGGAAGGAACTGGCCGATCAGCGCACCACCGACGCTCTGCTTAGCGAGATCGATCAGGCGCTCGATGGGCCCTCAGCCCGCGAATTGCGCCGCGAAGAGCCGATGGCCGATTGGGCCGATGGTCCCACGTCCGAGCCTGAGCCCGAAGCGGCCGTGAGCGCAGAACCCGCCGACGACGCCGACAACGACGTCCTTGATCTGGGTGATTTTGCCGAGCCCGTCGGCGACGCTGCAACCGCGCTGCCCGAACCGACCTTCGCCGTAGGCGGCTGGGCCAGCATCATCGCGGCCGACGATGAAGACGACGCGCCGGCGGCGGTCACCGCGGCCCATCGCCCGATCGACTTCGCTGCGGTGACAGACGGTGGCTTCGTGTCCGCTGACGCCTTCGCCGACTCGCTCGATCCCGCGGACATGGGCCTGGCCGACTGGCTCGCCTCTGCCCGCGAACTGGCCGAAGTGGCCAATGGATCGGAAGACCGCACCCGCAGCGCGCTTTATGCCGCGATCGGCCGGGCTTACGACTTCTCGCTCGCCGCCGCCGAAGCGCCGGACGAATTTGCCGAACTGGTCGCCGAATCCGGGCTGACCGTGCAGGACCGCGCGCAGATGACCCCGGTGGTCAAGCTGGTCTTCGGCGCCGATTACGACAAGACGCGCCTGGCCGAATATGCCTCGGCGCTAAGCCACGGCCACCGCCTGGGCGTGCCGCGCGGCACGCTTGGCCGCTACCTGGCCGAAGCGCCGGGCGGCCTCAAGGGCGTTGTCGGCGAAGAGCGCCGGATCAAGCGCGCGGAATGCGGCAAGGGCGAAGTCCGCCGTGACACCCCGCGCGAGGCGCTGGCCCGCAAGCTGCGCAAGCTGGATCACGCCCCGCTCGAAACCGTTGCCGCCGAAGGCAGCGAGTTCACCCTGCTGGTGGCGCGGCGCCTGCCCAGCGGCGAAGTGGTCCTGCTGGGCGAAGTGGCCGACGATGTCGCGCTGCTCGAACGCGCTGCCCGCAAACTGCTGGTCTGACCGGACATTCCAATACGTGCGAGAGGGAAGGGCGCCGCGACGCAAGTCGTGGCGCCCTTTGCCATTTGCCGCTAAGCGGACCCGATGACAGGGGAATTGCCAAAGCGAAGGAGCGGCAGGATCACACGCATTGCGCTGGCATTAGCGATATTGATTGCGGCAGGTTTGCTCGCCTGGCCCTTGGTCAAGGCCCGCGCCGGTATCCAGCTGCTCAACGCCATCGACAGCGTAGCCGGTGGCACTGCCGGCGCGCGTCAGGCGCTGTCGGGTACGAGATACGGTCCATTACCGGTGCAGCGGCTCGACCTGTGGGTGCCTGACGCGCCAGCGGGTCCGAAGCGGCCAGTTCTGGTCTTCGTTTACGGCGGCGGATGGAATTCCGGCGCGCCGCAGGACTATCGCTTCCTCGGGCGGACCTTTGCCCGCGCCGGCTATGTTGTGGTGATTCCCGGTTACCGCCTGGTCCCCGACGGAGTCTTTCCGCACATGCTCGAGGATACGGCCAAGGCGCTCGCCTGGACGCGTGACAATGTCGCGGCCTATGGCGGTGACTCCGACCGGGTGGTCATCATGGGGCAGTCGGCAGGTGCCTACAATGTCGCGATGGTTGCGCTGGAACGCCAGTGGCTGGGCCGCGAGGGCGTGCCCGACGGCTTCGTCAAGGGCGTTGTCGGCCTGTCGGGGCCTTATGACTTCTACCCGTTCACCAGCGATTCGGCGCGCGCAGCCTTTGGCAGGGTCGCGCCGCCGCAGATCACCCAGCCGATCTCCTACGTCCGCGGCGATGCGCCGCCGATGCTGCTGCTGACCGGCGATGCCGACACAGTGGTCAAGCCGCGCAACAGCAAGGCCCTGGCCGCAGCGCTGGACCAGGCGGGCAGTAACGTGCGGCTGGTGATCGTGCCCGGCGCCAATCACGAAGACACGGTGGTCAAGCTGGCGGCACCGTTCAGCCGCGACCGCCGGGTGATCGATCCGGTGCTGACTTTCCTGGCCGAGCGGACTGCTGCTTCAGCGCCGGTTCAGGCGGCGGTCCGCTAAGACCCGGGCCATGCGCGCCCTTTCCCGCTTCGCTGCAAGGTGTACCGCTGCTGTTGCCGCGCTTGCCCTGCTGGCCCAGCCCGCTGCGGCCCAGTCGGTGCTGCGCGATGCCGAAACCGAGGCGCTGCTCAAGGACATGGCGCGGCCGCTGATCGCTGCGTCCGGGCTCGATCCCAAGAATGTCGATATCGTCCTGGTCAACGATCCCTCGGTTAATGCTTTCGTCGCCGGCGGACAGGCCGTCTACATTCATTCCGGGCTGATCAATGAAGCCAGCGATGCCGAGGAAGTCCAGGGCGTCATCGCCCACGAACTGGGGCACATTACTGGCGGCCACGCGATCGCCACCGGCGGCAGCAAGGCCGCAACGGGGGTGTCGATCCTGTCGCTGCTGCTAGGCGCTGCGGCGGCGGCTGCCGGTGCCGGCGAAGCGGCGATGGGCGTGGTCATGGCCGGTCAGCAGGTTGCGCTGGGCAAGTTCCTGTCGTTCACCCGCGGTCAGGAAGAGGCCGCCGATGCCGCCGGGGCGCAGTACCTGTCCAAGGCGGGCATGTCCGGGCGCGGCTCGATCGCCTTCTTCCGCAAGCTGCAGGGCATGGAAATGCGCCACGGCTATACCCGCACCGCCGACAGCGAATTCTATTCGACCCACCCGATGACCGGCGACCGGATCGCTACGCTGACCGACACCTATGAAAAGGATCCGGCCTGGAACAAGCCTGCCGATCCGACGATCCAGGCCCGGTTCCTGCGGGCCAAGGCCAAGCTGTTCGGCTATCTGGCCGAGCCTAAATCGACCCTGCAGGTCTATCCCGAAAGCGATACCAGCGTCCCGGCACGCTATGCCCGGGCCTATGCCTTCCACAAGGAGGCGTTCCTCGACAAGGCCATGGCCGAAACCGATGCGCTGCTCGCCAAGGCGCCTGATGATCCCTATTTCCTCGAGCTCAAGGGCCAGATCCTGCTCGAAGCGGGCAAGCCGGGCGATGCCCTGCCGTCATTGCGCCGGGCGACCCAGCTGTCGGACAACCAGCCGCTGATCGCCACGACCTTCGGCCATGCCCTGATCGCCAGCGAAAGTGCCGCCAACCTGCCCGAAGCGGAAAAGGTGCTGAAGACTGCGGTCGATCGCGACCGCGAGAACCCCTTCGCCTGGTACCAGCTGGGCGTGGTCTATGGCCAGCGCGGCGACATGCCGCGGGCCAAGCTGGCCAGCGCCGAACAGCAGGTGATGCAGCTGCAATACGGCGCGGCACTGCAAAGCGCCGAAGCAGCCGAGGCCGGCCTGCCGACAGGCTCGCCCGACTGGCTGCGCGCCCAGGACATCGCGATGCAGGCCCGCGCAGCGATTGAACGCGATCGCAAACGCCGGTAAGCGCTGCCTGCATGAGCGAACCCGCACCCCGATCGAAATTCGTCTTCCCCGCTGCCGCAGTGGCCCTGACAGCGCTGGGCGCGCTGGGCGGCTGGGCATACGAGCGCCAGCGCGGCGAGCTGGGCCCGGGGCAGAAGCAGGCGGTCGAACAGGTGGTGCGCAATTACCTGCTCGAACACCCCGAAATCCTCCCCGAAGTTGTCGAGAAGCTGCGCCAGAAGGACAGCCAGAAGCAGCTCGCCGGGATTTCCGACAAGCTCGAAGTGCCTTATCCGGGCGCCGTGCTGGGCAATCCCCAGGGCAAGATTACACTGGTCGAGTTCTCCGACTTTGCCTGCGGCTATTGCCGGGCAAGCGAGCCGGTGCTGAAGGAACTGATCGCGCAGAACCCCGATCTCAAGATCGTGATCCGCCACTTGCCGGTGATCGCCCCGACCAGTCCGGCGGCCGCCGCGATGGGCCTGGCCGCGGCCGGGCAAGGCAAATACGTCGCCTTCCACGACGCCATGTTCGCCGCCGGTCGCACGGACCCGGCCTCGATCGAGGCAGCTGCCCAGTCTGCCGGGCTCGATATGGCCCGCGCCCGGGCCGAAGCCCAGGCACCGCAGGTCCGCGCCGAACTCGAAGCCAACATGGCCTATTCGCGCCAGCTCGGCTTCGACGGCACCCCCGGCTGGGTGGTCGGCGATCAGGTGCTGGTCGGCGCGGTCGGCAAGGAAGCGCTGGCCAAGGCCATCGCTGCGGCGCGCAAATCGTAAAGCGTTCGCGCGGCGGGCGCATTCTGCTAGGATGGACGCCTATGGCCGTCCTGCCCTTCCGCCCGATCCCTTTCTTTGCAAACAAGAATCGTGCCTTCTGGCGGCTTCAGGCGGCCGGCTGGGGCGGAGCCATGCTGCTGCGCGCGATGTCGAGCCTGGCCAACGGCCTGGCGCTGTCATTCCTGGTGCTGGTGCTGATCGCGACGATCACCGGCTTTTCTATCACCCTGATCCTCTCGGTGATCTATCGCCAGCTGATCAACCGCCGCCCGCTGGTCACCTGGGGGGTAACCGCGATCGTCCTGGCGGTGGCGGTGTTCCTTTATGCCTTCGTCGATGCCTGGGTGAACGGGCTGTACTACGGCGATGCCGGGGCCGGCTTTGCCCAGCGCTTCATCGGGCTGTTCTATATCGATCTGACCCTGCTGGGGGCGTGGACCGCGCTCTATTACATGGTCAACTTCTTCCTGCAGATCGAAGAGCAGAACGACCAGATGATCCAGCTAGAAAACCAGGCGACCCAGGCCCAGCTGGCGATGCTGCGCTATCAGCTCAACCCGCACTTTCTGTTCAACACGCTCAATTCGATCAGCACCCTGGTGCTGCTCAAGCAGACCGAACCGGCCAATGCCATGCTCAGCCGGCTTAGCTCGTTCCTGCGCTATACCCTGGTCAACGAACCGACCGGACGGGTGACCGTGGCGCAGGAAGTGGAGACGCTGAAGCTCTATCTCGAGATCGAGCGGATGCGGTTCGAGGAGCGTTTGCGCACCGCGTTCCGAATCGATCCGGTCACCGAGGAAGCCTTGCTCCCTTCGCTATTGCTGCAGCCTCTGGTGGAAAACGCGATAAAGTATGCGGTCGGGCCGCAGGAAACCGGAGCCGAAATCACCATCGCGGCGCAACTCGTCGGCCAGAACCTTCGCATCACCGTCTCCGACACCGGTCCGGGATTGCAATCGGGCGCGGCCAGCAACAGGTTCGCCGGCGTGACTTTTGACGGAGGTGAACCCGTATCGACCGGCGTCGGACTGGCGAACATCCGTGACCGGCTGGCCCAGGCTTACGGCGAGGACCATCGCTTCGAAACGATGGAACCGGCCGAAGGCGGGTTTGCCGTGCTGATCGAGTTACCGTTCGAACGCCGCGAAGCCGTGTCTTCCCCAACGGCAGTTAAACGCCCGGCCCTTGCCAACTGACCAGAGGCCGGCTGAATCAGGATTCCCCCATGTCCATTCGTACGATCCTCGTCGATGACGAAAAGCTCGCGATCCAGGGCCTCATGCTGCGCCTGGAAAAATATCCCGATGTCGAAGTGATCGACACCTGCTCCAACGGCCGCGAGGCGATCCGCAAGATCAAGACCGAAAAGCCCGACCTGGTCTTCCTCGACATCCAGATGCCCGGCTTCGACGGCTTTTCGGTGGTCAAGGGGGTGATGGAGCTCGAACCGCCGCTGATCGTCTTCGTCACCGCCTATCAGGAACACGCCGTCCGCGCGTTCGAGGCCAATGCCGTCAACTACCTGATGAAGCCGGTCGACGAGGACAAGCTGGCCGACACGATGGAGCGGGTGCGCACCCGCCTGCAGGAGAAGCACGCCGCCGAGGAAGCCGAAAAGCTCAAGACCGTGCTGGCCGAAGTCGCCCCCGATGCGATGGACGCCATGCCCGACGAGGCCGAGGCGGCGGGCCGTTACGAACGGCTGATCAACATCAAGGATCGCGGCCAGATCTTCCGCGTCGACGTCGATTCGATCGAACATATCGAAGCCGCCGGCGACTACATGTGCATCTACACCGGCGACAATTCGCTGATCCTGCGCGAAACGATGAAGGACCTCGAGCGGCGGCTCGACCCGCGGGTGTTCCAGCGGGTCCACCGCTCGACCATCGTCAATCTGAACCAGGTCCGCCAGGTCAAGCCGCACACCAATGGCGAATGCTTCCTGGTGCTCGATTCGGGGGCCCAGGTGAAGGTCAGCCGGAGCTACCGCGACGTCGTGGCGCGCTTCGTGCATTGATGGCTTCCCGGGCTTGACCCGGAACCACTGCCCGTTAGGCCTGCGACATGACCTTCACGCTTCCCGGTTTCGACCTCGCCGCCTTTGTCCGCGCCACGCTCGACGAGGATCTTGGGGTGGGCCTGCCCGGCGGCGGGCACGACGTGACCAGCGAAAGCGTGATCCCGGCCAGGGCGCGCTTTTCCGGGGCGATGGACACCCGCGACGCGATCGTCGTCGCCGGCCTGCCGATTGCCGCGGCGTTCTTCCGCGCGCTCGATCCCCAAATGGAGGTCGCGGTGCTGGTCGAGGAAGGCGCGGCCGTCCCCGCCGGGACCGACCTGATGCGCCTGTCGGGCAATGCCCGGGCCATGCTCACTGCCGAACGCGCGGCGCTCAACACCGTCCAACACCTGTCGGGCATTGCGACGATGACCCGCGCCTATGTCGACGCCATGCAGGGGCACGCCACCCTGCTCGACACGCGAAAGACCATTCCCGGGCTGCGCCATCTGGAAAAGTACGCGACCCGCATGGGCGGAGCGCAGAACCACCGCATGGGGCTGTGGGACGCGGCGATGATCAAGGACAACCATGTCCTGGTCGCCGGCGGCGTCGGCGAAGCAGTGCGGCGCGCCCGCGCGGCCGGGGTTTCCAGCATCATCTGCGAAGTCGACCGGGTCAGCCAGATCGAACCCGCGCTCGCGGCCGGGGCCAGCCACGTGCTGCTCGACAACATGAGCCTCGATGAACTGCGCGAAGCGGTCGTGCTGATCGCCGGGCGGGTACCATGCGAAGCTTCGGGCGGGGTGCGGCTTGACACCATCGCGGCGATCGCTGCAACCGGAGTCACTTACGTATCGGTCGGCCGCCTGACCCAGAGCGCGCCGGCTGCCGACGTGGGACTGGACTTCACCCCGCTGTGATCCGCGCGCTGACTGTCGCGCTGGCGTCGCTGGCACCGCTTCCCGCTCTTGCCCAAGCCTATCAATGCCGTGTCCCGCCGCAGATCGAATTGCCCGCCCCGGTGCGGCCGGACGGGCCAAGCCTGCGTACCTCGATCGCGGGCTATACCCTAGCGGTCAGCTGGTCGCCCGAGTTCTGCCGCGGCAAGGCCGCCAGCGATCCCGCGAATTACCAGTGCAACGGCCGGATCGGCCGCTTCGGCTTCGTGCTCCACGGGCTGTGGCCCGAAGCGGCCAAGGGCCCGCCGCCGCAATGGTGCGCGATCGAGCCGCGCCCCAGCCAGGAGGACCTGCGCCGCAACCTGTGCATGACCCCGGTGCCATGGCTGCTTGAACACGAATGGGCCAAGCACGGCAGCTGCATGGCGCGGCGTCCGGCCGACTATTACAAGGTCGGGGCGATCCTGTGGAACGCGCTCCGCCTGCCCGATGCCGATCACCTGTCGCGCCAGCCCGGGCTGACCGCGGGCGACCTGCGCCGGGCCTTCATCGCCAGCAACCCCGGCTACCCCCGAAGTGCGATCGGGGTGAAGGTCAGCAACGGCGGATGGCTGCGCGAGCTCTACCTTTGTTATGGCAAGAACTTCGTGCCACGCGCCTGCGATGCGCGCAGCTTCGGCCCGAAAGACGCTGTGCCGCTGAAAATCTGGCGCGGTCTTTAACGCCGCGCCGCGAAAAAGGCCTTGAGCAGAGCCCCGGCCTCCGCCTCGCCCATGCCCGAATAGACCTCAGGCGCGTGGAGGCACTGTTCGTGTTCGAACACCCGTGCGCCGTGATCCACTGCGCCGCCCTTGGGATCGGCGGCGGCATAATAGAGCCGGGCGATGCGGGCATGGCTGATTGCCCCGGCGCACATGGCACAGGGCTCCAGCGTGACCCACAGTTCGCAGCCGTCGAGCCGTTCGTTGCCGAGCGCCATGGCAGCGGCGCGAATCGCCAGCACTTCGGCGTGCGCGGTGGGATCGTGGAGCGCGCGCGGGGCGTTGTGCGCGGCGGCAATAACAGTGCCATCCTTGATCACCACCGCGCCGATCGGCACCTCACCCGCCGATTCTCCGGCGCGGGCCTGTGCAAGCGCCAGCTGCATCGCTTCGGGAAGGGGCCAACGGCTCATGCCTATCGGCTAGAGTCTTTGGTCGGGTGCGGCAAGGACATCCGTCCTTGCCTTGGCAACACCGGCCCGCTCCCCCTGCCCGACCACCCACAGGGTACCATGAACGGGTGGTCGGGCAGGGGGAGCGGGCCGGTGTTGCTAGCCTTTCGCGGAGGCGAAAGGCGCACAAAACAAAGCTTCTGCCTTGACCCCGCAAGGGTGAATCGGTATGGGCGCGCCTTCCCCCGGTAACGGGTGTCCAGAATCAAGCGAGTAGAACCATGTCCCGTATTTGCGAACTGACCGGCAAGGGTCGCCAGGTCGGCCACAACGTCAGCCACGCCAACAACAAGACCAAGCGCGTCTTTCTGCCCAACCTGCAGAACGTTACGCTGATGTCCGAAGGCCTGGATCGCAGTTTCAAGTTCCGCGTTTCAACCCACGGCCTGCGTTCGGTCGAACACGTCGGCGGGCTGGACAACTGGCTGCTCAAGACCACCGACGACAAGCTTTCGACCACCGCGCTCAAGGTGAAGCGCGAGCTGGTGAAGAAGCAGGCCGCCTGATCGCCGGCCCTGCGGGGCCGCCTTTCAGCCGCACAGCACAAGGCGTACGGAGCGATCCGTGCGCCTTTTTGCTTGTGCCGTGGCGGGGGGATGCCCTGCAGCTCTAGGCGGTACGTGAGCAGGTATAGGGCCGATCCGCAGCGCAGATGTGCCGTGCCCTCGCATTGGGCCGTTGCAGCGCTATAGCCTCTGCCACGCAATTGAACTGGGCGGATAGCGTCAGCATTCCGACGCGCGTCAGTCGAGCCCGCCTTCGCCGAGTGCAACGGACAAACGAAAAGGGCGGGTCCGAAGACCCGCCCTTCCGTATTTCCAATTTAGGATCGGCTTAGAAGTTAACCTTCGCGCCAACCTTGAAGAAGCGGCCAATGATGCCGTTGCCGCCCTGCACAGGGTTGTACAGGTAGGCACCGTAGGTCACCGGATCGAGCGGCGGCATACGGTCGAACACGTTGTTCATGTTCGCCGACAGGGTGAAGTTGTCGTTCACCTTGACGCGGACACCCAGGTCGAACGTGACGTAGTTCGGCACGTCGCAATAGGTTGCAGCACCATTTTCGTCCACGAACGGGCTGAGACCGGTGTAGGTCGTCCCATCTGTGTCCGGCGCCTTGCCAACGATGCAGTCCTTGTAGGCAGTACCCTGATCCATCGCCGACAGGTTGTACCCGCCGAAGAAGTTGGTGTTCAGGTTCAGCTGGAAGTGATCGCCCACATCCAGGCTGTTCAGCCACGAACCGTGCCACTTCGGCGTACCCGAACCGGCGGTCAGGTTGAAGTTGCCCAGCGTGCCGTCGTAGCGTTCATAGCCACCACCGCTGTTGGTCAGATCCGCATCCAGCTTGATGATGTAGCTGGCTTCAAGCGACGAGGTCCACTTGATGTTGTCGGACAGGTTGAAGCTGGCTTCGGCCGTGAAGTCCAGGCCGCTGACGGTCTGGGTGTTGGCGTTGATCAGGTTCGACTGCACGAAAGCAACACGCGGCGTCAGCGTCGGGTTGTTGAGATCCGGAGCATCCGGGATCACAGTATAGCCCGCGGGGATCGGCTGGCCGGCATAATACGCACGCAGGGCGGGCGCGTTCGACGGCTGGGTGATAACCCCGGTCTTCTTGATGCGGTAGTAGTCAACCGTGAAGGTGAAGTGACGGTTGGGCTCGAAGCGCATGCCAAGAGTCCAGCTGGTCGACTTTTCCGGCTGCAGGTTCGGCGATGCCAGCGTGGTCTGACCGTAAGACCCGCCACGGATATAGACCGGGCAAGCCGAGGTCGAGAACGTTGCCGTGGTGCAGTTGGTGAAGGTGCCACCCGGACCGGCGGTGTTGCCGGGAACAGTGTACGGCAACAGATAGGCGTTGTTGAACACGGACGAAGTGTTGCTCACGAAGCCGGTCGTCGGCAGCGCGTTGGCTTCACCGAACGACGGGATGCGGAAGCCCTTCGACCAGGTGCCGCGCACTGAAAGCTGCTTCACCGGAACGAATTTGAACCCGAACTTCGGCGAGAAGGCCGACTGCCCGCTCGAATAGTGGTCGTAACGGCCGGCACCGGTCAGGGTCAGCTGATCGATGATCGGCGCTTCGGCTTCGTAGTAGGCCGACTGGATCCAGCGGCTGCCCTTGGTTCCGAAGGCGTTCAGCGTAAAGTAGCGCTGCGTCGGGCCGTTATAGTCGTCGTTGGCGCTTGGCGCATCGACCGCTTCGTAGCGGATCGAGCCACCGACACCCAGCTGCAGCGGGCCGCCCGGAAGTTCGGCCAGCTTGGCAGTCAGCGCGCCCTTGAATTCGACCTGGTCCGACGTCGCGTTGCTGATGTTCGCCGGATACAGATAGTCATTCACGGCCTGCGAGTTCGCAGCCGGGTTGCGCCAGTTGTAGGTGCCGTCAGCGACCAGATCCAGCAAGTGCTGGATGTAGACGTAACCCGACTGGTTACGACGCAGATCGGTGTGCATCGCAGTCATGCCGACGTCGAAACCGATGGTGTCGGTGATGTCGCCGCTGAAGCCCATGGCCCCGCGATAGGCGCGGTTGCGGGTTTCGTTGTAGGTCACGTGGTCAAGATCGCGACCGATGATCCGGGCAACCTGGCCGTTGGCGGCATAGGGGTTGTTCGGATTGAGCACGCGGTTCGGCGAGGTGGCGCAGTTGACACGTTCCGGGCAGACATAGACCGGCAGGAACAGGGTCAACGAGCCGGGAGCACGCGTCGCGGCAGCGCTGGACGTCGAGAACTGACGATACAGGATGCCGGTGTTTGCGGCGGCGATCGCGCTCGACGGGAAGCCCGTGTACGAAACCGTGCTCTGCAGGAAGTTGGCTTCGAAGTAGGCTTCGATCGAATCGGTTACCTTGGCGGTAACGCGGCCCGAAAGGCCCCAACGCTTCACTTCCGGCGCGATCGTGCCGTAGTTCTTGGTGTAGTCAACCGCGCAGATCGAAGTCGGCGCAGTCGGGTTGTTGGTGAGTTCCGCAGCCGAAACAGTACGGACGACGCCCGGGCAGCTCGGGTTCAGGATCGCCCACGGGCCCTGTGCAGTGCCAGCCGGCGGGTTGGTGGTGTAAGGCAGGTACGGACGGACCAGGAACTGACCGGCCGTGGGAACGCCAGCCGAAACGTCCGCGCCGGTGGTGTTGTCCTCAAGGCAGACGCCGCCACGGCAAACGCCGCTCTGGTCGTCCGTGTTGAACGGATACGGACGATCCTTGTTCATCAGCTTGGCGGAGTGATAGTAGAAGCCGCTGACGTAGGCGTTGATGCCGTTCTTTTCGAGATCGCCAAAGCCGGCGGTCAGCGAAATGCGCTGGGTCGGCGCATCACCGCGCGACGAGACACCGGCATCGGCACGGAGTTGAAGGCCCTGGAACTGACGCTTGGTGATGATGTTCACCACGCCCGCGATCGCGTCGGCACCGTAGGCCGACGACGCGCCGTCGCGCAGCACCTGCACTTCGCTGACGATGTCGTCAGGGATGGTGTTGAGGTCGACGAAGTTGCGCGAACCGTCATCCGCGAGCGGATAGTATGCAGCGCGCAGACCGTCGAACAGAACGAGGGTGGAGTTGGTCGACAGGCCGCGCAGCGACACGGCCGAGGCACCAGCGGCGAAGGCGCCGTTGGCGGAGAAGCTGTTGGTCAGAGCCGGGCCGTTGTTGGCGGCAAGCGCCTGAAGACCGTCCTGGATCGTGGTGATGCCCTTCTGGTCAAGGCTTTCGGTCGTAACCGTGGTGACCGGCGAAGGCGTGTCCGAATCGGTACGGCGGAACAGCGTTCCGGTAACGACGATCTGACCATCTTCAGCGCAGGCGGCATCGTTCGGATTGGCATTGCAATCCACTGCCGACGCTTCCTGAGCGAACGCAGCAGAGCTGAGGAAAGCGAGGCCGAGCACCAGCGGTGCCGAACCAACTTTCAAAGCAGTAAGAGTGGTTTTTTTCACGTTCCAGTCCCTTATGTTCGACTGGGAATTCCAAGAATTTGGACATCCCAATGGCTTTTCGCGGCCTGATCCCGTTTGCCCCCGTTGACATCACAGACCCAAGTGACAGCAAGCGGCGACCGCAAAAAGCGATGGCGGTAAATAACCGATCCGCTGTGACCGGGCAAAGATTTTGGCGGCTTCCGGCGCAGTTTGGGAGCGAGTTGTAACCAATCTGCCACAGTCAGCGCTTAGGGCAAAACCACGGAATTCCACGTGCCGCGGCGTCATTGCGAAATTTAATTACAGCACGTGGCGAAAATGCCGCATATTCGTTACGGGCGTGCGGATTTTTTCGATTTTTTCGCAAACTGACCAGCGTATTGGTCGACCGATCGCACGTTACTGACGCGCCGCCATCGGCCCGGTGAACAGCAGCGGATCAAGCCGCGAATCGCGCCATTTGATCGACCAGTGGAGGTGCGGCCCGGTGGCTCGGCCGGTCATCCCGATTTTGCCCAGATACTGCCCCTGGCGAACCACATCGCCGACTTTCACTGCCAGGCTGGAGCAGTGCAGGAACGCGCTGTTTAGGCCCATGCCGTGATCGATCATCAGCAGCCGCCCCTCCAGCGTGAAAGGGCTGTCGGCAGCGAGGATCACCACGCCGTCGGCCGGGGCCACGAAGGGCGTGCCGCTGGCGCCGGTGGCGATGTCCATGCCCGAATGATAGCTTCCCGGCGTGCCGTTGTAGATTCGCTGCGAACCGAACCGCCCGGAAATGCGCCCATAGACCGGCCAGATGAACCGCTGCCGCCAGCCCGCGCTATCGTGATCAACCGCACGCGCGGCGTTGATCTGCGCCAATTCGGCACTGCGGCGAATTGCGAATGCCGCACTGGGCGGTGCGCCTGGACGTGGGCCGATCGGGATGTACTCAAGCTTCCAGGCGCGCGGCGCGATCGTCAACGCGCGCGCTGCGCTGCGCCCATCGGCAAAGCGCGCTGCCAGCTGGGCAGCACCCCCGGCATCGCGGTCGAAAGCGATCAGAAATCCCCCGTCATTCGCCACGCCGACCGGCTTGCCGTTCAGGGTCAGCCCCACCGTGCCGCGCGGCGCGACACCCCGGGCCCAGCCGCCTTGGGTCAATTCACCGGACAGCGCAAAATCGGGTGCAGCGACCAGACCTAGCGCTTCGGCGGTGCGAACATTGAGCCCGCCAGCCTGACCAATACCTGCCACCAGCGCCGCAGCACCCAAAGACACGAAGACTTTGCGCATCAGGTCTGGCCCGGTCACGCACCGCCCAGCAGGCGCTGCGTCGCAATCGCGGCGCTGGCATAGGCTTCCTGGCGCTCAACGCTCCAATAGCGCAGCGCTTCCAGCGGGATCACCTCACTGGTCACGGCACAGAGCACATATGAGCCGGGATTGATGACCCGGAACGAGCTTGGCTGGTAATAGAGGGTCGCGGCACGATCAGAAGCGGACATCAGCATGGTCTACCTTTAGCCCAGCTTGCCGTTCAGAGCAATTTTCCCTGCTCCGGCGGCGCGGGGCGGGGCGAGGCCTTGGTCCGCTGCGGGGCACTGCTCGTCGGTGCAGCCACCACGCCCGTACTGACTGCCAACCCCCCATCGCGGAAATGGAGGTTTAGCGCTGCCTCCTTTGCGGCACTGTCGCGGTCGACCAGGGTCCGTCCGTCCGGCGCGGTGACCCGGACATAGCCGCGTTGCAGCACGCGGTCGGGATCGAGCGACTGCAGGAACCGTCCGGCCGAATCGAGCCGGTCGCGCGCCCGGTCAAGCCGCGCACTGAGCAGGGGCAGCGACAGGCGGCCACCAACCCGCTGCAGGTCGCCACGGGCCAGCATGGTCCGCTCGCCCAGGCTGCGACGCAGCCGCTCGCCAAGATCGTCCAGCTTCTGGGTCTGCGGTGTGAACAGCGTTTCCAGCCGGGGGATCCGCTCGGCGCGCGCCGCCAGCCGTTCGCGTCCCAACTGCAACGGCCGCATCACCGCGCGGCGCTTGCGCAGGGCCAGTTCGGCAATCTGCTGAGCCAGGTCTTCGCGCACCGGGACGGCCATTTCCGCCGCCGCGGTCGGGGTCGGTGCACGGCGATCGGCGGCGAAATCGGCCAGGGTCGTGTCGGTCTCATGCCCGACAGCACTGATCACCGGAATCTGCGATTCGGCAATGGCACGGACCACCGCTTCCTCGTTGAACGCCCACAGGTCCTCGATCGAGCCGCCGCCGCGCGCCACAATCACCAGATCTGGCCGCGGAATTGCCCCGATGTGCGGCAGGGCGGAAAAGCCGCGGATCGCCGCAGCAACCTGCGCCGCGGCGCCCTGGCCCTGGACCAGCACCGGCCAGACCAGCACGCGGCTGGGAAAGCGGTCGGCCAAGCGGTGCAGGATGTCGCGGATCACCGCTCCGGTCGGCGATGTGACCACGCCGATCACATCGGGCAGATAGGGCAGGGGACGCTTGCGGGCAGCGGCGAACAATCCCTCGGCCTCGAGCCGGGCCTTGGTCCTGGCCAGCAGCGCCAGCAGCGCACCTTCGCCGGCCACTTCCATCCGCTCGATCACCATCTGGTAGTTCGACCGGCCGGGATAGGTCGTCAGCTTGCCGGTAGCGACCACTTCGAGCCCGTCTTCCGGTTGGAAGTTAAGACGCTGCGCCGTGCCGCGCCATAGCACCCCGTCGAGCCGTGCATTTTCGTCCTTCAGCGCCAGATAGACATGCCCCGAAGCGGCGCGCTTGACTCCGGAAAGCTCGCCGCGAACGCGGACAAAGCCGAAGCGGTCCTCCACCGTGCGTTTCAGCAGCGCGGATATCTCGCTGACCGATAGCGCGGCGGCGTTGTCCCCGGCCGAGTCCTTCGCTACCAGCCCGGCGGGTTCTTCTTCATCGGGAAATGGCGGCGACATGAATATCCTGCTGATCGGTTCGGGCGGGCGCGAACATGCGCTGGCGTGGAAGCTGGCGCAATCCCGACTGTGCACCAAACTGTTCGCCGCGCCGGGCAATCCGGGGATCGCGGCCCACGCCGAACCGGTTGCGCTCGATTCCGCCGACCATCAGGCGGTACTGACGTTCTGCGAAGAGCGCAGCATCGGCCTTGTCGTTGTCGGGCCGGAAGCACCGCTGGTCGACGGTCTGGCCGACACGCTGCGGGGCGCCGGCGTGCCGGTGTTCGGCCCATCGAAGGCAGCGGCGCAGCTTGAAGGCAGCAAGGGCTTCACCAAGGACCTCTGCGCCCGTGCCGGGATCCCCACCGGCGGGTATGAGCGCGTGACCGGCGAAGCGGCCGCCATGGCGGCGCTGGCACGCTTTGGCGCTCCGGTCGTGATCAAGGCCGACGGCCTGGCCGCCGGCAAGGGCGTGACCGTGGCAATGACCATGGCCGAAGCCGAGAACGCTGTGCTCGAGATCTTCGGCGGACGCTTCGGCGCGGCCGGCGCGGAAGCCGTGATCGAGGAGTTCCTTGAAGGCGAGGAGGCCAGCTTCTTTGCCCTGACCGACGGGCACACCGTGGTGCCCTTCGCCTCGGCCCAGGATCACAAGCGCGTCGGCGATGGCGACACCGGCCCCAACACCGGCGGGATGGGTGCCTACAGTCCGGCACGGGTGCTGACCCCGGCACTGCAAGGCGAAGCGATGAGCCGGATCATCGTCCCGACCGTGCAGACCCTGGCACGCGAAGGCATGCCTTATTCCGGCGTGCTGTTCCTGGGTCTGATGCTGACCAGGACCGGGCCGCAGATGATCGAGTACAACTGCCGTTTCGGCGACCCGGAATGCCAGGTTATGTTGTTGCGGCTGGAATCCGACCTGGTCGAGCTGTTGCTGGCCTGCGCGGAAAACCGCCTTGGCGCGATCGATCCGCCGCGATTTTCCGACGAAACTGCCCTGACCGTGGTGATGGCCGCCAAGGGGTATCCGGATGCACCGGCCAAAGGTGGCGCGATCCGCGGCATCGAAGCCGCGGAGCAGGCGGGTGCCAAGGTCTTCCATGCCGGCACTGCGCTGGCCAAGGGAGCCCTGGTCGCCAATGGCGGACGGGTCCTGAACGTAACCGCAAGCGGCGCGACAGTCAGTGAAGCGCAGGCCCGCGCCTATGCCGCAGTTGACGCAATCGATTTCGCAGACGGTTTTTGTCGCCGCGACATCGGCTGGCGCGAAGTGGCGCGCGAGCAGGCCTAATCGATCACGCGAATCTCGCGCTGCCACGGGAATGTCGCGCGCAGCGCGCACGCGGGAGTGGTAATGCGCACCTCGACAGTTCCGCCGGCGATACGCTCGCCCGCGTGACCCCAGCGGAAGGGCATGTAATAGCGCGCAACCCGTCCTTCTTCGGAAGTCCGAATCGACCAGTCAATCGGCATCATGTCGCCATTGCTGATCTGATATCGCCCGGGGACGTTGTCCCCCAAACCGGTCGCAGCAATCCGGAAAATCTTTCCGTTGCCCGTGATTTCAAGCGCACATTCGCCGTCCGTTACGGCCGCCAGAGTAGGCCAGCCTGAATCGACCGGTGCCGCAGCTGCAGGCACCGCCGCCGAGAGGGTCAGGGAAAGGGCAACTAGCACGGTCTGGCGCATGACTGGATCTCCCGCTTGAAGTTCGGCTTAAGCGATCCCGGATCCGCCTGCATCGGTAGATTTGCCGCCGCCCCGATCCGGCACGCAATCACAAAGCTGCGCTATCGATCAGCTCTGGCAGATTTTATTGCGCCTGCGCTGCATTGCGGGCAATGGGATTGCACAACAAGGGTCGCATTTCGGTTCGGACTATCGGGGTGCATCGTGAAAATCATACTGGTCGATAGCCAGAACGCGGCGCTTGCGCCGTGGTTGATGGGCTATCTTGGAGCAGAACTGAACGCGGGAGACAGGCCCGTCCGCCGGGTGATTCCGGTAAGGCCGAACTGCTTCGTCCAGATCATCCTTGGCGGCGACCACCTGATGATCGATGTCGAAAGCGGCGAGCGGGTTCCCGCCCCGCGCGTCGGCCTGTTCGGACCGCTTAGCCATTACCGCTACGACATGGAAATCAGCGGTCCATTCCGCACCTTCTCGGCGCGGTTCCAGCCGGCCGCGGCGGGCCAGCTGTTCGGTGTCGACCCGGTCGCTATGGTCAACCGGGTCATGGCCATTGGTTTGCCCAGCGGCCTTTACGACGCGCTCGACACGGCACCAGACTGGGGGGCAATGGCAGAACTGGCCGACCGCTGGATAGCGATGTTGTGCGAAGGGCGCTTCGGCGAAGATCCGGTTGCGCGCGCCGCACGGATGCTGCGCGAGGCGCAAGGCCAGCTGGGGATCAAGGAGCTGTGCGAGGAATCTGGGCTGTCGATGCGCCATTTCCAGCGCCGGTTCCGCCAGCTGACCGGCCAGAACCCCAAGCACTATGCGCGGGTGTGCCGCGTGTCCCATGCCGTGCACATGAAGGAGTTGCAGCCCGATCTGTCGTGGACCGCAGCCGCCTTTGAAGCAGGCTATTCCGACCAGTCGCACTTCATCCGCGACTTCAAGGGACTGACCGGCATCCTGCCGCGGGATTTCCTGCGCTTTCAGACACCGATCGAACGCTATCCGCGCTGGCGGGGTTAGCCTAGCACCGGCGCGGTCAGCGCCTTGAGATCGGCTTCGGGCCGTGCGCCATAATGCGAAATGATTTCGGCCGCACAGATCGCACCGAGCGTCAGGCACTGGTGAAGTTCAAGGCCGCGGACGTGCCCGAACAGGAAGCCTGCGGCGAACAGGTCACCCGCGCCGGTGGTATCGACCACCCTGGCAACCGGCTGGGCAGCGACTTCGGCGCGCACCCCGTGCGCCACCGCGATCGCCCCTTGCGCGCTGCGCGTCGCGACCAGCACCGGGACCTTGGCCGATACCTGCGCCACGCTCGCCTCGAAATCATCCAGCCCGGTCAGCGTCGCCAGTTCGTGTTCGTTGACGAACAGGATGTCGATCTGGCCCTGATCGATGAGGGCGTGGAAATCGTCGCCGTGCATGGCGATGATGAAGCTCTCCGACGCCGTGAAAGCAACTTTGCGGCCCGCCGCGCGGGCCACCTCGATCGCCCGGCGCATGGCTGCACGCGGCTCCTCGGGATCCCACATGTAGCCTTCGAGATAGAGTACTGCCGCGCTGGCAATCGCGGCTTCGTCAAGCGCGCTGGCCGACAGGTACTGTCCCGCGCCCAGCAGCGTGTTCATTGTCCGCTCGCCATCCGGGGTCACCAGGATCAGGCAGCGCCCGGTCGGCGGATCGCCGGCGCGCGGCGGCGTGGCAAAGGCGATGCCGCCAGCGCGGATATCATGGGTGAAGACCTCGCCCAGCTGATCGTCCGCAACCTGGCCGATAAAGCCGCAGCGCGCGCCAAGCGCCGCCAGCCCGGCCAGGGTATTGGCGGCCGACCCGCCCGAAATCTCGCGCGCCGGACCCATGGCTGCATAAAGTTCGTGCGCCCGATCCGCATCGATCAGCGCCATGCCGCCGCGGGTCAGGCCAAGCCGTTCGATCAGGGCATCGTCACAGGGCGCCATCACATCGACGATGGCGTTGCCGATGGCGATGACATCAACGGTTGGATCGGGCATGCATGGTTCCTGGAACAACGGGGAGAATCGCGCCGCGCCTAGCGGTCCCTTGGGCGCAGGGCAAGCGCGCCGCCGTTGACAGCGCCGCGCGCGCGGGCGAAGTGCCGCAGGGATGCTGCGCGCCTTCGCCCTTGCCCTTGGCCAGATGGCCGATCCCCGCGTCCTGCGCATCTGGCTGAAGAGCCTGATGGCGACGCTCGTCGTTTTCGTGATGCTGGGCGCTGCCGGCTGGTGGCTGCTCGATCGAAGCCTGGCATGGGCCGGGCTGAACGGCGCGAACCTTGCCGCGCCGGAAGGGGTGCGCGGATTGCTCGCCGCGCTGGGCGTGCTGCTGGGCGGGGTGGTGCTGTGGCGCATCGTCGCGCTTGCAGTCCTCCAGTTGTTCGCCGACGAGGTTGTCGCCGCGGTCGAGGCGAAGCATTACCCCACTGCAGCGGCCACGGCCCGCAATCTCGGCTGGCACGAAGAGCTGGGCGCCAGCCTGCGCGGTGCCGGCCGCGCCATAGCGCTCAATCTGCTGGCAGCACCGGTCGCCTTGTTGCTGCTGGTTACCGGATTTGGCGCGCCGCTGGTCTTCACCCTGGTCAATGCCCTGCTGCTTGGACGCGAGTTGCAGGATATGGTGTGGCTGCGGCACCGGCCGCGGGCCGATGCGCCTCCACCCCTGGCAAAGGCCGAACGCTTTGCCCTGGGGCTGATGGTGGCTGTGCTGCTGCTGGTTCCCTTTGTCAATTTCCTCGCCCCGTTCCTGGGCGCTGCTGCGGCGGCGCACCTTATCCATCGCAAGGCCAACCGCCCATGACTTACCGAAGTGCAATTGCCCTGATGCTGATCCCGTGCCTGGCCGCCTGCGGCGGCGGGTCAGGCGGCGGCGCGGTCCAGACTGCCGCAACCAAGCCGGCCCCGGTCAAGACGGCGGTCCGTCCGCCGCAGCACACCCTGCCAGCGAAGCCGCGGATCCAGACCATTCCCGGACTGGAAGGGCTGATCGGCGCGACCGGGGCCGACCTGGCCCGTCAGCTTGGGCAACCGCGGCTTGACGTGATCGAAGGCGATGCCCGCAAGCTGCAATTTGCCGGCACGGCCTGCGTGCTCGACGTCTATCTCTATCCGTCAGCCGCCGGGCGCGAGCCGACAGCGACCTATGTCGATGCCCGCCGCGCCAGCGATGGGCAGGATGTCGACCGCGCCGCCTGCGTCGGTGCCCTGCTGCGCCGCCCGGGCGCGCCCGCAGTGCCGGACAAGCAAGGGTAACCGGGATTTAAGGATAATCCGGCATAAGCCCTGTCCAGAGCAATTCCGGGGGCTGATTAGACGCCATGACAATGCAGTTTCGCGCGCTTGCCGATCAGGCCGCCGCCAATGGGTCCATCGATCCATCCGAAGTGCTGGCCCTGCGCCAGGCCGGCTGGGCCGATGGCAGGATCGATCCCGAAGAGGCGGAAAGCCTGTTCCTGGCCAATGAACAGCTGCACGCGCCCGATGCCGCATGGGCCAGCCTGTTTGTCGAGGCACTCAGCAATTTCGTGGTCAACACGGTCGAACCGCATGGCTATGTCGACCAGGCCATGGCCGACGAACTTGTCAGCCGGGTCGATCGCGACGGCAAGGTCGATTCGCTGGCCGAACTTGAGCTGTTGGTTCGTGTACTGGAAATCTCGAGCAGCACCCCCGCCAGCCTCAAGTCCTATGTTCTGCGCCAGATCGAAGCTGCAGTGCTGAGCGGCGAGGGACCGACCCGCGCCGGCGCGCTCGATCCCAAGGCGATCAATGAGGCCGAATGCGATCTTCTGCGCCGCGCGATCTTTGCCGCCGGGGGCGATCGGCCTGCTGCGGTGAGCAAGGCCGAAGCCGAAATGCTGTTCCGCATCAAGGACGCCGCACTTTACGAAGTCAATGCGCCGCAATGGCAGACGCTGTTCGTGCAGGGCGTCGCCAATTACCTGCTCGGCTTCGGTGGAACCGAACCGCTAAGCGTTGAACGCGCCAGGGAGCTTGATCGCTTCATGGCCGGCGAAGGCGCCGGTGTTGGCGGATTCCTGGGCCGCATGCTGACCAGCAAGCCTGATTTCCAAGGCTTCGGCAGCCTGCTCGGCAGCGAGGATGAGGCTGACTATCTTGCAGAACGCAACGACGAGGCAGCCGTGGCTCAAGTCTTCTCGATCGACGAAAAGGCCTGGTTGCACGACCGCCTGGAAGCCGACGAAGAGCTGGACGATCTGGAAAAGGCGCTGATCGCCTTTATCGATTCAGAGACGGGCGAAACCTTTGTACCCCGCCCCGGCCGAACCTAGACTGTAAAGCTCTCACCGCAGCCGCAGGCGCCCTTGGCGTTGGGATTTTCGAACACGAAGCCCGCGGTGAAATCGTCATCGCGCCAGTCCATCGTGCTGCCGATCAGGTAGAGCACCGAGCCACCGTCGATGAAGAAGGTGCCCCCGGCAGTCTCGATCCGCTCGTCCATCGGATTGGCCGCGTTCACATAGTCGACCGAATAGGCCAGACCGGAACAGCCCCGCCGCGGGGTCGACAGCTTGACCCCGATCGCGCCTTCGGGCGCCTCGGCCATCAGCGCACCGATCCGCGCTTCGGCGGCAGGGGTTAGAATGACAGCGGCAGGGCGCTGACGCAGCTTGGTTTCGGTCATCACAGCATCCCCAGTTCAAGGCGTGCTTCATCGCTCATCTTGGCCGGATCCCATGGCGGGTCCCACACCAGGTTGACCTCGCAGTCGCGCACGCCGGGTACCGCATCGACCCGCAGCTCAACCTCGCCCGGCATCGATTCGGCCACCGGGCAATGCGGCGTGGTCAGCGTCATGGTGACGATCACCCCGCCGGCGTCATCGACATCGACCCCGTAAATCAGCCCCAAGTCATAGATATTGACCGGAATTTCGGGATCGAAAATGTCCTTGAGCGCGGCGACGACCGCTTCGTACAGATCGCCGCCAGGCGCGCCCGCAGCCACGTCCTGCGGCTTTTCGGCCAGGAAGCCTTCGAGGTAGTCGCGCTTGCGTTCAAGCTTTTCGGCCGGGCTTTCGACATCTTCCACCCGCGCACGCGGCGGCGGGGCCACGCTTTCGACCTGTTCGATGCTGAACTTGCTTTCGTCGTTCACCCGAAAATCCTCCTGGTGCGCTCGATCCCGCGCAGCAACGCGGCGATGTCACTGTCATCACTGTACAGGCCGAAGCTGGCCCGCGCCGTGGCCGGCACGCCGAGGTGCTCCATCAGCGGCTGGGCGCAGTGGTGCCCGGCGCGGATCGCGACACCTTCCTCGTCCAATATGGTGCCGAGGTCGTGCGGATGCACCCCCTCCAGCGCGAAACTGACGATCCCTGCGCTGTCTTCGGGTCCGAACAGGGTCACATCGTTCATCCGCCGCAATTCGTCGCGCAGTGCGGTGACTAGTGCGGTCTCATGGGCATGGATCGCGGTCAGGCCGATGGCAGAGACATAGTCCACCGCCGCGCCCAGCGCGATTGCCTCGACGATTGCAGGGGTTCCTGCCTCGAAGCGCTGCGGCGGAGGTGCAAAAGTGGTGCCGGCAAAGCTGACCCGGTCGATCATCGCACCGCCGCCCTGCCAGGGCGGCATCGCGGCGAGGATATCGGC
This sequence comes from Novosphingobium aquiterrae, assembly GCF_042434435.1. NCBI lineage: Bacteria > Pseudomonadati > Pseudomonadota > Alphaproteobacteria > Sphingomonadales > Sphingomonadaceae > Novosphingobium > Novosphingobium aquiterrae. The sequence goes on along the minus strand of NZ_JBHLTL010000006.1, from coordinate 167,346 downwards.
CCGGGCCCAGAGCACCCCGATCCCCGTCGGCCCATAAAGTTTATGCGCCGAAAAGGCGTAGAAGTCACAGTCCAGCGCGGCGACGTCGAGCGCCAAGCGCGGCACGGCCTGACAGCCGTCGAGCAGGATCTTCGCTCCGACCGCGTGGGCCAGACGCACCGCACGCGGCGCATCGAGCACCGAGCCGAGGACGTTCGAAACATGGGCAAGAGCGACCAGCTTGTGCGCCGGGGCAAGCATGGCTTCGGCCGCATCGAGATCGATCCGCCCATCGGCGGTGAGCGGGCAGACGTCGATTTCAACGCCCGTGCGCGCCGCCAGCATCTGCCACGGGACGATGTTGGAATGATGCTCCAGCGTGGACAGCAGAATGCGGTCACCGGCCTTCAGGTTTGCCAGGCCCCAGGTCTGGGCGACCAGATTGATCGCCTCGGTCGCGCCGCGGGTGAAGACGACTTCATCCTCGCGCCCGCCGATGAATTCGGCAACCTTGCGCCGCGCTGTTTCATAGGCCTGGGTCATCTCGGCCGAACGGGCGTAGACCCCGCGGTGAACCGTCGCATAGTCGCGGCCCATGGCCTGGACCATGGCATCGATCACCGCCTGCGGCTTTTGCGCGGTGGCGGCAGTATCGAGGTAATGCCAATTGTTCGCAAGGCCGGGAAAATCATCGCGCAGGGCGGGCGCAAGCGCCGCACCGCCTTCGCCTTCCCAACGCGACAGCGCGCGAGCCGTAGGGTTTTCAGCGGCCGCGTTCACAGCATCGCCTCAAGCGCGGCAATCGCTTGCGCGATCAGTGCCTCTTCATCCGCAGCGCCGGCAAAGGCCTCGGCAACGAAGGCCTGCAGCATCAGGCGCTTGGCCAGTTCGGGCGGTAGACCGCGCTGGGCCATATAGAACAGCGCCTGCGCGTCGAGTTCACCCACCGCACAGCCATGCGCGCACTTGACGTCGTCGGCGTGGATTTCGAGTTCGGGCTTGGCATTGGCGGTCGCCGTCCGGTCAAGCAACATGGCCCGTACCGATTGCGACCCGTCGGTGCCGTCGGCGCCCTTGGCGACCAGCACCTTGCCAAGATAGTTGACCGTCGAGCCCGCCCCGGCGACCGAGCGCACTGTCTGATTGCTCACCGCGTCGGGGGCGATATGCGCGACATGGGTCACCACTTCAAGGGTCTGTTCCGCGCCTGCCAGCTGCGCCGCGCCGAAGGTGAAATTCGCCCCCGCACCCAGTTCCGCGCGCACCGCGATCCGGCCATAGCCAGCGCCGGCGTTCAGCACGCGCAGATCGAGCGACGCGCCCGCGGCCAAAGTGATCACCAGTTCGCGCACGCCATCATTGATCAGGCTCAGCGCGCGGACTTCATTTTCACCCAGAACGATCGTCTCGACCGCTACCGGCCAAACGCGCTCCAGCGCGGCCAGGTCGGCATAGCGGAAATCCTCCTGCCGCCGGGTTGGAAGCGCCGTGCTCACGCCGCAACTGCCTCATAGCCATGCTCTTCGAGTTCGAGCGCAAGTTCGGGTCCGCCGGTGCGAACGATCCGTCCGCCCGCGAGGACGTGGACGAAATCCGGTTTCACGTAATCGAGCAGGCGCTGGTAGTGCGTGATCAGCAGCACCGCCTTGTCAGGGCGGCGCATCACCGAATTGATCCCATCGCCAACAATCCGCAGCGCATCGATATCGAGCCCCGAATCGGTCTCATCAAGGATCGCCAGCTTGGGATCGAGAATGCCCATCTGGACCATCTCGGCGCGCTTCTTCTCGCCGCCCGAAAAGCCGACATTTACCGACCGCTTGAGCATGTCCATGTCCATCCTCAGCAGCGCGGCCTTTTCGCGTGCCAGCTTGAGGAATTCGCCGCCCGACAGCGGCCCTTCCCCGCGCGCCTTGCGCTGTGCGTTAAGGCTTTCGCGCAGGAACTGGACGAAAGACACGCCGGGAATCTCGACCGGGTACTGAAAACCCAGGAACAGCCCGGCCGCGGCGCGTTCGTGCGGGTCCAGCGCGAGCAGGTCCTGCCCGGCGAATTCGACCGACCCGCCGGCAACTTCATAGCCCGGACGGCCGCCCAGCACATAGCCCAGGGTCGACTTGCCCGCGCCGTTGGGTCCCATGATCGCATGGACTTCACCCGCGCCTATGGTCAGCGACAGCCCCTTGAGGATCGGCTTGTCGGCGACAGTGGCGGAGAGGTTTTCTATTGAAAGCAGGGTCACAGTTTCAGTCCGGTTATGGAAGCGATTGCACGCGCGATTTCGTCATTCAGGGCCAGGATCGTTCGGTTTGCGGCGGCCTCGGCCTGAGCGCCACTCAGGCCCCGGGTCGCATCGGCGATGCGCCGGTCCCGCACCCGGGCAATCTGCGAGCCGCAAAACGACCGCACCTGCACCACGGCTGTGCGCAGGTCTGGCTGGTCGGTCGCGCTCGATCCGGCGAGCAGGCAGCCCCGCAGGCGCGATTCGACCAGGTCGGCTGATGGGGTCTGCTCGGTCGCCGCAGGCAGGGGCTGCGCCGCCAGAACCGGCGTAGCAACAATCAGCGCCAGCGCAGGAATAATGCGTGTCGGCATGGTCATTCTCCCAGGGCAAACCGCTTGTGGACCCGGTCGACCGGGGTGCCATCGGCGAGCGGAACGCCGGAGGAAACGCCGTGGTCGATGAACCCCTGCTTGCTGTAGAAGGCCAGTCCGCCGGCATTGTCGGCGCGGATCGTGGCGTTGATCGCGCTGTGGCCAAGCGCGCGGGCGCGGGCGACGGTCACCGGGAACAGTGCCGAGCCGACGCCGCGCTGCTTGCCATCGACTCGGACAAACGTGCCGATATCGCCAATGTCTTCGGGGAGGCCCGGATACCGGCCCAGGGTCTGGAAGCCCGCCAGCTCGCCGCCCTCATCGACCGCGACGTGGCAGCAGTGGACCTTGGGCCCGGTGAGGTACGCCGCGTCGAGCGCTTCCGGGGCGAACTCCGCCTGCAAGGCAGTCGTGCCGCCGGCGCGGATCACTGCGTTGAGCAGGTCGGCCAGCGCGGGCGCGTCGGCGCTGGTCACGGGGCGGACGGTGACAGTCACTGCGCAGTGTCCCGCGGCGGGCGGCGCTGTTCGCGGTGGGCGCGGCCGCGTTCGTCATAGCGCGCCTTCATAGCCACGACGATCTGGGAGACCACCGCAGCGGGATCGGCCAGCACATCGGCGGCTGGAAAGCGCAGCAGGTTTACCCCGACCGCCGCCAGGCTCTGGTCGCGCCGGGTCAGCAGCGCGGGATCGCCGCCCTCGTCGATCGACACCGCGATCTTCAAGGGATTGCAGGCGAAATCGACCAGTGCCGAGCCGATCACCTGCTGGCGGGTCAGCTTGTACTTGCCGAGATTGGCCTCGTTCAGCGCCGCACTCAGCGCCTTCTGCGCCTCGGTCGGATTGAGCTTGGCGATCCGCGCCTGCTCGTGAATCGCATCGAGCCGCGCCTTCGAAATCGTCCAACCGCGCCCGCGCTTCTCAATCGCGGGGGCCTCGGCGCGGTCCTCGGGCGAGAGGATGGTGAGAGTTTTCTTGGTCAACCGACCGATCCTTCCAATGATATGCCAAGCAGCTTCTGCGCCTCGACCGCAAATTCCATCGGCAGCTGCTGCAGCACTTCCTTGGCGAAGCCGTTGACGATCAGCGCCACCGCCGCTTCCTGGTCGAGCCCGCGCTGCATCGCGTAGAACAGCTGGTCGTCGGAAATCTTGCTGGTCGTCGCCTCGTGCTCGATCTGCGCGCTAGGATTGCGCACTTCGATATAGGGCACGGTGTGCGCGCCGCAGTCCTTGGACAGCAGCAGCGAATCGCATTGGGTGAAGTTGCGCACGCCTTCGGCCTGGGGGGCGACGCGGACCAGGCCGCGGTAGGTGTTCTGGCTCTTGCCGGCCGAGATGCCCTTGCTGACGATGGTCGAGCGGGACCCACGTCCGTTGTGGATCATCTTGGTCCCGGTATCGGCCTGCTGGTAATTGTTGGTCACCGCCACCGAGTAGAACTCGCCCACCGAATCCTCGCCGTTGAGCACGCAGCTGGGATATTTCCAGGTGATCGCCGAGCCGGTTTCGACCTGGGTCCAGCTCACTTTCGAACGCTTGCCCTGGCACAGCGCGCGTTTGGTGACGAAGTTGTAGATCCCGCCCAGCCCCTCGGCATTGCCCGGGTACCAGTTCTGCACGGTCGAATACTTGATCTCGGCATCGTCCAAGGCGACCAGTTCAACCACGGCGGCGTGGAGCTGATTCTCGTCGCGCATCGGCGCAGTGCAGCCTTCGAGGTAGGAGACGTAGGCGCCCTTGTCGGCGACGATCAGGGTGCGTTCGAACTGCCCGGTGTTTTCGGCATTGATCCGGAAATAGGTGCTGAGCTCCATCGGGCAGCGCACCCCTTCGGGCACGTAGACGAAGGTCCCGTCGGAAAAGACCGCGCAGTTGAGTGCGGCGAAGAAATTGTCGCGCACCGGCACGACCTTGCCCAGCCACTTCTTCACCAGCTCAGGATACTCGCGGATCGCTTCCGAAATCGACAGGAAGATCACCCCGGCCTTCTTGAGCTCTTCGCGAAAGGTCGTCGCGACCGAAACCGAATCGAACACCGCGTCGACGGCAACCTTGCGTGCGCCCTCGACTCCGGCGAGGACCTTCTGCTCCTCAAGCGGGATGCCCAGCTTGCGGTAGACCTCGAGAATGTCGGGATCGACCTCGTCCAGGCTGGCCAGCTTGGGTTTGGCCCGCGGCGCGGCGTAATAATAGGCGTCCTGGTAATCGATCGGCGGGACTTTGAGCATGGCCCAGTCGGGCATCGGCATGGTCAGCCAGTGGCGAAATGCCTTGAGCCGCCACTCGAGCATCCATTCGGGCTCGTTCTTCTTGGCCGAAATGAACCGGACCGTGTCTTCGTTCAGCCCCTTGGGGGCGAAATCGGTTGCGATGTCCGCCGACCAGCCGTGCTCGTAATCGGCGACCTTGGCTGCGGCTTCGCGGGCGGCCTGATCCTTGACCATATCGTTCATCGTGCCCCCTCCGTCAGGCGGGTCAGCGGCACATCGGCCAGCGCGCCGCGCACCGCCGTACTGACCAGCGCCCAGTGCGGGCGAGCGACACAGCCCGCCTCATGCGCGCAGTCGCCAGACGCACTGTCACCACAGGGGGCAAGAGCGATCGGGCCTTCGACGGCTTCGACGATATCGGCCAGGGTGATCGCTGCGGCCGGCCGCGCCAGCTTGAGTCCGCCGCCGGCCCCGCGCGAGCTGCGCAGCAGACCGGCTGCGGTCAGGCGGCTGACCAGTTTCTGCACAGTGGGGACCGGCAGTCCGGTCTCATCGGCAAGCTGCGCCGCGGCGACCCGCGCACCGCCGCAATGCCGCGCGGCGGCGGTCATCGTCAGCACTGCATAGTCAGCCATGTTGGAGAGGCGCATTGGCACGTCCAGTCAAATCAGATCGAATCTATCCGATTTGCCCTAGGCGGCTTTTTTCGGGATTTCAACCGTGCGTAGGCGCCAGACAAAAGAGCGGCCCCCCCGGGGTGCCGAGAGGGCCGCTTTGAGTCTAAGAACTCGTCGCACAAAGCTACGAGCCCTTCGGGTCGCAACGTCGAATTACCCGATTCGCATCCAGGCCGATTGTATAGAATCGACAAAAAGTGGGTGAAAATGCTCACATCGGTTAAAGCTGGGGCGCAATAATGTCCTGGCGCGGGACACGTCGACAGCGCGGCATGGTCCTGCCATAGGCTTCGCGCAATGATCTATGCATTGCTTCGCCCCATGCTTCGCTACCTCGATGCAGAGGATGCGCACCGGCTTGCCATTCACGCCCTGAAGGCCTGGCCCCGCGGCGGAGCCAAGCGCACCGACGGGCCGCTGGCAGTGCAGGTCGCCGGCCTGGACTTTCCCAATCCGCTGGGTATCGCCGCCGGATTCGACAAGGACGCCGAGGTCCCCGACGCGCTGCTTGGCGTCGGCTTCGGCTTTGCCGAGGTCGGTTCGATCACCCCGCTGCCCCAGGCCGGCAATCCGCGGCCGCGCCTGTTCCGGCTGGAAGCGGATCGCGGCGTCATCAACCGCATGGGCTTCAACAACGGCGGGGCTGAAGCGGCGGTGTCGCGGCTGGTCCGCCGGGCCGGGCGGCCGGGTATCGTCGGGATCAACATCGGCGCGAACAAGGATTCGCCCGACCGCGTGGCCGACTATGCGACGATGGCGCGGCTGATGGCGCCGCTGGCCAGCTATCTGGCGGTCAACATATCCAGCCCCAACACCCCGGGCCTGCGCGCGCTGCAGGACGAGGCTGCGCTGACCGGACTGCTCGACGCGGTGCTCGAATCGCGCGGCCGTCATGGCCCGCCAGTCTTTCTCAAGGTTGCACCCGATCTTACGCCTGCGGATATCGATGCGATTGCCCGTATCGCCGTCGACAAGAGGCTGGGCGGGCTGATCGTCTCCAACACCACCATATCGCGCCCTGTGCTGCATTCGCCCCATGCCGGCGAGACGGGCGGACTTTCGGGCGCTCCGCTGCGCGATCTGGCGCAACAGCGCTTGCGCGATTTCCGCAAGGCGACCGGCGGCGCGCTGCCGCTTATCGGGGTCGGCGGGATTGCCTCGGCAGACGACGCCTGGGCGCGGATCCGCGCCGGCGCCAGCCTGGTTCAGCTCTATTCGGCGATGGCCTATGCCGGCCCGGGGATTGCCCGGACCGTGACCAGGGGCCTGGCCCGCCTGATGCAGCGCGATGGGTTCGCCACCATTGCCGAAGCGGTCGGAACCGAATAGCCTTGGCGGCATGACCTTCACCAGATCGCTTGCCCTGCTCGCCGTCCCGGCATTTGTCGCGACGGGCCTGACCTCTGCCGCCATCGCGCGTCCCAGCGCATCGTCACCCTATGCCAAGGGCATGGTCAGCGCCGCCGACCCGCGCGCGGCAGAGGCCGGGGCGCGGATGCTGCGCGCCGGGGGCAGCGCCACCGACGCGGCGATCGCGACGATGCTGGCGCTGACTGTGGTGGAACCGCAAAGCTCGGGAATCGGCGGCGGCGGGCTCTATCTCGCCACCGCGGGCGACGGCCGGGTGGTGACGATCGACGGGCGCGAGAAAGCCCCGGCGGCAGCGGACGAGCAATGGTTCACCCGCAATGGCAAGGTGATGAGCTTTGCCGATGCCGTTCCCGGTGCGACCAGCATTGGCGTGCCGGGCAACATCGCGCTGGCCGCCGCGGCGCACAAGGCGCGCGGCAAGCTGCCCTGGGCGCGGCTGTTCGGCCCGGCGATCAAGCTGGCGCAAGACGGCTTCGTCGTCACCCCGCGGCTCAATGCCATGCTCAAGGGCAGCGCCGCGACGGCAGCCTTTACCGCCAGCGGCAAGGCACTGTTCTATGACGGAAATGGTGAGGCCAAGGCGGTCGGCACCCGGATCGTCAATCGCGATCTGGCCCTGACCCTGCACACCATCGCAGCGCAGGGGTCCAGGGCGTTCTATGACGGCGCCAATCGCCGCGCCCTGGTGGCTGCGGTGACCACTGCCGCGCGCAACCCCTCGCCAATGACCGAGGGCGACGTGGCCGCCTATCAGGCCAAGGAGCGCGAACCGGTTTGCGGCAATTACCGCGCGTACCGGATCTGCGGGATGGGCCCGCCCAGCTCGGGCGCGACAACGGTCTTCGCCACGCTCAAGCAACTGGAGCGCTTCGACCTGACCGCGCTGGGCAAGGATTCGCCCACGGCCTGGCACCTGATCGCCGAATCGATGCGCCTCGCCTATGCCGACCGGGCGCGCTATTCGGGCGATGCCGATTTCGTGCGCGTGCCGGTCGCCGGGATGACCGATCCCGACTATCTGGCCAAGCGATCGGCACTGATTGCTGCCGACCGGACCATGCCTCCGGTCACCGCGGGCGTGCCGCGCGGGGCCGAGGCGCTGGCGCTGGCCGATCCCGCCCCGCAGGACGAGCATGGGACATCGCACTTTGTGGCAGTCGATCGCCGCGGCAATGCCGTCAGCTATACCTCGACGATCGAAAGCGCGTTCGGATCGGGGCTGATGGCCGGCGGCTATTTCCTCAATAACGAACTGACCGATTTCGACATGAACCCGGTGCTGGACGGGAAGCCGGCCAACAACCGCGTCCAGGGCGGCAAGCGGCCGCGAAGCTCGATGAGCCCGACCCTGGTCTTCGGCCCTGATGGCAAGCTGCGCCTCGCCGTTGGTGCAGCAGGCGGCGCGACCATCCCGGCGCAGGTGATCCGCGCGGTGATCGGGGTGATCGACTGGAACCTGCCGGCGCAGCAGTCGCTCGCGCTGCCGGTGATCTTCGCACCCGGCGGAGATGCCGTCTATGTTGAGCAGGGCAGCACGCTGGAAGCGATGATCCCGGCGCTGCAGGGACTGGGCCATGCCAGTGTGACGGCGCGCGCCTTGCCGCTGAAAGCAAATGCGATCGAAGTGGTGGGCGGAAAGCTTTCGGGCGCGGCTGACCCGCGGAGCGAGGGGCGCGCGATCAGCGAATAGCTTGCCGGGATGAAGCGCCCAGCCTAGGCAAAAGGCTGGGTTAAGAGGATTCGTGCCGCAATAAAGGGGCCGTGCACGCAATGAACATTTCCGATCTGCCGACCAGCAACAATCTGGTCGAACTGCTTTTCCGCCGGGCCGACCTGCGCGGCGACAAACCATTCCTGTGGGCCAAGAAGGGCGGCAAATGGCAATCGCTGAGCTGGTCTGACGCGATCGCGCAGATCTGCAACCTGGCCGAAGCGCTGCGCACGATGGGCCTCAATGCCGGGGACCGGGTGCTGCTGGTCTCGGACAACCGGCCCGAATGGCTGATCGCCGATTTCGCGATCATGGCGGCGGGCTGCGTCACCGTGCCGGCCTATGTCACCAATACCGAGCGCGATCATTTGCACGTGCTCGACAATTCGGGCGCGCGCGCGGTGATCGTGGCCAATGACAAGTTGGCCAAGCCACTGCTCGGCGCGGTGCTGCGCGCGGCCCACGCCGACCACGTCATCGGGATCGAGCCGCTGCGCATCGCCCAGACCGGCACCTTCGAATATCACGACTGGGCCGCGCTGGTCGCGGGCGACGCCGCAGCCGCGCGCAAGGCCGTCGACGCGCGAATCGCCGGGATCAGACGGCAGGACCTGGCTTGCATCATCTATACCAGTGGCACCGGCGGCGCGCCGCGCGGGGTGCGCCAACACCATGGCGCGATCCTGTGCAACGTCGATGGCGCAGCGCGGGTTCTGAACGAGGATTTCGGCCTGGATGACGAGGTATTCCTGTCATTCCTGCCACTCAGCCACGCCTACGAACATACCGGCGGCCAGATGCTGCCAATCGGCGTCGGCGCGCAGATCTATTATTCCGAAGGTCTGGAAAAGCTGGCCAGCAATATCGAGGAGGTGCGCCCGACGATCATGGTCGTGGTGCCGCGCCTGTTCGAAGTTTTGCGCACCCGGATCATGAAGCAGATCGAAAAGCAGGGCAAGCTGGCCAACTACCTGATGGACCGGGCGATCGGCATCGGTACGATGAAGGCCAAGGGGCGCAAGCGCTGGCGCGACGCGCCGCTGAATCTGGTGATCGAACGCGCGCTGCGGCCGAAGATCCGCGCGAGGTTCGGCGGGCGGTTGAAGGCGATGGTTTCGGGCGGGGCACCGCTCAATCCCGATATCGGCGTATTCTTCGATTCGATGGGGCTGACCATGCTCCAGGGCTATGGCCAGACCGAGGCCGGGCCGGTGATCAGCTGCAACCGGCCCAGCGTCGGACTCAAGATGGATACGGTTGGCCCGCCGCTCCATGGGGTCGACGTGCGGATTGCCGAGGATGGCGAAATCCTGGTCCGCGGCGAGCTGGTGATGCATGGATACTGGCAGAACGAGGCCGAGACGGCGAAGGCGCTGCAAGATGGCTGGCTGCACACCGGCGATATTGGCCACATCGACGACGCGGGCCGGATCGTCATCACCGACCGCAAGAAGGACATGATCGTCAACGACAAGGGCGACAATGTCAGCCCGCAGAAGATCGAAGGCATGCTGACCCTGCAGCCAGAGATCGCCCAGGCGATGGTGATCGGCGACAAGCGGCCCTATCTGGTCGGGCTGGTCGTGCCCGATGCCGAATGGGCGCTGGAATGGTCGCGCGCCAATGGCGAGAAGTTCGATCTGCATGCCCTGCAGGATCTGCCTGCCTTCCGCTCGGCGGTGCGCGGCGCGATCGACCGGGTCAACCAGGATCTTTCGGTGATCGAAAAGGTCCGCCAGTTCGCTTTCGCCGACGAAGCCTTCGGAATCGAGAACGAGGAAATGACCCCCAGCCTGAAAATCCGCCGCCACAAACTGAAAGAGCGTTACGGCGAGCGGCTCGACGCACTGTACAAGGGCTGATTACGCAGCCTCGGCTGCGATCCGCCCGAAGACGCGCTGCAGGGCACCGGCGATCCAGTCCTCGTCAACGTCGCCATAGCTGATTGCCGAAGCGTCGCCGGGCGCCAGGCGGAAACGGCTGCGCTCGATCGCTTCGGCGTCCATCACCGCCTGCCCGCGCACCAGGCCCACCGCGACGGCGCAGACGCGGGTGCCGTGCACCTTGAGCACGTAGCGCCTGATGTTGCCGGCCGAACCCTCTTCGGTCAGTTCGTAGTCCTCGCGCTCCGCAACGGCGGCCTGAGTCAGTTCGGCCAGCCGGGCGAGCATCGGCCCTTCCTCGCGGGCCCAGCGCATCCGTTCGAACTGGACCTGATCGACAGCCGCGGACAGCCGGTCGCATTCGCGTTCAAAATTGGTCTGGAGCACGACGATCCTTCAGCTCGGGGCGTCGGACAAGGACCGGTCGACGGACGGCACCCCGGCCTATGCGCCAGCAGGTCCTAACAACTTGCCCTGAATCGACGTCGGTCGATCAGCGCCGCCCAAGCCAGGCACGCAAACGTGCCCACAATCCGGGTCGCTCGACCGCAATATCCCCATCCAGCTCATGGTTAGCCGACGGCGCTTCATCTTCGAGCCAGCCGATGCCGAGCGGCCAGATCGGACCCAGATCGGACTCGGCCGGATCTGTCGCCGCGACGGGTTCCGGTTCGCGCTCGATCGGACGCACTTCGGGCACGTGCGGTGCAAGCAGCGATTCGAGGCGGTCCTGCAGGCTCGGTTCGAGCAAGGCAAAGCCGGGTCCGACCGGAGCCTGGCTGGGAAAGCGCGGACGCGGCTGCGGCTCGCTGGAAACTGGTTCCGGCGCACGCGGCGGCAAGGGCAGGTCGGCCAGCGGTGGTGGCGGCGGAAAATCGTCCTCGGCGGGCACCGGCTCGTCCTGCGGTGCTGCGTCTTCAAGGCGGGCGATCTCGAATGGCAGCTCGGCCAGGGGCGGCGCGGCCGGCACCGGCACCGGCGCAATCTCGGGCGAAGCGAGGTCCGGCACGGCATCGTTCGGCGCAAACACATCGCGCGCGGATGCCTCGAACGGCAGATCGGCAACCGGCGGCTTTTCGGGCGGCAAGTCTTCGGGCGGGAAGTCTGCGGACGGCAGGTCTTCGGGCGGGATCCCGGCATCGTCCGGAGCTTCGGCATCGCGGGGCGGGCCGAGCATGTCGCGGAAATCCCAGGCATGGCCCGGGGCCTTCTTGGTCAGCAGCGGACCATTGGGGATCGGAATGATCGCCGTTTCCGGTTCGTGCAGCGCAGGCTGCTCGGGCTCGCTTGCGGGCGGCGCGATAACCGGCGGTTCCTCGCGGTGATGGATGCCGCGCAGGTTGGCGATGCGCACCGCCATTTCCTCTTCGCTTTCCTCCAGCACCAGCACGGCGCGCTTCTTGGCGCGGGGGATGCCGGTGACCAGCAGACTGGAATAGCGCGGACCGGGCACCCCGCGGTCGACCACCTCTTCTTCTTCGGCGGCTTCGGCGGCCTTGCGCACATCGTCGGGCAGACCGACCACCGGCGCGTCGAAATAGGGGTAGACCCCGTTGCTGCCGGCCATGACGCAAAGCGGGCGGGGCAGGCCGTCGCGAGCAATGCGTTCGCTGACTGCCTGGTGGAGCAGCACCGAGAGCACACAGGCCCCCAGCGATCCGGCGCGGATTTCGTCGGCGTCGGGCTCGTCGCTGGCCAGCAGCCGCGCCTCGAGCAGGGTCAAGGCGCCGTGCAGGTCGTCGATCCCGCCGAGCGAGAGCAGGTTGTCGCGGGCCTCGCAATCGTCAGCCCAGGTGCAGCCGTGAAACGAATAGCCATCGAGCAGGTCTTCACGCCCGCTTGCCGAAAAGGGGAAGGCATCGTCGGTGTAATAGCCAGTTTCGATCAGCGGGGTGAGCCGGCCTTCAGCATCGGGCTGCGGGGCGTCTTCGCCCGCCCAGCCAAAGGCGATCGACAGTGCCGAGACCGGGCGACCGGGCCGGTCGTGGCGGCGCAGGGCATCGCCCAGGCCGTCCCAGCCGTAAAGGTTAAGCTCGCTGGCAGAGACGGTCAGGAAGCGTTCGGGCAGGATCCCGCCGGGCTGGGCAAAGGGCGCGATCAGCGCGCGCAGGCGTTCCAGCGCCGCACCGGCAAGGTCGTGGCGCAGCCGCATTTCGATCGAACGACGGAACTCTTCTTCGCTCAGTCCGTCCAGGGTAATGGTTGTCACGCGCGTTTCCCCGCCGCTTGCAAGCACGGACCGTGGCGCAGAATGGTTGATATGGCGTTACGAGCGAGGCGGCTCACGGTAATTTTACGCCGCTTCTTTCTCGACCCATTCGGGATAGAAGCTCGGCTCGCGCGCCGACCAGCCCGGCGCGGTGGCGGCGGCTTCGCTGATCGACTGGAGCAGGTATTTGCGCTTTTCGGGGCGGATCTGCGGCAGCGCGGCGGCAGCACAGAAGGCCGAGGGCAGGAACGGGCGGACATCGGCGCCGAGCAGCCGCTCGTAGAGAAAGCGAAACGCCGAAAAGCCCTCGATGCGTTCCTGGGCGAGATCGAAGGCGGCGATCCGCACCAGCTTGCCGATATAGCTTTCCAGCGCATCGAAACCGGTTTCGGCGGGAACCTGGCCGCGCAGCGTCTTGAGTTCCTGGTAGACCAGGTACTGGCTGCGGATCGAGCGGCTTTCGCCATCGTCGCGGGCCCACAGCTTGAACGCATCCTGCCGCCCCAGCCCGACGTCGAGGCTGCGCTTGATGTAACGCTGCTCGCAGGCGGTGAAGCTCGCGAACTCGCGCAGCTCTGCGATGGTCAGCGATGCAGTTCCGGTATTCGCCATGGTCTTGCCCCCAAATGTCAGGGTCAAGATCGCGCAAGATGGTTAATTAGCCGTTAGCTTGATCGATCAGATCAGTCCCGCCAGCGGACTGCTGGGATCGGCGTACTTGCGCGTTCCCATCCGGCCCGAGAGGTAGGCATGGCGACCGGCCTCGACCGCCAGCTTCATCGCTCGCGCCATGCGCAACGGGTCCTTCGCTTCGGCGATCGCGGTGTTCATCAGCACCCCGTCGCAGCCCAGCTCCATCGCCACGGCGGCGTCGCTGGCGGTGCCGACCCCGGCATCGACCAGCACTGGCACCGACGCACCCTCGACGATCAGGCGGATCGTCACCCGGTTCTGGATACCCAGGCCCGAACCGATCGGCGCGCCCAGCGGCATGACCGCGACCGCGCCGGCGCTTTCAAGCTGCTTCGCGGCAATCGGATCGTCGGTGCAATAGACCATCGGCAGAAAGCCCTCGCCGGCCAGTACTTCACAGGCCTTCAGCGTTTCGCGCATGTCCGGGTACAGCGTGCGCGCCTCGCCCAGCACTTCCAGCTTGACCAGATCCCAGCCACCCGCTTCGCGCGCCAGGCGCAGGGTGCGGATCGCCTCGTCAGCAGTGAAACAGCCCGCGGTATTGGGCAGGTAGGTGATCTTTTTGGGATCGATGAAGTCGGTCAGCATCGGTGCCTTGGGATCACTGACGTTGACCCGGCGTACAGCGACGGTGACGATCTCTGCCCCGCTGGCTTCGACCGCCGCGGCGTTCTGGGCAAAGTCCTTGTACTTGCCGGTGCCGACGATCAGCCGCGATCGGAAGGTGCGTCCGGCGACCGTCCAGCTATCTTCACCATCACCCTGGCCCCCGCCGACGAAATGGACGATTTCCAGCACGTCGCCATCGCCCAGCGCCACGCCGGCCAGCGTCGAGCGGGCAACGATCGCGCCATTGCGTTCGACCGCAACCTTGGCCGGATCGAGTTCGAGGCTGCGGACCAGATCGGCGACCGATCCGGGCGCGGCGCGGCGCAGTTCGCCGTTGACGGTAAGGGAGAGCGTGTGGGTCATCGCCCCCGCAGATAGCGCGGGCGCGCGGATAATCAACGCTTCACGCCGCGCAGCGATTGTACCGTAGGTTGCGCAGATGCGCGAAGGCCAGGGCGGCTACACCGGCGATGGTGAAGATTGCTTCGGCCGTGCCGTGCCCGGTGAACAGCGCCACCGCCATCAGGGCGAGCCCTGCAGCGCCCGCGTGCAGCGGCACCGGATCGCCGTGGCGGATCACGCCCATCACCAGCGTGACCCCGCCGACGGCAATAGCCAGGGCCAGGCCGACGCGATGGATGGCCGGGGACAACAGCACTTCGCCGCCCAGACCCAGCCCGGCGACCAGGACCAGGCTGGCCAGGCAATGCACGGCACAGAGTCCCGACAACAGGACGCCGACCCGGTCAAGCCGGTCGCGAATCAGGGGCATGGCCATGCGCATTGCGGGTTCCATTTATGTGATAGTATACCATCATTCAAGCACCAAGGTGCAGGTCGGCCTATTTCCCTTGCGCTTTGCCGCTGGCGGAAGCAGAGCGCGCGCCATGAACGCGGTCGCTCCCTCCGTCGCCGCGGGCTCTGCCCCGGTTGTCTCCACGTCCCGCCCGCTCGCTCTGGCGCGCTGGCTGTTTGTCGTGGCCGCGCTAGTCGTGCTGATGGTTGCCGTCGGCGGGATCACCCGTCTGACCGAATCGGGCCTCTCGATCACCGAGTGGAAGCCGGTCAGCGGTGCCCTGCCCCCGCTCAGCGAGGCGCAGTGGCAGGCCGAGTTCGAGGCCTACAAGCAGATCCCGCAGTATACCAAGGTCAATGGGCCGGCGGGCATGACCCTGGCCGACTACAAGTTCATCTTCTTCTGGGAATGGTTCCACCGCTTGCTTGGGCGGACCCTGGGGCTGGCATTTGCCCTTCCATTGGCGTGGTTCTGGGTGCGGCGGGCGATCCCGGCAGGTTATCATGCGCGGCTGGTCGGGCTGCTGCTGCTTGGCGGACTGCAAGGCTTCGTCGGCTGGTGGATGGTCAAGTCGGGCCTGACCCAGGACGTCAAGGTCAGCCACTTCCGCCTCGCAACGCATCTTCTCCTGGCGCTTACCACGTTGTCTGCGCTGGTCTGGACCGCGCTGGATCTGCGGGCAACGGCGCGCGGGGAAGCCAGGGCGCGCCTCACGCCGCTGGCGGCGCTGGCCATAGCCATGCTGGCACTGCAGCTGTTTTACGGCGCGTTGCTGGCCGGCCTCCGGGCAGGATATGTCGCTGGTTCGGGCTGGTTCAACTGGCAGGCCTGGCCAATGATGCAGGGCAAGCTGCTGCCCGACGGGATCGACTGGTCGCAGGGTACGGCCCACGCCTTTCTATCCGACCCCTATCTGGTCCATTTTACCCATCGCTGGTGGGCCTGGGCCGTGGTTGCCGTTCTGATCGTCCTGGCCCGCAAGGTCCGTGCGGCGCATCGCCCTGCCTCGGTTGCGGTCCATGCCGCCTTTGGCACGCAGATCCTGCTGGGCATTGCCACGGTGATGAGCGGGATGTCCCTGTGGCTCGCCGGGCTGCACCAGCTGGTGGGCGCCTTGCTGGTTGCCTCGGTGGTCTGGGCGGCGCATTGCCTGGGCCGGGCAAGAGGGTGACGCGCGGCTGGACGCTTGCGGCTTGACGAAGCACGGAATACCTGTGCCAATATTGTCCCTGTATTTCTGCCTATCGCAAGGGCAAGCGAACCGGACAAGGAAAGGGGCCTGGGAGTGATAGTCAACGTCGACGCCACACCATCGGCGCCAGCGCCATGAAGCGGCACGCGATTTTGCTGGCCAGTATTGCCGCGCTTGCGCCGTGCGGCGCGGCAACACTGCCGGCGAAGGCAACCGCTGGCGGCGAACTTCCACATTTCTTGCCGCCCAGCAGCGGAGTCCTGACCCGAACGGTCTGGCGTTACTTGTCGACTGGCGAGCAGATCGTTGTGACGCGCCGTTATGCCGTACGTTTCGCGCCCTCCGCAGAAGGGTTCCGGCTCGACGGCGACCTGATCGAAGCGCGGGTCGAGGCACCTGCCGAACTTGATGCCTTTGCCGATCTGGAACGCCAGCGCCCCGACACGACCTTTCCGATCCTGCTCGACAGGCGCGGTACGGTGGTTTCGGAAGGCGGGCCGGCTTCTGCAGAAATTAGCACCCGCCTCGACAACCTGCTGCGCGTTACGTTGGGCAATGCGCGGATCGA
The DNA here is from genome assembly GCF_042434435.1 of Novosphingobium aquiterrae. Classification (NCBI taxonomy): domain Bacteria; kingdom Pseudomonadati; phylum Pseudomonadota; class Alphaproteobacteria; order Sphingomonadales; family Sphingomonadaceae; genus Novosphingobium; species Novosphingobium aquiterrae. Next base: position 150,852 of record NZ_JBHLTL010000006.1, on the reverse strand, counting down.
TCCGCAGGCAAAGGCCGATGCCTTGGCCCAGGTTCCGGTCATTTCTGCCGCAGGCGCCGCTGGGACGCCGTTTCCGGCCGACTTTTTCCGGGCCCAGCCAGGAGCGCGGCGCGAAGTGCGCAAGATCGGCCTTCCGGGCGGCGATCAAGGTGAGGTTGAAGTCGCAACCCGGATCGACGACCTGACGGCCGGCGCCCCGTCGCGGCAGGTCGAACGCGTGGTCACGACGCGGCTGGCCGGGACAACCAAGGTCTCCCGCGAAGTGTGGTCGTTGACCGCCTCCTGACCGTTGCGGTATTATTTTACCTCTCGGGAATAGCCCGGATATCCTTGACTTTCCGCGACGGTTCGACGAATGGGCCGCCTTCTCCCGCCGTGAGGCGGAGATTCGCAATTCCCAGGGTAACCCCTTCGTACAAGGAAAGCTGGCCATGAAGGCGCTCAGCAAGGTCACCCGGTCGATCAAACCGGCCGAGGTGGAAAAGAACTGGCATCTGATCGATGCCGATGGTCTGGTGGTCGGGCGTCTGGCCGTGGTCATCGCCAATCATCTGCGCGGCAAGCACAAGCCGAGCTTCACCCCGCACGTCGATTGCGGCGATCATGTCGTCGTGATCAACGCCGGCAAGGTGCGGCTGACGGGCAACAAGCTCAAGCAGAAGACCTATTACAAGCACACCGGCTATGCCGGCGGGATCAAGGAAGTCACTGCCGACAAGGTGCTGGACGGCCGTTTCCCGGAACGCGTGCTTGAAAAGGCCGTGGAACGCATGATCCCGCGCGGTCCGCTGGGCCGGGCGCAGATGCGTGCCCTTCACCTCTACGCCGGCACCGAGCATCCGCATGGCGGCACCCAGCCGCAGCCGCTCGACGTTGCTGCCATGAACCGCAAGAACAAGGTGGGCGCCTGATGTCCGAAGAAACCGTCACCGATCTCGCCGATCTCGGCGCGATTGCCGAAACCCCGGCGGCACCCGCTGCGCCGACCATGCCGCTGCGTGAAAAGCAGATCGACGCCCAGGGCCGTGCCTATGCCACCGGCCGCCGCAAGGATGCCGTGGCCCGCGTGTGGATCAAGCCCGGTTCGGGCAAGATCACCGTCAACGGCCGCGACCAGGACGTGTATTTCGCCCGTCCGACGCTGCGTCTGGTTATCGACCAGCCGTTCCAGATCGCCGACCGCGCCGGCCAGTACGATGTCATCGCAACCGTCAAGGGCGGCGGGCTTTCGGGCCAGGCCGGTGCCGTCAAGCACGGCATCGCCACCGCGCTGACCAAGTTCGAGCCTGCCCTGCGCAGCGTGGTCAAGGCCGCCGGCTTCCTGACCCGCGACAGCCGCGTGGTCGAACGCAAGAAGTACGGCAAGGCCAAGGCACGCAAGAGCTTCCAGTTCAGCAAGCGCTGATCCGCCTGCCAGATCGAATTGCAAAAGGGGTCGGCCTGGCGGTCGGCCCCTTTTTCATGCCCGGAGAACAGCAATGCCAGGACGGATCCTGAGAAGTGCGGGCCTGGCGCTGGTCGCCAGGGCCAATGCCCAGCGCTGGTTGACCGGTGCGATCGGTGCCGCCCTGGCCATTGCCGCCACCGGCCTGATCGCCGCATCGCTCGGTGCGGCGACAGCGCCTGGCGCGTGGCTGGTCGCCTCGATGGGGGCCTCCGCGGTCTTGCTGTTCGTGCTTCCCGCCAGTCCGCTGTCGCAGCCCTGGCCGGTGTTCGGGGGGCATGTGCTGGCCGCCGCGATCGGACTGGTGGTGCGGGCCATCGTTCCCGAACCCTGGCTCGCCGCCGGCATCGCAGTTGGCGCGGCGATCGTTCTGATGAACCTGGCGCGATGCCTTCATCCGCCAGCGGGCGGAACCGTCCTGATCACCACCCTGGCGACCCCGGCGGCTTTGACCTGGTCATTCCTGGTCTTTCCGCTTGCGCTGAATGTACTGGTGCTGCTGATCTGGGCGGTTGGCTGGAACCGGCTGACGGGCCACAGCTATCCGCACCGTACCCCGCCGGTTGCCGAACAGAGGACATGGGTCGGCCATATCGACGATGCCGATCTGGACGCGGTGCTGGCCGAATGGAACGACGTCCTCGACATCAGCCGGGAAGACCTGCTGGGTGTGCTGCACGCCGCCGAAGCGCGCGTCTTTGCACGAACAAACCCGCGCCAGCGCTAAACCCCGCCGGGCAAGGGGCCGCTTGGCACTTCGCCGACCTGAACCTGCGCGCTGGCCAGGTGATCGCGGTTGCGCACGGAGACACGGACCGCGTCGCCGCTCAGTTCGACGCGGTTATAGCTTGCCGGGGTCGAGCGCAGCCGGGTCGACAGCGTGCCGGCACCGACCAGCCGCAAGGGTCCTTCCGGCGTCTCTTGCACCAGATCGAAAGGATCGTGGACGTGGCCGGTCAACACGGCGGCCACCTTGCGCTTTGCCAGCTGGGCCATCGCGTGATCGCCGCCAATGGTGAGACGTTTGCCCGAAGGCGCATGTTCGGGCAGCGGATGATGCGCGGTCACCAGCACTCGTGTGCCCGGCGGCAGTGCGTCGATCGCCGAAAGCGTCCGGGCCAGCGCCGGCTTGCGGACCCAGCCATCGACCCATGGCCAGCGCCATTGCGCCCGCGTGGTCGTGCGCAAGGGAACCACGGCGAGACCAGGAAAATCGAGCTCGCGCTCGACCAGCCGCTCGATCGCAGCGAAACGGCGAAACGGCGCTATGAAGCGCTCGATCAGGTTGAAATAGGGCATGTCATGATTGCCGACCTCAACCGTCACCGGCACACCCAAAGTGCCGATCCACGCGCAGGCCGCTGTGAATTCGCGGTGCCGCGCCCGCATCGTCAGATCGCCGGTGATGAGGACGGCATCGGGTCGTTCAAGCGCGATGGCATCGCGCACCCATTCAAGGGCAGCATCATCCTCACGCCCGAAGTGCAGGTCGCTGATGTGAAAGAACGTGAAGTCGGGTGTCATTGCCCGGAGGCAAGCAGATCGACGGCCAGGGGCGCAAGCGAAAACGTCTCGCGCGGTCGTCCTGTCTTGCGTTCACCATCGATCATCAGGTCCATCGGTGCGCCGTCGACGGTCTCGCAATGGACTGCGCGGTGGCTGCCCAGCTCGTCGTGCGGGCCTTCGCGGAAATTGCGGCGCAGCAGGGCCAGACCTTGCTTGAGGTAGTCGGCAATACCGTCGGCGCCATAGCCATCGACGACAATGCCATTGGGCTCGGGCACCAGGCGCACCCCGCCATAGCCGTCGGCCTTGCCCAGTTCGGGATCACGTAAACGCACCAGCGCGCCCCCAGCGGTTTCGCGCGCGGCACCAAGCGCGGTCTGCGCCGTCGCGACGATATTACCCTCGCGCATTTCCTCGCGCACGTCGCTCCAGGTGGCGCCGGGGCCGGCCAGCAGCTCGCAGATCGCCTTGCCGCCGCTCCAGCTGACCGCATTGCGGCGTTGCCGCACCAGCGTCCCTGACGCCAAGGCGGCAATGATCCCGTCGGCAGTGCAATCCTCACCATGCAGCGCCCTCGCGCAGAGGTTGGTCGTCCCACCCGGCAGAACGAGGATCTGGCCGTCCCAGCCCTCGGCACCGCAGACCACGGAGCCCAAGGTCCCGTCGCCGGTGAACACCGCCAGTGTCGCGACGCCGGCGCGGGTCAAGGCCTGCTGGGCCAGGTCGGGATTGGTGGTGATGTCGATCACCCGATCCGGCGCAAACCCAGCCTGGGCCAGCGCTTCAACAAGAGCGTTGCGCGCGGCATCGTCATTGCTTCCGCTCGCAGGATTGACGACGAGCCATAAGGGTGCGTTCTTGCGTGCCATGATGCACGGCTAACGAAGCGTCTGTGCACTTGTTCCGCGTCACACCCGCCCACTGAGGATCAACCACGCTGCCGCGGCATTGACCGTCGTATAGCCGGCATAGAGCATGGCCCAGCCGGTACTGCCCTGGGCGACCAGCAGCAGCACGCCCAGCAGCATGCCGAATTCGACCAGGGTTGCAGCGCGGCCGCCCAGCAAGTGAAAAAATCCTGCCATCGATTCGAGCAAGGGATGCCCGCTGTCGACAACCGCCTTGTGCAGCACGAAATTGGCCACGCCGAACAGGAAGGTCACGAACAGGGCCATGTCCCCAACCGTAGAGCGCCGCCTGCCGCCTTGGCAATCGCCCTGCGCTCAGCGTCCCGCCATGGCCTTGGCCCGGGCCAGATAGGTTCGCCCGATCCGCACCGAGGTGCCGTCGGCCAGTTCGGCCGACCACACCCCCAGCCCGTCATGGCGCAGACCGGTGATCCGGTCGCGGCGCAGGATGGTCGAGCGATGAAGGCGGATGAACCGCTCCGGATCGAGCCGCGCTTCCAGCCCCGAGACGGTCTGCAGCATCAGATAGGACCGCGCATTACCCTCGTTCTGGCCAACGTGGAGCCGGACATAGTCACGCTCCGCATCGATCCGGTCGACATCGGCGGCGGCAATGCGCAGCAGTTCGGAACGGTGGGGCACCCAGAATTCGCTGAGCCATTGTCCCTCATCCTTGCTGCCGCTGCCGCGCCGGGCGACTGCACGGGCGATGGCGCGATCGAGCCGTTCGGGCGTGACCGGCTTGAGGACATAGTCGACCGCGTCGAGATCGAAGGCCTCGACCGCAAAACTGTCATGCGCGGTGACGAAGATGACCGCCGGCGCGGCGTGCGCCTTGCCCAGCGCACGGACCACCGACAGCCCATCGAGTTCGGGCATGGTCATGTCGAGCAGGACAAGATCGGGGGCAAGGTCGGCAATTGCGGCAAGCGCGGCGTTGCCATCCTGCGCTGTTCCGACCACTTCGACCGCGGGCAGATCGCGGCAGATGTGCAGCATCCGCTCCAGCGCCAGCGGCTCATCGTCGACGACCAGGGTGCGCAAGGGGCTATGATCAGGCATGGCGTTCCAACGGCATGCGGATGACGGTCGTCCAGCCGCCATCCGGTCCTGGCGCGGAAACCAGGCTGGCCTGATCGCCGTAGCGCGCGGCGAGCCGGTCGCGGACATTGGTGAGCCCGATCCCGAACCCGCCGGCACCTTGTCCCTTGCCGCCGGGCCCATCATCGCTGACCGTAAGGACCAGAGTCTGCCCCTCGCTCCGCGCGGCAAGCAAAACGGTCACCGGGCGCGCAACCGGCGTGACCCCGTAACGCACCGCGTTTTCGACCAGCGGCTGCAGGATCATGCCTGGCACGCTGGCGTCGGCAAGATCGGGCGGAAGATCGACTTGGACCCGCAGCCGTTCGGGAAAGCGCACGGCCTCGATCTGCAGATAGAGTTCCTGCTGGGCCACTTCCTGATCGAGCGCCTGCTCGGCGCTGGGATCCCCGGCCAGGCTGCGACGATAGAACCCCGACAGCGACTGGATCATCCGTTCGGCGGCCTCGCTCTTGCCGGTCAGGACCAGCGCCGACAGCGAATTGAGCGTGTTGAACAGGAAATGCGGATTGACCTGATAGCGCAGCGAGCGCAGCTCGGCCGCTTTCGCGGCACGGCGGTACTCACCTTCGCGGCGTTCGGCATCGCGGGCCTGTTCGGCATTGACCAGGGCAAAATAGAGCGCCGCCCAGGCCAGCAGCAGGAAGTAGCGCCCCAGGGCAACGTCGGTCAGCTGGCGCCAGCGGATGTCCTTGCGGGTATCGGCATCGATGGTGATTGCCGATTCGGCCTGTTCCTGTTCGGCAATGGTCGGAATGGGCGGCGATGGCTTGGGCAGAAGTGGCGGCGGGCCAGCCGCTTGCGAAGCGACCGCATTCGGATCTTCGCGGTCGATCGGGTCGACCAGCAGGTTGCCCGCCTCGTCGCTACGGATCCGCAGGCCTTCGCGCTCGCCAATGCGCGCCGTCGCCTGCTCCTCGATCGGGGCGAAGACCCACTGGTTGATCTGCGCCAGCAGCAGCGACGCGGGCAGCGCGATCAGCAGCACCGCTACCGACTTTTCCCACAGCGGCCGCGGATCGAGCAGGCGCAGCAGCGGCCACAACGCTGCGGTCACCACCATCGAGGCAAGGATCACGACCACCCGCCGCCAAAGCAGCGCGTCGTAAAGATCCAGCCCGACCAGCCAGCCGCGCAGGGTGGCGATCACGAAATAGGCAAGCCACAGCGCCGCGATCGACACGAAAACAACGCGTGCAGGAACGCGGGGGACGGGCGCCGGGTCAGCCATGGTCCGCAGCTAGCCTATCGGCACGGGCCAAGGCCAGTCGCTTTATCGAGAGCCCGGCGTCCTTGGTCGAATGGGTTCAACCCGGCAACAAATGCTCGCGCGCGATCTTTTCCTGCCAGACCAGCGGGGCCAGCTTGTGGACGTTGTTGCCCTCGCTATCCACCGCCACGGTCACCGGCATGTCCTCGACCGTGAATTCGTAGATCGCTTCCATGCCGAGGTCCTCGAAGGCCACGACCTTGGCCTCGCGGATCGCGCGGCTGACCAGATAGGCCGCGCCGCCGACCGCCATCAGGTAGGCAACCTTGTGTTTCGCGATGCAGTCGACCGCGCCCTGGCCGCGTTCGGCCTTGCCGATCATGGTCAGCAGGCCGAGGTCGAGCATCATGTCGGTGAACTTGTCCATCCGCGTCGCCGTCGTCGGCCCGGCCGGACCAACGACTTCGCCCATCACCGGGTCGACCGGGCCGACGTAATAGATCGCCCGGCCCTTGAAATCGACCGGCAGCGTCTCGCCCTTAGCCAGCATGTCCTGGATCCGCTTGTGCGCGGCGTCGCGCCCGGTCAGCATCTTGCCATTGAGCAGCAAGCGGTCGCCGTGCTTCCAGCTCTGCACCTCTTCACGGGTCAAGGTGTCGAGATCGACGCGCTTGGCGGCCTTGTCAGGCGCCCAGGTGACATCGGGCCATTCATCTAGTTTGGGCCGTTCCAGGAAGGCCGGACCCGAACCGTCGATGGTGACGTGGGCATGGCGCGTGGCCGAGCAGTTGGGGATCATCGCCACCGGCTTGCCCGCGGCGTGGCACGGCCATTCCTTGATCTTGACGTCGAGCACCGTCGTCAGTCCGCCCAGCCCCTGCGCGCCGATGCCCAGGGCGTTGACCTTGTCGTACAGCTCGATGCGCAGCGCCTCGGTATCGGTCTGGGCTCCGCGCGCCTTGAGATCGTGCATGTCGATCTCTTCCATCAGCGATTCCTTGGCAAGCAGCATGGCCTTTTCCGCCGTGCCGCCGATGCCGATGCCAAGCTGCCCCGGCGGGCACCAGCCCGCGCCCATGGTCGGCAGCATTTCCAGCACCCAGTCGACAATCGAATCGCTGGGGTTCATCATCTTGAACTTGGACTTGTTCTCGCTCCCCCCACCCTTGGCGGCGACATCGATCGAGACGGTCCGCCCGGGAACCATTTCGACGTTGAGCACGCAGGGGGTGTTGTCGCGGGTGTTGCGACGGGTGAAGGCAGGATCGGCGACGATCGAGGCACGCAGCTTGTTGTCGGGATGGAGATAGGCGCGGCGCACCCCTTCATCGACCACCTCCTGCAGCGAGCGGCCCGACTCAAGCCGGCAGTCCTGGCCCCATTTGAGGAAGACGTTGACGATCCCGGTATCCTGGCAGATCGGTCGGTGGCCTTCGGCACACATCCGGCTGTTGGCCAGCACCTGGGCCATGGCATCCTTGGCCGCCGGGTTCTGCTCCCGCTCCCACGCTGCGGCCAGCGCGCGGATATAGTCCATCGGATGGAAATAGCTGATGAACTGTAGCGCGTCGGCCACGGTTTCGATCAGGTCTTCCTCACGAATGGTCACCATCTCGGTCATCGCCCGGTTTTCCTCTTGAACTGGCAGCTTCGCCCCCATAGGCGCAGCATTGGCGTGTCGTCAAAGCTGCTTTGGCACTCGATGAACGCCTTGCAGGGCCATTGCCTTGCTGTTGTGCGTGTGTAATACAGTTCGTCCAGAAGGACCATTCATGAGCGTCGCCACCATCGACAGTTCCGCCGCCCGCAAGGCGATGATCGACAGCCAGCTGCGTCCCAGCGGGGTCAATGACGAATGGCTGCTGGCCGCGATGGGCAGCGTCCCGCGCGAAGACTTCGTGCCCGCCGGTGCCCGCGGTCATGCCTATATCGACCGCGCCGTGCCGCTGGGCGATGGCCATGCCCTGCCCGCCCCGCTGTTTCACGGCCGGATGCTGAGCGAGGCCGCACCGCGCCGCGATGACCGGATCCTGGTGGTCAGCTGCGGCAGCGATTACCTCGCCGCGTTGCTGCGCACACTGGATGTTAATGTGACTGTTGTCAGCGCCGCCGATGCGGCCGCCGGGGTCAAGGGTACCTTCAGCCTGATTCTGATCGACGGTGCGATCGAACAGCTGCCGGCCGCTCTTGCCGCTGCGCTGGACGAAGGCGGGCGGATCGTGACCGGCATGACACAGCGCGGGGTGACCCGACTCTCTTCCGGGCGCAAGATCGGCGGTGCCGTTGCACTGGTCCCGCTGGTCGACATGGGCATTCCGGTCCTGGCCGAATTCGCCGCCCCCAAAAGCTGGAGCTTCTGACGATGCGCCTTTCGCGCTTTACCCTGCTTGCGGGGATGGCCCTCGCTGCCACCCCGGCACTGGCCGACGACCTGCGCGAAGCGCTGACCCTGGCCTATACCGGCAACCCGCAATTGCAGGCGGCCCGGGCCCAGCAGCGCGCGGTCGACGAAGGCGTGCCGATCGCGCGCTCGGCCTCGCTGCCCTCGGTCAGCGGCACCGCCACCTATACCGAGTTCCTCCACACCAGCGGGTCAAGCCCGCTGGCCCCGGACCGCAATCTGGCGCTGAGTGTGGACCTGGGAGTGCCGATCTATGCCGGCGGGGCGATCAAGAATTCGCTGCGCGCCGCGCGCACCCGCGTCAGCGCCGGACAGGCCGATCTGCGCGCTGCGGAATCGGGCGTTTTCAGCCAGGTCGTTGCCGCCTACATGGACGTGATCCTCGCCGAAGCCGTGGTCGGGCTCAACCGGAGCAATGCCAAGCAGCTTGGCGTCAATCTGCAGGCGACCCGCGACCGCTTCGAGATCGGCGACCTGACTAGGACCGACGTGGCTCAGTCGCAGTCGCGCCTGGCGCTGGCCAATGGCCAGGTCCGCTCGTCCGAAGCCCAGCTGATTTCAGCGCGCGAACGTTATATCCAGGTGGTCGGCAAGGCCCCCGTCGCGCTGCAGCCGCCGCCGCCGCTCCCCGGCCTGCCGGCAACGGTCGAGGACGCGGTGCAGACCGCGCTCGACAACAATCCCGACCTGATCGCCGCACACCAGCGCAGCAAGGCGGCGGAATTCGACACTGCCGTGGCCGGTGCCGGGCGCTTGCCTACGGTCAGCATCTTTACCGGCGCCGACCGCGGCGATTACCTTGGATCGAACAACGTCCCCGGCGCGGCCAACATTTCGACCAGCGCGGTGGCCGGGGTGCGTGCTTCGATCCCGCTGTTCCAGGGCGGGCTACCCGCGGCACAGCGGCGCCAGGCCCAGGCCCGCGAAGGTGCGCAGCTGGAACAGGAAATCGCGATCGAACGCGAAGTCATCGCCGCGACCCGTTCTGCCTTTGCCAGCTGGCAATCGGCCAACTTCCTGATCACGTCGTCGCAGACCGCGGTCGATGCCGCCGCGCTCAGCCTTGAAGGGGTGCGGGCGGAAAATACCGTCGGCAACCGCACCATTCTCGACATCCTCAATGCCGAGCAGGAATACCTCAACGCCCAGGTCCAGCTGGTGACAGCCAAGCGCAATGCCTATGTCGCCGGGTTCAACCTGCTGTCGGCCATGGGCAAGGCCGAAGCGCGCGATCTGGGCCTTGATGGCGGGCTGCTGTACGATCCCGCCGTTAACTATGACCGTGTCAAAAATGTCATCTGGGATTGGCAAAGCGACCCGGCACCCAAGCCGCAGTCGACGCGCACCGTTGACACCAAAGCACAGGACGGTTCAGTTACCGCGCAGTGAATCAGTCCCATCGCGGGACAGCTGGGGGTATAAGGGCGATGCGCCAGGCTGGAGAACCGTCGGTCGAGGAAATCCTCGAATCGATCAAGAAAGTGATCGCGCGCGATAATCGCGCCGACGCTGCCGAGGTCCGCAAGGACCGCGAAGAGCGCGGCATTCCGCGGGCCGAAGTCGCGGCTGCGGCGGTTTCCGAAGACGAAGTGTTCGATCTGGCCGAGGCCGAGATGGTCGATGCCGACGACGTCGAGAACCAAGTCATGGCACCTGACAGTCCGCTGCTGACCGAAGATGCCGCCACCTCGATGCGCGATTCGCTGACCGCGCTGGCCATGCTGGCCGAACCGCGCGCTGCCCCGCAGATCGTCCGTTCGGGCGAAACCTCTCTGGAAGGCCTGACTCGCGACTTGCTGCGTCCGATGCTGGCCGAATGGCTCGACAAGAACCTGCCGCCGCTGGTCGAACGCATGGTCGCTGCCGAAATCACCCGGATCGTCGGCAAGAAAGCCTGACTGACACAGCGTCCTTGCGGGCGCGCCAATTCATTTTGCCTTCAGCCATGCTGCGGCTATTCCTGCGGCCATGAACCGCACCATCACGCTTGCCGCGGCGCTTTGCGCGGCCTCCGCCCTGTCCGCCCCCGCCTTCGCACAGGCGCCCGCCCCGATGAGCGCACAGGATCTGGTCACTCTTGGCCGGCTCGGCGCTGTTGCGGTGTCGCCCGACGGCAAGGTTGCCGCGGCGACGGTCACTACTACCGACCCGGCTTCGTACAAGCGCACCAGCCGACTGCAGTTGGTTCCGCTGGGCAAGCACGCCGCGCAGGCACCGCTGTGGGAGGGGGTCAGCGATCCGGCCTATGGCCCGGACGGCACACTCTACCTGCTGGCTAGCGCCGGTCCCGGCGCCAAGGCGGCCGACGGCGCGACCACGCAGGTCTGGGCGATCGCGTCGAACGGGCGCGACGCCCGCCAGGTCACCAACTTCAAGGCCGACGTTGCCGGGTTCAAGCTCTCGCCCGATGGCAAGCGCCTGCTGGTCTGGGGCGATGTCGCGCGCGACTGCCCGACGCTGGGCTGCGACACGGACGGTAACACCGCCCTGCCCGGCCCCGGCACCGGCCGCCATTACAGGGATGGCAGCGGCTTCGTGCGCCATTGGGATGCCTGGGAAACCCCGGGCAATTACAGCCGCGGCTTCGTGGTTGCGCTTGGCGCGGACGGCAAGGCCGGAACCACGGCAATCGCGATCGATGGTCCGCGCGGGACGCTGACCGGCGATACGCCCAGCAAGCCTTCGGGCGGCGGCGAGGAACTGTCCTGGACCGCCGATTCCAAGGGGGTGTGGTTCGCCGCACGCCAGGCCGATCGCAATGAGCCTCTGTCGACCAATCTCGACGTCTGGCACGCCCCGCTCGACGGCAGCGGACCGCACAACATCACGGCCGACAATGCCGCGACCGACACGCTTCCGACCGCTTCTCCCGATGGCAAGTACCTGGCCTATGCAGCGATGGCCCGGCCCGGCTATGAGGCCGACCGCCAGGTGCTGATGCTGCTGGACCTGGCGACCGGCAAGAAGCGCGCGCTGACCCAGAACTGGGACCGCTCGGTTGCTTCCATAACCTGGACTCCCGATGCCAAGGCGCTGATCGTTACCGCCAATGACGTGCTGGACAATCCAGCCTTTCGCGTCACGCTGGACGGCAAGGTCACCCGGCTTGCCCTGTCGCCCGATCCCAAGCGCGAGGGCCATATCGGCACGGTCGTGCCGCTGAAGGACGGCCGCATCGTCTTCACCCGCGATTCGATCGCCGGCCCGTCGGAATTGTATGTTGCTGCGCCGGGCAAGCGCGGGGTGCGCCTGACCGACGTTGCCACCACGGCGCTGGCTGCGCGTGCGCCGGTGGTGACCCAGCGCTTCAGCTTTGCCGGGGCGGGCGGCGACACCGTGTGGGGGCAGATCACCAAGCCCGCCGGGGCCGCAGGCAAGCTCCCCGCGATTCTCTATGTCCACGGCGGGCCGCAGGGCAGCTTCAACGATGGCTGGTCGAACCGCTGGAACCCGCGCGTGGTCGCCAGCCAGGGCTATGCGGTGGTCTCGATCGATTTCCACGGCTCGACCGGCTACGGCCAGGCCTTCACCGATGCGATAAACCAGGACTGGGGCGGCAAGCCGCTGGAGGACCTGCAGAAGGGCTTTGCCGCCGCCGCCAGGCTCGACGCGCAGGTCGATACGGCGAACAGCTGCGCGATGGGCGCCAGTTACGGCGGCTACATGATGAACTGGATCGCGGGCAAATGGCCCGACGCGTTCAAGTGCCTGGTCCAGCACGACGGCGTGTTCGATGCCCGGGCCATGGCCTATGAGACCGAGGAACTGTGGTTCGACGAATGGGAGCACGGCGGCAAACCCTATCATGAGGCGCCCGAGGCCTATGAAAAGTGGAACCCGGTCAACCACGTCGCAGCGTGGAAGACGCCGATGCTGGTGATCACCAGCGAGAAGGACTTCCGCATTCCCTATACCCAGGGCCTTGCCGCCTATGCTGCCTTGCAAAGGAAGGGTGTGCCTAGCGAACTGCTGGTCTTCCCCGATGAGAACCACTGGGTGCTCAAGCCGAAGAATTCGCTGCAATGGCACAATACGGTGTTCGACTGGCTGGGCCGGTGGCTGAAGAAGTGAGCGGCAAGGGCGAACTGGAACAGGCCCGAGCCGCCCTCGGCAAGATTGGCGGCGACGGGATCCGCCGCCACATCTTCCTCTGCGCCGAATCCGAAAAGGCGGCGTGCTGTTCGCACAGTGTCGGCACGCCGGCGTGGAAGTACCTCAAGAAAAGGCTCAAGCAGCTGGAGGTTGACGGCGAATTCGCGCGAACCAAAGCCGATTGCCTGCGGATCTGCGCCGCGGGGCCGGTTGCCGTAGTCTGGCCCGAAGGCATCTATTACCATTCGTGCACCGAACCGGTGCTTGAACGGATCATCCAGGAACACCTGATTGGCGGCGTGCCGGTGGAGGAATTCCGGCTTAAGGTCTAGTCCTGCGCCCACCTCCGCAGAAACGACACCGGCCCACGCCCTCGATCAAACCATCCAAAGGATACCCAGGTTGCCGGTTTTGGGCCGGGGAAGTTCGCCGAAGTTGCCTGGCTGATCGCGGAAGCGGTCAGCGCACCGGAGCAAATTCAAACCACACCGGCGCGTGATCGCTGGCCTTTTCCCGGCCACGGTGGTCCTTGTCGACGCCGCAGGCGATCAGCCGGTCAGCCAGTTCGGGTGAAAGCAGGCCGTGGTCGATTCGAAAGCCATGGTCGCGCTGCCACGCGCCTGCCTGATAGTCCCAATAGGTCCATACCCCGCCCTGCGGGTTGTGCGTTGCCAGCGCGTCGGTCCAGCCGTCGGTCAACAACCGTGCATAGGCATCGCGCGATTCAGGTTGCATCAGGGCATCTTGCGCCATGGCGACGGGTGCCCAGACGTCCTTGTCCGTCGGGATCACGTTATAGTCGCCCAGCACGATCGCCGGCACTTCCTCTGCCGCGATCGCGCACATCCGCTGGCGCAGCCGTTCCATCCAGCGCAGCTTGTAATCGAACTTGGGTCCGGGCTGCGGATTGCCGTTAGGGAGATAGATGCAGGCCACCCGCGTGCCGAAAACATCGGCCTCAAGATAGCGGGAATGGTCGTCCTCGTCCTCACCGGCCAGACCGCGCTGGATTTCGACCGGGGTCGTCCCGTCTGCCAGGATGGCAACGCCGTTGAAGCTTTTCTGGCCGTGCCAGATGGCATGATAGCCAATCTTTTCAAATTCGTCGGCGGGGAATCCTTCGTCCTGGGTCTTGATTTCCTGCAGGCAGGCGACCGCAGGGCGGGTTTCCTCAAGCCATTCGAGCAGCCGCGGCAAGCGCGCCTTGATCCCGTTGATGTTGAACGTTGCGATCTTCATCAGATGGCGAACGATGACCCGCACCCACAGCCACTTGCGGCATTGGGATTGGTCACCTGAAAAGCCGAGCCGCCGAGCGATTCGACGAAGTCGACCGTGCTCCCGGCAACCAGATCGAGGCTAACCGGATCGACCACCAGCGTGGCAGCATCCATTTCGATGACCAGATCATCGGCCTCGGGTGCATCGGCCAGGCCGAAGCGGTACTGAAAGCCGGAACAGCCCCCACCCTCTACCGCCAACCGCAGGATCGCGGGTTTGCCCTGCTTTGCCGCGATTACGGCGACGCGCGCCGCGGCAGAAGGGCTGAGAGTCATCGTCTGCATGTCCATGGACATAATGTAGGGCGTCCGGCCCTTCGCAGCAACTACGCGCTCTGGATATAGACCCGCATCGCCTCGGCTTCGGCAACGATATGGTCGATGCGGTACTTCACCAGATCGCCGATCGAAACGAAGCCGACCAGCGCGCCGTCCTCGACCACCGGCAAGTGGCGGATGCGGCGGCGGGTCATCAGCCCCAGCGCGTCGAGCACGCCGCTGTGGCGCTCCACACTGATCACCGGCGATGTCATGACCTCGGCCACGCTCTTCTCCAGCATCGCTTCGCCGTGGGCGGCCAGCTGGTAGACCACGTCGCGTTCGGAGAAGATCCCAGCCACTTCGCTGCCGCGCATCACCGGCAACGCGCCGATGCGCCGTTCGGCAAGGATCTTGACCGCTTCGCCGACGCTGGTGTCGACGCCGCAGCTGATGATGGCGCCGCGCCCGTCGATAAGGCGTGCAATCGTCATGGCCGCTCTCCCGTATGTCTGGCGGCGATGATGCCATGAAGCCGCTGTCTTGGCCAGTCCGGGCCTTGCCACCGTGCCTGCCCGGGGCCATCTGGGTTCGCGATGACCGATTCCCCCCTTGATGATGCCGACAAGGCACATTTCGCCTGGACCCGCTTTCGCCGCATGATGCGCTGGTGGGCGCTGGTCTCCGCCTTGATCGCCGCGGCTGTGATCGGCTGGTTCTGGCAGCAGTTCGGGCTGGTTTCGATCCACTTCTACATCGCCGCGGCGCTGGGGATCGGCTTCATGGTGATGATGACTGGCGCCTTGATGAGCCTGCTGTTTCTGTCGAGCGGCACCGGCCATGATGAAGCGGTACGCGACTTCGAGCGTAATGATCGCAGCTAGGCTGCTTCATCGCGGCTGAAATTGAGCAACACCGGGCCGCACCCCCCGGCGCGACCACCCAGGGCTTACAAGAAACGGAAGATCAGGCCCTAGGGCCCGATCTCACCGATAAAAAACGTGGTTGTCGATCCGTGCCAGGCGGGTCAGGCGCCAGCCGGGCGAGACATAGGCCGCGTGGAAGAACAGCGCGCCTTCGGCCGGGCTCTTCCAGGTACCGGCATGGGCAATCTGGGCCATGGCCACGGCATTCTTCCACTGCCGCGACGTCTTGGCGATCGCCGGCATGGCATTGCCGCGCACGAACGAGAACTGCGAACGCTGGAAAACCACGCCGCAATAGGAATCCGGGAAGCGTCCGGACTTCGAACGGGCAACGATCACCCGGCCGACAGCAAGCTGACCAGCCAGCGATTCACTTTTCGCTTCGAAGTAGATTGCCCCGGCGAGGCAGTTAAGCTCGCGCGGGAGTTCGGCCAGCTGCGGCTGGGCGCTGACCAGTGCCGCCAGCGACGCCGCCTTGCGCACCGCGGGAACGGGCACCTCGACATCGGCAGGAGCGGAATCAGGCACTGTACCATCAGTCACTGCTGCAGGAACCTGCGGTGTCGTGATCAGGGTGGTAGCCTGGGGAGTCGGTTCCTGGATTGCAGCACCGGCCTTGGGGGCCTGGGCTGCAGCGCCCGAACCGTCGGCGCTGAAGACAATCGTCAAAGTCATGGCGGCCACGGCAATTGCACTGGCCTTGTTAAGCTTGCGGCTCATTCGTCCGTCGTATTGGGCGGTGGACGCGCCAGGATCAGGGTGGGAACCAGTCCCGCCTAAGCGGTGTTCGTTCCGGTAGAGCCCTGCCGGCTGTCCCCCGTCTGCGTGCTAGCGAGGCAGGCCTAGATGCCCCCCGCGCCGCATTCGCACAAACAAAAGGTGCGCGCCCCTAGATTCCGCAGTGCAACATTGTCAACACAAGTGTCAGTTCAATCCGATGAACCGTTCACCATTCGCGATATCCAGTTCAACAATCCACAGATCGCTATCCTGCGCCGCCCTGCGATCCAGATAATCACTGATTTCTATAGCATTTTCAGTGTTTTGCGTGCGCGAGAGGGCCCACAAGCGGTCTCCATCCGGAGTCGGCATGCGCTCATAAATGCGTGCATTCCCGCCCTTCTCGGTGGTTAACACAACGATTGTCCCGGCCTCGCGTTCACCTTTGTGCAGCACGGTGGCAAAACCGCCTGCCGCCTCGACCGCACGGATCAGACCCGATACTTCGAGATGGGCGGGCAGGCGCGGTTCGATTGCGCGCGCTCCGTTATCAGGCCGCGTCGCGATCGATCGAGTTGGCCAGCAACCCGTAGAGCGCTTCGGCCCCCGGCGCTTCGCCCAGGGCATCGTGCATCGCTTCGTCGCGCATCATCCGGCTGATCGCCGCCAGGGCGTGAAGGTGCGCGGCACCTGCCTGTTCGGGGGAAAGCAGGCCGAACACCATGTCGACCGGCATGCCGTCGGCGGCGTCGAAGGCGACCGGTGAATCAAGCCGGAAGAACACGGCGACCGGACGGCCCAAATCAGGCAGGCGGGCATGGGGAATCGCCACGCCGCGGCCAAACCCGGTGCTGCCCAGCTTTTCCCGTTCTTCGATGCGTTCAAGCACCAGAACCGGATCAAGCCCGTAAACGGTGGCGAATCGATCCGCCAGGCGCGCCAGGATCGCCTGCTTGCTATCGGCTGCGACGGTATCGACGGCTTCGGGCGACAGAGTGAAAAGTGCGGTCATATCAACGACGCTGCTTTCGAAAGAATGCCAAAAGGGGGCACGGAACAGACGGACAAGCGCAGCATGGCTGCCTTGGTTCCCTTGTTCCTCGCCCCCGGAAAGTGCGCGCGCCTTTAGCTTGTGCGTCAGGAAGGTTCAACCCAGCCGATCGAACCATCGCCGCGCCGGTAGACCATATTATGCCGCCCGGTGCCAGCGTTCTTGAACAGCAGGGCATTGGTATTGCGCAGATCGAGCATCATCACCGCATCGGACACGGTGGTTTCGGGAACGTCGACACGGGTTTCGGCGATCACCACCGGGGCATCGACGCTGATTTCCTCGGCCGCGGCATCGGGTTCGGCGAATACCGTGTAGGCCGCTTCCTCCGCCCGGGCAGCGTGGGTCTGCTGCTCGTGGCGATCCTTGATCCGGCGCTTGTAGCGGCGCAGCTGCTTGTCGATCTTCTCCGCCGCCTGATCGAGCGCGACGTGGGCATCGGGCGCGATCCCGGCACCCTTGAGCACCAGGCCCTGCATGGCGTGCGTCACGATGTCGCAGCGAAAAGCGCCAGCCGGAGCGCGGTTGAAGGTAACCGTGCTCGACAGGGCCTGGCCGAAGTACTTGTCGACGATTGCAGCCAGACGATCCTGCGCATGCGACTGCAGCGCCTCACCGGTTTCCACCTGATGGCCTGAAACGCGAATATCCATGGCAGTCGTCTCCTGTCTTGAAATGCGGCGAAGGCGCAGCTCAGCTCTGCCAGAGCGGCGCCTTTATCGTTTCGAGGAACGCAGCGTGAGCCGCGCGTTCGGTATCGTTGGGGGCATGGGGCCGGGCCGGGAGCAAGGGGCGATCGCGGCGGACCAAGGGCACCGAAGCCGCAACCAGGGTGTCGGCGGCTTCGCCCGCCAGTTCCAGCCCGATCTGGCGGCCGCCGGTCAGCTCGACATAGACCTGGGCCAGCAGCTCGGCGTCGAGCAGCGCGCCGTGCAGGGTCCGGTGGCTCCGATCGATGCCGTAGCGGGTGCATAGCGCATCGAGGCTGAGCTTGGCGCCGGGGTGGCGCACCCGGGCCAGCGCCACGGTATCGATCATCCGGCTGCGGCATACGGCGTCGAGCCCGCACATCTCCAGCTCGGTATTGAGGAAGCCGAAATCGAACCCGGCATTATGCGCGACCAACGGCGAATCGCCGATGAATTCGAGCAGGTCTGCGGCGCGTTCGTGAAAACGCGGTTTGTCGGATAGGAAGGTGATCGAGAGCCCGTGTACGGCCTCTGCCGCAGCAGGCATATCGCGGTCCGGGTTGAAATAGGCGTGGAAAGTCGCGCCGGTAGTGACCCGGTTGACCATCTCGATGCAGCCAATTTCCACCAGTCGGTCCCCAGTCTTGGGATCCAGTCCGGTCGTCTCTGTATCGAAAATGATTTCACGCATTGGTCACGAATATCTGCCCGAACCCATCGCTGCGCAAGGGGGTGGGATTCTATTTTTCGGTTCCGCTGATCCGGTCCACGAGCCGCTGCACCGCATGGCGTGTTTCGGCCAGAGTCACGCCAGTATCGATCACATAGTCAGCGCGGGCGCGCTTCTCCGCATCCGGCACTTGCAGCGCAAGGATCTGCGCGAACTTTTCCGGAGTCATCCCGGGGCGGGCCAGCACCCGCTCGCGCTGGACGGCGCTGGGCGCCGAGACCACCACAATTGCGTCCAGCCCGTGATTGCCGGTCTTTTCGAACAGCAAGGGAATGTCGAAAACGATCAGTGGTGCGTCAGCATTGTCGGCCAGGAAGGCACTGCGCATCGCTGCCACTTCGGGATGGACGATGGCCTCAAGGCGTTTGAGTGCATCCGCATCGCCAAACACCGCAGCGCCCAGTTTCTGTCGGTCGACACCCTGCGGACCGGTGGTGCCGGGAAAGGCCCGTTCGATCGGCGCAACGCAGGCCCCGTCCGGCCCCTGCAATTCGTGGACCGCAGCATCGGCGTCGAACACCGGCACCCCCAGACCGCGCAACATTGCTGCCACGGCCGACTTGCCCATGCCGATCGAACCGGTCAGGCCAAGGATGAAGGGCTTGCTCATTCGGAAAGCAGCGCGCGCAGTTCGGTGTCGTACGCGCGCGGGGCGGGCACACCAAAGAACTTCTCGAAAGCCGCAGCCGCCTGGCCGATCAGCATGGCGAGGCCATCGACGGTCGTGAAGCCGCGGCGGCGGGCTTCGGCCAGCAGCGGCGTCTCGCGCGGGTTTGTGACGATCTCATAGACGGTGCTGCCGGGCGGCACATGGCTGAAGTCGAGGACCAGCGGATCATGTCCGGCCATCCCAAGCGGGCTGGCATTGACCACAAGGTCATACAGCCCCGCACGGTCGTCGAATGCAAAGTCGGTCGGCGCTGCAAACTGGGACAGCGCGACTGCGTGATGCTCTCCACTCGGGGCAAGTTCGTCGAGCAGGGCGCGTGCCTTGCCCGGATCCCGCGCAGCCACCACCAGCGTGAAGCCCTGCGCCGCCAGGGCACTGACGATCGCCCGGGCCGCGCCGCCCGCACCGATTATCCGCGCCATCCGGTAGAGGTGCGGCTGGACGAGGTCGGCGCGCAACGGCTCGAGAAAGCCGGCAGCATCGGTGTTATGGCCGGTCAGCAAGCCATCGGCGCTCCGCACGACGGTATTGACCGCACCAATCATCGCCGCCGCGGGATCGATCGCATCGAGCAAGGCCATTACCGTCTGCTTGTGCGGCATCGTGACATTGCAGCCGCGCCAGCTCTGATCGCCGCGGCGACGCGCGATGTAATCGGCCAGGTCTTCGGGCAGGACGTGACACGCCCGATAGTCCGCATCGATCCCGAGCTTGGCGAGCCAGAAGCGGTGGATCGCCGGCGACTTCGACTGCGCGATCGGATCGCCGATCACTTCTGCGTAAGCCTGCGTCATGATGCCAACGCACCGAAATCGCGCAGTGCGCCGAGCACCGGGAGGAGCGGCATGCCAAGTATGGTGAAATGGTCGCCGTCGATACTTTCGAACAGCTGCACCCCGCGCGCCTCGATGCGGAACACCCCGACGCAGCCGGCCACGGCAGGCCATTCGTGATCGAGATAGTCGGCAATGAACGTGGCACTGAGCGGCCGCACCGCCAGCCGGGCCAGCGCGGCGTGGTCCCAGACCACCCGCCCATCGCGCACCAGCGCCGCGGCGGAATGGAGCTGAATCGTGCGTCCGGAAAAGAACATCAGATGCTCGGCCGCCTGTGCACGGCTGGCCGGCTTGTCGAACCGGCGGCCCTCGACCTCGACCAGAGAATCGCTGCCCAGTACCAGCGTGGCGGGATGGTTGGCAGAAACCGCGAGCGCCTTGGCGCGGGACAAGGCGAGGGCAATGTGGTCCGGCGCAGCGCCCACCAGCCCCGCTTCCAGCGCACGCTCATCGATCTGCGTCGGCATGGCGTGATAAGTGACCCCGGCGTCATCCAGCATGGTCCGGCGCGACAGGCTTTGCGAAGCCAGTACAAGCGTCATGCCCCGCCGCCCTGTCCTGCGCCTTCGCGGATGCCGCGAAAGGTATTGTAGAGGTTGATGATCGCCGCCGAGGCTTCCTCGATCGAACGGCGGGTGACGTCGATCACCGGCCAGTCGTTGTCGGCGAACATGCGCCGCGCATATTGCACCTCCTTGGCCACGCGGTCTTCGTCGACATAGGCGGTTTCGGGGGCCTGATTAAGCGAGAGCAGGCGGTTGCGGCGGACCTGGACCAGCCGTTCGGGCGCAGTGGTCAGCCCGACCACCAGCGGGTGCTTCAATCCGAACAGAGCAGGCGGCGGCGGACTTTCAACCACGATCGGAATGTTGGCAACCTTGTAGCCGCGATTGGCAAGGTAGATACTGGTCGGAGTCTTCGAACTGCGCGACACGCCGGCGAGGACGATGTCGGCCTCTTCCCAATCCTCCCAGCCGACTCCATCGTCATGAGCGATGGTGAAGTGGATTGCATCGACCCGCGCAAAATAGGCGTCGTCCATCGCGTGCTGACGCCCGGGGCGCGCTTTGGGATGCTGGCCCAGAGCGCTTTCCAGCGCATCAACCGCGCTGTCGAGCACCGGGACGATCGGCAGGCCCAGCGTGCGGCAATGCTCTTCCAGCCGGGTCCGGGTTTCGGCATTGACCATGGTGAAGAACACCACTCCGGGATTGCTGGCGATTTCGCCCATGATCCGGTCAAGGTGCTGCTGGCTGCGGACCATGGGCCAGAAATGACGCATGACCTCGGCCCCTTCGAACTGGGCGAGGGCTGCCTTGGCGATCATCTCCAGCGTTTCGCCGGTTGAATCGGAAAGGAGGTGCAAGTGCAGGCGCGGCATGACTGGGCGGGAACGGAACCCTGTGGACAGATGCCTGCATAAACCACGGGACAGGCAGTGGCACAAGTTCGGCCGGGGATTCGCTACCCCTTTCCGGCGTCCGGATCGAACTCTTGTGGACATGGGGACAGCGTTGCCCACAGGCTGGGGATAGCGGGGACACTATCGTCTTGACGCGGAGCAGACGGGATTCGCACAGCCGCTTACCCCTGTTCAGTCCGGCACAAATCGGGCAAGGGCGCGTCATCCCCGCTTTCCACAAGCCAACTACCTACAGAATCCTTTTAAGATTCTTATTTGTTATAGGAATTGGACCCGCCCGATGCCCGGTTTGCTCCTTCGTACCCTGCGCGGTGAACTCTCCGGTGAGCGGCCGATCTGGCTGATGCGCCAGGCCGGGCGCTATCTGCCCGAATACCGCGCCTTGCGCGCGCAGAAGGGCGGATTCCTGCCGCTGGTGTATGACAGTGAGGCCGCGGCAGAGATCACCTTGCAGCCGATCCGCCGCTTCGGTTTCGATGGGGCGATCCTGTTTTCCGACATCCTGATCGTGCCCTATGCGATGGGCCAGGACCTGGAGTTTCTGGTGGGCGAGGGGCCGCATCTGTCGCCGCGGCTGGCCGACACGGCGCTGGATGCGCTGCACGCGGTGCCGGCGCGACTTGCGCCGATCTATGACACGGTCAAGCTGGTTCGGGCGCAGTTGCCGGCCGACAAGACGATGCTGGGCTTTGCCGGCAGCCCGTGGACCGTGGCAACCTACATGGTCAACGGCGAGGGCAGCCGCGACCAGCACGAGACCCGGGCGATGGCCTATCGCGATCCGGCGCAGTTCCAGGCGATCATCGATGCCATCGTCACGGTTACGGTGGACTATCTTGCCGGGCAGATCCTCGCCGGGGCAGAGGCGGTGCAGCTGTTCGATAGCTGGGCCGGCAGTCTGGCACCCGCGGAATTCGAGCGCTGGGTCATCGCCCCCAATGCGGCCATAGTCGCTGCGCTGCATCGGCGCTTTCCCGAAGTGCCGGTCATCGGCTTTCCCAAGGGCGCCGGGGAAAAGCTGCCGGCCTATGCGCGCGAAACCGGGGTCGATGCGGTCGGGATCGACGAAACGATCGATCCGCTGTGGGCGGCGCGGACCTTGCCCGATGGGTTGCCGGTTCAGGGCAATCTCGATCCGCTGCTGCTGTTGGCCGGCGGGGGCGAACTGGAACGCCAGGCCCTGCGCGTGCTCGATGCCTTTGCCGACCGGCCCCATGTTTTCAACCTGGGCCACGGGATCGGCCAAACCACGCCGGTGGAAAATGTCGGCCACTTGCTGTCCGTCGTCCGCAACTGGCGGCCATCCTAGGCCGGGCGCGCCGAAAGGCGTTGTGGCACGCGTGCATCGGCTTGCGCGGCTAATTTCCCCTGGAGGGAATCCGCCGTTGATCAATTGACGCAGCACACTAAAACCCATTGTCGTTCAACAGCCCGAAAAGGGCGGGCGCTTACTACGATGGGAGTCGATGATGAGGTATTTTTCCCGCAAGACGGGCCTGCAGGTTCTGGCAGCCGCGACAAGCGCTCTGGCACTGTGTGCACCGGCCTATGCCCAGGATGCCCAGGGCCAGGCTGAGGATCAGGCGCCGGACGGTGAAATCATCGTCACCGCAACCCGCCGCGCCGATACCCTGTCAAACGTGCCGATCGCGATTTCCGCGGTCAATGCGCAGTCGCTGCAGAACTCGGGCGCCAACGATATTCGCCAGCTTAACCAGCTCGCCCCGTCGCTGCTGGTGTCCTCGACCGGCACCGAAGCCAACGGTTCGGCGCGTATTCGCGGCATCGGCACGGTTGGCGACAACCCGGGCCTGGAAAGCTCGGTCGCGGTGTTCATCGACGGGGTCTATCGTTCGCGCTCGGGCATCGGACTTAACGAACTGGGCGAGATCGAGCGGGTCGAAGTGCTGCGCGGGCCGCAGGGCACGCTGTTCGGCCGCAATGCCTCGGCCGGTCTGATCCATGTGATCAGCAAGAAGCCTTCGTTCGAGTTCGGCGGCAATGCCGAAGCGACCTATGGCAATTACAATTACTGGCGCTTTGCCGGCGGAATCACCGGACCGATTTCGGAACAGCTCGCTGCCCGGATCGACGGCGTCTATTCCAAGCGTGACGGGTTCTATCACGATGTCATCAACAACAAGGACGTCAACAACCGCGACCGCTATTTCGTCCGCGGCCAGCTTTTGTGGGAGCCGAGCGACGCCACCTCGGTGCGGCTGATCGGCGACTATTCGCGCAAGAGCGAGGAATGCTGCGCCGCGGTCTATATCGACAACACCTACAATCCAACGATTGGCGGGCTCAACGATCCGGCACAGAACAACATCGTTCGCGTGCTGCGCGATCTGGGCCAGCCGATCGCCGGGTTCAGTGATCCGTTCAGTCGCAACATCTGGGTCAATGCCGGCCGCACCTTCCACAGCCTGACCACCGATGGCGGTGTCAGCATGGAAATCAACCAGGAGTTCGGCGGGGCCAAGCTGACCTCGATCACCGGCTACCGTGAATACAAGAGCGGCGGCGGATCCGACACCGACTATTCGGCGGTCGACATTCTTTACCGCGCCGATGACGGCAAGGCATACCGCCAGTTCAAGACCTTCAGCCAGGAACTGCGCCTGCAGGGTTCGGCTTTCAACGACAAGCTTGACTGGCTGATCGGCGGCTTCCTCGCCAACGAAAAGCTGACGCTGTCGGACAACCTCAAGTTCGGCAACCAGTACGGTCGCTTTGCGACGTGCCGGATTATTAGTGGTCTACCTGCGTCGCTTTCTGGGATATATTCTCCAACGAATGCAGGTTGCCTTGTTCCTGTAGTTGGCCCCGCTACGATTGCTAGCCCGCAAGTAACAGGTGGCGGAGCAACTGGCGCCGCGATTGCTGCTGGTTTTGCTTCGCTCGATGGGCTTAACAACCTGGGCAGCACCGGTGACATCTACCGCCAGACCAGCAACAACTATGCTATTTTCACCCACAATATCATTTCGTTGACCGATCAGCTCAAGTTGACGCTTGGCGCACGCTATACTTGGGAGAAGAAGGACTTCGACGCGACGTTTGCCAACAACAACACTGTCTGTACCGCGTTGCAAAGCAGCTTGACCTCCGCCTTGTCCAGTTCAAATGCCACTGCCCGTACTCTGGCAGGTGCATTGATCGGCCTCGGCTGCCAAGGGAACGCGACTGCAGAACTCAACGGCGTGTCGATCAATTCCAAGCGCGACGAAAGCCAGTTCACCGGCACCGCCGTGCTGTCGTATAAGGTGACGCCGAACCTTCTGGCATATGCCAGCTTCTCGAAGGGCTACAAGGCGGGCGGGTTCAACCTGGACCGGTCGGCACTCAAAGCACCGATCCTTCCGATTGCCGGCGTCCCGACGACAACCTTCGCGGCGGCGGGCGGCGCACAGTCGCTGGTCGGCAACCTTCAATTCGATCCGGAAATCGTCAACGCCTACGAAGTCGGCTTCAAGTATGGATCGCGCCCGTTCAGCCTGTCGGTCACCGGATTCCGGCAGGAGTTCAAGAACTTCCAGCTGAACACCTTCAACGGATCGGTCTTCCTGGTCCAGACGGTCAATGGTTGCACGTCCAGCCTTGCGGGTGCGGATCGTGACGCCAGTGCCGCAACGGGTGCCTGCCCGGTGAAGGACATCGGCTACGGCGTTCTCAGCCAGGGGATCGAAATCGAAAGCGCCATCAACCCGACCAGGAACCTCGCTTTCAACTTTGGTGTGACCTATGCCAGCACCAAGTATCGTGACGATCTGGTCGGCAACAAGAGCGGCGCTCCGCTCGATCCCGCGCTGCGGCTGCTGCCTGGTCGCCAGTTGTCGAACGCGCCAATCTGGGTCGCCACCAGCTCGGCATCGTGGACACCTGAAATCGGCAATTCGGGCCTGTCGGCCCTGTTCTACATCGATGGCCGCCTGACCGACAATTACAACACCGGGTCGGACCTGTTCCCGCAGAAGGGCCAGGACAGCTTCATGCTGGTCAATGCGCGTGTCGGCCTGCGCGGTCCCGACCAGAAGTGGGCGGTCGAGTTCTGGGCGCAGAACCTGTTCGACCAGGACTATGCCCAGGTCGCCTTCAACACGCCGTTCCAGGCCGGCGGCACTTCGGCCGCCTTTGCTTACCCGGATTTCCCGGGCGGGCGGCAGCTGTTCTCGGCCTTCCTGGCCGAGCCGCGGACCTATGGCGTGACACTGCGCGGCAAGTTCTGAGCGTCATTACCTGACTGAAACCGGGCCCGGGATCGCGCTGGCGGTTCCGGGCCCTTTTCATATCGGCGCCAGCTGATATCAGGCCCGGCAATCCCCTTGAGTCCGGGGCCGCGCAGGCTCTATGGACTTGCCCCATGCAACAGGTGCTTGCGATGACCTATCTGTGGCTCAAGGCCGGCCATGTGATCTTCGTGATCTTCTGGATGGCCGGGCTGTTCATGCTGCCGCGTTTCTTCGTCTATCACCAG
The DNA here is from genome assembly GCF_042434435.1 of Novosphingobium aquiterrae. Taxonomy (NCBI): domain Bacteria; kingdom Pseudomonadati; phylum Pseudomonadota; class Alphaproteobacteria; order Sphingomonadales; family Sphingomonadaceae; genus Novosphingobium; species Novosphingobium aquiterrae. Next base: position 125,130 of record NZ_JBHLTL010000006.1, on the reverse strand, counting down.
GAAGCCGCGCCGGATTCGCCCGAAAATGCCGTGTGGACCGACCGCGAGGCCAAGCTGCTGAAGATCATTCTGTGGCCTTCGCTGGTGGTTGTGTGGGTCCTGGGCCTGGCGCTGGCTGTCAGCATCGGCGCGTTGGGCCAGGGCTGGTTCCATGCCAAGCTGGCGCTTGTCCTGATCCTCAGCGCCTACCACGTCTGGCTGGCTGGCTATCACGCGGCCCTGGCCCGCGGCGAGCGCCGCCTGACCGGGCGCAAACTACGCCTGATCAACGAGGTTCCGGGAATCGCCGCGGCGCTGATCGTCATCCTGGTGATCGTGAAGCCGTTCTGATCCGTTGACGTAAGGCCCCGGCGGGCCTATTCGCCGCGAGACCGGCACAAAGCCCGCGGCCTCGCCGTGACCCGATCCGCTTTCCCCAAGCCCCATGATCGGCCGGACATTCCCAGACTCCGCAAGCGACGGAAACCACACAATGCATCTCAAAGAACTCAAGAAAAAAACCTCTGCCGAGCTGGTCGAAATGGCCGAAGAGCTGGGCGTCGAAGGCGCATCGACCCTGCGCCGCCAGGACCTGATGTTCGCCATCCTCAAGGAAGTGGCGGAAGACGGTGAGGAAATCGTCGGCCAGGGCACGATCGAAGTGCTCGCCGATGGCTTCGGCTTCCTCCGCAGCCCTGAGGCAAACTACCTTGCCGGACCCGACGACATCTATGTCTCGCCCAACCAGGTCCGCAAATGGGGCCTGCGCACCGGCGACACCGTCGAAGGCGAGATCCGCGCCCCCAAGGACGGCGAGCGCTATTTCGCGATCACCAAGCTGGTCACGGTCAACTACGACGATCCCGAGGCGGTCCGCCACCGGGTCAATTTCGACAACCTGACCCCGCTCTATCCCGACAGCAAATTGAACCTCGACACGCTCGACCCGACGGTCAAGGACAAGTCGGCGCGGGTGATCGACATCATCAGCCCCCAGGGCAAGGGCCAGCGCGCGCTGATCGTCGCCCCGCCGCGCACCGGCAAGACCGTGCTGCTGCAGAACATCGCCAAGGCGATCACCGACAATCATCCCGAAGTGTTCCTGCTGGTCCTGCTGGTCGACGAACGGCCCGAGGAAGTCACCGACATGCAGCGCAGCGTGAAGGGCGAGGTGATTTCCTCGACCTTCGACGAGCCCGCCCAGCGCCACGTCCAGGTCGCTGAAATGGTCATCGAAAAGGCCAAGCGCCTGGTCGAGCACAAGCGCGACGTGGTGATCCTCTTGGATTCGATCACCCGCCTCGGCCGCGCCTACAACACCGTGGTGCCGTCATCGGGCAAGGTCCTGACCGGCGGTGTCGATGCGAATGCCCTGCAGCGCCCCAAGCGCTTCTTCGGCGCGGCACGCAACATCGAGGAGGGTGGCAGCCTGTCGATTATCGCCACCGCGCTGATTGATACCGGCAGCCGCATGGACGAAGTGATCTTCGAAGAGTTCAAGGGCACCGGCAACAGCGAAATCGTCCTTGACCGCAAGGTCGCGGACAAGCGCATCTTCCCGGCGCTCGATGTCGGCAAGAGCGGCACCCGCAAGGAAGAGCTGCTGGTCGCCAAGGACAAGCTCAGCAAGATGTGGGTGCTGCGCCGCATCCTGATGCAGATGGGCACGATCGACGCGATGGAATTCCTCCTCGACAAGATGAAGGATTCCAAGACCAACGAAGACTTCTTCGCGACGATGAATCAGTAAATGGCCTTGCTTGTACCCCGGCACGCGGTTCTGACCGGCGCGCCGGGGGCGGGCAAGACCACCCTGCTCGATGCTGCTGCCGCAGCGGGGATTGCGACTTCGCCCGAAGTGGCGCGCCAGTTGCTGCAAAGACCCGGCGGCATGGAGCTGCGCGCGGGCGACCCTCTTGGCTTTGCCGAGGCCATGGCCGAGGCCCACGCCCGTGAATACGAGCGCTTTGCCAACCTTCCCGGCCCGGTCCTGTTCGACCGCGGCTTTCCCGATGTGGTCGGTTTCCTTGATGTATCCGGACTCCCGGTGTCCCCGGCGATCGACCGGGCCTGCCGTACCCTGCGCTATCACGGTCCGATCCTGCGCGCCCCGGCCTGGGCCGCGATCTATGCCCAGGACGCCGAGCGGATCCAGGACTGGGCGGAAGCCGTGGCCAGCGACGAGGCCGTCACCGCGGCGTGGCGGCGCTATGGCTATGCGGTCACCGACTTGCCGCTGGCGGGCGTCGATGCACGGCTGCGATTTCTTCGCGAAAGCCTTCAGCCCGCCGCCTGAAGCTGCGCCGCCATCATTTCCCACAGCTTGTTGACCGCCTTGAGCGGGCGGACCATCACTTTGAAATCCTTGATCATTCCAGCATCGTCGAAGCGGATCAGGTCGATCCCGTTGATGTGGATGCCGTCGATCTCGGCGGTGAATTCAAGCAGCGCGTCGTTGCCTTCGATCACTTCGCGGACATAGCGGAAGCTGTCATTCCCCAGCACCTTCGCGGCGCTGAGCAGGTAAAGCATGACCTTGGTCTTGCCGGCTTGCGGGCTGTGCACGACGGGTGAGTGGAACACCGCATCGTCTGCCACCATTGCCCCCAGCAGCGCGGCATCGGCATCGCTGTCCATGTAGGCGTGCCAGGCCGCGACCCCGGCGCGCGCGCCGCTCATGCCAGGTGCTCCATAAGGAAGGCCGCCGTGCGGCCATCCGCCAATGCAGCCCCGGCCTCGTCGCGGCGCTCGCCCATCTCTGCCGCAAAGCCGTGGTCCAGACCCGGATAGTCGTAGAGTGTCACGCGCGGATGATTGTCCAGACCGGCGTGGATCGCGGCCTGGGCTTCGGGCCCGACGAAATGATCGGCGGTCGGGATGTGGAGCATCAGCGGCCGGGCGATGCCATGGGCCTCGTCGAGCATCTGGTCGATCATCACTCCATAGTAGCCGACCGAGGCGTCGATGTCGGTGCGCGCCGCCGCCATATAGGCAAGCCGCCCGCCAAGGCAGTACCCGGCGCAGCCGATCTTGGCCACGCCTTCACTGCCGCGCAGCCACTTGATCGTCGCTTCGATATCGTAGACCCCGTCATTGGCGTCATAGCGCTGGAAATGGCCGAACGCCTCATTGAGCTGTTCGGGAACGTCGGGATTGAGTTCGACCCCGGGGGCAAAGCGCCAGAAGATGTCAGGGGCCACGGCGAGATAGCCGGCTGCTGCCCACTTGGCGCACTTGCCGCGAATGCCTTCGTTCACACCGAAGATTTCCGGAATGACGATGATCGCCGCCTTGGGTGAGCCCGCGGGACGCGCGATGTGCGCGGGGATTGTGCCGCTGCCATCAAGGGTGGGGATTTGGATTGATTCGGCCATCGTGCAACTCCGCGAGAAAGGCATGTTCGCCGCGCACCCTAAGCGCGCCGTGGACTTTGCCAAGGGGCTATGCCAGCAAGGGGCGGGGGAGACTGGGTTTGCCCAAGGAGGAAACATGAAAGTCCACGTCGAGATCGACTGCACGCCCGAAGAGGCGCGCACCTTCCTGGGCCTGCCCGATGTCGGCAAGGCCAACCAGTTCTATGTCGATGCCATTGCCAAGGCAATGAAAGGGGCGGGCAGCGTTGATCAGTTGCAGGAATTCGCCAAGGGTCTTGCCCCGATGGGTCAGGTGGGGATGAAGCTTTTCCAGAACTTCATGGAAAGCGGCAATGCCTTTGCCGCCGGAACCAAGAAGAAGTCGGACGATTAGCCGCGCGCCTGGCGCGCCGCATTGATGCCCGCAATGTCCGATACGATCTTCGCCTTGTCGAGTGGCGCGCCGCCGGCGGCGATCGCGCTTATCCGGGTCAGCGGACCATCAGCGGCGGTGGCGCTTAGTGCGCTGGCGGGGCGCAACCTGCCGTCGCGCAAGGCCGTGACGGTCACCTTGCGCGACGGACAAGGCGAGATCCTTGATCGCGCCCTGGCCCTGTGGCTGCCGGGACCCGCTACGGCGACTGGAGACGATACGCTGGAGCTGCACTGCCATGGCGGGCGCGCTGTCGTCGCCGCCGTGGAAGCGGCCTTGGCAGCGCTGCCAGGACTGCGACGCGCGAGCGCTGGCGAATTCACCCGCCGTGCTTTTGCCAATGGCAAGATCGACCTGGCCGAGGCGGAAGGACTGGCCGATCTGCTGGGGGCAGAGACCGAATTGCAGCGCCAGGCCGCCATGGCGATGGCCGGGGGAACCTTCTCGCGCGCAATCGAGAGCTGGCGGGACAGGCTGCTGTACCACTCCGCCGCGGTCGAGGCCGTTCTCGACTTTGCCGATGAGGATGACGTGTCGCAGCTGCCTTCAGGGTTCGTCACGGCGTTGGCGGCGCTCAGGCAGGAGCTGGACGCCTGGCTGGGCCGGCCTCGCGCCGAAGTGCTGCGCGATGGGTTCAAGGTTGTTCTTGCGGGACCGCCAAATGCCGGAAAAAGCACGCTTTTCAATGCGTTGATTGAAGAGGAGGCGGCGATTACCGCGCCTGTGGCGGGGACCACGCGTGACGTCTTGACGCATCCGGTGGCGATAGACGGTGTACCGTTCCGATTTCTCGACACCGCGGGCCTGCGCGACGAAGCGGGCGATGCAATCGAGGCGATCGGTGTCGAGCGGGCGCGGGCGGCTGTGGCGCGGTCTGATCTGGTCCTGTGGCTTGGCCAGGAAGGGGAGGGCCCGGCCGGGTCGTGGGAGATCGAATCGCAGATCGACCGGCCCGGACACGCGATCAAGCAGGCGCCGCGCCACCGCGTTTCGGCCCTTACCGGGCAAGGGCTGGACGCCTTGCGTCGCGATCTGGTTGCGGTGGCGCGATCGGCAATGCCCAAGCCAGGTGATGCCGCGCTCAGCCAGCGGCAGCACCGACTGCTGACCGAGGCTAGCGAAGCTTTGGCTTCGGCCGCAAGTCTGGTCGATCCGCTGCTGATTGCCGAAAGCCTGCGTCTGGCGCGCGTTGCCTTCGATGCCCTCTTGGGCCGAACCACGACAGAAGACATGCTCGATGCGCTGTTCGGGCGGTTCTGCATCGGGAAATAGTGTTCCACGTGGAACATGGCTGCGCTAAGGGCGCGTAGACATGACCACCTTTGACATCATTGTGATTGGCGGAGGCCATGCCGGGGTCGAGGCCGCGGCTGTTGCTGCGCGAATGGGTTCGCGGGTTGCGCTGGTCAGCTTCGATCTCGACGCGATTGGCGCGATGAGTTGCAATCCGGCGATCGGCGGGCTCGGTAAGGGCCACCTGGTCCGCGAAGTCGACGCGTTCGATGGCATCATCGCGCGTGCGGCAGACGCTGGCGCCATCCATTACCGCATGCTCAACCGCTCCAAGGGCTCAGCAGTGCAGGGGCCGCGTGTGCAGGCGGACCGCAAGCGGTTCAAGGCAGCGGTGCAGCATCTGATCCAGCGCCAGGGTGATCTGACCCTGATTGCAGGTGAGGCTGCGGCCTTGCTGATGCGCGGCGGGACAATCGCAGGCATCAGTCTGGCTGACGGCACCGATCTGCACGCCAGGGCAGTCATCCTTTGCACCGGTACCTTCCTGGGCGGAACACTGTTTCGCGGGGAGGAGCGATTGGTCGGCGGCCGCATTGGCGAAGCCTCGGCTCAGCGCCTTGCAGCCCAGTTGCGCGATGCCGACTTGCCAATGGCCAGGTTGAAGACCGGGACACCGCCGCGGCTCGATGGGCGCACAATCGACTGGGCGCGGCTGGCCGAGCAACCCTCGGATTCGGAACCATGGACCATGAGTGCCCTGGGGCCGGGCCGCGTCCTGCCCCAGGTGTTCTGCGCAATCACCCGGACAAATCCGGCGAGTCATGACGTGATCCGCGCCAATCTTCATCGCTCCCCCTTGTTCAGCGGGGCGATTGGTGCCTCAGGGCCGCGCTATTGCCCATCAATCGAGGACAAGATCCACCGCTTTGCCGATCGCGACGGCCATCAGGTATTTCTCGAGCCCGAGGGCCTCGACACCCACCTGGTCTATCCGAACGGGATCAGCACGTCGCTTCCGGCCGATGTGCAGCTGGCCATGCTCCGGACGATGGATGGGCTTGAAGTGGTCGACATGGCGGTGCCCGGATATGCCGTGGAATACGATCATATCGACCCGCGCGCGCTGCGCCCCAGCCTGGAACTGCGGGCCATTCCCGGGCTTTTCTGCGCCGGACAGATCAATGGCACCACTGGCTATGAGGAGGCCGCCGCACAGGGCCTGGTGGCCGGGATGCACGCCGCCGCCACGGTGCTGGGGAACGCGCCGGCGCCGCTCGATCGCGCCAACAGCTACATGGCCGTCATGGTCGATGACCTGACCCTGCACGGCGTCAGCGAGCCGTATCGCATGCTGACCGCACGGGCCGAATATCGCCTGCGGCTGCGCGCCAACAACGCTTCAACCCGGCTGACGCCACTGGCTTTGGCGGCAGGATGCCTTGGCGACGAACGCCGCGACTGGTTTGAACGCCGGATGGAAGCCAAGGGGGAGATCGAGGCTGCACTCGATAGCCCAGTGGGTGCCCAGGATCTTGCGGCTGCCGGGCTTCCGGTGCGCGGCGATGCGGGGCGTTTGCCAATGCGTGAATGGCTTCGGTTTGGCGGGGTTGATTTGCAGATGCTCCAGCCGTGGCTTCCCGCGTCAATTAGCCTTGCCGACGATCTTGCCGAAGAGGTTGCCGAGGATGCGGCCTATGCCCCCTATCTGGCGCGCCAGGATGCGGAGCTGCGTGATATGCGTGCGTCCGAGCATCTGGCCTTGGGCGACGGCTTTCCCTTCGAAGCGGTTCCGGGCCTGTCACGTGAAATGGTTGAACGGCTGTCCGCCGCGCGTCCGGAAACGCTCGCCGCAGCCGGCCGGGTGCCGGGCATCACGCCTGCCGCACTTGCCGCCCTGCTGGTGCAAGCCCGGCGGCGTGCCGCGTGATGCTCACTGATGAACAGGCCGCGCGGACCTGGCTTGCGGCGCTGCCCGAGTGGACGCCGGTAGCGGAAGGCCGGCTTGAGCGGCTGATTTCCGCCCTCAATGTCGAGAATCAGCAGCAGAACCTGGTCGCTGCGGCAACGCTCGATCGCGTCTGGCTGCGTCATGTCGCCGATTCGGCGCAGCTTCTCAGTCATGTTCCACGTGAAACATCGAACCCCTGGATCGATCTTGGGGCGGGTGCAGGATTCCCTGGCCTGGTGATCGCGATTTTGCGCCCCGACATCTCGGTTCACCTGGTCGAATCGCGTGGCCGCAGGATTGCCTGGCTCAACACTGCCGTGGAGCATATCGGCCTTGCCAATGTCACAATCCACGGTGCGCGACTTGAGCAGGTTGAAACATTCCCGGTTCGGGTCATTTCGGCGCGGGCCTTCGCCCCGTTGCCAAGGCTTATTGATCTATCCGCCCGTTTTTCCACAGCGGACACCGTTTGGTTGTTGCCCAAGGGCCGTTCTGCCGCGCATGAGTTGCAGGACCTTGCCGGATGGAAGCATCTGTTCCACGTGGAACAATCGCTTACCGATCCCGAAGCTGGCGTTATAGTCGGCACCCTGATCGGCCCGGACAGGTCTGGAAAGAAGGGATAACTGCCGTGATACGCGTTGCAATCGCCAACCAGAAGGGCGGGGTTGGCAAGACCACGACGGCGATCAACATCGCAACAGCCATGGCCGCAACCGGCTGGAAAGTCCTGCTTATCGATCTCGATCCGCAGGGTAATGCCTCGACCGGCATCGGCATTGCGACAAACGAGCGCGAACGGTCGTCGTACGACCTGCTGGTCGATCAGGCTACGGTTGCCGACTGCCAGCAGCCGACGCGCATCCCCAATCTCGATATCATTCCGGCGACAGTTGACCTGTCCGGCGCGGAAATCGAACTGGTCTCGGTCGAGAACCGCACCGATCGTCTGCGTGAAGCGCTCAACGGTGCCATCGGTCACGATATCTGCTTCATCGATTGCCCGCCGTCGCTGGGGCTGCTGACGCTCAACGCGCTGTGCGCCGCCAATACCTTGCTGGTTCCCTTGCAATGCGAATTCTTTGCCCTGGAAGGGCTTAGCCAGCTGCTGCAGACGGTTGAGCGGGTCCAGCAACGCTTCAACGCCGAACTTGGCATCGTCGGCGTGGCCTTGACCATGTTCGACCGGCGCAATCGCCTGACCGACCAGGTGGCAGACGATGTCCGCTCGTGCCTGGGCAGTCTGGTTTTCGAATCGGTGATCCCGCGCAATGTCCGCCTGTCCGAAGCGCCAAGCCACGGTCTGCCGGCACTTGTCTATGATCACACCTGCGCGGGTAGTCGGGCTTACATGGCCCTGGCGCGCGAATTGATCACCCGCCTGCCTGAAAAGAGGAAAGCCGCATGAGCGACGAATCGGTGGTGCGCATTTCGCCAAAGCCCGAAGGCGGGGCCGTCAAGCGTCCGGCCCTTGGCCGCGGCCTGGGCGCCTTGCTGGGCGAGTCGCGCCGCGAGGAGCCGCTGGTCGCGCCGCAGTCATCCTCCGGCGCCGGCGCTATTCCCTCTGGCCTGGCAATGCTGGCGGTGGCTGCAATCGTTCCGCATCCCGGGCAGCCGCGTCGCCGCTTCGATGAGGCGGCCTTGGACGAGCTTGCCGCATCGATTGCCGCGCGCGGGGTTATTCAGCCGGTAATCGTCACGCCGCATGGGCCAGGGCAGTGGCGGCTCGTGGCTGGCGAACGACGTTGGCGCGCCGCGCAGAAGGCACAACTACATGAAATTCCGGCTTTAATTCGCGACCTGGGCGAACGGGACATCAACGCACTGGCGCTGATCGAGAATTTGCAGCGTGAGGATCTCAACCCGGTCGAAGAGGCGCGGGCCTATCATCGCCTGGCTGAGGACGAGGGTCTGACGCAGGCCGAGATCGCCAAGCTGGTCGACAAAAGCCGTAGCCACGTTGCCAACCTGCAGCGGCTGCTCACTCTGCCCGAACCGGTGCTCGATCTGGTCGAGGAAGGCCAGCTTTCCATGGGCCACGCCCGCGCGCTGATCGGCTCAGACGATGCTGTCATGCTCGCGGCGGAAGCCGTGGCCAGGCACTTGTCGGTGCGCGATATCGAAAAGCGCGTCCGCCGCAAGAATACCGGCACTGCCGCGCCGCGCCGCGCCCGCGGCCAGCGCGATGCGGCCTCGACCGCAGATATCGCTGCGGTCCAGGGCCACCTTGAGGAATATCTGGGCCTGCCGGTCCGGATCAACGCCGATTCGGACCCCCGGTCTGGCGCGGTCACAATTCGCTACCATACGCTCGATCAGCTCGACCTGATCTGTCAGCGCCTGACAGGCGGGGGGATCTAGGCACTGCCGACTGCGGGATAATACGCAGCAAGGCGCTAACAGCGGCGAGATGTTTGCCGGGATAGGATCTTTGCCATGTCCCGCATCGTTCCCGGCTTTCTCTTCGTCCTGACGGCCAGCCCGGCCTTGGCGCAATCGCCACCGGTCAGCACGGTCATGGCCGTCGCCGTCGAGGTTCAGGCGGGGTGCAGCGTTGCGGCCAGCCCGCTGCTGCTTTCCGCGCAGCAGGGGAGAAGGGGCCAGTCGTCGGCTGACATCACCATCGCCTGCGGTCCGGATGAGCCGTTTACCGTATCACTTGACCACGGCTCCCATGCCGACGGCGGCCAGCGCTGCGCCTACGATCCGGTTGCCGATCGCTATGTCGCTTATGACATCTTTCGCGATCCCGGTCGGAGCCGGCGCTGGGCCGATGGACCCGATGACGTCGTTAGCGGCATGACCAATGCCTTGGGCAAAGCGAGCCTGCAGGCCTATGGCGCGACGCCAGCCCATCCGGATTTGCGCACCGGGCGCTATGTCGATCAGGTTGTGGTAACGGTAAGTTTCTAGATAAATCAGAACAATAACAAAGCTGATCGCGTCTTAACCACATCGCAAGGGTGAACCCCTAATTCTCGCCATGAGACATCAGGGGGTACATGATGCGATTCGCGCATCGTCAGGGTTTGATCGTGCTCGCGGCCGCAGCAATGCTGGCTGCTGCCCCGGCGCATGCCGGCGGCGCGACCTACACGATGCCCGTCCGGGCCCAGGTGATCAACGGCTGCACCGTCAACGCGTTGCCGCTGGTGTTCAACATTCCGGTGCCGACCAATCTTAACGTCGATTCGTCAACCACGATAACGATCGCCTGCACGCCCAATATTCCGTTCACCTTGGACATCGACACAGGACTTTACGCGAACGGCATCAATCGCCGCGTGTTCAACGCCGCCGTCAACGCCTACATCAACTACGATGTCTACAAGGATCCGCCGCGCAGTCAGGTCTGGGGCACCGGCGGAGCAAAGAATGTCGCTGGAAACTCAGGTATCACCGGCGTGGTCGTACTGCCGGTCTATGGACGCGTTGCGTCTTCGAAGACGCTCAAGGCGGGCAGTTACCGCGACACGCTGACCGTTACGATCAGCTTCTGACATCGCAAATCCATTCGCGGTCCGCGTACCGACAAAGGCGCTCGGCGCTTACCGAATGTTAACCATATTTTCCTAGGTATTCTCCCCAAGCAGACCGCAAATTTCCCTGTAACCATTAGGGATTTTGCAATGGTTTGTGACGCATGGAGGACGTGGCTGAACTGCCAATGTTTCAGGGGAATAGAGACCATGCGTAAGATTGCTTTCGGGTTTGCGGCCATTGCCGCCCTAGCTGCCACTCCGGCTCTCGCGGCTTCGGCCAGCAACCAGATGCCGGTGTCGGTCAATGTCATCAACTCGTGCACCGTTGCGGCTTCGCCGATGGCCTTTGGCACGCTGACCTCGGTCGGCGGCGTCAATGTCGACACCACTGCCAGCGTCGATCTGATCTGCACCATCGGTGCGGCCTATGACGTTGCCATGGACGTCGGCACCCACGCCACGGGTTCGCAGCGTTACCTGCAGAACACCACCGATGCGACCAAGAAGATTCCTTACGGCGTGTACCGTGATTCGGCCCGCGGCCAGAACTGGGGCAACACCTCGGGCACCGACACCGTCGCTGGTTCGAGCGCAACCGGTCTCGCCACGCTGACCGCCTACGGCCGCATCCCCGCTTCGGCGACGTCGGTTCCGGCCGGTTCCTACACCGACACCGTCACCGTCACGGTGAACTTCTAAACATCATGGAGACCTGAATGATCCGCACTGTCGCTGTTCTCAGCAAGCTTGCCATGATCGTGGCAGGCGGATCGTTCTTCTCCCTCGGGCTGGCCCACGCCGCCCGCGCCGATGAGCCCTCTGCCGCCGCGGCCGCTCCACCAGCGGACCGCGGCGCACGGCTGAATATCGCCCCGCTGCGGATCGAACTCGAAGCCGCCAAGACCGGGGCCACGGTCATGCTGACCAACACGTCGGCACGCCCCCTGGCTGTCCAGACACGGCTCTTCGCGTGGAGCCAGGAAGCGGGCGAAGACCGCTTTGCGCCGTCGTCCGCGCTTACCGTATCGCCGTCAATCATCTCGATCGCCTCGGGCGCGACCCAGATCGTCCGCGTTCTGCGCACCGGTGCCGCCTCGCCGGGCGAGAAGCGCTTCCGTCTGGCAGTCGACCAGCTGCCGGATCCCAGCCTGGCCCAGACCGGCGAGGCGGAAGCACGGCTGCGCTTTACGCTCCCCGTGTTCGTCGATCGCGATAAGGCAGAGCCCACTGTGCTGGCCTGGCGCATCAACGGTACCCGGCTCGAACTGGCCAATTCCGGCGGCCGCACGGCGCGGATCATGACGGTCGCGCTCAAGACTACGTCCGGCACGCCGGTGCCGCTGGAACGCAATTCACTGCGTTATGTTCTGGGCCAGTCGACGATTTCGTGGGGCCTTGCCTCAGCCTGTGTCACCACGCCGGTGACGATTACTGCCGTGATCGATGGCCAGACGGCCAATGCGCAGGTCTCGCCAAACTGCGGGTGAACGGCTCCTAGCGCTTTGTGCTGCGCTTGGCGCAGCCATGGGCGGGTCTCCCGCCCTGGCGCAGACGGACCCGTTCGCCCTTCCCACCGGAGTGACCGCGCAAAGCGTGGCGGCACAGTCCGGCCCCGGGCTGTCGGAAATCGCTGTCGACGGTGACACCCGGGCCCGAATGGTCGATCTGGCCTGGCAAGGCGGCGTCCTGACGATCGATGCCGACGGTGCCCGAGTCGCAGGCTTGCCCGTGGCGGCCGGGGTGAACGGCCGCGTGCCGCTTGATTCGCTGCGCATCGCCAAATGGCGCTTCGATTCGCAGCGGCAACGCCTGGAAGTCCAGCTCCTGCGCAAAAGCGACGGGGCCAACCTTATCGATATGGCCAGTGCACCGCGTCAGGACGGCGAATCGACGCCGCTGACGGCGTTCCGGCTCGATTACGATCTGACCGCAACGCTTGCAAAGGGGCGGAGCGGGGCCGCCGCGCTGGTCGAAGCGGCGCTGGTGCGCGGCAATGCTTCGGCAACAACGAGCTTGCGCTACGTTTCGCAAGCACAACCCGATTCGCCGCGGTTGTTGCGGCTTGATTCGCAAATACAGGTGCAGTTTCCGCGCGCGGGTCTGACGGCGACCGCCGGGGACTTCATTTCTGCCGGCGGGCAAAGCCAGCGCGCCATACGTCTCGGCGGTTTCCAGCTCGCCTCGGACTATTCCTTGCGACCCGATTTGATAACAACTCCATTGCCGGCCTTTACCGGGCAGGTTTCGGTGCCAACCGGGATCGACATCATCACGGGTGACCAGCGATATACGCTTGGACAGCTTGAACCTGGCGAATTTACCGTGCGCAACGTTCCTTCTAACGCAGGGCGCGGCGAAGTTTCGGTGATCGTGCGCGATGCCCTGGGCCGTGAGACGATCCAGAACGCCAAATTCTACATGTCGCGTTCGCTGCTTGCGCCGCGTCTGCGGGAATTTGCAATAAATGCCGGATTCGTCCGACGACGATACGGGATACGCAGCAATGACTATGGTCCGCTTGCTGCAAATCTCTTCTATCGCCGCGGCATCTCCTCCCGACTGACCGTCGAAGGTGGCGCTGAATGGACCCCGGGCCTGATCAACGCAGGTGTCCGGGGCGATCTTGCGCTTGGCGGGATCGCCCTGGCGACGTTGGAAACGCGGGTCAGCGCCGAACATGACACGGGATTGACTGGCAGCCTGATAAATCTGGGCCTGGAATCGATCGGGCGAAAGCTTTCGGCGCGCGTTTCGGCCTCATTGCCCAGCGCGGGGTACCGCGATGTCGCGAGCAAACTGGGCGATCCGCTGCCACCACGCGAATTTCTCGGGCAGATTTCGTTCAACCTCAAGAATATGACCCAGTTGCAGCTGTCGGGTGGACGTCAGGAGCGCCGGTTCGATCCGCGTTTTGCCTTCCTTGAGCCGCGCGTGACCTTCGCAAATGCCTCGTTTCGCACGCAAATCCGCAAGAATATCGATGCTTTCGCCTCGCTTGGCTATCGCCGCGGCGCTTCTCGCTCGGTCAACGCCTGGGCAGGCCTGTCTTTCCAGTTCGGTGGTGGCCGTTCGGCCCAGGCGTCGGCAAGTACCGGTACGGGTTCTCCGCTCAGCGCAAATGCGGGTTATTATCGCCGCGATACCGATCTGCAGCGGCTGGGCTACGGCATCGAAGCGCAGACCGGGGCATCAAGCCGCCTTGCTGCGTCGCTGGCCTATCGTAGTCCGCAGGGCCGCGTCGAAGCGCAGGCGGAGCGCGTGCGCGGCCTGTATGGGCTGCGGCTCAACGGTCGCGGGACGCTGCTGGTTGCCGGGGGCGCAGTGTTTGCCCGCAACCAGACAGGGGGCAGCTATGCCCTGGTTCGCACCGGCCGTGTCGAGGGGGTCACCGTCATGCGCGAAAACCGTCTTGCCGGGATTACCGGCAGGGGCGGACTGCTGCTTGTCGAAAACATCGCACCGCAAGTGCCGCTGACCTTTGATATCGACCCAGACAAGCTGCCTGCCGATGCGCTCGCCCGCGCGACCCAGCGCCGGGTGCTGGTGCCGCGCCGGGCTATCGGTCTGGTTTCGCTCGATGTCGTGCGCTTCCGTCCGCGTCAGCTCCACCTGACGGCGCCGGATGGCAGCGATCTGCCAGTCGGTACCGCGCTGATCGCCCAGCCATCAGGCGAAGCGCTGATGGTCGGCTTCGACGGTCTGGTCGATTTCAACAGCGAAGGCGGCGATACGCGGATCGAACGGCCGCTGGAGGGCGGGGCGCGCTGTGTTGTCGATGTCGCGTTGATCCCGGCCGTCGCGGTCGATGTGCCGCCGACCTATGCCTGCCGCTTCGAACTGCCCAGTTCGATTGTCAGCCGCGAAGCGCCCAAGCGCGGGACGGGCAGCCGCGGCGGTCGCCGCCGCTGACGGCAAAGTTGCGCCGCGCAACTCCAGGGCGAATTTAAGCGATCGATTAAATCCTGTTGCGAGTGGCACCGCGCGCGCTTAATCCGGCGACATAACTCTTGTGAGAGGATTGCCATGTCGCTCGATTCGCTGTCGCGCAGTTGTTACACCGAAGATCATGAAGCGTTCCGCGGCACCGTGCGCCGCTTCGTTTCCGAACAGCTTGAACCGCACGCGGCCAAGTGGGACGAAGACGGGATCATTCCCAAGCACGTCTGGCCCAAGGCGGGCGAACTCGGCCTGCTCTGCCCGACCGTGCCCGAAGCCTACGGCGGGCTTGGTCTCGACTTCGGCTACAACGCGATCATCGACGAAGAGATCGGCTATGGCACCGATGTCGCCACCGGCTTTTCGCTGCAATCCGATATCGTCGCCAACTACCTGATCCAGTACGGCTCTGAAGAGCAGAAGCAGCATTGGCTGCCCAAGATGGTCAGCGGCGAGATCGTCACCGCGATCGCCATGACCGAGCCGGGCACCGGATCCGACCTTCAGGCGCTGCGCACCACGGCCAGGAAGGACGGCAACCACTATGTGATCAACGGGTCGAAGACCTACATCACCAATGGCCAGAACGCTGACCTGATCCTGGTCTGCTGCAAGACTGACACCGACGTGCAGCCGGCCTGGAAGGGTGTGTCGATCGTGCTGGTCGAGGCCAATCGGGAAGGTTTCAAGCGCGGCCGCAACCTTGACAAGGTCGGTCTTGACGCTGCCGACACCTCGGAGATGTTTTTCGAGGACGTCCGGGTACCGATCACCAACTGCCTGGGCGAAGAAGGCAAGGGGTTCATCTATCTGATGAGCGAGCTGCCGCAGGAGCGCCTTGGCATTGCGGTTTCGGCCCAGACTGCCGCGCAGCGCGCCTTCGACATGACGGTGGAATTCACCCGCGAGCGCAAGGCTTTCGGCAAGCCGGTACTCGATTTCCAGAACACCCGGTTTGTGCTGGCCGATCTCAAGGCCAAGCTGCAGGTCGGCTGGGCCCACCTCGACTGGTGCATCGCCCGCCACATCAAGCACGAGCTGACCCCGGTCGAAGCCTCGGGTGCCAAGCTGTGGCACACCGAGCTTCAGGGCGAAGTGGTCGACAAGTGCCTGCAGCTCCACGGCGGCGCCGGGTTCATGAACGAATACCCGATCGCCAAGCAATGGCGCGGCGCGCGGGTGACGCGGATCTTCGGCGGCACCAGCGAGATCATGAAGGAACTGATTGGCCGCTCGCTTTAGGCGAGCGCCGGCCGGGTTGCGCTGCGACCCGGCCAGGTTTCACTCAGATCGGAATCCGCTTGTTGGGGATGCGCTTGCGCGGCGGGATATAGCGCTTGCTCCCGCCGACCGGGACCCATTCCTCGATCACCTGGGTTTCCGTGCACTCGCGCGGGGCCGGTTTTGCCGTCGCGACGGCCTGGACGGGGACCATCATCACCGGAACCATCACGGTCATCGGCTGATAGGCATAGGTGTAGCCGGTGCCATAGCCCGGACGGCCATAGCCGTAATTGGTATACCGCTCGAGATAGGCTTCGCAGTAGTCCATGGCGCGGCGGTCCTGACGGCGATCGGCGCTGTTGCCGATCGCACCCCCGGCGACCGCTCCGACAGCGGCGCCGGCGACAGTGCCCAGGGTCTTGTCCCCGCGGCCGGCAATCACGTTACCAGCAATTCCGCCCAGCACACCGCCGATCAGTGCGCCGCCAACGGTCTTGCCGCGCGAATCGCGGCGGTGGTTGTAGCGGCATTCATCCAGCCAGTCGGCGCGGGCGCGTTCCCATGACGCCTGATCGAACTGCGGCTGCGCCGGGTAGGGCATCTGCTGCGCGCCCATCGGCGGAAGGGGCGCGGGGATCATCGCCGGGGCACCTTCATAGCTGCGCCCTCCGGCATCAACCATAGGCGGCGGAGGCGGCGATGACTGTGCCTGCGCCGGAAGAGCCGTCAGCGTGACAGCGGCCAGCGCGGCCGCGACCTGAACGAAGCGAATCGACGAACGGAAAGGCATGGCAATCCCCTGATTACGCCGGGCAAATCCAGCGTTAACGGGTTAGTTACCATCACTGACACGGGGAATCCAAGCCGAGCCTGGGCAATGCTTCGCGCCTGTCCCGATCTGGTGCAGCGGCAAGACGTCAGATCGCTGCGGCGATCGTCTTGGCCAGCAGCTCGATACCGGCGGCGTCGTCTGCATCGAACCGGGCGGGTTCCGGGCTGTCGAGATCGATCACGGCGATAATTGTGCCGTCGCGCAGGACCGGGACAACCAGCTCGCTGCGGCTGGCCGCGTCGCAGGCAATATGGCCGGGGAAGGCATCGACATCGGGCACCAGCTGGGTTGCGCCACTTGCCGCCGCTGTTCCACATACGCCCTGGCCGAAGGGAATGCGGATGCACGCCGCCTTGCCCTGGAACGGACCCAGCACCAGTTCGCCATCGACCACGCGGTAGAACCCCGCCCAGTTGAGCCGGTCGACAAATTGGCCGATCAGCGCGGCGATGTTGGCCATGTTGGCCACGCCATCGGGCTCGCCCGCGACCAGGGCCTGCGCCGCCTGGTCGAGTTCACGATAGAGTTCGGGCTTGCTCAGCGCCGGATCGGGGGCAAATGCATACATCGGGTAACACTATCTCACAGACTGCTTGCGGCCTAGCCGGCTAAAGCCTATTTCGCCTGGTATGTCGACCAAACGCAAGCTGCTCGTCGCCCTCGGGGTATTCATCCTGGTCATTGGCGGGTTCGCCTTCTTCCTGCTGCGCGGAACGCCGGCGGAGAAGAGCCTGGATCAGCTGTCGGGTCGCGATCCGCAGATCGTCGAGGCCAAGCCAGAGAATTTCCCCTCGATCGGCATAGCCAAACCGATTGGCTGGGCCGCAGGGCAGGCGCCGACGGCTGCCCAGGGGCTTTCCGTGTCGCGTTTTGCCGAAGGGCTCGATCACCCGCGGGTGATGCTGACCCTGCCCAACGGCGATGTTCTGGTGGCCGAAGCCGACGCCCCTCCGGGCAACATGGGCGGCGGCATCACCGGCCTGATCGGGACCTGGTTGATGAAGCGCGCCGGAGCCAAGGTCAAATCGCCCGACACGCTGATCCTGCTGCGCGACGGCAATGGTGACGGGGTGGCCGAGCAGAAGTTCACCCTGCGCCAGGGCAATGGTCTGGTTTCACCCTCGGGACTCGCCTGGCGCGGCGACACGCTCTACGTAGCGAACCACAATGCGGTGCTCGCTTTCCCCTACAAGCTGGGCGAAACGACGCTGGGCGGTAACCCCAAGAAGCTGATGGACCTGCCCGCGGCGGGGAACCACTGGATGCGCAATCTGCTGCTCAGCGCTGATGGCAGCCAGCTGTTCGTTGCGGTCGGTTCCAGCTCGAACATTGCCGAAAACGGCATGGAGGCAGAAAAGGGTCGCGCCAGCATCTTTGAAATCAATCTCAAGACCGGCTATCCGCGGCTTTACGCGCAGGGCCTGCGCAATCCCAACGGGATGGATTTCAATCCCTCGTCGGGCGAGCTGTGGACCGTGGTCAACGAACGCGACCAGCTCGGCCCGGATCTGGTTCCTGACTATCTGACCAACGTTCCCGTTGGCGCGCATTACGGCTGGCCGTGGGTCTACTGGAAGAAATACAACGACGATCGGGTCAAGTCGGATCCGCCCGAATATTTCGATGACTATGTCCGCAAGCCGGAATATGGCCTGGGCGCGCATGTTGCGCCGTTGGGACTGGCTTTCGTCAAGGGCGGAGAGAAGCTTGGGCCGGCCTTCGCCAATGGCGCAGTGATCGCGCGCCACGGTTCATGGAACCGCAAACCGCTTTCGGGTTACGATGTGGTTTTCGTGAAATTCGATGCCAACGGCAATCCCCAGGGTCTGCCGCTGCCGCTGCTGAACGGCTTCCTCGTGCCCGGCAAGGATAAGACCCACGGCCGGCCAACCTGGGTCGGCTTTGCCAAGGACGGTGCCTTGCTGGTTACCGACGACACCGCCGGGATTATCTGGCGGGTGATTGCCACCAATGCCGCACCGGCGGCCGTCATCAAGCAAGTGGTAACGGCGCGGATGCCGCCGCAACGTGAGCTGAAGGGCGATCCCAACGACCGCTTCAACGCCAATTTCAAGCGCGACGAAACCGTCAAGCAGCAGTAACCGGGCCTAGAGCGCCTTTCCGGCGCGCCCGGCCAGTTCGGTGACGAATTGCCAGGCGACCCGGCCCGATCGGGCGCCGCGACGTTTTGACCATTCCAGCGCAGCGGCTTCGTCCCAGGCCAGATCGTGGAACTGGCAATAGCCGGCGACGATCGCCAGATACTGATCCTGGGTGCAATTGTGAAAGCCGATCGACAGGCCGAAGCGGTCGGCCAGCGCCAGCCGATCATCGACCGCATCGCGCGGATTGATCGGATCGTCCTGTTCCGCCAGGTGGCGCGGGACGATTGCCCGGCGGTTGGACGTGACTGCCAGACGGACCCGTGGCGGACGTGCCTCGACCCCGCCTTCCAGCCATGAGCGCAAGGTACGCGGACCGCTCGAATCATCGTCGGCAAAGCCAAGATCATCGATGAAAACCAGGAAGTGCCGGTCGACCGCGCCAAGCGCGGCAAACAGGCTGCCCAAAGCGGATAGCGCATCGGGCGCGACCTGGACCAGTGCCAGACGCTGCGGCGCCTTGGCCTGGGCGGCGACAACCGCAGCGCGCAGCAGCGCAGACTTGCCCATGCCGCGCGCGCCCCACAGCAGCATGTCGTGCGCGGCATGGCCGGCAGCAAGCCGGGCGACATTCTGCGTCACCGCTTCCTTCTGCGCATCGATCCCGTGCAGCAGATCGAGTTCGGGGGCGACGATCTGCGCAACGGCGCGCGGCGTTCCGTCCCAGACGTACGCCGGACTTGCGGTCCAGTCGCTTTCGGGCAGCTGCGGCGGGCGCAATCGCTCAAGCGCGGCGGCAATCCGGGCCAGTGGATCGCCTTGGTCCGTGTTGCCGCTCATCCTGCCAGCACGTCTGCGTCGAGCGCATAGAGCAGGCCCGCGCCGGCCGTGGCGGCAGCCTTCAGCCCGCGCGTTTCAGCGGCAATGTGCTCAGCGAAATAGCGTGTCACAACAAGCTTGGCCCGGGCTTGCGGCGTGTCCTGGCCATCCAGCGATGCCGCCTGTCTGGCTAGCTGCGCACCGGCCACGGCGACCGCGCACATCGTGCAGAACGGCACGCTGCCTGCCAACTTGTCGTCAAGCGTGGCACTGCCCGTCATCCACCCGGCGACTTCGATACAGTCCTGGGCCAGCGCCGCCAGGGCGGGATAGGCCGCGCCATCACGCGCGGCATCCTGTAGCAGCGACGTCAAGACGGCGCCGCTTTCATAGCCCAGCTTGCGCGTGACCAGATCGGCGGCCTGAATGCCGTTGGTGCCTTCATAGATCGGCGCGATCCGGGCATCGCGATAGTGCTGGGCGGCGCCGGTTTCCTCGACAAAGCCCATGCCGCCGTGGATCTGCACGCCCAGGCTGGCCACTTCGCAGCCGATGTCGGTGCCCCAGGCCTTGATCAGCGGAACCAGGCAATCGGCGCGGGCCTGTGCCCCTTCGACCCCAAGCGCGCCGCGATCGACCATGCCGGCAGTGTAGTAAAGCAGCGCCCGTGCCCCCTCTGTCAGGGCGCGCATCCGCAGCAACATGCGCCGCACGTCGGGATGTTCGACGATCGCCACCGAGCTCTTGTCGGGTGACCCTGCCCGGGCCGACTGGACCCGTTCGCGGGCATAGTGCCGCGCCTGCTGCAGCGCGCGTTCGGCAATCTGCACCCCCTGGTTGCCGACGTTGACGCGGGCGCTGTTCATCATCGTGAACATCGCTTTGAGGCCTTCGTTCTCCTGACCGACCAGTTCGCCGATGCACGCATCGTTGTCGCCAAAGGCCATGACGCAGGTCGGGCTGGCCATGATCCCCAGCTTGTGCTCGATCCCGGCGCAGCGCAGGTCGTTGCGCGGGCCCAGACTGCCATCGGCGTTGACCAGGAACTTGGGCACAACGAACAGGCTGATCCCGCGGCTGCCTGCCGGCGCGCCGGGGGTGCGGGCCAGGACGAGGTGGACGACATTGCCTGACAGGTCGTGTTCACCCCAGGTGATGAAGATCTTGGTCCCCTTGATCGACCAGGTGCCGTCTTCGCGCGGGGTGGCGGTGGTGCGCAGCGCGCCGACATCCGACCCGGCTTGCGATTCGGTCAGGTTCATCGTGCCCGACCATTCGCCGCTGATCAGGCGCGGCAGAAAACGTGCCTTCTGGCTCTCGCTACCATGATGGTGCAGCGCCTCGATCGCGCCGACGGTCAGCAGAGGCAACAGGGTAAAGGCCATGTTGGCACTGCCGAGGTTTTCGATGACATTGGTCGCAAGCGCAAAGGGCAGGCCTTGCCCGCCATTGTCGACCGGGCCGGAAATCGCATTCCAGCCCTGCTCGACATAGGCACGGTAGGCTTCGGCAAAACCCCCCGGCAAGGTCACCGTGCCATTGGCCAGCGTCGCGCCCTCCATGTCGCCTTTGCGGTTGAGCGGCGCGAACTCTCCCGCAGCGAACTGGCCGACCCCTGCGACGATGGCTTCGACCATGTCGGGGCTCGCCGCGGCAAAGCGTTCGTGCGCGGCAAGCTCGGCTATCCCGGCGTTGATCGTAATAGCCAGAACCTGATCGGCAGTGGGGGCGGTGTAATCCATTGGCTCTCTCGCGGCTTTCCCTTGGCTTTGCTGTCTTTCGCCTATAGCGCCGCGCCATGTCCGGCAAGCATGACCCGCGCCAGATTCGCCTGCCCGATCGGGAAGCCCTGGCCGCTGCCGTGGCGATCCTGCGCGATGGCGGCCTGGTCGCGGTGCCGACCGAGACGGTCTATGGTCTTGCGGCCCGCGCGGACCGCACCGACGCCGTCGCGGCGATCTATCGTGCCAAGGGCCGGCCCGATTTCAATCCGCTGATCGTTCACGTGCGCGACGCCGATCACGCGGAAACGATTGCGCTGTTCGACGAACGCGCGCGCGCCCTGGCCGGCGCCTTCTGGCCGGGAGCGCTAACCATGGTCCTGCCGCTGCGCGCCGATGCGGCGATTGCCCCCGCGGTAACCGCCGGCCTGCCCAGCATTGCGCTGCGCTGTCCTGCCCATCCGGTCATGCGGCAGATCCTGGACGACAGCGGCCTGGCGCTCGCCGCGCCTTCGGCCAACCGCAGCGGCGGGGTCAGCCCGACCCGTGCTGAACACGTCGCCGCGTCGCTGGGCGACCGGGTGCCGCTGATCCTGGATGGCGGAGATTGCACGGCGGGGATAGAAAGCACCATAGTTGCGCTGCGCAACAACGGGACATGGCAGGTGCTGCGTCCGGGACCAATTGATCGCGAAGCGCTGGCTGCGGTGCTTGGTTCGGCTCCCGCCGCAGCCGTATCTGAGGACATAGAGGCGCCGGGCCAGCTGGCATCGCACTATGCACCGGGCAAACCGGTCCGTCTCAATTCAAGCAGTGCGGCCAACGACGAATTCCTGATCGGTTTCGGGCCAGTCGCCGGGGACGTGTCGCTGTCGCCAAGCGGCGATCTCGCCGAAGCGGCGGGCCGGCTCTATGCCTGCCTCCATCATGCGGCAGCGGCCAGGCAGCCGCGCATCGCCGTCGCACCGGTTCCGGACAGCGGCATCGGCGCAGCCATCAACGACCGGCTGGCCCGCGCGGCGGCCTGATCAACGGGTCTGGGCAGGAACCGACGGCAGCAGAATCGCGATCTCGCGGTCGATGTCGTCGCCGCGCTGACAGGCCTGCGCATCGCCCTGGGCGCACCGGACGGCGTGCTTTTCCCGCATGCGCTCCAACTGGCCGAGCCGCTCTTCACGCTGGCGCAGCGCCCGGCCGCGCTTCTCGTCGGCTTCGGACTGGCTGGTCGTGGCCAGGTCGACGCCCTTGCTGACGACCTTGACCGGGGCGGTAACCACTGCAACCGCGGTGCGGGCAATGCACCCGCCCAGCGGTACGGCCAGTAAACACACTGCAATGATCCGCGCATCGTTCGACATGCTGCCCGCTCCTGAATGACACGGGCGGCGCAGCATGGCGCACGTTACAAAGGCGTGAACGAAGCGGCGCGCCGCGGCGCACCGCCCGTTAGATCAGTTGGTCGGTGCGGGAGGGGCCGGCGGCGTTGGCGGCGCGGGCGGAGTAGGCGGCGTTGCCTTTTCCTCATCATCCGACATTGTTTCGACCGGCCCTTCGCAGACCAGGCTGCCCGATCCCATCGAACTGACCTTGCAGCGCGCCCGGCCCTTCACCGTGACTGATCCCGATCCCATGATCGTTGCCTCGACTTCCCCGTCCGAGGCGAAGGTCGTGTCGCCCGATCCGGCAATGGTCACCTTGGCCTTGTCGGTTTTGAGCGCTACCATCGAAGCGGAACCGCTTCCGGCGACGGTCATGTCGAGCGACTTGACGTTTCCGGCACCGCGAAAGCTGCCCGATCCGGCGATGTTCAGGTCAAGGCTGTCGCCCCCGACATTGCCGGCCTCGACCGTGCCCGATCCGGCAACCGTGACCTT
The DNA here is from genome assembly GCF_042434435.1 of Novosphingobium aquiterrae. Lineage (NCBI taxonomy): Bacteria > Pseudomonadati > Pseudomonadota > Alphaproteobacteria > Sphingomonadales > Sphingomonadaceae > Novosphingobium > Novosphingobium aquiterrae. The sequence continues at coordinate 102,194 of NZ_JBHLTL010000006.1, read as the reverse complement.
GGCCTGGGGCGCCAGCGCCGCTGCGACGATCTTGCCCGATCCGGCCATGACCATCTCCTTGGGCGCGGGCATGGTGACGTGGACCACGGCGATCTTGTTACCGTCCTTCTGGAACAGCTTGCCGTCGCGCATGATGCCCAGCGAGCCATCCTTGAGGGTGAAGCGGACCTTTTCGACGGCCTCGGGATCACCGTCGACGGTGATCGCCAGCTTGTCGCCCTGGGTCAGCTGGACCTCGTCGGGCCCGGCGACGACCAGTTCCTCGGGTGCTGCGCCCGACATATCGAGATCGGCCAGCTTCTTGCCGTCCTCACCGTTGAGCTTGATCGACGCGCCATCACAGCCCGATGCCGCGGCGGCGAGCGCGATTATGGCGATCGGCGCAAAGGCCTTGGCGAAATGCTTGAACTTCATGGCCACCTCCTGGCTTGTGTATTATCGATATAATACGGCAAGGCGCGTGTGACAAGAGGCTCATTGCCCGGGACGAACGAAAAGGGCCGCTCCTTGCGAAGCGGCCCTCCTCGGTGATCAGGGTAAGCGCGGGAATCAGGCGGTGGCCTGCTCCGCGTAGTATTTCGGCGCATGCTCGTTGAGGATCGCCAGGATCTTCTTGAGCGCGGCTGGCTCGTCGGTCTTTTCCATCGCAGCCAGTTCGCGCGCAAGGCGCGAGGAAGCGGCCTCGAAGATCTGCCGTTCGGAATAGGACTGTTCGGGCTGGTCGTCGGCGCGGAACAGGTCGCGGGTCACTTCGGCAATCGACACCAGGTCGCCCGAATTGATCTTCGCTTCGTATTCCTGGGCGCGGCGCGACCACATGGTGCGCTTGACCTTGGGCTTGCCGGTAAGAGTGGCCAGCGCTTCGCGCAGGGTCTTGTCCGAGGACAGCTTGCGCATGCCGATCGCTTCGACCTTGTTGGTCGGCACACGCAGTGTCATGCGTTCCTTTTCAAACCGCAGAACATAGAGTTCAAGCTTCATCCCGGCGATTTCCTGCTCTTGCAGTTCGATCACCCGGCCAACGCCGTGCTTGGGATAAACAACGTAGTCACCAACATCGAAGGCGTGCGCCTTGGCTACCATGTAACGTCCTTTCGTTCAGCAGGACGAGCGCACACGTGCGCCGTAAATCGGACAATGCAGCAGGATAAGCGGGGTGAGCAGTTGCGACCCGGCCCGATGTCCCCATCAACCGATCTGTTCGCCTTGCCTTTCATGATCTAAGGCTGCGCACAGAGCCACGCGGCTCCGGCAGTCACGGATTATATAACATAACCGTAACAATATTGCCAGAGCGCAGAATTCCGCGCCGTCAGGCGGCTTTTTCTGCCGCTGCAGTCCGCATCAGTTGCAAAACGCGCACCGATTCGCAGGTGCCCGCGGCGCTCAGTCGCCTTCGCCGGGTTCGGGTGAGAAGTACTTGTCGTACTTGCCGTCGACGCCCTTGAAATCGTCGGCATCGGCCGGCGAATCCTTCTTGGTGGTGATGTTCGGCCATTCGGCGGAGAACTTGGCGTTGAGCTCAAGCCATTGTTCCAGTCCGCTTTCGGTATCGGGCAGGATCGCTTCGGCCGGGCATTCGGGTTCGCACACGCCGCAGTCGATGCATTCGCTGGGATTGATCACCAGCATATTGTCGCCTTCATAGAAACAGTCGACCGGGCAGACCTCGACGCAGTCCATGTACTTGCACTTGATGCAGGCGTCGGTGACGACATAGGTCATGACAGTTGTGTTCCCTCAGGCGTTGGCTTTGCCCCTGCTATGGGATTTGCCTCGCGCTCGTCAAGCGCGCGGTAACATGATTGCGCTTCGCTCGCAGGTCCGCGGCGGTTCGGCAGGGCGATCAGCTCGATCACGATGACACCGCGGGGTAGGGGCAGGACCAGCACGTCACCCACCACTGCAGGCTGAGCCGACCGGACGACGCGGCGGCCGTTGATGCGGATGTGGCCCTGATCGACCAGCGCCTGGGCGGCGCTGCGCGTTGGCGTCAGCCGCAAGAACCATAGCAGCTTGTCGATCCGCACGGCGCCTTTACCGCACAAGCGTGGCCAGGTCCGCGAAGGCACCGCCAGGCGGCGGTGGTTGCGGAACGGCGTCACGATCCACGCGTCGCGCCGGGCGCCAGCGCCAGCGTGGCGGCATGGGCGGCCCGAACTGGCGCGCCGCCAAGGGGCGCGGAACACTGGCCGTAAAGCCGCCAAGCCGCAGCAGCTGCGCATAGCTGAGCGTCGACAACCCCGTCGACACGGCGAGCGCGGGATCGATGACAAACGGCTTGTTGCCTGCGTTAACCCGGGCCCCATGGGCACCACGAAGCAGCTTTTCCCCGATATCGAGGCGGAGCGCTTGCTTGCCCAGCGCGCGATAGCCTGGCGGCGCAGCCGCCTTGTCAGGCAGCGCGATAACCGGTGGCATGCCCGGGACAATCGCCGGTATCTCTGTACCGCGCACCGCTTGCAATGACCGCCACGCCTCAAGCGCCGGCCCCTTGAGCATTGCCGGGACGAACAGGTCGAGCGCGCCTACCGTTACACCCAGGCGGCGCAAGCGGTCGCGCTGTTCCTTGCCCAGCCGGTCGATCCCGGACTCGCTGCGCACTAGCATGCCGCCCGCCTCGACCAGACGGATCAGCAGGGCGCGCAGTTCGGGTCCGCCGGCAATGCCGACACTGGCTTCCTGCAGCACGTGCAGCGGTTTTAGCGCAGCCAGCGCATCGCCAAGCCACGCGGACAGCGCCTGCTCGATGTCCTTGCGAAGCGGTCCGGTCAGGCTAGCCAGCGTAGCTGTGCAATCGACGTGCGGTCCAAGCACCGAACGGCCGGGGGTGAGCAGCGCAACGCGTTCCCCATCCCACAGGATCCCGGTACCTTGCAGGCTCAGACCCTCGCCGCCCGCGCCGATCGCCGTCAAAAGCGCCCTGCCGCGCGCATCGAGCAGGGCCGGCAGATGCCGCTCGGCCGCAGCGAGCAGCAGCTTGCGGTCGGCCAGGCGGGCCTGCGGATCGACGCGAAAACGAAAGCCGGCCAGCTGGCCGATCGGCTCGCCATCGACCAGCACGCTATCGTCCTTGATCGTCACCGGCAGAAGGCCTGCATCGCCGCCCAGCTTCTTCAACAGCACCGAGGTACGGCGATTGACGAAGCGCTCGGTCAACCGTGCGTGCAAGGCATCGGACAACCTTGCTTCAACTGCCCTGGCCCGCGCCGCCATTTCGTCGCGCGCCAGCACCCAGTCGGGTCGCTGCGCGATATAGGCCCAGGAGCGGATTGCCGCGATGCGCATCTGCAAGGTGTCGATGTCGCCGGCGGGTCGGTCGAGGTCGGCAATCGCCCGCGCCACAAAATCGCCGCCCAGCTGGCCGCCGCGCAGATCCTGCCATAGCCGCGCGACAAAGCGTGAATGCGTATCGATACCGGCCTGGCGAAAATCGGGGAGCGAGCAGGCCTCCCAAAAGCGCCGGACTGCGGCGGAACCGTGCACGGTTCCAGCGACGTCGGGATCCTCGGCCAGGCGCTTCAGCACGGCCAGATCGATGGCCTCGGGCGCCGCGGCAAGCTCGCTGCGCTCGGGCTTCTGCTCAAGGTCCCCGATCAGCGCCGCCAAGCTGTCGAAGCGCGGCCGGGACTCGCGCCAGAACAGCCGGGTTAGCGGGGCAAAGCGGTGCTCCTCGATTGCGTAGATTTCTTCCGGGGTGAATTCGGCGTCATGGCTGCCCGTTCCCGAAAGCGTCCCGAAGGTGCCGTCGCGCTGGTGGCGTCCGGCGCGCCCGGCTATCTGGGCCATTTCGGTGGTCAGCAAGCGCCGCTGGCGCACCCCGTCGAACTTCGACAGGCCGGCAAACGCCACGTGATCGATATCGAGGTTGAGGCCCATGCCGATGGCATCGGTGGCAACCAGATAGTCAACTTCGCCCGATTGGTAGAGCGCCACCTGCTTGTTGCGCGTCTCAGGCGACAAGGCTCCCATTACCACCGCCGCGCCGCCGCGAAACCGGCGCAGCATTTCGGCCACGGCATAGACCTGCTCGGCACTGAAGGCGACGATCGCACTGCGGGGCGGAATCCGGCTTAGCTTCCTGGCGCCGCTGTGGCTCAGCGTGGAGAAACGCGGACGGCTGACGATCTCGGCCTGAGGCAGCAACGCGCGGACCAGCGGCTCGATTATCGCCGATCCCAGGATCATCGTTTCGTCCCGGCCGCGGGCGTGAAGCAGACGGTCGGTGAAAATGTGGCCGCGTTCGCGGTCGGCGCCAAGCTGGGCTTCGTCGATCGCGACGAACGACAGATCGGCGCCGACCGGCATGGCTTCGGCCGTGCACAGCAGCCAGCGCGCGTTCTTCGGCTCGATCCGTTCCTCACCGGTGATCAGTGCAACCCGGTCATCCCCCTTGATCGCGCAGACCCGATCATAGACCTCGCGCGCCAGCAACCGCAGCGGAAAACCGATCGCGCCGGACGAATGCGCGCAGAGCCGCTCGATCGCGAGATGGGTCTTGCCGGTATTGGTCGGCCCGAGCACCGCCTTGATCCGGCTGTCGTCGGTTCTGCTGCCCGGAGGGTAAGACTTGGCCATGTCGCAACCTAGATGGCACCGCCCCATGGGCGCTGCAAGCGGGCGGCAGCGGCGATCCCCAGCGCGGCGGCAAAGCGCGGTTCAGCCCGCGGTTTAGGCAAAGTTTAACCATCACGGGTGCAGAGAAGATGCCGGTTTCACGACATCCCGGGGGCACCACACTTGTTCAAGCCGCGCGAACTGGCGGAAGATGGCCTTGGCGGACCCCATGCGGGTGCGGCGTTGCTGGCCGCTCCGGGCGTGACGGCGCCTTCTCTTCGCGTTCTTGCCGTGCCTTTGCTGGACCGCATTGCCCCGCGGCGTCGCCGTTTGCTGGTCAATCTTGCCCAGGCCGATTGGACCACTGATCTGGCCGACGGCATCGGCAGTGCCGACTGGTTTCGCGGGCTGGCGACGTTGCTTGGTCTCGGCGCACTGGCATTGGTCATCGGTCCGGGTGAAGCCACGGTCCGCGCCGCCCCCGCGATGGCCCTGGATGCGGCTGCGCGCGACGAGTTCCGCAGCCAGATGATCCAGCCTTTGGCGCTTGGCGGCGACAGCGGTCGGCGGATGAAGGCGACCAGCGCGGTCGTTCCGCTGGCAAATGCCGCGCCGCGCACCACGATGCAGCTGACCGCCACGCTGGGCCAGGGCGACAGCTTCCAACGCATGCTCGAACGCGCCGGGGTCGGTGCGAGTGAGGCCATGCAAGTCACCCGGCTGGTTTCCGGCGTCGTCGCGCCGGATTCGATCGCACCGGGGACGCAGGTTGATATTACATTGGGGCAACCCGCCAGCGAATTTGGCGGGCGTCCGCTTGAAAAGCTGACCTTCCGCGCGCGCTTCGATCTTGATCTGGGAATCGCGCGCAGTGGCTCGGCTCTGGTGCTGCAACATCATCCAATTCGGGTCGACACCACCCCGCTGCGGATCCGCGGCACGGTTGGCAGCAGCATCTATCGTTCGGCCCGCGCCGCCGGTGCACCGATCGGGGCGATCCAGCAGTTCCTTCAGGTGCTCGACCAGCATCTCAGCCTCGATACCGAAGTCCGCTCCGGCGATACCTTCGACATGATCGTCGCCTATCGCCGCTCGGCCAGCGGCGAAAGCCAGGTGGGCGAGCTGCTCTTTGCGGGCCTCGAGAGCGATGGCCGCGCGCAGGCGCAGCTGCTGCGCTGGGGCAATTCCGGCCAGTTCTTCGAAGCCTCGGGCATGGGTGCGCAGCGCACCGGCCTGATCATGCCGGTGATCGGCGGACGCATCACCTCGAACTTCGGGATGCGCTTCCACCCGGTGCTGGGCTATTCGCGGCTCCATGCCGGTGTCGATATCGGCGCGCCTTATGGCTCGCCGATCTATGCCGTTGGCGATGGTGCGGTAATCTTTGCCGGCTGGCACGGCGGACACGGCAACTACGTCAAGCTTGACCAGGGCAGCGGCTATGCCACCGGCTATGGCCACATGAGCCGCATCGCGGTCTCCCCGGGCATGCGCGTGCGCGCCGGGCAGGTCATCGGCTATGTTGGTTCCACCGGACTGTCGACCGGCCCGCACCTGCACTACGAGTTGTATCGCAGCGGCGTCCCGGTCGATCCGATGTCGGTTCGCTTCACTGTCAGCAACCAGGTCGATGCCGCCGAACTCGCTGCGTTCAAGGCCCGGCTTGCCGCGCTGAAGCAGATCGCGCCGGGCGGCGCGATGACCAGTCTTGCGCCGCGTCAGGCGACGGTTGCCGTCGCCGCCCAGCGCGAGATCGACCGGCTGGGCAATTGACGCCGGGGCCTGCGCTTTTCACCCGGCCAATCTTCGCCTAGGTATCCGCGCCATGACCGGATTTTACCCAGCTACGCGCCTGCGCCGCACCCGATCCACGACGTGGAGCCGGGCGCTTCACCGCGAAACCCTGCTGACACCAGCCGACCTGATCTGGCCGCTGTTTGTGAACGAAGGGAACGGGCTGGAAGACCCGATCGGCTCGCTTCCCGGCGTATCGCGCTGGTCGGTCGACCGGATTGCCGAACGCGCCCGCGAAGCCGTTGCCCTGGGCATCCCGGTGGTGGCGCTGTTTCCCAATACCCCGGTAGAGCTGCGCACCGACAATGGCAGCGAAGCGCTGAACCCCGACAACCTGATGTGCCGGGCAATCAAGGCGATCAAGCAGGCCTGCGGCGATGATCTGGGCGTGCTGACCGACGTCGCGCTCGATCCCTATACCAGCCATGGCCAGGACGGCCTGATCGATGACCGCGGCTATGTCGGCAATGACGATACCGTCGCGGTGCTGGTCGCGCAGAGCCTCAATCAGGCAGCGGCCGGCGCCGACATCATTGCCCCCAGCGACATGATGGATGGCCGCATCGGCGCAATCCGCGAGGCGCTGGAAGGAAACGGCCACGCCAATGTCCAGATCATGTCCTACGCCGCCAAGTATGCCAGCGCCTTCTACGGCCCGTTCCGCGATGCCGTGGGCAGCCGCGGTCTGCTCAAGGGCGACAAGAAGACCTACCAGATGGACCCGGCCAATGCCGAGGAAGCGCTGCGCGAAGTCGAACTCGATCTGGCCGAAGGCGCGGACAGCGTTATGGTCAAGCCGGGGCTGCCCTATCTCGACATCGTCCGGCGGGTGAAGGACGCGTTCGAAGTGCCGGTCTTTGCTTACCAGGTCAGCGGCGAATATGCGATGATCGAACATGCCGCTGCAGCTGGCGCAGGCGAACGCGATGCGCTGGTCCTGGAAACATTGCTGGCGTTCAAGCGCGCGGGTTGCTCCGGCGTCCTGACCTATCACGCGGCCCATGCCGCACGGTTGCTTGGCGCATGATCGAAAGCGCGCGGCTGGTGCTGCGCCCTCCCCAGCACAGCGATCTCCCCTTCATCCTGGCTGAGATCAACACGCCGGGCATGATGCGCTATCTGGGGGGCAAGGTTCGCGACGCCGATGAGGTTGCCACGGGCTTGACCGCCGACATTGCAGCCTTCGCCGCCGGAACCTGGCGCCGGTGGACCGTCTTTCGCCGCGACGATGACTGCCCGATTGGCCGGGTCGGTCTGTTTGTGGTGCAAACTGAAGCTGCGCCTGCCGTACTGCTGGGCCAGCACGAAATTGGCTGGATGCTGGCACAGGACCACCAGGGCCAAGGCTATGCAACCGAAGCGGCGCAGGCGGTGCTGGGCTATGGCTTTGCGCAGCTGGCATTTCCGTCCATCCATGCCCAGACGAGCGATTCCAACACCGAATCGACTCGCATGATGGCGCGGCTCGGTTTTTCCCGTGCCCAAGAACTCGACTATGTCGATCCCGCCTATCCTGCGGCCGACAATCCGACGACGGTCTACCGACTGGCACCCGAAGCGTGGAACGCCCGGGCGTGATGGAGGCCCGGATCCGTACTGCCCGGCTGATCCTGCGCGCATGGCGCGAGACCGATCGTGCGCCCTTCGCCGAAATGAGCGCCGATCCGGAGGTGATGGCGCATCTCGGCGGGCCGATTGATCGGGCGGCAAGCGACGCGATTGCCGAGCGGCTCGGCGCCGAGCAGGCCATCAACGGCCATTGCTTCTGGGCTGTCGAGCGGTTGGACGACGCCCGGTTCCTGGGGTTCTGCGGTCTGCGCATCGGCGGCCATGCCGGAACGCCGGTGGTCGGCGAACTGGAAATCGGCTGGCGCCTGGCCCGTGATGCCTGGGGTCAGGGTTATGCCCGCGAAGCTGCCGAGGCGGCGCTGGACTGGGGCTGGCGCAACACCGCTGCACCGCAGATCGCGGCATGGACGGTGCCCGCCAACGCGCCGTCGTGGGGACTGATGTTGCGCATTGGCATGGTCCATCGTCCCGAACTCGATTTCGATCACCCCCGGTTTGCGCCGGGGCATCCGCTCTGCCGTCATGTGGTTTACACCGCAGCGCGGCCGCAACAGGAAACGGTACCATGACACCATCGCGCCCACAGCGGGCCCTGTTCGTCGCGACGATCCTGACGGGTAGTTTCTTGCTGTTCCTGGTCCAGCCGATGATCGCGCGCATGGCGCTGCCGCGGCTGGGCGGGGCGCCCAACGTCTGGAACAGCGCCATGCTGGTCTATCAGGCCTTGCTGCTGGGCGGCTATTACTACGCGCACAAGCTGGGCACCCTGCCGCTGCGCCGCCAGGCGCAGATCCACTTGGGCCTGCTGGCAGTGGCCGCGCTGACCCTGCCGGTTGGACTGGCCAGCCTGCCGCCGCCGCAGCCCGGTCTGGAAGCGCTGTGGGTTCCAGCCTTGCTGGGGCTGTCGATCGGTCCGGTGTTTCTGCTGGTCTCGGCGCAGGCACCGCTGATGCAGCGCTGGTTCGCTGCCGATTCCGGCGCGGGGGAGCCCTGGGCACTTTACGCGGCATCCAACCTTGGCAGCTTTTCGGGCCTGATCGCCTATCCGCTGCTCGCCGAACCGCTGCTCAGCCTGCATGCCCAGTCGTGGGCGTGGAGCCTTGGCTATGGCCTGCTGATTGGCTTGGTCATGCTCTGCGCGCTGGCGCGGCGCGGCGCGGCAGCCGCACCCGCGATTGCAGCGGCAAGCGACGCCGCACCGCCGATTTCGCGGCGGCGCATCTTGCTGTGGCTGGCACTCGCCGCGGTGCCATCGGGGCTGATGCTGTCGACAACGACGCACCTCACCACCGATCTGTTTGCCATGCCGCTGCTGTGGGTCATTCCCCTCGGGCTGTACCTGCTCAGCTTCGTCTTCGCCTTTGCCGAGCGGCGCGGCGCGGCGCGGATCCTGACCCTGCTGGCCTGGCCGGCGCTGTTCACGACCGGCGCCCTGGCCATGGTCTCGCACGGATCGAGCGCGCTGTTCCCGGTGATAGCCGCGGTCATCCTGCTGTTCCTGGTTTGCGTGGCACTGCATGGTCGGCTCTACGATCTGCGCCCGGCAACGTCACAGCTGACGCTGTTTTACCTGATCATGTCGGCTGGCGGCGTGCTGGGCGGGCTGTTCACGGCCTTGATCGCGCCGCTCGCCTTCGATTGGGCGTGGGAGCATCCGATTCTGGTCCTCGCCGCTGCGCTGCTTATGCCAGCGTCGGAACGCTTCGACTGGCGGCGCTTGCCCGGACTTGAACCGTCTTCGCATCATCTGCTGCGGCTGTCCGCCCTGGTTCTTGCGCTGTTCTGCTCGTGGCAGATCTTCCTGGTGGTCCGCGACGGCGGCGATCGCGGCACGGCGGCGCTGTGGATGGGCGGAGTCGTCATTGCCGGGCTGCTGGTCAGCCAGTGGCGTAGTCTGGTTCTGCTGGTCATGCTGTGGGCGATGTTCGCCCAGGGCGGCTTCTTGACCATGCGCGAATCGCTCGATGGTTTGCGCAAGCGCAGCTATTTCGGGATTTACACGGTTCACGATCGGCCATCCGAAAGGCTGCGGACCCTGGTTCACGGCACCACGCTGCACGGCATGCAATCGACCGAGCCGGCCCGGCGCCTTATGCCGTTGTCCTACTACGGTCCGACTTCCGGGGCGGGTCTGGCCTTTGCCCATGCGCCCGATATCTATGGCCCCGGCGCCAGGCTGGGCGTGGTTGGGCTGGGGGCCGGATCACTGGCCTGCTATCACAAGGCGGGCGAGGCCTGGACTTTCTTCGAGATTGACCCACTGGTCCTCGCCTATTCTCAGGACCGAACCTTCACATTCCTGAAGGACTGCGCGCCAGATGCCCGTGTGGTGCTGGGTGATGCGCGGATCGAGCTGGCCAAGGTTGCCCCGAACACGTTCGATCTTCTGGCCGTCGATGCCTTTTCCTCCGACGCGATCCCGATGCATCTGCTGACCGACGAGGCGATGGGGGTCTATGAACGCGCTCTGTCTCCGCGCGGGCTGTTGCTGATTCATATCTCCAACCGTTTCATCGATCTTGCCCCGGTATTGTCGGCGGCGGCGAACAAGCGCGGCCTGCAAGCGATCGTGCGCAACGATGAGCCATCGGCGGATGCGGGCTACACCAGCTCGACCTGGGTGGTGCTCAGCCGCGATCCCGCAGCACTCGCGGCCTTGCAAAAGCAGAGCGGATCGGCAACCTGGCAGGCGCTTGGCCGCCCGGCCGCGAGGGTCTGGACCGACGATCACGCCTCGATCCTGCCTTTCGTCCAGTGGCATACCGTTCTGGGAGGACATCGTTGAACCGGCCTGACGTCTCGATCATTCCGATTCACGGCAAAACGCCGCGGATCCATGACAGCGCCTTTATCGCTCCGGGTTGCCGGATCATCGGCGATGTCGAAATCGGTCCGGAGGTTTCGATCTGGTACAACTGCGTCCTGCGCGCCGATGTCAGCCGGATCGTCATCGGGGCGCGCAGCAATGTCCAGGACGGCAGCGTGATCCACTGCGACCCGCCCCGGCCCGGCGATCCCGATGGTTCGCCGACGATCATTGGCGAAGACGTGCTGATCGGCCACATGGCGATGATCCACGGTTGCACGATCGCCGATCGCGGCTTTGTCGGGCTTGGCGCGATCGTGATGAACAAGGCGCGGATCGGCAGCGATGCGATGCTTGCCGCCGGGGCCATGCTGACCGAAGGCAAGGTGATCGAGGACCGCCAGCTGTGGGGCGGCCGCCCGGCCCGGTTCATGCGCGAGCTGGACGATATCGCCATCGCCGGTATGCGCCTCGGTACCGCGCATTATGTCGAAAACGGGCGGCATCATCGTGCTGCAGTCGATGGCGCGACCCAGGCCTGATCTTCCCGTCGCTGCGGTGATCCGCGCGCAGGCGGACAGCGCCGGGCGTCTGGCGGTACGGGTGACTCCGGGTGCCCGCTGCGAGGCGCTCCAAGTCGTCGATGGCCGCGTACTGGCCAAAGTCCGGGCGCGGCCCGAAGATGGCAAGGCCACAGCCGAAGTCACGGAATTGCTGGCGGCCGCACTGGGCGTGGCGACGTCACGACTTCAACTGTTGCGCGGCGCAACTGTGCGCGAAAAGCTGTTCCAGCTTCCCGATTAACGATCCGGCCCGGTCCAGTCCGGCGCGGCGGGGCTTGCCGCTCGCAGGCGCAAGGCCAGACCTAAGGCAACCCCCACGCCGATCGCCAGGGTCAGATTGGCCAGCACGGTCAGCGCAAGTGTGAGAAGCAGCAGCACCTTGTCGCTCTGCGGCGCCGACCAGTAGCCGCGCCACTTGTGCGGCTCACTCATGTTCCAGGCAGTCATCAGCAGCAAGGCAGCTAGAGCCGGCATCGCCAGATACCCGGCAAGCGGCGCGGCCAGCAGCATTACCAGCAGGATTATCACCGCGTGAAATACCCCCGCAAGCGGTGTCTTTCCACCGGCACGGACGTTGGTGGCGGTGCGCGCTATCGCGCCGGTTGCAGGCAAACCGCCAAACAGCGCCGAGCCAATGTTGGCCCAGCCCTGCGCCAGCACTTCGGCGTTGGGGCGGTGGCTGCTGCCTATCATCCGGTCCGCGACCATCGCCGAGAGCAGCGATTCGATCGCGGCAAGAAAGGCGATCGTCAGCGCCGAGGGCAGCAACTCGGTCAGCCGTGCCAGCGAAATCGCGGGAATCGCAGGCAAGGGCAAGTGCTGCGGCAAGTCGCCGTAGCGTGAATGGATCGTATCGACCGGCAGTCCGAGCGCAACGACTGCCATCGAGGCGAGAGCCATGGCCACGATCAGGCCCGGCAAACGGGGGAACAGGCGGCGCAGCGCGACGATCAGTGCCAGTGCGCAAAGCCCGACGCCCACCGCCGCCCAATTGAGCGTCGCCCGCGCCGCCCACAGCACCGGAAGCTTGTCGAGGAAATCGGCTGGAACCTTTGCCACATCCAGACCGAGGAGATCCTTGAACTGACTGGCTGCGATGATCACCGCGATGCCGATGGTAAAACCGTTGACCACGGCTTCGGGTACATAGGCGATCAGGTTGCCGGCGCGCAGCAGCCCGGCGAGCAACAGGATCACGCCTGCCATCAGGGTCGCTAGTACCAGGCCGTCGTAGCCGTGGCCGGCAATCACCCCATAGACGACGACGATAAATGCGCCGGTCGGCCCGCCGATCTGAACCCGGCTGCCGCCAAGCAACGAGATCAGGAAACCACCGACGATCGCGGTGATCAGGCCGGTTGCAGGCGGTGCGCCCGAGGCAATCGCGATGGCAATGCTGAGCGGGATCGCCACCATCGCCACCGTGATCCCGGCGAGCAAGTCCGCACCCAGCAAGGCAGGGGTGGTTTCAGGCAGCGTCGTAAGCAGCTTGGGTTTCATGACCGGTCGCTAAGCGCCCAGCCGGCCGAAGGCAAGTTCAGTCCCGGATCAGCGCCTTCAGCGCATCGAGTCGGTCGGCCTCGTGCGCCGGCTTGTCGCGACGGATGCGGCTGATCCGGGGAAAGCGCATGGCGACGCCAGATTTGTGGCGCTTGCTGGCATGGACCGAATCGAACGCGACCTCGAAGACCAGGCTCTTGTCGGTCTCGCGCACAGGTCCGAAGCGGTTCACGGTGTGCTGGCGGACATGGTGGTCGAGCCATTTGAGCTCTTCGTCGGTGAAACCGAAATAGGCCTTGCCGACCGGCAGCAGCTCGGCCCCCTGATCGGGATCGCCGTCCCAGCACCCGAAGGTGAAATCGGAATAGAAGCTGCTGCGCTTGCCTGACCCGCGCTGGGCGTACATCAGCACGCAGTCGATCAGCAGCGGATCGCGCTTCCACTTGTACCACAGCCCGGTCTTGCGCCCCGGCACATAGGGGCTGTCGCGATGCTTGAGCATGACGCCTTCGATTGCATCGTCGCGGGCGCGGTCGCGGATCACGGTCAGCTCGGCAAAGCTGGCCGCTTCGATCACCGCGCTCAGATCGAACCGGTCGGGATCGAGCCGCGGCACCAGCCCCTCCAGCACTGCGCGGCGCTCGCTCCATGGGCGCGGGCGGTGATCCTCACCTTCCAGCACCAGTACGTCGTAGAGCCGGACAAAGGCGGGATAGTCGGCCAGCATCGCTTTCGACACGGTCTTGCGGCCCAGTCGCTGCTGCAACGCGTTGAAACTGGCCGCCCCGCCCTGGGTCCGTTCATTGGCATCGCCGCCCTGATGGTTGCCGCGCACCAGCAGTTCGCCGTCGAGCACGGCGGGGATTGTCAGCGCCGGGGCCAGTTCCGGGAAGGTCGCGGTGATGTCATCGCCCGAACGCGAATAAACCCGCGTTTCCCCGGCGACATGGACCAGCTGGACGCGGATCCCGTCCCACTTCCATTCCGCCGCGTAGTCGGCAAGATCGAGTTCCGCAGCCTCAAGCGGGTGCGCCAGCATGAACGGGCGGAACAGCGGCAGTTCGTCGCTGCGCGGCGCGGGCGCACCGTGCGCGGCCCATTCGAACAGCGGCAGGTATGGCGGAGCCTGGCCGTGCCAGTACTCCTCGACATCGTCGACCGCGACGCCAAAGGCCTGGGCGAAGGCGGTTTTTGCCAGCCGCGCCGAAATGCCGATGCGCATCGCCCCGGTCGCGAGTTTGAGTAACGCGTAGCGACCTGAGGAATCGAGCCGCTCGAGCAGATCGGCCAGGACGCGCGGCGCGGTGGTGCGGTTGGCCGCGGACAGTGCGGCAACCACTTCGCTGACGCTCGGCGCAGGAGCCGTCGGCTTAACCGTCTCAGGCCACAGCAGGCTAGCGGTTTCCGCAGTATCGCCGACATAGTCGCGGCTGATCTGGAACAGCACCGGATCGACGCGCTCCATCAGCAGCGCCCGGATGGTCGAGGCCTTGATCGCGGGAAAGTCCAGCCCGTCGGTCAGCGCAGCCAGGGCCCAGCCGCGGTCCGGATCGGGGGTTTCACGCAGATAGCGGGCGAGCAGCGCCAGCTTGGCATTGCGCGACGGGGTATAGACTAGCGCGTCGATCAGGGCGGCAAAGCGCTCCATCAATCGTCCTCATCCTCATAACCCACCAGCGCTAGCGCGCGGGCCTTGCGCTGGTTGAGCTCGCACCAGCGCAGCAGCGCGTCTTCGCGGCCATGGGTGATCCAGGTCTCGGCCGGATTCACTTCGCTGATGGTGCGGGTCAGCTCTCCCCAGTCGGCGTGATCGGAAATGATCAGGGGCAGTTCGACGTTTTTCTGCCGGGCGCGCTGGCGCACCCGCATCCAGCCCGATGCCATGGCGGTGATCGGATCGGGCAGGCGGCGGCTCCAGCGGTCGTTGAGCGCGGAGGGCGGGCACAGCGCAATCTGGCCCTGCAATGCCGCCCTGGGCAGCCCGGCAATCGGGCGCAGATCGCCCAGCCCAACGCCCAGATCCTCGTAAAGCCGGCACATCTTCTCCAGCGCGCCATGGAGGTAGATCGGCTCGGCGTAGCCGGCCAGCCGCAGTTCGGCGATCACCCGCTGGGCCTTGCCCAGGGCATAGGCGCCGATCAGCACGCAGCGCTCCGGATTGGCCGCACGCGCGGTTAGCAGCTTGGCGATCTCCTCCTCGATCGGCGGGTGGTGGAAGATCGGCAGGCCGAAGGTCGCCTCGGTGATGAACACATCGCAGGGGATTGGCTCGAAGGGTGGGCAAGTCGGATCGCTGCGGCGCTTGTAGTCGCCGGTGACGACCACCCGCTCTCCGGCGTGCTCCAGCAGGATCTGTGCCGAACCCAGCACGTGGCCTGCCGGCTGATACGTCGCACTCACGCCGCCAGGCAGGCGGATCGTTTCGCCATAGGCCACCGGCACCGCTCCGGTCTCGGTTTGATAGCGCAATTGCATGATCGCGAGGGTCTGCGGCGTGGCGAGGGTGCGGCCATGGCCGCCGCGGGCATGATCGGCGTGGCCGTGGGTGACCAGCGCGGTATCGACGGCGCGCGCCGGATCGATCCAGCAATCGGCCGGCACCACGCGGATGCCCATCGGCTCTGCCTTGATCCAGGAAAAGGGTGCGGACACCGGGTTCTAACGAGGCACGGGGCGGCGCAGTTCCCTCATTGCGCTGCCGCTGTCTTGGCCTTGGCTTCGCTCGCGGCCTTCTCCTGCGCTTGCCACGCGGTGATGGCCGGATCGTCACGCAGGATCCGATTGGCGGGATCGAGCGTGAAGTCGGTGAGATCCTCGCCCAATGGCACACTGCCGCGCCCGCCGGTCATCGTCGCGCGGACGATGCGCTGCCCGACCCGCACCTCGACCGGCATGGGAAAGGGGGTGCCGCCCGCTGTGGTCCAGGCAAGGTCCAGCCGCTTGCCGTTGCGCGTGGCGCTCAGCCGGGGCAACGGGCCTTGCCGCAGATAGGCATCGAAGAACCAAGCCAAGTCCTTGCCGCTGGCCTTTTCCGTCTCACGCCGGAAATCGTCGCTGGTGCGGTAGACCGGCACGAAATTGCCCGGCCGCGGATCGTCGCGGCCATAGGTCACCCGGCGCAAGGTGGCGAAGAAAGCCCGGTCGCCGATCAGGCCGCGCAAGGTATGGGCAATCCAGGCCCCCTTGTAATAGATGTCGCCGCCCCAGCCGGCGTCCTTGTCGTTGTAATAGGCGCTGGATAGACGCCCCTCCGGGACCAGCGGGACCTTGGCGACGATCTTCTTGCGCATGTCCCACAGACTGACGTGATAATTGAGCGTGCCCCTAGTCTGTTCCAGATAGAGCGGCTGCATATAGCTGCCCAGCCCTTCCTGCAGCCACATGTGCTTGGGTTCGGTCTCGGCCAGCTGGTTGGCGAACCATTCGTGGGCAAATTCGTGGTGCATCAGCCAGTCGAACCCTTCCGGCGCCAGCTTGAAGTCGTTGCCATAGGCATTGATCGTCTGGTGCTCCATGCCCAGGTGCGGGGTTTCGACCAGCCCGACCTTTTCGGCGCCGGCGGGATAGGGTCCGATCGTGCGCTCGAAGAAGTCAAGAAAGCCGACCATCTGATCGACCAGCGCGGCGGCTTTCGCCCCGTTGCCGGGCAGGTGCCAGAACTGCACCGGAAAGCTGTTGCCGAAGCGGCTGCGATAGGTGCGCTCGACAGTCTCATAGGGCCCGATATTCAGCGCCAGGGCATAGGTGTTGAGATTGCGGGTCTGCCATTTCCAGGTGGTCCAGCCGGCCTCGTCGCTGCGCCCCACGAACTTGCCGTTGCCCGCCGCGACCAGCGGCGCCGGCACGGTGACTGCTGCGTCGATCACGCCGATGCGCTTTTGCGAATTGTCGATGCACGGATAGATCAGGTCGCAGCCTTCGCCCTGAACGGCAGTGGCGATCCACGGCTGGCCGCTCGGGGTCTGGCTCCACACGAACCCGCCCTGCCACGGCGGCTTGATCGCCTTGTGCGGCCTGCCGGCATAGCGAATCTCAAGCGCAATCCTGGTGCCCTTGGCCGCGGTGTCGGCCAGGTCGACCGAAAACAGGCCCTTGTCGTTGCGCCAGCGCTCGGCCGGAACCGCGGCACCGTCGACCAATACCGCGGAAATGGCGAAGCGCGGGTCAAGATCGAAGTCGAGCCGGGCTAGCGGCGCCAATGCGGTCAGGCTGTAGCGGGCGGTGCCGGCAATCGTTGTCGACGCCGGGTCAACCCGCAAGGCCAGGTCCAGCGCGTCGAGCCCGGTCGCGGCCTGGTTGACGGTCAGCGGCAGATCGCTTTCGCCGGTGCGCGTGGCAAGCGGCACATCGGCGGTTTGCGCGAGGGCAGGTCCGGTCAGGGCGCAAGTCAAGGCTGCCGCGCCAAGGGCGCGGAACGAGAGCAGTGCCCCCAGCCGCATTGCCGACACGTCAGTCGGCGCTGTCGTCGCTGGTTTCTGGGGCTGCCTTGGGCTTTTTGGCTTTGGCCTTCGCCTTGCTGGCAACGGCCTCGCTTTTGGCCTTGGCGCCGCGCGGCAACTTTGGCGGGGCCGGGGTCAGCTCGAAGGCCAGCGCCGCGTCCTTGACCGAGACGTGGACTTCGCCGCCATGGCGCAGCTTGCCGAACAGCAGTTCCTCGGCCAGCGGTTGCTTGACCTTCTCCTGGATCAGGCGGGCCATCGGCCGCGCGCCATAGAGCTTGTCATAACCGCGATCGCCCAGCCATTCGCGCGCATCGCTGTCGAACTGGATATGGACGTTCTGGTCGGCCAGCTGCAATTCCAGCTGCAGGACGAACTTGTCGACCACGCGGCTGATCGTTTCCTTGCCAAGATAGGCGAAGGGCACGATCGCATCGAGCCGGTTGCGGAATTCGGGGCTGAACATCCGTTTGACCGCTTCGTCGCCGGCGTCTTCCTTGCTGACATCGCCAAAGCCGATACCCTGGCGCGCCATGTCGCTGGCCCCGGCATTCGTGGTCATGATCAGCACGACATTGCGGAAATCGACGGTTTTGCCGTGGTGGTCGGTCAGGCGGCCGTTGTCCATCACCTGCAGCAGGATGTTGAACAGGTCGGGGTGGGCCTTCTCGATTTCGTCGAGCAGCAGGACGCAGTGCGGCTGCTGGTCGACGGCATCGGTCAGCAGGCCGCCCTGATCGTAGCCGACATAGCCCGGAGGCGCGCCGATCAGGCGGCTGACCGAATGGCGTTCCATGTATTCGGACATGTCGAAACGCTGGATCGGGATGCCCAGGATATCGGCGAGCTGTTTGGCCACTTCGGTCTTGCCGACCCCGGTCGGACCGGAGAAGAGGAACGAGCCGATCGGCTTTTCCATATCGCGCAAGCCGGCGCGGCTGAGCTTCATTGCCGAAGACAGCACCTCGATTGCCTGGTCCTGGCCGAAGACGACGCGCTTGAGATCGCGCTGGAGGTGCTCAAGCGCGGTGCGGTCGTCGCTCGACACCGACTTGGGCGGGATCCGCGCCATGGTCGCGATCACCGCCTCGATCTCGCGCCCGGTGATGGTCTTCTTGCGCTTGCTCGGCGGGACCAGCATCTGCATCGCCCCGACCTCGTCGATCACGTCGATCGCCTTGTCGGGCAGCTTGCGGTCGTTGATGTAGCGCGCCGACAGCTCGACCGCGGTCTTGATCGCCTCGGGGGTGTACTTGACCTTGTGGTGCTCCTCGAAGGCGGTGCGCAGGCCCTTGAGGATCTTGATCGTGTCCTCGACCGTGGGTTCGTTGACGTCGATCTTCTGGAAGCGGCGCAGCAGCGCGCGGTCCTTTTCGAAGTGGTTGCGGAATTCCTTGTAGGTGGTCGAACCGATGCAGCGGATCGTCCCGCCGCTGAGCGCCGGCTTGAGCAGGTTGGATGCATCCATCGCCCCGCCGCTGGTCGCCCCGGCGCCGATCACGGTGTGGATTTCGTCGATGAACAGCACCGCGTGGGGCATCTTCTCAAGCTCGTTGACGACCTGCTTGAGGCGTTCCTCGAAATCGCCGCGATAGCGAGTGCCGGCAAGCAGCGCGCCCATGTCGAGCGAGTAGATCACCGCTTCGGCCAGCACTTCGGGCACGTCGCCTTCGACGATCTTGCGCGCCAGGCCCTCGGCAATGGCGGTCTTGCCGACGCCGGGATCGCCGACATAGAGCGGGTTGTTCTTCGAGCGGCGGCAGAGGATCTGGATCGTCCGGTCAACCTCGGGTCCGCGTCCGATCAGCGGATCGATCTTGCCGCCCAGCGCCTTCTCGTTGAGATTGACGGTGAACTGGTCGAGCGCGGAATCCTTCTTGCCGTCCTTGGCCGCGGCCTTTTCTTCCTGGGCCGGGGTTTCTTCGGCCGAACCCTTGGGCGTGCGGTCCTCGATCCGCTTGCCACCCTTGCCGATTCCGTGGCTGATGAAGCTGACCGCGTCGAGCCGGCTCATGTCCTGCTGCTGGAGGAAATAGACCGCATAGCTGTCGCGTTCGGAAAACAGCGCGACCAGCACGTTGGCGCCGGTCACGGTGTCCTTGCCCGAGGACTGGACGTGGAGGATCGCGCGCTGGATTACCCGCTGGAAGCCCGCGGTCGGGGCGGGATCGCCCTTTTCCTGGGTCTTGAGCGACTGATATTCCTGGTCGAGGTATTGTTTTACCACCTCGCCCAGTTCGCTCAGATCGACCCCGCAGGCCTGCATCACCTGGGCTGCGTCCGGATCGTCGATCAGGGCAAGCAGCAGATGCTCCAGCGTGGCATATTCGTGGCTGCGGTCCGACGCATTGGCAAGCGCGGAATGCAGGGTCTTCTCGAGGCTTTGCGCGAAACTGGGCATCTATCGGTCTCTTTCGAGGGGAATGGTGGCTCCGGTTGGTAAGGTTCGGCTTGCCGGAGAATATGAACGGACTTGGTTAACCAAATCTATATGGGAAGCGGCCGCCAGCGCGAAAAGGGCCGGGCGCGATTCCATCAGTCGGATCGCGGCCGGAACAGGGCGTCGGCGGCCGTGCGGTGCGCCGCCACCTTGTCGCGGTGGGCGCGGACCCGGACGATCTCCGCCTCAAGCAATTCGATCCGCGCAGCCAGCTCGTCCTGCGAATAGGGGTCGAGCAATTCCTTCGCCAGCAGATCGGCGGCATCGCCTTTTGCGCGGGGCAGGTCGTCTTCCATCCGGGGGCAGAATCGGAGCAGTTGTCCTTGCTGTCAACACGTCACGGCGATAGGGGCGCGCAGGAGTGACGAAACGGCAACAGCGCCGGTCACGGGGGGCAGGCATGACGGGACAACTTCCTGAGACCATGACGGCAATCGGCTTCCACGCGCCTGGCGCGCCCGAGGTGCTGCGGGGCGAAACCGTGGCCATGCCGCAGCCCGGCGAAGGCCAGGTGCTGATCCGGGTCGCCTATGCCGGGGTCAACCGCCCCGACGTGATCCAGCGCATGGGCTTCTATCCGCCCCCGCCGGGTGCCTCGCCGATCCCCGGACTTGAAGTGTCCGGTACGATCGTGGCGCGCGGACCGGGGGTCGATTCGGCCATGGACGGCCAGCAGGTCTGCGCCCTCGTCGCCGGCGGAGGCTATGCCGAATACTGCCTGGCCGAAGCGGCGGTGTGCCTGCCGGTGCCCGAAGGCCTCTCGCTGGCCGAAGCTGCGGCGCTACCGGAAACGCTGTTCACCGTGTGGCATAACGTGTTCGAACGCGGCTATGTCGGCGATGGCGAGACCATCCTGGTCCATGGCGGGACCAGCGGGATCGGTTCGATGGCGATCATGCTCGGCAAGCTGTTCGGGGTGAAGGTCATCGTCACCTGCGGCGGGGCGGACAAGTGCGCCGCGGCGCTGGAGATCGGCGCGGCCCACGCGATCGACTACAAGGCGCAGGATTTCGTCGCCGAAGTTCAGCGTCTGACCGACGGCAAGGGCGTGGCCATGGTGCTCGACATGGTCGCCGGGGACTATGTGGCGCGCAATCTGCAATGCCTGGCCGACGATGGCCGCCACGTGACCATCGCCGTCCAGGGTGGGCTGCAGGCAACTATCAACATGGCTGAGGTCATGCGCCGCCGTTTGATGCTGACCGGATCGACCCTGCGGCCGCGCTCCAACACGTTCAAGGCATTGCTCGCGCAGGAGATCGCCGGGAACGCCTGGCCCTTCGTCGAATCGGGCCAACTGCGCCCGGTGATGGACCGCACTTTCCCGCTGGCCGAGGCCGCCGCGGCCCACACCCGGATGGAAGCGGGCGACCATATCGGAAAGATCGTGCTGCAGGCGGGCTAGGGCGGTTTCAATTCTTGCCCTTTGCAGCGAATCCGCCTAGATCACCTGGCGAACGGCCGCTCCGCAAGGGGCGGCCCTATCTATTTCTGACGGAGAATCCCCGTGACCCAGCCCACCCCGCTGATGCCGCATGCGACCGCCTCGTGGCTGGTCGACAACACTGCGCTGTCGTTCGAACAGATCGCCGAGTTCTGCGGCCTGCACATCCTTGAAGTCCAGGCCATGGCCGATGATCTGGCCAGCAGCAAGTATACCGGGCGCGATCCGGTCCGCTCGGGCGAGCTGACCATGGCCGAAATCGAAAAGGGCCAGGCCGACGCGACCTATTCGCTCAAGATGCAGAAGGCTCCGGTGACGGTGAACCGCACCAAGGGACCGCGCTATACCCCGGTGTCGAAGCGCCAGGACAAGCCCGACGGCATCGCCTGGATCCTGCGCGCGCACCCCGAAATCAGCGATGCCCAGATCGGCAAGCTGATCGGCACGACCCGCAACACGATTGCCGCGATCCGCGACCGCAGCCATTGGAACATTGCCAATATCCAGCCCAAGGATCCGGTTACCCTGGGTCTGTGCAGCCAGCGCGAGCTGGATGCGATCGTCGCGAAGGCGGCGAAGAAGGCCGGGCTTGACGATCAGGCCGGCGACGACGCGCGCCTTGGCGATGACCGTGCCAGCCTGATCGAGGAACTGCGCGCCGAACGCGACGCCCAGACCAAGGCTGCTGCCGAGGCCGCGCAGGAAGCCGAAGCCGCTGCCTGGCTTGAAGCCAAGCGGGCTGCTGAAGCCGCTGGCGAGGAATAACCGCCGCTGCGCCCATGCCAGAGCTTGCCCTGCCCCGGTGGGTGGGGCTAAGCTTTTTACATGGATGTAAATAACGTCGTCCCCGAACCCTGGCGCAACGCCTATGCGCACCCCTGTGCGTGGGACAGCCACTACGCACCGCTGTCGCTGCCCGATTTCTTCGGCCAGGCGGCGCGCGATCATGGCGATCGGCCTTTGGTCGAGTTCCTGGGGCGCAGCTACAGTTATGCACAGCTGCACCGCGATGCCTGTGCCTTTGCCGCGGGCTTGCAGGCGCTGGGGATCGTCAAGGGCGACCGCGTCGGGCTCTATCTGCCCAACGTGCCCATCTATGTCGCGGCCTATTACGGGGCGATGATCGCCGGCGCAGTCGCGGTCAATTTCAGTCCGCTCTACACCGCTCCCGAACTGGAAGCGCAGGTTGCCGATTCGGGAACCCGGGTACTGGTGACGATCGATTCCGCGGCCCTGCTGCCGACGGCGCTCCGCGTGCTGGAGGGATCCGCACTGGAGCATTTGGTGGTTGGCTCGCTGGCCGCCATGCTGCCTTGGACCAAGGCGCTGGCGCTGCGGGTAGCCGGACGCAAGGCGCTGACCCGGATTCCGGTTCAGGGCGATGTCCACCGCTGGGCCGACGTGCTGAGCGAAGCCGCGCCGGCGACTGTCGTGATCGACGCGGAAGAGGATCTGGCCCTGCTGCAATATACCGGCGGAACCACCGGCACGCCCAAAGGTGCAATGCTGACGCACCAGAACCTGTCAGCCAATGCCCGCCAGGTCCAGGCGATCGATCCGCACAAGGGCGAACGCGATGTGATCCTGGGGGTTCTGCCGCTGTTTCACGTTTTCGCCAATGTCTGCGTGCTCAACCGCACCGTCGCCAACGGCGGCTGCATTGCCATGCTGCCGCGTTTCGAGGCTGGCCAGGCGCTCAAGACGCTGGCACGAGTCAAGGCGACGGCAATGCCCGGCGTGCCGACGATGTATCAGGCACTGCTCGATCATCCGCATATCGCCCGGACCGATTTTTCGTCGCTTCGGGTGTGCATTTCGGGCGGGGCACCGCTGCCTGCCCCGGTCAAGCAGGGCTTTGAAGCGGCGACGGGCGCGCGGCTGGTCGAAGGCTATGGGCTGACCGAAACTTCGGGCGTGGTTTCGACCAATCCCTACGAAGGGGAAAACCGCGTCGGGACAATCGGTCAGCCGCTCCCGGCGACGCGGATCCGCCTGCTCGACAAGGAGGATCCTTCCTTGGACGCGCCGTCTGGTGAGTCGGGTGAGCTGGCGATCCAGGGGCCGCAGGTGATGCGCGGCTACTGGCGCCGGCCCGAAGCGGCAGCAGCGGCTTTTGCCGAACGGTCCGACGGCCGCTGGCTGCGCACCGGGGATGTCGCAACGCTGGATGCCCAGGGCTATCTGCAGATCGTCGACCGGATCAAGGACATGATCGCAGTTGGCGGATTCAAGGTTTTCCCCAGCCAGGTCGAGGCCGTGATCGAGCACCATCCCGCGGTAAAGGAAGTGCTGGTGATCGGCGTGCCCGATACCTACCGCGGCGAAAGCCCGCGGGCCTATGTCACGCTGAAGGAAGGCTGCACCGATAGCGGCGAGAGCCTGCGCGACTGGCTCAATTCTCGGCTGGGCAAGCACGAGCGGGTCGATCAGGTGGTCGTGCGTGAAAGCCTGCCCAAGACGATGATCGGCAAGCTCGACCGCAAGGCTCTGCGCGCCGAGGTCTTGTAATCCTCTCCCGGTGGGAAAAGTATCAGCTCGCCGCGAGGCTGACCACGGTGCTGTCTTCGCCAGCCGCGCGGGGGGCGAAACGGCCGTCGACTTGTGCGCCCTGTTCGATCGTCAGCGAATCGTAATGGACGTCGCCGTGGATTCGGGCAGACTTCAGGATCACCAGATCGCGCGCGCTGATGGTGCCGCGCACCGTGCCTGAAAGGCGGGCCGTCTCGGCCTTGACCGCGCCCTGGATCTCGCTGCCTTCACCCTGGACCAGCGCGGTGCAGGTGACATCGCCCTGGACGTGCCCGTCGATGTGCAGGTCGGCCGAAGCGTGAACATCGCCGGTAATGCGGATGTCCGAACCGAAGACGGAGAAGGTTGAACTGGCCATTGTCTTACCTTGCGGTCTGGGCGCCGACGGCGACGCGGGTTTCTTCGAAAACATGGGGCGCTGCCTCCAGAAAGGGACGCGGATTGACCGGACGATCGCCGATACGGACTTCGAAATGCAGATGCGGCCCGGTCGAACGGCCAGTGCTGCCGATCAGCCCGATGACTTCGCCTGGACCGACCGCCTTGCCGACCACGGTGCGAAATGCCGACATGTGGGCATAGCGCGTGATCAGGCCATTGCCGTGATCGATCTCGACGCAGTTGCCATAGCCGCTGCGCTGCCCGGCAAAGCTGACCGTCCCGCGCGCTGCAGCATAGATCGGCGCGCCGATCGGGCCGCGGAAATCAAGGCCAGGGTGAAACGCGCCGGCGCCGGTAAAGGGATCGGCGCGGAAGCCGAATCCGGACGAGATATATTCAAGGCTGGCCGGCAGGACCTGCGGCAGGCCGCGGACCGAACGCTCCAGCGCGTCCATCCGCGCCAGGCTCAGCCCGAGCCGCTGGAATCGCGGATCGAGCGAGCCGTCGATCGAGGTGGCAAGCTTGATCAGCGGACCACCCTGGGCGGTGCGATCATCTGCTGAAGCCAGCATTGCGCGGGGGTTGAGACCCAGCGCGGCAAGGCGCTGTTCGGCGCTGGCGGCGCGGCGATCGGCCAGGCGGGTCAGCGCCTCGACAAAGGCCAGCTGCCGCGCCTCGAGACGGGCGAGGCCGGCCGCTTCGGGCAGGGTCAGCGAGACCTTCTTGACCGTATCGGCGGCAGCGGCACTGCTGTTGGAAACGGTTTCGCCGGCCTGGGCATCCTTGGGCAGGTCGCCCAGGTGCGCCTGAACCAGCTGTTCGATGTAGTCCTGACGCTTGGTCAGGTCCTGCTGGACCTTGTCGACATTGCCGCGATAGGCGTTGACCCGGCTTTCCGAACTGGCGACCTTGGCTTCGCGATCGAGCAGCGCCAACCGGTCACGGGTCGACAGGATTCCGGAAATCGCCATGGCGGCCATGGTCACCAGCCACACCGCCAGCAAGGCAGCGGCGGTGCCGGCAGCGATCATCTGCAAGCGCGCGGAAATCTTGATGAAACGGACCTGGCCCTGCGATCGCATGAAAAACTCGCGATCCGGAAACCAGCTCCGCAAGCGGTCCTTAAATCCGCCAACGGCCAATTTTTGCAAGACGACCCCGAGTCCCTTTTTCTCTACCCGGCGGGCGGCTAGCAGGTGGGATTGGCCGTGGCGAATCCGCAATGAGCTTGCGGCGTTGAGTCGACGGACTCGCGCGACGAGTCGTTTGCGATGCTGACATCAGGGTCAATTGCGGCACTGCAGTAGAGCGCGAATGCGCATCCGATGCGCGAGCACCGTGACAAGCCCGCAGCCCGGTGATAGGCCGATTTCCGCCATGAATGCAGAACCCCGGACCCAGACCGAATCGCCAGATGTGCTGATTTCCCGGCTAGCCCACGCCGGGCGCGCGGCGCAGCGCGCACTCGCCCTGCTCGATTCGGCGGCAAAGTCCCGCGCCCTCCATGCCGCCGCGGCCAGCCTGCGCGCGGCCGAGGCAGAGGTGCTGGCGGCCAACGCCCGCGATGTCGCGGCTGGCCAGGCCAACGGACTTAGCGGGGCGATGCTGGACCGCCTGCGGCTCGATCCGGCGCGCCTCGCCGGCATTGCCGACGCGGTCGATCAGGTCGCCGACCTTCCCGATCCGGTTGGCGCGGTGCTTGGCACCGACACCCGCCCCAACGGCCTCGTCATGTCGCGGGTGCGGATACCGATCGGGCTGATCGGGATCATTTATGAAAGCCGCCCCAACGTTACTGCCGACGCGGCAGCGCTGTGCTTTCGTTCGGGCAATGCCGCGCTGCTGCGTGGGGGCAGCGAGGCGGTCCACTCCAACCGGGCAATCCACGCGGCGCTGATAGCGGGCTTGACCAGCACCGGTGCGCCGACCGATGCGATCCAGCTGGTGCCGACCCAGGACCGCGCCGCGGTTGGTGCCATGCTGACCGCTGCGGGGCTGATCGACATGATCGTCCCGCGCGGGGGCAAGAGCCTGGTCGCGCGGGTCCAGGCCGATGCGAGGGTGCCGGTGCTCGCCCACCTGGATGGGATCTGCCACACCTACATCCACGCCGCAGCCGATCCGGCCAAGGCTGCGGCGATCGCGCTCAATGCCAAGATGCGCCGCACCGGGATCTGCGGATCGATGGAGACGCTGCTGCTCGATGCCCAGTTCCCGGCCAGCCAGGCGGTGGTCGCGGGCCTGCTCGATGCCTGCTGCGAACTGCGCGGCGATGCCCGGGCCTGCGCGCTCGACGCCCGCATCCTGCCGGCCGCCGCGAACGACTGGGATACCGAGTATCTCGACGCTATCCTCTCGGTCGCAGTGGTCGACGGGCTCGATGCCGCGCTGGCGCACATCGCGCGGCATTCCTCGCATCACACCGATGCCATCGTCAGCGAAGATGTCGCCTCGGCGGAACGGTTCCTGGCCGAAGTCGACAGCGCGATCGTCATGCACAACGCCAGCACGCAATTTGCCGACGGCGGCGAGTTCGGGCTGGGGGCGGAGATCGGCATTGCTACCGGAAGGCTCCACGCACGCGGTCCGGTCGCGCTGGAAGGCCTCACGACCTACAAGTGGCTGGTCCGCGGCGACGGGCAGACGCGGCCCTGAAAACCGTCGGGCTTCTTGGCGGCAGTTTCAATCCCGCGCACGGCGGGCATCGCCGGATCAGCCTTTTCGCGATGTCGGCTCTCGGCCTCGACGAAGTCTGGTGGCTGGTCTCGCCCGGCAATCCGCTCAAGCCCAAGGTCGGCATGGCACCGCTCGCCGCGCGGCTGGCCTCGGCGCAGCAACAGGCGCGGCGAACCCGGATCGTTCCCACGGCGATCGAACGAGAGCTGGGCACGGTCTATACGATCGATACCCTGCGGGCGCTGACCCGGCGTTACCCCAAGGTCCGCTTCGTCTGGCTGATGGGCAGCGACAATCTCGCCCAATTGCACCATTGGCGCGACTGGCGCGGCCTCGCCCGGACCATGCCGATTGCGGTTATCGCCCGTCCGGGCTATGATGGTACTGCAGCCGCGAGCCCCGCGGCGGCCTGGCTCGGCCGTTACCGGCGGTCTTCGGCCAGTCTCAAGCACCGGGCAGGATGGAGCGCACCCGCGCTGATACTATTGCGATTCGATCCCGATCCGCGCTCGGCGACAGCTATCCGCCGTGCCGATCCGCACTGGGCCGACCGGCTGGCCGGTAAGCGCCTGAGGGACCGTTTGACGCACCATCCCGTCGAACCCGACATCGCATGACCAGCTTGCGCTGCCCGAACAGAGGAGCCGTTTCCGCTTAAATGACGCCTGATTCCGCCAATTTGGCCCCAACCTCGTCGGCACCCGCCGGCGATACCGCCGCAACCGGCGCACCCGCCCCGCTCCCCGCGTCCGAGCCAGGTTCGCTGCACGCCCTCGTGCTGCAGTCGCTCGATGACGATCAGGCAACCGAGCTGGTCTCGATCCCGCTCGAAGGCAAAAGCTCGATTGCCGATCACATGGTCATCGCCTCGGGGCGTTCGACCAGGCAAGTTGCGGCCATGGCGCAGAAGCTGGCCGAGCGAATCAAGCACGGCGGCTTCGGCCATGCCCGGATCGAAGGCCTGCCGGCCGCCGACTGGGTGTTGATCGATGCCGGAGACGTCGTCGTCCACATTTTCCGCCCCGAAGTGCGCAGCTTCTACAACCTTGAACGGATGTGGGCATTCGGGGACAGCGTCGGCGCAGCCTGACCTCGGGTCTGACCAGTGTCGATGCAGCTTCACGTGATTGCCCGCGGCAAGATCGGGCGTTCGCCCGAAGCCGAGCTGGTCGATCGCTATCTGAAGCGCATTGCCTGGCCAGTGAAAATTACCGAACTGCCCGACACAGGCGGTGCCATTCCCGATGCGCCGGCGCAGTCGCGCACCGTTCTGCTGGATGAGCGCGGCCGCCAGATGTCGTCGGAAGACTTCGCTGCGCTGCTTGGCAAATGGCGCGATGACGGGGTGCGGGAGACGCGCTTCCTGATCGGCGCCGCCGACGGGCACGGCGATGCCGCGCGGCAATCGGCTGACCTGCTGCTCGGCTTCGGGGCGATGACCTGGCCGCATATGCTGGCCCGGGCCATGCTGGCCGAACAATTGTGGCGCGCGACCAGCATTCTGGCTGGCCATCCCTATCATCGTTCGGGATAAGGGCGGCGATGGTGCTGCGCCCGCTTCCCCTGCTGCTTGCGCTTGCCGCGCTGCCTGTGCTGGTCGCGCTCGGCGGCCTGGGCGCGCAGGACATTCTGGCGCCCGCTACGCCTGAGGATGCCGCCAGGGCGCTGGCCGCGGCGCAGGCCCAGCAGGCCGAAGCCGGGCAGCGCGCCCAGCGGCTTGAAGTGGCGGCCAAATCCGCCGTGGCCGAGGCCGATCGCACCGCGCAGGAAAGTGCCGCGCTGGCCGCGCGGATCCAGCAGGCCGAAGCGACGATTGCCGCCAACCAGGCGCAGATCGCTGTCGTTTCCGGTCAGCGCGCCGCCTTGCGCGCGACGCTGGCCCAGCACCAGCAACCGCTCGTCCGGCTGACTGCCGCGTTGCAGCGCCTGTCCCGCCGCCCTCCGATCCTGTCGCTGCTGCGCCCGGGATCGCTGCGCGATACCGTCTATATGCGCGCGGTCCTGCAGACCATGCTGCCCGAGGTCGAACGGCGCACGATCGGGCTGCGCAGCGAGATCGCCAAGGCCCGCACGCTGGAAGAGCGCGCCCGTCAGGCCAATGCCGACCTGCGCGCCAGCGAGGCGGATTTTGCCCAGCGCCGCCAGGCCCTGGCCGTGCTCGAAACGCGGCAGCGGCTGGCCTCGCGCGAAGCCAGCGGCGTCGCCGACCGCGAGGCCGAGCGGGCGCTGGCGCTGGCCGAGCAGGCCCGCGACCTGGGCGGACTGGTCGGCGAGCTGGCCAAGCAAGGCGCGGCGCGTGCCGAACTCGCGGCGTTGCCCGGGCCGGTGCTCCGCCCGCCGCAGCCCGCCAACGCGATCGTCGCGGATGCGCCGCCATCCGCGCCATCCGCCGCACCGGCGCTTGCCGGCTATCAGCTGCCAGTGGCCGGACGGATCGTCCAGGGGTTCGGCGAAAGTGCGCCTGGCCGCCCCCGTTCGCGCGGGATTTCGCTGGCGACCAATCCACTGGCCCAGGCGGTCGCGCCAGCAGCAGGTCGCGTGGCCTTCGCCGGGCCTTACGAAGGTTACGGCCTGATCGTGATCATCGAACACGATGGCGGCTGGACCAGCGTGATCACGGGCCTCGCCAATCTCGACACCCGCGTTGGCCAGAAACTGGTCGCCGGATCGCCGCTGGGTATTGCCGGGCCGGGCCGCCCGGTGGTGTCGGTGGAACTGCGCAAAGGGGATGAAGCGGTAAATCCCCTCGAAATCGGATCGCGCTAGGGCTATCTGGCGTTAAGGCTTGCGCGGTTATGGTGCCGCGAATGTTTCGTGAAAGGCCGCCACAATGAAGTTCGCCCCCCTGCTTCGGGCCAGTCTGCTGGTCAGCGCCGTCGCCCTGATCCCGGCCACCACTGCCGGTCTGGCCGCGGTTGATGCTCGCGCCGGGCCGCAGTTCGGGCGGCTGCTGTCGGTCTATCAGCTGGTCAAATCGCAATATGTCGAGCAGGTCGACGACGACAAATTGGTCAACGGCGCGATCGACGGGATGCTGGCGGCGCTCGATCCGCATTCGACCTATCTCGAAGGCGCGACGCTGACCCGCCTGACGACGATGATCGATGGCAATTATTCGGGGCTGGGCCTGTCGGTCGAGATGGACGACGGCGCGGTTCACGTGGTCTCGCCGATGCGCGGCAGTCCGGCCGAAGCCGCCGGGGTCAAGGCCGGGGACTATATCACCCACCTCGACGGCAAGCTGATCTATGGCGGCGATCTTGACGATGCCGTGGCGCAGATGCGCGGCGAGGCAGGCAGCAAGATCCGTCTGACGATCTTCCGCGCCGGGCGCGACCAGCCGTTCGACCTGACGGTCACGCGCGGGGTGATCAGCCTTGAGCCTGTCACGTCGAAGCTGGAAAAGGATGTCGGCGTGATCAGCGTCAACGAATTTTCGCGCGATGTCGGGGTCAACGTCAACAAGGCGATCGCCGATCTCAAGCGGCAGAGCGGCGGCAAGCTCAGCGGGCTGGTGCTCGACTTGCGCTCGAACCCGGGCGGGGCGCTGGACGAGGCGGTGGCCCTGTCCGACCTGTTCCTGACCAAGGGCGATATCGTTTCGCAGCGCGGCCGCAATGCCCAGGATAACGAATTCTACAAGGCCGAATCGGTGTTCCCCGGCGATGCCGCCATGGGATTGCCGCTGATCGTGCTGATCGATGCCGGCTCGGCCTCGGCCTCGGAAATCGTCGCCGGGGCGCTGCAGGACCAGCACCGTGCGGTGATCATGGGTGAGCGCAGCTTTGGCAAGGGCAGCGTCCAATCGCTGTTCGAACTCGACAAGGAGCACGCGGTCAAGCTGACCACTGCGCGCTATTTCACCCCGTCGGGCCGCTCGGTCCAGGAAGGCGGGGTCGAACCCGACATCCGCGTGCCGCAGCTGTCCGATCCCGACGCCCAGCGCCGTAACCAGATGGCGATGCGCGAAAGCGACCTGCGCCGCCACCTGGTCAACGAGGTGTCGATCGACGACAAGAAGCTTGAGGCTGATCGCCAAACCGATCCGCGCTTCAAGATGACAGCGGACGAGGTCAAGGCCAAGGGCATCAAGGACTTCCAGCTGTACTACGCGATGGAAACGCTGCGCCGCACCGGCGGCGTCGCGCTTGCGGCCAAGGGGAAATAGGCAATGCCAAGCGGGGCAAAGGCGTTCTCTCTGGCGCGGCTGCTGGCCTTC
This sequence comes from Novosphingobium aquiterrae, assembly GCF_042434435.1. Classification (NCBI taxonomy): domain Bacteria; kingdom Pseudomonadati; phylum Pseudomonadota; class Alphaproteobacteria; order Sphingomonadales; family Sphingomonadaceae; genus Novosphingobium; species Novosphingobium aquiterrae. The sequence continues at coordinate 71,277 of NZ_JBHLTL010000006.1, read as the reverse complement.
GGGGTTCCGGCGGCCTTGCTGATCGCGGTCTATGTCGGCCAGTACGGCTTCGATCTCTATCCGTGTGAAATGTGCTGGTGGCAGCGCTATCCGCACTTCGTTGCAGTCGTGCTGGGCGCGCTGGCCTTCGCGCTGCGCGGGCAGGCACGGTTGCTGATCGGGTTGGCGGCGCTGGCGATGCTGGTTTCAGGCGGGATCGGCGCGATGCACGCCGGGGTCGAATACGGCTGGTGGGAAGGCTTTACCACCTGCACCGCCAATGCCGTTGACGGTGCCGCCGATCCACTGAAGGCAATTCTGGCGGCACCAATCGTTCGCTGCGATCAGGTTCAGTGGTCGCTGCTGGGGATCAGCCTGGCAGGCTACAACTTCCTGGTATCGACCGGTACCGCGCTGCTGATTTTCGTCCTGCTGCGCCGCGCGAAGGGAGCCTGAGTCATGGACCGCAAAGCCTCGGAACGCATGCTGCGGGTCGACCAGGCGGGCGAATACGGCGCGACCCGGATCTATGCCGGGCAGCTGGCGGTGATGGGCGACCGCGCGCCGCATTCGGCGATGATCCAGCACATGGCCGAACAGGAAGCCGGACACCGCGCCAAGTTTGACGCGCTGATTGCCGAGCGGCGGGTGCGGCCGACCGTGCTCCAGCCGTTCTGGAACGTCGCCGGCTTTGCGCTTGGCGCGGCGACTGCGCTGATCTCGCCCGAAGCGGCGATGGCCTGCACCGCCGCGGTCGAGGAAGAGATCGACCGGCACTATACCCAGCAGCTGGACGAACTGGACGGAAGCGATCCCGAACTGGGTGCGCTGATCGAGGAATTCCGCGCCGATGAGCGCGAGCATCGCGATACGGCGCTGGCCGCCGGGGCGGAGCGGGCCCCGGCCTATCCGTTACTTTCGGGCGCCATTCGCCTGGGCTGCCGCGCCGCGATCAAACTGGCCGAGCGGATTTGATCGCGCGCAACGAAACCCGCGCTTCATCTGTTATTCACAGCACAAGGCCCCTATAACGGGGCATTAGCGCCGCGCTAAGGAGTTTGACCGTGATCCGTTCCAGCCTGACCGGGCTTGTTGCCCTGGCCGCACTTTCGACTTTCGCCGCACCCGCCGCTGCGCAGGAAGCGGCCGAGCCCAAGGTCAACCAGCTGATCGTCTACGGCGATGACAAGTGCCCCGAATCGCAAGGCGACGAAATCGTCGTCTGCGCCCGCAAGGCGGAGAGCGAGCGCTATCGCATCCCCTCGATCCTGCGCGAATCAACCTCGCCCCAGAACGAAGCCTGGACCAACAAGGTGCTGGCTTATGAAACCGTTGGGAGGGGTGGAATTCAAAGCTGCTCACCGGTCGGACCGGGCGGCTGGACAGGGTGCAGCAGCAAGCTGATCCGCGATGCCTATGCCGAAAAGGCAACCGGCAAGGACGTCAGGATGGCCGAACTGATCAACGCCGAACGCGCCAAGCGCCTCTCGACAATCGATGCCGACGCCGCCGAAACGCAGAAGCGGGTCGAAGCGGCCGAGAAGGAATATCTTGCCCGGCAGCAAGCACTTGAAAACGCCGAAGATGCCAGCAAGCCGCCGCTACCTCAACCAGCCCCGGCAAAAAAGCCCTAACCCAGCGCGATATCCGGCGCGTCTTCCTGCTTCATGCCGACGGTGTGATAGCCTGCATCGACATGGTGGTTCTCGCCGGTGACGCCTGAGGCGAGGTCGGACAGCAGATAGACTGCCGCACCGCCGACATCGCCGATGGTCACGTTGCGGCGTAGCGGCGCGTTGTATTCGTTCCACTTCAGGATGTAGCGGAAATCGCCGATCCCGCTGGCGGCCAGGGTCTTGATCGGCCCGGCGGAGATCGAGTTGACCCGAATCCCGGCGGGGCCGAAATCGTTGGCGAGATACTTGACGCTGGTTTCGAGCGCGGCCTTGGCCACCCCCATCACGTTGTAATGCGGCACGACCTTTTCCGCGCCGTAATACGACAGCGTCAGCATCGCCCCGCCGCCGGTCCCGGTTTCGGGATCGTAGGCCGGCATCATTGCCGCGGCGCGGCGGGCGACTGCGGTAAAGCTGTAGACCGAGATGTTCATGGTCAGCAGGAAATCGTCGAGGCCGATGTTGGCGTAATGTCCGCGCAGCGCTTCCTTGTTGGTATAGCCAATCGCGTGGACCACGAAATCGATCGTCGGCCAGCGCGCGGCCAGCACGGCGAAGGCCTTGTCGAGTTCGTCCTCGGTCGAAACGTCGCAATCGATCAGGAAATCGCAGCCAAGCTGTTCGGCCAGGGGACGGACGCGCTTTTCCATCACTTCGCCCTGATAGGAAATCGCCAGTTCGGCGCCCTGCTCCTTCAGCTTCTGGGCGATGCCCCAGGCCAGCGACTTGTCGTTGGCCAGCCCCATGATCAGGCCACGCTTGCCGTGCATCAGTCCATTCATGCCTACCTCGTCTGTCATTCTCAGCGGCTCAGACCGGCGCGCTGGCGGTTGTCTTCCTGACCGATCGCATCGCGTTCTTCCGGGCTTTCCGTAAGGGCGGCGTTGAGTTCGGCACCGACGACCATCCCTAAGCCGACCAGCCAGAAAAAGAAAAGCGCGATCATCACCCCGGCCAGGCTGCCATAGGTCAGGTCGTAAGTGAAAAAGCGCTGAAGTACCTGCGGCAAGGCGGTGCTGACCGCCATCCACCAGGCCGTCACCAGCAGCGCGCCCGGCCATTTCGGATAGGCGCGGCCGCGATAGACGCTGGGCGTCAGGGTCAGGAACAGCAGATACAGCGACAGGTAGATGACCAGCGCCGGGATCAGCCGCGAGGTCGTCAGGGTCAGAATCCAGTCGCTGGCGCGCGGAAACCACGCTCCGATCACTTCCTGCGCCGCGCCGATCGCGACCTGCGCGAGCAGCGCGAACAGCATGGCCACCACGGCGACCACGATCACCCCGGTCGAGGCCAGGCGATAGCGCCAGAAGGCATGCATCTGACGGGTGCCATAGGCGCGCCGCAGGATGTCGCGGATCGTCTCGATCAGGCTGCCCACGGTCCACAGCCCGACCGCGCCGCCGATCCACAGCAGCCAGCCGGTGCGCGCCGCGACGACATCCTTGGCGACCGGTTCGAGCGCATGGGCGACCACCGGCGGCAGACCCATGAGGAAGGCGTGGACCGAGGCTTCGCGTTGGGCCTGTTCGCCGAACAGCGAAAACCCCGCCGCCACGGTGATAAAGAACGGGAACAGCGCCAGGATCGCCATGTAGGCCAGGTTGCCGGCGTGGATGAAGCCATCGTGATAGGCCCCGGTCCAGACCCGATTGAACACCTGGAAAAACCGCGTGTCCCAGAACTTGCCGTGCGGCCCGACGTGTTCGTCGAGCGTTTCCTGCAGGCCGGCGCGCAGCCGCAGCGCCCGCTTGCGCCGTGCCTCGGGCGACAGGTCGGGCGGGGTCAGCGGCGGTAGATTCCCTTCGTCGAGCGGCCGCTCTTCCATGCCGCGCGCTCAGACGCCCAGCCGGGCGCGCAGATTGCGTGGATCGCGCCAGCCCTCAAGCCGGCGGGCAAGGTCCTGATCCTGTTCGGGTAGCTGCACTTCCAGCGTGACCAGCTGGTCGCCGCGGCTGCCGTCCTTGCGGGTAAAGCCCTTGCCGCCCAGCCGCAGGGTCTTGCCCGAGCTCGATCCGGGAGCAACCGTCAGCATGACGACGCCCTCGGCCGTGGGGACCTTGACCTTGGCCCCGTGGACCGCCTCGTCGAGGCTGATCGGCAGGTCGAGCCGCAGGTTGTCGCCTTCGCGGCGGAAAAAGGGATGCGGCTGCAGGTGAATCGTCACCAGGGCATCGCCGGCGCCGCCCGGACCGGGTTCGCCCTTGCCCGACAGGCGCATCTGGGTGCCGTCCTCGACCCCGGCGGGCAGCTTGAGGTCGATGGTCTTGCCGTCAGCCAGGGTGATCCGCTGGGTATGGAGCAGCACGGCATCGGGCAGCGATACGCCCAGCTTGTACTGGATCGAGGCGCCTTTGGGTGCGGTGCGCCCGCGCGCGCCGGGCTGGGCACCGCCGAAGCCTGCGCCCCCCATGCCGCCGCGTCCGCCAAACAGCCCGTCGAAGATGTCGCCGATATCGATCCCTTCGCCGGTGAACCCTTCGAAGCCATCGGCGCGAAAGCCGCGCTGCGCACCGCCGCCAAAGCCGCCGCCCCCGGCACCGCCGCCATAGCCGAAACCCATCGGGTTGCCGTCACTGTCGATCTCGCCGCGATCGAAACGCGCCCGCTTGTCCTTGTCCGACAGCAGATCATAGGCGCCGGTCACCTCGGCAAAGCGCTCGGCGGCCTTGGGATTGTCGGCGTTGCGATCGGGGTGAAGTTCCTTCGCCAGCTTGCGATAGGCGGACTTGATGTCCTTCTCGCTCGCGCTGCGGGCTACGCCAAGGATCGAATAGGGATCGGCCATGACCGTTAGCTAGGTGCCCGCGCCGCTTCCGGCAAGCCGCCATGCGCTTATTGCGAAACGGTCGCGCTTTTGTTGCGCGCCGCGCGCGGCTATGCGCGGGAGTATGGACCACGATACGGCCAATGCCATCACCGGCGAAAATCCCTTCGCGCTGTTCGACGCCTGGTTTGCCGAGGCACGCAAAAGCGAACTCAATGATCCCGAAGCCGTGGCGCTGGCCACTGCAACGCCCGATGCCGCCCCGTCGGTGCGGATGGTGCTGATGAAGGATCACGGACCGCAGCTGGGCGAACACGGCGGGTTCGTGTTCTACACCAATGGCCATAGCCGCAAAGGCGGGGAACTGCATGCCAATCCGCAGGCGGCGATGCTGTTCCACTGGAAGTCGCTGCGCCGCCAGATCCGCATAGAAGGCACGATCGCCGAAGTCGATCCGGCCATGGCCGACGCCTATTTCGCCAGCCGCAGTCGCGATTCACAGCTCGGGGCGATCGCTTCGGAGCAATCGGCACCGATGGGTTCGCGCGCCGAATTCCTCGGCCGGATCGCCAAAGTCACGGCAACGCACCTGGTTGGCAAGGTGCCGCGTCCGCCGCACTGGACCGGGTTCTGCCTGACCCCCAAGGCGTTCGAATTCTGGATGGACCGCCCGTTCCGCCTGCACGAGCGGCGCCGCTTCGAACGCGCCGCCGGGGGCGGCTGGACGAGCGGGCTGCTCTACCCGTGACCGATGCCGGCAAACTGAACCGTAGCGCTGCGCTGGCGTCGATCTCGGTCGCGCTGCTTCTGGTCGCGCTGAAAGTCTGGGCTGCGTGGACCACCGGATCGACGGCAATGCTCGGCAGTCTGGCCGATACGGTGCTCGATCTGGTCGCCAGCCTGGCAACACTGCTGGGGGTCTGGGTCGCGGCCCAGCCCGATGATGAGAATCACCGCTTCGGCCATGGCAAGGCCGAGGCGCTGGCGGCAATGTTCCAAGTGGTGCTGATCTCGATCTCGGCGCTCAGCCTGGCAGCGCGGGCAATCGGACAGTGGATTGCCGGCGTCAGGCCCGACGGTGCGGAAGGCGGGATCATCGTGTCCGGGATCGCCATGGTGGCCACCCTGGCGCTGATCACCTGGCAGCGGTACGTCATTCGTCGTACCGGCAGCCTGGCCATCTCCACCGATCATGTCCACTACCAGTCGGACCTGCTGCTCAATCTCGCAGTCATCGCCGCGCTCGCGCTTGACCAGTATGCCGGCATCGCCGGGGCCGATCCGCTGTTCGGCCTGGGCATCGCCGCCTGGCTGGGCTGGGGGGCGTGGGGCGCATCGCAGCAGGCGGTCAACCAGCTGATGGATCACGAATGGGACGATGAAAAGAAGGCCCGTTTCCTTGAAGTGGTCGCCCGCCATCCCGAACTGAAAGGGCTGCACGACCTGCGCACGCGGACGTCGGGCAACCGCGATTTCGTCCAGTTCCACGTCGCGGTCGATCCGCACATGACCGTGCGCCAGGCCCACGACGTGATGGACGAGATCGAGGACAAGCTGCTTGCGGAATTTCCCGGGATCGAGATTCTGATCCATCCCGATCCGGAAGGCCTGATCAACGAAACCGGCTTGGCCGCCGAAGACCTGCTCGCGGTGCACCAGCGCAGCGAATAGTCAGATATTGCGCCCCTCGCCCGCCAGAAACGCCGCATAGCTGCGCGCAATTCCCTCGCGCAGCGAGACCTTGGGTGACCAGCCCAGCGCGGCCAGCCTGGCACTGTCCATCAGCTTGCGCGGGGTGCCATCGGGCTTGGTCGGATCGGTGACCAGCTCGCCATCGTAGCCCAGCACGTCCATCACCAGCCGCGCCAGATCGATGATCGCGATTTCCTGGCCGGCGCCGACATTGACGTGGCCCATGGCGGAATAGTGCTCGATCAGGTGCACGCAGGCATCGGCGCAGTCGTCGACATAGAGGAACTCGCGCAGCGGCGATCCCGTGCCCCAGATCTGCACTGGTCCGCCGACCTGCTTGGCCTCATGCACCTTGCGGATCAGCGCGGGCAAGACGTGGCTGCCGGCCAGGTCGTAATTGTCGCCGGGGCCGTAGAGGTTGGTCGGCATCGCGCTGATATAGTCGCAGCCGTATTGCTGGCGGTAGGCCTGGGCCAGCTTGATTCCGGCGATCTTGGCTAGCGCATACCATTCGTTTGTCGGCTCGAGCGGGCCGGTCAGCAGCGCCTCTTCCCGGATCGGCTGCGCGGCATCGCGCGGGTAGATGCACGACGAACCCAGGAACAGCAGCTTCTCGACCCCCGATGACTCGGCCCCGGTGAAAACCGCGGTTTCGATCAGCAGGTTGTCGCGCAGGAAATCGACCGGATAGCTGGCGTTGGCCAGGATCCCGCCGACCCTTGCAGCGGCCAGGAACACCGCCTGGGGGCGGTGGTTGTGCATCCACCCCAGCACCGCGCGCTGGTCGGTCAGGTCGAGCGCGTCGCGCTCGGCGGTGAGGACTTCGCAGTCGGCCTCGGCCAGCCGCCGGACCAGCGCCGATCCGACCATGCCCCTGTGCCCGGCGACCCAGACGCGCTTGCCGGTCAACGAATAGAGTGGCGCGGGCGCGGTCATGCTGCGGGCCCGGCTCCGCCGCCACCGCGGATCAGCGCCAGATCGGCCGTAACCATCTCGCGGACCAGTTCGCGCACGTCGGTCCGGTGCTGCCAGCCAAGCTTCTGGTGGGCCTTGCCCGGATCGCCGATCAGCAGGTCGACCTCGGTCGGGCGGAAGTAACGCGGATCGACCGCAACCCGCAGCGCGCCGCTGGCCTTGCAGAAGCCCTGCTCGTCCACCCCGCTGCCGCGCCATTCCAGCGCGATGCCGGCATCTGCGAAGGCCCATTCGACGAACTGGCGCACGCTGGTGGTCTTGCCGGTGGCGAGGACATAGTCGTCGCCTTCATCCTGCTGGACCATCAGCCACATCCCCTCGACATATTCGCGGGCGTGGCCCCAGTCGCGCCGGGCGTCGAGATTGCCGAGGAACAGCGTGTCCTGCTTGCCGCAGGCGATGGCTGCCGCTGCCATGGTGATCTTGCGGGTGACGAAGGTCTCGCCGCGCAGTGGGCTTTCGTGGTTGAACAGGATCCCGTTCGAGGCGTGGATGCCATAGGCTTCGCGGTAGTTGACCGTGATCCAGTAGGCATAGAGCTTGGCTGCGGCATAGGGACTGCGCGGATAGAACGGCGTGGTCTCGCGCTGCGGGACTTGCTGGACCAGGCCGTAAAGCTCGCTGGTCGACGCCTGATAGAACCGGCAGGTCTTCTCGAGGCCAAGGATGCGGATCGCCTCGAGCAGGCGCAGCGTGCCCAGCGCGTCGGAATTGGCGGTATATTCGGGGGTTTCGAAACTGACCTGGACGTGGCTTTGCGCGGCAAGGTTGTAAATCTCGGTCGGGCGGGTTTCCTGGACGATGCGGATCAGGTTGGTCGCATCGGTCAGGTCGCCGTAATGCAGCGTCAGCCGCGGATCGGGATCGTGGGGATCCTGATAGATATCGTCGATCCGCGCGGTATTGAACGAACTTGAGCGCCGCTTGATTCCGTGAACGCGGTAGCCCTTGTCCAGCAGCAGTCGTGCCAGATAGGCGCCGTCCTGGCCGGTAATGCCGGTGATCAACGCGGTCTTGTCGGTCACTTGGGCGGTTCCTTCGGAAAAAGCTGGATAATCCGGGCGATCGCGGCGCGGACCGGGGCGTGCTGACCCTCGTCGGTCTTGCCCAGGCGAACCACGGTCACGCCCTGGCTGGGCGAAACCACGACGAACTGGCCGAGATGCCCGTTCATTGAAAAGGTCGATGCCGGTGCACCCGGCCATTCGACGTGCCCGTCATCCACTTGCGGTCGGTTGAGCCAGGTCTGCGCGCCGTAACCAGGATTGCGCGGGCTGGGCGCGGTCATGAAATCGATCCACGTCGTCGGAACCAGCTGTGCGCCATTTACGGCACCGCGGTTGCGCAGGAATTCTCCAAATCGGGCCCAGTCGCGCGCGGTGCCGTGGATCAGGCTGCCACCGATCAGCGTACCGGCGGCGTCGAATTCAGGGATCATGCTTTTCATCCCCAACGGCTCGAAAATCCGTGTGTGGAGATAATCCTGGACCACCCGGCGGCGTTCGGCCGGGTCGGTGCTGGTGGTCAGCGACCGTGCCGCCAGATCGGACAGAATCACCGTGGTCGCGCTCGAATATTCCCACTTTGCCCCCGGCTCGGCCTCCAGCGGCTGGGCCTCGGCATAGGCGGCAACGTTGTCGCGCCCGTCGAGGAACAGCATCCGCGCGGTGTCGGTCAGGTAGGGCGGCCCCTCGGCCTCGACATGGCGCAGGCCCGAGCGCATCTGCAGCAGCTGGCGCAGGGTAATCTCGCCGCGCGGATCGCCGGGACGCTGCCATGCGGGGACCGGGGCGGATTCGTCAAGCCGCAGGCGCCCGTCGGAGACCAGCATGCCAATCATCACGGCGGTTACCGTCTTGGCCATCGACCAGGAGATGAAACGCGTGTTTTCGTGATAGGGCGCGGCATAGCGTTCGGCCACGATCCGGCCATCCCGCAGCACTACCACCGCCCGCGTATCGGCGGTCTCCGGCGCGGTGAACAGCGTATCGACCGCACGGGCCAGCCGCTCACGATCAATCCCGGGCTTCTCGACCACCGCCTTCAGCGCCGCTGCATCGAGCGGTTCCGGAGCGGGAGGCGCGGCGCTTTGGCTGCTGCAGCCGAACAGGGCTGGCAGCAGGGCAAGGGTCAGGATAAGGGACGGGACGCGCGACCTCATGCCGCGCATCCCTTGCCCAAAGGCTAGCAGATGGCAACCGTTAACCCCGCCCGTCCCCGCCGTGCCCGCAGGCTGCTGTGGCTGGTGCCGCTTGGCCTTGCCGCCGCACTGGCGTGGTTCTGGCAGCCGCTCCACGGCTATGCCCGGGTCGGCGCCGCCTATGGCGCGCGGGTCGCCTGTTCTTGCCGCTTCGAAGGCGGCCGTAGCCTGTCCGATTGTCGCAAGGACTTCGAACCGGGGATGGAACTGATCACGCTCAGTGAAGACAGCGCCGCAAAGAGCGTCACCGCGCGCTTCCCGCTGCTGGCCAGCGACACCGCCACCTACCGCGAGGGCGAGGGCTGTCGCTTGCAGCCGTGGACCCGCTAAGGCGTCGTCAGGCGGCGGGCTGGGTGCTGTCGATCCAGCCGCCGCCGACCACCCGGTCACCGGCATAGAGCACCGCGGCCTGCCCCGGCGCGACGCCGTATTCGGGCTGGGCAAAGCGGATCGTCACGGCGGCGCCGTCGCCGAGCGTTCCCTCCAGCGTTACCGGGACCGGCTTGGCCAGCGAGCGGACCTTGGCGCTCAGCGGCACGCCGGGCAGCGGGCCGATCCGGTTGGTTTCGGTGACCACGGCGCTTGCGACAGCCAACAAGTGCCGGGGCCCGGCAAGCACACGCTGGGTCGCGGCGTCGATCGCGGTGACATAGAGCGGTTCGGGCTGGCCGCCGATTTCCAGCCCGCGGCGCTGGCCAACGGTGAAATGGATGATCCCCTGGTGCTGGCCCAGCACCGCGCCACTGGTCGCATGGACGATCTCGCCGGGCTGCACGCCTTCGGGCCGCACGGCGCGGACGATCCTGGCGTAGTCGCCGTCGGGGACGAAGCAGATGTCCTGGCTGTCCGGCTTGGCCGCCACCCGCAGCCCCTCGGCTTCGGCAATTGCGCGCACCTGTGGTTTGGGCAGGCCGCCGAGCGGGAAGCGCAGGAAATCGAGCTGGGCCTCGGTGGTGCCATAAAGGAAATAGGACTGGTCTCGCGCCGGATCGAGCGCGCGGTAGAGCTCGGGCCCGGCAGCGCCGATTTCGCGGCGGACATAGTGCCCCGTGGCCAGGCAATCGGCGCCCAGTTCCCGCGCCATGCGCAGCAGATCGGTGAACTTGGGCCCCATGTTGCAGCGGATGCAGGGGATCGGAGTGCGGCCGGTAAGGTAATCGTCGGCGAACTGCTCGACCACCTCTTCGCGAAAGGCGCTTTCGTGGTCGACGATGTAATGGGCTATGCCCAGTCGGTCGGCCACGGCGCGCGCGTCGCGAATATCATCGCCGGCACAGCACGCGCCTTTGCGGCCACTGGCCGGACCGGAATCATAGAGTTGCAAGGTAATGCCGATCGTCTCGGCCCCGCTGCGCGCGGCCAGGGCAGCGACCACGGAACTGTCGACCCCGCCTGACATGGCAACAACGATGCGCTTGCCCACCAGCGGCGGTTCCAGTTGGAACAGCGCGGCAAGATCGCGTTCGGCCAGATTAACGGTGTCATGAGCGGCGGACATGCTGCGCGCCCATACACGGGCCGCGCGCCGATGGGAATTGCGCAGTGACGCTGCGCTGTTGCCGCAGGGCGGCGGTGGTGGAATTCGGTAAGCAATCTCTACGCCAGGTAAACCACGGCTTTACCCGATCTTGACCAGTACCGGTCTATCGGGTCGCTTATGGAAATTGCTTTCAACCCCTTCAACGGCCTCAGCCTGGCCAGCCAGTTCGCAGGCGAAGGCCCGATTACCGGCGCTCTCGACTGGTTTTCGCTGCAAACGCGGTTCGCTGCGGCCCATGCCGCACGGCGCGAACTGAACCGATTCGATTCGGGTCAGGCTCTGCCGCGCGGCGACTTCTCCCATTGGGCGCACGGTCCGACTTTTGCCGAACGGGCAAAACCGGACGTTAACCCAATTGATTTAGCAGTTCGCAAAGGAGCCGTGGGCATGGTTGCTGCCGTCGCTGACACTGCACCCCGCAGCGGCCGAGGACTGAAATGATCGAGAACCAGAAAATCCGACCTGCAATGGTGATTGGGCCGCTCGGCGAACCGCTTACGGTCGATTCGCTGCCTTCGCCCGATACCACCCGCTGGGTTGTGCGCCGCAAGGCCGAGGTCGTGGCTGCCGTCAACGGCGGACTGCTGACCATCGAAGAGGTTTGCGAACGCTACAGTCTGACGCTGGAAGAGTTCGCCTCGTGGCAACGCGCGGTTGACCGTTCGGGCATGCAGGGGCTGCGCGTAACCCGTTTGCAGCACTACCGCGACCTCTACGAGCGTCAGTTCAAGTACTGACAAGGCCTGAGAAAAATCCCCTTTCGTCAAGGGCCGACCGCGCTTAGACTCGGTCGGCCTTGTGGCGTGTCCGTATGGTGCGGACGCCATTGGGCAAAAGGGGAGAGCTCACATGCATTTCATTATTGCCCTTATTGTCGGCGGCATCATCGGATGGGTCGCCAGCATGGTCATGAACCGCGACGCCTCAATGGGCATTGTGGCAAACGTGATTGTCGGCTGCCTGGGCTCGATCCTCGGTCGGTTTCTGTTGGGCTTCCTCGGACTTGGCGGCGGTCACCTGCGTGACAATGCCTTCGATCCGATGACTCTGGTGTCCGCGCTGGTTGGTGCGGTGGTTCTGCTTGGCATCGTCAACCTCGTTCGTCGGGGCAGCGTCCGCTAGACCCCGATCTGCGCCGGCACGCTGTTTGCCGAGCGCATTCGGCAGTCTGCCGAGCCGATGATTGCCTTGCGCAGGCCCGGCGTATATGCGCCGGGCCTGCCGGTGCTTGCTTCTGCCGTTCCCATTTGGGCACTTGCCGAAGGTGATTTAGCACTGTAATACAGTCTGACTCAGCCTGTGCCACGCGTTCGATCCGTGGCCCGGCCGGATTACAGCGAAGGCGCATGCGGCAATGAATTTCGATAGCAGAATCAGCAGCTCGGGTACTCTTGTCGACAGCAACGGGGACAATCCGCTGTTCGGTGACGGTTCGGCCGATCGCCGCTCGCGCCGCTTGCTGATCATCGGCGGTGTGGTGCTTGTCGCGGTGCTGATCGGGGTCTGGTTCCTGACTCAGCGCGGCGGCGCCGACGTGGCAACCCAGCCCAAGACCCAGGTCCCTGTAGTCAGCGTGATCACCCCGGGCAGCGGCTCAATCGCTGGACAGATCAATGCCACCGGCACCCTGGCTGCGCGGCGAACCCTGCCGGTCGGCGTTCCCGGCGAAGGCGGACAGATCGTGCGCGTGCTGGTCGAACCGGGCCAGTGGGTCGGTCAGGGCCAGGTCCTCGCAATCATCGACCGTTCGGTCCAGGTGCAGCAGCAGGCCAGCCAGGCCGCGCAAATCCAGGTCGCCCGGGCCAATGCCGAGCTTGCCGATGCCAATTACCAGCGCGCGCTCAAGCTGGTGGACAAGGGCTTCATTTCCAAGGCCGACGTGGATCGCCTGCGCGCGACGCGCGATGCCGCCTATGCCCAGGTCAATGTCGCCGGCGCCCAGCTTGGCGTTCTGCGGGCCCAGTCGGCCCGGCTCAATGTCGTCGCTCCGGCTTCCGGCCTCGTGCTCGAACGCAAGGTCGAACCCGGCCAGGTGGTCAGTGCCGGATCGGGCGTACTGTTCAGCATCGCCAAGGGCGGCGAGATGGAACTGCTCGCCCAGGTCGGCGAAATCGACCTGGCCAAGCTGGGCGCCGGCGTCCCTGCAGAAGTGACGCCGGCCGGATCGGACCGGGTCTTCACCGGGCAGATCTGGCAGGTGGCACCGGTAATCGATCCCCAGTCACGCCAGGGCACGGCGCGGATCGCGCTGGCCTATGCCAAGGAATTGCGTCCCGGCGGTTTCGCCAGCGCGGTGATCAAGGCTGGTGCGGTGACCGCGCCGCTGCTGCCCGAATCGGCAATCCTGTCCGACGAGAAGGGCAGCTTCGTCTATGTCGTCGATGCCCAGAACAAGGCGCAGCGCCGCCCGGTCAAGACCGGTCTGGTCACTGAAAACGGCATCGCCGTGGTCGAAGGGCTGGCCGGGAACGAGCGGATCGTGCTGCGTGCCGGCGGGTTCCTGAACCCCGGCGACACGGTCAAGCCGCAGCTGATCAAGACCAACTGAGGGCGCCTGCGTGAACTTCCGCAACATCTCCGCCTGGTCGATCCGCAACCCGATCATCCCGATCGTGCTGTTCATCGGCCTGCTGCTGGCCGGCGTCGTCTCGTTCAGCCAGATGGACGTCAACGACAATCCGGACATCGATTTTCCGGCGGTCAATGTCACCATTGCCCAGCCAGGCGCCGCGCCGCGGGAAATCGAGACCCAGATCACGCAGAAGGTCGAGGCGGCAATCCGTTCGATCAACGGGGTCGATGAAATCCAGTCGACCGCTTCCGAAGGTGCGAGCAACACCTTCGTCCAGTTCACGATCGGCACCAACACGATCGAGGCGGTCAGCGACGTCAAGAACGCCATCGACCAGATCCGCGGCAGCTTGCCCGACGGGATCCTCGAACCGCAGGTGACCAAGATCAATATCGGCGGCAATGGCCCGATCGGCTACTTTGCGGTCAGCGCGGATGACATGACGATGGAGCAGCTCAGCTGGTTCATCGACGATACCGTGGCCAAGCGCCTGCTGAATATCCCTGGCATGGCCTCGGTCGAGCGGGCGGGCGGCGTCGACCGCGAGATTCGCGTCGTGCTCGATCCAGCCAAGATGCAGTCGCTTGGGGTTACCGCCAGCCAGGTCAACGCAGCCTTGCGCCAGGTCAACGTCGATGCCGCAGGCGGCAAGGCGGAAATCGCCGGGTCGCGCCAGTCGGTCCGTGTGCTTGGAAATGCCGACGATGCATTCAAGCTTAGCCAGAGCCGGGTCAATCTGGGCGGCGGGCGCAGCATCAAGCTGAGCGATATCGCCAGCGTCTACGATGGCTATTCGGAACAATCGTCGATCGCCAAGATGGTGGGCCGGCAGGTCGTCACCTTCGGCATCCAGCGGGCCAAGGGCGCCTCGGACGTCAGTGTCTATGACGGCGCGGTCACCGAGATCGCCAAGCTGGAAAAAGACAATCCGGGGATTCACTTCACCCTGCTCTACACCAGCGTGAAGTACACCAAGGACCAGTACAAAAGCTCGCTCGAGGCGATGATCGAAGGCGCCGTCCTGGCGATCGTCGTGGTGTTCTTCTTCCTGCGCGATTGGCGCGCGACGATCATCAGCGCGATCGCCATCCCGCTCTCCGCGATCCCGACCTTCTGGTTCATGAGCCTGATGGGCTTCGACCTCAACTCGCTCTCGCTGCTTGCGCTGAGCCTGGTCGCGGGGGTGCTGGTCGACGATGCCATCGTGGAAATCGAGAACATCGTCAGACACATGCGCATGGGCAAAAGCGCCTATCAGGCCTCGATCGATGCCGCTGACGAAATCGGCCTGGCCGTGGTCGCGACCACCATGTGCATCGTCGCGGTGTTCCTGCCGGTCGGCCTGATGCCGGGTATTTCCGGCCAATTCTTCAAGAATTTCGGCCTGACCATCGTTGCCGCGGTGCTGGTATCGCTGGCCGTGGCGCGCATGATCACGCCAATGGTTGCGGCCTATTTCCTCAAGGCCCACGGCGAGGAAAGCCACGGCGAAGGCCGCGCCATGGACCTCTATACGCGGGTTCTGGCCTGGACGCTGAACACCGAAAAGGCCGCTGCGATCCGCCAGACGCTGACGCCGGTTCGCGGCCACTGGTGGTATTACATTGTCGAAACGGTCATCGCACTGCTGTCGGTCGTTGCCGCCTTTGCCGCGCGCAGCGGGCTCACGGCCGGTCTTGCTGCGGGCAAGATCGAACTGCCGGCCTGGGCTTCGGTGCCCTTGACCCTGTTCGTCATGATTGTGGCTGGCTGGCTTGCGGGCAAGCTGCTCAGCCTGATCGTGCGTGCGATCGGTGGCGGCATGGCGCGCTATCACGCCTATTTCGTGGCTCGGCTCGGCGCGCGGATGCGCGGCGATCACCGCGTCTGGGCGTTTGGCATGGGCCTAGTCGCGCTGGTCCTGACTTTCGCCTTGCTGACCAACATTCCGCAGCAGTTCCAGCCGACCATCAATGATGATTCGAGCCGGGTGAACATTGAAACGGTTCCCGGCACGACCATCGAGCAGACCGAACAGATCACCGACCGGGTCGAGAAGCTGATCCGCAGCCAGCCCGAGGTTGAGCGCGTCATGGAACGCGTCCGCGAAAGCGATGCGCGGCTGTTCATCATGCTCAAGGAAAAGCGCGACACGACCAGCATCGAGTTCGAGCGACGCCTCGCGCCCCAGCTTGCAGCCTTTGCCGATGCCCGCGTGACTTTCGCTTCGCAGTCAGGCGGGTTCGGCACCGGGCGGGATATCTCGGTCATGCTTTCGGGCAGCGATCCTGATCTGCTGCAGAAAACCGCGCAGACCCTGGCCGACCAGATGCAGAACATACCGGGCGTGGTTGCCCCGCGCATCGCCGCCGACATGAAGCGGCCCGAACTGGTGATCATCCCGCGGCTCGATATCGCGGCACAGCTTGGTGTGACCACCGCCTCGCTTAGCCAGGCGATCCGTATCGCCACGCTGGGCGAGATCGATCAAAACGCGGCCAAGTTCTCGCTCAGCAACCGCCAGGTGCCGATCCGGGTGATCCTGCCCAAGGAATCACGCCGCGACATCGCGACGATCCAGAACCTGCCCGTGCCTACCGCAAGCGGCGGATCGGTGCCGCTCAACCGGGTCGCCGATATCACCTTTGGCGCCGGGCCGACCCAAATCCAGCGTTACAACCAGTCGCGCCGCATTTTCGTCGGTGCCGATCTGGCCCAGGGCGCGGTCAAGGGCGCGGTGACCGAGAAGATCCAGGCGCTGCCGATCATGAAGAATCTGCCGCAAGGCGTGTCCAATGCGCCGGTCGGCGACGAAAAGTGGCAGGCCGAACTGGTGATGAACTTCATCGTCGCGGTGATCAGCGGGATCCTGCTGGTCTTCGCGGTGCTGGTGCTGCTCTATCACCGCTTCGTATCGCCGCTGGTCAACATGACCTCGCTGCTGCTGGCTCCGCTAGGCGGGCTGCTCGCGCTGGTCATCATCGGCCAGCCGATTTCTATGCCGGTCTATATCGGGCTGCTGATGCTGCTGGGCATCGTTGCCAAGAACTCGATCCTGCTGATTGATTTCGCGATCGAGGAAATGGCCCGCGGCGTGCCCAAGCTGGAAGCGATCAAGGATGCCGGGCACAAGCGCGCGCAGCCAATCGTCATGACCACCGTGGCCATGACCGCCGGGATGATCCCGACCGCGCTTTCGCTCAGCGGCGACGGGGCCTGGCGCGCGCCGATGGGCACCGTGGTGATCGGCGGTCTGATCGTCTCGACATTGCTGACCCTGATCATCGTCCCGGCCGGCTTCAGCCTGGCCGACGGCGTTGAAAAGCGCATCGGGCCATGGCTGCGCACCCGCCTGCTGACTTACCAGCCAGGCGATGACACGGCACCGCAGATGCCCCGCCATGACGATCCGGCGGGCGCGACCGGCGGGGCAGCCGCGACTCGCCTTGGCGGGCAATCCGGGCCATTACCGGCCGAGTGACCGCTAGCGAACTCCGCCTGACGCCATCCGCGCTGCCCGCCGATCGGGCCCGGCGGATGCGGCTGTTCGCAACCAGCCTGCTGGTGGTCATGGCGGGGATCTATTTCGTCGCGCGGCATTTCCTCGGTACGCATCCCGCCTGGGGCTATGTCCTGGCCTTTGCCGAAGCCGGCATGGTCGGGGGCATGGCCGACTGGTTCGCGGTCACCGCACTGTTCCGCCATCCGCTGGGCTTGCCGATCCCGCACACCGCGATCATTCCCGAAAACAAGGACCGCATTGCCGACACCATGGCGGCATTCCTGCGCGAATATTTCCTGACGCCGCAAGTCGTGGCGCGGCGGCTCCAGGCGATGAACCTGGCCGGGGCCGCGGGCGACTGGCTGGCCAATCCCAGCAAGGGCGGCAGCACCCGGCTGCGCGATGGTGCCGCCGAACTGATCGCCCAGGTGCTCGAATCGCTCGATCCCGAACGGCTCGGCAACCAGGTGCGGGGCGGGCTGTTTAGGCAGATCGACCGGCTCGAGGTTTCGCCGCTGCTTGGCCAGTTGCTCGCCACCACGATCGCCGACGGGCGCCACATGCCGGTGATCGATTCGCTGGTGCGCTGGGCCGGGCTGACGATCGAGGACAACGAAGCGATCATCCGCGACCTGATCCACCGCCGCGCCAATGCCGTCATCCGCTGGACCGGGCTGGACGAAACCCTGGCCAATTCGGTGCTCGACGGGCTCTACAAGCTGCTCGCCGAAGTGATGGTCGATCCGCAGCATCCGCTGCGCGGCAAGGTTGAGGAAGGGCTGGCCAAGCTCGCCCAGGACCTCCAGCACGATGCCGAGCTGCGCGCCCGGATCGAGAAGATGAAGGGCGAACTGGTCGCCAATCCCGCCGTGTCGACCTGGTGGCAAGGGGTGTGGGAACGGCTGCGCAGCGCCATGCTCGAACGGCTGCGCCGCCCTGCCGGGCAGGGCAGCGGCCAGGTCGCCGAAGCGCTCAGCGAACTTGGCCGGCATCTGCGTGACGATCCCGCGATGCAGCTGCAGATCAACCGCTTTGCCCGCCGCACCATGGTCGGCGTGGCGACCCGCTATGGCGACCAGATCGTCCGGCTGGTTTCCGAAACCGTCAAGCGCTGGGACGCGCGCACCGTGACCGACCGGATCGAAGGCGCGGTCGGCCGCGACCTGCAATTCATCCGCATCAACGGCACCCTGGTCGGCGGTCTGGTCGGGGTGGCGATCCACGCGATCGACCAGCTGTTGTGACCGGCGCGCCGCTCCTTACCACCGAACGGTTCGACCTGTTTCAGCCGCGTGCCGGCGATCATGCGGGCCTTTGCGCCATGCTTGACGATACCGAGACGACCCGGTTTCTCGGCGGCATGGCATCGTCAGCCAGCGATGCCTTCGCCCGCCTGCTGCGCAATGCCGGCAGCTGGGCGCTCTATGGCTATGGCAGCTTCGTGGTGCGCGAGAAGGGCCAGGACCGGATCGTCGGATCATGCGGCGTGTTCCGCAGCTTCCGCGGCTTCGGCGCCGATGTCAGAATGGACGACGTCCCCGAAGCCGGCTGGATCGTCCACCGCGACCTGTGGGGCCAGGGCGCTGCGACCGAAATCATGCGCGCCGTGCTGGCGTGGTTCGACGCGACGCATGGCCGCCAGCGCATCGCCTGCATGATCGAAGAGGGCAATGACGCTTCGGTGCGAGTGGCGGAGCGGCTGGGGTTCACGGCGTGCGGAAGTCACGCACCGGACCAAAGCAGCAGGTTGCAACTCTTCGAAATTTGCGCCTGATCTAAGGGATTTGGAAGCGGGCCGATGACTGGAAGAATCCCGGTACGGCTTGTCCTGATGTCGTTTCTGCTGGCTTGAAGGAAGCCCGCCTGGCTAGCAAATCGCACGTGATTGCCGCAAATTCACTTCCGTTGACCGCGCGTTGAACCGAGCACTTGGAAACGGCACCCTTTTCGTCGACCGAAAGTCGAAAGTTGATCACTCCGCCCTTGTTCTCTCGCAAGGCGCTTTTTGGATAGTCGTCCGCGGATAACCAATCAGCAGGATTCATTTTAGGGATCGGCGAGTGAGCGAGTTGCAACGTCGGGTCGACACCCCAGCTACGCACAAGTTCAGCGAGGCATTTATCCCAGCTTGCGATGGCGCCCTCCAGCGATCCGCTGTTCAAGACAAAGCGCTGCTTCTTCCGGATCGTGATCGATATCGACTTGATCGATTTGCGCTGTTCAGGACTGACAGTGGAAGGGATGGGCCGATTGGCGACGAACGCTGCCTCCACTGCTTTTGGGTCGACTGGGCCAAAGCCATTGAGAGTCAACAAGGACACGTCGACGTGATTGCCGTCGAAGGCGGTCATGGCCGAAGCCGCGTCCAATTCCGGCAGCGAACCGAACGCGACCGTATAACTAGCGCCTTTGTAAATAGGCTTAAGCGGCTTGCCGAAAAGAATCAGTTCAAAGCGTTCACCAGGACGAAACTTGGTCATCTCGATGGACACTTGCTGGTCGCCGTTGCCGAAACTGCGCCGAAGCTTGCAGGATTCGTTCTCGTAGTGAAGATTCCACGGCCCGGCCGGATTAAGTGTAATCGTTGCCAGATTGGCATCATCTGCGAAACTCGCCGTCGACACTGTGCCTAGCAAAAGTGTGATGGCAGATATCTTCGAGAGAAAATTCATCGTTTGAGAGTAATCATAGCTGGACCAAAAGAAAACCCCGCCGAAGCGGGGCTTCCAGTTTTGCTTTGCCTTTGGATCTACAGCTTCCCGGTCAGTTCCGGCACCACTGTGAACAGATCGCCGACCAGGCCGATATCGGCGACCTGGAAGATCGGGGCGTCTTCGTCCTTGTTGATGGCGATGATGGTCTTGCTGTCCTTCATCCCCGCCAGGTGCTGGATCGCGCCCGAGATGCCCACCGCGATATAGACCTGCGGGGCGACGATCTTGCCGGTCTGGCCGACCTGGTAGTCGTTGGGGACATAGCCCGCATCGACCGCGGCGCGGCTGGCGCCGACCGCGGCGCCGAGCTTGTCGGCCAGCGGGAAAATCGTGGCCTTGAAGGTTTCCGCGTCCTTGAGCGCGCGGCCGCCCGAGACGATGATCTTGGCGCTGGTCAGTTCGGGGCGCTCGCTCTTGGCGATTTCCGAGCCGAGGAAGGTGCTGGTTCCGGCATTGCCCGGACCCGAAACGGCCTCGACCGTGCCCGAACCGCCGGTCTCGGCAGCCTTGGCAAAGGCCGTGCCGCGCACGGTGATGACCAGCTTGGCATCGCTCGATTCGACCGTGGCGATGGCGTTGCCGGCATAGATCGGACGGGTGAAGGTCTTGGGCCCTTCGACCGAGAGGATGTCCGAAATCTGCATCACGTCGAGCAGCGCGGCGACGCGCGGCGCGATGTTCTTGCCGGTGGTGGTGGCGGGGGCCAGGAAGGCGTCGTGATGGCCCATCAGATCGGCGATCAGCGGCGCGACGTTTTCGGCCAGCGCGTTGGCATAGGCGGCGTCATCGGCCAGGTGGACCTTGCCCACGCCGGCGATCCTGGCGGCTTCATCGGCCACGCCCTTGCAGCCCGATCCAGCGACCAGCAGATGGACTTCGCCAAGCTGCGCAGCAGCGGTGACGACGGCCAGGGTAGCGTCCTTGACCGAAGTGTTGTCGTGTTCGACCCAAACGAGTGTCTTGGCCATTACGCTACTCCCATTTCCTTGAGCTTGGCGACGAGGGCGTCCACGTCGGCGACCTTGATCCCGGCGCTGCGCACCGGCGGTTCACCGACCTTGAGCGTCTTGAGCCGCGGCGTGATGTCCACGCCGTAGTCCCCGGGCGCCTTGGTCGCGAGCGGCTTGGACTTGGCCTTCATGATGTTGGGCAGGCTGGCATAGCGCGGCTCGTTGAGGCGCAGGTCGGTCGTCACCACGGCCGGCAGCGCAAGCTTCACGGTTTCCAGACCGCCGTCGATCTCGCGCTTCACGACAACCGAATCGCCTTCGACGGTGATTTCGTTGGCGAAGGTCCCCTGGGGGCGGCCCATCAGCGCGGCGACCATCTGGCCGACCTGGTTCGAATCGTCGTCGATCGCCTGCTTGCCGGTGATGATCAGCTGGACGCCTTCTTCCTCGGCAACGCCCTTGACGATCTTGGCCACCGCCAGCGGCTCAACTTCCACGCCGTCGTCGACCTGGACCAGCACGGCGCGGTCGGCGCCCATCGCCAGCGCGGTGCGCAGCGTTTCCTGGGCCTTGGCCGGACCG
Organism: Novosphingobium aquiterrae; assembly: GCF_042434435.1. Taxonomy (NCBI): domain Bacteria; kingdom Pseudomonadati; phylum Pseudomonadota; class Alphaproteobacteria; order Sphingomonadales; family Sphingomonadaceae; genus Novosphingobium; species Novosphingobium aquiterrae. Next base: position 50,149 of record NZ_JBHLTL010000006.1, on the reverse strand, counting down.
ACGCTGAGGGCGACGATTTCGGTGACCACGCCCTTTTCCTTGAGGCGGATGGCTTCTTCGACGGCGATTTCGTCGAAGGGGTTCATGCTCATCTTGACGTTGGCAAGATCGACGCCGCTACCATCGGACTTGACCCGCGGCTTCACATTGTAGTCGATCACGCGCTTCACGCAGACCAGGGCTTTCATGAGGTTCAAGCCTTTCCCGTTGAATGACGCTGCTGCGCCTAGTTTACGTTTACGGAAACGTCAACCCGTCTTCAAGCGACCGGTTAACCGCCGTGCGATTCCGCCTTTGCCGCGCATTCCTATGCGGTCAAGGGGCAAACCGGACTTGACCGCCTGACCGAACGGGAAGGGCCGGACCTGCACCTGGCAGGACCGGCCCTTTGCGGTCACGTCCGGACAGGTTCAAGCTGCCTTGCGCACTTCCGCGACGATCTTCTTCGCAGCATCGCCCAGATCACTGGCGGGAACGATCGGCAGTCCCGAATTGGCCAGGATTTCCTTGCCCTGTTCGACGTTGGTCCCTTCAAGGCGAACGACCAGTGGCACCGACAGGTTCACTTCCTTGGCCGCGGCAACGATGCCCTCGGCGATGATGTCGCACTTCATGATCCCGCCGAAGATGTTGACCAGGATGCCCTTCACTGCCGGGTCCTTGAGGATGATCTTGAACGCCGCGGTGACCTTTTCCTTGTTGGCGCCGCCGCCGACGTCGAGGAAGTTGGCCGGAAACTCGCCGTTCAATTTGATGATGTCCATCGTCGCCATGGCCAGGCCCGCGCCGTTGACCATGCAGCCGATGTTGCCGTCGAGCTTGATGTAGGCGAGGTCGTACTTCGACGCCTCGATCTCGGCCGGGTCTTCCTCGGTCTCGTCGCGCAGCGCGATGACATCGGGGTGACGGTAGAGCGCGTTCGAGTCGAAGCTCATCTTGGTGTCGAGCACCATCAGCTTGCCGTCGCATTCGGCCAGCGGGTTGATCTCGATCATCGCGCAGTCGAGCGCCATGAAGGCGTCATAGAGCTGCTTGCCAAGGACCTGCGCCTGTTTGGCCAGATCGCCCTTGAGCTTGAGCCCGAAGGCCAGCGCGCGGCCGTGGTGCGGCATGAAGCCCTGGGCCGGATCGATGGTGATCGTGGCGATCTTTTCGGGGGTGTCGTGGGCCACGTCCTCGATGCTCATCCCGCCTTCGGTGCTGGCGATCATCGCGATCCGTCCGGTCGCCCGGTCGACCAGCATCGACAGATAGTATTCCTTGCCGATGTCGACCCCGTCGGTGATGTACAGCCGGTTGACCTGCTTGCCGGCATCGCCGGTCTGGATCGTCACGAGGGTATTGCCGAGCATGTCCTTGGCATGGGCCTCGACTTCCTCGAGACTCTTGGCGAGGCGTACGCCGCCCTTGGAGCCGGGGGCGAGTTCCTTGAACGTGCCCTTGCCGCGCCCGCCAGCGTGGATCTGAGACTTCACCACATAGAGCGGGCCGGGAAGCTGCCTGGCCGCCTCGACAGCTTCGGCGACAGTCATCGCGGCAATGCCCTTGGGGATGGCAATGCCGAACTTGGCGAGCAGTTCCTTGCCCTGGTACTCATGGATGTTCATTGATCGACTCCTTGCGGGGAGAAAGGCGCGGTGCCCTGGGTCGCCGTGGGCCTAAGCACAGCGCGGCAGGGTTGAAAAGTCCTCCAAAGGTGGCAGACAGAAGAAATATGAACGCCAGTTGCGAACCGTTTGCAAGATCAGCCGCTGCGACCCCGGCAGGCGCGCCGTGATCGACCGCGATAGGCTTGAAACGATCGTGCGCGAGGCCGGACGGATTGCCCTCGCGCGCTGGCCGGGGCACGGTCATGCGCTGGAGAGCTGGGAAAAGCAGCCGGGCGACCCGGTCAGCGAAGCCGACATGGCGGTCGATGCCTTTCTCAAGCGGGAACTGGCCGCGCTGCTGCCTTCGGCCGGCTGGCTTTCGGAAGAGACCATCGATGCACCCGAGCGGCTGGCCGGTGACCTGTTGTGGCTGGTCGATCCGGTCGACGGCACCCGGGACTTTATTCGCGGACGGCCTGGCTGGGCCGTCTCGGTCGCACTGATCAGCAGCGGCCGCCCCTTGCTGGGCATGCTCGCAGCTCCGGCACGGGACGAGTTCTGGCATGGCGAATCGGGACGCGGGGCATGGCGTAATGGCCAGCGGCTGGTCTCCAGCACCCGCGAGACACTGCCAGGCGCACGGGTACCGGCGCTCGCGCTTCCGCCATCCGATATCGACCTGACCATGGTCGACCAGCCCAACTCGATCGCGCTGCGCATGGCCATGGTCGCCGCTGACGAGGCCGATCTGGTCGCCACGCTGCGCTGGGGCTTCGAATGGGACATCGGCGCAGCAGCACTGATCGCGCGCGAAGCCGGCGCGGTGGTCACCGACGCCTTCGGCGCGCCGCTCAATTACAACAAGCGCGATCCCCGGGCCTTCGGGGTTCTGGTCAGTTCACAGGGCATCCATGCGGCGGCGGTTGACCGGCTGGCCGGGCGGGCGACGGAGCTGGCGGGTTAGCGCGGTCGGCTGAATTCCAGCTGCGATGCGGGGATGCCGAAGGTCTTGCGGAAGGTCCGGCTGAGATGGGCCGAATCGGCGAATCCGGCGAGGTGCGCGGCTTCGGTCAGCGAGTGTCCCGCCGCATAGCACGCCACGGCCCGTTCCAGACGCTGCCACAGGACAAAGGCTTTGAACGGCAAGCCGGTCTCTGCCGCGAAAAGATGGCGGGCACGGCTGGGTGAGAGACAGGCACGGTCGGCAACCGAAGCCAGATCGACCCTGTCGTCCAGAGTTGCCCGGACCTGGTCGATCATCGCCTGCACTCTGGTATCCAGCGCCGCGGATGGCGCTTCGCCGCAAAGCGTCGTCACCACATCGCGGCCGATCGCGATGAATTCGGCATCGCCGGCATTGGCGGCAAAGCCGGCGTTCAGATCGGCAATGGCGGGGGCAAAGGGCGCCGGATCGAAATCAACCAGCGACGCGCCCGAGGGGAATTGCGCAGTAAGGACCCGACCCGCCGTGCTTTCCGGTTCGATGAAAAGCAGGGCGACCTTGCCGGTAGCGGTAAATCCGTGGCGATGATCCGCAGCGACGGCCGCAACCGGGCCATTACAGGACCGCACGCCGTCAGAGAGTACAAACCCGCCTTCAAGCGAGAGCGTCACCTGATGGGCATGGTGCGCGTGAACCGATGCGCCAGAATCCTTCCCGTCCGAGGCAAGCACCCACAGGCTTGCGCCCTGCCAAACAAAAACACGTCCGCGGCCGGCGATCTGCATGGAGTCAGTCTAGCGCCTTTGCACAGGTGTGTCGCTGCTTTGAAGTTTAGCCCCTTCGTTCAAGCCCGCTCGATCGCAAGCGTGCAGATAGGCGGCACCCAAACACACAAGGAGCCTACCATGACCAAGCAATGCCAGTGCAACCCGTGCAATTGTCAGCCCAGCTGCAACTGCAAGACCCAGGCTGCGCCCACGGCCTGCCTCTGCGGACCGAACTGCAAGTGCGGCGATAGCTGCGCCTGCACCGCCTAAAGCGGCGCAGTCAAAAAAAAGAGGGCCGGTGTCGCCACCGGCCCTCGACTATTTCCGGATTACGGAAGCTGGCGCTTACTGGGCCGCCTTGGCGGCCGCGACGTCTTCCTGGGTGATCGGAACGATCTTGATTTCGACGCGGCGGTTGGCCGGCTGGTTGACGTTGTCGCCAGTCTGCACCTTCAGCTGGGTTTCGCCATAGCCGTACCAGCGGATGCGCGATGACGGCACGCCGCGGCTGATCAGGTAGTTGGCGACAGCGCGGGCGCGGTTTTCCGAAAGAACCTGGTTCGAAGCGGTCGATCCGACGGTGTCGGTGTGGCCGTAAACGTCGATCAGGCTGTTGGGATACTGCACCATCGAAGCGGCAACCTTGTCCAGCGTCGTCTGGAAGCTGGGCGAGATGGAATAGCTGCCGGTGGCGAAGGTCACACCATCGGGCAGGTTGACCAGAATGGCCTGACCACCATCGGTTTCGCTGACGTCGACGCCCGAACCGGCGGTCTGTTCCTTCAGTTCCTTGATCTGCTGATCCATCTTGTAGCCGACGACGCCGCCAGCCACGCCGCCGATGCCGGCGCCGATGATGCGGCCGGTCTTGCCGCCGATCAGGCCGCCCAGCAGGGCACCCGCGACAGCGCCGCCGATGCCGCCGATGGCGGTGCGTGATGCCTTCTTCTCACCCGTGTTGGGATCGGTGACGCAGGCCGAAGTGGCGAGCAGTGCCGAAGCGGCGAAACCGGATATAAGCCAGCGAGATTTCTTCATGATCGGGACCCTTCCCATTGTGCAGTTGTGGACAGACTAGTGCGAAAATCGTGGTTGACCAAGGATGAACACATTTCCCGGACAAGATTTACGTCTTCATGACCCACAACGCGCACGCTTCGCCTTTGTTCCGCTTTCTGCTAGCACAGCCCGGTGACAACCTTTCCCTGGACCGATGTTCTGATCATCGCAGGCCTGATCCTGCTCAACGGCATTTTCGCGATGAGCGAACTGGCGATCGTCTCTGCGCGTCCGGCCCGGCTGAAAATGGCGGCCGAACGCGGCAGCCGCGGTGCCCGCACCGCGCTGGCCCTGGCGGGCGATCCGGGCAAGCTGCTGTCGACCGCGCAGATCGGGATCACCCTGATCGGGATCATCGCCGGTGCCTATTCGGGGGCGAGCCTGGGCGGGCCGATCGGCCAGCGCTTGCAGGTGCTGGGCATTCCCGAGCGGTGGGCGCCCGAAGCCGGCTTCACCATCGCGATTGCCGCAACGACCTATTTCAGCCTGGTGGTCGGCGAGCTTGTCCCCAAACAGATCGCGCTGCGCGCGGCCGAGACGATCGCGATCATCGCCGCGCCGGCGATGAAGGGGCTGAGCCGCGCGACCGCCCCCTTGGTCTGGCTGCTCGACCGGTCATCCTCGTTGCTCCTGCGCCTGACCGGGCTGACTCACGGCGGCGAGCACACCCTGACCGCCGACGAGCTGCAGATGGTCTTTGCCGAAGCGACCCGGTCGGGCGTGATCGAGGAGGATGAGCGCCAGATCATGACCGGGATCATGCGGCTGGCCGACCGTCCGGTGCGCGAGGTGATGACGCCGCGCACCGAACTCGACACGATCGACCGCAAGGCCAGCGAGGACGAGATCCGCGCCGCGATCAAGGCCAGCCCGCATTCGCTGCTTCCAGTGGCCGATGGCTCGCCCGACAACATCGTCGGCGTGGTCAAGGTCAAGGACGTGCTCGCGGTCTTGCTGGCCGGCAAGCGGCTCCAGCTCGGCCGGCTGATCAAGAAGGCCGAGATCGTCCCCGACCAGCTCGACGCGATGGACGCGCTGCGCATGTTGCAGCAGTCGGGCGTGTCGATGGCATTGGTCCATGACGAATATGGCCACCTGGAAGGCGTGGTGACCCCGGCCGACCTGCTCAGCGCCATCGTCGGCAATTTTGCCAGCCACCAGGATGAAGGCGATTCGCCGCTATTGGTCGAGCGCGAGGATGGCAGCCTGCTGGTCTCGGGCGCGCTCCCCGCCGATGCCCTGGCCGACCGGCTGGGCATCGACCTGCCCGAAACCCGCGACTATGCGACGGCGGCGGGCTTTGTCCTGTCGGTGATGAAACGCCTGCCCAGCGAGGGCGAGCATTTTGTCGAACAGGACTGGCGCTTTGAAGTGGTCGACATGGACGGGCGCAAGATCGACAAGCTGCTGGTCTGCGAATGCCGCAAGACCCCGGCGCCGATCGACAGCGCGGACTGAAGGACGCAACGAAAAAGGGCCCGCCGCGGCGAGCCCCGTTTCAATTTCAACTGCCTGTCAGCTCAGCCGCCGACTGCGGCCTGGGCCTCGCGACCGTCGCCTTGGGGGGCACCGATGATGTCGCGGGTCACGCTGCCCTTGCTGACCGTGGCGGTATTGGGATCGCCAACGGTCGAACGGATCGAGGTGGCGGCAATGCCCGCCTTGTTGTCGACCGCGCTTTCCACCGCGCTGCGCGCCGAAGGCGGGCCGAACAGCGCGTCCTGCGCCTGCTGGGCGGTGCTGCCATCGACCGGGCGCGGCGCGCCGGGGGCGGGCGGGGTCAGCGAGAAGTCGGGCGGAATGACCAGCGGGGCCTGGCGCTGCACCGCGAATTCGTCCGGACGGGCGCGATTGAACAGCCCGCCGCCCCCGCAGGCCGAAAGCAGCAGCGAGGCGCCGGCAAGGCTCAAAAGGGCGATCGATTTGCGCATGGTCGTCAATTCTCCGTAGCGGTCAGCGCCGCGTCATCTGGGCGCTTTTCGCGCGAAAGGAAGGAACGGGCAAGGATAATCAGGACGCCCACGGTGATCGCCGCGTCGGCCAGGTTGAACACCAGAAACGGGCGCCAGTCACCGAAGTGAAGGTCGGCATAGTCGATCACGTGGCCGAACACCACGCGGTCGCGGATGTTGCCCAATGCCCCGCCCAGCACCAGGCCCAGCGGCACCACGTCGCCCAGCTTGCGCTCGCGCAGCAGCCAGACGAACACCACCAGTGCGATGGTGGCGGTCATCGCGACCAGCGCCCAGCGCATCGTATCGGTATTGGCGGTCAGCAGGCCGAGCGAGACGCCGTAGTTGGAAGTGCGGGTCAGGTTGAAGAACGGGGTGAGCACGATCTGCTGGCCGTCCTGGTCAAGCCCCAGCGGACCGGTCACCCAGCCCTTGAGCCCAAGGTCGAGCGCCAGCACCAGCGCGGCCAGCGCGAAGCCAAGGATGCGGTTGCGGGCGGGGGATGCGCTCATGCGCCGGCATCCATGTCCGCCACCACCTGATCGCAACGTGAACAAAGCGCGCCGTCCTCGGTCACTTCGGGCAAGTGCCGCCAGCAGCGGCCGCATTTGTGATGGGTGGTGCGGGTGACGATGAATGCAGCCTGCTCAGGAACGTCGCCGTTTGAATGATGCAGCGAATATGAACCTTGGGGTGCAAGTCCACTCTCGAAAGTGACTGACGAAACGATCAATATTTCGGCCAGATCGTTCTGCGCGATGGGCAGCTCGTCCTTCGCATTGCGGTAGACGGTGAACCCAACTTCGAGTGATGAGCCGACGATCTTCTCACGCCGCATTGGCTCTATCGCCTCGTTGACGTCAGAGCGAAGCCTCCGCAGATCTTCCCACCGTTCAATCAACCCGTCGCCCCGGACTTGATCCGGGGCTTGGCTGCCTTCTGCGACGCTCGAAGAAAAGCCTTGGCCCGTGTCAAGCACGGGCTGACGATCTAGGGTGGCGGAGGGAAGGATCGGCCACTCCAGCAAGTGCACGCTTCCCCCCTCAGGGAAGCGCGTCCCCCACACCTCTTCGCTGGTGAACACCAGCACCGGCGCGGCGTAGCGGACGAGAGCGTGGAACAGCGTGTCGAGCACCGTGCGGTAGGCCTTGCGCTTCGGGTCCGAAACCGCGTCGCAGTAGAGGCTATCCTTGCGGATATCGAAGAAGAAGGCCGAAAGGTCCTCGTTGCAGAAGTCGGTCAGCGCGCGGACATAGGTGTTGAAATCGAAGCTATCGACCGCCGCGCGCAGCGTCGCATCGAGCCGGGCCAGCAGCGCCAGCACATAGCGTTCCAGCTCGGGCATCGCCGCCACGTCAACGCGCTCCGCCTCGCTGAAGCCATCCAATGCGCCGAGCAGATAGCGGAAGGTGTTGCGCAACTTGCGGTACTGGTCGGACACGCCTTTCAGGATCTCGTCGCCGATGCGGTGATCCTCGGTGAAATCGACCGACAGCGCCCACAGCCGGATGATGTCCGCGCCATAGGTTTCCATGACCTTGATCGGGTCGATGGTGTTGCCCAGCGACTTCGACATCTTCAGGCCCTTGGCATCCATGGTGAAGCCGTGAGTCAGGATCCGGTCATAGGGCGCGCGGCCGCGGGTGGCGCAGCTTTCCAGCAGGCTCGACTGGAACCAGCCGCGATGCTGGTCGCTGCCTTCGACATAGATGTCGGCCGGCCATGACAGGTCGGGCCAGCGCCCGCTGTCGAGCACATAGGCGTGGCTGGTGCCCGAATCGAACCAAACGTCGAGAATGTCGGGCACGGCTTCCCACTCGTCGGGGTTGTAGCCATCGCCGAGGAAGCCGTGGGCGGTTTCAGGGGTCCAGGCGTCGATGCCCTGCTCCTTCACCGCCGCGACGATCCGCGCGTTGACCGCTTCGTCGACCAGGTATTCGCCGCTCTTGCGATTGACGAACAGCGTGATCGGCACCCCCCAGGCGCGCTGGCGGCTGAGCACCCAGTCGGGGCGGCCCGCGACCATCGAACCGATGCGGTTGCGGCCCTTGTCGGGAGTGAACTGGACGCGCTCGATCTCAGCCAGCGCGATCTCGCGCAGCGTCGGCGAACCGGCGCGCGCTTCCTCGTCGATCGTCGCGTCGCCGCCTTCGCCTTCCCAGCGCTGCTCGGCACCGGACAGCGCGGGCAGGTGCGCCAGCGGCTGGTCCATCGGCACGAACCACTGCGGGGTGCAGCGGTAGATCACCTTGGCCTTGGAGCGCCACGAGTGCGGGTAGCTGTGCTTGTAGTCGGCGCTGGCCGCGAGCAAGCCGCCCGCTTCGCGCAGGTCAACACAGATCGGCCCGTCGGGGGCGTTGAACTTGGGGTTGATGACCGAGCCTTGCCCGCCCAGCCACGGCCAGTCCTCACGGTACTTGCCGTCGCCCTCGACCGCGAACTTGGGACCCAGCCCGTGCGCCTTGCACAGCTCGAAATCGTCCTCGCCGTGATCGGGCGCCATGTGGACCAGGCCCGTGCCGCTGTCGGTGGTGACGAAGTCGCCCGGGAGCAGCGGCCGCGGCTCGGCGAAGAACCCGCCGAGGTGGTGCATCGGGTGGCGGGCGATCGTTCCGGCTAGGTCGGAGCCTTTGATCTTGAAACTATGATCGATCAAAAGAGCGTTTGTATCATTCGCGACACGCTTGATGAATTCGTGCTGGAGCGGCTCAGCTACAACGTAATAGCGGTGCCCGGACTCTTCGTTGTCCAGCGGATCGTTTCCGAGCGCTGCACTAAATACAATGTACTCAACCTCCGGCCCATAGGCCAGAGCCTGGTTGACCGGGATCGTCCACGGCGTGGTGGTCCAGATCACCGCGTGTGCGCCGACCAGTTCGGGGATCGGGCTCTCGACAATCTCGAACGCCACGTCGATCTGGGTCGAGGTGATGTCCTCGTACTCGACCTCGGCCTCGGCCAGCGCGGTCTTTTCGACCGGGGACCACATTACCGGCTTGGCCCCGCGGTAGAGCTGGCCGCTGGTGGCGAACTTCAAGAGTTCGGCCACGATCGTCGCCTCGCTTTCGGGCTGCATGGTCAGGTAGGGATTGTCCCAGTCGGCCATCACGCCCAGCCGCTTCAATTGCCCGCGCTGCACGTCGACCCAGTGCTGGGCATAGGCGCGGCATTCGGCGCGGAACTCGAGCAGCGGGATCGCATCCTTGTCGAGCTTCTTCTTGCGGTACTGCTCCTCGACCTTCCATTCGATCGGCAAGCCATGGCAATCCCACCCCGGCACATAGGGCGCGTTCTTGCCCAAAAGGTTCTGGGTGCGGCAGACCATGTCCTTGATCGTGTGGTTGAGCGCGTGGCCGATGTGCATGTCGCCGTTCGCATAGGGAGGGCCGTCATGGTACATGAAGGTCTCGCGCCCGCGCCGCGCATCGCGCAGCTGCTCATACAGCTTCTCGGCCTCCCAGCGCGCGGCAATGATCGGCTCCTTGGCGGGGAGGCCGGCCTTCATCGGGAACTCTGTCTTCGGCAGGAAGACGGTGTCTCTATAGTCGCGCTGCTCTGTCATAAGTGCCGCGCCTTAGCGGGCAAGGTCCGCCAACGCTAGTCCCGCGCCTTCCTGCGTGCATCGAGCGCCTTGACGAGTTCGGCCTCTTCCACCGGGTTGCGTTTGTTCAGCGCCGGGCGCAGCGCCGGGCCGACGGCATGGATATCGTCGACCCAGACATAGCCGTTGAATCCCACCGGGATGTCGCCAATCTGTTCGGGCAGATCCAGTCCCATCGGCTTGTGCGCACCGGTCGGGCCGATCAGCAGCACGTGCGCATGGGCCGCCTCCATCCGCGCAATCAGCCGATTGGGCCAGCCGGCGAACAGGAATTGCCGGTTGAGCGGGATCGCGATGGTACCGTTGCGGCACGCGGCGGGCATCATCCCCAGCCAGCCCTGGGCGAGGTAGGAGCGGGTGCAGGCTTCGACAGCCTCGTCGCTATAGGCCCAGGCTCCAGGCCAAGCCGTGCGGATTGGCGCAAGCGTGGCTTCGGGCCCCGAAAACCCGTCGCGGCGCGCGATGGGATCGCGGCCCGCCGCCTTGAGCGCGGCGACCAGCCGCTCGCCCAGAGCAGGATTCGTGCCGCGCAGGTTGTAAAGCAGGGGGGTCTGCGGTGCGGCCGCCAGGGCCTCGTCCAGCGTCGGGATCAGGCCCTTGCCCGTGCCGCGCAGCGGAAAGGTCTTGCCCCCGTCGGCGCTGTAGCCATAGCCCGCGTCGAGCGCCTTGAGCTGGGCCAGTGTCGCACCGGCCAGCTTGCCGGCACCATCGGTGCGGCAGCCAAGGTCGTCATCGTGAAACAGCACCAGGTGCCCATCGGCGCTTTGCGCCACGTCGATCTCGATCATCTGTGCGCCAAGCCGCTGCGCCTGGTACAGCGCGGGCGCGGTATTCTCGATGAAAGGGGTTACCGGCGGCTCGATCAGGGTGGCGGTGCAGGTGGCCGCGCCGGAATTGGCGCGACCAAATTGCTGCATCACGCCGCGATGAGCCAGCAGCTTGGGCATGCCGCGCGGGCTGGGGGCAAGCCAGCTGGCATTGAAGATGGTCAGGGCCAGGAAGGCGATCGCCAAGCCCAGCGCCAGGTGTCTGACCCAGCGCTTCACCCCAGCAGTTCCCGCGCCTGCCCGCAGTCCGCCTCGATCTGCGCGGTCAGCGAGTCGAGGCTGTCGAACTTCGCCTCGGGGCGGAGGAAGTGGTGCAGCGCCACCTCGATCTCCTGCCCGTAGAGGTCGCCGGAAAAATCGAAGAAGTGCGGCTCGAGCAGTTCCTTGGGCGGTTCGAACTGCGGGCGCACGCCCAGGTTGGCCGCGCCGCGCAGCACGGTGCCATCGGCCAGGTGCCCGGTCACAGCATAGACCCCGAAGCGCGGGCGCAGGTAGTTGTCGAGGCTGAGGTTGGCGGTGGGATAGCCGATCACCCGGCCCAGCTTGTCGCCGTGCTGGACGGTTCCGCGCACCGCGAAGGGGCGGGTCAGCAGGCGCGCTGCGGTCTCGCAATCCCCGACCTGCAGCGCCTCGCGGATGCGGCTGGAGGAGACGACCTCGCCAGAATCGCTGACCGGGCCGACCGCGCGCGCGGCAATGCCGTGGTCTGCGCCAAGATCGCGCAGCACTTGGACATTGCCGCCGCGGCCCTTGCCAAAGGTGAAGTCCTCGCCGGTGACTACGCCTGCCGCGCCGAGCCGCTCACCCAGCAGCGTGACCACGAAATCCTGCGCGGTGGTCCCGGCGAGTTCGGCATTGAAGGCGAAGACCAGCATGGCATCGGCCCCGGCGGCGGCGAACAGCTCCTGCCGCTGATCGAGCGTGGTCAGGCGGAACGGGGGGGCAGCGGGCGCGAAGTGGCGCACCGGATGCGGATCGAAGGTCGCGACGATTGCCGGTCGGCCTTCGCGGTGGGCCCAGTCGATCGCTTCCCCTGCGACGGCCTGGTGGCCGAGGTGGAACCCGTCGAAATTGCCCAGCGCAAGGATCGCCCCGCGCAGCGCATCGGGCATGGGTTCGCGGGCGTCGAGGCGCGGGATGGTCATGGCGCGGCGGCGGCTACCGGTTTGAGCTGGGACAGCGGCACCAGACCCGCCCCGATAACCCGCAGGGCGTTGCCGCCCATCACCGCGCGGATCTCGTCAGGCGTGAAGCCCGCGTCCATAAGCGCCTGGGTAACCTGGACCAGCTGCGACGTATCGAAGCGTACCGTGGTCGCCCCGTCGTAATCGCTGCCCAGCGCGATCGTCTGCACCCCGACCAGGTCCTTGACGTGCTTCATCGCCTTGGCAACCGCGCGCGGATCGGTATCGCAGACCGCGCCTTCCCAGTAACCGATGCCGATCACCCCGCCGGTGCGGGCGACGCCCCGTATCTCGTCATCGGTCAGGTTGCGGTTGACCTTGCAGGTCGCCTGGACTCCGCCATGGCTGGAAACCACCGGGCGGCGCGCGGCGGCCAGGATGTCGGCAACGCAGGCGTGGCTGCAATGGGCAATGTCGACGATCATGCCCTTGTCTTCCATCTTGGCCATGACCTGCCGGCCGAGCGGGGTCAGCCCGCCCTTCCTGATGCCGTGCATCGATCCGGCCAGCTGGTTGTCGAAGAAATGCGCCATGCTCGCCATGCGGAACCCGGCGGCATAGAGTTTGTCTAGGTTTTCAGCCTTGCCCTCAAGGTCCTGCAGTCCTTCGATCGAGAGCATCGCGCCGACCGGGGCGCTCTTCCCGGTGCGCGCGGCAAGCAGCGCGTCGAGGCTGGCGTCGTCGGTCACCTTGGCCAGACCGCCGTGCGAACCCGCCACCGCCCGGTCGAGCTTGGTCGCATGCCACAGCGAACGCTGGAGCAGCGATCCCCAGGTCCGCACCGGCTGCAACTGCGCGATCACCAGCGGGGTGATGTTGTCGGTCGCGTCGGAATTGCCATCATAGTTCTGCCCGCGCGGGGTCTTGGTCACGCTGGAAAAGACCTGCAGCGCGACGTTGCCGGCCTGCAGCCGGGCCAGATCCTCATGCCCGCGCGGAGTCGTGCCCAGCAGGTCGCGCTTCCACATCAGCGTATCGGAATGAAGGTCGACGATCTGCAGCGTGGCGTGGAGCGCTTTGGCCTCGGCGCTGACCGGGATCGGCGGCTTGCCATCGACCTTGTTCATGCTGGCTTCGAGATAGCCCGGGGCCACGCCGAAAAAGCCGATTGCGGCCACGGCCATCACCACCAGCGGAATCCACACTCTCTTGCGCATCGTCATTGTCCCTCCCGGTCAGGCGGAGGGTTTACGCAGCAGCGTGACGAAATCAAACCCCGGCGATTTCCCTTCGGCGGGATGGGCTTCGCGCGCGACTTCGTGCCAAGCGCTGCGGTCGAACGCCGGAAAGTGCGTATCGCCGTCCGGGGCGGCGTGGATTTCGGTCCATTCGATCCGCTGGGCCAGCGGCAGGAACAGCGCGTAGATCTCGGCCCCGCCGACCACGGCAACGTGCGAGGAATTGGCCACCACCAGCGCCTCTTCCGGTGAGCGGACCACTTCCGCGCCATCTTCGGCCCAGTGCGGATCGCGGGTCAGGACAATGTGGCGCCGCCCCGGCAGCAGCCCGGGCAACGATTCGAAGGTCTTGCGGCCCATCACCATGGGCTTGCCGGTGGTCAGCCCCTTGAAGTGCCGCAGGTCGAGCGGAAGATGCCAGGGCATGGTTCCGGCATTGCCGATAACGCCGTTGTCCGCGACCGCGACGACCAGAAACACCTCACCGCGTTTCACCAGCCCAGCCTTGTCACGTGGCCCATCTTGCGCCCGGGGCGCGCGGCCGCCTTGCCGTAGAGGTGGAGGTGATTGGCCGGATCGGCGAGGATCTTGTCCCAGTCCTCGGCCGCGTCGCCGATCACGTTGCGCATCTCGACATGGGGCGCGGCCAGCCGGGTATCACCCAGCGGCAGTCCGCAGATCGCGCGCACGTGGTTCTCGAACTGGCTGGTCAGTGCGCCTTCGACGGTCCAGTGCCCCGAATTGTGCACCCGCGGGGCCATCTCGTTGAACACCGGTCCTGCTTCGGTGGCGAAGAACTCCAGCGTCAGCACCCCGACATAGTCCAGCGCATCTGCCACCCTTTGCGCCAGCGCACGCGCCGCGGGGACCTGGGCCTGGACTGCTTCGCTGGCCGGCACCACCGAGCGCGCCAGGATGCCGCCATCATGGGTGTTTTCCGCGCTGTCCCAGAACACCGTCGTGCCATCGCTCCCGCGGCACAGGATCACAGAGAACTCGGCAAAGAAGCGGACGAAGCCTTCATAGATCAGCGGCTCGCCGCTCAGCGCAACGCCTTCGGCCTCGTGATCGGCCATGATCCGCCACTGGCCCTTGCCGTCGTACCCCTCGCGCCGGGTCTTCAGGATTCCGGGCGAGCCGATTTCGGTCAGCGCCTGCTGCAGATCCTCTGCGGTATCGACCAGATGCCAGGGCGCTGTCGTGCCGCCCAGGTCGGCGACGAACCGCTTCTCGTTCAAACGGTCCTGAGCCACTTCCAGCGCCCGCGCACTAGGCAGCAGCTGCACCCCGCCCAGCGCCTTCAGCGGGGCAACCGGCACATTCTCGAACTCGTAGGTGATCACTGCGCAATCGCCGGCAAACTCGGCCATGGCGGCGGTGTCGTCCCAGTCGGCGCGGGTCCACTGCGCGCAAACTTCGGCGGCGATCGCCTCGGCTTCGGGGGCATAGACGTGGCAGCGATAGCCCAGCCGCGCCGCCGCCATGGCCAGCATCCGGCCCAGCTGTCCGCCGCCCAGAATTCCGATAGTCTCGCCAGGAGGAATCATAATCGCGGCATCACCTCACGCCGGCCTTTCCGCGACACCGTCGGTCTGCGCCGCGCGGTAGGACTTGAGCCGCTGCGTCAGCGCCGGATCGTTCGTCGCCAGGATCGCCGCGGCAAGCAGACCGGCGTTCGTGGCCCCGGCCTCGCCAATGGCCAGCGTACCGACCGGGATCCCGGCAGGCATCTGCACAATCGACAGCAAGCTGTCCTGCCCGCTCAGCGCCTTGGATTGCACCGGCACGCCCAGCACGGGGAGATGGGTCATGCTGGCCACCATGCCCGGCAAATGCGCCGCGCCGCCGGCCCCGGCGATGATCACCTTGAACCCGGCATCGGCTGCACCTTCGGCAAATCTGACCAGGCGTTGCGGGGTGCGGTGGGCCGAAACGATCCGCGTGTCATGCGCCACGCCCAGTTTGTCGAGCATGTCGGCGGCACATTTCATCGTCGCCCAGTCCGACTGGCTGCCCATGATGATCGCGACGGGAACGGCACCGGAACCTGCCATCTCAGCGCTCCGCCAGATAGTAGCGGTCGACCGCGTTCAGCGCATCGTCCAGTTCGTACACGATCGGCTGGCCGGTCGGGATCTCGAGCCCGGTGATGTCGGCATCGGAAATGCCCGACAGGTGCTTGACCAGCGCGCGCAGCGAATTGCCGTGAGCGGCAATGATTACCGTTTCCCCGGCCTGCAACTGCGGCGCGATCGCGCTGTCGTAATAGGGCAGGACCCGGGCGATCGTGTCCTTGAGGCTTTCGGTATCGGGGATCGCGATCCCGGCATAACGCGGGTCGGCCTTGAGATCGAACGTGCTGCCCGCTTCCTGCGGCGGGGGCGGAATGTCGAAGCTGCGCCGCCAGATCTTGACCTGGTCCTCGCCGTGTTTCGCCGCGGTCTCGGCCTTGTCGAGCCCGGTCAGCCCGCCATAGTGGCGCTCGTTCAGCCGCCAGTCCTTGGTTTCCGGAATCCACAGCCGCCCTGCCGCTTCCAGCGCGAAATGCAGCGTGCGGATCGCACGGGTCTGAAAGCTGGTGAAAGCCACGCTGGGCAGAAGGCCCTTGGCCCCCAGCAATGCGCCCGCGGCGCGCGCCTCGTCCTCGCCCTTGGCGGTCAGGTCGACATCCCACCAGCCGGTGAAGCGGTTCTCCAGGTTCCACTGGCTCTGGCCATGACGGACCAGGATTAGCTTAGGCAAGGTCTTGGCTCCCCGTTTCGGACGACTGGCACCTAGCGAGTCGATTCGTCTTTGGGAAGCGCGGGATCGGCCAATTCACGCGCCTGTTCCTTGCGGCGGCGCAAGTTCTCGCGCAGCTTGGCGGCCAGCCGTTCTTCGCGGCTCAAGGCGGGGGTCTCTTCACGCATCGGCAATTTCTTGGCGCTATCAGGGTTCGGCTTGACAAAGCAAGGGGCCGCAGCCAATAGCGCGCCCCTGCCCGGGCGGTCCCAAGCGCTTGACTTGGACGCGGCCCCGGCACCTTCGGAATGGTGTGCTGCTGTAGCTCAGTGGTAGAGCGCATCCTTGGTAAGGCTGAGGTCGGGAGTTCAATCCTCCCCAGCAGCACCATTCCGGCCGCAGATTTCTGCGGAATTGGCGGAAAATCAGGGCTTTTTGACGGCTGACTGTTACATCTGTAACGGAGGCCACCATGTGTACGCACCTCGATAAGACCGGCTCAACATACTACTTCCGACGCCCCGTCCCGAAGGACCTTATCGGGCATTTTCTGACCGCCACAGGGCAGCCGCGCACTGAATGGAAGTTCAGCCTGCGGACCAAGGACCGTGAAGAGGCCAAGCGGCTCCTGCGGCCCCATGTGGCTGACACAGACAAAATAATCGACGAAGCGCGGTCCGCGATCCGGACGGCCCCTGCGGTCTCCACGGCACGGGAGCGGGAAGAACAGGCCGCACAAGCCGCATTGGCAGCCGAGAGCGCAGCAAGGCAGGAAGCCCGGTCGGAACTGCGAACGCTATGGCGCAAGCGGAAGGCGACCAGCACGGCCTTGCTCACGCCCGAACAGGCGGCGGCTGTTGACCTCATCAACGAGCAGGGAGCGGAGATAGAGGAACTGCGCCGGGCCAAGGCCGTCATGGAGGCGGGCAATGAACGGCTGGGCATAATTGGGGAGACGTCAAGGCGCAGCGGGTCAGCCTTGAGCCTGTTGGCGTTGTATGAGCGTTATGCGGCAACTGGCACGGCCAACCCGAAAACCGTGGCCAAGTGGCGGGCGCGGGTTGCGGACCTCGTGACCTACCTTGGCCATGACGATGCCAGCAAGGTGTCGCGGGCGGACCTCAATCGCTGGGTTGAGGCATTGATCGCCAAAGGCCTTGCGAAGAAAACGGTTACGGCTGGGTATCTCCCGGCGATCCGTGTGACCTTCGCTGTTGCCTATGATGACGGGGCGATCCCAACCAACCCGGCCAGCGCAATCAAGGTCAAGGCTCCCAAGACAGTTAAGTTGCGCGAGCGTGACCTAACCGACGATGAGACGCAGACCATATTGCTAGCCGCTCTGGGGCCGCAGCCGGATAGGTTGTCACCGGAGCACGCGCTTGCCCGGCGCTGGGTGCCTTGGCTCTGTGCCTACACCGGGGCGCGGGTGGGCGAGATAACCCAACTACGGGCCAAGGACATTCGGCAAGAGCAAGGTATCTGGGTTGTCCATATCACGCCCGATGCCGGATCGGTCAAAACGTACGAAGCTCGGTCCGTGCCACTGCATCCCCACTTGATTGAACAGGGCGTCACGGCCCTAGCCAAAGCGGGGAACACATCACCGCTATTCTACAGACAGGGGGCGGGCAATGGAGTGAACCCGGCGTCGGCAATCCGTGCCGCCGATCTGGCGAAGTGGGTTCGCACGCTGGGGATTACCGCACCCGCGCCAAACCACGGTTGGCGGCATCGCTGGAAAAGCGTTTCCCGAGCCGTTGGCATTCCGGCGGAGATTGCCGACCGTATCCAAGGCCATGCCCCCAGCAACGAGGGTGGGAAATATGGTGTCACTTCCCTCTCCGCACTGCGGGATGCGATCCACCTCGTTCCTCGGATTGAGGCCGATGAGGAAAGCGCCCTCACCTAGGCGCGTTCGGTAAATCCAATCGTGGCGCGAACGGCAGCTACCCGCTATTTTTGTTGTGAAGCTGACGTTCCGGACACGACGACATTGCGGACGCTCAGATGTCTTGCGGCTGCGGAGCATTTGGCCCGGAAAAGGCAAGGGCATCCTCGCCAGCTCGTTCGCGAACGTTGGGTAAATTCACGTAGCCTTTTAATCGATCGATGAAACAAATGCGCCCGTTGTGTGTTTGCTCACCGAGCGGAGAACCATGAAGTTATGTCGGCCTTGCTGCCAATCCTTGTCGTTGAAGACGAGCCACTGATTCGGATGGAGCTAGTGGCGATGTTGCTTGAGGGCGGCTTCACTGTCGAGGAGTGCAGTGACGGTGACGATGCAATCGCCCAGATCGACAAGGCGTCCGACCTCCAGGGCCTGATCACCGACATCAAGCTGGGCAACGGACCCGACGGCTGGGCTGTCGCACATCACGCTCGGCGTAAGTTTCCCAACCTGCCGGTGGTTTATGTAACCGGTGACAGCGCCGGCGATTGGACCGCAGAGGGCGTTCCCAATAGCCTAATCCTGAAGAAGCCTTACGCCGAAGCGCAATTGATGACTGCAATCGCAAGCCTGTTGAATGAGGCTATGCCGCAGCGTTCGCAAGAAAGCCCGACAACCGATTGAATGCGAGGTCCTCAGCGATCAATGCTATGATCGAAGCGTTCTGCGAGTCTTAGACGGCGCGACAAGCAACCGGGTATGGCTTTCGCTGTGCGAGTCTCCGGTCTCCGAAGGCTACGGCCATGGAATTTTTTACGCGCTTTGATCCTGAAAGCTCCAGCAGCCTGGGAATGGCACTGGTCGTTTCGTCAGCTACCCCGCTGCTGCTGCTCGACGAGCAGTTTGTTGTCCGGGCCGCGAGCGAGACGTTTTACCGCACTTTCGATCTGCATATCGATGCCGTGGTCGGAACGTCGCTGTTTGCGCTAGGCGAAGGTGAATGGAACAAGCCCCAGCTGCGCACCTTGCTTGAAGCAACCGCCAACGGGCGCGCTGCGATCGATGCTTATGAGTTCGAACTGAAGCAGGCAGACAAGCCGGATCGGGCCTTGATCCTGACCGCCCATGCGCTCGACCACGTCGATAACGATGCAATGCGGCTGGTTCTCGCCATTTTGGACAACACGGCGATGCGCGATGCCCAGAATGCGGTTCGCGTCCAGGCTCAAAAGAACGATGCGCTGGTTCAAGAGAAGCAGGTCCTGCTGCAGGAACTGAATCACCGCGTCGCCAACAGCCTGCAGATCATTGCCAGCATCCTGATGCAGCGCGTCAAGATAGTGCAATCGGAAGAAGCCCGCACACACCTGCGTGAGGCGCATAACCGGGTGATGTCGATTGCCACCCTGCAGCGACTGCTGGCCTCGAACGCGACCGGTGCAGTTGCCTTGAAACACTACCTGAACGATTTATGCGCAAGCATTGGCGCGTCGATGATTGCCGATCCAGGCAGACTTACCCTGAAGGTTACCGCAGACGACAGCGTCATGAGCCCGGACCAGTCGGTAAGTGTCGGGCTGATCGTGACCGAACTGGCGATCAATGCACTCAAGCATGCATTCCCTGATGCGGCGCAGCAGCAGTGTCACATCGATGTGGTCTTCGCCAGCACAGGATCGGGCTGGGTTTTGACTGTATCCGACAATGGCTGCGGCCTGCCGGACAATCATGCTGACGCCAAACCCGGTCTGGGGACCGGGATCGTCAACGCGCTGGCTGCGCAATTGTCGGCTACCATAGTTGTCACCGACAACGGACCAGGGACCAAAGTGACGGTCTCACACGTTGCGACCATCGTTCAGCCAGCTCCTACCGAAGTGGTCTGAGAGTCCGCTAACCCGACATTCCCGCCGATCCGGCCTTTCCGGAAACGACAACATTGCGGACATTAGGTGTCGCTGGCAAAAAGTGAGAATGAACAGCGAGGAAACCTCATGGACGCTGTGCGCCTGAAACGTGCTCGACGCCGCATGCGGGCATACTTTCTCGGTAGCGGCGTCATACTGGCATTCCTGTATTTAATCGGCGCAGCCTTTCTCATCCACATCTTCGGCGTTGAAATGACGCGCTACTGGTCCACCGTTATGGTGGCCGCTGGAGTGATGCTTGGTGGCACGTACGGCATAGTCTTGTTCGCTTCACTGGCCATCCACATCATCCGGCGACTAGTGACTGGCCGGCCCGTAATGGAACCGGATGACTAAGTCACAGTCCGCTAGCCCCGACATTCCCGCCAATTAGTGCGCCGAGGTCACTAAGCGATAGCGGACGACAATCTTGTCTGTAGCCAGCTCGGGCGGTTTGGCGTGACGACGACTATCCGTGATCGACTAACCGCCAGTTTCGTTTTGGCGATCACTGCCCTGCGACGGTGTGTAGCCCATAGGTCCCCAACCGGGCATTTCACGCCCCGTGGGCAAGGCTTCACCTCTCGGCGGGGGTGAACGCTGCGGTCGCTCCTCGCGCGGCCTGTAGCGGCTCCTCGGGACTGCCAAGGCTAGGGCAGCGGCGTGAGCCTTCTCAAGCTCTGCGAGCCGCTTTGGAGCGTTCTGGAGGCGCGCCAGGAGGGCGTTGTCAGCGCGAGCTTCGTCAAGCTGGCGGGCAATTTCGGTTACGTTCATGGGATTGTTTCCTGTGGTTAGGAGCCGAACCACGCGCAGTGCCTCTGCGGCGGGCGTGGAGCGGCAAGAATGGGTTGGGGGTGTAGCCTGCGCGAGCACGGCGGCGCGCGTCAGGAGCCTGATTTCAGGCCGTTGAGTGCGGCTGTGATTAGGAGGGTGGCAGGCGGGGGATTGCGTTGTCCGAAAACTCAAGAGGGTCCGGACCGTCACCGCGCGCGACGGCGTGATCACGGGAAAACGCTGCGGCAATCGAGGCAATGCGCTCTGACAAGCTCGGCTGTGCATCCGCCACGGTTTCTCCGGGAGAACTCTCGACAGGGGGCTTGGGCTGATCCTGTCGGTGACCACCTGCCACGGTTTCTCCGGGAGAATTGGCCGCGTCCAGATCGCCCGCCACGGTTTCTCCCTCTCCTTTACAAGTAAAGGGAGCGGGGCTGTTGCAGTCGCCGTTTTTCAGCAAGCCACACTGACCCAGGAAGTCCGTTAGCAAGTCCAACCTAAGCTGAGCTTCTCCGCCGTCACGGTAGAACCTGACGGACCTGTGGCCGTGGCGCTCGATGATGCGGAATGACTTGCCGTTGACCCACTCAGATTGGCAGTCGAAAGTGGAGCGGTGCTGAAGTCATCCATCCTAAGGAGCACACGTACAGTTATTGAGGCGCGGTCTGATAGGAGGGCCGATGACAAGTCATCGAGAATAGACTTTGCATTTTTGGATCGAGACGATGGCTTCGTGGTCCAGATAATCCATTCTGGATCAATAAACGAGCTGAGTGTCGAAGGGACAGTAAAGGGTATGCCAAGCGGTGCTACAGTTGTGCATGCCAAAAGCCGAATGTTGCATCAGCTATTTACACCTACTAAAAAAAATAAGAAGTCTAATACTCCGCTTATTTTCGTCTTGCTTTTCGGATTGGCGCTTTGTTTAGCAACTTTACTTCCTGCGATAAGTGATCCTCTGATAAAGACAATAAATCACTGTGGAGACGTCACTAAGACTGCAAGGTGGGCATTTTTCGTTACCGGACTAATGTATGCAGCTTTGCCCGCTCAAATACTTTGGTCGGAGAGGCGACGTTATCCGGCGGCACTGGCTCAGCCGGATAACTTGGGGGGCGTCGGCGATCCAAGTGCAGATCGAAGCGAGGGCCACACCGGCCCAGCGGAATAGTCCGTCCCGACACTTGCCGAAACTATTACATCCGCCTATGACAACCGGGACAGCGACCCGAAAAAAGTCGTGATTTTACAAATGGTTTAGCCGCCGGGGTGCCAGTTCAATCCTCCCCAGCAGCACCATTCCGCAAACCGGCATCCTCGTTCATTGATAGGCGGCGGGTTGCTCTGTGTGCAGCAGATGCCTTTTGGCGCGCGCGCCGTCCACGGTCAGGTTCATCCAGGCGATGACCAGGCCAAGACCGATGAAGGCGTAGAAGACATAGCGCATGGATCTGCTTTCTCCGGCTTCGGATTGCTGTGGCCGATGATTGTGCCCTGGTTTGGTTAAGCGGCGGTGCGGGCAAAGGCTTACCGGTTCAGAGGCATTTCTTAAGCAGTATCGCGCCGCACCTGCGCCCGCAGCGCTGCCCATTCGGGATGGCGGCGGAACGCGGCCGCGACATAGGAACAGGCCGGATCGATCCGGAAACCAAGCGTGCGGGCGTCGTCGACCAGCGCCGCGACCAGCTCTGCTGCCACCCTGCGTCCGCCGATCTCCGCCGGAACCAGGGTGTGTTCGGCAATGCGGACATCGCCGCGCTGGACCCAGGTGAGGCGGCCAATCGCCGTTTCTCCGGCAATGTGGGCATGGTATTCCCCGGCGTTGTGGCTGCCGTGGCGGGTAATGGTGACCGCGCTCATCGCTGTGCTCCTGCTTGACGCGGCACGTGCCGCCCAGCAAGGCTAGATGGCGATGCAGTTTCTTTCCGACAATGCCGCCAGTGTCCATCCCAGGGTGTGGGAAGCGATGCGTGCCGCCGATGCGCCCGACGCGCCCTATGACAACGATGCCTTGTCGCGCAGTCTGGACGAAAGGTTCGGTGATCTGTTCGGCCGCCCGGCCCACGTTGTCTGGGCTGCCACCGGAACCGCCGCGAACTGCCTGGCGCTGGCCACCATGGTCCCGCCCCACGGCGGGGTGATCTGCCACCGCGAGGCCCATATCGAAACCGACGAATGCGGCGCGCCCGGGTTCTACACCCACGGGGCCAAGCTGATCCTGGCCGGAGGGGCCGGAGCCAAACTGACCCCGCACAGCGTCGGCGCGGCGCTCGCGGCGATTCGCGGCGACGTGCACCAGGTCCAGGCCCACGCCCTGTCGCTGACCCAGGTGAGCGAATACGGGCTGGCCTATTCGCCCGCAGAGATCGCGGCGCTTGTCGAACTGGCCCGCGCCAGCGGCCTTGCGCTTCACGTGGACGGCGCGCGCTTCGCCAATGCCGTCGCTTTCCTCGGCTGCAGCCCGGCGGCGGCCTGCGGCATGGTCGATGCGCTCAGCTTCGGCTGCGTCAAGAACGGCGCGATGAACGCCGAGGCGATCGTCTTTTTCGGCGCGGCAGAAGCCGATCTGGCCCGGTTGCGGCGCAAGCGCGCGGGCCACCTGCAGTCCAAGGGGCGGTTCCTGGCGGCGCAGATCCTCGCCATGCTCGAAGGCGATCTGTGGCTGGCCAATGCCCGCGCCGCCAATGCCGCCGCGCAGCACATCGGCGGCGCTGCGGCGGGGCGGCTGCTCCATCCGGTCGAGGCCAACGAGGTATTCCTGATTTCGACCGCGGCAGAGCGCCAGGCGCTGCGCGACCAGGGCTTCACCTTCTACGACTGGGGCAGCGATGCCGCGCGCCTGATCGCGTCGTGGAACAGCAATCCGGATCATGTGGAGGCTTTGGCCAGGGCCATCGCAGCCCTGTGAGCCAGGCGACCCGGGTTACGCCGCGTGCCCTTGCGGCCTTTCTGCTGATCACGCTGATCTGGGGCTCGACCTGGCTGGTGATCAAGGACCAGGTCGGCGCGCTTCCTCCGGCCTGGGCGGTGACCTACCGCTTTGTCCTGGCCGCGGCGGGAATGTTTGCGCTGGCCGCGCTGCGCCGTGAGCCGCTCGGGCTGCCGCTCCCGGCGCTGGGCTTTGCCACGCTGCTCGGGCTGTTCCAGTTCTTCGGCAATTTCCAGCTGGTCTACCGCGCCGAACAGCACATCACCTCGGGGCTGGTGGCGGTGATTTTCGCGCTGCTGCTGGTGCCCAATACCCTGCTCGGGCGGATCTTCGTCGGCACCCGGGTCAGCGCTCGCTTCGTTGCCGGATCGCTGGTCGCGATTGCCGGGATCGTGCTGCTGATGCTCCACGAATATCGCGCCGGGCCGAACGGCGGCGCAGCGGTGCTGAGCGGGATCGCCCTGACCGGCCTGGCGGTGCTCAGCGCCTCGACCTCGAACGTGATGCAGGCGGCGCAGATCGCGCGGCGCAGCAGCACGGTGGTGCTGATCGCCTGGGCGATGCTGCTGGGGGCGCTGGCTGACGCGACCTTTGCATGGATCACCGCGGGTCCACCGCCGTTCGATCTGGGTACGCGCCAGCTGCTGGGCATCGCCTATCTGGCGATCATGGGTTCGGTGGTGACCTTCCCGCTCTACTTCGCGCTGATCCGCGATTGGGGGCCGGGCCCGGCGGCCTATTCCAGCGTGCTGATCCCGGTGGTGGCGATGGGCCTGTCGACGCTGTTCGAGGGCTATCAGTGGTCGGCGCTGGCCGCGGGCGGGGCAGCACTTGCGCTGGCCGGGCTGGTGATCGCGCTGTCGCCGCCCAGGCAGGCGCGTAGTCCTTCGCGGTAGGTCGGATAGCGCGGCTCCCAGCCGAGCACGCGCCTGGCCTTGCCGTTGGCGACGCGGCGGTTCTCGGCATAGAAGGCGCGGGCCATGGGCGACAGGTTCGCCTCTTCCAGCGAATGCAATGGCGGCGGCGCGACGCCGAGCAGGCGGCACGCCTCCTCGATCACGGCATTCTGACTGCACGGCAGGTCATCGGCCAGGTTGTAGGCCCCCGGCGGCGCATCGATCGCCAGCAGTGCGCCGCTGACGATGTCGTCGACATGGACCCGGCTGAACACCTGATCGGGCAGGGCGATGCGCTGCGCCGTGCCGGCCCTGACGCGGTCCAGCGCCGAGCGGTCCGGACCATAGATCCCCGGCAGGCGCAGCACCCGCGCGCCGCGCGCCAGCCATTCGCCGTCGGCCTCGGCCCGCGCGGTGCGGCGCCCCGTGCCGACGGCCGCGCTCTCATCGACCCAGGCACCCGCAGCATCGCCATAGACCCCGGTGGAAGAGAGATAGACAAGGGCCTTTCCCGCCAGGGCGTCCCAATAGGTATCAAGCACGGGATCGCCGCCCGCGCCGTCCGGCGGGACGGATGACAGCACGTGATCGGCATCGGCCAGGGCAAGGCGGACATTGCCGCTATCGTCGAAGCGCAAGGTTCCTGCGCGTCCGGTCGAGACTACTTCGCAGCCTTTTGTCGTCAGGGCGGCGGCAATGCGGCTGGCGCTGTAACCCAGCCCGAAGATGAAAATGCGTCGCATCGCCGTGTTCATAGTCCGCGGCGCTGGCAATCGAAAGCGTAGCCACTAAGTTGGCACGATGGACATCGCCAGCAGACCCGCCGACCCCGTCACCAACCCCGAAGCGGCCGACGCCGCCACGCCGCCGCAGGCTCCGGCGACGATCCGGCGCGAAGATTACCAGCCGCCGGCCTGGCTGGTCCCTGAAACCGCGCTGCACTTTACTCTGGGGCTTGACCGGACCCAGGTGCGCAGCGCGCTGCAGGTCCGCCGCAATCCGGCCGGCGACGGCAGCGAGACCCTGCGCCTTAACGGTGACGGCTTGGTTCCGGCAGGCGTGTGGATCGACGGCGAAGAGACCGCCGAATGGACCATCGATGGCAGCGACCTGTTGCTGACGCTGCCCGGTGACGCGCATGAAATCGGCATCGCGACCGACATCGCACCCAGCGCCAATACCCAGCTGATGGGGCTCTATGCCTCGAACGGGATGCTCTGTACCCAGTGCGAGGCCGAAGGCTTCCGCCGGATCACTTTCTTCCCGGATCGGCCCGACGTGCTGTCGGTCTATTCGGTGCGGATGGCGGGCGACAAGGCCGCGTTCCCGGTGCTGCTGTCGAACGGCAATTGCACCGCGTCGGGCGACAATGCCGACGGCACGCATTGGGCCGAATGGCACGATCCCTGGCCCAAGCCGAGCTACCTGTTCGCGTTGGTCGCGGGCGATCTGGTGGCGAATCACGACAGCTTCACCACGATGAGCGGGCGCCAGGTCGATCTCAACATCTGGGTCCGCGACGGCGATCAGGACCGCACCCACCATGCGATGCAGGCGCTCAAGGATTCGATGAAGTGGGACGAGGAAGTGTTCGGCCGCGAATACGACCTTGACCTGTTCAACATCGTCGCGGTCGCCGATTTCAACATGGGGGCGATGGAGAACAAGGGGCTCAACGTCTTCAACACCCGATATATCCTCGCCGATCCCGATACGGCAACCGACATGGATTACGACGGGATCGAGGGGGTGGTCGCGCACGAATATTTCCACAACTGGTCGGGCAACCGCGTTACCTGCCGCGACTGGTTCCAGCTGAGCCTCAAGGAAGGCTTCACCGTGCTGCGCGACCAGCTGTTCAGCCAGGACATGGGCAGCGCCGCGGTCAAGCGGATCGAAGACGTTCGGGTGCTGCGCGCGGCGCAATTCCCCGAGGATTCGGGCCCGCTGGCCCATCCGATCCGGCCCGACAGCTATCAGGAGATCAGCAACTTCTACACCGCCACAGTCTACAACAAGGGCGCCGAAGTGATCCGCATGATGCGAACCATGGTCGGGGCCGAGCGCTTCCGCAAAGCCACCGATCTCTACTTCGATCGCCACGACGGTCAGGCGGCGACCTGCGAGGACTTCGTCAAGGCGATCGAGGATGGCGCGGGCGCCGATCTCGGCCAGTTCCGGCTGTGGTATGCGCAGGCCGGTACCCCGCGGGTCGAGGCGCGGCTGTCCCATGCCGACGGCGTCGCGACGCTGACGCTGCGCCAGACGGTGCCGCCGACGCCCGGTCAGGCCGACAAGCAGGCGATGGTCATCCCGCTGCGTCTTGCCCTGTTCGACCGGTCCACCGGTCAGCACCGCGGCGAAGAGCTGGTCATTCTGCACGAACCTCAAGCAGAGTTCAGCTTTGCCGGATTCGCCACACGTCCGGTGCTATCGCTTAACCGCGGCTTTTCTGCGCCCGTCGCGATCGATGCCGACCAGTCGAACGCCGATCTGGTGTTCCTGGCGGCGCACGATGACGATCCCTTCGCCCGGTATGAGGCGATGCAGCAGCTGGTGGTCCAGCACCTGATCGCGCTGGTCAGCGGCGGCACACTGTGCGCGGCCGACCGTGATGCCGGTCGCGAGGCGATCGGCCAGGCGCTGGCCGCGGTCATCGACGATCCCGCGCTGGACGACCTGATGCGCGGCGAGCTGATGATCCTGCCGGGCGAGACCTATCTGGGCGAGCAACTGCTGGTCGCCGATCCCGCCGTGATCCATGCCGAGCGCGAGGGATTGAAGGCCTGGCTCGGCGCGCAGCTGAAGGACCGGCTGGTTGCCTTGCACCACCGCGCCAGCAGCGTGCCCTACAGCCTTGCGGCCGCGGCGCGCGGGGCGCGCAAGATCAAGACCCAGGCGCTGGTCTATCTGGCGGCAGGCGTGCCGGATGTGGCGGCGCAGCTTGCCGCGCAGCAGTTCGACGATGCCGACAACATGACCGACCGCCAGGGTGCGCTGATGGTCCTGGCCGGGCTCGACACCCCGCTGCGCGAGGTAAAGCTGGCGGCCTTCCACCAGCGTTATGCCGGCAATGCCCTGGTGATCGACAAGTGGTTTTCGCTTCAGGCGGGATCGCTTCATCCGCGGGTGGTCGATCACGTCAGGGCGCTCAGCCAGCACCCCGACTTCACGCTGAGCAATCCCAACCGGGTCCGCGCGCTCTACATGGCATTCACCGCGCCCCATGCTTTCCACGCCGATGGCGGGGTAGGCTACCGGATGATTGCCGACCTGATCCTGGCGCTCGATCCGATCAACCCGCAGACTGCGGCGCGCTTCGTTGCGTCGCTGGGCCGGTGGCGGCGGATCGAGCCGGTGCGATCGGCCTTGATGCGCGCCGAACTGGAACGGATCGCCGCCGCCCCGGGACTGTCCAAGGACACCTTCGAACAGGTCAGCAAGAGCCTTGGCTGAGCCGGTCGAGGTCTTCCGCGCCGCGCTGCTGGACGGCGTGGCGCACGGCTTCCTCGGCCGTCGCGGCGGGGTGTCGCAGGGGTTGGTTGCCGGACTCAACGCCGGGCTTGGTGCGGGCGATGACGATGCGGCGGTAACCTCTAACCGCGCTCTCGCGGTGGAGGCGGTCTGTCCCGGCGCGCAGCTGGTGACAGTCTATCAGGTCCATTCAGCCGATTGCGTCACCGCGCTGCAGCCCTGGCCCCAGGCGAACCGCCCGCAGGCCGACGCGCTGGTCACCGACCGGCCCGGGCTGGTGCTGGGCGTGGTCACGGCGGACTGCGCCCCGGTGCTGCTTGCCGATCGGGCGGCGGGCGTGGTCGGCGCGGCTCATGCCGGATGGAAAGGCGCGATCGGCGGGGTCACCGACAGCACGATTACCGCGATGGAAGCGCTGGGAGCGCAGCGCGAGCGAATCGTTGCGGCGATCGGCCCGTGCATCGCCCAGGCCAGCTATGAGGTCGACGACACTTTCCGCCAGCGTTTCTGCCAGGCCGCGCCCGGGAACGAACGGTTTTTCGCCGCCGGACGCGCCGGGCACTGGCACTTCGATCTGGAAGGCTACGTCGCCGCGCGGCTCGACGACGCGGAAATCGGCGGGGTCGAACGGCTCGGCCGCGATACCTATCCCGATGCCGAGCGCTTCTTCTCGTTTCGCCGGGCCACCCACCGCGGCGAACCATCCTATGGCCGACAGATCTCCTTGATCGGGCTGTAATCCCTGCCCCGCGCTGCCCCTTCGGGCAGTGCAACAGCCGGTGCGAAATTCGCAGTTGGCAGCGCAGGCCTTCGCGTCTATCAGGCCCGCCAAATCGTCAGGGTCGGCGGCACTTGCCGTGCACTCGTGGTTGGCCTAGGGGCAAGCGGCGGGGGAAAGCAGGGGCGCTTCCCGGACACGGTTTAGGGACGGTTTCCCAAGGGTTCGCAAAGACCCGGTCCTGCGGGAAACGGAATGAACAGGATTGGTTCGACCATGGCACAAGATGCTGGCACCGACGCTTCCGCCGTCATCGACGGTGAAGGTGTACGGCGGCGCGATTTCATCAACATCGCTGCGGTTAGTGCCGCCGGCGTCGGCGGTCTTTCGCTGCTCTATCCGCTGATCAGCCAGATGGCGCCGTCGGCCGACGTGCTCGCCGAAAGCTCGACCGAGGTCGACATCAGCCAGGTCCAGCCGGGCCAGGCGATGAAGGCGGTGTTCCGCAAGCAGCCGGTGTTCATCCGCAACCTGACGGCCAAGGAAATCCAGGAAGCCGAAGCGGTCGACGTGGGGTCGCTGCGCGATCCCCAGACGCTGAAGGACCGGACCAAGGAAGGCCATACCAACTGGCTGATCACGATGGGGGTCTGCACCCATCTTGGCTGCATTCCGCTCGGTTCGGGCGAGGGTGAGGTCAAGGGTGAGTTCGGCGGCTATTTCTGCCCCTGCCACGGCTCGGTCTATGATACCGCAGCCCGCATCCGCAAAGGCCCGGCACCCAGGAACCTGGAAGTGCCGCCTTATGAATTCACTTCCGACACTGTCGTCAAGATCGGCTGAGGGACCACACGATGAGCTTCCCCTGGGCAAAGACCTATACCCCCACGAATCCCTTCATGGTGTGGATGGATGAGAAACTGCCACTGCCGCGCCTGGTCTACAACGCGGTCGGTGGCGGCTACGAAGTCCCCCGCAATCTGAATTACATGTGGAACTTCGGGTTCCTGGCCGGGCTGTGCCTGATGATCCAGATCGTCACCGGCATCGTCCTGGCGATGCATTATGGCGGCAACACCGCGGTGGCGTTCGATTCGACCGAACACATCATGCGTGACGTCAACTACGGCTGGATGCTGCGCTATGCCCACGCCAATGGCGCCTCGGCCTTCTTCGTGGTGATCTATCTCCACATCTTCCGCGGCTTCTACTACGGTTCGTACAAGGCCCCGCGCGAGATGATCTGGCTGCTCGGCGTAGTCATCTTCCTGCTGATGATGGCCACCGCCTTCATGGGCTATGTCCTGCCGTGGGGCCAGATGTCGTACTGGGGGGCACAGGTCATCACCGGCCTGTTCAGCGCCATTCCGCTGGTTGGCGATGCGCTGCACACCTGGCTGCTCGGCGGCTTTGCTCCGGACAATGCCGCGCTCAACCGCTTCTTCTCGCTGCACTTCCTGCTGCCTTTCGTGATCCTTGGCGTGGTCATTCTCCACGTCTGGGCGCTGCACATCCCGGGCTCGTCGAACCCGACCGGGGTCGAAGTGAAGAAGGAAAGCGATACCGTGCCGTTCTACCCCTATTACGTCGCCAAGGACGGGTGGACGGTGGGGCTGTTCATGGTCATCTACAGCACGTTCGTGTTCTTCATGCCGAACGCGCTGGGCCATCCGGACAACTACATTCCGGCCAACCCGATGCAGACCCCGGCGCATATCGTGCCCGAATGGTACTTCTGGCCGTTTTACGCGATCCTGCGCAGCTTCACCCAGGACTTCCTGTTCTTCCCGGCCAAGCTGCTTGGCGTGCTGGCGATGTTCGCGGCGATCCTGGTGTGGTTCTTCCTGCCCTGGCTCGACAAGTCGCCGGTCCGTTCGGGCGGCTACCGCCCGCTGTATCGCAAATTCTTCTGGGTGCTGGTGATCGACGTCATCATCCTGGGCTATTGCGGCGGCTCGCCGGCGGAACAGCCCTATGTGCTCGTCGCCCAGCTCGCCTCGATCTATTACTTCCTGCACTTCCTGGTGATCGTGCCGATCGTCTCGTCGATCGAGCGTCCCGATCCGCTGCCCTTCTCGATCACCGATGCGGTGCTCGGGCACGACAATGCGGAAACCGGGGCCGCCGCTGCGGCGACCAAGGCCTGAGCGGACAGAGAGGGAAACGAAACAATGATCCGTATCTTCTCCATTCTGGTCGGGCTGTTCTTTGCCGGCGCGCTCGCCTGGTCGCTGCTGTGGGACACCATGGGCCTGGCCAAGGAAGGTCTGCCCAACACCGTTGAAAAGGCGTTCCACGAACACCCCAAGCCGCTCAAGCTTTCGAGCGACGGCTGGTTCGGCAAGTTCGACAAGAAGCAGGTCAAGCGCGGCTTCGAAGTGTACCAGCAGGTCTGCGCCAGCTGCCATGCGATCAAGCACGTGTCGTACCGCGATCTGGCCGCGCTCGAATACGGCGAGGGTGAGATCAAGACCATCGCCGCCGCGGCGACGATCAATGCCAAGGATCCGCTGACCGGCGAACTGAAGGATCGTCCGGGCCTGCCCAGCGATCACTTCCCGCCGGTGGTCTATGCCGGCCAGGGTCATCCGCCGGATCTGTCACTGATCGCCAAGGCGCGTCACGGCGGGGCATCCTATCTGCACTCGCTGCTGACCGGCTATACCACCCAGCCGGCCGAGCTGCTCAAGCGCTTCCCCGACGCGAAGACCCCGGACGGGCTTTACTACAACCCCTATTTCGCCAACCTCAACATCGCCATGCCGCCGCCGCTGACCAGCGACGGGCAGGTGACCTATACCGACGGGACCAAGGCCACGGTCGACCAGATGGCGACCGACGTCTCTGCCTTCCTGGTCTGGACGGCCGAGCCCAAGCTCGACAAGCGCCACCAGGTCGGGTTCTGGTGGGTCGGCTTCCTGATCTATGCAACGGTGCTGGGCTACATGGCCTACCGCAACGTCTGGGCCGCCAAGAAGGGGCACTGATCCCTTCGCCGATACGGCACAAGAAAACGGGGCGTCCCTTGCGGGGCGCCCCGTTTCGTTTGTCCGCAGCGATCAGTGGCCGGTGACGGCGGGCTCGTTATCGGCGATCAGCGTTCGATAGATCCAGCCGCCCAGCGCACCGCCGATCAGCGGGGCCAGCCAGAACACCCACAGTTGCTGCAGCGCGATCCCGCCTTCGACCAGGGCCGGACCGGTGCTGCGCGCCGGATTGACCGAGGTGTTGGTGATCGGGATCGAGATCAGGTGAATAAGGGTCAGCCCCAGCCCGATCGCGATCGGGGCAAAGCCGGCGGGTGCGCGGCCGTGGGTCGACCCCATGATGATCAGCAGGAAGAACATGGTCAGCACGACTTCGGCGACAAAGCCCGCGGCCAGCGTGTACTTGCCGGGCGAATGATCATCGACCCCGTTGCTGGCCAGGCCATTGGTCGCCAAGTCATAGCCCGGCTTGCCGCTGGCGATCCAGTACAGCAGGAAAGCGGCGATGATCGCGCCGACCACCTGGGCGACGATATAGGGCAGCACGTCCTTTGCCGGGAAGCGCCCGCCGCTCCACAATCCAACCGTGACTGCGGGATTGAAATGCCCGCCCGAAACGTGGCCGACGGTATAGGCCATGGTCAGCACGGTCAGGCCAAAGGCCAGGCTGACGCCCAGCAGGCCGATCCCGACATCGGGAAAGGCGGCGGAAAAAACGGCGCTGCCGCAGCCGCCGAATACCAGCCAGAAGGTGCCGAAAGCCTCGGCCATCAGGGCATTTGTCGATTTCATGGTTCCCCTCCATCCGTTGTTGTGCGGATTGGGCAAGGCTGCGCTTTCAGCAGCTTGAGGTAAAGAGGCGATGTGCGCTTGCCGCTCTGCCGTATCCACGGGCGGCATTGACCCCGCGCCGCGCCTGTCGCATAGGGCCGCTCTGCCACCGATCACGGCACCCAGAGCGCGGGTATAGCTTAGTGGTAAAGCACCAGCCTTCCAAGCTGGCTATGCGGGTTCGATTCCCGCTACCCGCTCCACCTCCCAGAACCAATCCCGATTTTGCCGCGCCAGCACTGAGGGTGACGCGCAAAAAAAGGGCCGGCAGATGCCGGCCCTGTGAAAGTCTTGGGAGAGGATGCCTGAAAGGCCTCCCGCATATGGGTCTGCGGCGGCCATGCTGCAAGTGCGAAAAAGGGCAGGTTGATTGCGTTTTATGCAAGCACGGGTGTTCTGATCGCTCCGGGGCCAATCTGCTTTCTGCTGTAACCGGTTTGCGTGAAGGCTGCGGCTTGCTATGCGCCAAGGGCCAGAGGAGTTTGCATGCGCGCCACCCCCGACTTCGATTTCGGCCTGACCGAAAGCGCCCAGATGATCCGCGAGGCGGCGGGCCGCTTTGCCGATGAACAGATCCTGCCGCTCGCCGCCGAGATCGACACCAACGACCGCTTCCCGCGCGAGCTGTGGGAGCCGATGGGTTCGCTCGGCCTGCACGGGATCACGGTTGAGGAGGAGTGGGGCGGGCTGGGGCTGGGCTATCTCGACCACGTCATCGCGGTCGAGGAAGTCAGCAGGGCGAGCGGAGCGGTGGGCCTCAGTTACGGCGCGCACTCCAACCTGTGCATCAACCAGATCCGCCGCTGGGGCAGCGATGAGCAAAAAGCCAGGTACCTGCCCAAGCTGATCAGCGGTGAACACCTGGGCAGCCTGGCCATGTCGGAAGCCGGGGCGGGATCGGACGTCGTGTCGATGAAACTGCGCTGCGACCTGGTCGATGGCGGTTGGCGCCTCAATGGCACCAAGTTCTGGATCACCAATGCGACCTATGCCGATACCCTGGTGGTCTATGGCAAGAGCGACCCGCAGGGCGGCAGCCGCGGGATCACCGCCTTCCTGATCGAAAAGGACATGCCCGGCTTCTCGATCGGCCAGAAGATCGACAAGATGGGCCTGCGCGGTTCGCCCACGGCCGAGCTGGTCTTCGACGATTGTTTCGTGCCGGACGAGAATGTGATGGGCCCGGTCCACGGCGGGGTCGGCGTGCTGATGAGCGGGCTGGACTATGAACGGGTCGTGCTGGCCGGAATGCAGATCGGCATCCTTCAAGCCTGTCTTGACGTGGTCATCCCCTATGTCCGCGAACGCAAGCAGTTCGGCAAGCCGATCGGCAGCTTCCAGCTGATGCAGGCCAAGGTCGCCGATATGTATGTCGCGATGCAGTCGGCGCGGGCCTATGTCTATGCCGTGGCCAAGGCCTGCGACGCCGGGCAGACCACCCGCTTCGATGCCGCCGGGGCGATCCTGCTCGCCAGCGAGAACGCATTCCGTGCCGCGGGCGAGGCGGTTCAGGCGCTGGGCGGGGCGGGCTATACCAAGGACTGGCCGGTCGAACGCTTCCTGCGCGATGCCAAGCTGCTCGACATCGGCGCCGGGACCAACGAGATCAGGCGGATGCTGATCGGGCGCGAATTGATCGGGACCAATTGATGAGCAGGCAACCGCATACCGCCGCCGGGGGCGCGCTTTCGCTCGAGCGGCTGGTGTTCTTTTCCGACGCGGTCTTCGCCATCGCCATCACGCTGCTGGTGCTGGAAATCGAAGTGCCACACTTGCCGCGCGTGCAGGATAGCGAGCCGTTTCTGCAGGCGCTGGCCGACCTGTTCCCCAGCTTCTTCGCCTTCGTGCTCAGCTTCCTGGTGATCGGGCGCTTCTGGATGACCCATCACGGCTTGATGGATCACGTCAAAACCTATGATCCGCGCCTGATGTGGCCGAACATGATGTACCTGATGGCCATCGCCTTCATGCCTTTTGCCACGGCGCTGATCGGGCGCAATCTCGGCCTGTTCGGGCCTGCGCTATTCTACAACCTGACCCTGCTTGTCACGGCGCTGCTGGGACGGCTGCTGGTGCAGCGCATCGAGGCGCTCGATCCGACTTCGGACACCCTGCTGGGCGAAGCGGCGGGGTCGAACGCGGTGATCCTTGGCGCCACGCTATCGGTGCTGCTGACCTTCGTGCTTCCCGCGATCAGCCAGATGGGCATGATCACGATCCCGCTATGGATCCGTCTCTTGAAGCGCAGGAACCCGGCATGACCGCCCCCGTCCTTTCCACCACGCTCAATCCCGACGATACGCAGGCCCAGACCCGCGCGGCGCACAATCGTGCGCTCGCCGCCGAACTGCGCGCGAGGGTGGCCGAGGCTGCGCTGGGCGGGAATGAAAAGTCGCGCGAGCGCCACACTTCGCGCGGCAAACTCCTGCCGAGGGAGCGCGTCGAGCGTTTGCTCGATCCCGGTTCGCCCCTGCTCGAGATCGGGCAGCTGGCGGCGGACGGGGTCTACGGCGAGGATATCCCCGGCGCCGGGATCATCGCCGCGATCGGCCGCGTGTCGGGCCGCCAGTGCATGATCGTCGCCAATGATGCGACGGTGAAGGGCGGCACCTATTACCCGCTGACGGTCAAGAAGCACCTGCGCGCGCAGGAAATTGCCGAGGCCAACCACCTGCCGTGCATCTATCTAGTCGACAGCGGCGGGGCCAATCTGCCGCACCAGAGCGAGGTTTTCCCCGACCGCGACCACTTCGGGAGGATCTTCTTCAATCAGGCCAACATGTCGGCCAAGGGCATTCCCCAGATCGCTTGTGTCATGGGCAGTTGCACCGCCGGGGGCGCCTATGTCCCAGCGATGAGCGACGAGAGCGTGATCGTGCGCGAGCAGGGCACGATCTTTCTGGCCGGTCCGCCACTGGTCAAGGCCGCGACCGGCGAGGAAATCAGCGCCGAGGATCTGGGCGGGGGCGATCTGCACGCGCGCAAGTCCGGCGTGGTCGATCACCTGGCCGAGAACGACGAGCACGCGCTGACCATCGTGCGCGATATCGTCAGCCACCTTGGACCGCGCAACGATCACGGCCTGCCGCTCAAGGACCCGCGCGCGCCGAAGTACGACGCCGAAGACCTCTACGCGGTGGTGCCCGACGATGTCCGCGCGCCTTACGATGTCCACGAGGTGATCGCGCGGCTGGTCGATGGCAGCGAGTTTCACGAATTCAAGGCGCATTACGGCGCGACGCTGGTTTGCGGCTTTGCCCACATCTGGGGCATGCCGGTGGCGATCCTGGCCAACAACGGGGTGCTGTTCAGCGAATCGGCGGTCAAGGGCGCGCACTTCATCGAACTGGCCTGCCAGCGCCGCATTCCGCTGCTGTTCCTGCAGAACATCAGCGGCTTCATGGTCGGCGGCAAGTACGAGGCCGAGGGGATCGCCAAGCACGGCGCCAAGCTGGTCACCGCGGTTGCCACCGCCACCGTGCCCAAGCTGACCGTGCTGATCGGCGGCAGCTTCGGCGCGGGCAATTACGGCATGTGCGGCCGCGCCTACAGCCCGCGTTTCCTGTTTTCCTGGCCCAATGCGCGAATCTCGGTGATGGGCGGAGAGCAGGCAGCCAGCGTTCTCGCCACCGTCCACCGCGATGCGGAAAGCTGGACACCTGAGCAGGCCGAAGCGTTCAAGGCCCCGATCCGCCAGAAGTACGAGGACGAAGGCAACCCCTATTACGCCACCGCGCGACTGTGGGACGATGGGGTGATCGACCCCGCGCAGACCCGCGACGTACTGGGGCTGGCGCTGGCGGCAGCGCTCGAAGCACCCATTCCCGAACGCCCGGCGTTCGGCGTGTTCCGGATGTGAGGGGAAGATCGATGCGCAAGCTAGGCCTGGTCGTAGCGGCGATGCTGCTCATTCCCGGGGCGGCCTCGGCCGATGATCGCAGCGACGTCAAGGCGTCGGTCGACCGCTGGCTTGCCGCGATCAATGCGAACGACGCGGATGCGCTTGCCGCCAACCAGCTGCCCCAAGGCATGACCTTCCGCCAGTTTCATGCGCCCGACGGGACGCTCAAGTTGAGCAATCGCAGCAACGCCGATTGGGTGGAGCGCATGCGCGGCGCGAAGGATCGGCTGCATGAGCGGTACTGGAGGCCGACCATCCTGGTCCACGGCGGCATCGCCACCTTCTGGGCGCCCTATTCGTTCGACATCAACGGCAAGCGTTCGCACTGCGGCATCGATGTGTTCGATTTGGTGAAGGTCGAGGGGAAATGGCTGGTTGCCAATGCGATGTGGACGGTCGAACCCCAGGGGTGCGCGAAGAAATGATCCAGTCCCTCCTCATCGCCAACCGCGGCGAGATCGCCTGCCGGATCATCCGTACCGCGCGGGCCATGGGTATTCGCACGGTCGCGGTCTATTCCGATGCCGATGCCAAGGCGCTGCATGTGCTCCAAGCCGACGAGGCGGTGCATATCGGCCCGAGCCCGGCGCGCGAGAGCTATCTGGTGGGGGAGAAGATCATCGCCGCGGCCAAGGCCACCGGGGCCGAGGCGGTGCATCCGGGGTACGGTTTCCTGTCGGAAAACGCGGCCTTCGCCCAGGCGGTGATCGACGCCGGGCTGGTCTGGGTCGGCCCCAAGCCTGCCAGCATCGACGCGATGGGGCTGAAGGACGCGGCCAAGGCGTTGATGCAGGCCGCTGGGGTGCCGGTCACCCCGGGCTACATGGGCGAGAACCAGGACCCGGCCTTCCTGGCGGGGCAGGCCGCGCAGATCGGCTATCCGGTGCTGATCAAGGCGGTCGCCGGCGGCGGCGGCAAGGGGATGCGGCGGGTGGATAGCGCGGCCGACTTTGCCGACAGCCTCGCCTCGTGCCAGCGCGAGGCGGCGGCCAGCTTCGGCAACGACCACGTGCTGATCGAGAAGTACATCCTCTCGCCGCGCCACATCGAGGTCCAGGTATTTGGCGACAGCCACGGCAACGTCGTCCACCTGTTCGAGCGCGACTGCTCGCTCCAGCGCCGCCACCAGAAGGTGATCGAGGAAGCCCCCGCGCCGGGGATGGACCCGGCCACCCGCGAGGCGATCTGCGCCGCCGCTGTGCGCGCCGCCAAGGCGGTCGACTACGAAGGCGCCGGAACAATCGAGTTCATCGCCGACGCGTCCGAAGGCCTGCGCGCCGACCGCATCTGGTTCATGGAAATGAACACCCGCCTGCAAGTGGAACACCCGGTGACCGAGGAGATCACCGGCGTCGATCTGGTCGAATGGCAACTCCGCGTGGCCAGCGGCGAGCCGCTGCCGCTGAAGCAGGACGAGCTGAGCATCACCGGCTGGGCGATGGAAGCGCGGCTCTATGCCGAGGACCCGGCCAAGGGGTTCTTGCCGAGCCCTGGAAAGATTGACCACTTGGCGCTCGATCATCGAATCCGGATTGAAACGGGCGTGGACGATGGCGATACCGTCAGTCCTTATTATGACCCGATGATTGCCAAACTGGTCGTGCACGGAGTAGATCGAGACGCCGCAATCAACCACATGCTGACGGCGCTGAACGCCAGCTATGTGTCACCACTTACGACAAATCAGGGCTTCCTTTTCGAATGCCTCGACCTGGCGGAATTTCGTTCCGGTAGAATCGATACCGGACTGATTGCGGAAAAGGGCGATACGCTGCTTCCAGCTCAAAGCCCAAGCAAGCTGGCCGTCGATACCGCTGCAAAGCGTTACCGCCGCGATTTTCTTGACTGGGTTGGCTGGCAGCCAAACGATATGCGGTCTGGGCTTTTCGGCTTTCGCCTCAACAGACCTGCACCTTCTGAAGTTGTTCTCTATGTGAACGGCTCCGCGGTCACTGGCGATGTCAGCGGATTTGAAAGCGACTTCGGCTTGTGCGCAACGATGACCCCGGGGAACGAGATATTCGTCACCGAGCGGGGGCAGACCTTTCGATTCACCACGCGCGGCACGGACGGCACCGGCCACCACTCTGCCCACGACGGCGATATCCTCTCGCCCATGCCGGGCAAGATCATCGCGGTAGAGGTGAGCGAAGGTCAGGCGGTGACCAAGGGCCAAAAGCTCATCACGCTTGAGGCGATGAAGATGGAGCATACCCTGACCGCGCCGTTCGACGGCACGGTGGCCGAGCTCTCCGCCACGCCCGGCGCGCAGGTCCAGGTCGAGGCGCTGCTGGCGCGGATCGAGGCGGCTGGATAGCCAGGTCTGCTTTGTCTCCACTCGTCATCCCCGCGAAGGCGAAGATCCAACTCCCGCGCTTGGAGCTGGATCTCCGCCTTCGCGGGGATGACGACTCAGAGGGTCGAGGTTGACAGCCTTGAAACCCGGCCCCCTTCGCGCATAGAGAGGCGTTGGGCGCTCATCCGGCGCGGGGGTGAAGGACTTCACATGGTAAGCGAGGCCGACCAGACGAGGAAAGCGGCGCGGCGGACGCGGGCGACCTCGTTCGACGTCGCCGAGCTGGCCGGCGTCAGCCAGTCGACCGTGTCGCGCGCGCTGGCCGGCGATCCGGTGGTCAGCGAAATGACCCGCGAACGGGTCAAGCGCGCCGCCGAGGAGCTGCATTACTCGATCGACCAGAACGCCACCCGGCTGCGCACCGGGCGCACCGACGTGATCGCAGTGGTGGTGATCTGCCGCCCGGGCGAGCTCAAGGGTGACATGAACCCGTTCTACTATTCGCTGCTCGGCAATATCTGCTCGGCCATATCGGCGGCGGGCTGCGATGCGCTGACCTCGTTCCAGGACAGCGCCGCCAACCTCAACGGCTATTACGAAAGCAACCGCCGCGCCGACGGGCTGATCGTGATCGGCACCGCCGAAAATACCGAGGCCTGGGCCCATTTCCGCGAGGTCGCCGACAGCGGCGCCAATATGGTCTGCTGGGGCGCGCCTTATCAGGACCAGAACTGGGTCCGCTCGGACAATGTCGCGGGCGGCGAACTGGCGGCGCAGGTGCTGCTCGACAGCGGCTACAAGAGCAACGTCTACATCGGCTCGGTCACCTCGCTCCAGCGCCAGTATACCGAACGCTTCGACGGCTTTTCCAAGGCGTTGCGTGCGGCGGGGCAAACCCCGGTGATCGCGCAGATCGATCCGGCGCTGTCGCGGATCGATCAGGGCCGCGAGGCGGTGCGCGGGATGATCGAAACCGGCATGAAGTTCGACGGGATCTTCGCCGCCTGCGACCAGATCGCGCTGGGGGCGATGCAGGAATTGCAGGCCCGCGGCGTGCGCATTCCCGATGAGGTTGGCGTGGTCGGCTTCGACGGAATCAACGCCGGCGAACACGTTGTACCTTCGCTCACCACGATCGAGCCGGACTTGCCGCTGGCCGCCGAACTGCTGGTCAAGCGGCTCAAGTCGATGATGGCGGGCAAGCCCGATGACGAATGGCTCGTCCCCGTCCGCCTGATCGTGCGCGGCAGTACGGCGCGCGGGGCTTCGCACCAGGCCTGATCGGCCTGACTTGTGCAGGCCTCGCTGGTGATGAGCGCGGTATCCCACCGGACCCTGAAACGCACCGGCTCCAGTGACCGGGCCTACCACCGCGTCCCGGCTTGTCCCGCGCGGTCGCTAGAGAGCCATGCGGCTGCCAATACGGTGAGATCTTAAGTCATAGGGTACGCCCACACTCGATTAGCAGCTCCTCGACAGTCCTTCGTCACCATCGGGCAGATTCGCTTGGCCGACGGGATATTGGCCACTCCGCGCCCCCGCTGCGACGCAAGGACGCGGAGTGGTTGAAGAGGCCCGTTAGGGGGGGGGATGCCGGGCCTCTTCCGGGGACTCAGAACTGAATGCGCAGCGTGCCGCGGATCGAATATGCGGTTTGTCCGTTCGCATCCTCGGCGCCCACTTCGCCGCCGAACTGGTAATCGCTGGTTCCGCCCAGAGCACGCAAGCGGCTGTACCAGCCACTTCTGCTTTGATCGGCCAGCAAGATGAAGGGGGTGCCGGAACCGAACTTTGCCGTCGTTGCGGCCAGTTTGCCGCTTAGAATTTCACGCCGACCGCCCTCGACTTCGACCCGGATCCAGTCGCTGTCGTCCCGGCCCGTTCCGCTAAAATCGATCCCCAGCACAAGGCCGCCCTCGGCAGCCAGTTCGCTTCCCGAACGTTTGTCGATGGTCAGGTTCAGGCCCGTTCCACCGCCAGTTTCGGTATGGCCATCCTCGCTAAGGCGGACATAATCTATCCCGACCGAGGGACGGAAATAGAAGTAGCGTCCGCCTCCTTCGATCGAGGCGCCTGCGCCGAATGTCGTCAGGGTCCCGTTCCACTTGCTGCTGGTGGTTCGGCGAACCTGGCTGGTCGCGGTGGCACCGCTGAACGCGCGTTCG
This sequence comes from Novosphingobium aquiterrae, assembly GCF_042434435.1. Taxonomy (NCBI): domain Bacteria; kingdom Pseudomonadati; phylum Pseudomonadota; class Alphaproteobacteria; order Sphingomonadales; family Sphingomonadaceae; genus Novosphingobium; species Novosphingobium aquiterrae. Next base: position 9,559 of record NZ_JBHLTL010000006.1, on the reverse strand, counting down.
CTGTCGAAGCGGACAATCCCGATACCGCCCCGGGCAAAAGCCTGGAAGCCGCCCGACTTCACCCGCCAGTGCGCGCCAATCATATAGGTGTTCGACTTGACCGTGTTGTCGACGCCCAGGCCGTTGTAGGTCTGGCTCCACAACCACGTCAGGTCTGCACCGAAATAGCCAAGGCCAGTCTGGCATTCCGCGCCGAGTAACCCGCCCATGCCCTTGATGTCATAGGCAATCGAATCCGATTTGTCCTTCGACGTTCCCCACACGCTGAGGCCGAGGTTAACCTGCAGGTTTCCATCCAGTTTGATCGGCCCCACCGGATCGGCGATCTGCCGCCCCATGCTCCGTGCGCCCAGACTGATTGCCCGGAATGTGCCGCCGGCATGGTCGGGCAGCATCTGATCAAGATTGGTGCGGAAGACTTCGCCGTCACGGGTGTTCAGGAAGACCTTGCCCAGTTCGGCATCCCCGCCGATTGCGGCGTAGGCTGCATTCCACGCCGCGCTTTCCGACTGGTTTAGCCCCAGCTCGGTCGCCGATTTGCGCGCGATGTCGATCGCCAGCTGGTTGCTGGGCGCATTGGTCGCCAACGCCGCCTTGTAGATGAACGGCACAAGATCGGTGTTGGTGACCAGCCCGGTCCCGCCGACAAGGGTGCCAGCGGTAAGGAACGTATAACGCCCTTCTGCATTGGCGACATCGGCCAGCTGGACCTTGATATTCGTACCGCTGGCAATCGTCGCGATACCATTCACGGTGATTGCCGTCCCCTCGCCGACATCCTTGTCGAGAATGACCAGCAGCGTTGAACCGCTTGCCGTGGTCAGCGAACCGATCGTGGTTGGTTTGACAAGTTCGAGCGAACCGCCGGTCATCGTTACCGCAAGTTGACCGGCATTGACCATTGTTCCGGCAAAGCGGGCCGAATTGGCAATCGTCAGGCTGTCGGTTCCCCCTCCGGCAAAGTCGGCAATGGCCGTCACGGCCGATGTGCCTGCCAGGGTGAGCGTGTCGTTGCCCGCGCCGAACAGGACCTTGCCACCCAGCGTCGCATCGCCGCCGAGTGTGAGGCGATCATTACCGCTTCCCAGCGTGACAATCCCGGTGACCGAGCCGTCGGCAATATCGAACAGGTCGTCACCGCTGCCAAGCAGGACGTCGCCGGTGATGCTGGGAGCCGCGATTCCTGCAGCAACAACAGTCTGGCGAATGGTTGCACCGGCCGTGTTGGCCGACAAGTCGATCGCGATGTTCCGGCCCGAATCAGCCTGCGCCCCGGTCGCGCTGATCGTGCCGCTGTTCTCGATCAGGGCGACCTGTCCGGTGCGATCGGCAATCGCTACCGCCGTGCCTGCCGCACCCGAAGCCGATGCCTTGATCGCGCCGCTGTTGCGAACCGTGGCGACGCTGGCCCCGGCTTCGATCAACACTGCTGACGAAACCGACGTTGCTGTGCCCCCGCCGCTCGAACTGACCGTACCGGAGTTGCGCACTTCGGGAACGCTGGCACCGCTGCCGATCCGGACAGCCGTCGCGCTCGCGCCATTTGACGCGGCGCTGACCGTGCCGGAGATGCCGATTCCGCCCGCGATCGTGACTGCGCCACCGCGGCCGCCGATAACCAAGCCATTACCGGCGATCCCGGAATAGAGACCGTTGCCGGCAACCGCACCATCGATCTGCAGGCCAAATCCGGTTCCGGTACCGGCGATCGGGCCGATTGCGATGGCGTGATCGGTTGCGCCAACGACCATTGCCGGAGCGGCGCCGTAGGTAACGACAGATGCCGACCCTTCCTTGCTGTCTTCGATCCCGTCGCGATCCTCGTCATTGTCGGTCGAGCTGGTATCGCGGGGCGGGATGGCCAGGATTATGCCGCCGGCGACATTGCCCTCGATCATCAAGGCGGAACCGCCCTGCAGCAAATCATCTGCGTCAAGCTTCGAAGGGTCAGCCGGGACCGTGGTGTAGCGATAGCCCGTGCTGGTGATCGCGCCTTGAACCACCATCGCCCCAGAGACATCACCGGTAAAGCGCGCGCCGACCGCACCAACGCCAATCGCGCTGACTTGGCCCGCAAGCCGGACCGAACCGTTGATCGCGTCCGCGCGAATGCCGACCGCACGATCACCGATGACGGTCGTTTTGCCGTCATGCGTAAAGTTGCCGGTCAGGGAGCCGCCCAGCCAGATACCTGCAGAATCGTTGCCTTCGACCAGGATCGTTCCGCTTTGCGTCACCTTGCCGGTATGGGCACCAAGGGTACGGATGCCATATCGATTGGCACCCACCGCGAATGGACCGTCCAGATCGCCATCGTTATCAGTATCGGTTGCGGTATAGGGTTCATCCACGGTGATCGATCCGGTCGTGGCCACAACGATATCGCCACTGGTCCCTGCGTTGACGACTATGCCCGCGCCGCCGGGCGCGTTGGAGACGATGATTTTACCCTCAACGGTCGCAGCATTGTTGCTGTCGACAGTGATGGCCGTGCCGGACGTGATCTCGATCGAGCCAGCGCTGCCGATACGGATCGAGTCAGCCGCGCCATTGTTGGCGGTCGAGGTGTTAATTGTCGTGGTCCGCTTGGCGGTAATGACCGTTTCTGCCATCGCCGGCGCTGCCAGGGCAAGAACGGCAGTCGTGGCAAGCAATGTTCGGCGCATTGGAATATCTCCCTCTCGGCTGTCGAAAGGGAAGACGGAGCCGCCGCTTCGCAGCCTTGGTAACTTGCAAAAAATTTCGCGCCGCTCGTCGGGAAAGGGCAGAAGCCGGCGCCCAGGCCCGGCCGCACGTTCAGCCGATGCAACGGTGTGACCTGATTGCGCCCGATTGCGACCGGCGTTCCACGCGCGAAGCGGTTACCGGCAACGTCGGCAATATTGGCGATAGACAGGGCTCCGCCTTGCGCAGCGGCGAGGACCCTGCCGGTCGCTCCGGTTTGCTGATCCTTGCCTTGCAGTTCGCCCAGTTCTGTTCCCACTCAAAGCCGCGACTGGCCGACATCGCCGGCGTTGCCAGGGCAAGAACGGCGGTGGCGGCAAGCAATTGTCGGCGCATCGGAAAGACCTCCCTCTCGGCTGTCGCAAGGGAAGACGGAGCCGCGGCTTCGCGGCCTTGGTTACTTGTACAGAAATTGCTCCCCGCACATGCAGCAAGGTCAAAAGCGGGCGTCGAAACCCAGTCGCACGGTCAGCGGACGCAACGGTGTGACCTGATTGCGCCCGATCGCGAATGGCGTTCCAAGCGCGAAGCGGTTACCGGCAACGTCGGGAATATTGGTGATCGACAGGGTTGCGCCTTGCGCATCGGTACCAAGTCTGATGGTCGCTCCGGTTTCCAGATAGTCGCCTTGCAAGTCGCCCAGTTCCGGTCCTACGCCAAGCCGCGACTGCCCAACGTAGCGCGCCCAGCCCTGCCCGTGCAGTTCGATCGCAGAGCCCAGCTTGCGGCGATAGTCGACACCGATACGCGCCGCGACCTTGGCGACATTGGGTACCTCGGTGATCGGAATCAATGATGGTACCAGCACATCAGCGTAAAGGTTGGGCTGCGAAATTCGGCTCCGATTGATCACGCCGCCAGCGTCGATGCGCAGTCCCGGGGCAATCAGGGCGCTGCCTGTCAGGGTAAAAGTCCAGATCTGCCCATTGCCGACATTGGCAGTGGTCGGCAGACCAGCCAGGTCGATGTAGTCGGCCTGGATATCGCGCCAGTCGGTGAAGGAGACACTGGCGGCTAGATCGAACGGCCCGCGCCCTGCTGATCCGCGCCGCAACCCGAATTCGATTGTGGAAATCCTGTCGTTGCGGAAACGGCGGACGAAATCATTGTCGACCGTCAGGCCGCCTGGTCGGAAGCCTTCCTGATATCGCAGGTACATGGTCAATGCGGCCAGTGGGTGCGCGGTCAAGGCAAGCGAAGGCAGCGCCATGCGCTCGGTCCGCTGCGCAGTTATCGCGCCGTTGGCCAGCGCGATCTCTGGCCTGACATCTTCGCCCGCGCCATCGAGTGTCGACCAGGTCAGGCGGCCCCCGGCACTCGCCACCAGCCCTTCGAACAGTCGGACGCTCGCCTCGCCGTAAAGGGTAAACTCTTCGATACTGTTGGCCACGCCGGTATAAGGTGTAATGGTGTCCGAAGCCTGCAATTCGCGCTGCAACCGTGTGTTGTTGTGCGTGTAGCTGATCCCCGCAAGCCAGCCGAAGCGGCGGCCAAGGGGCTGCCAGATCCGGGTCTCGTTCGCGAACAGAAGGGTGCGGTTGCGTTGCACGAAAAGCCGGTCCGGCCCATCCGGCAGGGTTGCGTCATACCGTTCGGACAGATCCTGCCGGGCTGCGCCGGTTGATGAGCGCAGGCGGATATCCCCGACCCTGCCCGAGAGCACGATCTGTCCCTGACCATAGTGTGCGCCGTATCCTTCGCTGACACGGGCGCTGCGTTCGAGCGGTGCTCCGCCGCGATCGGCATATTGGCTGTCATCGCCGCGCGTTGTCTGGGTCAGGCCAATCAGGTCCAGCGTCCAGTCTGCTGCAATTCGCGCACGGATCGATCCGCGCACCGCGCCGACCCATGTCCGGTTGACATCCTCACGTCTAAGCAGAGGCTTGTCGATGTAGCCACCTTGCCGTTCTCCGTCGGCCGCAACGCGCAGTCCGATCCGATCCTCGGCCAACGGCAGGTTCACCACCAGATTGGCATCGAAACCCGGTTCGCCGCGCGCTGTCACGCTTCCGCCGACGATCCCCGACGCCGCCGCCGCACCAAGATCGGGGTCGTTCGGCACAAAACGAACGATGCCGCCCAGCGATCCCGCCCCGTAAAGCGCACCCTGCGGGCCTTCGAGGACCTCGACCGCGCGCATATCGGACAGTCGCAGATCGGGATCGGGGGCGTTATAGCTCAGCCGCAGATCGCCAAGGTACTGGCCAACTGTTGACTGGGTAGGCCCTGTGAAGCTGGAATCGGCGATGCCGCGGATGAACAGCTTGTTTCGCCCGGTTCCGAGGTGCGTGGTTGAAACGGTCGCGATCCGGGCCGCGATCCGATCGGTCCCGCCAACCCCGCCAAACACAAGATCGCTGCCATCGATCTGATGAACCTGGCCGGGAAAGTCACGCAGCGTCAAGTCGCGTTTGCTGGCGACAACCACGATCGGCTGCTCGGAAAAGGCTTCGGGCGGCAATTCAGGAGCCGGGCGCCTGGCGGCTTTTGCCGGGCGTTCGACAGCTGCCAAGCGGGGCGGGGTTGTCGGCGCGCGCTCGATACGGAAGGCCGCACCGTTGACCACCACCAGATGCCCGCCAGAGGCCCGCGCCAGCCGTTCTGCAGCCTGCCTTGCTGTCATGGTCCCGCGCAGCGGCCCGACCTTTCGGTTGGACAGGTTTTCGTCAACAACCACGATGGTACTGCCGGTCTGCTGTGCCGCCGCCACGGCGGCATCGCCCAGCCGGCCTTTCGGCACATCGAGTCGCGCCTCATTGGCCTGAGCGGGTGCAGCAATCGCAACCAGTGTGGCAAGAAGTCCGTACCGCGGCCGCAACATGATCAGGGCTCGATCGTCCAGCCATCCGCCGACCGCGTCATGGTCACGCCAAGCAAGGGACCAAGCGCGGCGGGGTCGCTGCGTAGCGGGGCGACGACGACACTGCCCGATACCCGCCGCGAACCGCCCGGCCTTGCGGTGAAGTCGATCCCGGTTGCGCGGGTCAAACCAGCGGCCACATCGGCAAGTGACGCGTCACGGAAGGTCAGCCGACCTTCGCGCCATTCGCCGATCGCCGAGACCGGCACCACGCTGCGAACGATGCGATCCGACCCGTTACGCAGTGATGCCTGCTCGCCGGGATCGACGCGCAGGTTCTGACGCTTCGGGTTGAAAACCACCGCGCCCTCGCTGACCCCGACAACGGTCGCGTCCAATTCGCGCCTGACGTCAAACACCGTGCCGACATCGACCAGCGTTGCCTCTCCCGCAACGACGACAAATGGCCGCGCAGCGTCGTGACGCACTTCGAATAGCGCTTGTCCCTGATCGAGCCGGACGGCACGTGTGCTGGTCATTGCCAGCCGGGTGCCGCCCGCTAGCGTGATTCGGCTGCCATCGGCAAGCGCGACACTGCGTGTCTCGCCAGGTGCTGTCACATAGTCGACGCCGCCACCGCGCAGCTGCAGGCCAAGCACCGCGGCAAGCACCAGCACGGCGGCGATCGCCCCGCCAATCCAGGCGCGGAACGGGCCGCGCTTTACGTGCGGCTCCAAGGCAATGTCCGCGCCAGGAATGGCGGAAGGTTCTGCCCCGGCCACTTCGACGACACCTTCGATCGCGCCCATGACCCGGTCATAGGCTTCGGCATGGCCTGCATCCCTCTCAAGCCACTCGGTGAAACCGGCCCAATCGGCAAATGCCGCATCGCCGGTGCGCACCGCCCAGCTCGCCGCCTCGTCCAGCATTCTTGGATCAATCGCCATGACCACGGCCTCCTGATCCTATGACGGAGTCGTTGCGCTCAAACCTCATCGTCACGCTCCCGGAATGCGGCTATCACGCGGTAGGCGATGCGAAGATCGCTCTCCACGGTGGAGAGACTGACGCCCAAACCTTCGGCAATTGCACGCTGGGGCACCCCTTCTATGCGATGCTGGCGGAATACAGCCGCCGCTCTCGGACTTGCGGCATCCAAGGCATGAAAAATCGCGGCGAGCGTATCGCGCCCGATCGCAATGCGTTCGGGCGTTGCCACGGAAGCAGGGTCGCCGGCGGCATGCATGTCTGCCCAGGCTTCGCCTCGCGCGTCTGCTTGGCGACGCGCGCGATAGCGGTCGATCATCACGCTGTTTGCTGTGCGATAGAGGTAGGCCAGCGGCGCGGCGATCGGGCCGCTGGCGCCAGCGGACTGGGTCACTCTGAGCCAGACTTCGTGAAGAATGTCTTCGGCCGCGTCGCCCGCGCCACGTGCGGAAAGGAAACGCAGAAGCGCCCCGCGGTTGGCGAGGAGAACGGCCTCAAGGCCTGCCGGAGCGGCAATAGGTTCGGTTATCGACAAGGCAAGGCAGCGTTTGTGTGCAGGATTGTGCGCTATAGTGAAAGTATTCCCCGCGGCCAACAGGGAGACTTGCGATCCCGCACCGCCCTGCTGCGCTCGTTGTGATCACATGAGCCGATGTGCACTGTTGCGAGTGCCAAATGCACCGCAGTTGGCGCAAGGTACCTGAGACGAAATTGATTTACCGGGGAAAAATGGCGGTGCTGTCAGTCTAATGGCAACTCGTCTCCGCTTGGAGCGAGTAAGGAGTGTCGATTTCCCGTTTTAGGACAAGCGCAGCTGGTTTCTGTTTGAAATTGTACAGGTCTACGATATGCCCATGAGGTCACAAACCCGGCATTGGGGAGCCCGGAGATCTCATGAATCGAAATAGCGTCGGCGAGCAGCAAAGAGAGGCTCTTCTGACGCTTAGGCTGCGCATCGCGGAAGCCCTGGAAATTGCTGACGCGATTGGGCTACCGATTGCTGGAATAAAGTTGAGCGAAGCAATTGATCAAACAGATCGCGCTTTAGAATCGGTCCAAATCGGACCAATTCCGAGGCCTCCAAAGGCTGTATCGACTCGATTTTGAAGTTGGCTGCTCCAGCAGTATGCCTTAGGGTAACGGGCCGTCAGATAACCAAGGTCCCTGTTTTGCGGAAGCCGGATGACATTATTCGGACATTGACCGACAAGCAGCGCGAGGCGCTGGAATTGGTCTTGCAGCACAATTCCTCGAAAGAAATTGCGCGGCTCCTTAACGTTTCACCGAAGACCGTCGATCAACGACTAGACGGCGCGCGTGCGAAGCTAGGTGTCACAAGTCGCTCCGAAGCTGCGCGCCTTTACGCTTCACTGACAGGGACATGGGAAACTCTCCCATATCGATCTTCCCCGGTAACGCATCCACCAGATTTGTCCGATAACTCCAGCAGCGAATTGCCATCGCCGATCTACACTATGCATGACGCTCAGACGTTTGACGTACATGCGCCGTGGCAGGATGGAGAGAAGCGGTTCGCGCCGAAGCTGCGGGGCCTTCCTGACAGCGCGCTTTACCGGGTCGGAATCATTCTGGCAGGTGCTGCAGCGCTGCTTTGTTTGACCCTTTTGGGTCTTGGTGTCGCGAATGGGTTAGGTGCCCTCCTCGACACTTTTGGTTCGAGGCTTCGGTAAACTGATGTAGAATCAATACCGGAGACTAACATGACTTTTACAGTATTCACCGCAGCGGCGCGACTGCGTCGCGAGATTCCGGCTGCCGAAGCGGCGCTCGATGAAGCCATGCTTCGCACCACGGAAGTAATCCGCACTATCGTTACAGCGCGCCGCGAGGCTGGCGTCCCTCCGCATGTTGGGCAAGACGCGCTGCTGCGTCTCAACAAGGTCCAGTCTAGCCTGCTCGATGCAGGTTCGAACATTTTCCGCGTACACAACCAGGCCATCAGTGCAGCCGCGATTTACTGCAGTGCAGACGAACCGACTTGTCCACCTTCTGGCATGGTCGAGCACGAGCCCGCTGCCGCGCTTGAAGCGGTTGCCTAATCCTTGACCATCGGCGCGGCGGCGTGTCTCTCAATGATCGATGACCAGATACCTTCTCGAAGTGGCGCTCCTTGTGCTTGCGGCAGTGTTTGCTTGGCGCAGGGGCGCGGCTCCCGAGCGTGCCACTGCTGCCGCGCTCATTCTGATGTTTGTCCTCGATCCGCTCTACCACTGGTTGATCGCTGGTGGAGGACACTACGGGCAAGTCGATCTGGGACATCTGACGATCGATATGATAACCCTGACAACGACCGGATGGATCGCCCTGAAAGCCGATCGATGGTGGACGCTGTGGGTGTCTTCGGCGCAAGTGATTGCTGTCCTGGGACATTTCTTGCGCCTGATCAGCTTCCAGATCGATCCACTGGTATATTCAGTGATGATTCGGGTCCCATCTTACTTGCAGATAGCATTGCTGCTGATGGGAACTTGGTTGCACGCGCGTCGCACCATGAGGATCGACAGCTTGTCGCCCTTGCCCAGATCCTCACTCCTCTTTTAGGAGATCGAGCGACGTTACGCGCTCGATCTCTAATCGATCGGCTCGGCAGCATCGCCGGTGTGGTAAGCGCAAGCCCGGAAGAATTGCGGCGCGCTATGGGCGCAGACGGGGAACTCGCGACTTTGCTAATGGCCGCAAGGCAGCTCGTCGATGTCGGGCTGCGTGAGCGAATTGAGCGCGAACCAGTCAACACTGAATCGAAAGCTTTTCTAGACTACCTCATTATGCGGTTCAGCGGCCGCAGCAACGAGCAGTTGATCGGCTGGTTCCTTGATCGGCAAGAAGGTTATATTGCCGAGCGGATCCTTGCGGTTGGCTCGGGCGACAGTCTCAACATTCATCCCCGAACACTGTTCAAAGAAGCGATCGGACTCGACTGTGCGTAAGCGTGGCCTGAAGGCCGCCGGTTAGGCGGCCTCTGCGATCAGCGGCTGCTGGCTGGAAGTCCAGTGCCAGGGCATGAGCTCGTCCCAGCGAGCGGCTGGC